>JAFZVV010000005.1 GCA_017617615.1 Prevotella sp. | reverse complement strand
TTTTAAGGTGTTTGGGGGAGCAAGTATAGGTTTTGCGTCCCACAAAACCACGGCTCAAAAAGCCGGAATTAGCCAGATGTCCCATCCAGCACTTTACAACGTATGAATCCCCAAACACCCAAGGAGAAGAACAGCAAGGGCGGTCGCCCGAAGAAGCCAGAGAACGAGCTGCGCCTCTATCCTGTGAAGGTCTATTTCGACGAAGCGAACCATCGCAAGCTGATGAACCGAAGCCGCAGGACGGGACAGCCGTTGTCAACCATCGTCTATGAGCTTGCCATCAACGGCTATGTCTGTGAACCCTTCACCAAGGAAGAGGTGTCAATGCTTCGCTCCCTTTCAGGCATGGCGAACAATCTGAACCAACTGGCAAGACAGGCGAACACCTACGGCTTCCAGCAAATGGCAATCGAGGTAGCCAATGTGGTGAGGAAAGTCGATGACTTGCTCATCAGAATAAGCGAGAAGTGACCAGATTTCAGGATAGATGAACCATGCAGGAACAAAGCCTAACATGTTGGGGAAGATACTTTGCATGGAGGTGGGGACAATTCAGTTTACAACCAATGACAGATTAACAGATGATAGCTCAGATTTCTACAGGAGAAGGTTTCGGTGGATTGGTCAACTACGCCAATGACATCATCAAGAAAGATACGGTGATAATCGCATCCTATGGGGTGAATCTCTCATCGAATGCCACTATCACTGCCAGTTTCAAGGCACAGGCGAAAGCCCGTCCCACCATCCAAAATTTTGTCGGACACATTTCACTCAGCTTCTCTCCTGATGACCAGGAGAAACTGGATGACGAGAAGATTGCCAAGATAGCCAAGGAGTATATGCTGCGTATGGGCATAGTGAACACACAGTATGTGATATTCCGTCACTTCGACCAGCCACACCCTCATATCCACATCGTCTATAACCGTGTCGATAATGACGGCAATGGTATCAAGGGCGATACCAGCTACACAAAGTCTGCCGCCATTACCAAGGCATTGACCCGTGAGTACGGTCTGACCTTCGGCAAGGGGAAGGACAAAGTGAGGCGTGAACGCCTGAAAGGTAAGGATGCCATCAAGTACCGTCTGTTTGACAGCATAACCGCTGCTGTCAAGGAGAGCGTGACATGGGACGAGCTGCGCAAGTTGCTTGCCGCAAAGGGCATATCATTAGACTTCGTGAAAGACAAGGACGGCAACATTCGTGGCGTGACCTTCACGGACAGCAAACGCAACGTCACCTTTGCAGGAAGTAGGATTGATCGTTCGCTGTCATTCGCTAATATCGACAAGCAGATGTACAATGTGATACACGTCGATGACCATCAGGACGATGAACCGCTACAACTTCATCAGGAACAGGAGAAGCCCTTCGACATCAACGATGCCTTTGACTTCTCGCTCATGTCAGGTGGGACACGTCAACCTTCCGAGGATGCTGTTGAACAGGAGACCACACCTTCCGATGGGTCATCATCTGGCAGCGGTATAGGTGAAGCGATTGTTGACGTTCTGCTGCAGCCCAATGTCGCACCTGTTTCCTCTGGCGGCGGAGGTGGCGCATCTGGTGGCTGGAGAGACGATGATGATGACGATGAGAAGAACAAGAACAGTTATAAACCACGTAAACGCAGATAACTATGGCACGAAACAAACAGACCCCACTAAAGGACGAGTCAGAATACAGTGTTGATGACCTGTACCAGAAGCTTGATGAGGTATTGAAAGCCATCAACAACCGCAACCTTGAAGAAGCCAAGAAACTATGGAACTTGGGCGATACAGATATGGCTAAATATGCTCTTTCCCTCATTGACTTCAATAAGGCAGTGGCAACTGCGATAGAAGCTTATCTCAAACAGCACCAAAACAGGTTTGTCGTAGAAGGTAAGCAGGACATCCCCGAAGATGTAATGACGTTACTCGAACAATATCGTCAGGAATTGGCAGAAGCCAAGGAAAAACCAGCCACTCCTGCTGTGACAGTCATAGACAGGAACATTGTGGAAGCTGCCGTGACGACGGTGATTGGGAAGGGACACACCAACGCGACCTTCATCACCAAGCCTGAACGCCCGACAAGTCTGAAAGGCGTGCCTGGCTATCTGTTCTTTCTTCTGCCCTGGTACTATGTGCGTCGATTCTTTGCCGACCGCTATGTAAAGTGGTGGTTCAGGATTGTCATGTTCTGTGTTTGGTTGACTTCCATCTTCCTCACCTGTATCATAGCCCATGACAATGCCAGGCTGAACACCATCGAGAAGAAGTATGTGCTGCTTCGTGAGTTTGCGAGACCCAATAAGGAATGGGCTGAGAAGGCTGATTATATTGAGTTCCTATACACCGATGAAGCGGAGCATCAGGAAGAGTTACATAGGCTCTGGAAGAACAGGCGTAAGCGGATTGAGCAAAGAGTAACAAGATAACACTCTCTTTCTTTGCATCAGACCTATACCAATGAAAGTAGCGACGTTCTGGAGTTGAACGCCGCTACTTCTTCATTGATTATGATTTGGTTCTTATCTGTCCCAAATGCTGCTGCCGCCACCCTGATTGTTAAGATTGAGTTCATCTTCTGGTTCATTCCAACCGTTTGACCGCAACCCTTTCACATCACCACTTCCAGCCAAAAGCCTTGTCATGTGTTGCAACTCAATTGCCGTCATAGAGGGCTTCTTATAGTCTTTCTTCATATTGTTTATTTGATAAGTGTTTTTTTACCATTATTGATATACAATCCTCGCTGAGTAGGCTTTCCGTTAAGACGAACGCCGTCCAACGAATACCATGTATCATCTTTCTTTTCATCGAAATCGGCAGAGACCTCAAGAATGCCTGTCGCTTCTTCACCGTCAAAGTTCAATACAAAGGCGCGGGCCTTGGCTCCAGCATTCTGCTTGATGTAGGGCACCGAGAAGTAGGCACGGCATGAACGGATGTCGCGGTCGATGGACGAGTAGTACAGCGTGTTCGCCTCGCCGAGGAAAAGGATGCTCTTGTCGTCGGCCACTACCGGCACGGGCGAGTAGCTGCCCACCATCTGTACCTCCTGCAAATCCCCGTCAGCGTCGCTCACCGTGGTCGTAGCTGTTGCGTTGATGGTCACGCCGCTGAACGTGGGTGAGGTGAAGTCCGTGCCCGCAGCGTCCCATTTCACCAGATACGGCACTCCTGCCGCAATGGCCGTGGCGGCTTTGAACGTCAGGTAGAGCGTGCCGTCCGTCGGGTCGAAGCCGTTCTTGCCGTCCGTGTCCAACTCCATCAGCGTGGCTCCGCTGAAGTCTGCGTGTGCGGCAATCTGCTCGGCACTCAGCGCGAACGGCAGGCACAGCGTGTTCCACTTGCCGTCCTTGAAGAGTGTGCGGCCGGCGAGCGTCACGTCATACGTCTTGCCGCTTGCGGCAGCCGTCTCGATGGCCGTTGTGTTGTTCTCGGCATCGGAGCCGCTGTCGTAGATAGTGAAGTTTTCAGATTCTTTCAGCAGATAACATGAAGTCGGGAGAGTTGTCATTCCTGGCTCGATCTTTTCCAGCGCGCCCTCATTATTGATAAAATAAGCCTTTCTGATTTCCGGGTCTTCTGCCGCCCACGTCTTGGAAGTATACGAACCCACCAGTTTCCAGCTGCCGGAAGTCACCTCGTGGTCGCCTGCGGTGGGCTTCAGCGTCACCGCTCCGCCCGTCATGTTCTCGATGTTCGGGAATGACATCGCCGTGGCGGTCGGCATGAAAATATACGGTGTGTTGGCCGTCAGCGAGGTCACCTGATTGCCGTCCTCCATTACTGATGACGAGCCGCTAACTCCGACAAACTCGTAGAACTTGCCGCCCTCGCTGCCGTTGCAGATATAGTTGAACGGCAGTATCACCGTCGCAGCCTGTGCTGCGGTGAACGGGCGGTTGTAGGTCACGCTCTTGATATTGCCGACCTCCTCCGTGATGTTCACGCCCACGACGTTGACGCCTGTTTGGTCATCGTTCGTGCCGTTGATGGTCACGTCGGCCCTCTCATTCCACTCATTGAAGCGGTATTCAACCACTGCGTCGCCGTATTTCGGCGTGTAGTAGTTGCCGTTGTAGAGGAAACCGTTCTCGTAGCCATCCACCATTCCGTGGTCGGTGGTCTCATTGCCGAGGTTGGCGGGCGCGACGGTCGCCGTGGCTGCGGGGCGGCCCTGCCTATTGCCGAGGGTGCTGGTGTAGTAGCAGTTCGTCATGTTGTAGGTCGGGTCACTGTTTGGATAGACGAACGTGAAGCAGTTGCCGCCCAGTGTGTATTTGCCCGTGCCGTATGCAGCGGGGGCGAAGAGGCAGTCGGTGAACGTGACGATCAGATTACTTCCAAAGAGGTTTCCTATGAAGCCGCTGCAGTAGGTGGTCGCGTCGGCCTCGTTCGGGTTGTATATCAGTCCGTCATAGACGCAGCCCGTGACGGTGCAGGCGACGTTTGAGTCATACCAAAATGCGATGACACCGCCGTGAAAGGCAACGCCGCTGACTGTGGTGCTGATTTCGGTGCTCACGCGGCAGTTATTGATGGTGATATTGCCCTCGGAATGGCCCACCAGACCGCCTGAGCGCTCATAGTTGCCGCCCGTGATGGTGCCCTGGACGTGGAGGTTGCTGATGGTGGCGCCATTGATGTAGTGGAACGGGGCGCAGAAGTCCTCGGCGGCAGTGCGGTTAAAGGTCAGCGTATTGCCTTGTCCGTCAAACGTACCCTTGAACGGGTGACCGCTCGTGCCTGCCATCTCCGACGAACTGACGTCTGCGTCGAGTTTCACGTTCTTGCCGCTGAAGCCGTCGGGAGCCAAGTCGTAGTTCGTGGCAAAGCAGAACCAGCCCCAGCCGTTGGCGGTCTTGATGGTGTAGGTGTCGCCGTTCTGCTCGAAGTGGCTGGCGTCGGGTGCTGTGAACGTAGCGCCGATGCTGACTTCTTCCTGAGGCATGGTGAATGTGTAGGTGTTGTTGCCATTGTCAGTGATACCGCTGCCGATGCTGTAGTTTGTCGTTGCGCCCGTCACGGTCAGCCCCGTCAATGTCTCGCCATACAGCGACGTGAAGGTGAGGGTGACGGTCTCACCGTCAATGGAATAATTTCCTTCCTTGTCGGTAGTGAACTGCGGATAGTTGGTGTTGATGCCGCAGAATGTTCCCACGCTATAACTCGTCGTCAGCGTGTAGCCCGTGCCTCCTGCGGTGATGGTGACACTGGCAGTGTAGGCTCCTACGTCATGTGGCGATGAGGTCCCGAGGCTTGCGCCAGTCGTATTGTTCACGTAGGTGATGTCGCCCACCGCGGCTCCCGTCTCCGTCGTGAAAAGCGCAATGTTCGACAGCGTGGCAGGGTGATACCTATATTGCTCGTAGGCGGCGTTAGTCGGTGGAGTCAGCGTCGTCGAAACCTGCCAGTTGTCCGACGCAAGGCTGCAATCCTTTCCGTCGTTGTGGGCGCAGGTGGCAGTCAGCGTGCTGCCGTTCTGGCTATACGAGAAGTTGTGTGTGTGCGTCTGCACCGATGACGTAGGCTCGTAGGTGACTGTGATGGAGCCTTTGGATATAATACCGCCGCCATCTTGTGCCGTTCCAAACAACTTGATTTCGAGATAGTCACCCTCGTTGTCAAGTTGGATGCCATCGCTGTTGGTGAATGAGATAGAAGTCCAAGCATTGTTGCCAGTCATGGTTTCCGATACGGGGTTGGTCCATGTGCTGCCTTTACCAAATTTCACGTAACCGCCGGCCGTTGTCGTATATGCACTTGAGAAAACGATGCTCTTCACCTTGCCGCTGATGCGCGGATAGAATCTGACCGTACCCTCTTCGACCTCTCCTGCATCGTTAATTGGAGGAAGGAGCGTTACTTGGCCGCTGCTTGTCGACTTTTTAACAGTCTCATTGCCCACGGCACTGAAAAGGATTTCACCATTGTAAGTCAGTTGCCCTGTGTTGCCCTTCTGAATAGTGGCGTTTTCAAACGTCTTCGTTTCGTCTGCTGCCCACGCCGTCATGGTCGTGAGCATCATCATGAATAGCATCATGGCTATCCTTGAAAGCAATCTTCTAAAAGGTTGATGTGTTGTCATTGTTTTTATGATTTAATTATTTATATTATTCTCTTTATTCCTTTAGGATAAAAAACACTGCGGCTTCCCTTGCACGGATGCAAAGAAAGCCGTATATTGACGCGGGTGCCCGCGCAACTTAATAATGTATAAGCTATTGTAGGTGAGTATTTGAGAGAGAGAGTAATCAAATCTTTGGAATGACCAAGGAATTCGGCCATTCTTTTTGCTCTCTTAATAATATTTATCATATTCTCTTTGAGGTACATAAACTATCTCTTTGTGTTTGAAAAAAACATTTCAAAAGACTCACAATCTGCTAAACAATAGGAGGATTCCATAATGGCTCGCTTTCCCATCCACGAGGAAACCCCATTGCGTTGATGTCAATGGCTGGATAGTCGGACAGCAGGACGTCGATCTTATCCTTCATATCATTGTTCGGCGAAATGATGTTTAAGAAATACTTGATGATGCAGAGGTCAAAATAGATACGGAGCGTATCGGTGGGCAGAGTTATCCAGCTGCCAGCCATACGGTTGGGAAGCATCGGACGTATAGTGTTTTGCTTGTTCCACACACGAGCATGGTGGCAACAGGAATTGCGGGTTAGTGTTACGATGGTAAGCCACGACTCGAAAGGTGCCACTTGCAAACCAAATCTCCGAGCGATGCTTTTCTTGATTCGGGCGACCTTGATGTTGCTGAAGATATTGGTGATGACTCCAAAGGGAAGCACTTCTACCAATATCCATGCAGGAGGATAGGCATCAGAATAGGTCTGCTTGAAGTGGACGATGAAATCCTCGCGTGAACGGTGAAGCTCAGCGTCTATCAAGTCCATCGTGTGACGAAATTTCCCTTGGTCAATGAAATTGCTACTGTCGCTCATCCAGAAGGGATTGCCCGTCATGTCGCAGCCGATATTGACAATAGCACTTCTTACTGCCACTTCAATCTTCTCTATCTCATTGAAGATAAGCAAACGAAGTTTCTTATCAAAACGATATAGCATCATCACTTGGCTGAACGTTGCGTTCGGTTTATAGCGATGTTGCTCCTTCGGCATCTGTAGTAAAGGATACATATAGGCTGTCAGGCGGTAATAGCCTATATATTCGAGATAACTCTCAGCCTTTGCTGTATCTGTAAACATCAAGCCTCTTGACTGCAAGAGACAGACAAGGTCGTGCGCACTGGTGTACGGCTTCTGGAATGGAATTCTGTTGCTCATCTGCATAAACATAAAACGACCCGCACATTTGAGCATCGTGGAGAGGCTTGGCGGGTTCTGGTGGTGCAAAGGTACTGCTTTAATTTGGAATAGCCAAACTTTTTCGTAGAAAAAGCATAAAATTGGCTTAAAAATCTTCATTTTGCCTCAAAATGCCATCCCAACCTTTCTTTTCCCTACCTTTTTGAATCAATTTGAACGTTTTCGTTAAGCCAGAAGAGCATAGTGCTTGCATTTTGCCTTGGCGAGAAAACGAAGGAATTTATTCCAGCCAAAGATTATCTGTCTGGCGACACATAAACATTAAATAATCCGTTCACGCTCGGCAAAACAAAAGCAAGCTTTACTTTGCTCTCGCTTAATCACGGATTTGGTATGTTTGACAGAGCAAACAGCCGTAAACAAAAACAGAGAGCTGACAGCCGTTTGGGTTATCCATAGTTGACTTTGAATTATTAACCGCCATTGAATCCCAGACACTTAGAGCGTCCGAGATACAATAGCGGTACAAGAACCCTGTTTTTACCCGATTTTCGAACCTTCTGCAATGCCCCCAAATGATGCTTACCCTACCTTTCTAAACTCCTGCGGTGTCTGGCCAGTATGCTTCTTGAACAGGCGCGAGAAGTATTGGGGATACTCGAAGCCGAGGGCATAGGCTATCTGGCTGACGGTGTCGGTGGTTGTGGTGAGGCGGTGGCGGGCCTGAGCGATGAGCTGCTGCTGGATGAGCTGCTGCGGACTATTGCCTGTTTGGGCTTTTACGAGGTCGCCGAAGTAGTTGGCCGAGAGGTTAAGCGCATCAGCAAAATAACGCACGGTGGGCACTCCCTGACGGGCGGCAAGTCCATGGGCGAAATAATCCTCGAGCAGGATGGTGAAACGCTGCATGAGCTGGCTGTCGATGGGTTCGCGGGTGATGAACTGGCGATCGTAGAAGCGCACACAGTAATTCAGTATCAGCGAGATATTCTGTGCCATCAACTGGCGGGTGTGACGGTCAATGCTGCGCTCCAGCTCCATCTCGATGTTGCCGAGGATGTCGTACAATTGCTGGCGCTCACGCTCCGAGACGTGCAGAGCCTCGTTGACCGAATATCCGAAGAAGGTGTAGGGCGACATCGACAGCCCCTGCATCAGCGTCGGTGAGAAGATGAGCATCACACCCTTGTAGCTCTGTTCGAGTGTGCCAAGTTCAACATCGTGCTCGGGGGCGAAGAAAAGCAGCGTGCCGTTGTCGTAGTCGTACTCATTGCGCCCGTAGCGAACGGTGCCGCAGCGCGCATCCTTATAGACCACGCAGTAGAATCCAAACGTATAGCGTGTGTTACTGAACGAGCTGCAATCGGCAAGGTCATCAAGATGGATGACCTCAATGAGCGGGTGGCGCACATCGTCGCGTCCGAGGGCATGCATGAATGCCGACACCGTGGGAAAATATATTTGTTTCATCTTCATGGTGCAAAGATACAAAGATTTCTGAAGATAATGATTATTATCCCACTTTTTCTATCTTTATGCTATCCAGCTCCTGCTGATAGATAACACCTCGCTCCTTTGAGAAGAAGTCGATGGTCAGGGCGGCAAGAGCTATTAGGATGAGTGCCAATGCGGAAGCACGGAGCCAGGGCTTATCGCAAAAGGCAAACACGCAGATGGCGATGACCATCATGACGACAGAGACGATGATGGTCTGCGGATATATCTTCATGAAATCGTCCACGCGGGCTTTCTCGCTCTCCAGAAACTTCTGCGGTGACTCCTGATATTGCTCCACGAACAGCTTCTGGCGCGTGTGGTTGCTATAGGCCAACGAGCCTCCGAGTGCAATAAGGATGACTGCCACCACCGTCAGCGGCAGGATGATGGCGCGAGCCGACTCCGACGTACCCCAGCGCCAAGCTACAAGGGCAAGCAGAAGGCATATCGTGCCTCCTGCTATCATAGCCAAATCCTCTTGGATTTCGCCTGTCACCCATTTGTTTGTGTAGTCAATCAGTTCCATTCTATTTGCAATTATATCCGCCGTCAACGTTGAGGATGGTTCCCGTCAGGAATTTGTTGTCGGGACTTGCCAGGTAATAGATGGCCAGAGCAATGTCCTGCACCTCGCCCATGCGGTTCATCGGATGGATGGCGGCAATGCCCTTCTCGTCGTAGGCACCGGCATCGATGGCGTGCTTCAGGATGTCGGTCTTAATGGCACCGGGAGCAACGGCGTTGATGCGGATTCCCTGCTGGGCGTAGTCGATGGCAGCAGCCTTGGTGAGTCCCACTACGGCGTGCTTCGATGCGCAATATTGAGCGGTGTAAATCAGACCGTTGAGTCCTGCGATAGATGCCAGGTTGACAATCGTGCCACCGCCAGTCTTCAGCATGGCGCGGATAGCGTACTTCATGCCGTAGTAAACGCCCAGCACGTTGGTGTCCAGCTGCTGCTTGAACTCCTCCGTCTCGGTGTCGGCCAGGGGTGCGGCCCCCAGCGAGATTCCCGAGTTGTTGACGATGCTGTCCAGCTTGCCGAACTTTGCCACCGTCTGCTCGATGACCTGAGCCACCTGCTCCTCTTTCGTCACATCCAACTGAAAAAAGGTCATATCCAGCCCCTCGTTCTTGGCTTCCTCGA
The DNA here is from genome assembly GCA_017617615.1 of Prevotella sp. The sequence goes on along the minus strand of JAFZVV010000005.1, from coordinate 58,555 downwards.
CAAAGGCGTTACCCTTCTTTTCGATTCTGCTTGTGATGACCACATTCCAACCGTTCTTTGCAAACTGATAAGCCGTAGCCTTACCGATACCTGTTGTACCACCTGTAATGATAATTGTTCTCTTCATAATGTACGTTTAATTAAGGATTTGTTTTAATTGCTCTCGCCGCAGAGTTTCGCGGTGTGATTGAATCATGCTGCAAAGGTACGGTGATTTTGTCAAACTGGCACTAAACAAATTACTGAAAGGTGTATACAAATTACTGATGGAAAAAAATAGTTAGCGATATTTGTTTATGATGAGTTCTTCAATGGCAAACAGACTTAGCAAATGGCAAAAATACCCCAAAATTAAAAGTTAAATAATCTTAACGATTTGTTAAATCTTTCTTACTTTTGAAGACTGGTTTTGCTGTGCAAAACTCATAGATTTACCATTTTGCCCTAATGCACTTTTTTGTACCTTTCAACTTTGAGTATATTGCGCAAATCCTTGTGTAGCAATTGTTTACAAAATTACCAAGCAATCCCACATGAATAATGAATCAAAATCTCAGTCCCTGTGATTCATATTTTATTTCCTCCAGAAATCAGGTACGAACAAAGCTATCAAAGTAATGATTTCCAGACGTCCGGCCAACATCATCAGCGACATCACCCATTTTCCGAAAGCGGGCAAGAAATCATAAGAACCTGTGACGCCCGTCACTCCCGCCCCCAAGCCATTGTTAGAGACACAAGAGAACGATGAGAAAAAGGCATCGACTATAGGGAACCCCTCGGCTACCAATACAAGTCCACCCACAACGATAAGCATGCTATATATGAAGACAAATGCCACAATCTCACTGCCCCTTTCAGAATCCAAATGTTGCCCGTTCACATTTACCGAATGAACCAGACGAGGCCTCACGTATTGTCGGACCACAAAGAGGAAGTTTTTCAGCATATACAGCAGACGGTCAATCTTGGCTCCACCTGTGGTGGAATCTGCGCAAGCCCCTACATACATCATGAAGAATGTGAGGGTGAGCACAAGTATTCCCCAGCCTTCCCAATTTCCCGCACTAAACCCGGTGGAGGTCATGGCAGAGACAATATGGAACAATGGGTCAGTCGTGATGCTTTGCCAACCGCTATAGTGATGTGTTCCGATAATGGCTATCACCATGAGCACATAGAAAATGATGACGATGTAAACATATGTTCGGAACACATCGTTTTCCCAAAATTCCCGCCATGAATTTCTTAAGGCAGAAATAATCAGTCCGAAACTTACGCCTCCGATGAACATGAAGAGGGTCAGCACCGACTTAATGTAGGGTGAGTCAAAGGCGGCAATTCCATCGTTCTTCGTAGAAAAACCACCCGTGGAAATGGCTGTCAGGCTATGGCAGATGCTATCGAAGAAACTCATGGGACCCAACCACAGCATCAATATCAAGACAAATGTCAGCAAAGTATACAACAGCCATAGAATCTTCGCTGTACGGGAAATGCGGGCACCCAATTTGTCGTGGGTGATGCCTGTAGCCTCAGCATGAAACAACATCAGACTGCCGCTGTTGTTCAGTGCCGGTATGAAGGTCAAGGTAAACAAGATGATACCCAACCCGCCTATCCACTGAGAGATGGATCTCCAGAGCAAAATCCCCTTGCTGCAACTCTCCACGTCACGGATGACGGTGGCTCCCGTGGTTGTGAAGCCAGACATGGCCTCAAAAAAGCCCTCGCTCACATTGAGCGGAGTAGAGCAAAAAAGATAAGGCAACATACCAAAGAGAGAGAAAACCACCCATGCCACAGACGCCAGCAACAGCCCATCGCGTCTTTTCAACACGCTGTTTTGTGGATGGTTGAAATAATTCAGTCCCATACCTGCCAACAATGTCAACAGCAGTATGGCAATAAACACCACCGCGTCATGTTCCCTATAATACAAGCATACAGACAACGGGAATGCCATGAATCCCGCTTCCACCATCAGCAACTGCCCTAAAACACGCCATATCATCTTGTAATTGATGGCGTTGTTGGCAGGTTTGACATATAGATTGGCCATAGTTAAAAACCAAATAGTTTCTTCGCTTTCTGAAGGGCTCCTTTCAAGCAAACCACCAAGATGTGGTCGCCTGGGACAAATAAAGTGTGCCCGGTCACCAACTCGCTTCTGCCATTGCGTATCAGGCCAGCAAACGTAATCTCCTCCGGGATGTTCAAGTCTTTCACCTTTGCCTTTGTTATTCTTGCTCCCTCCTTGATTTCAAGCCTTACGACCTCTGCCCCTGGGAGAACCAGACATTTTGATGACAACGAGCCTGCATCTATCAATATCTGGAAAATGGCATTCGCCATCAACATTTGCTTGTTGAGTATGGCACCTATTTTGAACGATTCGGCCATGTTGAGAAACTGTTGCCGCTCCACGTCGGCGATGGTCTTCCTCACACCTAAATCACGTGCCATGAGACAAGAGAGGATATTGCCCTCTGAAGTGTCTGCCAATGCCACGAAAGCATCTGCTCTCTTCACTCCAGCCTCTTCCAGCACCTCATACTCGCTCGGTTCGCCATGAATGACATCACAATTGGGACAGTTACGTGTCAACGCACGTGCCCGTTCCAAATCATTTTCCACCACGGTGAACATGAATTGCTTCGGAGCATTGTTCAGTGTCATCTCCGTAATCTTGTCGCCTCCGGTAATCAGCACGCGTTTTATCTCAAATGGTTGCTTTCCCGCAAGCAAGGCCACTTCTTCATGTTTCGGGGCAGAAGTGGTGATATACAGAACGTCGTTCGGCAGAAGTTGGCAGTTGCCGTTAGGAATCAAAGTAATGAAATTCCTTCGTATCAACACCACGTGAAAGAAACGTTGTGCCAATGGCAAGTCACGAAGGTAAATCCCAGAAAGAGGGGCGTTTTGAGTAAGCCTTACCCCAATCATGATCATCTCACCATTATTGAACTCATACCAGTTTCTTGCCCATGAGTGTTTCAATGATTCAATGATGCTTTTAGATATGAGAAACTCGGGAAAGATAACCTTGTCGACACCCATCGAGTGGAGCACATCCTGATTGTGCTTTTCCATATAATCATAACGGTCCACACGCGAAACCGTCATTTTGGCTCCCATTGATTTGGCCATGCCACAAGCTACGATGTTTCGTTCCGCCACATCAGTGACAGCAATAAACAAGTCGCATTTTTCTACTTCTGCATGTCTGAGTGTTGAGAAATCTGTACCATCACCCATGACGGCCATCAAGTTGTATTCAGCATCAAGCATCGCCAGTTTGCCAGCATCTTTATCTATGATAAAAATGTCCATATGTTCACCCGACAAATACTTGGCCAAATGTGTGCCTACAGACCCGGCACCAACAATTGTTATTCTCATAATTTTGTATATATTCCGATGCGATGACTCTGCTACCTTAAACTTTGTTGCATACTTGTGATGGCAAAGGTATGAATTGTTTTTCAAAATTCTTCGAAAAGTGGCTAAAAACTCAATATTACGCAGTTTTTTCAAATTCAGGATATAGTTAAATAACCATAACCAAATCTTAAACTTTGTTGCTTCTCGACCGCTTCATGAATGTCAAAAAATTCAACAAAGAGATTCTAAGGTGTACGTTATCGGGTAGTACAGATTTGTACCGTTTAAAACGGGAGACTTTTCTATCGGTTCTGATTATCAGAGATTTACCTATCAGCTCTATGCTTCCATATGAATTCCACATGGAGGCTGTGTTGTGAAGGTTGTTTTCATAACTGGATAGAGCCGAACTTAATCTTCAATCTTCAATTTTTAATATTCAATCGGCCGAAGGCCCTATGACCAGCAACCATTGGTTCTCGCCATGGCAATGTTGAACAAAAATGCTCACAGAAAAGGCCTGTTGTTGTGGTTAAGTGAGAGAAATTGTGTATCTTCGCACCCGAACAGATATCATAGAATACCCCATTATCATAGTAAAGTCATGAAAACCTTGAACTATTTTATCGGGACAATGCTCATCGCTTGCCTCCCGTTTACAGCGAACGCACAGTTCATGACGTTCGGAGGTGGAAACCGTGCCAACCAGGACAGTCTTCGCAGAATAGCAGAAGCCGATTATGCCGACATGTTGGCAAAAGTTGGAGTAGGCCAGCCCCGTGAAGGCCGTCAGCCCAACAGCCCTGACGAGAGCAAGCATCCCAACTACGATGAACTGACAGCCAATCCCTATCCCTTCTATCCTGATCCGCTCGTCACGGAAAGTGGAAAGAAGGTTACCAGTGCCAAGATGTGGTACAAGGTGCGTCGTCCGGAGATTATCAAACTGTTTGAAGACAACGTATACGGACGCATCCCTGAGCATGTGCCCGCCGTGAAGTGGGAAATCATCAGTGAGGAAAAGAAGGATTTTGAGGGGAAGCCGGTAGTGATTCGTTATCTGAAAGGCGTAGTCGACAACTCCAGTTGTCCATCCATAAAGGTCGAGATGGAAGCCAACGTGGTATATCCCGACAACGGCCAACTTAACATGCCCGTGATTATTGAATTCGGTTTCGGCGGCGACCCCACCCGCACCCGTCCGGGTATTACATCCTGGAAACAGATGGTGATAGAACGCGGATGGGCTGCCGCCACCATCAACCCCTCCTCCATCCAGGCCGATGCTGGGTCGGGACTGACAAACGGCATCATCGGTCTATGCAACAAGGGTGCGTACCGCCAACCGACAGACTGGGGCTCACTCCGTGCCTGGGGATGGGGCCTTTCACGTCTGATAGACTACTTCGCGACAGACAAGACCTTCGATGCCACCAAGTGCGCCATTGAGGGTGTCTCACGCTATGGCAAGGCCGCACTCGTGGCCATGGCCTTCGACGAGCGCGTCGCAGCTGGGTTCATCGTCTCTTCCGGAAAGGCTGGCGCAGCAGGCTGGCGCCGTGACTGTGGAGAGAGCATCGGCAATATCGTCTCCAACCAGGAGTACCATTGGGTATGTGGCAATCTGATTAAATACGGCGCAGACCCCATGACAGAAAACGACATGCCTGTCGACCAACACGAACTGATAGCCCTCTGCGCCCCACGTGCCTGTTTCATCTCCACCGGCAGTTGGAACGGCGACAAATGGCAGGATGTGGTAGGCTCGTTCATATCGGCCTCAAAGGCTTCGCCTGTGTATGAACTGCTCGGTTATAAAGGTTTAGGCACAGACCTTTTCCCGGGTATGGACAATGGCCTGATGGAGGGTCGGCTCACCTATCGCCAGCACCACGGCGGTCATGAAGCGGGACCCAACTGGCCTTTCTTCCTGGACTTTTTTGAGCGTGAAGTGGTCTGCAAGTAGCGTATAGCATAGTTCGTTTACGAAAATTCTTTTTATGTGGTGCCACACTATTTGGGCTCAGTTTTTCCAAAATTGCTGTCTTACTTCATCTGTTCCAAGAGGCTGGCCAACCCTTCGAGGTTGCGGGGGTCGACATGCAAGTCAAGTAGGTTGCCGTTGCGGTCGAAGAGTTTGTAGGTGGGGAAAGAGTGTACGTTGAGGTGGTGCTCGATGGCGGCCTGCTGGTCGTTTGGCAGATTGTAGTGGGCTACGTTCGGACCGCTGACGTTGTACTCCTTGATGATGTTCTCCCATGCATCCTGGGGACTGCGGTTGGCGAGGTAGAGATATTGGATGTCATAATCCTTCAGACGGGCATATTCCTCCGTGGAGTGACTGAGGGCTTCCTTGCAAGGGCCACACCAAGTGCCCCAGATGTCGAGGAGCACGAACTTGCCCTTATAGGGTTCGATGAGTCTCTTCAGCAGTGCCTCGCCCTCTGAAATATCCTTGAGATTGTCCGACGACTTGAGCACCAGTTTGTCGAACTCGCGGTTCTCGAGGGCCAGATAGTAGGCATTCTTCTGTTCAATGCCTTCGATGCCAATATGATGGGTATACAGTGCTTTCAGCGTGTCGATGGCCATCGGTGCCAGTGATGTGTGTGTTTCATCAATCATAGCATTGATTAACTGTGAAAGATGAATGTCCTTGAGAATGGGGTCGGTACCCATTGAATCCAGTGCAAAGACTTCTTGCTTCATCCGGATGGTGAGGTGGATACCGTTCTGCACTTTCAGGCCTTTCGGACTGCTGAAAATTCTATTTACCTCCGACAACATGTCGGCATTGTCGGCATTCAGTTGTTCTGCAACTTTCTGCTTTTCTTCCGGGGTTGGAGCGGCATCGACCTTGGCGACGGCATCGATATACCAGGCCTTCCATTGGGTCAGTAGCGACAGTTCCTCGTCGTTCGAGGCTATCTCATTGATGTAATCATAGATGTTCCAGTTGACTGTCCAGACTCGTTTGCGCATGACCTCGTGGAGATAGCCACGCATGAAAGTGCTAAAATCACGATACAGCGTGTAGGGCTTGATGGCCTTCTGCCATATTTCCCTGCCAGCGTAGTCCATATATTCCTGTGGCATCTCGTTGTTTGGGAAATAGAAGCGAGCCTGCATCATCGATTCTCCTTGTAAGTTCTGATAGTATCCTGCCACATAATCCTGATAGCGTTGTGAGAGATTGGGGTAGTCTGTGACCAATTGCTCCAACTCGCTCATCTGCATTTTTCTGACACTGTCCTCCCGGGCCAGATAAGTCATAGCGTCAAGGTCATGACGACTACGGTCTATCTCATCATGGTCATACAAATGGGGATGGGTAAAGAGTTCGTTCTGCAACCTGACATCGTCGCCCATCCATAGTCTCTGTCCAGTCTTGAAGTCGAAGAGGAAAAAATATACCTTGCCTGGCTCCAAAACCGTACTTCTGCCCGTCCAGTTCCCATCGAGAAACGCCTCCGACGTGTTGAGCAGCGGCATTTTCAAGGTGAAGCGTCCGAGTGAGTCCATCAAGGCGTATGTGCTCTCTTCTTTAAAATTTAAGATATTTTCAACAATCACCCCAAACTCACGGCCTTTTCTCTCCCATGCTTCTTTCGGCATATCTTTCAGCCAGCCTATAATCGTCACGCTGTCACCCGTTCTGTAGCCATTGTCCACAAAACCCTTGCGTGTGTCCTTTGTCGGATAGTCGGGCAGAGAGGTGCCAGTGATAAGACTGCATTTAACGGGTTTGTCGCTGCCAATGGCGATGGTGCGTTGACCTTTCTTCATCTTGCCCACCTTGATGGTGGTGCCATTGCTGAGCGTAAAGGTATAGGTATCCTTCTTTTCCGTCTTACCGGCGATGTCCCATATTTTGTTGTCATATATGACATGCTTCGGCGTAAATCCAATCAGCCAGTCGCCCGTGGCCTCATTGCGCCAATAGGTATCGGTTATTTCGTTGGGCTGGGCCTCTGCGTCACGGATGTTGTAAATACTCCATGCGTTAGGCTCAGCCACATCTATCAACTTGGTGTCGGCAGGTATAGGGTCGAAGATAAGCGAGAAATCCACCTTGCCGTCCGCTGGGATTTTGTAGGGTTCGGTCAGGGAGATGACCGTTGCCCCCTTCACGGCGTATTGCTTCCCATCTGCGTGCAGCGTAGGGGTGGTGGCGAGGGGGACAGATTCCCCTGCCGCTTGTTCTGGCATTTCAAGATGTACGAACACCTCTGTGCGGTCGTCGTAGATGGATACTTTGGTTACATTGATGATGGGTGTGTTGGCGTAGCCCGTCACAATAGTGTTCCATACTTTTGTTTGCGCCCATCCCGTCACAGCGACGAAAGCAAGGAGGATGGTGATGGTGGTTTGTTTCAAATTCATTCTTAATTATTTTTCAGCAATCTATAATTAATCGAATGCAAAGGTAATAAAAATATGGATATTTTTCCCTATTATTCGATTTCATTCTGCCATTACTTAATCACGACTTTGAGCTTCGCTCTAACTCGTTCCCGTTGACTTTGTCTTCGTTTGTCACGACTCGGCCATTTAAACTAGTTTTATGGCTCTCGCTGCTCCAAACGTTCAGGAAAGATCGAGCAAGTTCATCTTTCCTCTCACTTAATCACGATTTTCTTGCCATTGACGATGTAGATGCCAGGAGACAGGGCTTCGATGTGGGCTATGGTGTCTGCGACTTTTATACCGTAGAGGTTATAGATGGCTTGGCTTGATTTGAAAGAAGATATTTGAGGAAGATTTATGCTATTTGTTTCGCTTAAGACTGGGCGAACCGAGCGACCGCAGTAGCGGTAGCCTTCAAACCGCGACCTGCCACCGTCATTGAAATCCATGCCACAGGCGGTGTGCGAACCTGACTGACCCTGTGTGGACGACCAGTAGTCGCCGATGATGCCAGTGTCGAGGATTTCATCAAACCAATAGAAGCCTGCCGCAGGCAAGAATATCGTGCAGCCATTTCGACCTGTGAAAGCCCGACCATTGACCCCGTTCTTCGTTGTCCACTGACTGGTGCAATAATACAACAATTCCGCCAGCTGGTCTTTTGTCGGCATCACCCAGGAACCACCCCATTTCACGTGCGCAACGTCGTATTCCGTGCCGGCAATGTTGCTGCCTATATCGTGGCAGGTGCTTTCACTACCGTCGCAAAGCGTGTAGGTGCTCCAATCGTAAGAAGTCTTCTCCTCCGTCTCTCCCCATGCATAGTAACCACCGTAGCCCTCAGGCTTGTCTGTCCCCACGTTGCAGCACGCCCACTTCGTGCCGGACGGCAGGCCCAGGTCGATGATATGTGGATGGTTTTCATCGGGACAAGTTTGTGCATCGGTTCCTTTTTTGACCGGGCGTATCGTGAGACCGATGGCGCGGGCGAAGTAATCCCAGTTCGTGCCGTCTGAATGGAAATACAGACCATAGGCCCATTTCAAGTTCGACTGTTGCTGCGTAGACGACCAGTATTCGCCGATGAGACCGGGGTAGGAGAGATCCGCTGCAGGCAAGAAAATGGAAGCACCATTGCTCTTACTGGTGAATTTTTGACCAAAAACACCGTTCATATACGTCAAAGTGCAAGTGCAGTTGTAGAACAATTCTTTGATTTCATCAACCGACGGCATTACCCACGAGTCGCCCCATTTCACGTGCGCGACATCGTATTGCGTGCCTGCGATATCATTGCCAATGTCCTGATATTGCGTATTTTGGCCATACCATCCGTAATCGTTGGGGTCTTCACCTGTACAATATTGATATGTGACTTCATTATACGCTTCTTTCTCCTCTGTCTCGCCCCAAGCATAGTGACCACCAAATCCTTCGGGCTTGTCTGCCCCTACGTTGCAGCACGCCCACTTCGTGCCCGACGGTAGCCCCAGGTTGATGGCATGTGGGTGGTTGTCATCGGGACAAGTTTGTGCATAGGTCGTTAACACTACAATAATCATGGAAAGAACAGAAAGTAGTTTTTTCATCGTTGTAACGGTTTTTATGTTGGTTGTTTGCTATAATGATATGTGTGATTGGCATTGAAATCAATAATCCTTCTTTTGTAGACAGATTATCCTCATTTCCCATATTTTCAGTCACAAAAATACATCTTTTTTTTCTATATAAAGCGTGATCCGGGAGAAAAGTGACATGGTGTCTTAACATTTGCTTCCATACGAATACACATGAAAGGCGGCTGCGCTTCAACAGCGACAGCCGCCTATCACGATAGGGTGTGGTTGATGATTTCATTCTGAACTTTTGCCGAATTCGTCTATTTTCTTGATGGACTTGTTCAGTGAGTGTATCTCGCGGTAAAAGGGTCGTGAGGGAATAGACTACTCATTCTCTTTTTTTGGTTCCATTCCTTTGAGATAAACCCTCTCTCCGTTGATGTAACTCTTAAGGTTCTGCCAGTCGCGGGGAACCCAGAGTTCGCCATTGTTGTTGAGGGTGAGGATGTGGTAATTGCCGTCTTTGTCGCACATGCAACTGAGATAGTACTCGCTGTCGTCTTTAAAACTATGCCCTTGGACGATGTGCTTGAGATTTAAAAAGGGGAAGCGCTGGGTGAAATTGTAGCTATAAGGCTGCTTGGGGTGACTGTTGACATAGTCGTATGCCAGTGAGTCGAGTTGCCGATAGAGGGCTTCAGCCTCGTCTTTATGCTGAGACGGGATGAAATAGTGAATGCCAGTAGTCAGTCCTGTATGCTTGTTGTCACTATATTCGCTTTGGCGAGTTGTCCAAGAAACAAAATCATCGTCTTTCTTAAAGCCTTCGTCGTGCCGCCAGTAAACCGGATATGCCTTCGCCCCCTTCAGTTTTTTCAACTGTTTCAACACAGGCTGAATGTGTGAACAGAAAGCAACGGTATCAAAGGGTTGCATGTCGTCCCATGTGATGCCGGAAGGTATGGAATAGGAGTGGTTGTAGTTGCCAATCCCCTCAATTCCCCCAAACCATTCGCTGTATCCCTCATGATAGTCAAATAAGGCGGCTTCGCGGGCTCTGCCAAAAATCACAAGATTGTTGTAGCGTGAAGGACGGAGCGTATCGTTTTCACTCAGGAAGGCCAAGGAGTAACTGATGGTATCCACGCCGTTCTTGTGGTATTCGTACATATAGTTCTCCGAAGCTTCCTTGCCCAGACAGGCGAAGGTGATGCGGATGGAGTCGAGGATGTTGTCAAAAAACTGGCGTCGCAAGGCATTGACACTGTCGTACTCGTGGATGAGCCTTTGCTTCTCTTCCTCGCTCATATCCTGCGAGAAAGAGGGGTGCAGATTGACCAAGTTAGGATAAGCATGCATCAAATGCGTGATACTGCCGTCGATGGCATTGGTCTGCTTGTGGCTGACGTTGATGCCTTGCTGCTGAAGGAATTCATCCAACTGTTGGAGACGCTGGTTGGGCTGCCCCTGTGCTGTGGCAGTGAGGAACGCCAGCAATATGGTAAATATAAACTTTTTCATGATTCTGTATTTATGGGTTGTTCATTAACATTGCGATTTCTTGATGTAGCCGTTCTCCGCGAGAACGGATGTCTTGCGCATGTGCTGCTGCCAAGAGGAACGGGTCTTCCATCGATGGTCTGAAAGCAGGTGTCGTGTCGGGACCGTCGGGAAGGTTGTCAGGTTCAGTGCTTTCCTGCTTTGGTTCAGCCTCTGCATGCATGGTTCTTTCCTGTGTGCTTCTTCTCTTGACGGCTTTCGTTGGCTTGTTCACAGGCTGTGATGCAGGCTGCACTTCGGCCAATTGCTCCTCCTTCTTCTCTTCAACGACAGACGGGGAGACTGACGGAGAGGTGGCCGGGGAATCGGCCTGAGGAGTGTGATGCTCTGTCACCTCTGCCACAATGGGCTTTTCCTCTGTTGGGCTCTGTCTGAAATGGAATATCAGAAGCAGGAGTACGCATGCGGCAACAGCAGTCAGCCACTTGAGAGCGACAATCTTTGGTTTCTCCCTGACCGTCTTGGGAAGCATCCTGATCTTCCCGCTGTCGCCATTGTCAAGATGTTCTGACGTTTCGGTTTCCAACTCAATGTCCACCTCGCCATTGTCGAAAAGTGTGAACATTTCCTTATATTCCGTCCACTCTTCGTCTACCTCATGTGTACGGAAATACTGTGCCAACTCTTGTTCCTCGGCAAGGCTTGTCTCGCCTGCCATGAACTTGCTGAGCAACTGGGCTATTTCCTGTTTGTCGTACTGTCTATTCATTGTTGGTTCCTCCTCTTCAATTTGTTTAGCAATTCGTTTCTTGCCCGTGAGAGCAACGTGGATACAGAGCCGGGACGTATGCCTAAGATGTCGGCAATCTCGCCTACTTCCCGATGCTCCAACTGGCGCATCCTCAACACCGTCGCCGATGTGGAAGGCAGGTGGTCTATCTGTCCTTCCAGCCATTGCTCCAGTTCCGTGTATTCGAGTCGGTCGTAGAGTGTGTCCTCATCTGCAATCGGTATGGCATTGTCAATCTCCTTGTGCTGATGTGCTGTGCGCCATTTGTCAATACACAAGTGTCGGGCGGTAATGGTCGCAGAGGCTTTCAGATGGGCAGCATTGGCGAACTGCTCGTGCAAGCTCCATAGCCGAAGCATCACGTCTTGCGCAATGTCTTCTGCGTCATATTGGGAAAACCCGAATTTTTCTGCTACCGACACGGCCTTTGTCCGCGTCTCGTTCGCCATGTATTTGAAATCTTCTTGTGTCATTACACTTATATAACGAACAACCTTTCACAATCTAAACAAGAAATCGCTACTTTTTTTGATTTTCCTTCATTTTTTTCTCTCTCTTCTCTTTACAAAGCGAGCGAGGATGCGCTACTTCCATCCTCGCTCGCCCCCGGGCTATTGCCCCCAAAAGGTGTTTCTATTCTGCTTGTCTATTCAACAACGATTTTCTTGCCTTTGGCAATGTATATGCCCTTTTGCGGAGTGGCGGTCAGCCGTCGGCCTTGCAGGTCATAAACGGCGGCATCATCAACTGCGTCGTTTGCCGTTGTCGTTATGTCGCTGGTGCCATCGTGGAAGACCAACTCCTTGCCATACCATCCGTCCTCGATGATACAAGTCCTAAGCGCGCCTATCCGCCCGCCACCGACAACCCATTCATCCCATAATTCAATGTAGTAATAGGCAAATCCACAGTCGGGTGTTTCATCTAAGAATATCAGTTCCTGGTTAGTGGTCGTCGGGAAATCATAATTGATGTATGACCCGACAAAGTCGACATAAGGTATGCTTGTCTTTCCCGCCTCCATGGTCAAGTCCAATGGTTTCAGGTCTATGGAGAAGTCTGTGTCTGGGAAGATGACATATGGAACATTGGCCTGAGGCGAGAGCTCGCGCTCAAAGATAAGTTGCATGTCTTCCGTCCTGTCCATCCTGAAGTATTTCCCCAACGAAGCATCTGGAGGCACTGGCATCATGATGGTGGCACGCCGCCCGGCTTTGTATTCTACTGCGTCGTAGAGCGTGAAATTCCGTATCGATTCATGATTTGCAGTATTTCCCGAACATGTCTCTGTATATGTGGCACAGCCTGGGGCCGACACCGTTGCCAAAAAATACTTGTTCCCATCTTCGATTCTGATGGAATAGTTCCCGTTTTCATCAGTCTCGGCCGAATAAACGGTTGGTGTTGGCCAATCCGTACTCTTCATCTGGATGGTAGCACCAGCGATGGGGATATTGTCTTGGTTGCACACCTTCCCCGTCATATAGACCACAGGTGTGGCTATTGTAAGTGTGGTGATGGGAAAATAGGTATATTCAGGCTCGCTCCATTCGCCGCCTGTCTCTTCGGCAGTAGAAAGGCAACAATACCAAGGATATTGGAAACGTTCAAAAAACACTTCCTGGTCTACGGGGTCGCCTGTGCTCTCTATGATTGCCCGTATCGAATAGCCATCATATTCCAAGGGATGTTCCAAGGGAATGGTCAGCAGGGGAATACGTTCATCGGCACTGCCTCCTGAAGCGATGATGCAATCGCCTTCAAAAACCTTCGTCAATGATTCCGAGTCGGTGTCTTCAATTCTTCGACTCAATGTATTCGACATCCACACGACAACATGCCGCGTGAAGGCCTCGCCAGGATTATAACCTTTAAAGGTCAGTTGCGTGACCATGTCTCCGCGATTGGAATTCAAATATTCGATTTTATAAAGCATTTCTACACGGTTGCATGGTTTTGTGGCTATAAGGGGTGCGCCCACATCCACCGAATAGACTTCATCCGGAGCAATCACTTCCTTGTAAGCATATTCATCGTCGGCCAAAGCCATGGCAGATGTCAGCATGAGCAAGGAAACAAGTATATATCTTCTCATCGATAATAATGTACTTGAATCAGATAACCTTTGGTTCGGTGATGATTTTCCCACGGCAGAAGCGGTGCACGATCTGGCGGTCGTCGCCCAGATAGATGTATCGCTCCAAACGCTCCAACAGGGTGTAGTTGTCGAAGTTGAGGACGCTATCGTCGATGACCAGAGCGTCGAACTCATAGCCAGGCTCGAAGCTGCCCACCTTGCCAAAGAAGCTGCCTGCCGACTTGGTGGCAATCCAGAAAATTTCGGGCAGGGTAAGGAACCGCTTGTCGTGGTTTTGTTGGTAGTGCATCTTGCTGACCTGAATGGCATATACCAACATGCGGAACATATTCAGATCGTGGCCTCCGCTGATGTCGCTGCCCAGTCCGACACGCAGACCCTCCTCGAGGAAGGTGCGGACGGGTGCCATACCCGACGCGATGTTGAAGTTCGACGTGGGACAATGAGCGACCATAACTCCGTTGCGCTTCATCAGTTCCATTTCGCTGCCATCCGTCCACACGCAGTGGGCCATGATGGTGGGCGTCTGGCCGAAGAGCCCATAGCGGTTGTAGGCATCACCATAATGCTCGCTTTCTGGCTCCAGCTCCGCCACCCAGGCAATCTCTGATATGTTCTCCGACAGATGCGACTGTACGGGCAACTGGTACTTGTTGGCCAGTTCGCCACAGGCGCTCAACAACTCCGGCGTACACGACGGCACGAAACGTGGCGTGATGATGGGACGTACCAGCGCATCGGGTTGGTTGAATTCAGCAATCAGCCGCTCATTGCCTTCGACGGCAGCCTCCACGTCTTCGCTGAGTGCATCGGGACAGTTGCGGTTCATGGCCACTTTGCCTACCAGTGCTCCCATGCCGGCTTCCTGATAGAGTTTCATCAGCAGGCGGGTACTCTCCGTGTGGACGGTTCCGAACACGCAACTGCGCATGGTACCAAAAAGCCATTGGGTATGCAGGAAACGGCGATACATGTACTCAGCGTAATGCGTGTCGGCATACTTCGATTCCTCGGGGAAGGTGTAGTTCTGCAACCATGGCAGCAGTTCCAGGTCCATCGCCACACCTTGGTTGCGTACTTGCGGGGCATGCACGTGCATGTCGTTCATGGCAGGTATCAGCAGACGGTTGCCGAAATCAACGACCTCCGCATCCTCACTGTCGAGCGATGCCAAATCTGTCGCCACACCAGTCACAAGCCCATTGGCGTCTACGGCGACATAGCCGTTCTCCAGCACCTCGAAACGGCTTTGCTCCTTCGTAAAAAGGATATGTGCTTTATAGATTCTCTTCATGATAATTAGAGTTTATTGTATATTATGTTGGTTTTCTTATTCGTCTGATAACCCGCATGATGAATGAGGTGAAAAGGCCTCACAACCGTATTCCAACGAAGGCGCGGGCACGCCATTTGTTTTGGTTGACGATAACTACGTCATCGTCGAAGACGGAGTTGTTCATGACCAGTGTGGCACCGGCGAAAAAGCGTGGCGAGAAGTTGCGGACGATGGCAACGCGCTCGTTGAATATCATGTTGAAGCGCATATGCTTTGCTCTCTTGCGTTCGTCGTTCACGGTGAATTTGTTGCGGTTGTAAACCACGAAGGTGGGCAGCATGGAGAAATGAAGCAACCATTTCTTGCCCAATACGAGATTGTAGCCATAGCCGCCACCAATGCCGACATGGCCTAAATCGATGTGCACGTCGGGAGCGTTCGGGTTTCTTGTTTTCAAATCGTCTGTCGTCCTGATGCTGCCGCCTTGATAACTGAACCCCACGAGCCATGAACCAGCCGAACGAAGCTGGATGTACGACTGTGTGAAGGCAGCGGGGAAGGAGAAACGGCGGTGGTTGAAGGTGTAGTAACCCGCCAGATTGAGTACTTTCATGGAGATATCGCCAGACTCGAGGTGTTGCATCCCATTCCGTTCGATGTCGCCCGAGAGTGTGGATGAGCGTTGATAGCTGGCATCAAGGCTCAGACGGTTGCTGAAGTAGTTGAGGTTGAACTCATAGTCCTTGTACACGCCTTTCATCTTTGCGGGATTGACAGATAGTCCGAGGGATAGCCCGCGATAGGCGGCAGCCACGGAAATGGTGGTCTTGTTGCTGGTCTTCAGGTCGGCTCTCGAATAAATGTCGTTGACGGTACCTTTCGCATGGATGTCGTTGCCCGTCTGGTTCAGCCTGAGTTTCAGCGTCAGTTTTCCCTCTGGCCTGATGACGTAGTTCGTATCGTAAGGCGTCTTGTAATAACGGGCGGAGAGTGCACTGTCTACACGCGCCCTCATCAGTTCACGACGTGTCTGTGCGACGGTAGCCATGCTGATGGTCAGCAGCGCCGTCACGACAAGAACTTTATTGATGCACAAAAATCGTTTACTCAAATTAAAAAAGATTATTTCGATTACAAATATAGTTCATAATAATGGAAAACCCAACGAAACCCTCCGTTTTTTAACCCTCTTCAACGCGTTTTGTGCATCTGATGAGGAGCATGGTGAGGTCATGCCGCATCAACGATTGCTGCATGGTGTCGAACGAACAGCTAACTATATTTCCTTGCCAGACGGAACTGGTGACGGTACACCAAGCAGGCGAGGCCGAGATAGGCTGCAGCCTGGATCCAGAGAATGTGCACCTCGGGCAACACCTGGTCGATAGTGGCACCCATGGAGTTGATGCGGACGTAGGCGCGGACGCCGAAGGTGCTGGGAAAGAGCCATGACACGCCCTGCCAGGCACCTGGGATGCTGGCCTGCGGCCAGGAAACACCAGTCATAAACAGTAGCGGAACGGAAACGAAGACCATCAGCAACATGACATTCTCGCGGTAACGTACGAGGCAACTGATAGTCATCCCGAAGAAGATGCTGGCCAGAATATATGGAATCATCATCTGCAGCAAGTCCCAACGGTTGGCGAGATGCGGAAAGGAAAACAACTTGGGAATGACCAAGGCAAGGTAGGCACTGGTGACGGCACAGACCATGGCGTAGCACAGGGCCTTGCCACAGACGATGCGGTAGGCACCCTGATAGTGCGGGTTATCAATGGGGATGAGATGGCCATTGCGGTTGCGCTCGCGTGACGTGCCTGCCGACATGCCAATGCCGAGGGCGAGTGTCTGTTGCAGGATGAGCATGAGCACAGCGGGCAGCACGCAACTGCCGTAACCACCAGAGGGATTGAACATCGCCACGTCGTCTACCGCCAGGGGCTGCACGGTGATGGCATCCTCGCGCTTGGTGTAGTTGCCCGACTTCTTGATACTCAGGCCTGCTCCGATACGCCCTGCCTCAATCATCGCAGTCTGGTAGATGCACTTGTAGGCGAGCATGAGCGACATGTCGCAGTAGACACTGACCGTGCCCTGCTCTCCACGGTTGATGCGTTTGGCAAAGTCGGTGGGGATGAGGTAGATGCCTTTGACCAGTTGGCGGCTGACGAGCGACTTCGCCTCGTCGAGGTCCTCAGCATAGAATGCCACGTGGACATCGGGCGAAGAATCGCAGTCGCGGACGAACTGCCGCGAGAGTAGCGAATGCGACTGGTCGACAACGACCACGGGAACCTCATGCACCGCCTCGTTGTTGTATATCCACGAATAGAGCAGCGGATAACCAAGCGGAACGATGACGAGGAACATCAGCACGCCCTCATCGCGGAAAACCTGCCGCATCTCTTGTCGCCAGATGTAGAGCACATCGGTAAAGTGTTCCTTGAGCTTACGGAATATAGACATAATTGAGCATTGCGTTTTTGACTTTACGGAGAACGAACCACGGCAGCAACGTGAAACCCACGAGTGCCACGAGGTGGAACCAGGAGTCGATGACCGGGAACCCATTGAACACCGTCACTTGATAGAGCATGAAATAGTGTCGCAGGGGGAAAAGCCAAGACAGGGCCTGCAACGGAGCGTCCATGCCCATGACAGGGAATGCAGAGCCGCACATCGAGATGCTGAGCACCGACCACAGCGAACTGATACTCATCGACATACGGAGCGATGGCATCAGTCCGAACGCGAAGATGCCGAAACCGAGTGAGGCGATGACTTGCAGCACGCAGAGCCGCACGATGCTCCATACTCCGCCAAGTCGCGGGAAATGGAGCACGTTGTATATGTAATACTGGAACAGGAACACAACGACGAGGAAGATGAGCATATGGACAAGATACTTGCCGATGATGGCCACGACAATGTTGCCATCGGCTTTTGCAAGCCATTCCTTGCCTGTATCGAATTTCAGTTCCATACCGAGAGAGTAGGACGAGAGCAGCGCCATGAAAAGCATCATGATGCCTGGCACGAGGGCAGTGGTCAGGTAGACGTTGTAGCTGCTCTCAGGGTTGGCTATCTGGTGCGCATCGATGGTCACGGGTTGTAGGGCAGCCCTGATCTGCATGGGGGTGGCGCCCTTGGCTCTCAGCATGGCCTGTCCCACCGCTGCCGAACCGAGCGTGCCGATGGTTTTCAGGTCCTTCATGGCCATTGAGCCTGCCGTCAAGCAAGTCATCGTGTAGTAATACGAAATCTTCGGCTGGCGCCCTGCGAGAAGTTTTGCCGCCGTGCCCTCCGGGATGTAGAGGAAGGCGTAGATCTTGTTCTCCTGCATGGCGCAGCGGGCCTCGCTGACCGACGCAAAATGGTATGCCACATGCGAACTCTGCATGGCATCGAGGTTGCGCACAAGACCACGTGATGTAGAACTGTCGTCCATGTCTACCACACCGATGGGGAGGTCTTGCGGCAGTCCGTCTCTGAGCATCGTGGTGAAGAAGAGCACCGTAATCAGTGGAAACACCACCATGCAGAAACCGTAGATGGGGTTCTTCCTCAAGATGTCGAGTTCACGCAGTGCGATGCGCCAGATTTGTCTGAGGTATTTCATCGGCAAGGATTTGTCAAGTATTTTTTAGAACCACCGACATGCCAGGACGCATACCCTCGACTTTTCCCAGAGGACGGGCCTTCACCTCGAAAGTCTTCTGGTCGTACTGTCCGCTGGCCTTCGTGGCTTTCCACACGGCAAACGATCCTTTGTCCTTCATATAGAACACCTTCATCTTCATTTCTTTGTCAAGGGCAGGTAAAAATACGGTCACCTCAGAGCCTACGGCAATTCCCTTCAACTGGTCTTCGCGTATGTTGAACGTTGCCCATGGCTCGTCCATCAAGGAAATGGTCATGATGGGCGTGCCAGTACCCACCAGTTCGCCTACCTTGGGATAGACCTCGCTGACTTCACCGTCCATCTGGGCTACCTGTCGGGTCTCGTTGATGTAGGAATTTACTTCCATAACGGCACCACTGGCCTGTCTGACGTGGGCCGAACTGGCCTTCCGTTCTTCCTGACGGGTGCCGTTGCGGGCCATGTCGTACTGGCTTTGGGCTGCTTTCACCTGGGCATCGGTGGCTTCCACGGCGGCCAGTGCCTCGTCGCGCCTTTGAGCGGTCACCACACCCTCGTTGAAGAGGTTGTTGACGCGTTCGTAGGTCTTGCGGGCGATGTCGTTGGCAGCCTTTGCCTGCTGCAGGAGTTCGTGGGCACCGCGTATCATTTCCTCGCGAGCCCCATTGTTGGCCATCTCATGCATGGCAGAGGCTGCACTGCGCGCACTCTCGGCTTGTACCTTCTTGGCCTGCACCTCAGGGGCGTCGATGATGGCGAGAATGTCGCCCTTGTGCACGTAATCTCCCTCCTTCACACGGAGTTCGAGTATACGGCCGGGCACCTTGCTCGACACCCGGTATTCATCTACCTCCATCTGGCCCTGAATGACATCCGGGTCACGGTCGAGAGCAAGAAAACCGATAAGGGCCACGATGATTACCACTGTTGAAAAACCTGCTATGGCAAGCAGGATGTTGTTGTGCTGTTTTTTTGCTTGGTCTGACATATTTTCTCTATTGTAATTGAATCTTAATGAAGTTTCATATTCGCTCAACGGGCTACTTTACCCTCACGCTGTCGAAGTCTACTCTTACGAAGTCGTCTTTCCCCTCGACGATACGGCGGCGTGTCTTGAAATGGTCGCCGATGACATCACGGTCGGCCTTGTAGTATGGGGTCTGCAATCCGCCAAGGTGGAAGAGCAGATGACAGATGTTGTCGGTGGTGAAAGGTCTGTCGACCGACCGGGCTATCTGTTCTGCCATGGCAGGATGCGAGGCGATGAACCTGTCGGAACACCACACGAAGAAAGGCACCTCGTGCACGTATTTCAGCCACGGGTCGTCCATCTGGGTATAGTGGCGAGCCATGGAGTCGCGGTAGTCGTAGGTCTCTTCTCCATGGTCGGAGAGATACACCACCACGGTGTTCTGCTGACGGAAAAGGTCAATGATGCGCTTCAGCACATAATCGTTGTATAGCGTGGCATTGTCGTAGTCGGCGATGAACTGCTTCTTCTCACGGGTGAGATAGGGTGCTTGGCGGGTGATGCTGTCGGCGGTGAATCGCTCAAACTGTTCCACGTGTGGGAACCGCTCGGCGGGGGCAAAATGCTGTCCCATGAGATGGAACACCACGAGGTTGTGCTTGCCCATCTGCTGGTGGCTGGTGGCGAATGTATGCACGATGGGGTAGTCGCAGGCGAAACTGTGGTCGCTCGTATCGGTATACGACAGGCGCGAGATGGTATCGTTGTATAGGAAGGAGTTGATGGCAAAGGTGTAGAGCGCGTTGGGACTGATTTTCCGCTGGTTGTCCCAGAAATATACGTTGTAGCCTGCCGTCTTGAAGATGACGGGGAGATAGGGGAAGTCTTGCCAGCGCTCGCCGTTGGCAATGCTGTTGCAGCAGAGCATGTTCTTCATCGCCGGACTGGTGATGCTGAAGGGAGCGACGGCATCGGAGAAGACAAACAGGTTACCCCGTTGACGCTCTTCTTCCATCAGTGGGTTGGTACGGAGATGATAGCCATAGAGGCTCGAGTGCCATTTGCTGTGCGACTCACCGATGACAAGCACCACGTTGAGCGAGTCGCTTTCGGTCACCGTCGCCGTGTGGTTGAGGCGGGTGTTGGTGGTAATGGCCGCCCGCATCTCTTCTCTCATGAGCCGAAGGCCATAGACGCTCTGGACGAGACAACTGATGGGGTCGGAGGGTCGCACCAAGTCTTCTTCTTGCTGACCGAAATACTGTTCGATGTCAGTGCATTGGAATAGCCTGACGAATGTGCCGCAGGAAAACATGCCGAAGAGCAGCAACACGCTGAGGAGCAATCCCCCTGCCATGCTGTGCTTCCCGTGCAACCGGGGGAGGCACCATCGCCAGTATGCCCACTCACCGGTGATGATGGCTGCGATGACAATGCCAATGACGAAAAGGTAGACCAGACCATGCTTCGACAGCACGAAGAGACGCAGGAATTCGGACGACTCCTCGTTGTTGGTCTCTGCCACGAGCATGAGCACATCAGGGCGCAGAACCATGTTGTATGACCTGAGAAGGAAGAAATCGACGATGAAGAACGCCAGTACCACGACATAGGCCAGTATCCTCATCCATCGCTTGCCCACCCAGTATACGAGGGTGGCGAAAAGGTATGCGAAGAGTACCACGATAGCCACGCGTCCTGCCAGGTCGAATGCCGTGGTGTCGGGGTCGAGGATGGTCTTCGGAAAGAGGATGTTGCGTATCGGCCTCATTCCCATCAGGATGATGAACGTGAGGAAAAAAGGCAACTCTTGTATGACTGGAGCACAGATGTAGCTTAGGATATTGGCTTTACGATGACCCATCGTCAAGGACATTGATGATTGATGTGGCGAAGATACTATTTTTTCTTCTTTTTCACAAGCATTTGCTTTGACATTTGTGCGCTTTGCCGTATTTTTGCATGGAAAAAACGTGCAAGATGACGGAGAGCGAATTGGCGTATAGGGTAGGCGAGGCATTGCGGATGCAGCCTACGGCCGAACAGGAACAGGCTATCATGACGTTTGCGCAGTTCATGACCGAAACTGGCGCGCCGCCAGTGATGATTATGTGTGGGGCTGCGGGTACTGGGAAAACTTCCGTGGCTGGGGCTTTCGTCAGGTCGATGACAGCCATCGGACAGAAAGTAATGCTCCTGGCACCCACAGGACGGGCAGCGAAAGTGTTCGCTCTCAACAGCGGCCATGCCGCATATACCATCCACCGCAGGATATATCGGCAGCAGTCGTTCACCGGACAGATGACAGGGTTCCTCCTTGGCGACAACCTACACCGCGACACCCTCTTCATCATCGACGAGGCTTCGATGATAGCCAACGAAGGGGATGGTGAGGCACGCTTCGGCAGCGGCAGACTGCTCGACGACTTGGTGAAGTTTGTGTATTCCGGACAGAACTGCCGGATGCTACTCATTGGTGACACCGCACAGCTGCCACCGGTGGGCGAGGAGGAGTCACCGGCACTCAATCCCGACTTCATGGCGGGATACGGGTTACGCGTGCTCTACTGTCAACTCGACGAAGTGCTCCGACAGGGGCGGGAGTCGGGCATCCTCTACAATGCCACCGTGGTGCGGAGGATGGTCGACCGCGATGGGACAACCCTGCTGCCCAAGGTGAGGTTCGAGGGGTTCGCCGACATACGGATGGTGCCTGGCGATGAACTCATAGAGTCGTTAGATACCAGTTATAGCCATGTAGGGCACGACGAGACCATTGTGCTCACCCGGTCGAACAAACGTGCCAATATCTACAATCAGGGCATACGAAACAGTGTGCTCGGCAGGGAGGAGGAACTGGCATCGGGCGACATGCTCATGGTGGTGAGAAACAACTACTACTGGACAGAACAGCAGAAGGTGGGTCTCGACTTCCTCGCCAATGGCGACAGGGCAAGGGTAAGGCGCGTGCGCAACTATCGCAGTCTCTACGGACTGCGCTTTGCCGACGTGGCGCTCACTTTGCCCGACTACGACGACCGGGAAATAACCTGTACGGTGGTTCTTGACTCGCTCCGGTCGGACGCGCCCTCGCTCACGAGAGAACAGAGCGATGCGCTTTTCCAGGGGGTGAGCGACGACTATGCCGACATCCCTCTCAAGCACGACAGGATGATCAAGGTGCGCGACGATGCCTATTACAACGCCCTTCAGGTGAAGTATGCCTATGCCGTGACATGCCATAAGGCTCAGGGCGGACAGTGGGAGCATGTGTATGTGGACCAGGGGTATATGACCGACGACATGGTAACACCCGACTACCTGCATTGGCTATACACCGCCTTCACCCGTGCCACAAGCCAGCTGTTTCTCGTGAATTGGCCGAAGACACAGACGGTAATTTTAGATTGAATATTAAAGATTGAATATTAAGCTTCGCTTGAACATCGGCGGTGCCTCGGCATACTGAAAGCGAACTGTCGTCTGCATTCGGCTTGCACGATATAGGAGTCGGTTACGAGAACAAGTTGTCGGGTTTTTATGATATTTCCTTGCAGATTGTTGTTTCATTCATCCTTTTTGCCTAATTTTGCAAAAACTAAGTAGATAACAGCATCTATAAAACAAAAAATACAATTCTTATGAAAAAAACTATTTTAGCGATGGCCACCGCTGTCATCATGCTGGCAGGATGTGGCTCTTTAGGCAATCAGGGTGGTATATTAAGCGGTATCGACGGCACCAGTATCCTCGGCAACGTGCTTGGCAGCGTGCTCGGACTGAACAAAATCTCACAGGAGAACCTCGTGGGCACCTGGAAATATACTGGTCCGGGATGTGCCTTCACCAGCGACAACCTCTTGGCACAGGCAGGCGGTGAGGTGGCATCACAGAAAATCAAGTCGACACTGCTTTCCTACTACAACAGTGTGGGCATCAGTTCTTCCAATACTTATTTCACGTTTGCAAACAACAATACTTTCACGGCAAAGGTGGCAGGGAAGACCATCAGCGGTAGTTATGCCTATGACCCCAGTACTGGACAGATGACCATCAAAACCATGCTCTTTACCCTCAATTCGTATATCACTGCCTCGACCTCGGGCATCAGCCTGCTCTTTGAGTCGCAAAAACTGCTCACCATCCTGCAGACCATTGGAGGCTTGAGTGGCAACACCACCTTGGCTACCATCGGTGAACTGAGCAAGAATTACGATGGGGTGCGCCTCGGCTTCGACCTCGGAAGATAAAATTGTTGACAATCCCTAAAAACGACAGCCATCCCTTCTCGCTGAGAGGGGGTGGCTGTCGGCATTCTACTGGTTAGGCCATTAAGCCAAAAGGAAAGGTAGCGCCTTCAGGCATTTTCCTTCCTGTTGAGCACCTTTGCCAACAGTGCGCCCGAGATGTTGTGCCATACACTGAAGATAGCACCGGGAACAGTGGCCATGGCCATGGTCTGGAAATGTTGCTGGGCCAGAGAACAGGCCAGACCGGAGTTCTGCATGCCTACTTCCACGCTGATGGCAGTAGACTTCGCTCTCGACAGGTGGAGCAACTTGCCAAGAACGAACCCCAGGAGGTAGCCCAATAGGTTGTGGAGGGCGACAACAGCAATCACCAACATACTGCAGGTAACCAGTTTGTCGGCATTGGCCGACACCACCGCACCCACAATCAGAGTAATGGCCACCGTGGAGAAGGCAGGCAGGACATGATGCAAAACGTTCTCGGACAAGGTAAGAAAACGCTTGATGAGCAGGCCCAGCACAATGGGCAGGATGATGACTTGTATGATGCTCATGAACATCGACCAGACGTCCACATCGACGTAGGTGCCTGCCAGCAACCAGGTGAGTAGCGGGGTAAGCAGCGGGGCGAGAATCGTGGAGACACTGGTCATGCCTACCGACAGAGGCAGGTCACCGCCCGCAAGATAGGTGATGACATTCGAAGAGGTGCCTCCCGGACAGCAGCCCACGAGGATGACACCAACGGCGAGTTCGGCGGGCAGGGCGAACAACTGTGTGAGCAGCCACGCCAGAAGGGGCATGATGGTAAATTGGGCGAGGCAGCCGATAATGATGTCTTTCGGACGGGAGAAGACGATACGGAAATCCTCCAACCGCAATGTCAGTCCCATGCCAAACATCACCATACCCAGCAGCCAACTGATCCAAGAGGTCTTGATTACACCGATAACATCAGGCCATAACAGTGCGGCAGCTGCCATCAGAAGCACGATGACTGCCATCCAACGGCTGATGAAACTACAAATTCTGAACATATCTTCGTTTTGATGGTTTATTGGTAAAATCTATCCCCTGCCCAACATGGGGGCAGGGGATAGATAATAAGTGCTCAGACCCATATGGGCAGCATCATTTCCACTCAATGATGTTGAGGAACTTCTTCCACTGCTTGTCGAGGTTGAAGTTGGTGGTGGCACCTTTCTTCACGTGCACGATGGCTTCTTTCATCGTGGCCTTGGCAAACGAACCACCGCTAATCTTGATGGGTACGGAACTGTTGATGTAGATGTCCATGATGTTATTGCATCCCTCGAAAGCATCATTGCCGATTTCCTTCAGCGATACGGGGAGCGTGAGTTGAGTGAGGCTGGCGCAATTCTCGAAGGCACCACTGCCAATCTTCTTCAGTGCGTTGGAGAAGGTCACTTCCTGCAGGCTGGAGCAGTTCTTGAATGCATCGGAGGGAACCTCTGTCAGACCATTGGGAATCTTCACCTTCTTCAGTGTGGCGCAGCCTTCGAAAACACTGCTGCCCAACGACGTGATGGAGTTGGTGAGGTTGAGGCTGTCGAGCGCAGCGCATCCGAAAAAGGCATCGTGCTCAATCTTGCGGATGGAGTTGGAAATCTCAACGAGTTGCAGTTCGGTACAGTTCTTGAAGATATTGGCGGAAATAGTGCTCACTCCAGCGGGGAAGCGGAACTCCTTCAGGCTGGTGCAGCCATTGAAGGCATCGTTGCTGATGATGCTTACTCCCGTGGGGATGTCAATATACTCCAGACTCGAGCAGCTCTCGAAAGCACTTGTTCCAATCTTCTTGATACCAGCAGGAAGGGTGACGTTGCGGAGTTCGGAACAACCCATGAACGCCTCCCCTGGAATCTCAGTCACGGCACTGGGAACCTCGAAGTCGACAAGTGACTTGCAACCCTTGAAAATGTCGGAACCCAACTTCTTCACGCTGCCGGAGAAATTGATGGTAGTAAGGCTGGCACAATTCTCGAAAAGGTCGTCTGCCAATTCCTGGATGCGTGTGGGAATGGTAATCTCGGTAAGGCTCGAACAGCCCATGAATGCCGAGGAACCTATCTTCGTGATGCAGTCGGGGATGAGGATGGAGGTGACACCCGGACATTCCTTGAACCCGTTGGAGGCAATCTCTTCCACATAGAAGGTGACGCTGTCGACGGTAATCTTCTCGGGTATCACGATATCGCCTACGTAGGGCTGCTCGCCCCGCACCACCACGGCCGACTGCTTTTTTGCGTTGAGGGTGTAGGTGATGTCGTCGACCACCGTCTTGTCTTTCTTGAACTTGATGTCGATGGCACTGGCAGAGACACATATGGCCAGGGCGACAACGACGATAGATAGTCTTTCTGTTGTTTTCATATTATTCGTGTTTAATGGTTGAGGTCTTATTGTTGGGTGCCCAATGCCACTACCTTGTCAATGGCGGCAGAGAGACCGTCGGTATCCTTGCCACCGGCAGAGGCATAGTGGGGCTGTCCGCCGCCACCGCCCTTGATGAACTTCGCTGCCTCGCGTACCATCTGGCCGGCATGTAGGCCGTGGTCTTTCACCAGGTCCTCGCTCACCATCACGTTGATCATGGGCTTGCCCTCATGGATTGTGCCGATGGCGCACAGTAGGTTGCCGTCGAAAGCCGAGCGCACCTTGAACACCAGGTCTTTCGCACTCGCAGGGTCAAGGGGCAGCACCGATGCCACCACATGGATGCCATTGATGATTTTGGCGTTCTGCACCAATCTTTCCTTGGCACGTTCCACACCACGGGCCTTGAACTCATCAATCTGTTTCTTCATCGAGTCGTGCTCGTTGATGTATTTGGTGATTACACCGCTCAGGTCTTTGGCATTGTTGAACAACTCACGAATCGACTTCATCGTGTCTTCCAACAGATAGAGGAGTTCCTCGCACGCCTTGCCTGTCTTTGCCTCAATGCGGCGGATGCCTGCGGCCACGCTGCTCTCGCTCACGATTTTGAAGAACCCGATGCGACCGGTGGAACTGGCATGCACGCCACCGCAGAACTCACAACTCGGGCCGAAGCGTACCACACGCACCTTGTCGCCGTATTTCTCTCCAAAGAGGGCGATGGCTCCCAGTTGCTTCGCTTCGGCGAGGGGGATGGCACGGTGCTCGTCGAGTGGCAGGTCCTGACGGATCATATCGTTGACGATGCGCTCGGCCTGACGCAACTCCTCGTCGGTGACTTTCTGGAAATGGGAGAAGTCGAAACGCAGGGTATCGGCACTCACATACGAGCCTTTCTGCTCCACATGGTCGCCCAACACCTGTTTCAGGGCATAGTCGAGCAGGTGGGTGGCGGTATGGTTGGCGGCACTGGCTTCACGCAGGTCGGTGTCGACGCAGGCCATGAACTCTGCCTCCACGTCGTTGGGCAGGTTCTTGACGATATGTACGCTCTGGTTGTTCTCGCGCTTGGTGTCGATGATGTCGATGGTCTCAGCCTCGTTCACCAGTACGCCGCGGTCGCCCACCTGACCACCCATCTCGCCATAGAAGGGGGTGTGGTCGAGCACCAGTTCGTAGAAGGTGGCTTTCTTCTGCGTCACCTTACGGTAGCGCAGGATATGGCAGCTGTACTCGGTGTAGTCGTAGCCCACGAACTGCTGTTCTCCCTCGCGCAACTCCACCCAGTCGGAGTTCTCCACGGCTGCAGCATTGCGTGCGCGGGCTTTCTGCTTCGCCATCTCTTCGGCAAACTGTTGCTCGTCGACGGTGTAGCCATGCTCACGGCAGATGAGTTGGGTAAGGTCGAGGGGGAAGCCATAGGTGTCGAACAAGCGGAAGGCCTGGGTGCCGTCGAGCACGGTCTCGCCATGGGCCATGAGTTCGTCCATAGCTCCGTTGAGCAGGTTGATACCCTTGTCGAGGGTGCGGAGGAACGACTCCTCCTCTTCTTTCATCACACGGCTGATGAGTGTTTGCTGGGCAGGCAGCTCGGGATACGAGGGACCCATCTCTGCCACCAGCGTGGGAACGAGGCGATAGATGAACGACTCCTTCTGGTTGAGGAATGTGTAGCCGTAGCGCACGGCACGGCGGAGGATACGGCGGATGACATAGCCAGCCTTCGCATTGCTGGGCAACTGGCCGTCGGCGATGCTGAACGCAACAGCGCGCAGATGGTCGGCCACCACGCGCATGGCGACATCGGTCTCTTCCTTCTCGCCGTAACGCATGCCCGAGATACGCTCTATCTCACGGATGATGGGCTGGAAGATGTCGGTGTCGTAGTTGGAGTGCTTGCCCTGAAGGGCACGCACGAGGCGCTCGAAGCCCATGCCGGTGTCGATGACGTTCATCGACAGTTTCTCCAGCGAGCCATCGGCCTTGCGGTTGTATTGCATGAACACGAGATTCCATATCTCTATCACCTGGGGGTCGTCCTTGTTCACCAACTCACGGCCAGGCACCTTCTGCTTCTCTTCCTCGGTGCGTGAGTCGAGGTGGATTTCAGAGCAGGGTCCACAGGGGCCCGTGTCGCCCATCTCCCAGAAATTGTCATGCTTGTTGCCGTTGATGACATGGTCGGCAGGCACATGCTTCAGCCAGATCTGTGCTGCCTCGTCGTCGCGCTCCAGGCCTTCGTCGGCAGAACCCTCAAACACGGTGACGTAGAGGTCTTTCGGGTTAAGGTGCAGCACGTCGACAAGGTATTCCCATGCCCAGTCGATGGCACCTTCCTTGAAATAATCACCGAAACTCCAGTTGCCCAGCATTTCGAACATGGTGTGGTGGTAGGTGTCGTGACCTACTTCCTCCAGGTCGTTGTGCTTGCCGCTCACACGCAGGCATTTCTGGCTGTCGGCACGCCGTCGTGGTTCTGGGTCACGGGTGCCCAGGATAATGTCTTTCCACTGGTTCATACCGGCATTGGTGAACATCAGGGTAGGGTCGTCTTTTACTACCATCGGTGCCGATGGCACAATGGCATGGCCTTTCGACTCGAAGAATTTCTTGAAAGAGTCGCGGATTTCATTGGCTGTCATCATCTTGCTTCTGTGATAATTCTCTTTTTTTACGTTTCTTGAAACTATAAGTGGTGCAAAAATACTGCTTTTTTTCAAGAATAGACAACATTATTATTAAAATGTATGTCTTTGTCGGTGAAAATCATGCATTTTAATTTTGTTTTGTTTCTCTTTTTCCTTATTTTTGCAAATCCAAATCAGCAAGGGATAAAGGCATTGAAAATGGAGAAAACCAAAACACAGAAAGTATATTATTCTATCAAGGAAGTGGCGGCGATGTACGACGTCAAGGAGAGTCTGCTGCGCTATTGGGAAGGTGTATTCCCACATCTCAAGCCACAAACCACGAGCAACAACGTGAGGCAATACACGCAAAAGGACATCGACCAGATTGGCCTCATCTACAACTTGGTGAAGGTAAGGGGATTCAAGCTCGCTGCCGCACGGAAGATGCTCAACGAGAACCGCGCCGGCGTAGACAAGAGCGCGAAGGTAATGGAGTGCCTCATCGGCATCCGCGAGGAGTTACAGCAACTGAAGAAACAACTCGACACCCTCTCTTGACCAGTCGGCTGTCGTTTATGGTTTTCCCGTTTTTTGTCTTTAGATTTTTGGTCTTTTAGGTTAGTTAGGCTCTTTTGTTGAAGGTCATGGAACCCAACTGCTCTCTACCTTGAAAACGTTTTGCAAGGTGATAGCAGCGGCCTCTTTCTTGCTCAGTTGGCGGCTCCATGGGGCACGGCCGTTGGTGGCGGCTCCCTCGCCGTAGTTGTTGTATTCCAGGTAACGGGCAGTGTGCTCATTGGCCTCGTTGCCCCAGTTGTGCCACCCTGCAGTGCAGATATGTCCACCCAACTCGCAGTTCATGAACACCGTGTAGGCATAGGGTCGCCAAGGACGTCCCAGATACACCTTATCAACACCGTTGTCGGCAATCAGACGGCAGTGGTTGAACACATAGCCGAAGGCGATGTTTTCTGGCGTGGATGCCGCCGTGACATAGGAATTGGCTTTGCTCTTGATGGTGCATCCTTCGAACCACACGGTGGAAGGTCCAAATATGAAGTCGGTAGTACCTTCTATAAAGCAGTTGTCGAAATAGAGACGTGTGCCGGCCTTGCCGGTGTAGATGGTGTCTTGATGACCCAGGAAACGGCAACCGATGAAGCGCAGGCGGTCACCCTCGGTATGCAGGGCCACGGCTTGCCCCAGACGGGCGGAGTTGTTCTCTATGGTGATGTTCTTCAGCGTGATGCCATTACCCTCAATCTTCAGGGTATAGGTGCGGAAGGTACCCATGGCTCTTTCGGTACCTTCAAGACGGATATTGGCATGGTCGTCGTAGGTGATGATGGTGTTGTCTGCATCTTCGCCCACAATCTCGATGTTGTCGAGCCATGAGGGGATGATGAGCTTTTCCTTGTAGGTGCCACGTTTCACGAAAATCACCTTGTGATAGTCCATGAATGCGCGGCATACCTCGATGGCATCGTTGATGTTGCGGAACTCAGCGGTGCCATCGCGTGCCACGAAGAGCGTGTCGGGATTGTCGTACTTGCCGGCGGCCATGGCAGTGTGGGAGAGTGTCATGGCGAGAAGGAAGAGAAGGGTGCGCATGGGGTGAAAGGTTATTGGATTTGCTTGATTTCCTCAAGGCCTTCGATGGCCTTCAGGCTGTCGATGATGAGTCTGACGTCCTTGCGTTCGTAGACCTTCAGTTGTATGGTGCCGTCGAAGATACCATCGGTGGTCGAGATGACCAGCTTCTGCATGTTGACATTGAGCTGGCTGGAAATGACATGGGTCAGTTCGTTGAGCAGGCCGATGCGGTCGATACCGGAAATCTGGATGGTAGCATCGAAGAGGATGCGGCGGTGCATGTCCCATTTCGCGTCGATGATATGGTTGCCGAAACTGCTCTTGAGTTTGTTGGCCACCTGACAGGCACGTTTGTGGATTTCGATATGGTTGCGGTTGTCGATATAGCCGAGGATATCATCGCCGGGGATAGGTCGGCAGCAGGGAGGGAAGATGAGCCGCCCGAAGTTGGTGTCGTTGATGATGAAGGGCTTTTTGCGGTTGAATGACTTGTCGACAAGGAACAGCTCGGTGTTGTCGTCGTCGTAGTTGCTGTTTTCCTTGCTCTTCTTCTCGTTGCCGAGGAAAGGAACGAGTTTGCGCCATCCTGATTTCTTGCCCGTTTTGCTGTCGAGCACCTCGTCGATGTCCTTGTCGCCGAGGATGATGTTCTTGTTGCCTAATGCCTGGAAGAATTTCTCTGGCTTGCTGATGTCGTGCAGGGCACACAAGCGGTCGATGGCCGACGTGGTCATCTCCAGGTCGTGGGCAGCGAGAAATTCGCGGAGGGTGTTTTCGCCACTCTTCTGGATTTCACGCTCGTTGCGGCGGAGGATGGCGAGGATTTTGGTCTTCGCCTTCGCTGTGGTGGCGAAGTTTACCCATGTGGGACTGACGTGCTGTGATTTCGAGGTGAGGATTTCTACCTGGTCGCCACTCTGCAGGCGGTGGCTCAGAGGCACGAGCTTGTGGTTTACCTTGGCACCGATGCAGTGGCTGCCAAGGAAGGTATGTATCTGGAAGGCAAAGTCGAGGGCCGTGCTCCCTGCCGGCATGGTGCGTATCTCACCTTTGGGGGTGAAGACGAATATCTCCGAGGCAAAGAGGTTGAGCTTGATGGTGTCGAGGAAATCCATGGCATCGGGCTGGGGGTCGTCGAGAATCTCCTTGATGGTGTGGAGCCAGTCGTTGAGCTCGCCGTCCTCGCCCGTCTCGCTGACGGCTGTCACCCTGCCGTCGGCACCTTGCTTGTATTTCCAGTGGGCGGCAAATCCCTGCTCGGCGATGTCGTCCATGCGTTCCGACCGTATCTGCACCTCCACCCACTGCCCTTGTTTCGACATCAGGGTGATATGGAGTGCCTGGTAGCCATTGGCCTTGGGGTGGTTGGCCCAGTCGCGGAGACGTTCGGGATGCGACTTGTAGATTTTGTTGATGGCCACATAGATTCTGAAGCAGTCGTTGATCTCTTGCTCCTTGCTCTCGGGCTTGAAGATGATGCGCACGGCAAGGATGTCGTAGATTTCGTCGAAGGTGACATGCTTGTTCTGCATCTTCGTCCAGATGGAGTAGGGGGTCTTCACCCTCGCATGAATTACGTATTTCATGCCCATCTTGTCGAGGGACTCGCGGATGGGGGCGGTGAAATCCTCGAACAGCTGGTTACGCATCGTCTCGGTAGAGGCGAGTTTTGTCTTGATGCTTTCGTATTCCTCGGGATGCTCGTACTTGAAACTCAGGTCTTCAAGTTCGTTCTTTATCTTGTTGAGACCGAGACGGTTGGATAGCGGCGCATATATATATAATGTCTCACCGGCAATCTTATATTGCTTGTTGGCGGGCTGGCTGCTCAGCGTACGCATGTTGTGGAGACGGTCGCAAATCTTGATGAGGATAACGCGGATGTCGTCGCTCATCGTGAGAAGCAGTTTCTTGAAATTGGCGGCCTGGGCAGAGGCCTGATCTCCAAAGATACCTCCTGATATCTTCGTAAGGCCGTCGACGATTTGGGCTATCTTCGAGCCGAAGATGGTCTCGATGTCTTCCACGGTATAGTCGGTGTCTTCCACAACGTCGTGCAGAAGGGCGGAACAGATGCTGGTAGAACCCAGTCCCATCTCTTTCGAGGCTATCGTGGCCACGGCGATGGGGTGCATGATATAGGGCTCGCCCGAGAGGCGCCGTACGCCTTTGTGCGCTTGGCGGGCAAAATTGAAGGCCTTGTTGATGATGTCGACCTTCTTGCGGTGGGGCGACGAGATGTAACTGTCGATCAGCGCCTGGTAGGCTTCGTCTACCAGTTGGTTGTCGATGGCATCGCGTTCAGCCTCTTTCCCTATATGCTCCTGTTCGTTCATAGATAGGTTGTGTTGGAAGGGGTGGGGTCAGCCACGGCGCCCACTGCGGCGTTTCCCAGAGGAATTGCTGTTGGAGGAGGCGGTGGTGCGTTGGTTGAAGGAAGCACTTCGTGAACTGCGACCATAGCGCGACGACGAACTGCTTGTAGCTGCTGCCGTGGCCGTGGTCGCGGAACTGCTGCGCCTGCTGCTCCTTGAGGCCGATGAACGGCTTTCGGACGAGCGCCGTGACGTGCTCTCGCGCGATGAGCCTTTGTCTTCTACTGCGGTATAGGCATGCTTGCCTCCCACATGTGCGGCATCATAGGCGAAGATGGAGTCTTGCAACTCCAGGAACTTGTTCATCGATGGGATGGTCATGCGGATGGTGGATGGCTCGGTGCTGCCGTTCACCAGGTCGCGACGGTATTGTGGATTGAGTTCGCGGAGCAACTCGATGTTGATGTCACAGAACTTCGATATGGTGGATAGCGAGATGTTACGGTCGACGATGATGGTGTCGGTACGCTCGGGAAGATTGGTGAGCATCGGACAGATATTGTGCTCGCAATAGTAGGTCATCACATAGTTGGCAGCGATGAAAGCGGGCACATAGCCTCGGGTCTCAGCGGGAAGATAGGGGTAGATTTTCCAGAAGTCACGCTGGCCACCGCTGCGCCGGATGGCTTTGTTCACGTTGGCAGGACCGCAGTTGTAGGCAGCGATGGCAAGAGTCCAGTCGCCGAAGATGCGGAAGAGGTCGCGCAACAGGCGTGCGGCAGCATACGAGGCTCGGATGGGGTCGCGGCGGTCGTCGACGAGGGAGTTCACGCGAAGACCGTATTGCTTGCCAGTGGCGAGCATGAACTGCCATAGTCCGGTGGCGCCCACGCGCGATACGGCCTTGGGATTGAGTGCCGACTCGATGACAGGCAGGTATTTCAGCTCCATGGGTACGTTGTAGGCTTCAAGGGCCTGCTCGAAGATGGGCATGTAGAAGTTTGACGTGCCGAGCATTACGCTCACCGACCTGCGCAGGCGTGTGCAGTAACGGTCGATGAATTGTCTTACGATGGTGTTGTAGGGCATGTCGATGGCGGTGGGCATGCGGCTCAGTCGCTCGGCATACACATCGTCGGAGTAGTAGGGGTTCTCACCTGTCGACTCACATGCTTCGTCGGTGATGAGGTAGGTCTTGGAATGGTAAAGGGCGAGCATGCTGTCGAGTTCTGACATCATCATCGACTCGGGCAGTTCCATGACGTCTTGATGGCCGTTCTCGTCAGTGAAGAAAATCTCGTAGTCTTCACTGATTTGGGCTGAGAGGTGAATGGTGCAACACAATAACAATAGGATGAGTGTTAGGGTCTTCTTCATTTTCTTGTTTTGCTTCTTGACATTTTGTTCTTAAAAATTCAGGCTGCAGTGCAGTCCGATGGCACCTGACCTGATAGGGTTGCGGTCGGTGCGGCTGTTGATGACTGTCGGTGAGACCTTCAGACTCAGGTCTTTGCTGATATCGAAATCCGACAGGGATGCGTCGACATACGCGTCGATGACAGAGAGGGCATACACGCCGATGAGTATGAAAAAACTCAAGTCGCGGTAGCGTCGGTAATAATCCTTGCGCTTCTGGAAAAGCGTCTTGTAACGGGTCTCGTTCTTCTCGTTATCGGGGTTGATGCGAGAGCCGAGATGCAGGAACTGGTTGTAACTCTGTGTGGCGGGGTCGTTGTCTGAGATGTCGAGAAACGCCCTGGAATAGTCGTTGTACATCATGTTGTTCCAACGCATGGCATAGATACATCCCACAAACCCACCATAGAAGATGGGGAGTTTCCAGTATTTGCGGTTGTATATTTGTCCGGCACCGGGCAGGACGATGGCAAGCCACATCGCCCGTTTTGCGCTGGGGCGCCAGGTGCTCCAGTCGCGAGGGGGCTTCGCCATAGTTAGCGTGTCGGCCGCGAAGAAACGGCCCACTTGCAAGGTATCGTCTATCATCAGTTCGATGACATCGTCGCCGGGTGCTAAACTGTCGGCGACAATCACTTCCTGTGCGCTGCCGAGTGATGCTGTGGTGAGCAGCAGGGCGGCAACGGCTGTACGGATGAAAGACAATCTGTTGGTTCTCACGGTCATGTCAATTACGTTTCAACCGGTCGAACACGCTCATGATATGCTCCAGCTCTTCCTCGTCGGCGAAGGGGATGCTGATTTTCCCCTTTCCCGAGGGAGAGATATTGAGTGATACTTTCTTTCCGAAGAACCCCGTGAGTTGTTCACGCAGGATGGTGTACTCCTCGGGAAAACGGGTTCCCGACGCAAGCTTCTTGCCACCAAGGTTCACGTCCTCGCCGTTCTTCAGCTTTTTCACGATTTCTTCTACTTGACGTACCGACGAGCCGTTCTTCTGGATGGTCTCAAAGACGGCGAGTTGCTGCGACGGGCTGTCGAGGGAAAGGAGGGCACGGGCATGGCCCATGTCGATGGTATGTTTCTGAAGCGCCATCTGCACCTGGGCGGGCAGTTTGAGCAGGCGGAGGTAATTGGCCACGGCCACGCGGCTCTTTCCTACACGCTCTGCCACCTTCTCCTGGGTCATCCCCTCGTTCTCGAGCAGGTGGGCATAGGCCAGTGCTATCTCGATGGCATTGAGGTCTTCGCGCTGGATATTCTCCACCAATGCCATCTCCATCACGCTCTCATCGTCGATGGTGCGGATATAGGCGGGAATGGAGCTGAGGCCTGCCATCTGCGAGGCACGATAGCGGCGTTCTCCCGCCACAATCTGGTATTTGGTGTCGCTGATCTGGCGGAGAGTGATGGGCTGCACGATGCCAATCTCGCGGATGCTATTGGCCAACTCCTGCAGGCTGTCGGGGTCGAAGTCGCGACGGGGTTGGTTGGGATTGGCTTCTATCTGGTCGAGGGCTATCTCGCTGATGGTGGAACTGCCCTGTGGATGTATCTCGTCGGTGGAGATAAGGGCATCCAGGCCGCGGCCCAGTGCATTGAATTTCTTTTTTGCTGCCATAGAATATGTGTGTCGGGCGGTGGCGCTGCCACCGTGGCTTTAACTGTTCTTGTTGATAATCTCCTTAGCCAGGGCAAGATGGTTCTTGCTGCCGGTGCTGTCGGCATCATAGAGAATCACGGGCAGACCATGGCTCGGACTCTCGCTGAGCTTGACGTTACGCTGGATGACGGTCTTGAACACCAATTCCTGAAAGTGGCGCTTCACCTCGTCGTAAATCTGGTTGGCAAGCCGCAAACGGCTGTCGTACATTGTCAAGAGGAACCCCTCGATTTCCAGACGGGGATTGAGTTTGCTCTTGATGATCTTGATGGTGTTGAGCAATTTCCCGATGCCTTCGAGGGCAAAATACTCGCACTGCACGGGAATGATGACGGAGTCGGCAGCGGTGAGTGAGTTGACGGTAATCAGTCCCAGTGAGGG
The DNA here is from genome assembly GCA_017617615.1 of Prevotella sp. The sequence continues at coordinate 22,280 of JAFZVV010000005.1, read as the reverse complement.
AGAGCAGTCTATCAGGATGTAGTCGTATTCAGAGCGGATAGGGGCAAGGAGACGGTCGATTACCTTTTCGCGGCTGTCGATATTGAGCATCTCTATTTCGGCACCCACCAGGTCGATGTGGCTGGGAATGATGTCGAGACCCTCGATGTCAGTGGTGTAGATAGCTTCGCGCACGTCGACGTGGTCGACAAGACATTCGTATAGCGAGCACTCCAGGTTGTTCACATCTACACCCAGACCGCTGGATGCATTGGCCTGTGGGTCGGCGTCGATGACAAGCACCGTCTTCTCCAAGGTCGCTAACGAGGCCGCAAGGTTGATGGTGGTGGTGGTCTTGCCCACACCTCCCTTTTGGTTGGCTAAAGCTATGATTTTTCCCATTTAGTTACCTCTTATAGAATCTTTTTTCCTTAACAAAGTGGGCATTGTGCACTTGGTGCAGCCCATCTTGTACCTATCTTAGGTGCGGCATATTTTTGCTACGATTGTGCAAAGATACATATTTTATACGAGAAAAGGACGAATTAAACCTTTTTTCATACTTAACAAACAAATTTAAGGTGGGTTTTATTGTTTCGGCATCACTCTTTTCCTGTATTTTATTATTTTTTCCTACCTTTGCCCAAACAAAGTAAAGAAGATGAACGACAACCGACCTTTCATTCTGATTTCCAACGACGATGGCTACAAGGCTAAAGGTATCAATGCGCTGGTGGACATGATACGTGACATGGCCGACCTGTTGGTCTGCGCGCCCGACTCCGCCCGCTCGGGCTATGCCCGTGCCTTCTCTGCCACTACACCGCTCGACCTCACGCCAAGACATCGTGAGGAAGGGGTGGAGGTGTGGTCGAGCAACGGCACGCCCGTAGACTGTGTGAAACTCGCGCTCAACCAATTGTGCGCCGACCGACGGCCCGATATGGTGATCGGAGGCATCAACCACGGCGATAACGCCTCGGTGAACACCCACTATTCGGGTACGATGGGCGTGGCGGCAGAGGGCTGCATGAAATACCTTCCGTCGGTGGCTTTCTCGATATGTGACTACAGTGCCGATGCCGATTTCGAGCCTATGCGCCCGCTTGTCAGGGCCATCACACGACGGGTGCTCAGCGAGGGACTTCCCAAGGGGGTGTGCCTGAACGTGAATGTGCCACGAGGGGGATACTGCGGTGTGAAGGTGTGTCGCATGGCATGGGGCACATGGTATGACGAGTGTGTGAAGGAGCATCACCCACGGGGCTACGACTACTTCTGGATGGTGGGCAAGTATAAGAACGACGAGCCTGACTCGGAAGATACCGACAACTGGGCGTTGCAGCATGGCTTCGCTGCCATCACGCCCACGCGTATCGATGTGACCGACTATGATATGATCAGCGCCATGGAGTCGTGGCGCTACGACGACTGACCAACATTTCCCGATGAAATATTACCTGATAGTAGGAGAGGCGAGCGGCGACCTGCATGCCGCACATCTGATGCGTGAACTGGCGCTTGCCGACGCGCAGGCGGAGTTCCGGTTTTTCGGCGGCGATAACATGGCTGCCGAGGGGGGCACGCTGGTGCGCCATTACCGCGAGATGGCTTACATGGGGTTCATCCCGGTACTCCTCCATCTGCCTGCCATCTTCCGCAATATGGCCCAGTGTAAGGAGGATATCCGCATGTGGAACCCCGACGCGGTGGTCCTTGTCGATTACCCAGGCTTCAATCTCGACATTGCCAAGTTTGTGCATAAGCATGGACTGGCGAAGGTGTTCTATTACATCTCGCCGAAGATATGGGCGTGGAAGGAATACCGTGTCAAGAACATCAAGCGCGATGTGGACCACCTGTTGTCCATCCTGCCTTTCGAAGTGGATTTCTTCGAGAAGAAGCATCATTATCCCATCCATTATGTGGGCAATCCCACCGCCGACGAGGTAATGGCTTTCCGCGAAGGCTATCATGAGACTCCTGCGGAGTTCGCACGGCACCATGGGCTTGATGACCGGCCTGTCGTGGCATTGCTGGCAGGCAGCCGCCGACAGGAAATCAAGGATAACTTGCCGGCGATGTTACAGGCGGCAGAGCAGTTCCCCGATTACCAGTTCGTGCTGGCATGCGCTCCATCCATCGAACGGTCTTACTACGAGCGTTTCGAAGGCATCGCGAAGGTGAGGATGGTTGCCGGCGAGACCTTCGCTGTGCTCGCCAATGCCACGGCGGCTCTCGTCACGAGTGGCACCGCCACGCTCGAAACCGCGCTCTTCGGCGTGCCTCAGGTGGTGTGTTACGAAACGCCGTTGCCGCGCTTCATCGCTTTCCTTCGCCGACATCTCCTCAAGGTGAAGTATATCTCGCTCGTCAACCTCATTGCCGACCGAGAGGTCGTGACAGAATTGGTGGCCGATACTTTCAGCGTACCGAATATGGTGAGTGAACTGTCTGCCATCCTTCCTGGCGGCAGTCGCCGCGATGCCATGCTGAACGGATACGAAGAGGTGCGACAGGCTATCGGAAAACCTGGCGCACCTGCTCATGCCGCCCGCATCATCCATAACGTTCTACTGCAGAAAAATTGAAGACCGAATAATTTTCAATCTTCAATTTTCAATTTTCAATCTTCAATCGGGCTTTGCCCGAAATCATTTATTGTATCTCTTCAGATACTCACGCACCATCTTTCCCGACCGCTTGATGACGTCTTCGGGCCAGGGACCCGTGGAGGTGGCACGGGGAAGGAGCATGGAGCACGACTCGTCTTTGTCGCTCAGCGACCACAGCAACCAACTGATTTTCAGCTTCTCCATCCGGTCGAGCCACTGTTGTTGTGACTCCGGGTCGATGACACCGTTGCCCGAAGCCTCGGTCACGCCACTCTCGCTCACGAATACGGGCACGCCGCGTTTCACGGCTTCTTCCATGCGGTCGCGTAGGTATTCCTTGTGGGTGGAGGCGTAGTAGTGCAGCGTGTACATGATGTTGCTGAAACCACGGAGCGGACTGTCTGCCACGAGGTGGATGTCTTGGTCCCAGTGTGGGCATCCCATGAGGATAATGTTGTCGGGGTCGTATTTGCGGATTTCGGTGATAATCTCCGTGGCATACTGTTTCAGCGACTCCCATGAGTCCTCCACAGGCTCGTTGTATAACTCATAGATGACATGGGGATACTTGCCGTATTTCCTTGCCATCTCACCGAAGAACGCCTTCGCCTCTGGCGTGTGCATTTCATGGGCATGCCAGTCGATGATGATATAGATATCTTCCTTGATGGCGGCTTTCACCACCTTCTCTACGCATTCCAGGGCGAACGAGGGGTTGTCGAGGTAGTTGTCTTCGACAGTGGTCACGCCCATGGCGGCACGCACTACCGTGGCGTTCCAGTCGTTTTTCAGTGTGCGCACCACTTTCTTGTTGTAGAATCGTGGCCAGATATTGTGCCACCCCAGGCTCACGCCCCGCAGTACCACGGGATTACCCTGTTGGTCGCAGAGTTGGGTGCCTTTTACTTGCAGTTGTCCCCATTGTTTCACGGGGCCGGTGGCTTGGGTGGTGAGTGCCGTCAGCAGCACTGCCATCATTGTAAGAATCTTTCTTTTCATTGTCTTGTTGATTTTTTTAGGTTAGGGGGTATGGGGGTATGGGCTTTGTGGGCGTTATGGGCAAGATGGGCAATTTGGGCAAGATGGGCAAGATGGGCTATCCGGATATCCCGGGCAATCCGGATTTTTTGGGCTATCCGGATATTCCGGGCTTTCCGGTTTTTCCGGGCTAAGGTTCTTTTTTCAGCGTGGCCACGACATATTCCGATTGTGTGCCGATACGGAATTTCCCGCCCCAAATGCCGAGGCCTGAACTCACGTAGAAACGGGTGGCGCCTCGTTGGTGCTCTCCCCATGAACACTCATAGATGGCATCGGTAATCCACGATATGGGCCACACCTGTCCGCGGTGGGTATGGCCGCTGAACTGGAAGTCGGCCTTGCACTGCTCGGTCTTCTCCAGTTCGTGGGGTTGGTGGGCAAGGACGATGGTATAGAGCGAGGGGTCGGTGGATGTGGTGAGCGCCGCCAGGGGTTTGCGGCTGGGGTTGGTGCGGTCGTCGCGACCGATGATGCAGAGGGTGCTGTCTATCACGACGGTACTGTCGATGAGCAGGTGTATGCCAGCCTTTTCGTAGAACTGTCGCGCGCGTGGCTCGTTGCTGTAGTATTCGTGGTTGCCCAGACAGGCGTAGACGGGTGCTTCGATGCGACGGAACTCTTCGGCCATGTTCTCTTCAAGTAGGGGCCGCAGGCTGATGTCTATCACGTCGCCTCCGATGAGCACCATGTCTGGGTGCTCCGCATTGATGAGGTCTACCCATTTCGCGAGGTCGTCGCGGCGGTTGTGGTAGCCAAGATGCAGGTCGCTCACCATGACCATGCGGTAGTCGTGGGGTAGTGCCTTCTTCGTCGTCAGTTCCAGCGGCACCCGCACTTTATTATGGTATTTGATATTGCCTGCCACGAAGACCACCACCATGAGTAGCAATACGCTAATGGTGCCTGCCCAACTGTCGAAAAGGAAACTCTTGGGCACAATGTGCAACAGCCGGCAGATGTCGAGCACGAGGAAGGTAATGAGCAGGTAGAGCAGGATGATGACCGACGAGGTATTCACTTCGTAGGCGATGCTTGCAGCAGATAGGGGCAAGCGCTCGAAAGCTCCTCCGAACATGAGGAACATGCTGAGCGGACAGGCTGCCATAGCGATGACCACTAGCCATCTTGCCCATTTGCATAGGGGCAGGATATGCCAGACATGCCACAACACATAGCCCAGAGCGGTGAAAATCAGCAAAAGGAACATGATGAAGAATGCCATCCGCATCTTAGAACAAGGATAGGGTGTAGAAGTAGATTACTGCAGCGGGAATAGCCATCAGCGACGAGTCGAAACGGTCGAGCATGCCACCGTGACCCGGCAGGATGTTGCCGCTGTCTTTCACTCCCAGCGTGCGCTTGAACAGCGATTCCACGAGGTCGCCCAGAGTGCCGAAGACCACCACCGTTAGTCCCAGCCCCATCCATACGGGTATGGAGTAGCCGCCTGCCATACCGCCTACCAGGTAGCCAATCACTGCTGCTGCGATGAGCACAAAGACGGCACCGCCTATCGACCCCTCCCAGCTCTTGCCTGGCGACACCCTCGGGAAGAGCTTGTGTCGTCCGAGCAACGACCCGACGCAGTAGGCACCGGTGTCGTTCACCCAGAGGAAGATGAAGAGGCTCAGTGGCAGCAGGTAGTTGAACGTGACCTCACCCTCGGCATTGCTCTGGAAGGCCAGTACATTAATCATCGAGAAGGGTAGGGCGATATACATCTGGCTGAGCATGGCATAGGCCCAGTTGTTGATGGGGTTGGGCGCCATGGTGAACAGTTCGGAGATGATGAGGTATATCACTGTCACCAGATAGGGGATGAAAACCGTGGCAGGGGTGAATCCCGTGCAATAGCCCGCAAAGGCGAGAAAGAGGTAGACGCCCGCCGCCGTGCTGATGAAGCGGTTCACCTGGATGTCGTCGAATTGGTTCACCAGTCCACCATATTCCCACACCGTGAGTCCCGTGACGAGGGCGAAGAGGAATATCATGGAGATGGGACGCAGGAAACAGGTCACCAGGATGGCAACGAACAGTACACCGGTGATGGTGCGCACGATGAAATTCTTCTTCTTCTCGGTCATGGCTGGGTGGTGTCGTTATTGGCGGTCTCCCCGGATTCTTCGGTATTCTCGGATATCTTGGGTATTTCGGTCTCTACAGCCTTTTCGGCCACTTCGGCCTCCATGTTCATGATTTCCTGGGAACGGCTTATCCACGGGCGTTTGCCGAAGATACGTTCCACATCATCGGCGAAGATTACCTCACGGCTGATGAGGAGTTCGGCAAGGGCGTTGTGACCCTCCTTGTGCTCCAGCAGGATTTGCTTGGCACGTTCGTATTGCTCGTTCACCATCTTCAGCACTTCGTCGTCGATGACCTTTGCGGTGGTGTCGGAGTAGGGGCGCTGGAACTGGTATTCCTGGTTGTTGTAGTAGCAGATGTTGGGCAACTTGTCGCCCATACCCGCATAGGCAATCATGCCATAGGCACTCTTCGTGGCGCGTTCCAGGTCGTTCATTGCTCCCGTGGAGATATGGCCGGTGAAGAGTTCCTCGGCAGCGCGCCCACCCATAAGTGAACACATCTCATCGAGCATCTCTTCCTTCGTGGTAATCTGCCGCTCCTCGGGCAGGTACCATGCGGCACCGAGGGCTTTGCCACGGGGCACGATCGACACCTTCACCAGGGGGTTGGCATGCTCGCAGAACCAAGAGATGGTGGCATGGCCGGCTTCGTGCAGGGCGATGGTTCGCTTCTCCTGGGCGGTCATTACCTTCGTCTTCTTCTCCAGGCCGCCGATGATGCGGTCCACGGCATCGAGGAAATCCTGGCGGCAAACGGTCTGGGCGTCGCGGCGGGCGGCGATTAGCGCAGCCTCGTTGCACACGTTGGCGATGTCGGCACCCGAGAAACCGGGTGTCTGGCGGGCGAGGAGGTCGATGTCTACGGAGTCGTCTACCTTGATGGGTTTCAGGTGCACGATGAAGATTTCCTTGCGCTCGTTGAGGTCGGGCAGGTCGACATTGATCTGGCGGTCGAAACGGCCGGCACGGAGCAATGCCTGGTCGAGCATGTCAGCACGGTTGGTGGCAGCCATAATGATGACGCCGCTGTTGGTGCCGAAGCCGTCCATTTCGGTAAGTAGGGCATTGAGGGTGTTCTCGCGCTCGTCGTTACCACCCATCGACGGGTTCTTCGTACGGGCACGTCCCACGGCGTCTATCTCGTCGATGAAGATGATACAGGGCGACTTCTCCTTCGCCTGGCGGAAGAGGTCGCGCACACGGCTGGCACCCACGCCTACGAACATCTCCACGAAGTCGCTGCCGCTCATCGAGAAGAAGGGCACACCGGCTTCACCGGCCACTGCCTTGGCGAGCAGGGTCTTGCCGGTGCCCGGAGGCCCTACAAGGAGTGCGCCCTTGGGAATTTTTCCTCCGAGGTTGGTGTATTTCTTCGGGTTCTTCAGGAAGTCTACAATCTCCTGCACTTCTTCCTTAGCACCTTCTTGTCCGGCGACGTCCTTGAACGTGATGCCCAGGTCGTTGCCTTTCTCGTACATCTTGGCTTTGCTCTTGCCCACACTGAACACGCCACCGCTGGCACCGCCTCCCATCCTGCGGAAGAGGAAAATCATCAGGGCGATGAAGAAAATCACCGACGTGAGGTTGATGATGGTGTTGAACATGTCGCCGTCTTTCTTGTTCTCGAAGGTGACATGGCCGTTGAACTTCCCTGACTTCTGCGCTTCGTCGAGGAACTGCTCCAGCGTTTCTACCGAGCCGAACTCCACGTCGATATAGGGGTTGGGACCGGTTTTCTTGATGTCGGCATGGAAGACGTCCTGTATGAACTCGGGCTTCACAAACATCTTCAGTTTCTTCTCCGAGCCGTTGATGATGATTTCGTTGGCAGCGCCTTTCGACACCCAGTCCTTGAAGTTGTAGTAGTTGTCGTCTTTGGCGATGCCGCCCTTACCGCCTGACGCCGAACTGCTGTCGCCGTAGCCGGTAAAGAAGAGTATACCCAGTGCCACCATGATGGTGATGTATATCCAGTTCATGTTGAACTTGGGCATGTTGGGCTTGTCTTTGTTATTTTGTTCCATTGTGTAGAATTGTGTAAAATCGATGTTGGATGAAAGGTTGGTTCAGGCTTTAGTCCAGGTCGGGCAGACGCTCAAGGGCGGCGTCCGACCATAGGGTCTCCAGACTGTAAAAATCACGCATCTCTGGGAGCATCACGTGCACCATCACGTCGGTGTAGTCCATTGCCACCCACTGGGCATGGTCAAGGCCAATCACCCCCACGGGCTTCTCATGCAGGGTATCACGCACCACGTCAATCACCGAATTGGCGATGGCGTCTACCTGTAAGGGTGAATTGCCCTGGCAGACTACGAAATATTTGCAGATGGCTCCCTCTACTTTCTGTAGGTCTGCAATAACTATGCCACTTCCTTTTTTCTCTTGTATTCCTTTGGTTATTTCTCTCAATAAATCTTTTGTACTGTTCATGTATGGTTATGATATTGTTTTCGGTTACGGTGCGGCGCATATTTCGCCACAAAGGGCAAAGATAACTTAATTCCGCCAAAATACCATGTGATTTGCCCGAAAATCATTCCAAACATCAATAATTTTGATTTTTTTAGAAAAAAACGCAAAAAACCTTGCGGATTTCAAAAAAACATTCTACCTTTGCATCCGCAAAACGGAACAAGGGTGTTCTGAATTGCGCTGAAACATTGGGGTATGGTGTAATGGTAACACTACAGATTCTGGTCCTGTCATTCTTGGTTCGAGTCCGAGTACCCCAACTTTAAAAATCGCCAAGTGCTTGATTTTCAAGTCTTGGCGATTTTTGTATGTCTAAAATTCCCGACTTTTTCCCGACTTATGAAGAACCACTCATTGCAATCTGAATTCGATGGGCATGGTCATTTTCGCTCTTATCGGTGTGTTATTCTGCTTTGCAGGAAACCATTTCGGCATAGCTTTCACTACACGGAGTGCTTCTTCATCAAGTTCCGGATTAACTTTGCGCACAATCTCAATGTCGCTTAAAGAACCATCTAGTTCGACAAAGAAAGATATCACCACTAGCCCCTGAACACAAGCGCACCCTGATGGATAATGGATATTTTGTTACAACCCTCCCTATGAATCAGTTATTCTTATTCTGCCAATTATTCTTAAATATCATCAAATCAAAGATTTTCATGGTTCTCATTTACACTTATTCCTGTAATAAATCCGATAATCATACGTTATAAAAGAAAAAGATGAAATTATGAAAAAGACTTCAAAATCTTTTTTAGTCTTGGCAATTGTCCTTTTCTCTTTATCCGGATTTGCACAGGATAGACTCATACGTGTTGACAGCGCATCAATTGCATGGCGACAGAAAGATTTAACTTTGTCTCTCTACGACAAGGAATTGGCTCGGTTGCTTGTTCCAAAGAATACTCTGTTCGGTGTCATTCGTGTTCCATATTTCCATTCCGAATCATCGTTGACATATGATTCTGTCAACCACACGCTCGTTTACATCAAAGCATTTAGAAACATCTATGAGGCCACAAGCATGGCCACTACCAAGAGAAATAAGGTTGGCAATAAGGTAAGGATAGTGCCAAGGAAACACATATACAATTATGCGGCACCTGAGGTGGGAACCTATACGCTCAACATTACTGACGAACAGGCTCAAAAATTGAAAGAGGTTTGGACTAATGCAATCCAAAATGCAGAGTCCAAGGAGGAGGAATTCATCTTTGAAGATCCGACTTGGGAGTTTTTCGTTGGGAACCGACGGGCCAAATCATACTTGTTGCAGAACACACTTGTCGAGTTGGCCAATGAGTTGATGGATTCTGTCTATAATGGAAATTGGCAGACGGAGGAAGCCAGAAAAATGAATTGCAATAAGATAGAATGGGTTAATCAAGACAGCCTTGAACATATAGGTTTTCCTGATACCTGCCAAATTAGAGATTACTATTTTAAAGACTTTCCACAACAATATATTAAGGATTTCACTAAGGTATTAAAAATACAAGGGAAAAGTTATTATTGTTGTTTTTTACCAATAGGGTCAGGGGTATCTATTTTTCTAATTAATATTTTTAAGCAGGGGAAAAGTCAATGGGAAAATGTGGCAAGGGGAAGAGTGTCTGGCCCTAATTTCATCACTGCTGATTTTGATTCTATCAATAATAGAATTGTATTCACAATGTTAGATGCTATGATTGACACCTATTCACTCGGAATCAAATCTTTTATAAAAGTGGGTGAAATAGGTGAACTATCTTTGGCTGATTTGGATTCGATAGACGAATCAGATGAAGCAAATATACAAATAGCGGAAATACGTGCCAGTTTCCCTGGCGGACAAGGGAAACTGATGTCGTGGCTTGCAAAAAACATCCAATATCCTGAAGAAATGAAAGAGTGTCCGCAAGGACGTGTGCTTGTGTCATTTTATGTAGAGAAAGACGGTTCGATTAGTGATGTCAATGTGGAGCGACCTTGCATAAAGGAAGATGGCACATCAAGCACAGTCCTAGTTGAACAAAGTGAAATGTCGGCATTGGATAGAGAAATGGTTCGTGTGGTTAAGTCTATGCCCAAATGGGAACCTGCAATGCTTCACGGAAAACCTGTGCGTGAAAAACACTTTATGCCATTAAATATTGACCCTCAATAAAGAATAGGATGGGTTCTTACCATAGGGAAAGGAACATCATCTTTTCATCCCCCTTTCATCATCGCCATCATACCCATTGCCAACCTCCCATTCCCTGTTTTGGTCATGGCTGCCGCCTGAGGCACGCAGAAGATACTTGAAAGCGAATTGTTGTTTGAGTCGTTCTCGTTCCATGGCATCCGCCGCCAACAGGTAGGCGCGTGTCTCTTTCTTGGAAAGGAACCATTTTGATAAGCCACTAAAAGATGAGGTTCTTACATCGTTTCATCAAGACATTGATGATGTTTGTTTATTCCATCCATGTGAGTTTGCCAGATACAATGGTCCATTCGCCATTCTGTTTTTCCAAGATTACTTCACCACCCTCATAGACGAATCGGAAGAAAACGACGGCACGTTGCATTTGGGAATCAATAACGATGGATGTGGCTTTGGGATAGGTTTCATATTGCCAATAGCCTCCCCAGTGTCCATAGAATATCCTGGCGGCAGTATTGAAGAAATCCATCCTTTTCTGGCTTTCACCTTTTGAAGAGGCGACTTGCATGATGCTCTCTTTTGCAAAACCGACGTGGCTGTTACCCAAAAAGTTGTCGAGCAACTGTTTGTACTCAGTGGTTAGATAGACAATTTTCTTGTCGGGGATGTTTACGGGAGGGCGAAACGAAACAGTTGAATCCACCTTGGTGGTAGGAATTTTTCCCCCAGAGAAGCCATAGTATTTAAAATCAAATTTTGGGGATAACTCTCCTCTTTCTTTGAATCTTCGGAGCATATCCAGTTGTTTTTTGCGAATACTGTCTTCCGAGTAAATCTGATTGATACGATTTGTGTAATAGGCCTCAAGTTCGTCAGGGCTGATCGGGATGGTATCCGTCACGCAAATCTCATCTAATGTGCTTTGCACAATAAAATACGGCATATCTTCATACAGGTCTTTGTCTTCGCTTCTACACCCGATTTTTTCCAGTTGGAGTGGTTGATAGAAAGCGGCAAAAACCTTATGGGCCTCAGCCACCCATTTGCTTTTTGTTTCATTCTCATTAGATGAAACATCATTGGACCAATTGTCAAAAAACTGATACAGCAACGATGTCGAGTTCTGTTTATAGGCTTTTTTCAACAAGGTTGCCTGTGACCGGTTCTGTCCCTGAATTGCCGTGCACAAAACCAGAAGGATGCATAAAAGACTGACTTTTCTTGGCATTATAGTATATAAGATTTTACATTGCAAATATACAACTTTTCAGAAAAACTCACTTCACTGAATGTTTTTTCATAAACTCTTCCTTGATTTCTTCTCCAAATGTTTGAGGGCCGATAGCACCTCCGCCATATTCGAATACAACTCTGTCGGTATAGGGTATGAACATTGGATCCTCGTCGTATTTCTTTTTTTCCTCGGCGTTCATGGGACGGTTATAGATGCGATAGGAATACATGCCCAAATCCACGCGTCGAAAACCGATGTCAACAAAATCAGAATGTGTGGTTGCTGTTTCAATGGAAATGCAGCCTAACTTTTTTAGTTTACGTCGGATATTTTTGAGTTCTTCATGATTCAATCCCACCACATGCATTAAGGAGTCAATTCTCTCTTCTGAACGGACATCCCAATTATTCGACCTTAATGAATCATTCTTCCCTAATACATGGAATATCGAAATCTCACCATGCTCGAATTCAAGTTGCATTTGAGCCCCTTTGTCTAAGCTTTGGTTGGTGTAATTGATAAGTTCTTGTAATTCCGACTTGTTCTTGTCATAATGTTCAGCCATGATGTCGGGATTGCATATCGTGCCAAACTTTGTTGGGGAGATATAATATGCTCCAATCAATATGATAATGGCACATCCCCAAATCATATAGATTTTCCACAGAAGTCCTTTCGTCCAAAAAGACTGCAGAAAGACCACAATTGCCCACACTACTAATGGATTTATAAACCAAAAACCCAATGCGAAAAGCAAATCGGCCATAAATGGGTCATCTATCATTGACCAGACGAACCAACTTACAAAGCACATAGGGATAAAGCCTATGTACTTGTTAATGGAATTGCTAAAATCTTCCAGTGTGGGTCTAACACTTGCCATATTTATTTGTTTGGTTTTCAATGAAAATAACGTGAATAAAATGCCTTTATTATATTTTCTGAAAATTGCTTTTAACTTGTAGATTCTTTCTTCACACCTTTCATTTTTTTCCATCATCACCTTCATATTGCTCACGTCCTACTTCCCATTCTCTGTTTTGGTCGAGACTCCCGCCTCCATCCGGGACAAGTTTCACTTTCTATGGTTGTTTGTGCTGTGAAAGCAGAAAAGAATCATGATGCAAAAAATCAGTCTATTGTGTTAAGAAATGCCAATAAAGACAAGTTCATTCCGCTTTATTTCCTATATTTGCGGATGAGAAACAAGCATCATCGATGTATGAAACATACATATTGTAACATCATAATCTTCCTGTTGACCTTGAGCATTGCATTATTTATGCAATTATCCTGTATGAGAAAAGAAAAAGGCAAGGCTATGGAAGCAGAAACGAGTGAACAAGAACACTTCGTTTCTCAAGACTTGCGCACGGGCAATGTCGGTTCCGAAGCTTTGAAAGATGAACAGTTATTTTATCTGTATCAAAGATTCTATCCCGAATTGAGAAACGGTCTGACCATAATCAAGAGTGATACCTATGGCGATTGTTTTCACGAAGGCGAATGGATATCTTGTGAGGGCATCACATTCACGGTGAAGAACGACACGCCATACGACATACCGGGCAAAGCTTATTCCATACTCTATAAGGAAGGTTATTGGGGTAATGGAAAAATGGCACAGGAAATCATTCCCGGCGTAGATATAATGCGTGGAGGAACTGCCACCTTGAAAACCAAGGAATTATCATCCTCAACGGAAAGTGAAAGTAGTCAACTGTTGAAAATCTGCGACTTATCTTTCGATGAATTCGTATCGCTATTTCATCTCTCAGAAAAGGAAATCGAGGAACTCATCAAGACGCAAGAAAAGATAGTGGTTGCCAAAGAGCCATTGTCTTTCTGCGTGGAAGGTCCAATGGACGGTTGTGCCACCCGTCTATCGTTTGACAACAAACAAGGCTATTTGCTATACAATTCCAGAGGAAAAGACTATGAGTTCAACCAGCAGCGTGATGTCAAGTTCGTCAGCTACGATGCGGGACAATTAGTGCTGAGTGTTGTGAAAGATGAAAAAGAGACAGGTAAATTGATTGGCACATTGCGAAACGGGTCATACAGCGGCCAGTTTAAAAATGTCAATGGCAATAGCTCGCCTTTTTCATTCGAGTAAGTCTTCCCATGAACAATCATCCCTGATGTCATGATCCAGAAAAGTTGATACAAGGGAAGTTTTATGATATCAAATAAGATGAAAACGATAATCAATTCCACTTTGTGGATGCTTTTCCTGGCATTTGTTGCCTTGTTGCTGCATCCTTTGTTATATTTCGCTGGAATAGGGTTCTATATGGATTGCCCATCATACTTTTTCCTCCACATTCTCGCTTACACAATATTTGGAAATCTTATTTGGAATGTATTAAAACACAAGGCTTGGTGGATACCCGCATTGGCAATCACCTTAGGGGTAAACATCATCTTGTTTGTTTTCCTATACTTTTTTGTGAAAAGTTGGGATGTAAGAGATGCTTTGACGGTCTTGTTGTTTTTCATTGATTTGGGTTTTGCTGCAGTTCTTTCTGCTATCCCAATCGGGATATTCTGCTATAAAAAGCAAAAAAGTTCAATTTGGCAAATTATGTGAAATCAAAGGGAAAAAGCATTATCTTTTCAGTCCCCTTCCATCATCGTCATCATATCCATTGCCAACTTCCCATTCCCTGTTTTGGTCATAGCTGCCGCCAGAAGCACGCAGGAGATACTTGAAGGCGAACTGTTCTTTGAGTTGTTCTCGCTTTTTGGTATCTGCCGCCAACAGGAAGGTGCGTGTCTCTTCCTTTGAAAGGAAGAATATCTCTGAACGGCCATAGTTGTTGAAGACGACCCGTAAGTAGTACTTTCCATTCTTGTGCTTGGCAATGTATATGGAATCGACATTGGTCAGTTTTGGCGTGCTTTGACCCGATGAGTCTATGGGCTTTTGGCTTCGTCGAAGGTACTCCCGCTCGGCATACGTCCGTCTCGATGACACATTGCCCTCCTTGTCCCTGAACTCGATTTTGTCCATCTCCTCGATGAATCGGTGTGCGAACAGGCTCCATTGTTCCGCCGTCCATCCCCTGGACTCCTCCTTGGTTGGTGACACCTCCATGGCGATGAGGTTCCTGGTCACCGGCTTGCCCTTGGAGAGATAGTTCTCCCTGGCGTATTTGAACTGCATCCAGATGCTCTCGAGGTCATCTTCCGTGACGGCCACGGTCATATCCCCAACCATGTTCTCACTGCAGATGAACTCCGCGTCCCGTTTCAGTGTGGAGTATGTGGTGTATGCGTTGCCATGCGCGATGGCTCTTGCCCTTGCTATCATATCCTACATCCTTTCCATATGTTTGTCAATCCATTCAATTTCTGAGAACAACGCCTTCCACCATATCCTGATGGTCGGCATCGAGGCGAGGAATCTCGACCTTTCTTCCCTGGTCATGTTCAGCCCTCGGATGTTGTTGATGAAGTTGACCATGTCCTTCCTTGCGGCAAACAGTCCGTCCCTTAGTTCGGGGTCGGGCACGCCGGGCTTGTAGCCCATGAGCACCTGCCGGCAGTATTCGCTGAAGTTCTTACGGCATCGTCTGGCATTCTCGGCGATGTGCTTCACTTCTTCCTCCGTGAGTCGGAGCGTTTTGGTCTTTCTGGTTGGGGAGTTGTCGGTCGTCGACTTGCGAGGTCTTCCCCTTCTCCTCATGATTCTTTTGCGTGTGTCGTTATCCTTCATCTTTCATTTCCGTTTAGCGTTAAACATAGAGGTGCGAGCCTGCGAGTACTCAGATTCCAACACCTGTTGCCAGGTGTTCAAGAGTTTTTCGTGTTACGAAAAAACCTCTTGCTATAGAAACCTCCAAAACACAGTTGTCGGCACCATCAAACACTGCAAAAGTATTCGATAATGCCGACAGCACAAAACAATCAAAAACCTTTTTTAGGGCTTCAAAAATCTTTTATTAAACTGATTTTCAGCAGGTTTTCATTCGGTTTAATAGGATTAACACAAAGTTGTTCCTATCTTCAATTATCAATTGTTATATGAATGCGATTTTGAGCGTTGCTCCAAATCGTTAACGTTCGGAAGATCTCGAGCAAGCAAATTTTTTACTTTCACTTTATCACGATTTTTTTGCCGTTGACAATGTAGATGCCGGGGAGTAGGTTGTCTATTTCTTTCGGGTAAGATGCAACCTTTATGCCGTAGATGTTGTAAATGGTATGGCTGGCTTTGTCTGAAGGTGATTCAGGAGGATTGATGTTGTTGGTTCCATTAAGGACGGGACGAACATTGTGACCGACGCTACGGAAGTATTCGCTATAATACGCATTGACCGAAAAGAATTCGAGGTGGTAGGCGTAGTGCGAATATAACGGATCCTGCGTGGAGGACCAATAGTAGCCACCGCTACCAGCGTTGCTAAGACCGTCAAGCCAACGGAAGCCCGCAGCCGGCATGAAAATTTTGCCGCTATTCGGTCCAGTGAACAGACCACCATTGACACCGTTCTTGGATATCCCTGCGTAGGTACAGTTGTTATAAAGTTCCTCGATTTGATTCCTAGATGGCATCTGCCATGAACCCTTCTCTGGGCCAAAGCCCTTGACATGGGCCACGTCATAACTAGTGCCGGCAATATCGCCGAGATCCTGACAATTAAACAAACCACTGCCATATTGATATGTCTCCCAATCGTATACATCTTTCTCTTCCGTCTCGCCCCAAGCATAATAGCCGCCGTAACCCTCTGGGGTGCTCGCCCCAACGTTGCAGCACGCCCATTTCGTGCCTGAGGGAAGTCCGAGGTCGATGGCATGGGGATGGTTGTCATCGGGACAGGACAAGGTGATGTCATTCCCAGTGGCTTGCACTTCGAATTCTCCAACGAAAGATTCATTGCTATTCTCCACAGTTGCCGTATAACAACCTTCTGCATAGGTGGAGATGTCGATGTTGAGGCCGACAATATCGACTGTATTGATGGTTCTTTCATAGACGACCTCGTTTGATTCGTTTGTAATGCATACCACGTAGGTTTCAACGAGCGGGTCGAGGTGAATGCTCAACTGTTGTTGGCTGTATTCACCATATATCGACAGCGTATCCGCTGGCTCGACTCCCTTTTGCCTTTCTTCCCCTCCCATACTCGGTGCTTTAGGCTGTGTCTTAACAGTATGGGTGAAGTCGAAACGGTGTTTGTTGGCATTCATCTCCTCTGGTGTGGCTCCATCCTCATATTTGTCGTTGAAATAGATGACTTCGTCAGCATCGGTACATGACATGAGGAATCTCAGAGGATCTACATACCCGGAATAGACGTTTGTTGTAGGGCCATCAATACTTCCTACGCCTTCCAACCAAGTTGGGCTGTAGATGGGGTTGCCTTCTTCCACCAAATACCAAACATCTCTATAGACACCCTTGAAGCCTTTTAATCCTCCTGTCTGCTTTGGCCCTATCCTATAATATTCCTGATTGATCACCAGGGTGTCATAGGCTTCAACGGAGAAGTCGTACATCAGCACAAATTGCTTGTTTGCCGTGTCGTAAGTGTACACTTTCCGATCCTCTTCATACCATGCTCCAACGTAAGTCAATGATGAAAGTTGTGAGTCATCATCTGATGCATCCAGGTTGTTATACCGCTGGCACATCATCTGCTTGCAGGTTTTCCCGTCTATGATGGTGTCGCCATCGAAGTAGAAGTACTCGATAAGCCGCACAGGATTGCCTGAGCCGTAGAGTCCAGTCTTCCATACCTTGCCATCTTTTACCATCTTGCGGTAATCATCCATAACCGGCAGTGCCACGATTTCCTTAAAGTCTTTCCATTGCTCTGCGTTGCCGTAGGCATCCACAGAGGCGGAAAGCACGTGGAGCGTTGCATTTGCTTGATTGGAATTGTCAAAAATGTTGGTGCCGGTTTCAGGAACTTGTTCTGCATGGCAGTACATGTCTTTCAAACGAGTACAACTTAGGAATGCGCTATCACAGATGCTTGTCACACTATTGGGAATGATGACGGTGGCCAGGTCGTAGCAATAGGCGAAGGTATGGTTTCCTATTCTTTTCACACTGTTGGGGATGGTCACAGAGGTCAGGGACATACAGCTACTGAAAGCCCAGTCTCCGATGCTCGTCACGGAGTTAGGGATGGTTGCAGAGGCAAGGTGACTGCAAGCGCCGAAAGCAAAGATTCCAATCGATGTCACGGAACCAGGTATCTCCACATAGGTAAGACCTGAAGCACTGAAAGCGCTCTCGCCTATTGTCGTCACCGAATTGGGGATGGTTATGGAGGTCAGGCCACTGCAATTGTTGAATGCAAAGTCTCCGATAGTCGTGACGGTGTTGGGGATGACCGTGCTTTTGCAACCGGCAATCAACGTGTTGGTGCTTGTTTCGACGATGGCGTTGCAATCCTCACGGGAATCGTAAACCGTGTTGCCGCTTTCCACCTTGACAGAGACCAGTTTGTAGCATTGTAAGAAAACATTGCGCCCGATCGAGGTCACCGATTTGGGGATGGTCACGGAGGTCAGGCCGCTGAAACCGGTAAGTCCTTTTTCCCCGATGCTCGTCACGGTGTATTCCACATCATTATATGTGATCTTCTCGGGGATGTTCGCCTCATTAGATAGATAAGTGCCGTTTTTCCAGACATAGATTGTCTCCTGACCCTCTTCAGAACCTTCACCCGTGGCTGCTCCCTTCAGGTAGATGTCCCCAACTGAATATCCACTACCGGTGAAGAGAAGGTGCCTTTCGTCAAGAACATCTAGAATCGGGTCGCCTGCAAAGTTCACGGTGAGGGTCCATGTGCCGTCGCCGTTGTCTGCAAGCAAGTTATTGCCAGGCTGTATGAAATTGCCTGTAAACATGTTGGCCCACCAACCATCGCAGAGGTAAATCATGGGATAGCCACCCTTTATTGTCACATAGAATGTTTCTGTTTTCAGCCTTTCCCACATATCCATGGGAACGGCATAGCACTCTTCGCCAGTAGAATTGTTCGCTGGAGCGAAGCGATAGTTTGTGCTCCAGTTGATCTCGCCAAGGCCATAATGCAGGTGCGTCACTTCGGCAACCTTTTCACTTGGGTTCAAGTTGTAGCAGATGCCGTCTATTTCAACATCGTCTGCACTGGCTAACAGTGAGAATGTCAGCAATAATGCTGATAATATGATTTTTTTCATAGAGGTATTGTTTGATTTGATTAATGTCAAGATGTAGAATATGAATTGTGAATTTCCGACACCATCTTTCACCCAATCCCTGTAGCCACGGAAGAGGAAATTATAACCGGGGTTATTTTACAACGACCTTCTTGCCACCGTGGATGTAGATGCCAGAAGGCAGAATGCCCGCTTTTTCCATGTCGTCGGCGACTTTTATACCGAAAACGTTATAAACGGCTTGATTAGATATGACTGAAGATGATTTAGGAAAAATGGCGTTGTTGGTTTCGTTTATGATGGGGCGAACCGGCATGCCGTAGCAGCGGCTGTTGTTGAACCAGTCGTAGTAGTTTAAGTAGAACCAGAGGTAGTAAGCACCTTTCGAGCTCGCCGGGTCCTGCGTGGATGACCAGTAGAAGCTTTCGGGTGTGTTGAGACTGTAATCCATGCGGATGCCCGCCGCAGGCAGAAAGATTGTACCCCCATTCTCCTTGCTGGTGAGTTTGCCACCCATTACTCCATTCTCCATTGTCCATTCGTATGTGCAATTGTTGAGCAACTCTTTTAGTTGGTCGATTGTCGGCATCTGCCAAGTCCCTCCCCACTTCACATGGGCAACGTCATACTCCGTTCCAGCGATGTCGCTACCAAAACTCACATAATTGGCTTTATAATTGTAGGTGCCCTCGTTGTATATGGTCTTGGTTTCCGTTTCTCCCCATGCGTAGTAACCGCCAGCTTCTTCGGGCGTTTTGGCTCCCACGTTGCAGCATGACCAAAGTGTGCCGGAGGGCAGTCCGAGGTCGATGGCATGGGGATGATTGCTGTCGGGACATATAGTTACCGTCACAATGACTGTTGCTGTCTGACCGCTCTTCGTGTCGGTCACGACAATAGTGGCGATGCCGACTGAAACGGCAGCAACACTTACAGCATTGTCCTGGATTGTTGCGGTTGCAACAGTCTCGTTGCTGCTCTCAACTGAATAGCTGCCACTGCCGGAGGTAATATCCACCGATGCCATATCCCCTTCCGTAACGGTCAATGTGGGTGATGATAATTGAAGATTGGCAACAGCTGATTCACAGATAACCGGGCGCACTGTGTGGCCGCTCTCGCGGATATAGCTATCCCAGTAGATTTCGCCCAACCGGAAGGTGAGGCCGTGGGCGTGTTTCGTGTATGAGGTACTCTGTGTTGATGACCAATAGAATCCGTCCGAGCCAATGTCATAGAGTTTGTCATGGTTGCGGAGGCCCGCCGCAGGCAGAAAGATCGTACCCCCATTCTTCTTGCTGGTGAACTTGCCTCCCTTTACACCGTTCACTGTTGTCCACTCATAGGTGCAGTTTTCTCGCAACTCATCCTGCTGGGCTTTGGACGCCATCATCCACGAGCCGCCCCACATAACATGAGCCACATCATACGAAGAGCCAGCTATTTCACTGCCGAGGTTCAAATAGCTTCCATTTTGATAGTACAAGTATTCGCTCAAGTTATAGGTTGTCTTCTCCTCTGTCTCGCCCCAAGCGTAATAGCCACCATAACTTTCTGGCTTGTCTGCTCCCACATTGCAACAGGCCCAAAGGGTGCCAGAGGGCAGTCCGAGGTCGATGGCATGAGGATGATTGTCATCGGGACAGGACAAGGTGATATCATTCTGCGCTTTGGCAGTCCACAATGTCATAAACGACATCAAGAGTAAAAGTGAAATCTTTTTCATCGTCGTAGTGATTGTATTGAGTTGTTGTTTATTAAGTTGAGTCGTAGTCATCATCACAAGAAACAAAATTTGCTTTTTCATATTGTTTTTACATTTGGTTTTTATTTGCTATTGATTACCTGTTCCAGCGTGATGTCTGGATTGCTTTCTCCGAACACGTCCTTCTTCAACTTGAGTTTACGATGCTGGACGGCTGAGATGGTGATACAGTAGATGTTGCCAATGGTGCGGTTGCTGATGCCGAGTCGGGTAAGGATGCACAGGCGTATGTCATCTTCCTGCATGTCAGGGTGTTGCTCACGGATATGGGCGAAACGGTCATTGTCGATGGCGTTGAGTGTGCGTTCTATCTCCTTCCATTCATGTGCTTTGAGGGTGATGAGCGAATCGCCATTTTGGTTCTGTTGGTTCAGTTTCTTCATCACCTCCGAACGTTCGAGGATGAAATTCTGAAGGAATGCCACCACTTCGTTGGCTTGATGCAGTTGGGTCTTCTGATGTTCTGCCTCCTGCTGGAGTCGATGCTTCTCTTGTTCCTGCCTGAACAGTTCGTTTTCCAATTTCGATTGCTCATACTCTCGCTGACGATGAAGCATGCGGATGCGATATCGGAGAGCCATTACAACCGCGAGGATGATGATTGCTGCTGCAATGATGACAATCAGAAGGGTACGAGCATATAACTGGTTACGGTATTCAAGTTGCTGATTCGCCTTTTCCTGCTTCAGTGTCTCCTGATAGTAGAGATCCTTCTGTTCTAGTGCCTTGTAATAGAAGTCTTCAATTTTCTCGAAGGCTTCCTCAATATCGTCTTCCACCTGTTTGGCATTCATCCGTCGAAGTGCAATTTTGGCAAGGCTGCTCTGGACGATGTATGCCATATGGACATCTTCTCCGGGTTCAATCTGTCGATAGACCGTTTCCGCCGAATCGAGCATGTTGAGGCTGAGATAACTGCGAGCGAGCACCTGTAGCGTACCAGGTAGCAGGTGGTCCGTTGCCATGGATTCCGCATGACGGGCATGGTCGATAGCCAGACGATAGTCTTCCTTTGCCCATGCGATGTTTGCAAGACTGGTGAGCGTCTGGCACATCATGTCGGTCATCTGGTTTTTCTCAGCGATATCGTATGCTTTGTTGATGATCCCGAGTGCTTCATCGAAGGATTCCTCTTTAATGAAAGCCACTTGTGCTGCGTATGTACCAGCATAGTCCATCAGGATGACATGGTTTCGCTCATCGTCAGGATGCTGCTCGTAGACGGTCAGGGCTTTCATCATCAGCCGCAATGCCTCCTCCGGATTGCTCTGCGACAATGATTCCGCCAATCGCTGGTATGCGATATAACAGGTGTGCCAATCCTCAGACGCTTCTGCCAGATGGATGGTTTTACGAAGCAAGGTCTCGCCCAAGCGGATGCTGTCGTTGGCCAAAGCTGTTTCTGCCTCCTCCAGACAACTTTTTGCCGTCTGTGAATCTGCCTCCTTATGAGACGGACAACAAGCAATCATCAGAATGCCTATAATAAATATGTATATTGACTTCGAATGCATAATGAATAATTCTCGGTTGCAAAGTTACGTTGTTTTTTCGATAGTTGTATCAGTTGCCTATGGAAAATAGGTAAATAAAGATAAATCATAAACTCCTAAAAACCAAAGCTTTATAAAAAGTGGAGCGCCATAGCCTATGGAAAATTACCCTTTGTCAGGTGTGTTAGGCATTGGAAGTGGGCATGGATGCCAGCTCCCGTGTGAGCAGAAGAATCAAACCTGTCCCTGCGATTCTGAATTGCCTTACAGTTGAACAACAGCAAAAATAGAGTTTGAATTAT
>JAFZVV010000004.1 GCA_017617615.1 Prevotella sp. | reverse complement strand
GTGCCTGATTTATTAGGCTTTCTACGGATAAACATTATGCAAATTTAGTGCGAGACACCCAAATTTGCAAATTTCAAAAGCTAAATTGTTGAAAATCAGGCATCATTCTTCTAGATAAGAAAAAATCTGAAAAACAGGAAAACGGAGTTTCTTTTGCTTTCCGCTCGCTTACTCGTACTTTGCCGCTTCGCGGCGAAGGTAGGAGGCACCTCGGCAATGGGAATAAAAACTTCGTTGTTTATTCCGCATTGCACTCGGTTTTCACTACCTTTGCAGAATAATGGGCACAATCCAAGGAAAAAGCGATATGCTGTTGCAACTGATACGTGATGGTAAGCCATTGGCCAACAGCGACAAACTCAACTTGATCATACAGTTGAGCATTCCTTCCATTTTGGCCCAGATAACCAGCGTTGTGATGTTTTTCATCGACCAGGCCATGGTCGGACATCTCGGTGCGGAGGCTTCGGCAGCGGTGGGGTTGGTGGAAACCTCTACATGGCTCGTCCTCAGCCTCACCGGTGCGGCGTCGATGGGATTCTCGGTGCAGGTGGCACATTTCATCGGTGCCAACGATTTCGTGAAGGCACGTCAGGTGTTTCGCCATGCGCTTATCGTCTCCACATTGCTCAGCCTGGTCATGGTAATAGTTGCCGTGGCGATAGCCCGCCCACTTCCCTATTGGTTGGGTGGAGGGGACGCCATTGCAGGCGATGCCTCGCTCTATTTCCTTATCTTTGCCCTCTCGGTGCCCTTCTTCCAGCTCAACAGCCTCTCAGGTGCCATGCTCAAGTGTTCTGGAAACATGCGCATACCGAGTCTGGTAAGCATCATCATGTGCGTGCTCGACGTGCTGTTCAACTATTTCTTCATCTTCATTGCCGGCATGGGCGTGGTGGGAGCCGCTGTAGGCTCTTCACTGTCCATCTTCCTGTGTAGTCTGGCACAAGCCTACATCGCCGTCTTCCGCAACGAGATGCTGTCGCTGCGAAGGGTGGGGGAGCATTTCTTCTGGGTGGCTGATTATCTGCACAATGCGCTGAAGATAGGTCTTCCCATGGCTGTGCAGTCGGTGCTGATGGGTGGCGCACAGATTGTAAGTACGATGATTGTGGCACCTCTGGGGAATATCGCTATCGCTGCCAACACCCTCGGTATCACCGCCGAGAGCTTGTGCTACATGCCAGGATATGGTATCGGTGAAGCGGCCACTACACTCATCGGACAGAGTATGGGAGCACGGAGGGCCGACCTCTGCCGCAGTTTCGCACGGATGTCGCTCTACTGTGGCATGGCGGTGATGGCGGTGATGGGTGCCGTCATGTTCATCTTCGCGCCCGAAATGATGGCGCTGATGACACCGGTGGAGGAAATCAGGCAGTTGGGCGCGCAATGCCTGCGCATAGAGGCCTTCGCCGAACCCATGTTTGCTGCTTCCATCGTGGCCGTCTGTGTTTGCGTCGGGGCTGGCGATACGCTCAAGCCTGCCATCATCAGTCTTGGAAGTATGTGGTTCGTGCGCCTCACCCTTGCTTATGCATTGTCCATCCATTATGGCTTGCGTGGCGTATGGCTCGCTATGGCCATCGAACTCACCTTCCGTGGTATCCTGCTCACCGCCCGCCTCTTCCGGGGGAAGTGGATGAAATTTCGGGCTTCGCCCGATTGAAAATTGATTTCGGGCTTCGCCCGATTGAAGATTGAAAATTGAAGATTGAAGATTTTGTGATAATGGGCAGAATGGGCGAAATGGGCAAAATGGGCAGAATGGGCTGAATGAACGAAATGGGCTGAGTGAACTGAGTCACATGACATATGTCCCTTTAACTTCCCTTTAACTTCCCTTTAACTTCCCTTTAACTTCCCTTTAACTCCCCTTAATCTTCAATCTTCAATTATCAATTTTCAATCTTATCAATTTCTCTTGCGCCTTCTTGAATTCCTCAATGAGTTGTGCCATCACCTCACTCACGGGGCGTATGGCTTTTATGGCCGACGCTATCTGACCGATTTCCAGTTCACCACTGTCGATGTCGCCCTCGAAGATGCCCCGTTTCGAGGCAGCTTGGCCCATGATGGCACGGAGGTCGTCGACGGTGGCTCCTGCCTGCTCGGCTTCGTGAATGCGGTTGTAAAGGTCGTTCTTTATCATACGTGTGGGCGAGATGAGTTTCAGCGTAAGCATCGTGTCGCCCTCCTCGAGTTGCGTGCAACGGGTCTTGAAGGCCTCAGAGGCACTGCTCTCCTCGGTCATCGCGAACAGTGTGCCTATCTGCACGCCTTCGGCACCGAGGGCCATCGCAGCCAACATGGCTTGTCCGGAACCGATGCCGCCGGCAGCAATCAGTGGCAGCGACGTGGCCTTCCTCACCTGGGGTATCAACGTGAGCGTGGTGGTCTCCTCCCTGCCGTTGTGGCCGCCTGCCTCGAAACCCTCTGCCACGATGGCATCGACACCAGCCTCTTCGCATTTTCTGGCGAATTTCGAACTCGACACCACATGCACCACCTTGATGCCTGCGTCGTGCAGGCGCTGGGTGTATTTCTTCGGACTGCCTGCCGAGGTGAAGACAATGCCCACGCCCTCGTCGATGAGCAGGTCGATGAGACGGTCGATTTCGGGATACATCAGGGGCACGTTCACGCCCCAGGGCTTATCGGTGGCTTCCCGCATCTTGTGGATGTGCTCCACGAGTGTCTCCGGGTGCATCGACCCTGCTCCCAGCAGTCCCAGACCGCCGGCATTGCTCACGGCGGATGCCAGGCGCCATCCGCTTATCCATACCATGCCGCCCTGAATGACGGGGTATTTGATTCCGAAAAGTTCGGTGATTCTATTGCTTGTCATGCTTGTTATGATTAGTGATTCTTTGTTTTAATGGTCATTGGGGTTTTGGGGGTCGTCGTGACTCTTTTTGAGGATGTAGTTGTCCATGGCATCGGGGGTGAGGTATTCGAAACGGTCAAACGTCTTGAATCCCATCTCTCTCAACATCTGTTCGCTTTCATCGATGTCGGCCGTGGTGTTGTAGCCGGGGATGAGGGGCAGGCGTATCGTCACGCGTTCCTGTATGCCCTTACTGGCGAGGAAACGCAGGTTGGAGAGCACCCGTTCCACGTCGCCACCTGTATAGGCGTGGTAGATGTCAGGGTGGGTGTCCTTGACGTCGATGATGAAGTGGTCGACAACGGGAATGAGAGCTTCCACATTCGTTTGGGGCACGTTGATAGCGGTCTCGATGAAGATTATCCATTCGGGGTTGCAGACCTCCCTGAAACGGCGGATGAATGCATGGCGCAATGCCGGCTCGCCGCCACCGAAGGTCACACCACCGCCAGTGGCCAGGAAATAGAGGTTGTCGACGAGCGTCGTTTCGTAGAGTTGCTCGGGTGTGAGCACCTGACATGGAATCCTGGCATCGAGCGACTGCGGGTTGAGGCAATACTTACAGCGGAGCGTGCACTGGTGGAAGGCCACCAGGGTGGTCACTCCCTCGCCGTCGGTGGCGATGCGGTGGCGGCTGATACCGATGACCGGACATTCCATGGCGTTACCCCAGTAAAAAACCGATACTTAGCAAGATGCCGTAAATGAACATGTTGCGGGCATTCTCGCCGAGAATCTTGTTCAGCCCGAATCCCTTGCTGATGGTCCTCATCTGCTGACTCGTCACCAGATGCAGCGAGAGATAGACCACAGGCAGCAGGAACGCCCAGAAATGCCCGTAAGCCCAGAAGACGAGACCGAGCAGGCAGGCTGCGATGCCTAAGCCGGTGAAGAGCCGTTCGGTGGCTCTCTTGCCTATCCTCACCACGAGGGTCTTCTTCCCCGTGCGGCGGTCGTTGTCGCGGTCGCGGTAGTTGTTTACCACGAGCAGGGTGTCGATAACCAGTCCGCAGGCCACCGATGCCGTGAACACTTCAGGGGTCAGCCTGCCTGTCTGCAGGAAATAGGTGGCGCAGACGGGCACGATGCCAAAGAACAAGAGTACCAGAACGTCGCCCAGTCCCAGATAGGAGAGGTGGGTGGTGTAGAGGAAACAGAATGCTACGCAGAGCACGCCGATGGCAACCATCCACCACCCGCCATAAACCACCAGAGGGATGCCCACAGCGCAGGCCGCGAGGGTGGTGAAGGCAATGGCCTTGCGCATGGCGCTGAGTGTGACCCATCCCTGTGCGCATGCCCGTTTCGGTCCTAACCGCCATTCGTCGTCGGTGCCTTTCTTGAAGTCGAAGTAGTCGTTTACCAGGTTGGCATCGATTTGCATGATGAAAGCGAAGAGCAGGCAAAGGATGGCAGGCAATACCTTGAATCCCGTGCCCGAGAGGTCGCACCATGCCATCGACAGGGCCACCATCACCGGTACGGCGGCTCCCGAAAGGGTCTTGGGGCGCGCGGCAAGAAGCCATGCGCGGGGGGAGTTGAGCTTTACTTCTTTCTGTTCCATTCTCATGTGTTGGCCATGTGTCATCATGCACGGCATATCGTGCTGTGCATGCACGCTTGCAGGGTCAAAATTACAACTATTTTGCCAATTTGGTAGGTTTTTTGAGCGTTTTTTTTGTTTTTCCGTCTGCTTTCGCTAATTTTGCGTTGTCACCAACTTCTTCCTGCTATGATAGACAACAACGTAAGCCTCGACCTGATGGAGTTTGTAGAGGTCAACATCCTGCCCCGTTACAACGCCTTCGACAAAGCACACAACCTTTCTCATGCCAACAGGGTAATCCGCCAATCGGTGGAACTGGCACGGACGATGGGCGCCGACATCAACATGGCCTACGTGATAGCCGCCTATCATGACCTGGGACTGGAAGGTCCGCGGGCCGTTCACCACCTCACCAGCGGCAAGATTTTGCTGGCTGACAAACGCTTGTCGAAATGGTTCTCGCCAGCGCAGGTCAAGGTGATGAAAGAGGCGGTGGAGGACCACCGGGCATCGGCATCGCATGCCCCAAGGAGCCTTTATGGCAGGATAGTGGCCGAGGCCGACCGTGACATGGACCCCGAGACGGTGATTCGCCGTACGGTGGAGTTTGGCTTGGGACATTATCCCGAGAAGAGCAAGGAGGAGCATTGGGAGCGCTTCATGGAGCACATGCACAACAAATATTCCTCGCATGGCTACATCAAACTATGGTTGCCTGGTTCCGACAATGAGAAGAAGCTCAAGCGGTTGCGTGAGCTGATAGAGTCGCCTCAGGACATGCGCCCTGTCTTCGACCGTATCTTCGAAGAGGAAATCGCAGGCAACGGTTAACGGCCTTGAGGTTTTCAAGGTCGTTAGGGTATTTTAATTGAAGAAGTTCCACGACACGCCAAAACGCAGCACACGCGTGTTGGTGGGGTAGTGGGGTGTGAGGAAGTAATTGCCGCCGTCGGCGGGACTGTTCACATGACTCATCATCACGAAGAACCTGGCATGCTTCAGGAAGAAGTTGGCGTAGACATTCACAAACGGGTAGTTGCCAACCTTCACGCGGCTGTCGGCATTCTCCTGTACGGCATACTGTGCCAGTCCGGGCACATAGTCGGGGGCTTCGTATTCGGTGAAGTAGCGCACGTCGGCACCGAGGTCGCAGTCGAGCACACGTGCAATCTTGAGCCGCATGAATAGGTTGGCGTAGGCATTCAGGGCTGGCACTGGGATGATGTCTTGGTGACTGGAGTTCTGGTAGGTGAGCATCAGACTGAGGTTGAGGGGGCCGAAGCGCAGGTCCTGACCCAGTGATGCCGTGAGCACGCTGATGTTCTCGCTCGCCTGACGGATGCCGGCGCGGTTGTTCAGGCGCAGGTGGTTGCTGGTCACGTTGTAACTGTTGCCGAAATAGATATAGTTGGTGAGGTTGTCGAGGGCTACCCTCAGGTGGGTCTTCGTGCGCTGAAGGGTGAAACGTCCCTGTACGCGTGCATGGGTGTAGCTCTTCAGGTCTTCGTTGTCCCACCAGAAATGCTTGGAGTGGTAATGTTCCTGATAGTATTTGGGCGTAAGGACATGGAGGAAACCGTCGGCAGCAAGTTGTATGGTGTCGCCCAACAGACGGAAGTTGAGGTCGGCAGTGCCGTCGAGGGTCATGTCGCCGATGGCATCACCGAGGACACCGAACTCCGCTGTGGCATCGTAATGGAGCACCCTGCCCTCTTTCTTGCTGATCTGCCCACCGACATAAATTCCCGACTCGTTGTGGGTCACTTTCGCTGCCGTGGTGTCGGGTAAGGTATAGTGACGCAGGTCATGGGTGATGAAGCCCTTCAGTCCGGCCTTTGCCCATTTGTTGAATCCTTCAAGCAAAGCGATGGCAAAGGTGTTTTTCAGCACGAAGTTGCGTGTCTTGTCGTAGATGGAGTCGTTTGAGAGACGTGCTATGGTGGCATAGCTGTCGGCATAGTAACCGTCGGGCGTATTGTATGCCTGGTAGATGCGACGATAGTTGTGGAACTTCAGCGTGTGGATGAAGCTCGTCACCGGCACGAATTCATTCTTCAGCCATGCTGTGGTGTCGGCAACAGCCTCGTCTTCAACCATGGTGGCGTTCTTCTGCTCAAACGCCACTTGAGTGTCGTAGTCCTCCTCGTCGAACTCCACACCCTCTTCCTCGGCTTTCTTCCGTGCCTCTTCCTTGGCCTTCTTCGCATCGTTCTCTTTCTGCGATTCCATGGCGAATTTCTTCGCCTTGATTTCCTCCTCGGTCATGGGCACCTTACGGTTGAAACCAAGGCTGTAGCGGTGGGTGAGGAAGATGTGCTGGTTGTCGTTACGGTTCCAGTTCTGCGATAGCATCGTGGGAATCTCGTTCTCGTTGTAGTTTTCGTTGAAACTCTCGGGGTGCGTGATGAAGTTGTCGTTGGTGATACCGCCGTTTTCGGCCTGCTTCTGGTGGTTGGTCGAGAAGAGCAGGTGAGCCTGGTAACGGTCGCCGAGGTAGGACCCCCAGGCGGTGTAGTTGAAGAGTGCCGAACTGTTGTCGGCGTAATATCCGCGTCCGTAGAGGTAGTCGAACTTCAGTCCCACGCCAAGGCGCTTGCCTGCATTTACCGCGAAGAAGGCCTTGAAGTGGTCTTCGCCGTTGGTGCGGTTGCCGCAGGTGTTCAGGCTGAGGTTGGTGATGGGCGAATAGGTGTTGGTGAAATGGAAGTCGCCGGGACTGACGATGAAATAGTCCTGGTATTCGTTGAAGAGGAAGTCTTCCGTCGACTCCTTCCTGTCGGTGAAGATCCTGTTGATGCGTGGTGCACCGAGGTTGCCGGTGGTGTTGAACTCTCCGTAAAGACCTGTGGTGAAGATGGTGTTCATGAACATATACGACAGGGTGTCGGGCTCAGCGGGAGTAATGTCACCGAAACGCTCGTCCACGGTCCATACGTGCATGCCGCGAGGAAAGTCTTTCTTCCCGTGCCCCGTGCTGTCGGTCCTGCTGTGGGAGGCTGGCGAGAAGGTGCCGTCAGGAGTGATGGCATTGTAGTCCTGTGCGAAGATGTAGGCACTGGTGAGTGAGAGGAGCAGGGTGGCGAGCCACAGTCGGTAGGTCTTCATAAACGTTCTATAAAGGGTTTATCGCAACATACGGATGCAGCACTCTACCATTTTCACGGCCATGCTGGCCAGCAACACGTAGGTGCCGATGGTGCGGTAATCGGTGAAGTAGAGCACTACGCCAATGATGGCCATCACCATGAAGATGATGTTGAGTACGTTGCGGAACTTCAGCATGTTATCGTCGTCGCGCTGGCGGCGGTGTCGGCGCTCAAGCCGTTCGTTGTATGAGTTTTCCATTTTTCAGTCTTTTGGATGGAAGGGAAGGTTTTCTGGAGGGAATGGAAGGGAAGTTAAAAGGAAGTTAAAAGGAAGTTAAAGGGAAGTTAAAAGGAAGTTAAAGGGACAATAGACTTGCGACTCAGTCCCCTCGGCCCATTTTGCCTATTCAGCCCATTTCGCCCATCATCACCAAAATCTTCAATTGCCGAGGCGCCGCCGATAATCGGGCGAAGCCCGGAATCAATTTTCAATAACCCCTTTCAGGTTGTTGAGGATTTCTTCCATGCGGTCTACGGTGTGCCGGCGGTATTTGCCTGTTATCTTCAACAGTTTGGTATGCTTTTTATTCAGGGCGTAACGGTCGGTAATCCACTCCTCGGCCTTGTGTCTGCCTGCCCTCTTCTCGTTTTCATAGTCGACATACGAGAGACGAATCAGTCGCACCGACACCTCGTTGTCGGCGCAGTCGCAGGCGAGGGTGTAGATGAATCGGGTGCGGTTGAGCACAATCATCGATGAGTAGAAGACCATCCATTCCTCGAAGTGGCAAACCAGCTTGTGCTCGGTCTTGTTCACGACCTGCACCCTGCTCTCGGGGAGTGAACTCTCGGCCTTTGTCATCTGCGTGAGGTAATCATACATCAGCGTGTAGTTCT
Source organism: Prevotella sp. (assembly GCA_017617615.1). The sequence goes on along the minus strand of JAFZVV010000004.1, from coordinate 62,115 downwards.
CTGCTGCGCTTTTGTTGTTGTGGAAAGTCCTCTGCCACTCTACCTCTCCGTTGACCATGGGCACCACGTCGCCCAGATATTTGGTATATTTATACTCTTCTTTGCCGGCTTTCGGCTCCTTGGCCTTTGCCGTGGTCGTGTTGCCGGCATCGGGTACTTCCCATGTGCCCTGTGCTGCCATGGTGAGGGGCAGACAGAGCAGAATATAGACGATGATTGACTTCATGATGATATATGGTTATGGTATCACACCGCAAAATTACACATTATTTCCGAAACGACAACAATTGAAGGAGAGTTTATGATTCTTTAGGCCTTCCCTCGCGGTCGGATTCAGTCCGTTTTCAGGAGTTCCTGTAGCCGTAGCACCTCGTCGCGGTACTGCGCGGCTTGCAGGAAGTCGAGACGACGGGCCGCCTCGTTCATCAGACGTGTACTCTCGGCAATGCTTTCCTTGATTTGTTCTGTAGTCATCGAGCGCATCACGGGGTCGGCCACCATTCGGCTGCTGTCGGGCTCCACATAGGCGTTGCCATAGCTGGTGGCCGACTCGGCAGGTTTCACCAGTCCGCCCTTGATTTCCTTCACGATTTGCTGTGGGGTAATGCCATGTTCGGCATTGTAGCGCATCTGGATGGTGCGCCGGCGGTTGGTCTCGTCGATGGTCTTCTGCATGCTCTCGGTGATGGTGTCGGCATACATGATGACCTTGCCGTTGACATTGCGTGCCGCACGGCCTGCGGTCTGCGTCAGGGCACGGTGACTGCGGAGGAACCCTTCCTTGTCGGCATCGATGATGGCGACAAGCGACACCTCGGGCAGGTCGAGTCCCTCGCGCAGGAGGTTCACGCCCACGAGCACGTCGAAGACCCCTGCGCGGAAGTCGCTCATGATCTTCACGCGGTCGAGGGTGGCGACATCGCTGTGGATGTAGTTGGCCCGGACGCCGTTGTTGAGCAGGTATTCGGTCAGTTCCTCTGCCATGCGCTTGGTGAGGGTGGTGGTGAGCACCCGTTCGTCGCGGTGGATGCGGGTGAGTATCTCATCCATCAAGTCGTCAATCTGGTTCTCGCTGGGGCGCACCTCGATTTCGGGGTCGAGGAGTCCGGTGGGGCGGATGAGTTGCTCGACGACAACGCCCTCGGCCTCCTGAAGCTCGAAGTCGGCGGGAGTGGCCGAGACATAGATGACCTGGTGCACCATCTGCTGGAACTCATCGAAGCGCAGCGGACGATTGTCGAAGGCGGCGGGCAGTCGGAAGCCATACTCCACGAGATTGCTCTTGCGTGCATGGTCGCCGCCATACATCGCGTTGAGCTGTGGCACGCTGACATGGCTCTCATCGATGACCATCAGGTAGTCGTCGGGGAAGAAGTCGAGCAGGCAATAGGGCTTCTGGCCTGCCTCGCGCCCGTCGAAATAGCGTGAGTAGTTCTCTATGCCCGAGCAGTGACCGAGTTCCTTGATCATCTCCATGTCGTACTCCACGCGCTCCTTGATGCGCTGGGCACGCATGGGGTCGCCCATCTCGTTGAAGAAGTCAATCTGTTTCAGCAGGTCATCCTGGATATCGTGGATGGCCTTTTCCTGTTGCTCCTTCGAGGTGACGAAGAGATTGGCAGGATATATCTGGTAGTCGTCGAATGTCGCCATGCGGTAGAAGGAGATGGCATCGACTTCCTCGATGGCATCTATCTCATCGTCCCAGAATGTCACGCGTACCACGTTGTCGCTGTAGGCCATGAAGATGTCCACGGTGTCGCCTTTCACGCGGAACGTGCCGCGCTGCAGGTCGATGTCGTTGCGTACGTAGAGGGCGTCGACGAGACGGCGGAGCAGCATGTTGCGCGCCAGTGTCTGTCCCTTATGCAGTTGGATGACGCTCTCTGCCATCGCCGTAGGTCCTCCCATACCATAGATGCACGACACCGACGACACCACTACCACGTCTTTCCGGCCGCTGAGGAGCGATGAGACAGCGGAGAGCCGGAGCCGGTCGATCTCTTCGTTGATGGCCAGGTCTTTCTCGATGTAGGTGTCGGTATGTGGCAGGTAGGCCTCGGGCTGGTAGTAGTCGTAGTAGGACACGTAGTATTCCACGGCATTCTCGGGGAAGAAGCCGCGCATCTCCTCGTAGAGTTGTGCCGCGAGTGTCTTGTTGTGGCTCAGGATGAGCGTAGGGCGGTTCACAGCGGCGATGACGTTGGCCACGGTGAAGGTCTTTCCCGATCCGGTGACACCGAGGAGCACCTGTGCGCGGTCGCCCCTCTGCAAGCCCTCTGTAAGTTCGTGGATGGCCTGTGGCTGGTCGCCTGTGGGACTGTATTTCGAGGTGAGTTTGAAATCCATTGTCGTCGCGTTTCTCTTTTCCCCTCCTAGAAGGGAGAGGTATTCATGTACCCCTCCTACATTGTTCTCCCCCGGGATACGGGGGAGTCAGTGGGGGCGGGGCAGGGGAAGGCTCTCTGTATACAGAGCTCTTCCTTGTCATGCAAAGATATACAAAATAACCTTAATACACGGCTTGCAATCGTGATTTTTTGCTAAAAAACAAGTCCGGGCTTTGTTATTAAGGGATTTATGTGTAATTTTGCAGGTCAAAGTGTAAATTATGAAGAAAGCCCTCATCATCTCCATATGTGCGGTGCTCTTGTTCTCGGGGTGTGCCAATGAGTACAACAGGGTGTACAAGAGTAGCGACTACGACTACAAATACGAGTATGCCAAGGAGTGTTTCGCCAGTGGCAAATACACCCGTGCCGTCACACTCCTTCAGGATGTCGTCACTATCCTCAAGGGAACGGACAAAGGGCAGGAAAGCCTCTTCATGCTGGCCATGTCGGCTTACTGCGCCAAGGATTACGAAACAGCTGCCCAGTATTTCAAGCGTTACCACACATCCTATCCCAAGGGCACTTTTGCCGAGATGGCGTCGTTCTATACCGGACAGAGCCTGTATATGAGCACCCCGGAGCCCCGTCTCGACCAAACTCCCACGGTGTCGGCCATCGCCGCCTTCCAGGAATACCTCGACTTCTTCCCCAACGCACAACTGAAAGAGGTGGCTCACAACCGGCTTTACGAGTTGCAGGACAAACTGGTGGCGAAGGAGTTGTACTCGGCAAAGCTCTACTATGACCTCGGCTCGTATTTCGGCAACTGCACCAGTGGCGGCAGCAATTACGAGGCATGCATCATTACGGCCCAGAATGCCATCAGGGACTATCCTTATAGTCCCAGACGTGAGGATTTCGCCGTGCTGGTGATGAAGAGCAAGTACGAATTGGCTCAGCAGAGTGTGGAGTCGAAACGGCTCGACCGCTTCCGCGACGCTGAGGATGAGTGCTATGGCTTCCTCAATGAATTCCCCGACTCACGCCACAGGCAAACGGCGGAGAAATACATCGAGACTTGCAAGAAATATACCAAAGAAGAAAATTGAATAATAAGCAACACAATGGATTACAAGAAATCAAAAGCACCTGTCAACACCGTCACACGCAATATCATGGACCTGTGTCAGGAGACCGGGAACATCTATGAGAGCGTGGCCATCATTTCGAAACGTGCCAACCAGATTTCGGTGGAAATCAAGCAGGACCTGAGCAAGAAACTGCAGGAGTTCGCCTCGTACAACGACACGCTCGAAGAGGTGTTCGAGAACCGTGAGCAGATAGAAATCTCGCGCTACTATGAGAAGCTGCCCAAGGCAACCCTTCTCGCCACACAGGAATTCATCGAGGGCAACGTGTTCTGGCGTGACCCGTCAAAAGAGCAATAAGTCATGTGGCAGAGAATACAGACCGTATACCTGTTCCTGGCGTTGGTGCTCACCGTCGTCTGCCTATGCCTGCCGTTGGCTACTTTCCATATGGCAGAATTGGGTGATTACGTCACGATGACCAATCTGTTTATGGTAAATGGGAAAGGCGGTTCAGACATGTCGGTATGGCCGATGTTTGTCGTACTGCTGCTCACGTGTCCCATCGCAGTATTCGCCATCTTCCTCTACAAGAAAAGGATGCAGCAGGCACGGTTGTGTGTCATCAACATCTTGCTCATCCTGATATGGATGGGTTTGTGTGCCTACTATGTCTATACCACACAGGCGAGGGAAGAGTGTTGTCATCTGGAGATGTCTTTCACTGCCGCCCTGCCCGCTATATCTCTCATTCTTTACATCCTGGCCCGAAGGGGCATCATCAAGGACGAGAAACTGGTGAGGGCTGCCGATAGAATCAGGTAAAGCATCATGACCCAATACCAACGGCGGGGGAGTACATCGTAGTGCTCCCCCGCCGTTGGCATTGTCGTCTAAATGTTGTTTTATGGTTTGTGAATGCTTTTCATCCGGTCAAGGACCGGAATCATTTATCTATCGGGCGAAGCGGCGTTTCAGGCTGCGCCGTAGCTGTTCCCAGGCCTACACTATCGGCTTTCTGGGTACTCACGGTCTGAGAGGTCCTGTCATCATAGGGGACGCGTCCCGCCGTGTATTCGCTGGTCTTGAAGCAACTGCCAAGAATGGCCACCATCCCCAACGAAACGCCTGCCACGCGCACGGTCTTCCCGGCGAGGCGGCGCAGGCGCAACTGGTGCTCCAGGTAGCGCATTTCCTTCTCGCAGGCGGCACAGGTGCCGGCACAATCGCCCTCGTGATGGCATACATTTGGACTGTAGCTGATGTCATTGGCCTGTGCTATCTTTCGGCGGACATCCTTCAGGGTTTCGCAGACGGCTCTTCCTCTTCTCATCGTAGTGCTTGACATGTTCTTCAACCGGGCAAAGGCTGGCTCTATTTCACCTGCAGCGTCTTGGCAGGCTGCGTGGCGGTGCTGGCAGAATCGGCGTCTTGGGAACTCACGGCTTGTGACGTGCTGTCTACATGCGGGTCGCGTTCCATGTAACCATTGGGTTGGGCGATATGGCAACTTCCAAGAACGGCCACCATCCCCAACGATATGCCTGCCACGCGCACGGTCTTCCCGGCAAGGTGTCGCAGGCGTAACTGGTGCTCCAGATAGCGCATCTCCTTCTCACAGGCGGCACAGGTGCCAGTGCAATCGCCCTCATGGTTGCATACATTTGGACTGTAGCTGATGTCATTGGCCTGCGCTATCTTTCGGCGGACATCCTTCAAGGCTTCACAGATGGCTCTTCCTCTTTTCATAATCGTGTTGTCTTTTGATGCTCAAGAATCTCGAATTCCGGAAATGAAGGTCTTTCGGAAAATTAAAAAAATGGCCGCAGGTTCTATGAGCCTGCGGCCGAAGTCTTTTTTTCTATGCTTGGAACAAGTGCTTATTTCAAGGCACCCTTCACTTTGTCGGCAGCAGCGTCGACAGCGTCGGCAGCAGCACCCTTGGCAGCGTCAACAGCACCCTCTGCAGCATCTTTGGCGGCGTCGGCAGCACCCTGAACAGCGTCAACGGCACCCTGAGCAGCATCCTGAGCGGCGTCAACAGCACCCTGAGCGGCATCAGCAGCAGCGTCAGCTGCACCCTCAACGGCATCAGCAGCAGCACCAGCTACATCGGGAACCTCAATAGCAGGAAGGTTGTTCACAGCGTCAACCAATGATGCGATAGTACCAGTACCAACCACAGCCTTGATCTTGTCAGCATTTTCCTTCAGGAAGTTCTGAACGGTCTCCAGGTAAGTCTTGGCTTTAGCGATATCGGTGCCTTTCAGCGTCTCAATCTGCTCCTGGATGGTGGTAAGAAGATTTCCCAACTGAGTGCTGTCACCAGCCTCGATAACCTTTGCGATGGAGTCGGTGGTAATCTCGACTACTTCAGGTGCCTCTTCCTCAACTACTGGAGGAGTAGCGGGCTCGTTCTTACAAGCGGTGAATGTCATGGCAACTGCGGCCATTGCAAGCAAAAAGAATTTTTTCATTTTTTTCGATTGGTTTAGTAAAACATATGTGAATTAAAAATTCGCTGCGAAGATATATATTTAAATGATAGGTTGTATCATTCTTTTAAGTTATTTAACTTAAAAATATTTGCTTTTAGAAAAAATGGCAGAAGAGACGTTGATTTATGTCTGTTTTGTGTTTGTTTTTGTAAATTTCAGAAAACATTAGTGCCTTTCTGCTATATCTGGCAAGTGGAAGCACCACATAAAAAAGATAATAGGGGCGAGACCTAATGGTTCGCCCCTATTATGTCAAGAGGAATGATTTCCTAAATGATTACTCCTCCCAGTTCTCCTGCGTCTTGCGGACGTAGGTCTTGTAGCGGAGCTGAGCCATGCGCTGTGCCTCGGCGAAGAGTTCTTCGGCCTCGTTGGGATAGGCTTTCTTCACGGAGAGGTAGCGCACCTCGCCCAAGAGGAAGTCGTGGAACTTCTCCCACTGCGGCTCCTTGGAGTCGAGAGAGAATGGGTTCTTGCCTTCCTCGCCCAGGGCGGGATTGTAGCGCCAGAGGTGCCAGTAGCCACACTCCACGGCCTTCTTCTCCTCGGCCTGGCTCTTGCCCATGCCACCCTTGGCCTTCAGACCGTGGTTGATACATGGTGCGTAGGCAATGATAACCGACGGGCCGTGCCATGCCTCTGCCTCGCGGATGGCCTTCAGACACTGTGCGTGGTCGGCACCCATGGCAATCTGTGCCACATACACGTAGCCATAGGTGGTGGCAATCATGCCAAGGTCTTTCTTGCGGATGCGCTTGCCCTGTGCGGCAAACTGTGCGATGGCACCGAGCGGGGTGGCCTTTGAAGCCTGTCCACCGGTGTTGGAGTATACCTCGGTGTCGAGCACCAGGATGTTCACGTCCTCGCCGGAAGCAATCACATGGTCGAGACCACCGTAGCCGATGTCATAGCTGGCACCGTCGCCACCGATAATCCACTGTGAGCGCTTCACCAGGTAGTGGTCGAGGGTCTGCAGTTCCTTGCAATGCTCGCAACCAGCCTCTGCACCGCCCTTGATGAACTCGCGGAGCTTCGGGGCTATCTCCTTGGTCTTGTCGGCATCCTCGCGGTTGGCAATCCACTCTGCTGCCAGCTCCTTGAACTCCGACGGGCATTGTTCGCAGTCTGTTGCCTCGGTGAGCAACTTGGCCACGCGCTCCTTCATCTTCTTGTTTCCGAGAGCCATACCGAGACCGAACTCACAGAAGTCCTCGAACAGGGAGTTGTTGAACACCGGACCCTGGCCTTTCTCGTTCTTCGTGTAAGGTGTCGACGGGATGGAAGCGGAGTAGATGCTGGAACATCCTGTGGCATTGGCAATCATCTGGCGGTCGCCGAAGAGTTGGCTGATGAGTTTCACATACGGTGTCTCACCGCAACCGGCGCAGGCTCCCGAGAACTCGAACAGTGGCTGTGCGAACTGCGAGTTCTTCACGTTCGACTTGATGTCGACGAGGTCTTGCTTCGACTTCACGTTCTTCACGCAGTATTCCCAGTTCTTGGCTTCCTGCTTCATGGCCTCGGCATCGGGGTTGAACGGAGCCATCGTGAGGGCCTTGCCCAGTTTCGGGTTGCCCGGGCAGATGTCGGCACAGTTGCCGCATCCCAGACAGTCGAGCACGGAAACCTGGATGACGAAGTTCATGCCCTTCATGTTCTTCGGGGCCTTCATCTCTATCGTCTTGCCGGCAAAACCTCCAATCTCGTTTTCATCGAGCACGAACGGACGGATGGCAGCGTGAGGACAGATGTATGCACACTGGTTACACTGGATACAGTTGTCGAGGTTCCATACAGGAACGAAAGCCTCCACACCACGTTTCTCGTAGGCAGCGGTGCCCACTTCCCATGAACCGTCGGTAGTGCCGTGGTTGACGAAAGCGCTGACAGGCAGCAGGTCGCCGGCCTGGGCGTTGATGGGACGTACGACCTCCTTCACGAATGCGGGTGCATCGTCCACCTTCTCGGGATCGTCGGGCAGGTTGGCCCATGCGGGGTCGATGTCGAACTTCTTGTACTCACCGCCACGGTCTACTGCAGCGTAGTTCTTGTCGATGATGTCCTGGCCTTTCGAGCCATACGACTTCACGATGAATTTCTTCATCTGCTCCACGGCGAGGTCTTCGGGAATCACCTGGGTGATGCGGAAGAATGCCGACTGCAGGATGGTGTTCGTGCGGTTGCCGAGACCAATCTCCTGGGCAATCTTCGTGGCATTGATGGTATAGACGGTGATGTTGTTCTCGGCGAAATAGCGCTTCACCTTGTTGGGCATGAAGCGTGCCAGTTCCTCACCCTCGAAGATGGTGTTGAGCAGGAATGTGCCGTTCTTCTGCAGGCCACGGGTCACGTCGTACATGTGCAGGTAAGCCTGTACGTGGCATGCCACAAAGTTGGGCGTGGTCACCAGATAGGTAGAGCGGATGGGCTCGTCGCCGAAACGCAGGTGAGAGCAGGTAAAGCCGCCCGACTTCTTCGAGTCGTAGCTGAAGTAGGCCTGGCAGTACTTGTCGGTGTTGTCGCCGATGATCTTCACTGAGTTCTTGTTGGCACCCACCGTACCGTCGGCACCCAGTCCGTAGAACTTGGCCTGGTACATGCTCTTGCCGCCGAGAGCCAGCTCGGGAACGACAGGCAGCGAGGTGAAGGTAACGTCGTCGACGATGCCGATAGTGAAGTGGTTCTTCGGCTCGGGCATGGCGAGGTTGTTGAATACGGAGATGATCTGTGCAGGAGTGGTGTCGTGTGAACCAAGACCATAGCGGCCGCCAACGATGAGCGGACGGTCCTCCACTTCATAGAATGCCGACTTCACGTCGATGTAGAGCGGTTCGCCCTCGGCGCCCGGCTCCTTCGTGCGGTCGAGCACGGCAATCTTCTTCACCGTCTTGGGCACTGCTGCCAGCAGGTGCTTGATGGAGAACGGACGATAGAGGTGTACGCTGATCATACCCACTTTCTCGCCGTTGGCATTCAGGTGGTCGATGGCCTCGCGGGCAGCATCAGTGGCAGAGCCCATGAGGATGATCATGCGGTCGGCATCCTCGGCACCATAGTAGGAGAAGAGGTGATACTCACGGCCGGTAATCTCGCTGATCTTGGCAAGATATTCCTCTACGATCTCGGGCACGCTGTCATAATAGCTGTTGCATGCCTCGCGGTGAGTGAAGAATGTCTCGGGGTTCTCGGCAGTACCGCGGGTAACGGGGCGCTCGGGAGTGAGGGCACGGTCGCGGAAACGCTTGATGTCGGCCTCGTCGACCAACGGGAGGATGTCCTCGTTGTCGAGACGCTCAATCTTGTGGTACTCGTGAGAGGTGCGGAAACCGTCGAAGAAGTTGATGAACGGCACACAGGTCTTCAGTGAAGCCAGGTGGGCTACGGCGGTGAGGTCCATCACCTCCTGAACGCTACCCTCGCAGAGCATGGCAAAACCGGTCTGGCGGCAAGCCATCACGTCTTGGTGGTCGCCAAAGATACACAGCGAGTGGGATGCCAGTGTACGGGCAGACACGTCGAACACGCAAGGCAGCAACTCACCGGCAATCTTGTACATGTTGGGAATCATGAGCAACAGACCCTGTGAGGCGGTGAAAGTAGTGGTGAGGGCACCTGCCTGCAGTGAGCCATGAACGGCACCTGCGGCACCTGCCTCAGACTGCATCTCCTGCACGGCTACAGTCTGACCCCAGAGGTTCTTGCGGCCGCGTGCGGCCCACTCGTCAACATGCTCCGCCATGGGTGATGACGGGGTGATGGGATAAATGGCGGCTACTTCGCTGAACATATAGCTGATATGCGCAGCGGCCTCATTACCATCACAAGTGATAAATTTCTTTTCCTTTGCCATTGTTGAAAGTTAAGTGTTAATTGGTTATGTAACGTTTATGAATATATTGATTATCTAAAGAACTCAATAGAGGAACCCCAGCAACCACAGTGGAATCTGGTTGTCCTTGCCCACCTCGGTGTTGTAACGGGCGTAGATGGCATCGGGACGGGGCTTCTGCCTGCTTGGACGGGTAGCGTCGCACACATGGAACTTCAGTTTGCCGTCGATGAGGTAGTGCTTCTCCTTGCCCGACTGGTTCACCTTGTGGTCTTTCCAGAGGGAATTGACGAAGAAAGCCTCCATGACGTCCTGGATTTCCACCTTGCTCGGATAGATGGCATAAAGCAGGTTGGAGTTGTGGAGCATCACTTTCGTGGGCTTCTTCGGGAACGACTGGCCGACGGGGTAAATCATATTGATTAGGCGGGCATCGGTAAGGTACTTGATGTAGTTCATCACCGTGGCTCGACTCGTCTCGATGTCGATGGCGAGCTGACTGATGTTGGGGGCTTTCGGACCGTCAACGGCCAGTTCATAGAACAGACGCTTGATTTTCGTGAGATACTTCAACTCTATCTGCTTGATGAGGAGGATGTCTACCTCGGTCATCATGTTCATCGTCTTCAGCAGATTCTCGGAATAATTGCGGTGCTCCTGGAAAAATGGGTAGAAGCCATGGTGCACATAGTCCTGGAAATACTCCTGGGGGCGCACCTTCGGCAATATTTGTTTGATGATGTGCTCGTGGTCGGCAAGGATTTCGTCAAGGGTATATGCCTTGAAGTCATTGCCTGTCTTCAGGTTGAGGAACTCCCTGAAGGAGAATCCACGAAGGTTATAGCTGTGTACGATGCCGTTGAGTTCAGGGTTCTCTTCCTTCAGGCGCATCACGCTCGAGCCCGTGAACACGATTTTCAGGTCGGGAAAACGGTCGTAGCACTTGCGGAGGCTCTCGCTCCAGTTGTGCTGCTTGAACACCTGGTCGATGAGGAGCACCTTGCCGCCTTGTTCGTAGAACTGGGCAGCAAACTCCTCGATGCCATATTTCTGGAAGAAGAAGTTGTTGAGGTTGACATATAGGCACTGCCTATCGCGGACGTCGAAATTCTCTTTCGCATACTGCAGCAGGAAAGTGGTCTTGCCCACACCACGGGTGCCCTTGATGCCGATGAGACGGTCGTTCCAGTCTATCTCGTCCATCAAGCCACGGCGCACGGGAGCACAAGTGTGCTCAACTAGATATGTGTGCGTACGGAAAAAGGCATCCATAGTTTGTCCTTTGATAAATAGATGTGCAAAAAAGCGCTGATCGTACAAATAGGTTGCAAAGGTAATCATTTTTCTTGGTATTTGCAAAGTGTAGTTTGCAATTTATATTTTTTTTTGCTATTTTTGCAGCAAAACTGTCAGTACCACACGTTTTGGAACATCACAGGCTACCCGATGGGGAAGATGGGCGCATGGTGGTACATGTGTTCAATCCCGACCACGACCTTGCCCTTGCCTTTGGGAAAGAGTGTTTCACTCCCCCGGCTGCGGGGCGGGGCATGCGTGCCGACCTGGCTTTCCTTCCTGCCATATGGGCAGAAGAGGGCGACGTGGTGATGGCCGACGACCCAGTCATGGCCCGGGAGATGGCACTGCCGTTGCGACCATGGCTCGCCGATGTGGAATATGTGTCGATGAGAGACAGGAAAGCAAAGGTGTGGGAGAATGCAGGCCACATCGAGGTAAAGCCCTGGGGATGGAACCTCGCATTGAGGCGACAGCTGCTCAAGGCGGGCTTTCCTGAGACTTGCCTGCCCTCGTGCGGGCAGATAGACAGGCTGAGGACATTGTCGCACCGCGCCACTTCCATCCCACTGTTGCGTGCACTCGTGGCAGAAGCCGACGGGATGGTGGGCGAGCGTGAGGCCGTGACCCATATTGACGACCTGGGACGGTTTGTCGGAAAATACGGGCATGTGGTGTTGAAGGCACCATGGAGCAGCAGTGGCAGGGGCGTGCGTTTTGTCGACGAATGGCCGTCGTCGAACCTCATGGGGTTCGTGCGGAATGTCATATCCAGACAAGGCTGTATCATTGTGGAGCCTTGTTTTGAGAAAGAGATGGATTTCGCCATGGAATTCACGGCCGACGGGAAGGGAGGCGCCCGATACCGTGGACTCTCGCTCTTCCATACCGTCAATGCTGCTTATGTGGGTAACCTCTTGGCCGACGAGGAAGAAAAAGAGCAGATGTTGGCGCGCTTCCTTGACCTGACGATGCTCCACCGTGTGAAGGAGGTGGTGGAGAAAGAAGTGGGGCGCTGGTGCAACGGTTGCTACGAAGGTCCTTTCGGTGTCGACATGATGGTGGTGCGCCACGGGCAGGGCTTTGCGCTCCATCCCTGTGTGGAGGTGAACCTGCGCCGTACCATGGGACATGTGGCTCTTGAAATGGCACGGAAGACGGGACGTCAATACCGTGTGATGCGTGTGGCCTTCGAGAACGGAAGATATCAACTACTTTTGGAAACATCATAAACTGAAACAAAGATGAAAAAACTATTCCTTGTCTGGATGTTGTTCTTGCCGGGGGTGGTACAGGCACAGCAAAACTACCGGTCGGAGGTGTGGGCGCCCGACAATGGCGACGGTACTTACACCAACCCCGTCATCAATGCCGACTACAGCGACCCCGACGTGTGTGTCGTGGGCGACGACTATTATCTTACCGCCAGTTCGTTCCAGTGTATACCCGGGCTCCCCATACTCCATTCCAGAGACCTGGTGAACTGGGAAATCATCGGCCATGCCTTGAAAGAACTTCAACCCAGGGAGGTGTTCGACACCCCAAGCCATGGCAATGGTGTCTGGGCCCCGAGCATCAGATACCACAACGGCGAGTTCTACATCTACTGGGGTGACCCCGACTACGGCGTGTTCATGGTGAAGGCAACCGACCCGGCGGGGGAGTGGACGGAGCCGCTCTGCGTCATCCCGGGAAAGGGCATGATAGACACTTGTCCGCTATGGGATGATGACGGCCGGTGCTATCTGGTGAACGGATGGGCCAACAGCCGGGCGAGGTTCGCTTCGGTGATTACCGTGCGTGAACTCAATGCTGAGGGCACAAGACCTGTCACCGGACCCGTCGTCGTTTTCGATGGCAACGGCACGGAGAACCGCACTTGTGAAGGACCGAAATTCTACAAGCGGGATGGGTGGTATTGGATTATGTGTCCGGCGGGAGGCGTGCCCACGGGATTCCAACTCGCCATGCGCGCCAAGACACCTTATGGTCCCTATGAGGTGAAGAAAGTACTGGCACAAGGGAACACCGCTGTCAACGGGCCACATCAGGGAGCGTGGGTGCACACTGCCATGGAAGAGGACTGGTTCCTGCATTTCCAGGACAAGGAGTGCTACGGTCGTGTGGTGCACCTACAGCCCGTGACATGGCGTGACAACTGGCCCGTGATGGGTGTGGATAACGACGGTGACTATTGTGGTGAGCCGGTGTCTACCTACCGCAAGCCCAAGGCCAAGGTGGGGTGGAAGACCGTAAATCCCGTGGAGAGTGATGAATTCTCGACTCCGACAACAGGATTGCAATGGCAGTGGCAGGCCAACTACCAGCAAGTGTTCGGCATGCCCACGGCTTTTGGTACCTATCGCATCTACAACCATAAGCACAAGGCCGATGCGGTGAACCTCTTCGACGTGCCCAATATGTTCCTGCAGAAGACACCTGCCAATAATTTCACAGCCACGACGAAAATTCGGCTCACGTCGAAGGCTGACAACCAAATGGGCGGACTCATCATGATGGGGCTCGACTATTCGGCACTGGTGGCAAAAAGGATGGGCGATGAGTTCGTGCTGCAACAACTTGTCTGCCATGCTGCCGACAGGAACAAACCCGAAACCGCCACGACCATCGCAACACTCAGTCCTACAGCGAGAGACGTCATCGACTACAAGCCCGGCATCCATCTCGATATCTTCCTGCGTATGGTGGTGGCCAACGGGAAGTGCAGGTTCTTCTATAGCCTCGACGGAAAGAAATACAAGGCTGCCGGTGAGGAGTTCAAGATGAGAGAAGGGAAATGGATAGGGGCTAAAATCGGACTCGTGAGCGTGGAACCCGATGGAAACACTGACCGGGGATGGGTGGAGGCCGACTGGTTCAGGGTGACCAAAAAATGATGGGCAACCAGTGGGGGAACTCCCCACACAGACATAAAAAGACAGCGGCAGTCCTTGCGAGGACTGCCGCTGTCTTGGGTTAAGGTATTCCTAAAAAACTATGTGTTCATATACACGTAGATATACAACAATACCACACCCACTGCTAAGGCCACCATGGTCCAATAGGTTATCTTCGCAGCCAGCTTGCGGCGACGGATAGAGGAAAGGCCATGCTTCTTGAAACGCTCAGAGTCGTCTGAATGGTGGTGCTTTCTCTTCTTGCTGCTACTGCTCGAATGATGATGGTGATGGTGGTGGCTCGAAGAGCTGCTGCTCTTACTCTCGTCAGAACTGCTCATGTTGTTTGGATATGATTACTTCGGACTAAGATTCGTCCCTTTGTCTTTAGTTAATAATGCATTTCTCCGGAATAGGAAACCGGAGCGTGGCTGCAAAATTACAAATCTTTCAGTACAGCGGACAACATTGACTCCTAATTATTGTTAAAAAAGGGGCTCTTGGCATAAGTTTCCCTGAAAAAGGACGGACTCCGGCCTTTTTCAGGGAAACAAAGCGTGCGATTACATGAATGCTATGGTAAGACCAGCCATGACGATGCTCACCATCGACATCAGCTTGATGAGGATGTTGAGGCTCGGGCCAGAAGTGTCCTTGAACGGGTCGCCCACGGTGTCGCCCACAATGGTTGCCTTATGGGCAAAGGAACCCTTTCCGCCGAAGTTGCCTTCCTCGACCATCTTCTTGGCATTGTCCCATGCACCTCCGGCATTAGCCATGAACACCGCCAGGGTAAAGCCGCAGGACAGGCCACCGACCAACAGGCCGAGTACACCTGCCACGCCAAGCAACACACCTACAACAATGGGGATGGCAATGGCGAGAAGTGACGGGAAAATCATCTCATGCTGGGCAGCACGGGTGGATATCTCTACACAACGTTTGTAGTCGGGAGTGCCCGTTCCTTCGAGAATGCCTGCAATCTCCTTGAACTGGCGGCGTACTTCCTCTACCATCTTCTGGGCGGCACGGCCCACAGCTTCCATCGTAAGACCACAGAAGAGGAATGCGGCCATGGCACCGATGAAGGCACCCACCAGCACTCTCGGGTTCATCAGGTTCACCTGGAAAAAGTTCATGAAGTCGGGTATCGTGGCATTGGCTGCCGTGATGATTTCACCCTTGAGGTTGGTCAGCGTAATCTCTGAACGCTCCATGGCGATTTTCACTTCCTCGATATAGGAGGCAAGCAGTGCGAGGGCTGTCAGGGCGGCAGAACCGATGGCAAAGCCCTTTCCGGTGGCTGCAGTGGTGTTGCCCAGGGCATCGAGGGCATCGGTGCGGTGACGCACTTCCTCGCCCAGTTCGCTCATCTCGGCATTTCCTCCGGCATTGTCGGCAATAGGTCCGTAGGCGTCGGTAGCCAGCGTGATGCCCAGCGTAGACAGCATGCCCACGGCAGCGATACCTATACCATAAAGACCATGCGACAGGCTGCTTGAGCTCATCGACAGGTCGAAGCCATTGGCACAGAGGTAACTCATGATGATGGCCACGCCAATGGTGAGCACAGGAATACAAGTGGATATCATACCCGTACCGATACCCTTGATAATCACGGTGGCAGAACCTGTTTGGCCTGCCTCAGAGATTCTTTGGGTGGGTTTGTAGGAATGTGAGGTGAAATATTCTGTGGCCTGGCCGATAATCACGCCTGCTGCCAGTCCCGAGATAACCGAGAACGACAGACCGAGCCAGTTGTCAATCTGAAGCAGATAGAGGATGATAAAGGTGGCTATGGCTATGAGAATGGCGGAAACGTTGGTGCCCAGAGAGAGGGAATGAAGCAAGTTCTTCATCGTTGCACCCTCCTTGGTCCTGACAAGATAGATGCCAAAGATACTGAGGAACACGCCTACGGCAGCAATCAGCATCGGGGCAATCACAGCCCTTAATTGCATGTCGGGAACCATGGCGAAAGCCACGGCACCCAGGGCCGCTGTACTCAGGATACTGCCGCAATAGCTCTCGTAGAGGTCGGCACCCATGCCAGCTACGTCGCCCACGCTGTCGCCCACGTTGTCGGCGATGGTGGCGGGATTGCGCGGGTCGTCCTCGGGAATGTCGGCCTCAACCTTTCCCACGATGTCGGCGCCCACGTCAGCAGCCTTGGTGTATATGCCACCTCCCACACGGGCAAACAATGCCTGGGTAGAGGCACCCATACCGAAGGTCAGCATAGTGGTGGTGATGGTGATCAGGGCCAGATTGTCGCCTTGGTAGAAGTAGTTGAGCACCAGGAACCAGATAGCGATGTCGAGCAGGCCAAGGCCTACGACGGTAAGTCCCATCACGGCTCCGGAACGGAACGCTATCTTCAGGCCTGCGTCCATGCTCTGACGGGCGGCGTTGGCCGTGCGGGCAGAAGCATAGGTGGCTGTCTTCATGCCAAAGAATCCTGCCAGACCACTGAAGAAACCGCCTGTGAGGAAAGCAAACGGCACCCATGGGTTCTGCCAGTGCAGCACATAGGCCATGAAGGCGAAGATGATGGCGAGCACGATAAACACGATGAGCACCACGCGGTATTGCTGCTTCAGGTAAGCCATCGCGCCATTTCTCACGTATTCAGCGATTTCTTTCATTCTTGGTGTGCCTTCTTCTTCTTTCATCATTTGTTTGAAGAAGAACCAAGCCATTCCCAATGCGCACACCGATGCAATCGGGACCAGCCAAAATACTAATGGAATATTCATTGATGATTAGATAATGGTGAATTCTGATATCAGCACACAAAATTACGAATATTTAACTAAAAAATACGCTCCGCAATGATAATTAATGTTAACAAGTGTGTTTTTGCCCATTATATACAAACGAGGGACACCAGGTGCCCCTCGTCGTATGGATGATGAAATCCGTTGTCAAAAAAACGGGTTAGAATCGGAAGTCGAGTTCTACGTCGAACAAGTTGTAGCTGCGATTGTCGGGTGAGAGTCCTTTCGACTTGTCGTTCACACGGGCGTATTCGACGTTCAGCTGTAGGTTCTTTGTGAAGAAGTAGTTCAAACCAGCCTCATAGGATGTCTTGGCGGTATCCCACTCCTTCTTGACGCGGTAGGTCTGATAGCGGGCTTTGGCATGCAGCTTTGACTTGATTACGGGCACGATGCCGAAGAGATACCAACCGTCTGCCTTGTCGCCCAAGGCGTAGTTGATGACATTGCTGCCGACCTTGCCTGAGCCCCATCCCTGAGAGTGCAGGTACTCAGCGCGCACAGTAACCTCGTTCTTGTCGTACTCTGCCGAAAAGCAGTAGCGGTTGAGTGGTACGCTTTCCTCTCCGTTGATGGTCTGCATCTTACCATGGCTACCTGTCCATCCAAAGGCACCGATGCGCAAGCCCTTGACTGGCATTACCCAAAGGCCGCCGATGATATCCTTGCGGTTGTCCTTGTCGGCTGTGTTGACGCCCTCGCCATTGTACACGCCCACTTGGTAGTGGAGCAGTTTGCGTCCGTTGCTGTTGGGCAGCACGTCACCACTGACTTGTATACCGATGTCGCGTCCGCCACTTGACTTCTCACCAACACGGTCGCCAAAGCCAGAGAGGTTGTTGATGACGTCGGCATATCCGCGCCACCCCTGTGTGATTGGGTGTGTGGGGTTCTCGAAGGTGAATGCCCGCTTGAACTGGCCGACGCGTACCTTGAATTCCGGGTGTTTCACCCATTCGGCATAGAGGTCTACAAGTTGTACAGTGGGCTCGCCTGGTCCTTTGGCGTTGGTGCCTTGGATTTGCGCGCGCCAGTCGAATTCCCCGATCTTTCCGTCAAGAATCATACGCAACAGTCTGAGTTTGAAAGAGTTGCTTTCGTCTGACTCTTCTTTCTTGTTGCCAGCTTCGTCGGTGACGACCTTGTAGGGGTCTTGCCATTGATACTGCAGCATGCCGTAGCCGCTGAACTTGATGTTGTCGTACCATTTCTTGGGTTGCTCTTGTGCGTTGGCCCCGATGACAGTCAGTGCCAGCACAAGGGTAATCAAAATTTTCTTTTTCATAGTAATGGGGTTTTGAGGATGATTATGTAATGAGTAATGGGGCGAGGGATTGATCCTATTCGCGGGCTACCAGCAGTACCACGTTCTCCACGTGTGGCGTGTGGGGGAACATGTCGACAGGCTGCACGGCTTCCACACGATAGGCCAGGTCGAGGTCGGCCAGGTCGCGGGCCTGGGTGGCAGGGTTGCAACTCACGTATACGATGCGGCGTGGATGGGCGCGGAGGATGGTCTGCACCACGTCGGGATGCATGCCGGCGCGGGGAGGGTCGGTGATGAGCACGTCAGGCCGTCCATGGGTGGCGATGAACGCATCGGTGAGGATGTCTTTCATGTCGCCGGCAAAGAAAAGGGTGTTGGTAATGCCGTTTTCCTGCGAGTTCACCCTGGCGTCGTCGATGGCCTCGGGCACATACTCGATGCCGATGACCTTGCGGGCTTGGCGGGCCAGGAAATTGGCTATCGTGCCCGTGCCGGTATAGAGGTCATACACCAGTTCGTCGCCCGTGAGGGCGGCAAACTCCCGGGCAACGGAATAGAGCACGTGGGCCTGGTCGGTATTGGTCTGGTAGAAACTCTTAGGCCCAACCTTGAACCTCAGCTCCTCCATGGTCTCGTAGATATGGTCGTTGCCCTTGAAAGTCACTACCTCCAGGTCGCCGAAGGTGTCATTGCACTTTTGGTTGTCGACATAAAGCAATGACGTGATTTGCGGGAACTGCTCCGCGATGTGGGTGAGCAGGGCTTTGGCCGTGGAACGGTCGTCTTCGGTCTCGAAGTGGAACTGTACGAGCACCATCCACTCTCCTGTATTCGAGTTTCGTATCATGATGTCGCGGAGCAGGCCTTTCTGCTGGCGGATGTCGAAATAGGCGATGTGATGGGCGTCGGCATAGTCGCGGATGGCGTTGCGGATGCCGTTGTGCAAACCGTCCATCAGCACGCATTCTTCAATGGGCAACACCTTGTCGAAGGCTCCTGTAATGTGGAGTCCGATGGCGTTCATGTTGCTGAATTCGGTTCCGCTGGCAATCTCGTCACGTGTAAGCCAGCGCTTGTTGCAACACTCAAACTCCATCTTGTTGCGGTAGCCGGTGGTCTTCGCCGAACCGAGGATTGTACGGAGTTCGGGCAACTCTACCTTACCGATGCGGGTAAGCTGGTCGAACACCTGGCGCTGCTTCATCTTCAACTGTTCGGGGTAGGGGAGAATCTGCCACTTGCAGCCCCCGCAGACACCGAAATGACGGCATGTCGGGGGAATTCGCAAAGCGCTGGGCTTTACCAATCGGGTAGCCTCTCCCTCGCAATAGCTCTTCCGCTTCTTCCTGACCTGTATGTCGACCACGTCGCCAGGCACCACGAAGGGCACGAAAACGACTTTCTCGTCAACGTGGGCGATGCATTTCCCTTCGGCGGCGCACGATTCTATCTCTATGTTCTCGTATAGTGGTAAAGGTTTCTTGTTCCTTGCCATAATCAGTTGGTTTCAACAGGGTTGATGGGAATGATGGGGTGTCCCGCCACAAATCATCGGGTTACTCTCATCGGAAGAGTTTTTGCAAAGATAGCAGAAAAATACTGAAAAACAAAATATTCACATGATGTTTTATCAGATATTTTGAATTATTCTTCTTTTCTGTCCTGTTGTCGGACAGAGTCCTTTCCGATTTGGCAGAAATCAAATAAATGCAAATGTAGATGATAGATTGCAAAAAAAAACCGAAAAGTTTTGCCGTTACATGATTTTGCAGTATATTTGCATCACAAAGACACATTTTTATTTTAGAAACCATAAATCAATTATGAGCGAACAGAAAAGAGTTTATACCTTCGGCAACGGAAAAGCTGAGGGTAATGCTAAAATGCGTGAGCAGTTGGGTGGCAAAGGTGCCAACCTTGCAGAGATGAATCTGATCGGTGTACCCGTGCCTCCGGGATTCACCATCACTACCGACTGCTGCAACGAGTATTATGAAGTAGGTCAGGAGAAAATCAAGGAAATCCTCGATGCCGACGTGACCCTCGCAGTGAAACATATCGAGGAACTGATGAACTCGAAGTTCGGCGATGCCGAGAACCCACTGCTGGTAAGTGTGCGCTCGGGTGCCCGTGCCTCCATGCCGGGTATGATGGACACCATCCTCAACCTTGGTCTCAACGACGAGGTAGCAGAGGGCATGGTGCGCAAGACCAACAATCCTCACTTCGTCTACGACTCCTATCGCCGCTTCGTGCAGATGTACGGCGACGTGGTGCTTGAGATGAAGCCGGTGAACAAGGAAGATATCGATCCGTTCGAGGAAATCATCGAGAAAGTGAAGGAAGAGCGTGGCATCAAACTCGACAAGGACCTTTCTGTTGAAGAACTCAAGAAACTGGTGGCGCTCTTCAAGACGGCCATCAAGGAGCGCACAGGGAAAGACTTCCCCGACGATCCCATCGAGCAGCTCTGGGGTGCCATTTGCGCCGTGTTCCGCAGCTGGATGAATGAGCGTGCCATCCTCTACCGCAAGATGGAAGGCATTCCCGACGAGTGGGGTACTGCCGTGTCGGTGATGGCAATGGTATTCGGCAACATGGGCGACACCTCTGCTACTGGTGTGTGCTTCAGCCGTGACGCTGCCAATGGCGAAAACATCTTCAATGGTGAATATCTCGTCAACGCACAGGGTGAAGACGTGGTGGCAGGTATCCGCACACCGCAGCAGATCACCAAGGTGGGTTCCCAGCGCTGGGCAGAGCGTGCCGGTATCTCCGAGGAGGAGCGCGCCGCCAAATATCCTTCCATGGAAGAGGCCATGCCCGAGATTTACAAGGAACTCGATGGCATTCAGAACAAGCTCGAGGAGCACTACCGCGACATGCAGGATATGGAGTTCACCGTTCAGGAAGGCAAACTCTGGTTCCTCCAGACACGTAACGGCAAGCGCACCGGTGCTGCCATGGTGAAGATTGCCATCGACTTGCTCCACGAGGGTAAGATCGACGAGAAGACCGCCATTCAGCGTTGCGAGCCTCAGAAACTTGATGAATTGCTGCACCCCATCTTCGACAAGAAGGCATTGACACAGGCCAAGGTGATTGCCCAGGGTCTTCCCGCTTCTCCGGGTGCTGCATGTGGACAGATTGTGTTCCATGCCGACGACGCTCAGGCTTGGCACAGCGACGGTCATAAGGTGGTGCTCGTACGTATCGAGACTTCTCCCGAGGACCTCGCCGGTATGTCGGCAGCCGAGGGTATCCTCACTGCACGTGGCGGTATGACCTCTCACGCTGCCGTGGTGGCTCGTGGTATGGGTAAGTGCTGCGTTTCGGGTGTAGGTTCGCTGAACGTCAGCTACAAGGACAAGACAGTGGAGATTGACGGTGTCGTATACAAGGAGGGCGACTACATCTCCCTGAACGGTTCAACAGGACAGGTCTATGCCGGTGAGGTGCCTACCAAGGCTGCAGAACTGAGCGGTGACTTCAAGGAGCTGATGGACCTCTGCGACAAGTATACGAAACTGCAGGTGCGCACCAACGCCGACACCCCACATGATGCCCAGGTGGCCCGCAACTTCGGTGCCAAGGGTATCGGTCTTACACGTACAGAGCACATGTTCTTCGACGACAAGAAGATCGTTGCCATGCGTGAGATGATTCTCTCCGATAGCGTTTCTGGCCGTGAGAAAGCTCTTGCCAAGTTGTTGCCTTATCAGAAGGCCGACTTCAAGGGTATCCTCGAGGCTATGGACGGTCTGCCAGTGAATATCCGTCTGCTCGATCCTCCTCTCCATGAGTTTGTACCCCACGACCTGGCAGGTCAGGAGACCATGGCAAGAGAGATGGGTGTGTCGCTTGAGACCATCCAGCGCCGTGTGGCTTCATTGGCAGAGAACAACCCGATGCTGGGCCATCGTGGATGCCGTTTGGGTATCACCTTCCCGGAGATTACCGCTATGCAGACACGCGCCATCCTTTCTGCTGCCTGTGAGTTGAAGAAGGAGGGCAAGAACCCGATGCCTGAAATCATGGTTCCGCTGATTGGTACGCTCTATGAGCTGAAGCAGCAGAAGGAAGTTATCCAGTACGCAGCCAAGGAAGTGTTTGCCGCCGAGGGCGTAGAGGTGGAGTTCGAAATCGGTACGATGATTGAGATTCCGCGTGCAGCCCTGACAGCCGACCGTATCGCTACAGAGGCCCAGTACTTCTCATTCGGTACGAACGACCTGACACAGATGACCTTCGGTTACAGCCGCGATGATATCGCTTCGTTCTTGCCAGTATATCTTGACAAGAAGATTCTGAAAGTCGACCCGTTCCAGGTCCTCGACCAGAACGGTGTAGGCAAGCTCATCAAGTATGCCGTCCGTGAGGGCCGTGCCGTACGTCCTGAGCTGCGTTGTGGTATCTGTGGTGAGCATGGCGGAGAGCCCAATTCGGTGAAGTTCTGTGCAAAGATTGGCATGAACTACGCTTCTTGCTCGCCGTTCCGTGTGCCTATCGCACGTCTGGCAGCAGCACAGGCCGCAGTTGAAGAGTAATTAACATTTCATCCGGCAAGCCGTATGCCACGGCTTGCCGGACATTGTTTCCTTGTTAGATAATTAAAAATGGATGCATTTGACAAATTGGGCGCAATCTGCTTAGTGTTGGCAGCATTGGTGGCAGTTCCTCTGGCCGTAAGATTGTTTATGGGATGCCATGACTGGCTGTTGGTGGGATTGGCATTCCTGATTTCCTTTCCGTTGCTGTGGATTGCCGGACTCAATTGCTGTGAGTTCCTTACCAAACCTTTCAGCGAGAAAGGCTTGAATGGCTTCCTGTCATGGCTCATCGCTATCGTATTGGGAGTGATTGTTTATGTCGTGTTGGGAGGCATACTGTATTATTTGTTTAAGTTTGTGCAGATTATCTGAGAAAACGGGACGTGGAAGCTCCGCGCTGTCTGTCCCGTAAACGAAGACGACAATAGCCACAGGGGGAAGGCCATCATGGCCTTCCCCCCTGTGGCTATGGCATAGTATCTTTTCCTTGTGGTGTTTGTGAGATATGGCGTGGTACTGATGTCTATCAAGATATCTTCATGCACGCCAAATGTTTTGGTGTTTTTTTTTGAATTAATCATTTTTTTTAATAATTTTGTCCCCATACAAACAGTCAGGTACATGCTGTATGGGTAATCTGGCAGGATGATGTTTTCTTGCAGGATACGGTATGATGGTTGTGTATGCTGATTTCACCAAATGATTTAATTTGAGAGATGAAATTTGAGATTTTAAAACCCCAGTCGTTTTGCCTGCCTGGCAAGGACAAGGCCTTGGAAGACGGTATCTTCCCGGAAGCCGGCTCTGGAACCATCCACGATAGGCTCTTCCTTGTGGCGGATGGCATGGGCGGACAAGGAAAAGGCGATGTGGCCAGTGCGTCGCTGTGTCGTTCGATACCCGATTTTTTGTTCCAGAACACGTGTAGTGATGAGCCGATGACGGCTGATTTGCTGCAACTCACGTTGCTCGATGCATACAAGCGTCTGGCACAGGACTGTCCGGATGGTGGCGGAGTGATGTTTGCCATGCTCTATTTCCACCGACAAGGGGTAATGGCTGCACATGTGGGCAACTGTCGCGTCTACCATTATCGTCCCAAATCGCATACATTATTATATAAGTCACGCGACGACTTCAAGGCTGCCACTGCTGACATGACACAGCCCATCGAACCTACTTGTAAGAACCTCACCAATGTGAAGTATGGCGACTATTTTGTCCTGCTAACCAAGGGAGCGCATGCCAGCATCGGAGAACAGCAAGTATTCGACGTGCTCAATGAAGCCATCAATGATGAGGCAAAATTGCGGAAAATCATGCAAATGATGGGTGAGGCCAAGGAAGACCATACGGTGAGTCTGGTGCGCGTGAGTGGTGTCATGGCAGAGGCTATCGATGAACATGTGGATGAGGCTACGCAACCTATACCAGTGGTTGTTGCCCCGACCCCAAAGCCTCTGCCCCAAGCCCAGCCTCAACCTGCTCCGAAACCCCAGCCAAAGCCTCAACCTAAACCGGCACCCCAACCCAAACCTAAGCCTCAGACCCAGCAGCCGGTAGAGAAGGCAGAGCCGAAGACAGCTCCGCTGACTGACAATGTAGACAGTGAGGCAGGCCAGAAGAAGGGCAGTTTCCCCATTGTGCCTGTTACGGCATTGCTATTGGTGGCTCTTGCCGTAGGACTCTATTTCTGGTCGAAGAACCAGTTCACGTCCAAAGAAGAAGAGGCAGAGGTCGTGGAGACACGCAAGGACACCGTGAAGAAGGATACTATCAACATCATGCGCAACGAGAACAAGAAGGCCAAGACCAACGATGATCTGTTCAAACTTCCCGAGGCGCAGAAGACCGAGGAACAGAAGAAACCTGAGCCCGAGCAGAGCCGTCAGGAAACCGCTACGGCCAATGCGTCCTCGCAAAATGCCGGTACTGATATTCCTGCCACGACAGAGACGGCTCCAGCCACTCCGGCAACGACCCCTGCACCGCAGGAAACTGCTCCTGCCACACCACAGGCACCTGCTACTACAACCACCCCACCGGCCGACAATCCTGCACCCTCTTCCGTGAGTCCCAGGCCTGTCATCCCCGATGAGGATTAAGGGCGACAACGAAATGTGAAAGAGCCGGCACCTAAGACAGTGCCGGCTCTCTTTCTTTCTCCCCGTATCTTTCTCCCTCCCCGTCTTTTTCTCCGTAGGCACCTTTTCCATGAGCTTGTCATCCCTCTTTCTTATGGCATTTCTGCCATGGTAGGGATTTCCCCCGAAACAATAGGCTTTTCCCACCTGCAGAATAGGGCAAATCCTTTCTCAAGCCTACTGATTTCGTCTATCTTTGCCCATGAAAACAAGCATAATCAGTTCTTTGAATAATCCCTTGACTATTTTTTTAGAGGTAGGGTGGATGTGAATCCGGTCTGCCTCCATTTTTTTTGTGCTTGTTGCATCTTTTAGGAGAATAATTCGTAAATTCGCATCCTAAATCCCAGGAAATGAAAAGCGTAACACTTGAGAACCTGACAATAGGCTATGTCAGCAAGAAGAACCGGAAGACGGTAGCCACAGGCATCAATGCCTCGCTCGATAGTAGCCGTATGACATGCCTCATCGGACCAAACGGCGTGGGGAAGTCGACGCTCTTGCGCACCCTGTCGGCATTTCAGCCTCCTCTGGATGGCAAGGTATATATACATGGCAAAGACCTGGCCACGCTGAAGGAGAAGAAACTGGCAAGGATGGTGGGTGTCGTGCTTACCGCCAAGCCCGACGTGCAGAACATGACGGTAGAGGAGATGGTAGGTCTTGGACGCAGTCCATACACGGGATTCTGGGGCACGCTCTCCGACGATGACAAGGCTGTCGTCGATGAAGCCATCGACATGGTAGGCATTCGTCCCTTAGCCATGCGAATGATACAGACGCTCAGCGACGGTGAGCGACAGAAAGTCATGATAGCGAAGGCCCTCGCGCAACAGACGCCAGTAATCTTCCTCGACGAGCCCACGGCTTTCCTCGATTATCCCAGCAAGGTGGAGATGATGCAACTGCTTCATAGGCTGAGCCGCACTGCCGACAAGACGATATTCCTCTCGACGCACGACCTTGAACTCGTGCTGCAAATAGCAGATACTGTTTGGTTGATGAATGAGGGCGGACGGCTTGATACGGGGACGCCTCAGGAACTGGCTGACAATGGGGCGCTGAGCAATTTTGTGGAGAAGAAAGGAATTGTATTCGACCGTAGGCAATTGTCGGTAAGGGTGCTTACCGACTGAGAGACATCAATGGCTTTTCGCCTTCATTGTCAGGCGAACGATGAAGATGCTCGACTCGTAAAGAAGCCAGATGGGAAGAGCCACCACGAAGAGGGTGAAGGCATCGGTAGTAGGCGTGATAATGGCGGAGACAATCAGGATGGCCACGATGGCATGCTTACGGTATGCGGTCATATATCTTGCCTTGAGAATGCCCATGGCAGCCAACAGCCAGCTCAGCACCGGCAATTCAAAGACCAGTCCCATCACCAGGTTCATCGAGACCAGCGTGTCGGTATACGACTGTATTGTGAGCATGTTGTTCACCTCCGGGCTTACCTGGTAGGTTCCCAGGAATTTTACCGTAAGCGGAAAAACGAGGAAATAGTTGACCAGCGTGCCCAACATGAACATCAGGTATGAAGCAGAGACCACTCTCACGGCATAGTGGCGCTCGTTGTCGTAAAGTGCAGGGGAGACAAAACCGAACAGCTGATAGACGACATAAGGCATGGCTGCAAGCAGACCGGCGTAACATGCCACCCTGATGTGTATCATGAATTGCTCCGTAAGGCCGGTGTTCATCAGGCTGATGGAGAAAGGCTCCACACCAAGCAGCCTGAAAGTCACGAAGTCGCTGCTGCGAGGGGCAAGGACCACGCTGAAGAGCAAATCCTTGAAACAAAAGGCCATCAAGGCAAAAAGGGCCACAACACAGAGAATTCTGATGATGCAACCGCGCAACTCGTCGAGATGGTCCCAGAACGTACCTGTCGGTTCCGGCTTCTCCTTGGCACTCATTCTTTGGATGGCTCGTCTTTCTTCGGGGATTCTATCTCTTCCTTTGCGTCTTCTTTCTCATTCATTCCTTCCTTGAAACTCTTCACTCCCTTGCCCAGTCCGCGCATCAACTCGGGTATCTTCTTGCCGCCAAAGAGCAAGAGGATAATCAAGGCTATGATCAGTATCTCTTGTGTGCCTATTCCAAACATTTCTCAAGTATTATATGTTATAATGCAAAGATAATGTAAATCAAGTGCTGAGCAAAATAAAAGACCGATAATTTGCCACGACAAGAAAAAAATACAGGTTTTTTTTGTTATCAGTGTCGAAATGATTACTTTTGCACCCAAGGCAACACGACAACTTCAACACGACAATGTTGGCACTTACAATGGTTTCTTTTCTTCAATACCTGATAGAGGCAGACACCGATTTCTTCCTCCAGGTCAATTCATGGCATTCCCCTTTCTGGGATGTGTTCATGCCGTTGTATAGTGACAAGTATGTGTGGGTGTATTTCTATGCCAGTCTGTTGTATGTCATCATTCGCAACTACTCTCTCAAGACCACATTGCTCTGGCTCATCGCGGTAGTGGTGCTCATCACGTTCTGCGACCAGTTCACGGCGAGTGTCATCCGTCCGATGGTGGCCAGGCTGAGGCCAAGCAACCCCGACAACCCGCTCTCGGATATGGTGCACGTGGTGAATGGCTATAGAGGGGGGAACTACAGCTTCCCCTCAGCCCATGCAGCCAATTCCTGGGGACTGGCCATTTTCATGACCTTGCTATTCCGGCGTATGTGGATTTCCTGCACCGTTGTGCTCTGGGCTGTCGTCACGTGTTATTCACGGCTTTACCTCGGTGTGCATTACTTTGGCGACCTGTTGGTGGGAATGCTAATCGGAATTTTCTTTGCCTTTTTGGTCTATTTCTTGTTGGTATGGATAGCGAGGATAAAGAAACCCCTTGAAGTGAGGCACGCTTTCATGCCCATATATATCTTGGGGATAACAATCGTTTGTTTCCTCACGATAGCATCTATAGAAACTTACCTGCTATGACAGTAAGAGCCATAGCCACATTCCATTCTCCAGTCACATCGAAATTCGGCGTGCCACGGCAAAGTGGTATCGTGGAAACGCTGAAGGGCGAAATCGTGTTCTTGCCCGAATACCGCAACGCCGACTTCATCCGTGGCTTGGAGGAGTTTGAATATATCTGGCTGTTGTGGGCATTTTCGGAAAACAGCCATCAACATGTGCGGCCTTTGGTGCGTCCGCCATTGCTGGGCGGCAACACCTCGATGGGCGTCTTCGCCACCCGTTCACCCTATCGCCCTAACCCGATAGGCCTTTCCTCCGTACGTATCGAGAGCATCGTCTACGACCACAGCCTCGGTCCGGTTATCCATGTCTTGGGGGCTGATTTGGTTGATGGCACGCCCATCATCGACATCAAGCCCTATGTGGAATATGCCGATGCCCATGTCGGGGTAAGGAACGGATTTGTCGATAGCCATGAATGGAGGATGCTCGATGTGACGATGCCGGATGGGGTAGGGACGATTTGGAATGAAGAACAAGTGGCGACACTCCGCCAGTTGTTGGCGCTCGACCCATGTCCCCACTATCACGATGACCCACAGCGGGTCTATGGCATGACTTTCTATGGCTACGACGTGAGGTTCCGCGTGGCAGACGGGGTGCTTACCGTGATGGAGGTGGTGAAACTGTGATGTAGGGAAGTCATTTCTCCTAATGCTGCTCAAAGGCGAAGAAACGCTGGCCGAAATAATTGAGGATGGTAAAGAGCACCGTGCCCACTACCATGGCCACGTTTTCTTGAACAGTTTTGCCATAACCTTCCAGCAACCACATCATCAGGGGCTTGGCGATGCTATAGGCCACCACGTAGCAAACAATGATGTTCAGGGTGAACCGCAGGGCTGATTTTACCACATGTCCTTTGTGTCCGAAGGTAAAACGCTTGTTGAGTACGTAGCTCAGGATGCTGCCGAAAAAGTAATTGGCTGCCGACGACCACCAGTAGCTCACGTGAAATACGTTGTAGAGCACGAACATGATTGCTGTGCCAAAGAGCGTGTTGGCAATGCCTACAAGGATGAATTTCGGAACCGAAGCGTCTATCTTCATTTTCTTTTCACGAATTTAGTGCTGCAAATATAGTGCAAACCGAACGGAATGCAAAATTAAAAGCAATTTATATTTTCATTCCTAAGGTGGAGTAACGAATTGGGCAACACACAAAATGAAGCCCCGAATATCAATATCAACACAGAGGCACAGAGATACAGAGTTTTTATTATCCTCTGTGTCTCTGTGCCTCTGTGTTGTATTTATATATAGAAGCCGAAACCTATATTGGGCAGAGCCAAAAATACGCATTTTTTCAGCAATATCGGAATTTTTGCCTATTTTTGTAGGCTGAAATGAAGGTGAGGGCAAATCAAATGTAGAAGAACAAAGATGGATAACAATAACCGACCACTTTACGCACACATGAGCATGTTTCTGGCATGCGCCATCTGGGGACTGATGTCGCCCATAGGGAAAGATGCCATGACACACGGGCTCGATGGTGTCGTTATGGTGTCGTTCAGGGTGGCGGGAGGTGCGCTGCTCTTCTGGCTCGCCTCGCTTTTCCTTCCGAAAGAGCATGTCGCCACCCGCGACAAGTTCATCTTCGCTGGCGCTGCCCTTTTTGGATTGGTGTGCAACCAATGCTGTTTCACCATCGGACTGAGCCTCACCTCGCCCGTCAATGCAAGCATTGTCACCACATCGATGCCTATCTTCGCCATGCTTCTCTCTTTCCTCATCCTCCATGAGCCCATCACATGGAAAAAGGCAGGTGGCGTGTTCATTGGATGTTGTGGGGCGGTGACGCTAATCCTTACCAGCCTCTCTGCTTCAGATACCAAGGTGGGCAACATCCGTGGCGATCTTCTCGTACTGGGTGCACAGCTTTCATACGCCTTGTTTCTCTCCCTTTTCAACAAGTTTATCAAGAAATATTCCATCTTCACCGTGAACAAATGGATGTTTTTGTGGGCCACCATCATTGTTTGGCCGTTTACAGGAATGCATGTGGCACAGACAGAGTGGGATGCCGTGAATGCCACGACATGGATGGAAACGGCTTATGTGGTGGTTTTCGGAACCTTCGTGGGATATATCCTCATCGTCAATGCGCAGAAAGTGCTGCGCCCTACGGTAGTGGCTATCTACAATTACGTACAGCCGTTGGTGGCAGTCATTGTTAGCCTTGCCATGGGCATCGGTGCCGTGAAATGGAGTCAGGGCTTGGCTGTGCTGCTCGTGTTTGTGGGTGTGTGGATGGTGACGAAATCGAAGTCAAGGCGCGACATGCTCGAGGGTCAGAAAATAAAGGTGCGCAGGAGCCAATAGGAGAACATGCCGGCCAGATAACCCACAAAGACAATCCAGGTGATGCGTTTCATGTACCACCCGAAGGTAATCTTCTCCAAGCCCATTACCACCACACCGGCGGCACTGCCAATGATGAGCATCGAACCACCAACGCCGGCACAGTAGGCGAGCAACTGCCAGAAGATGCCGTCGACGGCCATGTCGCCCATTTCTGCCACGGGATACATGCCCATGCATCCCGCCACCAGTGGCACGTTGTCGACGATCGAGGAGAGCACGCCGATGATGCCGGTGACGAGGTAGTGGTTACCTCCCGACATCTTGTCGAGCGACTGTCCGAGCGATGTGAGTACGCCAATCTCCTGCAGCACGGCCACGGCCATGAGGATGCCGAGGAAGAACATGATGGTGCTGAGGTCGATGCGTGAGAGCAGGTCGCTCACACGCTTCGCCATCGTATCATCCTCATCGGTGTTGTGGTGGAAAATCTCCGTGGTGGTCCACAGCAAACCCAGTACCAGCAAGATACCCATGAACGGCGGCAAGTGGGTCAGCGTCTTGAAGATAGGCACGAATACCAGTCCGCCCACACCCAGCCAGAAGATGATGTCGCGCTGCCGCTGGGTGAACTGACTCACTTCTGCGGGAGGAAGGTTCTGCGATTTGTCGAACTTCCCTTTCAGCGAGTACTGGAGGATGAACACCGGCACGAGCATCGACACCAGCGATGGGATGAATATCTCGGAAAGCACACCCTGTGTGGTGATAACCCCTTTTATCCACAGCATGATTGTGGTCACGTCGCCGATAGGCGAGAAGGCACCTCCGGAGTTGGCTGCGATTACGACCATGGCAGCGTAGATCAGACGGTCCTGACGGTTCTGAACCAGTTTGCGAAGAACCATGATCATCACGATCGAGGTAGTGAGGTTGTCGAGGATGGCGGAGAGGAAGAAAGTCATGAAGGCCATGCGCCACATCAGCTTGCGTTTCGAGCGGGTCTTGATGGCATCACGGACGAAATTGAAACCACCATTGGAGTCGACAATCTCTACGATGGTCATGGCACCCATCAGGAAGAAGAGGGTGCCGCCAGCATCGCCCAAGTGGTGCTCTATCACCTCCGCCACCTTGTGCACTACTTCCGGAGCTGCTACGTCGGGATAGAACGTCGTGGGCGACAGCATGAACAATGTCCAACAGAATACACACATCAGCAAGGCGATGGCAGCCTTGTTGATTTTCGTCACGCTCTCCAGGGCTATGCACAGATAGCCGAAGATAAATACGATAACAATCGCGATGGTCAGGGAATTCATATCAATGATTTTTGTTGTTTTTCTGTATACATGACTTACTTTCGCTAAGCAAGGGCAAAGGTAAGACTATTATTATAAATATGTTCAGGTAAAGGCGTTTTTTTTCCGTAAATCTTTGCCCCGTGTTTCGTCCTACACTTTAAAAGGTACTACCGCTCGAAAAATTCCAAATTCGTTTGGATTTTTGCTCGCTTAGTGCATACCTTTGACTGCGTCGAAGGTACTACCGCTCGAAAAAACACAAATTCATTTGGTTTTTTGCTCGCTTATAGCATACCTTTGACTGCGTCGAAGGTACTGCCGCTCGAAAAAACAGAAATTCATTTGGTTTTTTGCTCGCTTAATCGTACCTTTGTCCCTATGAACAATAACTCCACCATGCCAACGGTAGATTGCGACAATATGATTGTCGTGGATGCTGATTTCGTGGACAAGGTGACCTTCGATCTCATCGTGAACTTTGAGCGGATGCTCGGGCGGCGAATCCCCAATGCCGACCTGGCGAGATGGATCGACTGCCTGGCACTCGACGGTGGGGTGAGGGAAGGGCAGCAGCAGACCCAGGTGGCCCTCGTTCATGGCAAGACGAAGAAGGACATGGATTATTTCACTCCTAACGGCTTTGAAAACGAACTCAACGGGAAAGCCTTTTCAGACAATTTGGGAGAGTTTGTCATCAACACCTTCAGCGAACAGGATATCGTGGGGCGCGGGCAGCTGCTTGTCGATATGGTTGCGCTTTGTGCAACTGCCAAGGAGGTGAAACGGCTCATCATCGTGCCCGACGAGGCCGATTATGATGCCGTGCGTCACGCACTCCGTCAGGTGGGAGACGACAAACGGGTCACCGTGCTCGCCATGCAACCCATGCCCGGTGGTAATTTCCGGCAGGAAATCCTGGGCTATTCGCTCATGAGCGCGCTGGGTATCCGGGCCGATGAACTGTAGAACACAACATCTTTTTCAAGACATACAATCGATTACCATTAAAACCATAACAAATGAGCAAAGTATTGATGATAGGCGCCGGTGGTGTCGCCACCGTGGCAGCATTCAAGATCGCGCAGAATGCCGACGTGTTCACTGAATTCATGATTGCCAGCCGCACCAAGGCCAAATGCGACAAGATCGTGGCCGATATTCACAAGGCAGGATACACCCTCGACATCAAGACGGCGCAGGTAGATGCCGACGACGTGGAGCAACTGAAAACACTCCTTAGCGAATACAAGCCCGAACTGGTGGTCAACCTGGCATTACCCTACCAAGACCTCACCATCATGGAGGCTTGTCTGGCTTGCGGATGCCACTATCTCGACACCGCCAACTATGAGCCACGCGACGAGGCCCATTTCGAGTATTCCTGGCAGTGGGCATACAAGGAGCGCTTCGAACAGGCCGGACTGTGCGCCATCCTGGGGTGCGGCTTCGACCCGGGTGTGAGCGGTATCTATACCGCCTACGCTGCCAAGCACCACTTCGACGAGATTCACACGCTCGACATCGTCGACTGCAATGCCGGCGACCATCATAAGGCTTTTGCCACCAACTTCAACCCTGAAATCAATATCCGCGAGATTACCCAAAAGGGACTCTACTATAAGGATGGCGAATGGATAGAGACCGACCCGCTGAGCGTGCACCAGCCACTCACATATCCCAATATCGGCCCGAGGGAGAGCTACCTCATGCACCACGAGGAATTGGAGAGCCTGGTGAAGAACTATCCCACCATACGTCTCGCCCGCTTCTGGATGACTTTCGGAGAGCAATACCTCAAACACCTGGAAGTGATGCAGAACATCGGCATGACACGTATCGATGAGGTGGAATACAACGCTCCGCTGGCCGATGACCCCGAGAAGAACGTGCGCGTGAAAATCGTGCCCTTGCAGTTCCTCAAGGCTGTGCTTCCCAATCCGCAAGACCTGGGCGAGAACTACGAGGGCGAGACGAGCATCGGTTGCCGCATCAGGGGCGTGAAAGATGGCAAGGAGCGCACCTACTATGTTTACAACAACTGCTCGCACCAGGCAGCATACCAAGAAACGGGTATGCAGGGCGTGAGCTATACCACCGGTGTGCCTGCCATGATCGGAGCCATGCTCCTGCTCAAGGGACTGTGGAAGAAACCGGGGGTGTGGAATGTAGAGGAGTTCGACCCCGACCCATTCATGGCACTGCTCAACGAGAAAGGCCTGCCTTGGCACGAAGTGTTCGACGGTGACCTGGAACTCTAATAAAGAAATGTAAAAGAACTCTTCTTTATATATTAAATAAGGTGTAATACAATGGCAAAGAAAGAAATTGAGCAAGAAGACAACAGCAAGGACGGTAAACTGAAAGCCTTGCAGGCCACCATGGCCAAGATAGAAAAAGATTTCGGTAAGGGCGCCATCATGAAACTGGGCGACGAGAAGATAGAGAACGTCGATGTCATCCCCACCGGCAGTATCGGACTGAATGCCGCTCTCGGCGTGGGTGGACTGCCACGCGGACGCATCATCGAGATTTTCGGACCGGAGTCGTCGGGAAAGACTACCCTGGCCATACATGTCATCGCCGAGGCACAGAAGAGAGGGGGCATTGCCGCTTTCATCGATGCCGAGCATGCTTTCGACCGTTTCTATGCCGAGAAACTGGGCGTCGACGTCGACAACCTCTGGATATCGCAGCCCGACAATGGTGAGCAGGCCCTCGAGATTGCCGACCAACTCATCCGTTCGTCTGCCATCGACGTGCTTGTGGTCGACTCCGTGGCAGCGCTCACGCCAAAATCGGAAATCGACGGCGACATGGGTGAGAATAAGGTGGGATTGCACGCCCGACTGATGAGCCAGGCTCTCCGTAAACTCACCGCCAACATCAGCCGCACCAACACCACATGCATCTTCATCAACCAGCTACGTGAGAAAATCGGCGTGATGTTCGGCAACCCCGAGACCACCACCGGTGGCAACGCCTTGAAGTTCTACGCCAGCGTGCGCCTCGACATCCGGCGAGTCACCACCCTGAAAGACGGCGACCAGGCCATTGGCACGCACGTGCGCGTGAAGGTGGTGAAGAACAAGGTGGCGCCGCCCTTCCGTAAGGCTGAGTTCGAAATCCTCTTCGGCGAGGGAATCTCGAAATATGGTGAACTGGTAGACCTCGGTGTCGAGCACGGCATCATTCAGAAGAGCGGGTCATGGTTCTCTTATGAGGGCACCCGGTTGGCGCAAGGCCGTGATGCGACCAAGGCCATGCTCCGTGACAACCCCGAACTTTGCGACGAGATTGAGACAAAAATCATGCAGGTGCTGTCGAATGGATAGATGCTCCTGCTGGGAGAGGGAATAGTTTTTCCTGTTTCGACAAGATAACATTGCAATGATTCGTCTTCAGACAATCTTTAGGCAAGAATCCACGGTAATTCCTTCACTCTATTTGTGGGGGTGGGTTTTTAACAATGTTGTTACTTTTCAAAAAGACCATGTAACAAATGATAATACCCTTCTATAATAATTGTGGTAATTTTGCACCGTCGTAATTTGGACAATCGCATTTTTATGTAATAAAACCTAATAAAACCATTTTTAAGTACAGAAATTCCATTTTTTTTACTTAACTAATTTATATTTATGAACCATGTGGAATATTAAGTCACTACAAAAGCCGTTAGTGTTTCTGTTCCTGCTCTGTTTGTTCCCAATGGGAGCGCTGGCTCAGGGCACCGTTAAAGGAACGGTAATTGACGAAGCGGGTGAACCAGTCATTGGTGCAACCGTGCAAGTGCAGGGTGCCAAGACAGGTGCTATCACCGACTTCGAAGGTAATTTCAGTGTGGAGGCTGCCAGCAATGCCACACTGTTGATTTCTTATGTTGGCTATGTCACTGAGACCGTCAACGTGCAGGGCCGCAACAACATCCAGGTCACGCTGAGGGAAGACGCTACTTCCCTGAACGACGTGGTTGTCATCGGTTATGGTACGATGAAGAAGAAACTGGTGACAGGTGCCACTGTTCAGGTAAAGGGTGAGGACATCGCCAAACTGAACACCACCAACGCACTCGAGGCCATGCAGTCAAGCACCCCCGGTGTGCAGATCACCCAGAGTTCCTCACAGCCAGGTAAGGGTTACAAGGTTTACATCCGTGGTATCGGTACCACAGGTAATGCTACTCCTCTTTATGTGATTGACGGTGTAGCAGGTGGTAGCCTCGACGGCATCAACCCGAACGACATCGAGAGCATCGACGTCCTCAAGGATGCTGCCTCCGCCGCCATCTATGGTGCCCGTGCTGCAAATGGTGTGATCCTCGTTACCACCAGGCAGGGTAAGGCTGGTAAGATAGAGCTCAGCTACAATGGCGCCTTTGGTTGGTCCAACGCCTACAAGCGCCCGCAGTTGCTCAATGCCCAGCAATATATGACGATTATCGATGAGTACACCTTTAATACTTCTGGTCAAAAGATGGATTGGGCTGGCTTTGCTCCTGCCGACATCCTCACCAAGGTTTCCAAAGGTTGGGAAGGCACTGACTGGTGGGGTGCATTCGAGAACGAGAATGCCCTCCAGCAGAACCATTCCGTGACCTTGACCGGTGGTACTGACCGTTCCAAGTTTGCCATGTCCTACACCTACACCGGCAACGAAGGTATCATGGGTGCTGATGTGGCCTCTTTCTACAAGCGCCACACCATCCGCATCAACAGCGACCACGTGCTCCTGAGAGTGAAGGACTTCGATGCCATCACCATCGGCGAGAATATCTCTCTGGGTTACACCCGGAGCCACGACCTGGCAGAGGACGGCATGTACTGGAGCTACATCCACAGCTTGCTTCAGACTTGTCCTCTCGTTCCCCAGTACGCTGACAATGGCGACATCTATTATTATCAGGATTTTGACGGTGTTGTCAAATATGGTCAGGGATGGAACGCTTCTTTGTTCAGCAACCCATGGGAGAACCTCAAGAAGGGTGGCTTCAACTCTATGGCCGAGAGCCGCAACATCGGCGCCAGTGCCACTGCTTTCGTGACTATCCAGCCTATCAAGGGTCTGCGATTCCGTTCTCAGTACAACTACAGCTGGAGTTCCGGCGCATACCGTAACTTCAATGAACCGCGTTCGTCTGGTTATGGAAATGCTACATCACCTATTTATAGTGTAAGTCAGAGCACTTGGTTGAGTGGCAATTGGTCTATCGAGAACACCCTCACCTACGACCTCCCCGTTTTCAGTGGCCACAAGATTAGCGCGATGGTCGGTCAGAGCTTCCAGAGCACAGACTGGAGCGTGAACCTCGGCGGTTCCAACAAGGTGAACTATGGCGACCAGCTCGCAACCCTGAAGGGCTGGGATTCTGCTTGGCTGTCAAATATCAAACTGGTCAATGCTACCGATGCCACCCTTACCGGCTCTCCCAATGATGAGGAGTATCTCGCTTCTTGGTTCGGCCGTGTGAGCTGGGACTGGAATGAGACTTATATGGCTACCGCAACCCTGCGTTACGACGGTTCAAGTATCTTTACTGACGGCAAGCGCTGGGGTATCTTCCCATCTGTATCTGTTGGTTGGGTTGTCAGCAATGAGGCCTTCATGCAGAACACCAGCAGCTGGC
Organism: Prevotella sp.; assembly: GCA_017617615.1. The sequence continues at coordinate 25,202 of JAFZVV010000004.1, read as the reverse complement.
TGGACTTCTTCAAGCTCCGTGCATCTTGGGGACAGAATGGTAACAAGGACATCTCCAAGTACCAGTATCTTGCCACCATCGCCCTGTCAGGCGAGGCTGGCGACGCTGGTTACAAGTTCGGTTCCGACATGGCAACTTCTGTTGCAGGAAGCCCGAACGTAGGTGCTTACGCCAACATCGTGCCCAACCCCGACCTCACCTGGGAGACCTCTGAGCAGCTCGACTTCGGTTTCGACGCTCGTTTCCTCCGCAGCCGTCTGGGTGTCAACTTCGACTGGTATAAGAAGACCACGAAGGACTGGCTCATCGGCGGTAACCTGCTTGCTATCTATGGTACCAACCCTGCTGCCATCAATGGTGGTGACGTGGAGAATACCGGTATCGAGCTCGCCCTTACCTGGAACGACAGAATCGGCAGCGACTTCGGCTACAACATCGGTGTGAATTTTGCTACCAACAAGAACAAGGTAACCCGTATTGCCAACGACAACCATTATATTAATGGTCCTTCAGGTGTGCTCTCACAGGGTACAGAGTACGTCTACCGTGCAGAGGAAGGCAAGCCCATCGGCTACTTCTTCGGTATGTCCTACAGCGGCATCTGGCAGAACCAGGCTCAGATTGATGCTGCCCGCCAGGCCGGAAAGGCTGTTCTTGACAACGCACAGCCCGGTGACTGTATCTGGGATGACTGGAATGGTGACGGCGTGATCACCTACGCAGAAGGTGATGACTGCGACCGCCATGAGATTGGTAATCCTAACCCCGACATCATGCTCGGCGTGAACCTCGGCTTCACATGGAAGGGCTTCGACTTCGCCGTGAATGGTGCAGGTGCATTCGGTCAGCAGATCATGCGTTCTTACCGTTCATACAGTGATGCTCCCTATCAGAACTACGACACCACCATCCTGAATCGTTGGGTTGGCGAGGGTAGTTCAAACAGCCAGCCACGCATTTCTGCTACTGGTCACCAGAACACCAACTGGGTGTCTACCCGTTACATGGAGGATGCAGACTACTTCAAGATCAAGACCGTGACCCTCGGTTACGACTTCAAGCATCTCTGGAAGGGTTGCCCGTTCCAGCAGCTCCGTCTCTACGTCCAGGCTCAGAACCTCCACACCTTCACCAGCTACACAGGCCTCGATCCTGAGGTTGGTAACTCTGCTGGTGGTTCAGGTTGGGCATCTGGTATCGACCTGGGTCTCTACCCACCATCTCGTACATATCTGGTAGGTGCAAGTATTAAATTCTAATTCGACAATAGATCATGAAGAAATATATTTTATCATCGTTAGTTGTCTTGTCGGCAGCAACCTTGTTTACTGCCTGTAACGACATGCTGGACACCGATCCGCGTGTGACAGAGTTGACTGCGGCTACCTTCCCCGGTAAGCCAGCAGATGTTGAGGCGTTGAATGCAGCTACCTACAGTATCATGAATACATTGGGTGGCGGCGATCAAAGTGGTATCTTGAATAATCCGTTCTATTGGTGGTCGCTCATGTCGGATGACTGCTACGGTAGTGGCGGTTTGCAGGACAATGTGGCCAAGTCGTTGCATCATTTCACAACGGCCAGTGCCAACCAGTACGAACAGGATTTCATCCTTCTCTATGGTGGTATTTCACGTGCCAACAACCAGATTGAGACCATTGATAATGTGGAGTGGACTGACGCTCAGAAAGCACAGCGCGATCAGTTGCTTGGTGAGGCTTACTTCATGCGTGGTCTCTACACCATGTGGCTCACCCAGTTGTATGGCGATGTTCCTTTGATTACCTCTACTGTCATTACTGAAGAAATGTGGGAGGAGGTAAGTGCCGAGGAGGTCATCTATCCCCAGATCATTTCAGACTTCACTTCTGCCAAGAACTTGATGAAGCCTGTTAGGGCCAATGGTTCAGGTCATGCTGACAAATTCGCTGCCGAGGCATTCATTGCCCGCGCATGGATGTTCTGGGCTGGCTTCTATAAGAAAGTCGGTGAGCTTGCCAATGGTGATGCTGCCATGACCCTTGTGGAACAGGAAGGCTGCTCCGGCGGTACTATTGCAAAGGCCCAGGTTGTTGAAGGTTTGAGGGACATCGTTTCCAACGGTGGCTACAAGCTCTGCGAGGACTTCCGCTCACTCTGGCAGTACTCCAACAGTCTGCTCTGGGACGAGGCTCACGATAACGCAGACGGTACCGGCAACCTTGAAGGTACGCATGCTTATCCTTTCATTGCCGACATGAAGCGCGAGAACTGCTTCGACCAGCCTGGCATGGGTAACGGCAACACTGAGGAAATCTTCCAGATTCAGTTTATGAATGCCTCTAAGTGGGCCATTGGTGGTACCTACAACAACCCGCGTATGTATTCAAACTATCTCTCTTGCTTCTGGGGTCTTCGTAATGGTGCTACCAACGACAATGGTAAGCGTGACAAGACCTATCCGTTCAACCAGGGCTGGGGTCAGGGTACTCCTTCATGCAACATCTGGGACGACTGGACAGACGCTGAAAGATCTGGTGGTTACACTGACATCCGTAAGCTCGGTTCTCTGATCGACCTCGACAATGAGCTCGAAGCTTATACTTATGAGAAGGACGACAACGAGGAGTCTGGCTATGCTGTGAAGAAGTACGCTGACGTCAACCTTGACGCTTGTGCTGCCGACAACGACTCATGGTGGTCACAGTGCGAGGGCTATTCCAGCAGTTCGCTTGACAACAAGCAGCAGGGTGACCACTTCGAGGATTACTACCTGATGCGTTATGCTGATGTCCTGCTGATGCTTACCGAGCTCACAGGTGAAGCACAGTGGATGAACATGGTTCAGGCCCGTGCAGGCGTTCCTCAGACAGGTTATTCTTTGAAAGCTGTTCAGGACGAGCGTCGTTGGGAGTTCGCTCTCGAGGGTCTTCGTTTCAACGATATGCGCCGCTGGTCTGGTATCAATTCAGGCGAAAACTCATACGCTGCCAAAGCTCTTCAGGCTCAGAACGGCAAGCAGATTGTTTGCCTTGGACAGAAGAGTGCTAAGCGTAATTTGGCTCACATGACCTGTTCTTGGGCAAAGCGTTACGCTGATACCAATGGTTTCTTGCCTAAGCCTCAGGCTCAGATGACTCTGATGAATTATAAGATGAAGCAGAACCCAGGATGGGATGAAAATACTCCTGCGTCTGAGTGGACATATAAAGTTATTTACTAAAATTATTAATAGGTAAACAATATGAAAAAGATATTATTTGTGCTATGTGCCGCAGTATGTGCTTTCGCTGCTTGCGATCCTACCCAAGAGGACATCAGCAATGGCGGTCACATCACTCTTGACGAGCTCAAGGCGAAGACCACTGTCACTGTGGACAAGGCTGCCAGTGGACAGAATGGTAACGTTGTTACCTGCCAGACCTCAGCGCCAGTCAATGCAAAGTGGACCATTGCTGGCAAGGATATGATTGGTAATTATGCCTGGAAGAAGATGAAGCTTGGTGAGCATGAAGTCGTTCTGACAGCCCTTTGCCCTGACGGAACCGAGCTGACCGCTACTTATCCTATTTCATGCCAGGAAATCACCAACGCCCTCGAGAAGTTCTACATCTATGGTGATGTGGCGAGCAATCCTGACCAAGTTCCATTCGTGCCAGGTGCATGGGATGCTGCTGCTATGCGTTTCAGCTCTACCGAAGGTGCTCACCTTCCCACCATTCCCGATGATGTTTACTTTGGTTTGAAGACCTTGATTTTCGACGTGTCGGATGTTACTGCAGACTTTGATCTGAAGGTCATGAACGGTTGGTGGAGCAACACCTATTACGACCATGTGAAATGGGTGTCGGGCTTGAACGAGCTCCAGATTACCGAGACCATGGCCAAGGAGTGTGCCAAGGGTAACGGTGGTGAAGGCCGCGACCTCGACCTCATGCTCTACAGCGGCTCCATGACGCTCAACTCTGTTTACTATGAGGAATAATATTTCCTTAACGGTATAAATTAAAGAGGGCTGACTCAATCAAATGAGTCAGCCTTTTTTTTGTCCGCATCTTTTCCCGTAATGATGTCGGAATGGAAGATACCCGTGTTAATCAGAGAGAAATGACACAACAGTTAGTAAAAATTTGGAGAATGATTCTATTTTGTGTAATTTTGCATCAATAAAAACTGAGTTTCTCTTTCTATGGAAATGAACACCCCCAACAAAGCCTCCAAGGTCCTCCTCTATGCAAGCCTGTTGGCTTTCATCGCATTTGTGGCATATATATTACACATCAACCAAGAGGTACTCTATACGGCACACGACCGCTCCGAATTTATCTTTGGAGCACCTTTCTTCTATACCCTTATGTCGAAGCCTTTTGGCCTGATGCAGTATGTGGGAGCCTGGCTCACACAGTTGTTTTGTAAGCCGGCCTTGGGTGCGGCTGTGCTGGTGGCTATATGGGTTCTCATTTTTTGTGTTGGAGCCAAAGCGTTCAAGTTGAAGGGAAGTGCATCAGTGCTCATGCTCTTGCCTGTTGCCTGTCTGCTCACATCTGTAGTCGACTTGGGCTATTGGATTTATATTTCCACCATCAGAGGCTACTGGTTCTCGCAGTCGGTGGGTTATCTCGTCATGCTGTTGCTCTTGTGGGCAGCACGTTGCACCCCACGCAAGTGGCATCTGGTATGGTATGTGGTTGGCGTTTGCCTCTATCCGCTGTTGGGGTGGTTTGCCTTGCTTTTCGTGCTCTGCCTGGCTCTTGCAGAAAAAATCACATGGCGTGAGTTCCTGGGCTTGTTCCTGCTCGTCTTTACCGCAGGTATCTGGCATACTCAGTTCTATACGAACCTGAGATCTGACGATGTGATGCTGGCAGGTTTTCCACGCTTTGAAACGCCAATGGATTCCAGTCCGCATCTCTCCATCCCGTTCTGGGTACTTGGAGCCGTCTCAGTACTTATTCCACTATGTGCCCACTATCTGGCTCGACCAAAGGTAAAGTGGTTGGTTCCTGTGTTGTGCGCCATTGCAGGCATTGCCTTTACCACGTCGTTCATGTACTACGATAAGAACTACATCGATGAAATGCGCATGGTGCGCTATGCATCCAACGACAACTGGCCAGAAGTCCTCAACATGGCAGAAAAGAACACGAAGCCGACCAGCACGATGGTGTTTCTCAAGAATATTGCGCTGATGAACCAAGGCGGCTTACTCGACCGTTCGTTCAAATTGGGCAACAATGCTGCTGATATCAATAACCCCGATACGCTCCACGTCACCCTTTTAGACATCGCATCGCCTTTGGTCTATTACAACTACGGCATGATGAATGAAGCCATCCGCCTGAATTTCGAAAATGCCATACAGGCAGGCTTCTCTCCTTTCTATTTGAAGATGCTTTGCCGCTGTGCCCTGGCTGTTGGGGACAAGAAACTAGTAGAGCGTTATACCACCATCTTGCACCATCATCCTTTTTACGGCAATTGGCAACCAACTCCGGTCACGGAAAAGATCAAGGAACTGCAAAAGTGCTACCCCGATGAGATTACTGGCGTTGAGGATAGTGAGAGCTATCTTGTCAATGGCATCAGTCTCTGGTACGAATCCGACAGTAAGGTGGCTTCCGAGCAGTCCTTGCTCTATTCCATGTTACGATGCGACTCACGTCGCTTCTGGCCTTCGCTGCACCAATATGTGAAGTTGCACCTTGACGAGGAATTTCCTTTGCATGCGATGGAGGCTTATATCCTGTTTATGGACAAGCATCCGGAAGAAAAACGTATGATGCTCCCTGTCGAGCGGTCTGTTTTTGAACGCTATAAACAGTTCTGGCAGACACTTGAGAGTCTGGCTAAACCAGGCATGACCATTGAAAAGGTAGGTGAGGAAATGCGTGAAGAATATGGAGACACTTATTGGTGGTACAACCTATTCGGAAGAAAACCTATAAATATATCAGGCAATATTGGAAACGACATTCATGCGTAAGAAAACAATGAAAAGACATATCCGCCCCTATTTTCAGCTTTTAGCTGTCGTCATGCTGCTATTGGCATCGTGTGTGAATCACCCTGATGTGCCCGCTTCATCCAAAGAAACCAAGAGCCTGCCTGCCATCTTCCCTGATTATTGCGATGTCACAGTGCCTTGCAATATTGCACCGCTCAACTTCATGCTTCCTGTTGACGAATTCAAAGAGTGTGTGGCACGTCTCACCACACCTGATGGTCAACAGCAGACATACGGCAGTGGCGTGAAGGTGCAGATACCCGAGGAAGAATGGCATGCCATGCTTGATGCTTCGAAGGGCAAGAGCATCAAGGTGGAGGTGTGGGGGCAGAAAGAGGGCGAATGGCTTTCGTTCAACCCATTCGAAATACATGTGGCTGAAGACCCCATCGACGAATATGTGTCCTACCGTCTCATCGAACCATCGTATGTGGCATGGACTTTCATGGAGATTGCCCAGCGCAACCTCACCTCGTTTGAAGAGTCACAGATTTTCAACAACGAGATTACCATGAATAACCCAAAGATAGGCCAATGCATCAACTGCCACAGTTACCAGAACTACAAGACCGACAATATGCTCTTTCACGTGCGCCTTGCCAATGCCGGTACCGTCATTGTGAACGATGGCAAGGTGTCGAGAGTCAATATGAAGCGCGACTATACTATCTCTGGCGGTGTCTATCCGGCATGGCATCCTACAGCCAAGTTGGTTGCCTTCTCCACCAACAAGACACGGCAGGCATTCCATACGCAAAATCCCAACAAGATCGAGGTCTACGATATGGCCAGCGACATGATTCTCTACGATGTGGAGACCGACTCTGTGAGCATTGTCAGCAACGATTCCACGCTGTTGGAAGTGTATCCTACCTGGTCGCCCGATGGCAAATACCTCTATTACTGTAAGTCGGTTCCGCTTCCTGAAGAGATGCGCGACAAGGATATCAGAACTACCTACCCGAAGATACAATACAACCTCTATCGCCGTTCGTTTGATTTGGCATCGCACGGTTTCGGAGAAGAGGAGTTGGTATATGATGCTGCATCAGCAGACAAGAGCGTCACGTTGCCACGTATCAGCCCTGATGGGCGCTATCTGCTCTTTGCCTTGGGTCAGTATGGCTGTTTCCATAGCAGGCACCATGATGCCGACATTGTCTGTATCCCGATGGAACAGTATACAGGCGCTGCCCTTACTGCGGAAACCTCATCGGCCATCGACCTTACTCTACTCAACAGCAAGGACTATTCCGACAGTTACCCCTCATGGTCGAGCAACGGACATTGGATTATGCTTGCCAGCCGCCGCGACGATGACAACTACAGCCGTGTCTATTTTGCCTATTTCAACAATGGGAAAGTAGGGAAGGCCTTCCTCATGCCGCAGGAAAACCCCGAACTGCATATCAGCCTTCTGAAGAGTTACAACCGTCCGGAGTTCATGGTTGAACCTGTTAAGATAAGTGTCGAAGAGTTCAGTCGGGTATTTGACGATTAGTTGAAATGAAGATTATACGACCTTTATGTACGCTCCTTTTCGGTGTGGCGGTGTTCCTCTTTTTCGGACTGGCCTATCCACATCATCTGCATTATCAGGAGCAGTATCAACTCTTTCTCTTCGACAGCGCTTATGTGTGGGAGATCGTCAGGTTGCCAGGTGGCATAGCCGACCTGCTGGGGCGCTTCTGCACACAGTTTTTCCTTTTTGCTTGGATTGGGGCTGCTATCATTGCGATTCTGTTATCGGCAGTGCAGTTGCTGACGCTCCGCTTGGCCAGATGGGGGCGGTTCTATGCCTTGAGTTTCGTGCCTTCATTCCTGCTATGGCTCTTCCTGCTCGACGAGAATGCCTTGCTGGGTGGTGTCTGGGCTGTCTTGCTCACACTCCTCGCTTCTTGGGCCTTCGATAGGTTGCCCAATGGTTGGACACGACGCATCCTGCTGATAGTGGCCATTCCAATACTCTATTGGGTGGTGGGTCCTGTCTGTCTGCTGTTCTTCCTCTTGCAGGCTCTACGCCCCAAACTCCCAGCATGGTATTATGGTGTGTTCGTGCTTTTGGTCGCAATGCCCATCATACTGTCGCATGGACTCCCCGTGCCATCCAGCAGCCTCTGGTTTGGCATACATTACCATCGCTATCCTACAGAAATACCGGTTCTGCTCTGGGTTGCGGCACTGTCTGTCTTCGTCCTCACCCTCCTCGTCCGTGCAATTCTCAAACCTCAAACGTCAACCATCGTGCAAGCCGAGCGCAATGGAATTGATTCCAATGGCCGAAAGCATAATAAACCTCAAATCTCAAATCTTAAACCTCAAACCTCATCTCTTCTCTCTTTCCTGCTGGTGGCTGTCTGCATGGGCTTTTTCGTCTGGAAAGGCTGCAATTTCAAGGCAGAAAAGGTGATGCAATATGACTTCATGGCCTGTCATCAGCAATGGAACCGCATCATCGACACAATCAATACCGATAAACCCAATAACCAAATTGGTGTCACGGTGCAGAATCTTGCCTTGGCGATGCGCGGCATGCTCGCCGACCATATGTTCGAATATCACCAGAACGGTATCTCAGGTCTGCTGCCCGACATTGAGCGCGATGCAACCAGTCCCATGCCAACGGCAGAGGCTTTCTATCAGTTGGGGATGACCAATGTAGCCCAGCGTTCAGTGTTCGAGGCTCAGGAAGCGATTCTCGACTTCCAGAAAAGTGCACGATGCTACAAGCGACTGGCACAGACCAATCTCATCAACGGCAGTTACGAAGTGGCCCGAAAATATCTTGTGGCTCTGCAGAAAACCCTCTTCTATCGTGAATGGGCCAACGAGACCCTCTCGTTGCTGGGGAATGAAAAGGCGATAGCCAAACATCCCGAATATGGGCGCCTGCGCCAGATGGCCTATGATGAAAACTTTTTATTCAGCGACAATGTGGCACCCAATATGCTCCAAAGCCTCTTCTTCAGCAACACGTCCAACCGCCTTGCCTATGAATACCTGATGGCCGACTATCTGCTGACGGGCGACCTCGGTAATTTTGCCAACTATGTGGGGTGGGGTGAGAAACTTGGCTATCCTGCCATTCCCCGCCATTTCCAGGAGGCGTTGGCCCTCAAGTGGAGCTTGGGGCATGGGGAAAACGAGCAAATGCCAGCCCAGGTCAGTCCTGCCGTAGCGCAGCGCTTCAGTCAGTTCATCTCGTACATCAAGTCGCCAGCCGTTACCCCGGAGGGGCTGGCGCAGTACTACGGCGATACTTATTGGTATTACTACTTCAATTCCATTAAGCGATGAAAAAGGTACTATACATACTCCTTTCTCTACTGTTGTTCTCGGCCTGCGCAACTGAAACGGTGAGCGATGCAAGGCAGGAGACAACACTGCCTCGTATCTATCCCGACTACCTCGGTGTCACCATACCCGTGAATATTGCCCCGCTCTGCTTTTGCATGGAAGACGAGGAGGCATTACGTATTGATGCCGTCATTACAGACCAACATGGAAACAACCTACACTGCCAAGGCGAAGAATCGGCAGACTTCGACCTTGATGACTGGCATGCACTGCTCGACCAGAACCGTGGTGACTCGCTCAGTGTTACCGTTTCGGCCAAATATGCCGACGGTTGGCATACCTATCGGCCTTTCTCCATCTTCGTCAGCCCCGACAGCATCGACTACGGCATCTGCTATCGACTTATAGAGCCAGGCTACGAGGTATGGAGCAAGATGGGCATCTACGAACGCGACCTCTCCTCGTTCGACGAGCGTCCGTTGATTGAGAACACCCAGTTCGAGGGTTGCGTCAACTGCCATAGTTTCAACCGCGGCAACCCTGACGATATGAGCCTCCATATCCGTGGCCCGCACGGAGCCACTTTGCTGCGTCACTCTAATCCCAAAAATCCACTTCCCCTCGCTGCCTACAACACCAAGACCGACCAGACGCTCGGCTTCTGTGTCTATCCCTACTGGCATCCTTCGGGCCACTATATAGCCTATTCCACCAACACCACGAGCCAGTTGTTCCACAGTGCCGACCGCAACCGCATCGAGGTTTTCGATGAAGCCTCCGACCTCCAGGTCTATGACATCGAAAAAAACGAGTTGCTGCTTTCGCCTCTTCTCAAGCAAGACTCGATTTATGAGACTTTTCCCGTATTCTCGGCCGACGGCCGTTCGCTCTATTTCTGTGCGGCCCAAGCCCTCCCTAAGGACAGTCATCAACTCGACTCCATCCACTATAATCTCTGCCGCATCGATTTCGATCCCGCAACGGGCCATTTTGGCAACCAAATAGAAACCATAGTCGATGCGGTGGCTCAGCACAAGTCGGTATCCTTCCCTCGTCCTTCCTACGATGGTCGTTTCCTTTGCTACACACTCTCCGACTACGGACAGTTCAGTATCTGGCACCATGAGGCCGACCTTTACCTGCTCGATCTCTCTACAGGAGAAAGCCACCCCATGGCTGCGGCTAACTCTGAAGATACGGAATCTTTTCACAACTGGAGCACCAATTCGCGCTGGATGGTACTCAGTTCCCGTCGTGACGACGGTCTCTTCACACGGCCCTATTTCTGTCATGTCGATGCCAAGGGCGTGGTCAGCAAGGCCTTTATGCTGCCGCAGCGTAACCCGCGTCGTTTCTATCGCGAACGTTTCCTTTCCTTCAATGTGCCCGATTTCATCATCGGTCCAACCCGCTTCAATGGCCATGAGGCCAGTCGTCTCATCAACGATGAATACCGTAAGGACTTTGGCGTGCGCAAAGAACCCAATTTGTAATCAGAACCCTGCATACATTGCAGCAATACAACACTCAACTACCGAAAATCCCTTTATAACAACTACCCTTCTGGCATAAAAGTCTCATGACCGATTGGGGGGTAATAATGTGAAAAAACATTTGATTTTTATCCATTTTCGTTTGGTGGATTGGATGGAAAATCGTATATTCGCAACCAGAAACCATCTGGGAAAATTCCCCACGCCAACCAAAGTTAAACTTACTACACTATCGAATGACACAACACGAGAGATGCAAACGGAATAAAAACGACGTTTTTGTCAACATCAAGGAACGAGACCATTTCGTTGCTTGATATTACCTTTTGGTGGAGGGCTACACCACGATGTGCAGTCTCTCGATGTATAGGTCTCATAGCCTTTTTTATCAATATACCCTTTTTATTTTTTCATCTGTCTTAAGCCGTTATGTATGTTGCGACTGTGTCGCAACCTTAGCATGTTGTAGATACATAGTAAAACGGCTTGTGATTTCTAACAACCAAATAATCATGCAAATCCCATACGCTGAGTCTTGGAAAATCAAGATGGTGGAAGCCATCCATATCAGCACACGTGAAGAGAGAGAACGATGGCTTAGGGAAGCACACTACAACGTGTTCCAACTCAAGGCCGAACAAGTGTATATAGACCTGCTTACCGATAGTGGCACAGGTGCCATGAGCGACCGTCAATGGTCGGCAATGATGCTCGGCGACGAGAGTTATGCCGGTGCTACCTCGTTCTATAAGTTCGAGGCTATGGTGCAGCGCATCTTCGGCATGCCCTATGTTATTCCCACCCATCAGGGTAGGGCTGCGGAGAACGTGCTTTTCTCATTGCTCGTGAAGGCGGGTGATGTAGTGCCGGGCAACGCGCATTTCGATACGACCAAGGGACATATCGAGGCCCGCAAGGCCAAGGCCATCGACGTGACTTGTGACGAGGCTCACGACACACAAGCCGAGGTGCCTTTCAAGGGTAATGTGTCATTGGAAAAACTCGAGCGGGTATTGGAGAAGAACAAGGGCAAAGTGCCGTTTATGGTGCTCACCGTGACCAACAACACTGTGGGTGGTCAGCCCGTGAGCATGCAAAACATCAAGGACACTTGTGCGTTGTGTCACCAGTATGGCGTCCCTGTGGTCATGGACTCTGCCCGCTTCGCCGAGAATGCGTATTTCATTAAGACACGTGAGGAAGGCTATGCCGAAAAGACCATCAAGGAGATTGCGCACGAGATGTATGCCCAAGCCGATGCCGCCACCATGTCGGCAAAGAAAGACGCCATCGTGAACATGGGCGGGTTCATCGCCACACGCAACAAAGAGTGGTTCGACGGTGCGAAGATGTTCTGCATACCCATGGAAGGCTATGTCACCTATGGCGGACTCAATGGCCGCGACCTCAATGCCATCGCGCAGGGACTTGATGAGAACACGGAGTTCGACATGCTCGACACCCGCATCCGCCAGGTGAGACATCTCGCTGAGCGTCTCGACGAGTATGGTATCCCTTACCAGCGACCTGCCGGTGGCCATGCCATTTTCGTCGATGCCGACAAAGTGCTCACGCACGTGCCTAAAAAGGAATTCCCTGCACAGACACTCACCTGCGAACTTTATCTGGAGGCGGGTGTCAGGGGCTGTGAGATAGGCTATGTGCTTGCCGACCGCGACCCAGTTACCCGAGAGAACCGTTTCGGTGGCCTCGACCTCTTGCGCCTGGCCATCCCACGTCGTGTATATACCGATAATCACATGGATGTGGTAGCTGCTGCACTGAAGAATGTCTACGACCGGCGCGAAACCATCACCCGAGGTGTGGCGATAGAGTGGGAGGCACCGCTCATGCGCCACTTTACCGTGCAGTTGAGAAGGCTGTAATTTTTTCCTGAAAAAGTCCGGACAATCAGGTACAACCGATTGCCCGGACTTTTTGGTACTTCAGGTTTTAGGTTTTTTACCCCTTTTTAGTAGCCTGGGTTTTGAGTGAGTCTTTTGTTCAGGTCGATGGCTCCACCAGGTATGGGGAATACAATGGTGTGACGGTCGTCCTCGTTGGCCACCTGCTCGCGCATGTCATAGGCACGATGGAAACGGTCGAATCGGATGAGATCCTGACGGCGCCAACCTTCCCATTGCAACTCCATCAAGCGCTCGTCGAGGATGTTGTCGAGCGTGGCCGGACGGTAGTCCATGCCCACTCGGTTGCGCACCATGTTCAGTTCCTTGTCACCGTTCATGCCTGCACGGACCTTGGCTTCCGAGATCATGAGCAGCACGTCGGCATACCTGAAGAGCACGATATCGTTGCTCTGCAGCAGTCCGTCGTTGTAGGCGGTGCGGTCGGTCTCGTATTTGAACATTCGTGCGCCGGCGGTCTTTTCGTAAGGCGAGCCCGTGAGGTCGGGCTTCACGGCAAGAGGCATATACACCAATGGTTCACCATTGTCGAGCAGCACGAGGTCATGGTCCACATATACGCTGTCGGAGACGAAGTTCATGTAATAGCGGTTGTCCAATTCATCCGTGCCGTAGCCATAGGTGCGCACGGCGCTCACCGTAGCGCAGGTGCCGTTCTCCGACGCCATGCCCAACGCCGCTCCGTGGTTGTTGTGGCGTGAGCGGAAAAGGTATTTGAACTGGTTGGTGTAGAGCGTTTTGTCCATGGGGATGGTGAAGATGTTTTCCATCGAGAACTCGTTCTTGGTGTTGAAATTTGAGGAGTAGATTGGTTCCAACTCATAGCTAAAATCGGTTAACAGGTTACAGTAGTAGATACATGCTTCCCAAGCAGTCATTTGTTCGTCGGCGATGGTAAAGAAAATATTGTCGCCTTCCAGATGTTTGTCATCGGTCCAGATGTCATCGGTCCAGATTTCGGCGTTGAGAGTCATCTTGGCAAGGATGAACCACATCACGGGAGCAGTGATGCGGCCATAATAATTACCCTGTAAGTTGCTCCGTGCTAATGGAAGGTAGGGTAGTATCTCGTTAATTTCGTCATAGAGTTTCCAAAAAAGCCGGTTACGTGAGAGTTGGTCGGTTTCGTTCATTGAGATTCCTGATGAGTTGATCCAGGGCACGCGGCCAAAGAGGTCGAGCAAGTAGAAGTAGCACAGGGCACGGATGCCTCTCACTTCGGCTTGGAGTGGAACTTGCTGGTCGGTGGGAATCAGATGGCTGTATTTCTGCAGGTAGTCGAGCGACTGATTGCAGAGCACAATCACCTTGTAGAGGTAGTTCCACGAGTTGTCGATAGGGGCGGTGCCGGCGTGGTAGGTGTGCCGGTAAAGGTCGAGCCACAGACCGCCGTCATACCAGTCACCGCCGCGGGTGGGAAGAATGGCCTCGTCGCTGGTGAAGGTATTCAGGTCGTAGATGCCACGGGTTGTGCCTTGCAGGCCTTGGCCGTCCTCATGTCCGCCGATGTAGTTGTAGAGATTGGCTACGGCGTTCAGGTAGAGGTCGGTGCTCGTGGAGAACACATCCTCTTCTGTCAGACGATCGCGGGGATTCTCGTCAAGACAAGAGGTAAGGGAGAGTGTCGCAAGTGTGATAAGGATATACTTTCTCATGATACTGGCTGTTGGGGGTTAGAATGAGATGCTCACGCCGAGTGAGTAGGAACGGTAGGGAGGATAGTTGCGCTTGTCATCGATGCCAAGGGTGTTGCTCACCACATAACTGTTGATCATCGGGGTGAGACCGCTGTACGAGGTGATGGTACCCAGATTGTTGATGCTCAGTGCCACACGGAGTTGACTGATGAACGGGGTAAAGCGCTGGATAGGGACGTTCCACCCCACTGTCAGGTAGTCGAAGTTTAGGTAGTCGCCGCGTTCCAGGTAATAGTCGGTGGCCACTTGGTCGTAGATCTTCCTTGCGGGGGCTTCTGGCATGACGTTGTAGTCGGGGAACGATCCCATGTTCATATAGGTTAGGGATGTGCCATTGTAGATCTTGTGGCCGAAGGCACCGTTCATCTGGAGCGAGATGTCGAAGTCCTTGTAGCGGAAACTGATGTTCGAGCCCAAGGTCCACTTCGGGGTGGCCTGTCCGGCGATGTAGCGGTCGCTGCCGGCATCGGCCACTCCATCGGCGTTGAGGTCGGCTATCTCATACATGTAGGTGCCGTCGCCATAGTCTACCACACCTGTGCAGTGGGGCAGGTAGAACACACCAAGTGGCTGGCCCACAATCTGGTAGACGATATCATTGTTGCCACCATGGAAACCGGCTCCGTTGAGTGAGCCGATGGATGTGATGTTCTTGGCCGTCATGTAGATGTCCTCGTAATTGCCCTCAAGCGAAATGAGTTTATTACGTTGGTAGGCCAGGTTCATGTTGATGTTGAGTTGCATGTCGCGGGTCTCCAGCGGAGTGATACCCAGCCCCAACTCGAATCCGTCGTTGCTCATCTTGCCCAGGTTGTCGAGCAGTTTGTTGTAGGCGAAGGGCGGTATGCTCACGTCGTAGAGATAGAGCATGTCGCGGGTCTTCGAACGATAGTATTCAGCGGTCATCACCAGGCGGTTGTTCCACAAGCCGATGTCCATACCGATGTTGAAGGTAGTGCGGGTCTCCCATCGCAGGTCGGGGTTGGTGTTGCTTGCAATGCCCAGGGTTACCATAGGCGAGCCATAGACGGGCACGATGCCCATGGGCTGGAACATACTGAGCGAGTTGAAAGAGTCGATGGCGCCAAGGTTTCCCGACGCACCATAGCCCATACGAAATTTCAACTGGCTGATGAAGGGCACACTGTGCATGAACTGCTCGCGCATCACGTCCCAGTCGAAGGAGAGCGAGGGGAACAGTCCCCAGCGGTTGTCCTTTCCCACCTTGCTGCTGCCATCGGCACGCATGGTGAGCGAGAGTGTATAGCGGTGTTTGAACAGATATTTTGCCGAACCCATGACAGAGGCGAGGGTGGGGTGCTCATAACCTGAGCCCGTGCCGCCATAGGGGCGAAGCGAACCGGCCTCAAGGTTGTTGTAGCCGAAGGCATTGGTGGTGAATCCTCTCACCGTGGTCCAGAAGCCCGTCTCAGTGTTGACCTGATATTCGCCTAGTCCCGTCAGTTCCAAACGGTTTTCTGAGTCGAAGTCCCACCAATAGTCCACCAAGAGGTTGGTGAGCCAGTCCTCGTTCTTCTTCTCGGCACGGTAGGCCTGGCCCTGTGCCCATACCCATGTGGGCAGGTATTGGGAATGTTCGGTACTGGCGAAAGAGTAGGAGCCAAAGAGGCTCACCTTCAGATTGGGCCAGATGTCGTAGGCCAACTTGATGTGGGTATTGAAACTCAGATTCTTGCTGTGGTCTTGCTCTCGCAGCAGGGCCATCGGGTTGTTCACCTGCGAGGCGGTGGTGTTCTTGTCCCACCCGCCATTATTGTTCATGCCCGTGCCGAAGGTCGGGTTCATCGCAGCGGCGGAGTAGAAGAGCATCTGTTCGTCGAAAATGTCCTTGTTGCGTTGGGTAGAACCATATACGCCCAGGTCAATTGACAGGCGGTTGTCGAAGGCTTTTTGAGAGATGTCGAGTTTGGCCACGAAATTCTTGTATTCCTCAATGTCGATCACGGTCTTGTGGTCTATGAAACCTACCGAGGCACGGTAATTGCTTTGGTCGCTACCACCACCGAAGGCCACATGATGCCCGTGCACCGTACCCGTACGGGTGATGGCGTCTGGGAAGTTGGTGGCATACCCGCCGTCATTATAGGTCAAACCCAACGATTGAGCGGTGTTGATATAACTGTTGCGGTCAAGCACCTCGATATTCTTGTATACAGACTCAAAACCGTAGTTGCCGTCGTAGGAGATGTGGAATTTGCCGCCATGGCCTTTTTTCGTGGTCACCTGGATGACACCAGAGGCGCCACGTGAACCATATTGGGCGGTTTCTGCGGCATTTTTCAAAATGGTGAAACTCTCAATGTCGGCAGGATAGATGGAGGAGAGCACCGACAGGTCGGCAGATACACCATCGATAATCACCAAGGGGTCGTTGCCACCGGTAAGCGAGGTGGTGCCGCGCACGCGCACGCTGCTCAGCATGGCCATGCGGTTGGAACCGTTTGATACTTGCACACCGGCAGCCTGACCGCTGAGCGCGCTCAAAGAGTTCGTTACCAAACCCTTGTTCATGCGCTCTTGGGTCACTTTGTCGGCAGAACCACCACTGAAATGGGCTGCTGTGGCGAGGGTGTCGTCGGATTGAATATAGGTGTCGGTCTGTGCCGCTACGGTCATGGGCAACAGCATCGAAAACAACAAGCAGGTAGTAGTAAAGGTTTTTCTCATGGGATACAGATGAGTATGAGGTTTTTCGCTTTTCAATCAGTTATTTGATGCGAAGATAATGCTTTTCTTCCGAAAGACAAAAATAAATATGGTTTTTCTAAGAGAGGAGCCGCAAAAAAGCATGCTTGTTCAACACCAGGCATGCTGTCTTCTCAACGATATGTCCACTCCCGTCGGTTCATTCTACCGTAAGTGGGTCGAAGTGCATTTCTTCTATGCCGTCGCCGCTCACCTCCACATGATACTGGCCGGCGTTCACCTGCGTGCCGGTGGTGATGCTGGTATTCCGGCGCTTCGTGGCTTTCTGCTGGGTTTGCACGAAGGTGATGTCATCGTCATTATATACCACGCCATTCTGGTCGCTCACCCGCACGTGGAGCACGCGTGGCTGCTTGGGATTGTAGTATTGGAACCGCAGCGTATAGACTTTTGCCACGCCCACGTTGAAGTCCCATTCCATAATCTTGCGTGTTTTCTTCCCTTCCACTTTCAGCGCCGCATTGATGCGTGGAGGCAACAGCGAGTCGGGGGTCTTCACGAGGATATCGTTGTCGAAGTCGGCCCACATCGTTGTAGCCGACAAGGGGAAGTCGGGCACGATGTCGGCATCGGCCGAGGCGATGGCGATGGCTGAGATCATGGCTTGTCCTGCTTTTACCTTGGGGAAACGGATGCAGATTTCCTCGCTGTGGTTGGTTACTTCTACCACTCGTTTGTAGGGCTTGCCATAATGCACTTGTGCCCAGATGTCAAGGTCGTGTATGATTGTGCTGTCGTTCACGGCTACATCAAAGAGGCGTAGTCCCTCGGCATCGGCTTGTCGGTACCATGGCTCGATGAAGTAGAGTTCCACACGGTATCGTCCTGCCGGGACGGGGAAATGGTAACTCAGGGCATGTCGGCCGAAACGGGATGTTTGGAAGAGTGGCGACGAGATGGAGTCGTTGCGGGTCTGCGACAGTTGATAGGGCGACAGTCCTTCGAAGCGCTCGCTCCAGGAGTGCGACCACTGGTTGTCGTCTCGCATCCAGGTCTTGCCATGGCTGTCTTCGTAGAGGTCGCCGCCACAGTTGATGCGGTAGAGATATTCGTAGCCGTCGGCAGGCCGGAGCAGGCTCTCGTCGACGAGGCTTGTGGCGGGGACGATGGACTGCTGGCTGTAGTGACGCATATACATGTAATAGGCATCGGTAGGTTGTTCCCAAATGGTAAGTAAGCCCTTGTGGTTGAACGGACCTGCCTTGTCGATGCGGCGCAGACCTTCGTCGGGTTGTGTGCGGCCGGGGTTGTCGTGACTCACGAGCAGCCATTGGAATTGTCCGCACACACTGTCGCGCACCATCTCGGCCAGATGGATTTTCTTGCCCAGGATATCGCAGAACAGTTCCTCTGTATAGCCTTCACCGGTATGGTTGCCGAGGGTGCGCCAGGCACCGTATTCTCCGTTGAGCAGCTGGTCGCTGCCTTTCAACTCATTGGCATAGTTGTCGATGTCGCCACCGTAGGTGCCGCTCCAGTTCTGCACCACGTTCCAGTCGGTGCCTTCTCCGCCGTTGCAGGTGGTGATGAGGCGTTGGGTGCCACAACGGGGGTCCATCTCGCGGATGATGGCACAGCATTCTTCGGCGAAGTCGCGGGGCAGTGTACTCTCGTTCTGCAGTCCCCAGAGGATGATGGAGGGTGAGTTGCGGCGCTCTTTCACCCATTGGCGTAGGTGGCGCTTGAAACTTTCCCTGAATTCTGGGGTGTCGAACCAGATATGGGCAGAGAATTGTGGCCACCAGAGTATTCCCTCACGGTCGAGCAGGGTCTGGTAGTGGAGGTTGTGGGGCTGATGGGCATCGCGGAAGGCATTGAACCCCGCGTCTTCTGCCAGTCTGATGCGTGCGGCTATCTGCTCTGGGGAGAAAGCATGGCTCTGGCCAAGCAGGTGTTCGTATTCGCAGGTGCCGTTGATGAACACGGGCTGTCCGTTGAGACGGAAACGGGGGTCGCCGTCGTGGCGGGTGAGGGGCCATGATACACTGTTCACACCATAGGGTGTGGTGGTGCTTTCCGTGGCCTTGCCGTCGCATTTCACGATGGTGCCCAGTTCATAGAGGTAGGGCTTTTCGGGTGTCCAAAGTCTGGGATTGTTCAGGACGGTTTGCTGCCTGACGATACGTGTCTCACCTGCTGCGATGGTTAGCGTCTGAGTGAGTCTCACCACTTGTTTGCCGTTATGGTCGCTCAATTTGTTCACGAGTTCAATGTCGGCGGCTTCGGCACCATAGTTCTTCACTTCGGTCTCGATGAAAAGACTGTCGCATGCCGCGTTGTTCCACACATGCACGCCGAAAGGCTCCACCCGCACACGGTCGGTCACCTCGAGTACTACGTCGCGGAAGATGCCGAAGGGCTGGCTACCTTCGCTGAATCCCCATTCGCTGCTGCAGCCCCCACATACCCATG
Source organism: Prevotella sp. (assembly GCA_017617615.1). The sequence goes on along the minus strand of JAFZVV010000004.1, from coordinate 5,668 downwards.
GCATGTCGGTAATGCCTGTGGGATGCGACACCTTTACTGTCAGGAGATTGCTGTCGCCCTGACGGATATGGGGTGTCACGTCGAGTGTCAGCGTGGTCCGTCCGATGTCATGACGTCCCAGTGATTGTCCGTTGAGATACACTTCGGCGTATGTGCCTACTCCCTCGAAGCGGATAAAGTACTGTTTGTCTTTGAATGGCGGTACCTGGAAGGTTTTGGTGAAGATGGCTTCACCGTGCAGGTTGCCATGCTCCTTTTGCACGTCTCCATAGTAGTCGTCGAGGTTGAGGGGGATGTCCGATTGGAACGTGTGTCCATCGAAGGTCACTTCCCAGTTGTTATCGAGCAGTTGCGTATAACGGTGCCCGTTAGGGTCGGGGACGGGGAAATGCACTTCGCTCTGTCCCAGATGTTTGCTGGTAGCGAGTGCGATACCTCGCTGCCCAGCTTGGTTGACGGCGCAATAGAAATGGTATACGATGCCCTCGTGTTTCACCACGCAACTCTTATGGGCGAACATCCCGTCGTATGGCTTCGAGGGGATGATGAGGTCGTCGCCGGTCCAGTCGGTCCAGTGCACCAGGTCATGGCTGGCGGCGAAGGTGTTGTAGGCCGCGTATTCCCTGGTGGGGTTGTAGGCTGAGAAATAGTACATCACCCATACGTCGCCCATGCGCACAATCTGTGCATCGCCCGTGATGGTCCCATCGTTATCATGGGCAAAGACGGGGTTTTTGTCATAGCGTTTCCAGTGCTTCATGTCCTTCGACAGGGCAATGCCTATGCGCTCGCCTTTAGGATGTGTCTCGTCTTTGCCTCCTGCATTGTAGAACATCACGAAGGGATATTTTTCCTCACCCTTGATGCGCTGCCGCCTGTCCTTAATCCAGTATATGGTACTCTTGTACTGGGTCAGTTGCTCCCACCATTGCGCGTCGGGGTCATCGTAACTCAAGAGGGGGGTACAGTCGGTCTCCCAGGGGTGGGCTGACGTGATGTCGTCTCTGGTAGAGGCCATACCGATGCTCAGGGGGGCATTTACAGCCTCATAGCCTGTCCCAGGTCCTCCGATATAGGTCATCCAATGCCTGCCTTTGTAGGCTTGCATCTGGTAGGTTCCGCCCCATGTATAGTCTATTAAAGCGGGAAAACCGCCTCGCTGGTTTTCGTCCCATGCCTCCTTGCCATTGCCCGTCGTTCCTGCCAGTGTCTTTGGTGGCAGGGACAGCACACGGCCTTTGACCGTCCAATGAAGCAAGTCTTCGCTCTCGGCGAGCCATGTCTCGTAGCCTCGCCCGTCGGTGCCTCCTTTGCCGTCGTAGCATACGAAGGTCATGTGCCATCTGTCGCCTTCGCGGAAGATGGTGGGACAGTCGTATTTCAGCATATTCGACGGTGGTGCCACCACCATGCCATATTTGTATGGGGTACGTGATGCCTCATAGATTTGCTGCATCCGCTCCTTGGAAACAGTTTGGGCGAGGATGGGCATGCTTGCCGCGAGCAGTAGGGGCAGTAATGATTTCTTGGTCATGAGGCGATTTTTTGGGAAGGTCTATAGGGCTTTTATTGGAAGAGCCAGTCTACCTCGTCGCCGGCTCCTTGCAGGCCGGCATCACGTGGCGTGGGTCTTGCCTTGGCGAAGCCGGCTACCATGATGATGCCTTGAGGTAGGTTGATGACGTGGTGCCCGGCACTGAAATGATAGGCATGGATATTGATGGTGGGCATCCCGGTCATGTTGATGGCATTGCGTAGCACGGGCTCTGCCTGACCATATTCGTTGCCGGTGGCATCGGTCTCCAGGCGTGGTGGCTTCGCCCATTTGGGGTCATCGTCGATGAAGAAACCTACCAGCATCTCTACTGGTTCGTCACAACTGAACTCCACCATCGTTCCTTCGATGCGCGTGGTGTCGCGGTTAAGCACGAGGGCTTGCAGTCCTTGCAATTCGGGTGCAATGGTGTCGATACGCTCGTTACGGCCTTCAAAGAGAAGCGCGCCTTGCTGCAGTGATGCCTGTCGTGCCTCACTTGATGGCTTGTCTTGTTGTGTGGGCTTTCCTGCATACAGCAGACGAACTGCTACCATTTGGATAGGGTGTATCTGTGCTGGTGTGGTTTGTCGGGGATTCCTCAGTTTCTCGATGTTGGCTTTCAGGTTTTTGACTTCCTCCTCATACACGGGAAGCATCTCTGCCCAGGTCTTGAAATGGCCGTCATCACCTCCCACGGGGATGCGGCGCTGTGCCGTCTGCATGGAGTTGGCATAGAGATAGGTGTCGTTGGTGAGTTCTACAAGTTCTTTCCATTTGCCAAGGCTTTCTTCCAGATAGACGATGGCAGTGTCGAGATGGCAGATGTCCTTTGTCCATTTATAGTCGAGTACTTTCTCGGCGGCCAATACCTTGGAATAGAAGGCACATGCAAAGGTGTGATAGCACCTCATGTCGTTGGCGATGCGGGCGAACTCTTCCTTGTTTTTCTTCACAAAGGGGTGGGCGAAGCCGATGCTGGTGGTGGCTTCCGAACCATGGATGAGACATTGGGTGATGATGTCGTGAGGCAACTCCCCCTCGTGGGGCTCATTCTTCCATTTCTTCTCCACAAATTCGATGAGTTTTTCTCCCTGCGGACCGCAACTCTCATAGAATCCGGGATAGATGGTGTATTTGTAGGGATTGACGAGTTGCGACATCTTCATGCCGAGAAGCAGTGTTTGGCGGTTGCCCTCGGTGATGCCGAAGCGGCGGATGAGTTTGGGGGCTATCTCGCCTGCCTCGTCATAGGCATTGAGCACGTGGGCGGCAAGCGACTCATCAATGCCATAACGCGCGGAGAGCAGCCTCGTCCAGTATGACTCATCATCCCCTCTATGGCAGTTCCATGCATAGCGTCCCCAGCATTTATACCACATCCAGTCGCGGTCAATCTGTAGTAGCCGGTGCCCATCGGCGGTACGGTCGGCGGTGTAGGGCCAGTCCCAGTAACTGGCCTGGGGGTAGAGGTGGAGTCCCTTGGCATGGTGAATGGTGTGCATGGCCTGGACGGCTTGCTGCGTGAAGGCGGGCGACGACCACCGCCAAGGCTCCAGGTTGGCAAGGATATGGACATTGTCGATGTGTATGGGCGATGCTGCCGCCAGCGCACGGTGGGTCTCTCCCCACGGACCACCAGGCTCGTAGGTGGTGAGGCTCTCACCGGTGTATTTCGTCATCGTGTAAATGTTGGGATAGAGAGGCAATGCCTTGGCAAGCACTGCCGGACCGTCGGTGTCGTGCGAGCGCAGGATGATGGGTGGCTGGTCGGTGCGGCCCGAGGCAGCCAGACCGTCCTTGATACCTGGGATAATGGTCTCGGTCATCCATTGGATGTCGGTGTCGATGCCCGACATGGCTTCTCCCAGACAGACGAGAAAGCCCACCTTGGGATATCGCTCTACAAAGGCGGCGATGGATTTCCGGGTGTAGTCGGCGATGAGCGGGGTGATGGGGCGGTTGCGGTCCTGGGTCTTGATGCCATAATGGTCAGCGAAGGGTTTCGAGACGATGATGTTGTAGAACATCTGTATCACGCGGATACCACGACGGTCGGCTTCGGTAGTCAGAAAGCCGAACATTTCCTGGTTGCGGTGCATCGTTTCTTCGTCGACCTCAGGGGCGAAGGGGTAGTCGTCGAGTTTCACGAGCGAGGCAAAGGGATGCCCGTTCCATAGATACAACGTGTTCATGTTGTTCTCTGCCAACAGGTCAAGATATCGCGTCCATAGGTCCTTGTCATAGAACCACGGGAAGTTCTCGGGAGTATAGGGATATTCATAAACCCGGTGTCCCGGCAGGTATACGGTTTTCTGCAAGCCTACGCACGTGCCGCGCAATTTCATCTCAGGGGCATCGGTGAGGGTGGTCAGGCTTGTCAACGCAGCGTCGGCCCGAAAACATTCCAACAGTCTGTTGGCGCCATAGATGGCACCGCTACCGTCGTTGCCGATGATTTCAATCTTCCGCCCTTTGTGCTTCAGGGTGAATCCCTCTGGTTCGCCTTTCCCCGAGATGGTGATGCGGATATCGTACTTCCCTGATACCTTGCTGGCTATCGTCGCTGCATATGCTGTTTGTGGTGTATGCGGTTTGGTCTTCACGCTTACCTGGGCAAAGAGGGGTAAGGTGAAAACCAGGATGGCCAACATGGTAGTCAAGGTCTTTCTCATACGACTCGTCTTTTCTTCAATGGATGATTTCATGTAAAAAACATCAGCTTGGATGCCAATCACCCAAAAACTTGGTAGCAAATAGATTGTATTTGTAGTTTGTCTACTTTTTTATGCAAAAATACACAAAAATCCTGATATTTTACTATTTTTGCAATATAATCAAACTACATCGTTATGAAAAAGTATTTGTTTTTTATATTCGCAATGTTTTGCCTGACGGCAACTGCGCAGAAGAATGTATCGCTCGACCGGATAGAGACCCAATGGCAGACAAAAAACATCAAGGTGAACGGTGGTGCCCGACCGGGCATTATACCGCTCGTCACGGCTTTTCAACAAACTTGGCCCACCTATTCGGGCGGCGAACTGCTCAAATTCTCCAAGTCGAAAGTCCATTACGACAATACCGACAAGGTGGTCGACCTGAAGAATGGTTTCGTGAGATATTCGGAAGACAGTCCCGACGCTGAATCGGATGAGGGCATGGAGTCTTGCGTCTGGCGCCGGCAGAACGGGCATAGCCTGTTGGCGGTGACCTTTTACCGGATGACCCCTTCAGAAAAGGTGGTGCTTTGTTTCTACGATTATGACCCAAAGACACAGACCCTCGTTCCGGAGAATAGCCTTGCTCATCTTTTCACTCCGTCTTTCCCGGGTTATCGATATCGGGTGTACCTGCCACAGAACGGCAAGAATCTGGTCATATCAGAGTATTTCGGTGCCATCACGATTGAGCATACCTATGCCTGGAACGGCATGAAACCCGCCCGTCCGCAAGAGAGGCTGAAGGAATTGGCTAATTGCCAGGCACAGTTCGACCAGAATTATTCCACCTATGGTGAGCACTTCCTCACACAGTATGCGCTTGTAGACATCGACAGTGATGGCGTTCCCGAACTGTGGATGCAGACAGACGACGGGTCATACCAAGCCGTCTTCTCCATCAGGTTGACGATAGACCTATTGAGGGGACAGGACGACCGTCGTACCTTGTCTTTCTACAAGAATGCTGTCGGCGACTCGGGTACCTGTGGCGCCCTGTGCATGTCGTCGAACTATGTGGTCTTGAAGGAGAGTTGTCGCCATTCTCAACTCATGGAACTGTCGGAGTGGGACAATCAGGCCGATGATTATGGCGACAGCACCTATACGCTCGACGGAAAAGCGATTTCCAAAGCCGAGGGAGAGCGGTTCGTCAAGTCATTGGGAGGCCCCAGGACTCTCAGTCCAAAGTGGAAGAAATTGAAGACTGAGGATTGAATTTTGAATTTTCAATTTTGAATTTTCAATTTTCAACTGACCGTTCTCTTCCTGCAGCTTGGCGATGGAGGCGGCGAGGTCCTTGGTGCCTTTGAACATCTCGTTGAGGGCAATAATTTGCTCTTGTTGCCGGTCGGCATAGGCGGTAGCGGCTTCGGCAGTGACAGCCTCGATGCGGCGCATGCCGGCAGCAACG
>JAFZVV010000003.1 GCA_017617615.1 Prevotella sp. | reverse complement strand
TATGTCTACTTTTTTCAGCTCCAGGTCACCTCTGTAGGGCAGAAGGCCCGAACGGAGGATAATGGTCTGACCCTCAGGACCTGCCACATACTCAGTGAAACCACGAGGCAGACGGAACCCGGGATCCACGAGGATGGCATAAAGGGTGCGCACAAAGGGATAGGTGCCGTCGAGCAGGTAGAACTGGTAGGGCTTCCAGGAGTTGGCTGGTGTAGCTTCGTCTCTTATCGAGACAGACATCACTTGGACATTCATGTTGAAGGTGGTGTGAGTGGGGTCGCGGTGGTCCATCACCCAATTCGAACCAATCACACCAATGGCATTGGGGTTGTTTTCGACATACTCAATTACGCCTTCGCTCGTCTTGGCTGCAACGATGTTCTCGCTGTTGATGGGCTTGCCGTCGAGGATGGAGTCCACACAATAGTGGAGCGTCGCCGAACGGGCATTGTCGAACACAACTTCAATCTTGCCACGCGTGGAACCTTTCACGACCTGGTTCCAGTTGGTGGCCTCACCACTGAGGATGCGTTTCACGTCTTTCACCGAGATGCAAGTGTCCTTGTTGGCTCGGTTCACGATAAACGTAATGCCATCATATCCTATCCGATATACACGCGGCTTGATGTCGAGTTTCGTCTCTATATGGTTGCGCTCGCCTTCCTTCAGGTCGCGCGACGAGAAGTAAAGGGGTATCTCGCCTGCCATGAGCTTGGTGAAACCGTCGATGTCGTCGGTGTAGATGGGTGTAAGATGGGCTTCTGGGTAGAGGAATACAAATTGCTTGCGCTCCTCTTCCACGATAGGACTAAAACTTTCGTCAGAGGCGAATTGCATCGCCCCTGACGTAGTTGTATCAGTTCTATGATTCTTTTTCTTATCTCCACCGCATGACGAGAGAACCGCCGACAGTGTCAATAATACAAGGAATGTATAGAAAAAAGTTCTTTTCATTGTTGCTTTACTGAAGCTTGAATGTTACAGGAAGATTGTACTTCACACGCACTGCCTGACCGTTCTGCTTACCAGGATTCCACCTCGGCATCGACTTCACCACACGCACGGCTTCCTTGTCGAGCGACTGGTCTACGCCACGCACCACGGCTACGTTGCTGATGCTACCGTCGGGCTCTACCACGAACGATACCACAACCTTACCCTGGATGCCGTTCTCCTCGGCTACTGGAGGATAGTGGATGTTGCTGCTAAGCCATGAGAGAAGAGCACTCTGGCCACCAGGGAACGACGGCTGCTGTTCCACAACGTCGAAGATCTTCTGGGTGACCTCTTGCTTCACCTCCTGCACAGGTTCTGGAGCTGGTGGTGGGGGAGGAGGAGGAGCCTCTACGGCCGTCGGAGGAACGATACGCTCGTTGGTACCTTCTTGGTCTTTTGCACCCACGGCGACGTCCTTGTCGAGGTCTTGCATCTGCTTCACCATGTTCTCTTCCTTCACCAACTCGTCCTTCTTGATCTCAGGGGCGGTGAACTGTTGGGTTGCACGCTCCTCGGGAACTTTCATCTCCTGTGGTGGTGGTGGTGGTTTTTGTTCTTCTTGTTTCCGCTCTTTCTTAGCGGCTTCTTCCAATTTCGAGAGCTCCAACTGGGCATTGTACGCTGCCAGTTCTTTGGCACGCTCTTCCTCGATGACCTTCCATGCGAGGTAGCCGCCAATCAGGAACACGGCAGCCGTAAGGATAAGCAGTGACACGATGTTACGGCGCGACGTACCCTTGCGAAGCTGATAGGCTCCGTATTCCTGGTTCTTGCCAGCGAATACCATCTCAATCCATTTCGGATCGAATAGATCAATTTTTGCCATTTTTGCTTTACTTTTTAAAAGGTTAATTCCACATCGTTCACATCTTCACGCCTTTCGAGGTGAGTAACTTCTCATCGTCGGGGTTGATCTTGTCGATGACGTAAGTACCAATACTCAGAATCTGCATCTCGTTGAGAGCGTTGATCATATCCTGATAGGTCGAGTTGTCGGTGGGCTTGATGACGATGGTCAGCGTAGGAACTTTCTCACCGTCGATTTCACCGCGCATAATCTCTGACTTCTTCTTCTGGAAAATGGAGTCGATAGGATATTTCTCAGGATGATTCTTCTTGTCCTGCTCCAGTTTCTCCATGGCAAGGATAATGCGGTTCACCGGCTTCTGGCCGTTCTCCACAGCGTGGTATCTCAGCACGTCACGAATGCCCTTGTCGGTCCAGGTGGTCTCCTGAATCCAGTCGGGATTGTTGTACTCGGGAATACCTTTGCCGTAGTAGAGCTTGTTGTCGGCAGCCACATACAACGTAATGGTCTGGGAAGCCTTGGCCTCGTTCTTATTCTGTTCCTGGATGTTCTTGTCGTTACTCGGCATGAACAGCTCCATGCTGCTCGGTTTGCTGAGGGTCGTACAGAGCATGAAGAAGGTGATAAGAAGCATAAGCATATCCACCATCGGGGTGAAGTCGACGCGGACATTGATTTTCTTCTGTTTGCTTTCTTTTTTCTTTGCCATTATTTTTCGCCTCCCATATTCTCAATGTAAGATCTTGCAGACAGTACCTTGCCGCCATCGAGCTGGGTAGCCATGTAGTAGTGGCTCTCACCCATGTCCTGAAGCTCGCTCATGACTTTCTTGATGGTCTTGTAAGGAGTGTCTTTGTCGGATTTGATGACAAGCTGCACGTCGGTGTTGGCAACCAGGGCTGCCGTTACCCATTGCTGGAACTCGCTCATGCCGCCGTCGATGCTGTCGAGGGGGATACCTGCCTTCACCTTCGGGTTGTTGCCCTGGAGGATTTCTGAACGCTGGGCCTGGTCCAGACTCAGGTAGGTCTTCATGGAACTGAGGGGCACACCAAACTGTGCCTCGCTCTCAAACACGTTCTTCTGTAAGGCGTCCGTGCCGGGGAGCATGTCGTCAAGCATCTGGCCAAGCTGGGCGGCATTCGACATTCCGAGGAATACCAATCCATTGCCGGTGGCTTCGCCGTTGACTTTCTCCGGACTGACGGTTATCGAAAGTGTATTGGTCTCAGGCACCTTCGTCTCACTGACGGTTCCCGGCACGTTGACTCTCACAGGCTCGTTCTTGATGAACGTAGAGGTGAGCATGAAGAAGGTCAACAGCAGGGTCATCACGTCCGACATAGGTGTCATGTCGATCCAGATATCACTTTTCTTAATTTTTACTTTACCCATAGCTGATAAGTTTTTAAAGGGTTAGCAAAAATTAAGCTTCGTCTGCGTGGTTGGCTTCGTAGGTCTGTGCGATTGAATATCCAACTTCGTCGAGTGCGTAAGTCAACTTGTCCACCTTGTTGGTGAAGTAGTTGTAGGATACAACGGCAACCCATGATGTGGCAATACCGAAGGCGGTGTTGATAAGGGCCTCGGAGATACCTTGTGCCAGCTGGCCGGAGTCGGCGGCACCACCTTTACCCATGGCGGAGAACGACTTGATCATACCGACCACAGTTCCGAGAAGTCCGGTAAGTGTACCGAGGGTAACGATGGTAGCGATGATCGGGAGGTTCATCGTGAGGGTAGGCATCTCAAGCTGGGTGGCTTCCTCGTGAGCCTGGGCAATCTTGGCTACTTTCTGGGCCTTCTTGATGCCGGGAGTCTGCTCCATCTCTTTGTAAGCGTTCAGCGAAGCGGAGAGCACGTTGGCCACGGAACCTTTCTGCTGGTTGCAGAGCTGCTGAGCCTTGTTGAAGTCGTTGGCGTTGAGGGCAGCCTTGATGTTGGTCACGAACTTAGGCAGCGAGCCTTTTCCGAATGCGGTCTTCAGGGCCAGCCAGCGCTCGATCGACATGGCGAGCACAGTGAGCAACAGGGTATGGATCACAGGCACGATGACACCGCCCTTGAAAATCAGACCCCAAACATCCTTTGCTTCACCTTCGGCGGTACCACCCTCAAAGTGCGAGGCGTGACCAAACCACAAGAAGAAGAACAAGAAAGCGAAAATCGCGCAGGCGATGATAATCCAGAATGCGCCTCTCACTCCTGTGAAACCAGTACTTTTCTTTGCCGGCTTTGCAGCGCCAGCGGGTTTTGTTGTTGTTGCCATAATTTTTTTAATTTGTTGATTTAAGTTATTAATAAATTTAAGTTATAAAAATGTCGATAATATAATACTTAAAGGTATAATGCTTAAGCAAGGATATAGTGATGACATTAACTTCGCAAAGATAATAATTTCGATGAAACTAATCTTGCGATTAAGAAATTTTAACAGTTAATTTCTTGTTTTTCCCTCTCTTCGCCTCGGTCTCTTGTCATTGCAGCACGCCGAGGGCTTCCTTGATGCGTCGCATCGCCTCACGGATATTCGTATCGCTGGTGGCATAACTCATCCTGAAGCACTCGGGGTCGCCGAAGGCATCGCCGGCAACGGTGGCAACGTGGGCGCGGTCGAGGAGGTAAAGGGCGAGGTCGGTGGAGTTGTTGATGGTCGTGGTGCCGTCGCTCTTGCCGAAGAAGGAGTCACACTTGGGGAAGAGGTAGAAGGCGCCTTCAGGCACGTTCACCTCGAGTCCGGGGATGTCCTTGGCGAGGGCCACGATGAGGTCGCGGCGGCGCTCGAAGGCCTGGCGCATCTCCTCCACGCAGTCCTGTGGCAGCACGTAGGCAGCCTCGGCGGCTTTCTGGCTCACCGAACAGGCACCGCTGGTGTATTGTCCCTGCAGTTTGTTGCAGCCTTTCACAATCCATTCGGGGGCGGCCATGAAACCGATGCGCCAGCCGGTCATGGCATAGGCCTTGGAAACGCCGTTGATGATGATGGCGCGGTCTTTCATGCCGTCGAACTGTCCGATGCTCTCATGGTGGCCGGTATAGTTGATGTGCTCGTAGATTTCGTCGGCGAGCACGAAGAGGTCGTCATGGGCGAGGACGACATCGGCAAGCGCGCGCAGCTCTTCCTTCGTATACACGCTGCCAGTAGGGTTGCTGGGCGAGCAGAGGATGATCATGCGGGTCTTGGGGGTGATGGCGGCCTCGAGTTGCGCGGCGGTCATCTTGAAGTTCTGTCCGAAGCCGGTGGGTACCACCACGGGTATGCCGCCAGCCAGCTTCACCATCTGTGGGTAGCTCACCCAGTAGGGGGCGGGGATGATGACTTCCTCACCGTCGTCGACGAGGGCCATGATGGCATTGCATACACATTGCTTGGCACCATTGGAAACGAGGATTTCGCTGGGGGAATACTGCAGGTGGTTCTCTTTGCTCAGCTTCTCGCTGATGGCCTTGCGCAGGCTGGGATAGCCTGGTACGGGGGAGTAGCGCGAGTAGTTGTCGTCGATGGCCTTCTTGGCAAGTTCCTTGATGGCGTCGGGGGTGTTGAAGTCGGGCTCGCCGACGCTGAGGTTGATCACGTCGATGCCCTGGGCTTTCATCTCATTGCTCTTTTGCGACATCACGAGGGTGGCAGAAGGGGCGAGGCGGTTGAGACGTGCTGATAGTTTTGCCATAAATATCGTTGTTTTTGGTTTTCTTGTTTTTAAACGTGTGGAATACCACTTTATTACGTTGCAGGAGGGGTTTTTCAGCCTTTCTGGCAAAGGGTGGCATGTTACTATAGGTGCAGGTTGTGGCCCATGCGCTCTTTCTTGGTGCGCAGGTATTTGATGTTGTAGGGATTGGGGGTGGTCTCGATGGGCACGTTTTCCACGATTTCCAGGCCATAGGCCTCGAGGCCCACGCGTTTCACGGGGTTGTTGGTGAGTAGGCGCATCTTGTGGATGCCCAGGTGGCGCAGCATCTGGGCACCGCAGCCATAGTCGCGCTCATCGGGCTTGAAGCCGAGGTGGGTGTTGGCATCCACGGTGTCGTAGCCTTCTTCCTGCAGTTTGTAGGCAGCTATCTTGTTCATCAGGCCGATGCCGCGCCCTTCCTGTTGCATGTATACGAGCACTCCCTTGCCTTCCTTCTCTATCATTTCCAGCGACTTGTGCAGCTGTTCACCACAGTCGCAGCGCATGCTGCCGAGGATGTCGCCGGTAGTGCACGAGGAGTGTACCCTCACGAGCACGGGTTCGTCGTCGGCCCAATTGCCTTTGATGAGTGCGAAGTGCTCAGTGCCGTTGCTCTTCTGCCTGAAGGGGATGAGCCTGAAATGCCCCCACTGCGTGGGGAGATCGGCCTCGCTGCCCACCTCGATGAGCGAGTCGCGCTGCAGGCGGTAGGCTATCATGTCCTTGATGGAGATGATTTTCAGGTTGTGTTCCACGGCCATCTTCTTCAGTTCCGGCAGACGCGCCATCGTGCCGTCGTCGTTCATAATTTCCATCAGTGCACCGGCGGGGTAGAGGCCAGCAAGGTGGCAGAGGTCGATGGTGGCCTCGGTGTGGCCGCTGCGGCGTAGCACACCGTGGTCTTGGGCGTAGAGGGGGTTCACATGACCTGGACGTCCGAAGGTTGAGGGGGTCGATGTGGGGTCGGCAAGCGCGCGGATGGTCTCGGCGCGGTCGTGGGCGCTCACCCCGGTGGTGCACCCTTCAATTTTGTCGATGGTCACGGTGAAGGGGGTGCCGAGCACGGAGGTGTTCTCCGATACCTGGCGGGGCAGGTCGAGTTCCTCGCACCGTGAGATGGTGATGGGTGCGCAGAGCACGCCGCGGGCATGCTTGAGCATGAAGTTCACCTTCTCGGCGGTGATTTTCTCGGCGGCGATGATGAGGTCGCCCTCGTTCTCGCGGTCTTCATCGTCGACGACGATGACGAACTTTCCTTCGCGAAAGTCTTTCACGGCGTCTTCTATGCGGTCGATGATGATTTGTTCCATAATATTATAATGTGATGTCGTTTCCTGTGGTTGATTGGACGAGGTCCTTCTCCTTGATACGGCCGATGATGTTGGCGTTGTTCTGCTTGATTACGCGGAGATCCTTGAGCAGGCGGAGCCTGAACGTCCACATGCGGATGTAGAGGAAGGCACCAAGGGGCACGAGGATGGCAGCCATGATGTTGAGCCATTTGCGCTCGAAGGGCCGGGTGTGGGCTTTCTCCGATACGACGGGATAGCGGCCCAGCAGCGAGATGATCATCCGGTCGCGGGTGTTGCCGAGGTCTTCGATTACCGCCTCGAGTTCTTCACTGATTCGTTCTATCTCGTGGTCGGGTTGGTATTTGAAGAACACCTTGATGATGTTGGGTGGTGACTTCAGGTTGTGCTCGTGGGCATAGGTGGTCACTTCGCTGCTCAGGCGCTCCAGTTCCGCCACGTCGCGGGGATAGTCGGGGTCGTTGATGATGACTTCCTTGCCCTGTACGCTGCGCTTGCGGCGCATGCCCAGGATGCGCATGCCCAGGTTCACGTAGGCATCGAGGTTGAACACGGCAGAGTCGTTGTTGGCCTTGTAGGTCACGAAGGCTGCCGTGGGGGCGAGGACGGCAGTGGCGAGGCCCTTGCCGAACCAGATGGTCCACATCCCGCCACGTGCCATGCGATAGCCGGTGTTGTCGAGGATGTAGAAGATGATGAACACCACCACCGATACGATGATGGGTATGCCGAGACCGCCTTTGCGGATGATGGCTCCCAGCGGTGCACCGATGAAGAAGAAGATGATGCACGAAAGGGCGAGCACGAATTTGTTGAGGGCTTCTATCTTATGTTGGCGCAGGTCGTAGTCGCCCTCATCGGTCACCATGCTCTTGAAGTCGAGTTCGCTCATGTGCTGGTTCACTTTTGAGAGGGCGTTGTTCGTGGCCTGGCGGCGCTTGTCGGGAGAGAGTTTGTTGTAGAGGCTGTCGATGTTGTATTCCTGGCGTCGCGAGGCCTGGAGCGCGCGCAGCGAGTCGGCCTTCGAGATGCCCTGGATGGCATAGGTCACGCGCTTGGCATCGTTGAAGTAAGCACGGCCGATGCTGTCGTAGATATGGTTCAGTGAGTCGATGTCGGTGCGTATCTGGCTGAGGCTCTTGCCTTGGGCGTTCTGTCCCCATGCGTTGGCATCGGCGAGGTTGAAGTCGCCGTCGAAGTCGATGACGATGCGTTTCTTCCAGAATGTCTCGCGGCGGTAGGGCACGGAAGCGCCGCCACCGAGTTCCGAGGAACGCATGTTCTCGAACCACTCTCCGCTGTATAGGTTCAGCAGCAGGTGCTTCTTCTCGGCGGTCGACTGCAGCATGCCGGAGTCGGCGAGAATGATGGCAGCATCGTCGTAACTGCCTGTCATGCGGTATATCATGATGCCGTAGAGCATGCCGGTGTCCATGTCCTTCCGCTGCACGTAGATGTTGCACTGGGGGATGCCGTCGTAGAAGATACCTTCGGGAATCTCGAGTTCCGGACTCTTCTGCTTCATCGAGATGAGCAGGCGGGCCATCTTCTTCTTCGACTCCGGCCCCACGTTGTTCTGGAAGTAGAACGAGCCGCAGGCGATGCCCACCACGATGATAGCAAGGGGCGTCAGCGTCTGCATCAGAGAGATGCCTGCCGCCTTGATGGCGGTGAGTTCGGAGGTCTCGCCGAGGTTACCGAAAGTGATGAGCGAGGAGAGGAGGATGGCGAGGGGGAGGGCCTGGGGCACCATCATCAACGACATGTACCAGAAAAACTGTCCGAGGATGTCGAGGGTAAGACCCTTGCCGATGAGGGTGTCGACATATTGCCACACAAATTGCATCATCAGCACGAAAAGACTGATGAAGAATGTGCCGACAAAAAGCAGCGCGAACTGCTTGATAATCATGACGTGGAGCCTCTTTATCCCTAACATCGAGAACGAATACTATATCACGGGTTCATTGTCGAAATGCAAAAGTACGACAATTTTGGCAGAAACTCCCATTTTTTTGATTTTTTATTCTTCTGTGAAGGTGTGTCCCTCATGTCAATTGAACGACAGTCAGAGACCTGTGGCCTGGCGGAGCTGGTCGAAATTCTGCTCCCAGATGTCGTAGAGGCTGTCGAGGTCTTCGGGGAGCGCGAAGTCGGTCACGTGAAGGCTGAAGCCGTCGGTCATCTCATTGTGCACCATGCGCAGTTCCAGATATGCATCGGGGTCTGTCTCATCGTCCCAGCGCAGGCGGATATGGCTGTGGCGCACGCGCTCCAATGTGTTGGCGCAACGTTTCTCATGGTGACTCCATTCGTCGCCCCATGTGAAGAAGAACTTGTCGTCTTTGGCTTTCACCTCGTCGGCAAGCCATTTGCCTAAACCGCCTTCAGTGCTGATGATTCTCCAGATAATGTTGGGAGAGGTTGACCTGAGGCTGTGTTCTATATCGATTTGTTGTTTTTTCATCGGCTTCAAGGGGATTAAGGTTCCATTTTCATCAATAGGTAGTATGGCAATGATGTGGCAAATATAGTGAAAGGCGAGCACAATGCAAAACAAAAGACAGTGTTTTTTGTTTTCATTGTCGAGCCGCATCCTATGTTCGCAGTGGCAAATATAGTGAAAGCTGAGTGAAATACCAAATAAAAGACAAAGTTTTTTTATCTGGATTTCCGAGGCGCATCCTATATTCGGCCGAAGGCCAGATATAGTGAAAGGCGAGTGAAAAACCAAATAAATAACGAAGTTTTTTTGTTTGCTTTTGCTTAACCTCACTTCGCGAACAACTACCGTTGATCCCGAAGTCATTCTACATTTAGGCCAGAGACCAAATGGAGCAAAAATAGTTCGACACAAGAAAAAAAGAAGAAATATTTTTGGTGATAACAAAAAAATGCTTACCTTTGCACCCGCTTAAAACATGATGGCGGGATAGCTCAGCTGGTTAGAGCGCATGATTCATAATCATGAGGTCGCCGGTTCAATCCCGGCTCCCGCTACATAAAAAGTCAGAGAGTTACGATTTCCGTGACTCTCTGATTATTTTTGTTGTTGAAAGTGATGTGAAAGTTTACTCGTTCTAATTATGTGTGAAATCCGTTTGGGAAAGGCGGTATAGGAAGACCGTTTTTGGGGGAGGTCATCAAGGTTTTGATTATTGACCGAATGAGAGTGAGATACGGTCAATTAGTATGCATCTTTCTCCTCAATGCTGTGGTTTTTGCTTCTAAACAATATTTATCACCTTTATTCTTACGAGCTTTCTGCATTTTTTTATATTTTTGCGGTTGAAAGAAAAACTTATAGGCCATGACAACAGTTCAAAAGATATATATTGCATTCGTCTTCATATTATGGAGCGCAACTGTTGCAGCTTTCGACGTTGAAGGCATCAGTTACGACGTATTGTCGGAAAGTGCAAGGACAGCCTGTGTAGCCCGACAGATGGTTCCAGACCAACTGGTAGGCGACATCAAGATACTTAGCAAGGTCAGTTATGGTGGAAAGGAATATACCGTTACCGAAATCAACGGATGGGCTTTTGGCGCTTGCAGTAAGATGACATCAATTGCCATCCCTGCTACTGTGCAGAAAATCGGTTATTCTGCCTTCAGTGGTTGTTATGGGCTGAAGGCTGTTCATATCGAGGACCTCACCGCCTGGTGTAATATGAGTTATGTTGGAGGCTCGGAGTGCAACCCCCTCAGTCTGGCACACCGTCTGTTTTTAAATGGTGAGGAGGTGAAGGAGTTGGTGATACCCGATGATGTGACGGTCATTGCCAATGATGCTTTCCACGATGCCACAGCCCTCACATCGGTGGTCATCCCATCCTCGGTCACGCAGATAGGCTCAAATGCTTTTGCTGGCTGCAACTCGATGACTACCCTGTCGATTGCCAGTAGCGTGCAGGCTATTGGTTCCACGGCGTTCGGCGGCTGTGGTAGCCTCAAGGAGGTGACCGTGCCGGAGGGAATAGAGAAATTGGAGGATAGGGTTTTTTATCTTTGCGGCCAACTGACTACGGTTCATCTGCCACAGTCGCTGCACTCTATCGGGAAAAGTACTTTCAATCAATGCAGAAGTTTGACGGCCATCAATCTGCCGCAGTCACTGTGCTCTATTGGCAACGGCGCTTTTGAGCAATGCGGCAGTCTGACATCCATCGACATTCCCGAACAGGTGACAACATTGGGTGGCTATGCTTTTTATGAGTGTGGAGAACTAACATCTGTAAAGTTGTCAGACAACATCACCGAGATTGACGACTGGACTTTCACTCGTTGCTACAAATTGAAAGAAGTCAATATCCCAAAGTCGTTGCAGCGAGTAGGCGATTATGCTTTCTTTTATTGTTCTTGCATTGAGGAACTGGCCTTTCCCAAAACGTTGACCGACATCACGGAAACGGCGTTTATAGGATGCACAGGACTGCGGAGCATCACCGTGGAAGACGGCAACCCATCATACCTCTGCGAAGATGGTGTGCTCTTCAACCACGACATAACGACACTGATGCTCTTCCCGGTACAAAGCGACAAGAACCACTACGATATCCCTGCAACGGTGACTGACATCACTCCTGCAGTTTTCCAAGGTAGCAAGTTGAAAAGTATCACGCTGCCACCGACACTGACAAAAATAGGTAATAGTTGGCTGAGTGGTTGCGCCCAATTGGAAAGCATTTCGATACCAGCCACCGTAACTGCCATCGGTAATGGAGCCCTCAGTGGTTGCTCGAGCTTGACAGAACTTTATGTGCCTAACACGATACAGAGCATAGGCACATCGGCTTTTTCCGGCTGTACGTCACTTGTGAAAGTCCATCTTCCCGATGGTCTTACCCGCATCGAGGGCTGGACATTCGACGGTTGCAGCAGTCTCAGCGAGGTGAATATTCCCGAAGGTCTGAACTACATCGGCATGTGTGCTTTCCGCGACTGTAGCAGTCTGCCCGTGTTCCAAATTCCACAGGGAGTGACCATCATCGACCAGTATGCTTTTCTGGGTTGTCGAACGCCCAAGGAACTTGTCATTCCCGACAAGGTGGAGTATGTGGGCTGGGATGCCTTCAGGGACTGTAGTGGCTTGGAGGATGTGACGATAGGCCGTTCTGTGACAACACTGGCAGGCGGCACCTTCTGTGGGTGCGAGAACATCTGGGAGGTATGGTCGTATATTGAGGAACCTTTCGACGTGAACGATGTAGAGGATGTTCACGGCGACGTGGTATTATACGGCAAGTGCTTCCCTGATGCGGTGACAAGCAGAGCCATCCTTCACGTCCCAAATGGCACCACCGACAAGTATCAATCCAAACGTGGGTGGCGCGACTTCCAAATCATTTCTGAAATGAACGATGATGCCGTCAGCTCTACTTCGGTTGTTGATAATAATGATGCCACACTATACGATATGGGAGGTCGTTGTCTGAAAGGCAAGCCCATGCGAGGTTTATATATCCAGAATGGGAGGAAACTGCTTGTCAAGTGAGGTGAGGGCTTATCTCACAACCGCTTTCTTCCCATTCACGATGTTGATGCCCCTTTCTTGATGTGGTACTCTGCGTCCTTGCAAGTCGTAGCTCGAGCCAGATGAAACATCTGAAGGAATCTCTACGACACCTGTCGATGATGCCTCGGTCAGATTGAAATACACGTCGTGTACCGCCCCGTCGTAATTGCCTTGTGTGAGGTGTTGGGTCATTCCTGCATGATCAATCTGAAAGAGTTGATAGTAGCCGGTTCCGTTGTTGCCCTTGATACCATCATTGCCGGCGTCGAGGAATTCGAGCAGGTAACAGTCGTCTTGTGTCAATGGAAAGTTTTCGATATATAGTTTCATAGGCTCGGCATATGGTCCTCCCTCTTGCACCACATCCCCCGCTGAATTGTAGAGTTTCCATGTCGTCTCATTGGGCTTGTTGTCTGTATAAAGCCTCAACTGCACGCCGTAGTGTGCCTGCGGGGAATTGGAGAAAGAACTATTGATGCGATTGCTCTCGGCAGCGATGCCATTGACATCGGAGAACCATATTAGGACCTGGTTTTCTTCATCGGAAAGAGAGAAATCGTGGAATCCGCCGAATGTCATCGTGTCGCGCTCAAGATAGTTGAGTGCACCCGTCCAAAGGTATTGCTCCAATGCCCCGTTGACCTTCACATTAAGTGTGGCGATGGTCAGCGTGTTATAACCATCATTCCGCAACACCACTTGTCCATAGTAGTCGGACACGCAGATGAAATCAGGAGTGTCGGCCAACGCTACCAACGTCAGGTGGTTTTCCTTGTTTGTCCCGGGGCCGCTATATGCTGTACATACCACTTCCTTGGTTTCAATGTCTTGCAGGAAAGCTACCACGCCGAGTTGAGTCTCGTCATCGCAGAAGTCGATTTCCCACGACGCACTATAGGAGTAGGTCTGGCCAGCATGGAGACCATCATCACTTATCTGAACACCATCTCCACCGGTGAACATCTTGCGCATGGTGTAATGGAGCGAGGTCTCGCCATTGGGATATGGTTTGGATGGGGTGATATGCTCCTCTATGGCGGCCACGAATAGCCTCAGCGAAGTGCCACTCTCGATTTCCTGTAGCGGTGTAAGGTTGACATGAACCGACATCCTGTGGTCTTCAATTCCTTTCGATAGTGTGAGCGAGAATCTTTCCGGCTGTGCCATCTGCTGGGTGATGGTTTCATCCAGACAGGAAGATGTGCGGAAAGACAACGCTTCTCCGTTGACAAAAGTGGCAGGCACACCAGTTACTTCATAGAAATCGTGGCGCTTTTGCTGCGTATCGGGATCGTAATTATAGAACTCGTCGTGACGGTTGGGATAACTACTGTGATACTTGATAGCAACGCAATCACCTAAGCGGTTTTCTATCACGGCATCGAGTTCAGGAGACCATGACGCACAAGGACCGCATCCCGTATTGGTGAATTCCTCGACAAGTACGATACGATTCTGTGCAGAGACAGTGACAGCCAGCAGAAGTGTTGACAAAAGGCACGTACGTTTCATTTCATCTCCATATTTATTGCAAATTTATAAAAAAATGGAATTAAGACAAACAATATGGCTAAATAAAAAAATAAACAGCAAATTGTTTGTGATAACGTAGGTGGTTAAACAACCTCAACAAAACCATATTTTTATTGTTTTTCGACAGCTTCATAATTGTCATAAAACACAACAAATAGGCTCAAATCAACCCCCAAATGGCAATGTAATTATTTGTACCGTATAAAATTATGTTTTAGGCGGTGATTTTAGGCTTTCAATGGATTCCACATGAAATGGTATGGACCCATTGATAAAAGTACGATCGTCATTAGTTTCTATGAGTGAATGATTGACATTTCATAGAAATATCTAAATGTTGGTTCTTCTTGCCCATAGAAATAGAACCAATTTCTTTATTATTTGAGGGCAGCATTGCCAGTTTGCCAGCATCTTTATCTATGATAAAAATGTCCATGCGTTCCCCCGACAAATACTTGGCCAAATGTGTGCCTACAGACCCTGCACCAACAATCGTTATTCTCATAATTGGGTATATATTCTGACGTAACAACTCAGCGAATAATTATTCAACATGCGCTCGACCTTGTCACTTGGCTCGTCGAAGAATTATCATTTTTATGGACAGTTAAATATCCATAATCAAGCCTTAAACTTTATTGCATAACAGTGAAGGCAAAGTTATGAATTGTTTTTCATAACTCTTCGAAAAGTGGCGAATAAAATCTAAAAAAATGGTTCAACTACCCCTTGGAAATAGAACAAAATCGTAATCAGAGGGCAAAAAAGGCGGGTTTTTGATGTTTTTTTTGTGTTTTCACAAAAAAAACTTATTTTTGCAGACATAAGAGAACCAATTGACCGTTTATTCGGCCTTAGTTCGTAATAACAGATATTTTGGATAATCAGCTTTCTCTATTTAATACAATGAAACAAAACCTCATCAAACTATTCGTTTTGTTGGCCTGCCCCTTCATGACGGCGACAGCGCAGACCAATGTGAACATGAAGTTCGGCAAACCCACCAATGAAGAAATGCAGATGACGGTCTACGAGGCAGAGCCGAATGCCGAGGCCGTAGTACTATGCCGGCTGACCGACGTGGAATACACCGTGCAGCCTTCCAGTTTTCTGGTGGACTATCATGAGAAGTGGCGCATCAAGGTGCTGAAACCCAGTGGCGCCCGTTTCGCCAAAGTTGTCGTTCCCTATAAGCAGCATATGTCGGTGGGCAACAACATCGGCGGTCTGAAGGTCACGGGCTTTGCCCTTCCTAAACCGGGCGGCAGTTCCGATTCTTATTTCGAAGGGGAGTCGGGCTCGATGACGGAAGGCGTCTTTGGCACCGATGCCGACGAGAGCGTGGAAGACATCAAGGCCACGGCCTTCAACCTGGAAGGAGGCAAGGTGGCGAAGACTTCCTTGAAGAAAAGCGACATCGTGAAGACGAAGTTCGACGAACATAACTTTCAGGTGGAGTTTACCGTCCCCAACGTGAAGGAAGGCACCGTGATAGAATACGAGTACACGGTCCATAGCCAGCTTTTCTGGGAACTGCACGACTGGTATGCCCAATGCGAGATTCCCGTGGTCTATGCCAAATTGGACATGGATATCCCCAGTTACCTGATATTCAATATCGAGGACCACGGCATCCAGCGCCTGACGTATACCTGTACAGTCGGTTCCTTGAAATTCAAGCTGGTGAGCGACCCGCTGGCTAACCCTATGACGGTAAACACCAACCACTATGTCTACGTGGGCCGTGACCTGATGGCCATGCCCAAGGACGACTATGTGTGGAATGCCCAGGACTACTGGGCTGGCATCACTGCCGAACTGAAACAGTACCGCCTGCCTGGCATGACGCAGATGGACTATGCCAAGACGTGGGACCAAATCGACGAGATGATACTCACTTCTGATGACTTGGGCATTCACCTGAACGACCACAGTCCGTTGGCCAACGAATTGAAGGAGGCAAAGATAGAAGAGATTGCCAACTTGCGCGAGCGGGTGGCTGCGGTGTATAAGTTGGTGATGGGCAAGGTGAAGTGGAACGGCAAGTATGCGCTGAGTCCTGCGGCAACCTTGGAGACACTGAAGAAAGGCGAGGGCTCGAATGCCGACATCAACCTGTTGCTCATCCAGTCGCTGCACGATGTGGGACTCAATGCCGCGCCCGTAGTGCTCAGGACACGCGACCTGGGACAGTTGCCTTATAATTTCCCTTCTATCCGTAAACTCTCGACATACATTGTGGGTGTCGTCATGCCTACGGGTGGTAACGTCTATTTCGATGCCTCAAACAAGAATGGCTGGCTGAATATACTGCCAGAGGTGGTGCAAGTAGAGAAGGCCCGACTGGTGCAGAAGGATAAGAAGAGCGCGTGGGTGAACCTGCAGAAGGTGTCGAAGTCGGAGCGAAATACCGTCGTCGATGCCAAACTCTCTGCCGATGGCACGCTCTCTGGCAAGCAGACCACCCGCAACGAGGGAGGCGAAACAGAGGAATCTGTCTACACCAAGAAAGGTCAGGTGACCGATGGGCAAATCACCATCTGTCCTTTCCCTGACAAGATGTTTGAGAATCCCTTCACTGCCGAGACGCGCAAAATGCCGGTAGAGTTCCCATGCGTCAGCAGCGAGCGCTACGTTATCAACATTTCCCTTCCCGAGGGATATGTAGTGGAAGGTGAACCCAGAAATACCACCATCGTCACTTCCGACAAGGGCATCGAGGGACGTGTACTGACGACATTCAACGAGGGGCGTATACAGATGTCATACCAGTTCGGTGTCAACAAAATTGCTTACCCGGAGAAGGACTATGCCGACTTGCGTCAACTTTTCGATATGCTTTCCAAGTATACGAGCGAACAACTGATCATCAAGAAGAAATGAAATTGTTCAGGTCTCGCTTTCGCTCAACTTGCTGAAATGAAAGGACGTAGAAAGGAAGTGAAAGTAATGCGTGCCCGCTTCAGCTGAGGAAGAAGCAGAAACAGAACACGACAATAGGACACGACAGTTTCCAATTAGGAAATAACTGTAAACCAAGAAAGAGGGGATGGTGCCAATTCGGCATCATCCCCTCTTCTTTCATATCCTATCGCTGTTTTTTTATTCCGTTAGGCTCACCGCATCCCAACCATAGTCTTGGAACATCGAGGCAGGGAGATGGTGGCGCTTCACATAGGCGGCCACGGCATCACGGCGCATGGCATCACGGCGCGCTTGGTCGGAACTGACGCGCTGCAGTTCGTCGAACTTGTCGCCGAAGATACGGCGAGCAGTAGGCACATAGTCGGAACCGTCGCCCACGGCATCAAAGGCGACGACCTCGAAGTGGTCGCCGTTCTGGCGCACATGTATCAGTCCAGGATGACTGCCACCGGAGACGGTCTTCAGCGTGTCGCCTGCTTGTTGGTAGTTGTTTACCCAGAAGTCACCCCACACCTTGATGTCGGTGCTGTCTGTCTCATCCACGTCCACGACGAGGTGGAAGGGGATGCACACGTCACCCTTGGCATACAGGCTGCCAATGCTGTCGGTGAAGAAACGGTCGATGGCAGTAAAATAGGTCTCTATCTCTTCAGCCACTGCCGTACTGTCGCTGGCTGTGTCACCGGCTTTTTCGGCAGATGGGTTGTTGCAACCGCCCATAATGCCGCAAATGCCGCAGATGGCGGCGAGTATCCATATTTTTTTCTTTTTCATTTGTCAGTATTTTTAGTTTAAAAAATAGCATCCCTTCACGGAGCCATTCCCTCGCTTCTGATGCCACTGGTGCGGGTGAAAGTATAGTTGTCTCTCCCTACGGTCAGTGTCAGGGTGTTGCCCGACAGTTTGTAGATGGTCGTCCCGAATGTCTTGTCCTGAAAGGTGATGGTGCCCGTGGTCGCTGTCCTTGCCTCAATGTGGTATGTGCCGGTCAAGGGATAGTCATACCACTTGCCGTCGGCAGCCAGTCTTCCAAGGAGCCTGAAGTAGTTCGGTTCCGCGAATTCGAGCACGGTGGCATCGTAATACTCGCTTAGTAATCCCTTGCCTTCATATATCCACTGTCCTATGGGCAGCGTGGTCTCTTGCTTGTCATCGTCATCGTCGCTGCTGCAAGCGGCGAGCAGCCCCCAGCCACAAATGCAAAGAATGGCAGCCCACATCCAGAATCCAATCGTCTTCATGTTAAAATTTTTCCTTATTCCACAACGCCCATAATCAGCCGTTCCACCACCTCGGGGAAATGCTGCATCTCCAGCTCGTGCTCCTTTGCGGCGATATCGTCGACGGTGTCGTCGGGTGATAGTGGAACGGAGAACTGGGCGATAATCTCGCCGCCGTCGCACACCTCGCTCACATAGTGCACCGTCATGCCCGTCTCTTTCTCGCCTGCGGCTTTCACGGCCTTGTGCACATGGTGACCCCACATTCCCTTGCCGCCGAACTTGGGCAACAAGGCCGGGTGCAGGTTCACGATGCGGCGCGGGAAGCGCTCGATGAGATAGGTAGGAATGAGTGGCAGGAAACCTGCCAGCACGATGAAGTGGATATCGTATTCGCTGAGCAGTGGAAGCAAATAGTCGGGGTCGTGCAACTGCGACTTGTTCACTACCGTGGAGGGCACACCGAGCCGTTCGGCACGCACGAGGGCGTAGGCATCGGCACGGTTGCTCACCACGAGGGCGGTGTTCACCTGCGGCGAATCAGAGAAATGACGGATAAGGTTCTCGCAGTTCGACCCACTGCCAGAAACGAAAATGGCTATGTTTGTCTTCTTCATGTTGCTGTGAATGAAATATTTGGCAGATTTTTCCGCTCTGAAATGATGATGGCACATGATGATGCACCACAAATGCTGCGCAAAAATAATACAAAAATAACATAAATCAAATAATCGGGGAAAAAAATAAAATTTTGCGGCAAATATGTTACGAAGAACCCATTTTTTCGTACCTTTGCAAACTCTATATACAAAAGATTTCTTAAACACAATGACAGACAACAAACAGATAAAGACCGCACTCGTGTCGGTCTTCCACAAAGACGGCCTTGAGGAGATGCTCGCACTGCTCAACGACCAGGGCGTGAAATTCCTTTCTACCGGCGGAACACAGCAGTTCATCGAGTCGCTCGGCTACGAGTGCCAGACCGTGGAGAGCGTCACCACCTATCCATCCATACTCGGGGGAAGGGTGAAGACGTTGCACCCCAAGGTGTTTGGTGGCATCCTCGGACGGCGCGACAACGAGGGTGACAGGGAGCAGATGCAACAATATGAGATTCCGGAAATCGACCTCGTCGTCGTAGACCTCTATCCGTTCGAGGATACCGTGGCAAGTGGCGCCGCCGAGCAGGATATAATCGAGAAGATTGACATTGGTGGCATCTCGCTCATCCGCGCTGCAGCAAAGAATTTCAACGATGTGGTCATCGTGCCCAGCAAGGCTGAGTATGCCATGCTCGTCGACATCCTTCGCGAGAAGGGAGCCGTCACCTCGCTGGCCGAAAGGAAGGCATTCGCCGCAAAGGCCTTCGGCGTGAGCAGCCACTACGACACCGCCATCCATTCTTGGTTCGTGGCCAAATAGAAACATTCAAAACGACAAAGGACATTTATTTACGACAGACTTAAAATGGGATTCTTTTCTTTTACTCGCGAAATAGCGATGGACCTGGGTACGGCCAACACCATCATCATCAGCGATGACAAGATTGTGGTCGACGAGCCCTCGGTCGTGGCACTCGACAAACGTACGGACAAGATGCTCGCCGTAGGAGAGAAAGCCAAACTGATGTATGAGAAGACACACGACAACATACGCACAGTGAGGCCGCTGCGCGACGGTGTCATCGCCGACTTCTCGGCTTGTGAGCAGATGATGAGGGGACTCATCAAGATGGTGCATACCGGCAGCCGCTTCTTCTCGCCTTCGCTGAGGATGGTCATCGGCGTGCCGTCGGGCTCTACCGAGGTGGAGCTGCGTGCCGTGCGCGACTCTGCGGAACATGCCGACGGACGCGACGTGTACCTCATCTTCGAACCCATGGCAGCCGCCATCGGTATCGGTATCGACGTCGAGGCTCCCGAAGGCAACATGATTGTCGACATCGGGGGCGGTAGTACCGAAATCGCCGTCATCTCGCTGGGTGGTATCGTATCCAACAATTCCATCCGCATTGCCGGTGACGACCTCACCGCCGATATCCAGGACTATATGAGCCGTCAGCACAACCTGAAGGTGGGCGAGCGTATGGCCGAGCGCATCAAGATACATGTGGGGTCGGCACTCACCGACCTCGGCGACGAGGCTCCCGAAGACTATATCGTGCACGGTCCCAACCGCATCACGGCTCTCCCCATGGAGGTGCCCGTGTGCTATCAGGAAATCGCCCACTGTCTCGACAAGACGGTGGCGAAGATAGAGAATGCCGTGCTCTCGGCACTCGAGAAGACACCCCCTGAGCTCTATGCCGACATCGTGCACAACGGCATCTACCTCACTGGAGGCGGAGCCTTGCTGCGCGGACTCGACAAGCGGCTTCACGACAAGATACAGATACCGTTCCATATTGCCGACGACCCGCTCCACAGCGTGGCGAAAGGCGCCGGGGTGGCACTCAAAAACGTCGACAGGTATTCGTTCCTGATGAGATAAAACCCCCGCTATGCGCAACCTCTTCGAGTTCCTGAAGAAATACAACTATTGGTTCGTATTCGTGCTGCTCGAGGTCGTGAGCCTCGTGCTGATGTTCCAATACAACAACTACCAGGGGAGCGTGTGGTTCTCTTCGGCCAACTATATCTCGGGAATGACCTATGAGGCCGACTCGAAAATCAGCGCTTTCATGAACCAGGGTAAGGTAAACGAGGAACTCACGGAGAGAAACCTCTCCCTCGAAAGAGAGGTGGCCATCCTCAGGGCACAGCTCGTCGACGAGCGCATCAAGCACGACTCCACATACGTTGACCGGGGGGTGGGCGACATCCTCTCGCAGTTCAGGCTCATTCCCGCAAAGGTGGTGAGCAACTCCGTCGACAAGGCCGATAATTTCATCACCATCGACAAGGGACTCTACGACGGCGTGCATGCCGACATGGGTGTGGCTTGCGGAAACGGTGTAGTGGGCGTGGTCTACATGGCATCAGGACATTATGCCGTCGTCATTCCCGTGCTCAGCTCGAAGTCGAACATCAGTTGCGCCATCCAGAACCGCGGATACTTCGGATACCTGCGGTGGAAAGGAGGACCCATCGACGTGGCATACGTCGACGACATCCCGCGACATGCACAGTTCGAGATGGGCGACACCATCGTCACCAGTGGATATTCATCGATGTTCCCGCCGGGAATCATGGTGGGGAAGGTGGTCAAGGAAAGCGACTCGGAAGACGGACTGTCGTATCGGCTCGAGGTAAAACTGTCGACAGACTTCGGACGGCTGCGCGACGTGTGCGTCATCGACGACTCCGCCGTGCGCGAGCGGCTCAACCTCCTCAGGCAGGCCGTCGACTCCATCAAACCTCAGCGAAACCAGTAGGATATGAACAACGACTTCATCCGACTTCCACTGCTGTTCGTCGCCCTGTGCGCCCTGCAGGTGTTCGTGTTCAACCACGTGCAGCTCTTCGGCGTGGCCATCCCGCTCTTCTATGTGTATTTCGTGATTGCCATGCGCAAGGGAATGGCACGATGGGCCATGCTCGTATGGGCCTTCGTCATGGGCATCACATTGGATATTTTCGCCAATACCCCCGGTGTGTGTGCCGCTTCGCTCACACTCGCTGCCATGGCACAACCCACACTGCTCGAACTGTTCGTCACCCGCGAGGGCGAGAGCGACTTCGTGCCTTCCAGGCTGGCCTTGGGGAAGAAACCATTCTTCAACTACGTCACCGTTTTCGTCGTGGCCTATTGCATGGTGTTTTTTACCCTCGAGATGTTCAGCTTCTTCAACCTCCTCAGATGGGTAGAGAGCGTACTGGGCAGCGCGGTGCTCACCATTGCGCTCATCATGGCTGTCGACAGCCTCAGGCGCTCGCCCAAATGACATGCCTTGCTCTAATGCGCCCTATAAAGGGCTGATGATGTAATACTATTGATTGGACTTGTTTTTCCTGCTCATGAAAGACTACGATCTTGACAGACGGCAATATGTAATCGCTGGGGTGGCCATCGCCATCGTAGCCATCTATATCGTGCGCCTGTTTGTCTTGCAAATCATGAGCGACGATTACAAGAAAAACGCCGATAGCAACGCCTTCCTCAAGAAAGTGGAGTTCCCCTCAAGGGGAATCATCTCCGACAGGAACGGGAAACTGCTGGTGTACAACCAGCCGTCGTACGACATCATGGTCATTGTCAGCGAACAGAAGTCAAGGCTCGACACCGTGGAGTTCTGCAATGCCCTCAATATCACGAAAGACTTCTTCGTCAAGCGCATGAAGGAGATACAGAATACCCCGGGATATTCCAGTTTCACACAACAGCTCTTCATGTCCCAACTCTCCGACCAGGAGTTCAGCGTCTTCCAGGAGAAAGCCTACAAGTTTCCGGGATTCTATATCCAGCGGCGAAGCATACGGCAGTATGAATACCCCAGCGGGGCACTCCTCCTCGGCGACGTAGCGGAAGTATCGCCCGACGACATCAAGGAAGACGACTACTACCAGCCTGGTGACTATATCGGGAAGATAGGTGTAGAACGGTTCTACGAAAAGGAACTCAGGGGGACGAAAGGCGTGCAGGTGCTGCTACGCGACGCACGCGGACGTATCCAGGGAAGTTACCGCAACGGGGAGTTCGACACGAAACCCGTGCCGGGAAAGGCACTCACCCTGGGCGTGGATATCGAACTGCAGCGGTTGGGTGAACGCCTCATGGAGGGGAAGTTGGGTGCCATCGTGGCCATCGAGCCAGCTACAGGCGAGGTGTTGTGCATGGTATCGTCGCCTTCCTACGACCCACGAATGATGATTGGCCGCCAGCGCGGAAAAAACCATATCGCATTGTCGAAAGACCCGCTCAAGCCACTGCTCAACCGTGCCATCATGGGACAGTATCCTCCGGGCTCCACGTTCAAGACCAGTCAGGCGCTCACATTCCTCACAGAGGAAATCATCGACTCCACCACCAGGTATCCCTGCTATAGGGGATTCGTCACCAAAGGCATGAGGGTGGGATGCCACGGACATCCCTCGCCCCTCAACCTGATTCCCGCCATCGGTACGTCGTGCAACGGCTTCTTCTGCTGGGGACTCTACTACATGCTTACCAACAAGCAGAAATACGGCACGCTGCAGAATGCCATGGACAAATGGCGTGACTATATGGTGAGCATGGGATTCGGATACAAGCTGGGCATCGACCTGCCGGGTGAGAAACGGGGAATGATTCCCAATGCCACGTTCTACGACAAGGCCTTCAAGAACAACTGGAACGCGCTGGGTGTCATCTCCATCGCCATCGGACAGGGAGAGGTGACGCTGACACCCCTGCAGATTGCCAACCTGGGAGCCACCATCGCCAATAGGGGATACTACATCACCCCACATGTGGTGAAGGAGATAGAAGGCCAAACCCTCGACACCTTGTATACAAAGAAGAAATACACGCTCGCCTCAAAGACTGCCTACGACCTCGTGGCAAGGGGAATGCGGCGGGCTGTGACCGGTGGTACATGCCGGCGCGCCAACCGCAGCGACTATCAGGTGTGTGGAAAGACCGGAACGGCACAGAACCGTGGGCGCGACCACTCGGTATTCATGGGATTCGCACCGATGGACGAGCCAAAAATCGCTGTCAGCGTGTATGTGGAGAATGGCGGATTCGGTGCTACCTTCGGCGTGCCTATAGGTGCACTCATCATGGAACAGTATATCAAGGGCGAACTCTCGGAAAGCTCCAAACGACAGGCCGCACAGATACAAAGCCAGCATCTCAAGTATGGAACCAAGGACAGATAGACAGAATAGCGTGCTCAGGTCGCTCGACTGGTGGACCATAGCCATCTACGTGGCACTCCTCGTCTTCGGATGGATGAGTGTCTGCGGAGCCAGCTACTCTTTCAGCGACCCGGATATCCTCAGTACCACTACGCGCTCGGGAATGCAGGTGGTGTGGATTGCCACGTCGATATGCCTGGGTTTCGTGCTCCTCATGCTCGACGACCGCTATTACGACACGTTTGCGTATGTGCTCTATGCGGGCTTGCTCCTGCTCCTCTTCCTCACCATCTTTAATCCGCATGAGATAAAGGGTTCGCGGTCGTGGCTAGTCATGGGACCGCTGAGGCTACAGCCGGCAGAGTTCGCCAAGTTTGCCACAGCGCTTGCCATCAGCAAGTTCATGAGTACATATGGGTTCAATATTCGCCGTATGCGCGACTTCGCGCTCTCCTGTGCCATTGTGCTCTTGCCCATGGTGCTCATCATCATGCAGAAAGAGACAGGGTCGGCCCTGGTCTATCTCGCCTTCTTCCTGATGTTCTACCGCGAGGGTATGCCGGGGAGCATACTCTTCACTGGTGTGGCACTGGTGGTCTATTTCGTAGTGGGTATACGCTATGAGCAGGTGATGCTCTGGGATACACCCACATCAGAGGGGAAATTCGTGGTGCTCCTCCTCATACAGTTGTTCTCGGCGGCTTTGGTGCGTATCTACTGCGATGACAAGACAAAAGCCCTCAATATCTTGGGATTCGTGCTCGGGGTGACGATGGTGTTCCTCCTCTTCTCCGAATATGTCATACCGTTCGACATCGTATGGGTGCAACTCCTCGTGTGTGCCGCCCTCATCGGTTATTACTTGTACCAGGCACTCAGCACGCGTGTGAGCAACTATCTCTACGTGGCGCTGTTCTCGCTCGGCTCCATCATCTTCTTCTATTCGGCGAGTATCGTGCTCAACGACGTGCTGGGTGAGCACCAACGCACGCGTATCAACGTGTTGCTCGGACTCGAGGACGACCTGGCAGGAGCGGGATACAACGTGCATCAGAGTGTGATAGCCATCGGGTCGGGTGGACTGAAGGGGAAGGGATTCCTCAACGGCACGCAGACAAAACTCAAGTTCGTGCCCGAGCAAGACACCGACTTCATCTTCTGCACCGTGGGTGAGGAAGAGGGATTCGTGGGGTCGGCGGGCGTGCTACTCTTGTTCCTGGCCCTTGTGTTGCGACTGATAAAACTGGCCGAACGGCAACCATTCAAGTTCGGAAGGGTGTATGGATACTGTGTGCTCAGTATCTTCCTCTTCCATGTATTCATCAATGTGGGAATGGTGCTCGGACTGACACCGGTAATCGGAATCCCGCTGCCTTTCTTCAGTTATGGAGGCAGTTCGTTGTGGGGATTCACCATCTTGTTGTTTATCTTCCTCAGAATCGACGCAAGCCGCAACCTCATCCGCACCTGAGGCAGGGGCGGTCATTAGGTCCTTTAAGACTATAACGACCTTAAGTCCTTAAAATCCTAAAAAGCTATTGGCGGGTAATCTTCAGCCCCACGTCGCTGACACCCTTCACCGAGAACGTCGTCATACAGTGGGCGATGCGCACGGAGAGAGAGTCGCCCGATTTCAAGGGCAGTGTCTTCAGCGGCACGACATGTTGGTAAAGGTCGATGCCTTTGCCTTTGGGTTTTCCCCAACTGTCATAGATGTCGATGCAAAGGGTGTCGCACCTGAAACGGCTGGGGTGGGTACTGGTGGTAGAGATGATGTCTTGCTTCACGATGAGGTTCAGGCGCTTGAAAGGATAGGTGGTGGTGGTTCTCACGCCTATCTCTTCCACGTAGTAGCCGTCTTCTTCGAGAGCGTTCATCTCGTATTCCTTGAAATCCATCCTTTCCCAACCCTCAAGGTCGATGGCGTGGTAATGGAAGAATGTGGTGCGGTCGAAACACGACACAGCCACCGTCACTACAAGGATGGCGACGGTAATGGTGATGATGTTGCGTCGGAGAGGAAACAACATAGATTATTGTTGTTCGGGGTTGTTGTCTTTGTTGACACGGTTCTGGGGGTGTGAGGGACCTTTGCCCGGGCGCTGACGGCGGTCGGCACGCTGGGGACGGTTGCCACGGACAGGAGCATTGGCATTGCGGTCGCCTTTCTCATTCACCTTGTTCTTGGCTTTGGTTTCAGGCTTGTTCACCGTGGTATCGGCTTTGGGCTCGATAGGTTTGGTTTCATTGGCAGGCTTGCCCTTGATGGGTGAAGCATCCTTGTTGTCCTTGTCCTTGTACTTGCGCTTGCGCTTCTTCTTTGCCTTGTCGAATCGGGTAATGCTCTCGCCCTCGAGAAGGTCGATGGGGTGGTCGTTCGACTGATGGCCATCCTCCTGCAGCATGAGGGGTTTCTCGCCTTGCTTGTTGAGTTCGATAATCTCCTTCGCGCGCTCGGCAGAGATGGTCTCCAGGTTGGCAGCGGTGCGCTTGTCGGTGGAGTAGGTGAGCAGGCCGGCAAGGATATCGGTCTTGAAGAGATAGTAGTCGGCATCCTGGGTCTGCAGGATGATGTCTTTTCCAGGCAACTGGCGGCTCGCTTCGATATAGTTGTCTACCTCGTAGTTCAGGCAGCACTTCAGTTTCGCGCACATGCCGGCCAGTTTCTGGGGGTTGAGGGAGATGTCCTGGAAACGGGCGGCATTGGTGCTCACGCTGATGAAGTTCTTCATCCATGTGGCGCAGCACAACTCACGGCCGCACGGACCGGTACCGCCGATGCGGCCTGCCTCCTGACGGGCACCTATCTGCTTCATCTCAATGCGTACATGGAACGTCTCGGCGAGCACCTTGATGAGCTGACGGAAATCTACGCGCTCGTCGGCAATGTAATAGAAGATGGCTTTGTTGCCGTCGCCTTGGTATTCCACATCGCCAATCTTCATGTCAAGGTTCAGGTCCTTGGCTATCTGCCGGCTTTGGATCATCGTGGCATGCTCACGGCTCTTGGCTTCCTTGTACTTGTCCAAGTCGACGGGCTTGGCAAGACGGTAGATGCGCCTGATTTCTTCCGACGACTTCAGGTTGGCTTTCTTCACCTGGAGTTTCACCAACTCGCCCGTAAGCGTCACCACACCGATGTCGTGGCCGGGATTGGCCTCCACTGCCACGATGTCGCCTTTCTGAAGCGGCAGGTGGTTAACATTGTGGAAATAGCCTTTACGGGTGTTCTTGAATTGCACCTCCACGAGGTCGGTGCTCTCTGTGTTGCCGGGAACGTCGGCCAGCCAGTCGTAGGTGTTGAGTTGTTTGTCCTGGCGACCCACACCTTTGCGGCAGAGTCCTCTGTCACAACTGGTGCTGAGCCTGAATTTCATATTCTTGTAATCCATCTTCTTTGCTTTTTTGATACCGCCAAAGGCGGAACGTTATTGGAGTTTCCTTCTCAGCAGCACCGATGCCTGGAGGGCTACATCGAAGAACACGATTTTGGCATTGGCATTGCGGCCGATGTCATGACGAGCCGTGGCATACAACTCCGACAGGGCAA
Organism: Prevotella sp.; assembly: GCA_017617615.1. The sequence continues at coordinate 138,574 of JAFZVV010000003.1, read as the reverse complement.
TGACATTGGCCTCGTTGACGAAGGGAGCGTATTTCTTCACGAACTGCTCTTCTTCCATCGTCATGTACGACAATTCGGGCTGGTGGAAGTTGTATACAAAACTTTCACGCGTCATGCGTACGAAATAAGACAGCAGCCGCTTCTGCTTCTCACGGCCGTAACCGCTTACCGACAGCGACCAGTCGGTGAGGGCACGCAAGTTGCGCATGAACGACGTGCGGTTCATCTGGATGAAGTCGGCGAGGAACTGGTGGCTCTCGTTCTCCGCGTCGAGGGCATCGAGGGCCTGGGTCCAGCTACCACCCGACAGGCGTGCTACGCGGTGGGCGGAGTCAGGGTCGATTCCACGGCGTGATACGAGGGCCTCTTCTACCGCTTCGGTGTCGATGCGGCGAAGTTCGAATCGCTGTGTTCGGCTCCTGATGGTTTCCAGCAGTTCATCAGGGGCTTCGCTCACCAGAAGGAACACCGTCTGCGAGGGAGGCTCCTCTATGAGCTTCAGCAACTTGTTGGCTGATGCAGCATTCATGCGCTCGGGAAGCCAGATGAGCGACACCTTGTAGCCTCCCTGACTCGATTTCATGCTGAGTTTATGCGCTACCTCGTCGCTCTCTTTCGCCGTAATGATGGCCTGTTGCGACGTGGCACCCAGTTTGTCGAGCCATTGCTCGATGGTGAAATACGGACCATCGGCCAGCAGTTCGTGCCATTCACGGGCAAAATCATCGCTTATGGGTACGTAGTCCGACGGACTGTTGGCAGGTTTGATGGTGGGGTAGGTGAAATGAAGGTCGGGATGCGACCATTTGCGTAGCATCGCGCATTGCAGGCACTTGCCACAACTGTCGTCATCAGCATTATGGCTCTGGCAGAGCAGATAGGAAGCGAAAGCCATGGCGAGCGCCATCTTGCCACAGCCCATCGGACCACAGAAGAGCAGGGCATGGGGAAGGTGGTTGCCTTCTACCATCGCCTTCAGCCGCAGTTTGGCATCATCGTGCCCTATCACTTCGTCGAATCTCATGGCAGTGGGTCAATATCTGATACGTTTAACTATCTCACGCACCGAGTCTACGGCAGAGATGGTGTAGAAATGGATGTTTCCTACGCCATGCTCATAGAGGTCGCGGCACTGGGCTGTCGTCCACTCCACACCCACCTGGCGCACATCGTCATCGGTCTTGCAGCGGAGCATCTCCTTGGCGAGGTCGTCGGGGAGGTCGCAGTGGAAGGTCTTGGGAATCATCGTGATTTGCGAGAGTTTCGTCACCGGTTTAATGCCAGGGATGATGGGGATGGTGATGCCCATCTCACGGGCACGTGCCACGAAATCGAAGTATTTCTTGTTGTCGAAGAACATCTGTGTCACGGCATAGCGTGCACCCATGTCTTGCTTTGTCTTCAGATGTCCCATGTCTTGTTCCAGGTTGGGCGCTTCCTCATGTTTCTCGGGATAGCAGGCCACGCCAAAGGAGAATGGCTCGCCGGGGCGACTGATGGGTGTGCCGTCGGCGAAGAAACCTTCGTTGAAGCGGGTCACCTGGGCTATCAGGTCGGTGGTATGGGCATGGCCGCCGGGCGTCGCTACAAACACCTTGTCGTCTCTGGCCTTGTCGCCACGAAGCAACAGCAGGTTGCTGATGCCGAGAAATTGCAGGTCGAGCAACTCGTATTCGATGTTCTCTACCGTCGTGCCGCTGCAGATGACGTGGGGGATTACCGGAAGCTGGAAACGCTGCTGGATGGCAGCGGCAATGGCAATGGTGCCGGGACGACGGCGGATACGGCTGCGTTCAAGGAGACCGTTGGGCAATTCCTTGTACACGTACTCGCTATGATGGGTAGTGATATTGATATAGGCAGGACCAAAGTCACACAACTTCTCAATGGTGCGGAAAAGGCTCTCTGTGCCGTTGCCCTTCAGGGGGGGCAGCACCTCGAACGAGAAATGTGTCGTTCCGTCGCCATGGGTCAGCAAATCGGCAATGTTCATTGAAAATAGTCTATTTGGGGACAAAGGTACGATTAAGTGAGCGAAAAGCCAAATTTTGAAGCAGCGAATGCAAAGATATGCTTGCATATTCTTTGCTGAGTCGTGACAAAATTCAACCGAAGGTTAGATTTATTTGTGCTTTTCCGAATGTGAGTACTTTCAGCGAAGCTAAAGTTAGTGAAAACCGAGCGCAATGCGAAACAAAAGGCAAAGTTTTTTGCTTCCGTTGCCAAGGTGCATCCCAACTTCGGCCCGCCTCAGGTCACAAAGGACTCTAAAGAGATCAAAGACCCAGATAATCAATCAGGGCGGACCATGCGGCCCGCCCTGATGAAATACCTATTGCGAAGTATTATTGCTTTCTTTCCTTCCACATCTTGGTCATGTCTTCGAGCGTCTTGCCTTTGGTCTCGGGCACCAGGCGCCAGACGAAGATGGCGGCGATGATACAGATAATGCCATAGAGGCCATAGGTGAACCAGTGGCCGAAGTCATCGCCCTCGGTGAGATGCATGTTGAACATCGGTACGAAAGTACTCGACACGATGAAGTTGAATATCCACTGGAATGCCACGGCGATGGCTACGGCAGCACCACGGATGGTGTTGGGGAATATCTCGGAGATAAGCACCCAGCAGATGGGACCCCATGAGAACATGAACGAGGCAGAGTAGACCATGATGGAGATGGCGGTTACGAGTTCCATGCCTTCATGACCGAAGGTGATGGCTACACCGAACGCACCGAGGGCCATGCCCAGCGAACCGTAGATGAGCAAGGGCTTGCGACCCCACTTCTCCACGGTGAAGATGGCCACGAGGGTGAAGAGGATGTTGATCACACCCATGAACACGGTCACTACCATCGGGTTCTCCATGCCCATGTCGCCGAAGATACGCGGTGCGTAATAGAGCACGGCGTTGATACCCACAGCCTGCTGGAATACGGAGAGCATGATACCCACGAAGATGCACAAGGCACCGTATGTCATCAGTTTCTCAGTCTTCACCGTCATCGTCTCCTTGATATTCTGGAGAATCTGGCTTGCCTTCTCCGAACCATTGATCTTCGAGAGGATGCCAAGGGCTTTCTCGTCTTGTCCTACGCTCACCAGATAACGCGGTGTCTCAGGGACGAAGCAGATGAGCAGGGCGAAGAGACCTGCGGGAACAGCCTCGGAACCAAACATGTAGCGCCAGCCGGTGGTTACTGTCCACTGCGCGTTGGGGTTGATGGCGGCAAGGCCTTTGCCCATCTCCTCTACCACGGGCTGGATATGGTCGCCCAGGATGAAGAAGTTGACGAAATAGACAACCAGCTGACCGAAGATGATGGCAAATTGGTTCCAGCTCACGAGCATGCCGCGGATGTTGGAGGGTGCTACCTCACCGATGTACATCGGGCAGATGGCTGAGGCAAGACCTACGCCCACACCACCAATCACACGGTAGATGTTGAACATGATGAGCAGCGAATAGGTGGGTTTGCCATACTCGAAGAACAGGAATTCCGGATTCATCGACCCGAGAGCCGAGATGAAGAACAGCAGGCCGGCGATGATGAGCGACTTCTTGCGGCCGAGGTTGGTGGCAAGCAAGCCCGAGATGGCCGAGCCGATGATACAGCCGATGAGGGCTGACGCGGAGGTGAAACCATGCCATCCGTCGGTGTAGGCGAAGTCTTTCGCTTCCATGAAGAATGCCTGTAGACCCTTTTCTGCACCCGAGATGACAGCGGTGTCGTAACCAAAGAGCAGACCGCCAAGGACGGCTACTAACACGATAGAGAATAGATAGATTTTACTGCCTTGTTGCATGTTGTTAAGATTTAGATATTGTTATTACGTGTAATTTCGGTTGGAATGGCGTCATTTCACCAGCACTTTCCGCACGCTGCCATCGGCAGACCTGACAATATAGAGGCCCTGGCGGAGAATGCCGGTATCTGTGGCAGGGACATCGAGGGGCATGCCGTCGACGGTATAGAGGCCGGCAGTGCCGTGCGAGATGTCGAGGTCATCGATGCCATTATAGAAATCCGTGCCGTCGTTGAACGTGAACGATACGGTCTTCGACGTGTTCGTATAGGCAATCTTGCTCAATTTGATGTGCAGCAGGTAGGTGCCGTCGGTGTTGGGGGTGTAGAGGATGTCGGCAGGTGAGGTGTTGTCGGCAAACCTGTTGTTGGCAATACCGCCCGAAGAATTGGGATAAAGGTCGCCGCTTGTCGTGAACTCGGAGGAGACGTTGTCGGCAGGCGAGATGGTCAGGCAGGGCTCGCTGTAGGCAGAGGAGTTCACCGTGTTGTTGTGCCACCTGCCGGCGATATAGTTCACGTGATAGATGAGCAGTCCTTTCCCCGCGACGCCTTTGTCCCACCCCACGCTGTTGTTGCGGTGCTCGAAAAGGTAGTATTCGTCTTGGTTGGCGGGGTTGTAGCATACAAACACGTCGCCGTTGTCGGCAAGTGGTTTGAGGTCTTTTACCTTGCACGGGTCTACAAGTTCCTTGTATTCGAGCCAAGAGCAGAAATGGCGCTCGTAGCCTGTATACGAGGCGGGTATCCAGCCGTTGTTGTTGTAACTGCCCACGCACATCACGTCCCACGATCCCATGCCGTAGTTGACCGATGCACCGCCATTGTTCACGGCGGTGTCGTAGAGGTCGGGCAGACCCATGCAATGTGAGAACTCATGGCAGAACGTGCCGATGCCGGAGTACTGATTGGCACTGTTGAGTTCCTCGCTGCACGCATAGGTGTCAAGTATCACGTCGTCGAGGATATATGGGGTGGGGATGTTGCCTATATGTGACTCATGGGGCCAGATGGTATAGCTCTCGCCGCCGTTGGCCTCACCCTTGCCGGCAAAGAGGATGAATACTTGTTCTACCTCTCCGTCGTTGTCCCAGTCGTAGTCCTTGAAGTCGACATCGGCATCGGCCGACTCGCAGGCGAACTTGACGAATTCTATCAAACGGCCACGCTGGTCGCCGCCATTGTCGTTCTCGCCGTAATAGGTCACGCTCTTCGGAGTCTTGTATGGACCGACAACGTCGAAGGTGAGGTCGAACACGCCGTAGCTTTGGGCGGAGAAATAGTCGTGCACGCTGCCAATGGCACCATAGGTGTTGGTGTAGCCCTCGGTATTCACCATGTCGGTGAAGAGCGCGTTGGCATCTTCGCTCTTGAAGTCAAGGTCATCGAAACTCACCAAAATGACCAAGCCGCGTTTGCTGCCCGTAAGACCAGTCATGGGGTCACCCACTCTGCGGGGCTGTGTCACTTGCGGCATGTTGGAGCGGATGCGGCGTAAGTTGGACTGGGTACAGCCCAACCGTGCGATGGCTGCTGTCTCAGCGGTGGTGCGCGATGCCGGTGAGTGTGCCAGCATGTTGGTGGCGGTAAGCATCGCGCCGTTGGCATCGGCATAGTAATAACTGCCGCCTCTTTCCATCACGGCAATATGGTCGGTGGTAATGAAGTAATGGAAATTCTCGTCGCCAACGAGCATGAGCATCACCTCGCTGCCGTCGCTCTGATGGTATGTGCGCCAAACGCTCAAGGCGGGGATGCCATGCGCCATGGTGAACATTGATGCCATAAGAAGGACAAACAGTATTCTTTTCATCGTATGCTTTCTTGTTTTTGCTGACGGATGGGAAAAGGTGGCGAAATAGAAAGGGAATGCAACACCCGGAAGATGGAATCGCATTACGGCAAAGGTAGTGCTTTTTTTTCGGATAAAGTCGTTTTTGTTTGCCTTTTTTTGAAATATGGTGAGGAATCCACAAAAAAGTAGAGATTTTACATGGAATTTTTCGGAGATTGTTATAATTTTGCAACATTATGCACCTTTAGGTGAAAAACCACAGTGAAATCAACAAAAAACCATATGAGAAAATTCTTGATAACCATGGCCATGGCGGCTTGTGTCGTGGCCGTGAGTGCCATTCCCGCAAGACGGGGGATATGGCGTACGGTCACGTTGAGTGACGGGACACAGTTGCAGGTCGAGTTGCGTGGAAACGAGTACATGCATTTCTGGCAAGCCAGCGACGGAAGGTGTTTCATCAAAAATGAGAACGGAGACTATATCCCGACGCAAAGGGAGGCTTTGCTCAGCACTGCGGAGACGAATAAGGCGAGGATCAGGGCGAATGCCGGACAGCAGAAAAGCCATTATTCATCTACCGAAGACGGACTGGGAGAGTACGGGAAAAGTGGAATGGGGTCGGTGAACAGCATCGGTGAAGTGACCATCCCTGTTATCCTCGTCGATTTTGCCGACAAGGCTTTCAAGGAGGAGAACACCATAGAGAAGATGGATAGGTACTTCAACGAGGAGGGATATCATGATGAGCCCAACTGCGTGGGGTCGGCACGCGACTATTTCATCGACCAAAGCTTCGGAATCTTCAGTCCGCATTTCCCTGTGGTGGCTAAGGTGACCCTGTCGAAGGGATATGCGGAATATGGAGGCAACGACTCCGACGGAAATGACAAGGCGGTGCTCGCGATGGTGAGGGAAGCCATAGGACTGGCGGTGGACCAGGGCGTGGACTTCTCACAATACTACGTGGGAAAGAGCGTGCCTCTGGTAAGTGTAATCTATGCCGGACTCGGAGAGGCAGGTGGTGGCGACGAAGACACCATATGGCCCCATCAGCTCGATCTGTCGTCGTGGACCTCTTCAATCTCAGGCTATAGTTTCAAATCCTATTTCGTGGGCAATGAACTGAGCTATTATGGTGGACTCGACGGCATCGGGACGTTCTGTCATGAGTTCGGACACGGACTCGGACTCCCCGACTTCTATTGCACGAACTACAGTTATGAGGATGAGTCGCCCTTCGGCAACTGGAGCATCATGGACTCGGGATGCATGATCAACAATGGCAGGGCCCCTGTGGGCTATATGGCCTATGAGCGCAGTTACCTGGGATGGCTCACTATCCCTGAAGTCAACTCACCGCAGGGCATCGTATTGGGCGACCCTGAGGTGGAGGGCAGCGTGCCGGCAGTGCTCTTCCGTAAGCCAAACAACGACAAGGAGTACTTCATCTTCGAGAACAAACAGCGCGGCGACTGGTTCGCTCAGGAAATGGGAAGCGGACTGCTCGTCACAAGGTTTGCGTATTCCAAGGACAAATGGGGAAGCAATACGCTCAACAACACGCAAAGCATGAAACGGGCATGTGCGTTGCCTGCCGACAATGCGAAACTCTATTACTCGGCAGCACAGTCGAATCTCTATGGAAATGCCGTGGTGAACAAGGAAACATGGCAATACTACAACAATACCGACTGCAACGACGTGCCTATCTATAAGGTGATGAAACATGCCGACCGCACCATCACCTTCAATATCATGGGAAATGATGCGGCTTATACCTATAAGCCCGTAGAAGGACAAGAGTATGTGCTGGTGAGCGACGCAAGTGCGCTCGAGGAAGGCGATACAATAGTGTTCGTCAACGTGGCTGATGCCGTGGCCATGGGGAAGACACAAACCTCAGAGGCTCGTATAGGAGTCTCCGTGAATGTGCTCGACGAGACGACCATCATCGCTGAGGAGAGCATACAGGACGTCGTGTTGAAGAAAACGGCCAACGGCATGTGGGCAATGATGGTGGGCGACGCCTACCTCACCGCCACCGCATCGGGCGAGAAACTCATCTCTACTGCCAAACCCAGCAACATGGCTGCAGCCACCATCAGCATCGAGGGTGGTGATGCCACCATTACCTTCCAGACGAAGAATGCCAATAAGAACATCCGCTATAATATAGGCAATACGTCATTCACATGCTATCAGAACCAGGGCGACAACATCCGTATCTATATCAAGAAACAGGATACGAATGGTATTGCGTCGACACTGACGGAGAAACACACGGCTTCGACAGGCATCTATACCATTACCGGACAATTTGTGGGCGATAGGCCGCAGGGCAAAGGCATCTATATCATGGATGGTAAGAAAGTGGTGGTGAAGTGACCTTCACCACATGGCATACGAAAAAGCTCCTGTCCGGACCCGGACAGGAGCTTTTGTAATGTTGAAGGAAACAGTCGTTTGTCTTTACAAACGGCTATTTCTTGATGAATTTCTGACCGTTCTTGATGAATACCTGACCTGCAACGGGCTTCGACAGGCGCTGGCCACCAAGGCCGTAAGTCCTGTTGTCGCCTTTGCGGCCTTCCTGACGGGCAACATCCTTGATGCCGAGGTCGATCTGGGCATCACCCTGGAGGATGATGAGCTGGTGGTTGCCGGGGATGTCGGCATAGCCAACGATGTTGACAGCGCACTGACGGCCGGTAACACCCTCTGGAAGGGGCTCGCAAACGGGGATAACCAGGTTGTAGCCGGGGATGTTGTTGCCATTGTAGTAGGTGGTGTCAACCTGGATACCGGTAAGCCACTCGGGAGCGTCCTCTACGGCGATGTCGTAGTTGGCGCTTCCACCCTCGTCAAACCAGTCGATGGTAGTGCCTACGAAAGCACAGCCCATGTCGTAGTCACCGCCCTCAAGACCATCGGTGCTCACGGTCTGGCCGTCGGCCGATACGCGCAGCACATTCCATCCGTTGAACTTGTCGGCGGGGAAGTCGGCCTCAGACTCGAAGTTGAGGAAGTCTTTCTCCACCACGTCAATCGACTCGAACTGGCCGAGAATCTCGATGGCGGGAGAAATGTGTGAACGGTAGGAATAGGCATAGCCCTGTTCGGTGAGCACGGTGCCCTGTGGGATATAGGAAGCTTCCACGTCGCTGTTGACGACACCATATACGCCGAGGCAAACACCCTCGTCGTTCAGACCCTCAAACTGAATGCGCCATACACTGCCGGCGGGGATGGCAGCAGGAAGGGGCTGCTCGTTGCCGAAGATGTCGGCAACCTTCTCTGTGTTCCTGAACACCACAGTACCGAAATAGGCGGTCTTGTTGGCGTTGGGGCCATCTGAAGAACCCCAGTTGGGTGAAGACTCCACAAAGTCGATGGTGTCGCCTGCGAGTGCCTCGAAGGTGGCAAGAGTCTCTGTGGTGTTCTCCAGGGTGTCAACCAGCATCAAGTATGCCTTCAGTGACTTGCCCTCGGGGATAGGACCAGACTGGTTGTAGGTAAGACCCATCACGTGCAGCTCGTCGATGTAGAGAGGAGCAAGAAGGGCATTGTATTCCTGTGCGAAGCCATAGGCATAGTCAGGGTCGCTTTCATCATTGGCGTTACCGGTACCGAACAGGAAGTCAGTGCTCAGGAATCCCCAGCCCGACAGGGTGTTGCGGTAATAGTTCTTGCCACTCAGACGGCTGCCGTGCATGTCGGTGGCCGAAAGCATGAGCACGTCGCCGCCATACATGCTGTAGGTAGAGATGACAGAGAGGTCGTTGGCTCCGTATGAACCTGACTTTACCCAGTAGTTGTCCTCATTCCACTGGTAGGTGTTGTTGTTGTTGGATGAGCCAAGGACGAAGGTATACCACATTCCCATGGGGTTCCAAGTGGTAACGATGTCGCCGTTCTCGTCTTCCATTGAGGTGAGGTCACTGCTGTTCATCATCCAAACGTCTTTCGACTTGTCGGTCTTCATGTTCTTGAAGGTGGTCTCCACAAACGGTGGCAAGACAACTTGGGAAACGATATAGCCGCTACCATCGACACCCCATGCGGTAAAGAGGCCTCCGGGGATGGTGTAGTACACGCTGTTGTCTACTGAATGACGGGGACGCGAAGAGACATTGAGGTCGGCCCGCTCCATCTTCTGGTTGGGCAGGTCCTTCATCTGGCTCTTCGTGATGTAGCCGTCTTTTACTGTTGGCGTCTGGGCAAAGCCCGCCAAGGCACATGTGAGTGCCAATGTTAGGAATAAAGATTTTTTCATACGCTATAAAATTAAAAATGAGTAATTACTTTTTCGACATGATGATGTATGAGCTGGTGGCCGAAGAAGGCGATAGCCTTACGGTATTGAGGTTGAAGGCAGTCGTGCCGCCACCAATCTCGAACTCCTGGGCAAAGAAGTCGACCACGGCCTTGACGGAGGGTTGGTCGAGACCAATCATCGACGTGTTCTCTTCCTGTGAGGTGGTGCCATAGGGCTTGTTGTAGGTCAGCTTGAACTTTCCGCCAGAATTGTTCATGTTGTAGAGGTATTGCATGTAGCCTGTGCTCTCACGGCCTTTCTTGGGCTTGTTCTTGTAGGCCACCTGAAGGAGAATGCCCTGGTCGGTGGGAACCAGCTGTACTTGTCCGAACGATACCGTGTTCGACGAGTTGGAGAGCGAGGTGAAGTACTCGCTGAGCTGGCTGATGAAAGCGGCACCTTTCTCCGACTGGTCGGTGAGAATCCATGTGGCGCTTCCCTTCTCCATCGTAGAGGAAAAGAACGTGAAGGGGTTGTTACCCTCGATGTAATAGGCAGGGTTGTCTACCGACTCGAAGATGTCTTTCTCGGTGCGATAAACGAATTCCTGCACTTCCACGTCGCCAGCCTTGATCTTGTCGCGGAAACGCAGATAGTATTCGTTGCCACGCTTGGTGATGAGGAAAGTGTTGAACTTCTGGTCGATGATGGGGTCGCCGTCGTAAGGATAGATGTTGGGCAGACCGTCGAAGTCGAGGTTCTTCGTCGCGTCACCGTTCATCTCGCTGGGGTAGCTCATCTCCATCTTGCAGAGACTGTCGCCGAAATGCACTACGTCGAACGTGGGGGCATTCATCGGGAAGTAGGTCTTGCGGAAGTTCTTCACATCGGTGAGGTAGTCCTCGAAGTCCACACCCATCTCCACGGAGGTGAGCAGGTTGTAGGTGCCGCGCTTCTTGCCCTTGAGCATCATGTACGAGGCATCCTCGGGGGCGTCGACGATGATGAACTCATAGTCGCCGCCGATACCCGTGCCCGACTCGTTGTTGGCATGGTCGTCGGTACCGGTGAACCAGATGTCATAGGGGTCGCTGAAAGCATGGATACACTTGTTGTGCGAGTTGAACGACAGCACGGGACCATTGTCGGTGAGCACTTCCCAGAGCGAGGTTTCCGTCCAATACGTTCCGTCGGTGAAAATGTTGTTCATCGACACGTCAACGGAGTAGTCCTTGTTGAAACGACAGAGCACCAGATAACCGTTGCCGTAGGGCCATTCGTCTTCGTTGGTGGGATACAGCTGCATGGCCCAGCCGTTGGGCGATGCCATCAGACGCTTGGAATACACGTCACTGGCCTCATTCAGACGCTCGGCAGCAGATTTGTCGAAGATGTCGTCCTCTTCCTGCACGCAGGAGTTGAAAGCGAGGCAGGCGGCCAGAATCAATGAAATGCTTAATATCTTTTTCATGTCGGTGTCTTATTGTTGTATACTCTTATAAATCGTAACCCATGTCTCCAGGTAGTCCATCAGCGTGATGGAGGAATCTCCCTCGTAAGGCTCGGTGAGACGGTTCACGAGACGGCCATTGAAGCCAATCTTGAACGAGCCATCGGGATTGGTGGCAAACTGGCGGTGCTGCACTTCGTAGCGCAGGCCATGGATATCAATGTTCCAGTGCTCTTTCATCCAGGCCTCTACCATCTCGAGCTTCTGCAGGATGACTTGGTCGCCAAAAACGCCGGCGGGATGTTCCCATTGCACGTTGCCGTCCTCATCGAGTGACACATAGTCGTCGGAGTAGCGCTTGCAAACCTTGCGATACACTTTTTCCTCTCCGTTGTCGTGCTGGCGGTAGTAGCCCACGGTATCGAGGTTGGCACCGGCGGCACGCTTCACGTAATCCTCCCGGGTCATGTCGACTTCTTCCCATTCGTAAGCAGCGGCACGCATCATGGCTGCCCAGCTCAGCGAATCGCGGGTGACGTAGTTGGCGAGCACCTCTACCCAGTCCTCACCGGCGGCACTGGCGGCGTAGGGTGACACGAAGCCACGGCCGGCAGCCATGGAGTCGGGCAGGTTGGTCCACGTCGAGGCATCGTAGAAACTGCGCGAAATCATGTTGAAGTCAGATGGGCGCAGGTGGGTCTGGTCGAGGATATGGCCGAACTCATGGTGCATCGTCTTGAAGAAATATTCATTCATCATGTCGATGTCGGCAGGATTGAGGTTGTTCACGTTGTAGAGCGAGATTTTCAAGCCTCCCTCTGCCACACCCAGGATCTCGGTGCCTTGGCTGGGGTTCAGGTTCTTCGAGCCGATGACATGGATGATACGCGGACTGTTCTCTTTCAGGAACCGGTCGGTGCCGTATTTCTCATATACGTCGTACCAGAGATATTTCGACAGCACGGCCAACTGGATGCTCTTCGAATATTCGGCTGGCGTAAGGTTCTTCGACATGTCGGAGCCGATGTCTTCCATGCGGTAGATGAACTTCACGTTGTAGGGCTCCAGGAAGTTTACCTTCAGGAAGGTGTCGAGGGGAAATGAGTATTTTGTCCTGTCAAGCGGATAGTCGTTGGTGTCGAAGATGCTGGGGCCAAGGTCGTCTTCAGAACAGGAGATGAACCCGGTGCCCACCATCATCATGGCGCAGAAAAATAGGATATTCAGTCTGTTTCTCATTGCTGTGTCCTCCTTTAATTGGTCTTGAATTCTTTGGTGTCAATCAGTCCGATGTTGGCATTGGCGGGAGCCGACATCGCGCCGCGTGAACTGGCCATACCGGCAGAAATGGCCTCCCAGGGCACTTCGATGGCACGGCGCGGGTCGTTCACGGGAAGTGGGTATTCCTCACTGTTCAGACCCACGATGTGCTTGTATTCCAATCCCCAGCGCTTCAGGTCGAAGAAACGGAGTCCCTCGAACGAGGTCTCCCAGCGGCGCCATTCGTTCAGGCAGTTCATGTATGGGGTAGCCTCATGAGGTATCACATAGCTGCTGCTCACACCCTGGGTGAAGTCCCAGTTCTCGAAGCAGTTGTCGTGAGAGGCATCCGAATACCACGAGTCGATGATGGCCTTGGTGGCCACGTTGACGTATGCGCCATAGGTGGCCTTGTCTACGTCGGGAAGTTTCTCGATGCTGATGTTCCAGTAGTTGCACATGTCTTCACAGGCAGCGTCATATTGCTTCAGCATGATTTTGGCCTCAGCGCGCTCCAGCAACAGTTCGTTGGCGGTGAAGGCGCGGTGGATGATATGGGCGTAGCCAATCTGGGCAATCTTGTCGGTGAATTCAAACTGCTCGCTGATCTTGCCCGAACGATAGCCGTAGTCGGAGGTGCTGGAGCCGAACATGCCGGCAACACCGGTGAGCGGGCAGATGTAGTAACTGCGCCAGAAAGCGTGGCGGCCACTGGTAATGAGGAACACCTCGCGGGCGGCAGGGCCGGCGCAGGAATAGCGGTAGCCCACGGAGCGGCGTGCCAATACCGAATAGGTGGAGATGAGCAATAGGTTGTTGTTCTGGGCAGGATTCTGCCAGGCGTTGGCAAAATCGTCGCCATAGTAGGCATCACCAAGGGGAGCATAGTCGAACATCATGTCCTTGAGCGTGCTGTAGTCGGTGCCCAGCACGGCGTTGGCATGGTCGATGGTCTTCTGCCACTCATGCTTATAGAGATAGAAGCGGGCGGCAAAGGCATGGGCTGCCTTGTTGTTGAAGTGCCATTTGGGCTTCTCGAAGATTTGCTCGTCGAGGGAAGCAAGGCCTTCCTCCAGGTCGGCCTGGATCTTGTCATAGACCTCTGCCACGTTGCCACGGTCGTATTCCTTCTGTACCACATCCTCTGAAACGGTCACGTAGGGCACGCCGATATCACGCTTGCTGGCCTCGGCATCCTTGTAGGGCTGGCAGAAAACGTTCACCAGGCAGAAATGGTCGTAGGCACGGATAAGCAGGGCCTCGGCACGGGCGGCCTTCAGACGGGCTGTCATGCCTGTCTCGGCAGCCACTTTGTCGATGGCTTCAAGAGCAGCGTTTACAGAGGCTATACTGGAGTAGAACCCTTCCCATATCTGGCCAGGCTGGTCGTGGTCGGAGTAGGTAGACATCGTGGCAGGCTCGAACTTGTAGAGTTGGTCGTCGGCACGGTCGTAAGAGGGGTAGTTGTAGTGGGAGAGGATTTGCGGGTCCCAACTCTTCGTAGGCATATGCGGAGTCTGGTTGTCGATGAGGTTGTCGCTCGACAATTCACAAACCCACAAGTAGTTGCCCCCAGGATAAGAACTGGTCAGCAGTTTGATGATCTTGTCCTCAGAGTCGATTTCAGTGCGGTCGTCGGCAGGATGGTCGAGGAAACTCTCGCTGCATGACGACAGGGAGAGCGCTACGAGCGCCGACATCATGATATATTTTACTGATTTCATATCTTATGGTTGCTTTTTAATGGATTCAATGATGATTAAATGCCGAGACGGACAGTCAGCGTAAACTGCTTCGAGAGGGGAGAGGCCACACCACCGGCGTTCACGAACTCCGGGTCTTGGCCGTTGAGTTTCTTGTCGGCATAGAGCAACACCAGGTTGGTGGCATCGAGTTTCAGCGAGGCGGTGCTCAGTCCAATCTTGTGCAGGAAGCTGGGGTTGAAGTCGTAGGTGAGCGACACGTCTTTCAGACGGATGAAACCACCGTCGGCCACACGGGCCGTAGAGTAGTTGTAGGCATTGTAGGCGTAACTCAGCGTGTAGTCGTTCGAACGCTGGCGCACACTGGCGATGGCGGGGATGATGGTCTTCTCCTCGTCGCCGGGAATCACCCAGCGGTTCTTGAACTCTTTGGGCATGGCGGCCTGATCAGAGTAGCCGGAGGCGAACACCGGGTCGAGGCGAATCTTGTTGCCGAAGGAATAGGTGACGAACACGTTCAGGCGCCAGTTCTTCCAGCGAATCATATTGTTCATACCACCGGTGGTGGTGGGCTCCGTCGGACCTTCATACTTCAGGAAGTCGAGCTTGTCGTACTCCTGGAAGTTGATGTTGGTAGTGGTCACTTCACCCTCCTCGTTGGTGATAGTGGGGATACCTTCGTCGTTCAGACCCATGAAGGGGATAGAGAACAGCGAGCGGTGAGGATAGCCTTTGCGGTAGGAACCGTTCTGGCGCACCAGGTCGATGACACGGGTCTGGGCAAGCAGGTCGGTAATCTCGGTCTTGCAATAGGCAAAGGTGAGGTCGGTGGTCCACGAGAAGTCGTCGGTACGGATGTTCTGTGTGGTCAGGGTAGCCTCTACACCATGTGACTTCATCGAAGCCACGTTGGCAAACTTGCGGATTTCACCACCAGCACCCGGGGTGTTCGTATAACCCATCAGGTCGAAGTTGTCGCGCCAGTAGAAGTCGGTCACCAAGTTGATGCGGTTGCCGATGAAACCGAGGTCTATACCCACGTTGAACTCATGCTTCTTCTCGTAGGTCAGTTCAGAGTTGGCCAACGAGGAGAGGTAGATGGCACTCTCCTGCTGGTCGCCCCATGGACGCCAGATGATTTCCGAACGATAAATGGCAAGGGCGTTTGAAGCGGTGGTCTGCTCACCGTTGAGCGAGTACGACAGGCGGAGGGTGGCATGCGAGAAGGCGTTGCGGGTCTTCTCCTGCCAGTTCTGGAACCATTTCTCCTCATGGGCGTTCCACGAAGTGGAGACGTTCCAGGTGGGGAGCCAGCGCGACTTGCGGGCCTTGCCCAACTGGTTGGAACCGTCGTAACGACCGGTAAGGTTCAACACGTAACGGCCCTTGTAGGAATAGTTGAGGTTGGCAACGTAGGCCAGACGGCGGTTCCACGACTGACCGAAGGAGTCGAAAGTGGTGCCTTCCTCGATGGCTTGCTTCGTGCGGTCCTTGTTCATATGCACCAGTTTGCTCATCTCGTAGTCTACACCCATCACGGTGAACTCTGCGGCATCGTAGTCGGCGCGGTTGGCTTCCATACCTACCAGGACGTTGAAAATATGGGTGTCGTTCCATACCTTATTATAATTTGCGGTGGCACGGAAGTCGAGCTGTTTCACCTTGTTGCGGTTCAGCGTGTAGATACCGCCTTCGGGCATCACGGAGATGGGGAGTGAGTTGGGCACGTCGGGGTCGGTGTACAGATAGGTGTTGTTGTACATGATGTTGGGATTGTCGACACCGGCACGGTAGGCCTCGGCCTGGTTGGAGTGGTTGAGCACATAGTGCTCACGGTTGGAGTGGTTGATGCGGTAGGCACCCAGTGCCTTCAGTTCAAGACCGAGGATAGGTTTCCACGACAACTCGCCCTGGAACTTCAGGTCCATCACGTCGACGTCGATGTAGTTGTTGTCCAACTCGTCGAAGATATTGAACGGAGCATAGTTACGGGTATAGGTGTCGTAGGGGTCGAGCGTACGTGAGGTGTTCATACAGAAGCTGAACGGGTTGATGTCGAAACTACGGTTCACGGCACCACTCACCACGTCGGTGCTCTGGTTGAGTGTACCAGGAGCCTTCTGGTCGCGGAACGAACCGGTGGTGCGCATGGTCAGCGTCACGTTCTTCGAGAGGTTGAACGAGGCGTTCATGTTGGCGGTATAGCGCTGCACCTTGCTGTCCTTATACCATCCCGGGTCGACGAGAGCGGAGAGTGAGGCATAGAGATTGGCCTTGTCCGTACCTGTGGAGATGCTCACCGAGTGGTTCATCATCACGTTGTTGTTGAACAACAGGTCGAACCAGTCGGTATTGCGGAACTCTGCCTGCTGCAGGTATCTGTTCATGGCGGCCTGAGTGAAGGGGAGACTGAACCCTTTCTCGGCATCCCACTGGTCCATCATGTTGTACATGCGGCCGTAGAGACCCGACGACGAGCCGTTGGCAAGGGCGGAGAATTCCAGCCAGCCCTTGGCTTCCATCTCCTTGTAGATACCCATCTGTTCCTGGGAGTTGCTGATGTTGTATTCGGCGTAACTGGGCTTCATGCGGTAGGTGAACTCTCCCGTATAGTTGATGCTGCTGCTGCCCGAGCGGCCCTTCTTTGTGGTGATGACCACCACACCGGCCATGGCGCGCGCACCGTAGATGGAAGTGGCACTACCGTCCTTGAGCACTTGGAAACTCTCAATATCATCGGCATTCAGACCGGCAATGGCATTGGAAATCAGCGTGGCGGCATCACCCGACGAAAGGTCGTCGGCCGATACGTTCACGGCATCCTCCATAATCACACCGTCGACCACCCACAGTGGCGAACTGCTGCCGTAGATGGAGGTGGCGCCACGCACGCGGATTTTCGGGGCAGTACCGAAGGTTCCCGACACGTTCTGCACCGTCACACCCGACACACGGCCCTCAAGCGAACGGGTGACGTCGGCCACACCGTCGAGCTTCGCCTTGTCGGCATCTATTTTTGTCGTGGCACCGGTAAACAGACGCTTGTCCATCTGCTGCATACCAGTGACCACCACTTCCTCGATGAGGTTGGCATCGGATGTCATTTTCACCACGATGTCCTTGCCGCCTTTCACGGTCATTTTCTTCATACCGATATAGGTAATTTCGAGGGTGGGTTTGGCTGTACTGGTGCTCAGGCTGAACTTACCGTCGATGTCGGTCACCACACCGGTATTGGTGTCTTTCACCTTCACTGTGGCGCCGATGATAGGCTCACCGTCGTCGGCCGATACCACGGTACCATTGACAGTGTGCTGAGCCAATGCCGTTCCAATAGACATGAAAAGGCAGGCCAAAATCAAGCATAGTCTTTTTTTCATAAAAAAGTGTGTTTATCTATTATTGTTCGTTTCCAACATTGCACATAAATGCAGTTTGCAAAATTAGCGTTTTTTCTTGCAAATTGCAAACAAAACCATAAAAAAGTGAAAATAATACGAGGTTTACTAATCTTATATGGCAAAGGGGTGCTTTTTTTAACAATTCGCTTGACGAAGTGTCGGTGCGACGGTGCCGAAAATCCTTATAAAACACATGAAATGAATGAATATGCCATGTTTTTGTGGATAAATATACGGTCTGGTGCCGGTGACCGAAAAATTTATTCTCCCAGAATCTTGTTGTTTGCTTTTTTTATGTATTTTTGCATCACGTAAACCGACTTCTTATGCTTCCTTTGGAAGGGGAAGTAGAAGGTAGATGAAAAGGATTGCAAGGAACGGACTGATATGGTATTCCTGCGATTGATTCACGGGCTTTCCATCACCCTCCCTTTGTTACTCTCCCTTCGGAACCGAAGACTAAAACCAGGGCTATGAGAAAAACCAAGCTTTTACTGGCATGGGCTTTGTTGCCACTGACCATCACGGCGGGAGCACAGACCGTCCTCCACCGCATCAGCGTCAACGTGCAGCTGACGGCAGAGCATGCCATCGTCACAGAGGTGCGCGACATCACGCCAGGGGGAACCGACGAGGCTTTCATCCCCATCGACGACAGCCACATGATGAAGAAATTCATCATGAACGTGGGATTCGACGGACAGAACTATTTTCAACGACTCGAATGGTGGAAATCGTCGGTTTCCTCAAAAGAGAAACAGGGGAAATGCGGCAGGAAATGGGTCGACGACCATCTTGCCCACTACTGTTGGGGACTCGATCCCAACAACCGCCGGAGGTATTTCGTGACCTATCCGTTGAAGAACATGCTCCACAACGACGGGAGGAATGACGTGCTTGACTATGATTTCGTCAACCTTGCAGGACAGGCGCCCGCCCAAGCGGCAGAAGTGCGTCTGTACCTGAAAGAGAAAACGCTGACCGACAAGGACATCGATATCGCACATTCTTCGCCGCAAATGGACTATCACCTCAGCGACGGACAACTCGTCGTCACACCGAAAAAGGGAGGAAATGTCTCGAGCATGCCCCTGCACGTGGCGTTCAGGGCAGGACTTTTCGACGGGATACCCTCTTCGGCTGGCGTGAATGCTTCCGCTGCAGTGATGTCCGACAACCCTACGGACCCTTCGACGGCAGAAACCGAGGGAAACAACGGGATAAGTCTCCCGACAACCTTCGCCATTCCCGAGGCGGAACTCCACTCGCCCATGATGAACGACAACACGCCAAAAACGGAGTCGGGAGGGAGCGTGCTCATGGAGTATATCTCAGCCTATCCGAAGACTACTGCCGTGCTGGGGTGTCTGCTTGTCATTCTTTTGGCACTGCTCTGCCGGGGTATCAATCTGCTCAGGTTGAAGGCGAAGGCAAGAAAGGAACAGATGGGTGGAGCGACGGGCACGGCATTGCGCATGGTCTTCATCGGGATGTTGTCGTTGTGGGCTGGCCACGTGTCGGCTCAGTTGTATAATGATGATATCCATGTGATAATCAACGATTTGGGGAATGCCCGTATCTGTGAGTCAAGAAAGGTGACCGTCAATACTGGCACCGAGGGATTCATCAAGATGTACGACCTGCAAGGGCGCGACATCGGCGAACTGGCGGTGACCGATGAACAGGGCCGTGAGTTCGAGAACATCACGCCGTGGAAAGTGGGCGCTTCATTCCAGGAAAAAGCCTACAAGTGCGGCATCTATAAGGCCGACGAGGGCAACGAACTGTGCTGGGGCATCAGCGAGTATGGCAACCATGACCACCATATCCGTTATACCCTCACACGGCTCGTCAAGGCCTACACCGACTACGATGGATTTATCTTCACCTTCTATCAGGCGGCAAGTCCGTATGCCAGGCACATGAGGGTGACCATCGAAGGCGATGGGAAGACGTTCACGCCGGAGAACACGCGCGTGTGGTCGTTTGGGCACTATGGCACCATCCATGTGGAAGGCGGAAAGATTGAAGTGGAGACGACAAAGCCGTTCTGCGACACAGAGGAGAAGATGACCGTCATGGTGCAATTCAACAAGGGGATGTTCCATCCCGCTACCACCGTGAAGAAGACTTTCTACAAGGCGGTGAAGCGGAAAGCGCTGAGGGGAAGCCAATACCTTGACACAGAAGAAGTGGACCGGCAGAACGCCAAGGCATCACATTCCGGAATGGGGTCCGGCGACGACAGCTTCTGGAACGGACTGGCATGGGTACTGCTCTGTATCCTCGTGCCCGTGGTAGTCATAGCCACTCCAATCCTCACCAAGGAAAGGTGCGACAAAGACAATCTGATGTACGGACTATTCGGAAACCTCAAGGGTAGGGTAGACAACTGGTTCTGGGGCATCCCACTGGGCGGAGACCTCAATAAGGTGGCGGGCACTTTCTTTGCCGTGAAGGGGAAAAACCTCGACGCGCTGCGAAGGGCATACATCCTGCGCATGGTCTACGACAACCAGCTCTCTGTGGTGAGGGTGACCGATACCAAAGGAAACGTGCAGAAACGGTTCCTTGTGGCAGAACCCACTGACAATGAGGAAAATGGGAAGAAGGCTTCTCATGACTATGCATACTACCTGCAACGGCTGCTCTGCAAGGCGGCAGGCGAGGACCATGTCCTTGACCCAAGCGAATTGAAGGCTTTCGTCCACAAAGACACGCTCTCGCTGAGGGACATGGCACAAAAGATGAACAGCGCGCTGGAGAAAGGCACCAACATGAGCATATATGGACTCAACAGGAAATCCACCAGCGAGGTGTTCGGACTGAAGAAATTCCTCGAGGACTTCACATTGGCGGGAGAGCATTCCATCGAAGAGGTGAAACTATGGAAAGACTACCTGGTGTATGCCACCGTATTCGGCATCTCCGACCAGGTGGTGGCAGAGATGAAGAAGGTGATGCCCGACTTCAGCCAGCTGGGTGCGCTCAAGGATGTGCTCTACGACCCCGACGTGCTTGCCAGCACTGCAGCATTGTCGACGCTCGCCAACTCGGCATTCAATTATGCTGCCCACTACAAGACACCAAAGGAACTGGAAGAAGAGCGCAAGGAGGCCAGGGCTTCACACGATTACCACAGCAGTTCGGGTGGTGGCGGAAGTTCCTCTTACAGTGGCGGCGGCGGAAGCGGCGGTGGTGGCGGAAGCGGCTATAGATAATCCTGGAACGTCATCGAAAAATCCCCCGTGCTGTCATGTCAGCACGGGGGATTTCTATATCATTCGCATAACGGATATTTCCGTCGGCTTGCGTTATTTCACCAGGATAACCAGGTATTTGCTGGTGCTCCAGAACTGATTGGGGTCAAGGATACGGAGCGTGTAGTTCTTGTTGGCGTCTGTTTCAAGACGATAGGAACTGGCTGGGTGGTGGGTAAGCACCTTCGCCGACTTCGAGTAGAGGGGAATGGAGCGCTCGGTGCGAATATCTATCTTCGTGAAATAGTTCTTGTTGAAGTTCTCACGCAACACCTCGTTCTTCTCGACGATGTGCTGTTCCTTCAGCTCGCTCTTCGTGCCAAAGACATAATACGCGGTATTCAACTGCTTGTCTTGCTCGCTGATGGTCTTCGACTTCTGTGAACTCTCCGTCTGCAGGTCGGTCACGTCGTTGTGCAGGTTGTCAATACGCTGGTCCAACTGGGTGATATGGATGTCCTTGGCCTCAAGAGCCGACTGGAGCTCACTCAACTGGCGGTCTTTTTCGGCAATCTGACGCTGGAAACTCGCAATCGTGTTCTCCAATGTCTGCTTCAGCTCATTGCCCTTGATGGTGCTTTCGTTGAGCTGGGTACGCAACTTCTCAATCATCTCACGGTTGGTCTTCATCTTGTTCTGGATAAACTCGATGTCGCTCTTGATTTTCGCGGCCTTGTCGCTGCCCTCACCGTTTTTGGCAAGTGTCACACGCCCTTCGGCCTCGGTAATCAGACGGAAACCTTCCTGAATCTGGTTCAATGTCGACATGATTTCGTTGATCTCGCTGTCACGGCCTTCTATCACCTGCTGAAGCGAGTCTACCAATGCGCTTTGGTCGGGTACGACGGCTACAGGCTCTTTCTTCTCTTCCTGGCAGCCAACGACCATCAGCGCGCAAATGGCAAAAAACAGTACTTTCTTCATTTTATTCTACGTTTTAAAATGGGTTCAAACTTCTGGGGCATGGTGGCTCTTGGCATCGCTGCCCGATACGATAAGCACAATCTCACCACGGGGTGGGGTAGACGTGAAGTGGGCGACCAACTCCGACAATGTGCCGCGCCTGCACTCCTCATGCAACTTGCTGATTTCACGCGCGACACAGGCTCTACGGTCACCTCCCAGCACTTCCGACAATTGGGTAAGGGTCTTCACCAGACGGTAGGGCGACTCGTAGAAAACCATCGTGCGCTGCTCGGCAGCCAACGACGACAAACGTGTCTGGCGCCCTTTCTTCTGGGGAAGGAAGCCCTCAAAGCAGAAACGGTCGTCGGGAAGGCCCGAACTCACCAGCGCCGGGACGAATGCCGTGGCACCTGGCAGGCATTGCACCTCTATGCCGGCAGCCACCGCCTCCCTGATCAGGAAAAATCCCGGGTCGCTGATTCCCGGTGTGCCGGCATCGCTCACCAACGCTATCGTCTGTCCCGACCGCAGGCGCTCCACAATGCCTGCAGAAGTGCCGTGCTCGTTGAACTTATGGTGCGAGAGCAACTGGTTGTGGATGTCGTAGTGCTTCAGCAGCAAACCCGTCGTGCGGGTGTCTTCCGCCAGTATCAAGTCTGCCTCCTTCAGCACCCTGAGGGCCCTGAGCGTGATGTCTTCCAGGTTACCTACGGGGGTGGGAACGATATACAGTATGCCCATAATTGGCGCAAATATACACCAATTCGCAGAAATGGCAAAATAATTCAGCCAATTTTACATTTTAGTAACATTTTGCATTCTATTGTTGGTCAGTTCACATAATCTTCGTATTTTTGCAATCATCATGACCGACAATGCTATAGGGGAACTGCACCGGCCCGGAAGAATAGAAGTGGTGTGCGGATCGATGTTCTCGGGGAAAACCGAGGAACTCATCCGGCGTGTCAAGCGCGCTGTGTTTGCCAAACAGCGGGTGGAGATATTCAAGCCCGCCATCGACACCAGATACTCCGATGAAGAGGTAGTGAGCCACGACCGCAACTCCATCGTCAGCACTCCCGTCGATACATCGGGAACCATTCTCCTGCTCTCGTCGGACATCGACGTCGTGGGCATCGATGAGGCACAGTTCCTCGACGACGGACTCGTTGACGTGTGCAATCAACTGGCAAACAGGGGCGTGAGGGTAATCATCGCCGGACTCGACATGGACTTCCGGGGAAAGCCCTTCGGACCGATGCCGGCACTATGCGCCATTGCCGACGAAGTGACCAAGGTTCACGCCATCTGCGTGAGGTGCGGGGCGCTGGCATATGTCAGCCATCGCTTAGTGAATGATGACAAACGGGTGCTCCTGGGCGAGAAAGCACAATACGAACCGCTCTGCCGCGAATGCTATCGCAAGGCAGTGGAGGGATGATTTTTATGTATTATTAATTAGTACCCCTTTTTATGCTTGAGGGAAAAATTACATTCGACAGGTTGGCTCGGTGGACAATCATTGCCGTGATTGTCATCGGCATCTTATACCTGTTCAACTTGCTTGGAAAGGTGTTGCTGCCGTTCTTCGTGGGATGGCTGCTGGCCTACTTGCTCTATCCTGCCGTGAAATTCGTGCAATACCGGCTCCATGTGCCCACACGACCGCTGGCCATCGTAGTCACCATGCTGGGGGTGACCATCATCTTGGCAGTGGTGTTCTATTTCATCATCCCGCCAATGATAGAGCAGTTCGAACGACTGGGGGTCGTGCTGATGAAATACCTCAACCAGCAGTCGGCAAAGGGCGACTTCTCGGCCATGATACACGACTGGCTCAACCAGAACCGCGACCGCGTGATGGAGTTCTTCCAGAGCCGCGACTTCATCGAGACACTCAAAATCACCATGCCACGCTTGTTCTCCTTCGTGGGGAAGACGGCGAATGTCGTCATCAGCATCGTTGCCTCGTGTATCGCCTTGTTGTATATGTTCTTCATCCTCCTCGACTACGAATACCTCACCAACAACTGGGTGAAAATCTTCCCGAAAAAGTCAAGACCATTCTGGATGTCGCTCATGGTCGACGTGGAGCGCGAACTCAACAACTACATCCGCGGACAGGGACTCGTGGCGCTCTGCATGGGCATCATGTTCTGCATCGGATTCACCATCATCGACTTCCCCATGGCCATAGGCATGGGCATACTCATCGGCATCATGGACCTCGTGCCCTACCTCCATACCTTCGCACTCATCCCAACGGCATTCCTCGCCTTGCTTAAGGCAGCGGATACCGGACAGAATTTCTGGGTGATTTTTGGTATGGCTGTGCTCGTCTTCATCATCGTGCAAATCATCACCGACATGGTCACGACACCCAAGATCATGGGGTCGGCGATGGGACTTAACCCCGCCATTCTCCTGCTGTCGTTGTCGGTGTGGGGAGCTCTGCTCGGCTTCATCGGACTCATCATCGCCCTGCCGCTCACCACGCTGCTCATCGCCTATTACCAGCGTTATGTCACCAAGGAAGAGGAGGAAGGGGATGACCCACCCGACGGACCTATTGACGGCGACGGCCTGCCGCCCGATGGCCTCACGCCCAACGAGGTCTTTCCACCAAAAGCACTGCTCTTGGCAAGTGACGCAGGTCTCTCCAGTAAGAGGAGTAAGGATGATGTCAATGAAGACGTCACTTCTGGTGTGGAGTGATGGAAAAGCCCTGAAAAAAGGTGTTTTCATCACTTGTCCACAAAAAAAGGAAAAATAAATTTGGCAGTTATTGAAAAATATACTACCTTTGCACTCGCTTTTAATGAAACGGAGATCCGCTAGCTCAGTTGGTAGAGCACAACACTTTTAATGTTGGGGTCTTGGGTTCGAGCCCCAAGCGGATCACTGGTAAAACGAAAATCCCTGATACTCAACTGAGTATCAGGGATTTTCGTTTGGTATCTCGTTGGATGGCGCGTATGACCATGTTGGTCGTAGATGACCTTACCAAATCTGCGCACGTTTCTTCTTCGGGAGGAAGAGACGGTCACCACGCTTCACCTTGAAGGCGTCATACCAGGCGTCGATATGGGGAAGGGCAGCATTCACGCGGGCTTTGTTGGGGGAGTGGGTGTCTACGGTGATGAGGTATTCCACGTATTCCGGACGGGCGTTGCAGGCCCATACCCTTGCCCATGAGAGGAAGAAACGCTGTTCGGGCGTGAAACCGTCGGCGATGCCCAATGGTTGCTGCTTCATGGCGTTCTGGAAGGCCCGGAAGGCGATGTTCAGTCCGCCGTTGTCGCCGATGTTCTCTCCAAGGGTCTGTTTGCCGTTGATGTTCTTGCCGGGAACGGCTTCCACCGTATTGAAATAGTCCTCAAGCACCTTCGTGCGCACCTCATAGTTCTTCTTGTCTTGCTCCGTCCACCAGTTGTGCTGGTTGCCATACTTGTCGAACTGGCTCCCCTGGTCGTCGAAGCCATGGCTCATCTCATGCCCGATAACGCCACCGATGGCACCATAGTTCACGGCATCGTCGGCATTGGGGTCGAAGAAGGGCGGCTGGAGGATGGCGGCAGGAAAGCAGATTTCGTTGGTGGTGGGGTTGTAGTAGGCGTTGATGGTCTGGGGCGTCATCAGCCATTCCATCTTGTCCACAGGCTTGTTCACTTTACGGCTCAATTCGTCCATCATCATGAACTCTGAGATGTTGGCGATGTTCTCATAGAGCGACAGGCTTTCGTCTACCTGCAGGCCACTATAGTCTTTCCACTTGTCGGGATAGCCAATCTTCACGATGAAGTTGTCGAGTTTGTCCTTGGCCTGGGCCTTCGTCTCGGCACTCATCCAGGTGGCTTCGTCGATGCGCTGCGAGAGGGCTGTCTGCAGGTTATGCACCAGTTGGAGCATGCGTTGTTTGCTCGACTCGGGGAAGTGCTTCTCCACATAGAGCTTGCCGATGGCCTCGCCCAGCACACCGCTTACCAGCGACACGGCGCGCTTCCAGCGCGGACGGTCCTGCTGCACACCGCTCATCACAGCACTCATCTTGAACACCTCGGCACGGAAGTCATCGCTCATCCTACTGGCAGCACCGCTGATGACCTTTGTCTCGGCGTAGGCCTTCAGGTCGTCGAGGGGGGTGTCGGCGAGAATCTTCTCCACCTCGTGGATAGGTTCGGGCTGCCCCACGTCCACATACTCGAAAGCAGGAAAGCCAGAGGCCAGGAAGATGTTGCCCCAGTCGATGCCGGGGAAGTCGCATACCAGTTGGTTGTAACTCATCTTGTGGTAGTTGGCGTCGATATCACGCAACTGCACGCGACTGTAACTGGCCTTGGCGATACGGGTCTCTATGGCCATCACGGCAGCGGTCTTACGGGCAGCAGTTTCCTCATCGCTGCCGGTCATCACGAAGAGGCGATGGATCATGTTTTGATATGCCTCACGGATGCGGACGGTCTGTTCGTCATCGTTCAGGTAGTAGTCACGGGTTCCCAGACCGATTCCGCCCTGACTCACCCCCACGATGTTGCGGTCGGCATTGCGTTGGTCGGCACCCACGCCGAGGTCGAACATCATCGTGCCCGACCCGCGACGGTCGAGCTGGGCAGTGACGAGTTGGTATTCGCGGCGGTCCTTGATGGCGGCAATGCGGTCGAGTATGGGTTTCAGGGGTTCCCAGCCCTCACGGTTCAGGCGCACGCTGTCCATCATCAGGTTGTAGAGGGAACCGATTTTCTGACCGAGCGAGCCCTGGGGCTGGGGCGTGGAGGCGTATTCCATGATCAGCGCACGAATGTCTTCCTGACTCTTCTCGTAGAGTACGGTGAAGGCATCGTTCTCGGAATGCTCGTCATCGAGGGGATGGGTGGCCATCCAGCCTCCTGCGGCATACTGGAAGAAGTCGTCGCCGGGGCGTACCGTGGTGTCGAGGTTCTTGGGGTCGATGCCCGAAGTGCCTTGGGCATTAGCGGAAAACGCAGCGCATGCCAGGGCTGCTAATAGGATAACTTTTCTCATATAGTAATGTTTTTGATTTTGGTTTCCTGTTTTTAGAAAGTCTTTGTCAGGTTACAAAGTCATATCTTTTATAGAAAAAGGCCCTGCAAGCATTTGCAGGACCTTCGCTTTCATGTGTGCCCGGGGGGACTCGAACCCCCGACATTCAGAACCACAATCTGACGCTCTAACCAACTGAACTACGGGCACCATGTTCCGCTTTCGGTTAAAAAGCGGGTGCAAAGATAAACGAATTATTTCTAATCGCCAAATTTTTAAGCGGTTTTTTAATCCGCCTGTTTTTATTTCTGGGCATCAGCAGCGGGAGCGGCAGGTGCTGCATCAGCAGCGGGAGCAGCGGGGGCAGCCTGGCCTTCTGCAGCAGGGGCAGCCTGACCTTCAGCAGCGGGAGCCTGCTGGGTGACACCGAAGTTTTGCTGGGTGGTAGGGTTGGTCAGCGGGTTGGTGGTAGTGGCCTCTACGGCACTCTGCTCGGTCACTGCAGTGGGGGCGAAGTAGGCGCAGAGCACGCTCAGCACCACCATGGCGATGGCAAGGCCCCATGTGGCTTTCTCGATGAAGTCGGTAGTCTTGCGCACACCGGCGAGTTGGTTGCCGGCAGAGAAGTTCGACGACAGACCGCCACCTTTTGACTCTTGAATCAGAACGATACCAATCATCAGCAACGAGGCGATGACGATAAGAATTACGAATAAATAGTAAAACATCTTTTTCCTTTATTTTTTATTGTTGTTTGTAATCAATTTTTCCAAAAATCGAATTTGGTCTGCAAAGTAAGCACTTTTTTTTGGATAATTCAAATTTAAACGCTTAATAATTTCCAAAGCCTTCGAATATCTGCCTTGTTTGACGTAAATTCGGGCTAAAGTCTCGGTAAAATAGCCCTCTTCGGCATTTTTTTCCGTTTCTTCTGCTTGTGGCACGTATTCGGGCTCTTCCTTCAGCGTAATCTTGCCGCCCTCGTCGTTGATGAACTTGTCGATAAGTCCTTGGCCACGCATCTCGGGATGTTCTTCCTGCTGGTGGTCGCCCTCTTCACGCAAAAGATATGCCACGTAGTCGACGGTGGCATCGGCGGCGGTGGGTTTGCGTTTCCTCGTGGAGGGCGTGTTGTCGTCGGGCACCGTATTGAGGAAATTGTCGATGAGGGTGAGGGTACGGTCCGACGGACTGGCAGGGGCTTGCTGACGGTGGTGGCGACGGGGCTTGAGTTGGTAGTGCCCGGCCTCCACCAGGTCGAAGAGTTTGGTGCGGTCGGTGATGTAGATGGCGGCTCGGCGCAACTCATCGTCGAAAGAGGAGTCGTGCAGCAGATAGAGGTTCTTGAGCATCAGCAGACGTGCTGTCTGGTAGTAGGGATGCAGCGCGATGAGCGAGCGGAGGTCATAGAGGGTCTCCTTGTTCATCAGTTCGGGATGCTCGATGAGTTGTCTCAGGTCCATAGGGTTACCAGTTGGCCACGGTGGCATTGAAAATCTGTTCGGTGATGTCTTCCACCATCTCCGTCACCAGACTCTCTTGGACGGCATTGAGCGACTGGCGGCTGTCGTAGGAAGCGGTGGCGGTGAAACTCTCCTCGAAGTCCTCGTCGTGGTTCACGTTGTTGGTGAAGCGCACGATAACGGTCATCGAGAGTTCGGTAAGGGCAGAATAGCCCTCGCTCGAAACGCTCTTGTTGCGCTGGTTGTATTGCGTAATCTCGCCTTCTATCTTCAGGTCGCCATTTCGCTTCACCTGTATCAGACGGGTATGGTTGGAAAAGAGTTCTTTCAGGTGGCTGTTGAAGATGCCTTGCATCGGTCCCCATACATAACTGGAACGGATGGGGAATTCAGCGATGGTGATGGTCTTCGTCTTCGTGTAGTCGATGCTCGAACTGTTGAACTTGTACGTGACGCTGCACGCCATGACCACAAGGGCTACGGCGAGCGACACGACGACAGCGGCAACCATTTTCTTAGGTGATTCCATATTGTCGGAGTTTGCGATACAGTGAGCGGTCGGACATGCCGAGGGCCTGGGCGGCGTGTTTCCTGTTGCCGTTGTTGCGCTCCAGGGCCTTCAGAATCTTGGCCTTCTCCACTTCCCTCATGTTCAGGCTCTCGGGCTCGGCTTCGGAGATTTCCTCGGCCACGGCATCTTCCACGGAGGGCGATTCGTGGTGGTTGTTTTCGAGTTGCATCGAGTATTGGGCACTCAGTGTCTGTCCCTGACTGGCAATGGCGTTGTTGTCGTCGATGAGTTTGCGCAGGCCATTGAGTTCGCGGCGCAGGTCCTTCACGTTGTTGCCGAGGTCGAGGAGCATCTTGAACACGGCTTCGCGCTCGTTCTCATAACTGTGGCTGCCACCGGCAGGGGCAATGGTGGCAGGGAGTGTGGTGTTGCCGTCGTCGGGGATGAAGTGACGGATGATCTCGCCGTCGATCTCGCGCTTCTCGCAGAGCACCGACATCTGTTCGGTAATATTCTTCAGTTGCCGCACGTTGCCGGGCCATTTATACGAGAGCATACGCTGCTGCGCTTCCTCGTTGAGGGTGATGCGGGGCAGGTGGTATTTCTCGGCTATCTGCATGGCAAAGAGACGGAAGAGCAGCAGGATGTCGTTGCCGCGCTCGCGCAGGGGAGGCATTTGTATGGGGATGGTATTCAGGCGGTAGTAGAGGTCTTCGCGGAAACGACCCTCGCTGATGGCCTTGCGGATGTTCACGTTGGTAGCAGCCACCACGCGCACGTCGGTCTTCATCACCTGCTGGCCGCCCACGCGGATGTATTCGCCGCTCTCGAGCACGCGGAGCAGACGGGCCTGGGTAGCGATGGGCAGTTCACCCACCTCGTCGAGGAAGATGGTGCCCTTGTCGGCACTGCCGAAGTAGCCCTTGCTCTCGTTCACGGCATCGGTGAACGCACCGCGCTCATGGCCGAAGAGTTCGCTGTCGATGGTGCCCTCGGGGATGGCCCCGCAGTTTACTGCAAAATACTTCTGTCTACGGCGGGGTGAATGGTCGTGGATGAGACGGGGTATGATTTCCTTGCCCACGCCGCTCTCGCCTTCGATAAGCACCGACAGGTCGGTGTCGGCCACCTGCAGGGCGATGTTCAGGGCGCGGTTCAGCGCATCGCAGTTGCCCACGATGTTGTAGTTGCGCTTGATGTCTTGAAGGTTGTATGTTCTCATTGGGTGACAAAATTACATATTTTTACTGAAAACTGCAATTTTGGCAGATTTTTTTGAAAACTTTTCCTTAATGCTGCTCGTGCTTCTTGGGGATGGTGAAGCGTACCTTCTCGCTCTCGTCGCGTTTCTCGTGGTAGAGTTTCTTCAGCGGATTGGCGAGGGGAGCGTCGTAGTCGCGGCGGTGGCGCACGGCATCGATGGCGAGGTAGAGGGCATGGCGGAGGGCGCTCTCGTCGGCAGTTCCCTTGCCGGCAGCCTCAAACTGCGGACCGAATCCGGGCGAAGTGACGATGAAGGGCAGTCCGGCGGTAAATGTCACGTCGGCCTCTTGCGACAGCAGGCGGAAGGATGGCATTGCTTGGTCGTGGTACATGGTGAGGATGGCATCGAACTGCATGTGCTCGAATTGGCTGAAGAATGTGTCGGCAGGGTAGGGACCAAAGGCGCCCACGCTGGCAGCGTGGAGGTCTTCGATGGCGGGCTTGAGGATCTCTTGCTCCTCGGTACCCGGCTGGGGATTGACCTGCAGCAGGGCGATGCGAGGGTTGGAGAGGCGGAAGTCGCGACGCAAAGTCTCGTGGAGGGTGGTGGCCTTCTCCACGATGAGTTCCTTCGTCAGCAGGCGGAGGGCATCGGCAAGGGGTATGTCGCCGGTGGCAGAGGCGATGCGCAGGTCGTTGTTCACATGGATGACCAGCGGTGTGCTTGTTTTCTCTGTTTGGGCCTCGTCGGCAGCCTTGTCTTCACCGGATGCAGCGATGTCGCTCATGGGCAATGTCACCACGGCATCGACAAGACCTTCGCCAGCATCACCGAGTGCACGGACGAGGGCTTTCCGGGCAGCCATGGATGAGACGGCCGTAGGTGTGCCCAACTCCACCTTCACCTCGTCGTCGAAACAGGTGAGCATGTTGAGCCGGTCGGCGTGGGCGTCATCGGCCTTGCTGATGATACTGAAGTTGGCTTGTATGCCCAAAGTCTTGCGGTGGTAGGCGGCAATCTTCGGCGAGCCGTAGATGATGGGCGTGCACAACTCGAGCATGGCGGGGTCGGCGAAGGTCTTGAAAATGGTCTCGTAGCCGATGCCATTGGTGTCGCCATGGGTGATAGCAATGCGGATTTTATTCTCTTCCATATCAGTTTCTTTGAATGTTTTTATAATGATGGCATGTCCTATGGGATACCGTGATAAATATTCGTGAGATGTTTTGGATGCGAAGGCCTTTCAGGTCCTGAAGTCCTTGTCTTTGCCGGTTTAGGCCTGACCGCGCTCGGCGGCAATCTTTTTTGCCGTGCTGAGCAGGCCGCAGGCAGCGAAGATGTCCTGGCCACGGCTGGCACGGATAGTGGTAAAAATACCGTGTTGCGTGAGGTAGTCGCGCAACTGTTCCATGCGTTCTTCGCTGGCTCCATGCAGGTCGCTGCCGGGAATCTGGTGGAAGCGGATGAGGTTGACGCGGCATTCCAGGCCGCGGAGCAACCGTAGGATTTCCTTCGCATGGGTGATGGTGTCGTTCAAGCCGCCGAAGACGATATACTCGAACGAGAGACGGCGCTGGTGGGTAAAGTCGTACTCGCGCAGCAGCGACACCACGTCGGCGATGGGCATCGCGCGCTCGGCAGGCATCAGCATCGCACGCTGCTCATGGAGAGGGGAGTGGAGGCTGATGGCCAGATGACAGTCGCTCTCGTCGAGGAAACGGCGCAACTTGCTCTTTACGCCCACGCTGCTCACCGTGATGCGCTTCGGGCTCCATGCCCATCCGTAGGGTGCGGTGAGGATTTCCGTGGCGCGGAGCACGTTGTCGATGTTGTCCAGCGGCTCGCCCTGTCCCATGAACACGATGTTGGTGAGGGTGTCGCGCTCGGGGAGGGCATACACCTGGTTGAGGATGTCGCCGGCGGTGAGGTTGCCCTCAAAGCCCTGACGGCCGGTCTGACAGAACGTGCACCCCATCTTGCAGCCTACCTGTGATGAGACGCAGAGCGTGGCGCGGTCGCCGTCGGGGATATAGACGGTCTCCACCGTCTTGCCGTTGCTGGTGGGGAACAGGTATTTCACTGTGCCGTCTGCCGACCGCTGACAGTCGGTGGGCGACAGGAGTCCAACGTCATAGTGCTCCGACAATTTCTCGCGGTTCGCTTTCGAGATGTTGGTCATCTCACCGATGGTGTTCACGGGCTTTTGATAGAGCCAACTGGCAATCTGCCCCCCTGTGAAAGGGGGCATACCCATCTGCACGACAGCCTGCCGCAGTTCGGCGAGTGTCATGCCCATCAGTGTCTGTTTCTTACAGTCCATTGTTTTCCGTTTGCAAAGGTACGATTAAGCGAGTGGAAAGCAAAAAAAAACGTAGATTTTTTTGCTTTCCCGAGCGTGAGTACCTTCGCCGCGAAGCGGCAAAGACCGATTAAGCGAGCAAAACTATTGGGAAATCGTGTCTTTGGCAGACTGCTCCACCTCGAATTTGATAGGGATGTTATATACGCACCTGACTTTCATGTCACCTTGCATGGCAGGTTCCCATTTGGGCATGAGGCTTATCACTCGCAGTGCTTCGGCGTCGAGCTGGGGATGAAGGCTCCTTACCACTTGGGGTTCGGTGATGCTGCCGTCGGTTTCGACAACAAACCTCACTACCACCCTGCCGGTAACGCTTTCTTCTTGTAAGGGATATGTGATATTCTCACTCAAAAACTTGAGGAGGGCTTGCATACCACCTGGAAAAGAGGGCTGATGCTCAACCACATCACCCATCCAGTTGGGGACCTTGCTCCCCACTGGTTGGCTCACTGCCGTTGTGGCATCGCGGACCGCGTCAAGGTCTGCCAACTGGCTCTCACACGATGTCAGGGCGGCGAGTCCCATGCTCACGCCCATTACCGCAACTGCCTTGCCCAGTTGGCGTCGCAACTGTAGCTGCTGCTCGATATACCTCACCTCGGCCTCGCATTTCGGACAGGTGCCGGCGCAGTCGCCCTCGTGGTGGCACTCGGTAGGAGCATAGGCGATGTCGTTGGCCTTTGCCACCTGCATGCGCACTTCCTTGAGGGTCTTGCATATCTTCTTTCCTCTTTTCATATACAGCAGGGTTTGGCGTTTTTATCTCAATTTAAAAGTAATAGGTATGCAGACCTTTTCTTTTTGGCCTTTCCCATAATATTTCGCGGGTATCCATTTGGGCATGAGGCCGACCACACGCAGTGCCTCGGCATCGAGTTCCTTGCAGACGCTCTTCTCCACCTTGGGCTCGATGATGCTGCCGTCGATGTCTACAACGACACTCACAACTACCCGGCCTTGGGCACAGCCTTCATAATCCTTGGGATATCTCACGTTCTTGTCCAGAAACGCCAGAAGGGCTTGTTCCCCGCCTGGGAAACAGGCACGCTGTTCGTAATCATCAAAGATTTTGGTGGTGACAGGAGTTTGGCTCGCCGCCGTTGTAGTGCCTCGGATGGCATCCAAATCCATCATCTGGCTTTCACATGCCGTTAAGAGAAATGCCATACTCACACCCACCATGCCCAACAGCAGGCGCATGGCTCTCGGAATCTTGCATGTTTGTTCTACGTGGCTGTCCATAGGCTTGATACGTAAGAATGGATAATCACAGTTTGAAGTTTACGGGCAGGTGATACATCACCTTCAATGGCTTGCCAGAGGCTTTTTCCTTGGCAGGGTTCCAGGCGGGCATCAGACGAATCACGCGCAGCGCCTCGCGGTCGAGCAGTGGATGGGAGGAGTGCTCTATACGGGCTTCGGAGATGGCACCGTCGACATCGACGATGAATCCCACCAACACGCGTCCCTCGATCTTCGCCTTTTCTGCCTCTTTGGGATACTTGATGTTTTCGTTGAGGAACTGCGACAAGGCTGCTTTGCCACCGGGGTAGGTGGGTGGGTCTACCGTGTCGGGGATTTCGGAGTTGTCGCCAATGATGGCATCAGTGGGCTTCTCGGCAACGGGCACCGTGTCGATGACAAAGGTGTCGGTCTGCACACGGGGCACATAACCATCGGTCTCTGCGGTAATGGGAGGGTTGGGTTCCACGTCGCCAGCAAGTTCGATAGGGGTCGACTTGTGGGTTTTGCACGCCGTGATGGCTGCCAGCCCCATGCTCACGCCTACCACGGCAACGGCCTTGCCCAACTGGCGTCGCAGATTCAGTTGTCGCTCCAGATACTGCACCTCGGCCTCGCATTTCGGACAGGTGCCGGTGCAGTCGCCCTCGTGGTGGCACTCCGTGGGGGCATATTCGATGTCGTTGGCTCTGGCCACCTGCATGCGCACCTCCTTGAGGGTCTTGCATATCTTCTTTCCTCTTTTCATGATGCTCTTCTCCTTTATTATATATACGACATGAATATTCGTTTTATTATATCGTGGCTTCTAAATTACTACTTTTTTCATAAACACAAGGATGTTCGTTTTTGAAAAACTTGAAAATTAGCACTTTTTTGTTGTTTCTTGTCCGTCTTTAACATGTTTTCGGACAGAAAAGACAGGTTTTTGCCTCGCTTGTCTGATATTCATTTCCCGGTCTGATGTAATGGTGATGAAATGAAGGAAATAATTTGGAATCGCATGAAAACAGATGCTATCTTTGCAGTGTCGAAAGACAAAAACGAGAAACAACAAAAAAATAATAACAAAAAAATACATACGAAAATGAAAACAATCAGATTTTACATGGTAGCTCTGATGAGCTTGATCGCAGTGACAACCTGTTTTGCCGACGGCAAAATGATTCTTCCAGAACAACTCCCGGCAGCAGCAAAGGAATTTCTGCAGACACATTTCCCCGACAACGGTATTCTCTTCGCACAGAAAGACAACGATGGATTGAAGAAGAAATTCGAAGTGAGACTGAAAGACGGCACCGAAGTCGATTTCGACAAGAAGGGAGAATGGGAAAAGGTAGACTGCAAGATGAAGGCCGTGCCCGCCGTACTCGTTCCCGAAGCCATCGCTACTTATGTGAACGCAAACTTCCCAGGTGAGATGATTGTCAAGATCGACAAGGAACGCTATGGGTACGATATCGAACTCTCCAACGACCTTGACCTGAAGTTCAACAAACAGGGGATGCTCATCGGGATGGATGATTGAAACATATCGTTTTTGTCTATGTCCCTTTCTCATGAAAAGGGGCTGGGTGGTACAGCGAAGACGCGGTGCCACCTTTTTCTTTCATAATGCCACGGTTTTCCATACCGCCAGCAGATGAACGGAAAGCTCTTTCCATGAAAAAACGATAAAAAACGGAACCTCTTCACGGTTTCTCATTTTTTTGTTGTAATTTTGGGCTTTGCAATACAACAACACGGATTTATGAGAGGAAAAATCGACTGCTTCCTGCCTTGCGACGACATGCGCGTGGCAGAGATGACAGTAAGCCAACTGCGCGCCGACAAGACCATACACCATATTTACCTGCTCGTGGGCGAGGGACAGCACGGCAATGACTGTCCTGCCGACTGCACCCTGCTGCCCGTCGATAGGCTGCAGTCGTCGGTTGCCGTTGCTGCCATCGAACAGCATGCTGAGGCCGACTTCGTGATGCTCTTCACGAAGAATACGCCCATTACGCTTGGTATGTACGCCGCCGAGCGGCTGCTCAGGGTGGCCAAGGACGCTGGGGCGGCTCTCGTCTATGCCGACCACTACTCTGTGGAAAACGGGACAACCATGCGCCATCCTGTCATCGACTACCAACAGGGGAGCATCCGCGATGACTTCGACTTCGGTTCGATATTGCTCATACGGTCAGCACTGCTGCACGACTACATGCGACAGGAGAAACTGCCACAATACCAGTTCGCGGGCATCTACGACCTGCGCCTCTTCATCAGCCGCAAAGGCACGCTCCTGCACCTGAACGAATACCTATACACCGAACAGGAAATCGACCTTAGGGCAAGCGGGGAGAAACAGTTCGACTATGTGAACCCGCGCAACCGCGAAGTGCAGGTAGAAATGGAGAAGGCTGCTACCAACCACCTGAAGGAAATAGGGGCGTTGGTAGACACCAACAACTATACTACACCCGACTTCAAGGAACAGGATTTCAAATACGAGGCATCGGTCATCATCCCCGTCTTCAACAGGGAGAAAACCATCTGCGATGCCGTGGACTCCGCCCTCTCGCAGAAAACATCGTTCGACTATAATGTCATCGTCGTCGACAACCATTCCACCGACCGCACCACGCAACTGCTGCGGGCTTACGACAACCCACGGCTCGTGCACATCATTCCCGAACGCACCGACCTGGGCATCGGGGGTTGCTGGAACACCGCCGTAGTAGACGACCGCTGCGGACGCTTCGCTGTGCAACTCGACAGCGATGACCTCTATTCCTCGCCCCAGACACTGCAACGTATTGTCGATGCCTTCTACAAACAGCGGGCGGCAATGGTGGTGGGCACATACAGAATGTGCGACTTCGACCTCAACACACTGCCTCCGGGAATCATCGACCATCGTGAGTGGACCGAAGAGAACGGGTGCAACAACGCGCTCCGTATCAACGGACTGGGGGCGCCACGGGCTTTCTTCACACCGCTGCTACGGCAAATACTCCTGCCCAATACCAGCTATGGCGAAGACTATGCCATGGGACTGGCATTCAGCCGCAGATACCGTATCGGACGAATCTACGACGAGTTGTACCTCTGCCGCCGGTGGGGTGGAAACAGCGATGCCGCGCTATCCATCGACCGCATCAACGCCAACAACACCTATAAGGACCAACTGCGCACACTCGAGATAGCCGCACGCCAACGCATGGCCGACGGAAAAGCCCAAGACAAGGAAGACAACTCACTGACGAGGTTCTTCAACCGACAGCTCGAACTGTGGCCGGATGCCAGACAGCGTTACCGCGACCTGAACGCCGTGGAGACACGGTGGTTGCAGAACGACGACAACACCATCTCGCTCATGGCGCAGTGGAACCCCGCACGCATCGTGTCAACAGGAGCGAAAATATCCAGACACGACATCGAGAAACGCCCGTGTTTCCTCTGTGCGGAAAACCGGCCGGAGGAACAGATTGTCAAGCCGTTCGACGGGAAACTGGATATCCTCGTGAATCCCTTCCCCATCCTCAATACGCATTTCACCATCACGGCACGCCGGCATCAGCCACAGCAGATCGCCGACTACTATACGGAGATACGCAAATTGCTCGAGACTCATCCCGAAATCACCGTGTTCTACAACGGACCGCGGTGTGGGGCATCAGCACCCGACCACATGCACCTGCAAGCTGGCAATACCGGACAACTGCCACTGCAGACGGCATGGCCACGGCTCTGCCGTAACCTCCGGCCGCTGATGACCATCGATGAAAGCAACGGTATCTATGCCATCGACGACTATCCCTGCCACGCACTGCTCATCAGAAGCCAGGACAGGACGAGTGATGAACGGTTGTTCGGAAAACTTTACCGGGCGCTCGACAGTGCCGTGAAAGACGCAGAAAGGCAGCATGGCGAGGAACCCATGATGAATATCGTGAGTTGGCGGACGAAGGAAGAGTTCGTCACCGTGGTGTTCCCACGACGGCGGCACCGCCCGGCATGCTACCACGACAAGGGCGACAGCCAGATGCTCGTCAGTCCGGGGGCTCTCGACATGGCGGGACTCATCATCACGCCACGGCGCGAAGACTTCGAACGCATCAGTGCCGAGAATGCCATCGATATCCTCAGGGAGGTGGCCATTAGCGACAGCGACATGGCTGCCGTGGTGGATATGCTGAAAGGAAAGACCGACGAGAAACGAAACGACAAGACCAACACGAAGGAACCGCAGGTGGCGGTGGGCATCGTCAGCGGCGAGAGCATCCGCTTTTCACTCAACAGCCCGTATATGGCCAAAGGCGAGAGTATAGAGGGAGAGCAGGTGGTGGCATTTTCCGAGGGAGGCATAGCATGGCGCGGACGGCAGTACCGCGAACTGTCGTTCGTCCCGAAGAACGCACAGGCCTCGTTCTCGCTCCACGACGTTACCATCGGTGTCGATTTCCACTGGGAACGGAAGGAGGTGCAGACTTTTCGTGGGGCACTGCGGTTGGTGGTCGAGGCCGACAAGGTGTGCGCCATCAACCTGCTGCCCGTAGAGGAATACCTCACCAGTGTCATATCGAGTGAGATGAAGGCAACGGCTTCCGACGAACTGCTCAAGGCGCATGCCGTCATCTCACGCAGTTGGCTCCTGGCACAGATGGAGCGTCGCAACAACCTGAAACAGGCAGGAGATAACTTCTTCTCCTTCGTCAAGAAAGAGGATGAAATCATCAAATGGTACGACCGTGAAGACCATACCATCTTCGATGTATGCGCCGACGACCACTGCCAGCGTTACCAAGGCATTACCAGGGCGGTGGGAAAGAAAGCGGCTGCTGCCGTGGAGGCTACGAGGGGACAGGTGCTCGTCTACGACGGTGACATCTGCGACGCCCGCTTCAGCAAGTGCTGCGGAGGGGTGACAGAGGAATTCCAGTATTGCTGGGACAACCTCGCGAAACCTTACCTGAGGTCGGTGCCCGACAGGGCAGACGGCGGACTCATAGACCTGAGGGTGGAGCAGAACGCTAGGAAATGGATTCTCGACAGCCCGGAGGCTTTCTGCAACACCTCCGACACGAAGGTTCTCCAGCAGGTGCTCAACGACTACGACACCGAGACCTCCGATTTCTATCGGTGGAAGGTGGAAATCTCGCAAGAGGAACTGGCACACCTCATCGCCGACAAGCTGAAAACCGATTTTGGCGGCATCAGGGCACTCACCGTGGTGGAGCGCGGACGCAGCGGTCGTATCTCGAAACTGCGTATCGAGGGAACTCAACGCTCCCTTACCATCGGGAAGGAGCTGGAGATACGGCGTGCGCTCAGCAAGAGCCATCTGCTCAGTTCGGCGTTCGTCATCGACACAGAGGGCGAGGACGGCGGACAGCCCGCACGGTTTGTCTTGCACGGTGCGGGATGGGGACACGGCGTGGGGCTCTGCCAGATAGGCGCCGCAATGATGGGGGAGAAAGGCTTCTCCTACGACAAGATACTGCTGCACTACTATCGTGGCGCAGAAATCAAGAAATTATATAAATAAGCATGAAGGAAAAGAAGAGAAATCCGTGGGCATGGATACCCACGCTGTATTTCGCAGAGGGACTGCCCAACGTGGTGGTGATGACCGTGGCAGTAGTGATGTACATGGAAATGGGCATGACCGACACCGAAATAGCTCTCTACACGAGTTGGCTCGGACTGCCTTGGGTCATCAAGCCGCTGTGGAGCCCGTTTGTCGACTTGTTCAAGACCAAACGGTGGTGGGTGCTCACCATGCAACTACTGCTGGGCGCGGCGTTTGCAGGCGTCGCCTTCACGGTGAAAACGGATTTCTGGTTCCAGGGCACGATGTTCTTCTTCTTCCTCATGGCCTTCTCCAGTGCCACGCACGACATCGCCGCCGATGGCTTCTATATGCTCGACCTCGACAGTCACGACCAGTCATGGTTCGTAGGCATACGCAACACGTTCTACCGCATCGCCGTCATCTTCGGACAGGGCGTGCTGGTATGGGCGGCTGGGGAGTTGCAGAAGATATTCCCCGAAAGCAAGGCGTTCACCTGGAGCCTCATCTTCTTCGGGTTATCCGCCATATTCATCGCCATCTGGCTCTATCACCGCTTCGTTATGCCAAGACCTGCCGACAGGAAGAACGACGGGCTGACAGCACGTGACGTGGCACATGGCCTCTGGCAGATGTTGTCCTCGTTCTTCACCAAAGTGCCGGTCAGGCAAGTGGTCTTCGTGCTGCTCTTCTTGCTGCTCTATCGCTTCCCCGAAGCCATGCTCACCAAGATGGCGAGCACGTTCCTGCTCCGGCCGTTGGAAGAGGGAGGACTGGGACTCACCAAAGAGGCGTTTGGTCTGGCATACGGTACCGTGGGCCTCATCGGACTGCTCCTGGGTGGCATCGTGGGTGGCATGCTGGCGAGCCGTGACGGACTGAAACGTTGGCTGTGGCCATTTGTCTGCGCCATCACATTGCCCGACATCGTGTATGTGTACCTCAGTTTCGTACAGCCCAGTAGCCTGTGGCTCATCAGCACCTGTCTCTTCATCGAGCAGTTCGGCTATGGCTTGGGGTTCACGGCACTCACGCTATATATGCTCTACTACAGCCAGGGTGAGTTCAAGACTTCCCATTATGCTATCTGTACCGGATTGTCCTATCTCGGACTGATGCTCCCGGGCATGGTGTCGGGATGGATCAAGGACGCGGTGGGTTACTCTACCTTCTTCATCATGGTCATGTTCTTCTGCATCATCACTTTTACTGTCACGGCATTCATCAAGATCGACCCTGGCTTCGGAAAGAAAACAGACTAATCACATTTCCTGTATTCCATGCGACAAACGAGTTACCATATCCACCCCTCATGGCCGCTGACATGCTTCGCAAGAGGCATGGTGGTAGTGATGCTCATGGCTGTGACCTTAGTGATGTTCAACAGGCTGGGCATGAGTAATATGGTAGCTACGCTTATCACATCGCTCCTGTTGCTGCCCATGGCATTCCGGCCGGTGCTCTCGCCGGTGGTGAGAGCATGGGGCTTGTGCAAATGGTGGATGGTGATTTCGCTGTTTGTCTTCGCCGGGGCGATGTATGTCGTGGCAGATCATATCGCATCTTTCCCCGACAATGGGACGATGTGGACCGCCTTGATCGTGGCAGCGCTCGCAGGGGCTTGTTTCGATACGGCTGCCGTACAGACAGAAAGGGGCGCGTTGCAACAGAAGAACTACCGCGCACTGAAATATATGGTGCCTTGCAAACTGATGGCAGTGGTCATCGTCATGGGAGTGATGCTGCTGTTGGCAGGAAACATGGAAGTGGTGTCGAGGAACATCGAGGAGTCGTGGCAACTGGCATTCAAAGCGGGGGCGACTATCGTCATGGCTACAGCGCTCCTCTTGTGGGTAGCAGTGTTCAGGATGCATGAAACGGGAAAGAAAAACACGGCAGCGGAGGCATGGCGACAGCGGCGGGAAGAACTGGCGGATTGGTGGACGGCCGACGGGAAGAGATGGCTCTTCGTGCTCTTCGTATTGGTATTTCCCTTACATGAGTTCTTCTTGTGGAGAGGCACCTTGCTCTTCCTCGTCGACAGGGGAAGCACCGGCGGACTGTCGTTCAGTCCGCAGGAGATAGGGTTCGCATGGTGTTCCGTAGCTACCATTATCGCCATGGCAGGATATGTGATGGGCGTGTCTTGCCTGCGGAAGAATGGACTGAAGACATGGTGGTGGCCGATGGCATTGGCGTTCACCGTGCCCGATGCCGTCTATATCTTCCTGGCCTATGTCATGCCCGAGGAGTTATGGCTCGTCACCCTCTGCCTGTCGGTGGAGCAGTGGTGCTGCGGATTCGGCATGGCGGCCTTTGTTATATATATAATGTATGGAAATGGTGAAACATGTAAGGAGGTGCATTTCGACATGTGTTGGTCGTTGGTTATCATGTCGCTCGTCCTCTCGGGTTGTTTCACTGGGGCATTGCAGGATTATTTTGGCTATCGCCGCTTTTTCATCGTGGTGTTGCTCCTCGCCATCATCTCCCTCGCCATCTTAGGATGGATGGCCATAAAACGATTGAAAACCTCAATCAATCCCTGAACCTTCTCACGATATCACCATATTCGTCTATACGCCGGTCGCGTAGGAAAGGCCACCAGCGATGCACCAGCTCGCTGTGGTCGAGGTCGACGGCCACCACGGCGGTAGCCTCGTCGTCGGCACTGGCGCGGTAGAGCAACTCGCCCTGAGGACCGGCAACAAAACTGCTTCCCCAGAACATGATACCACGGGTCTGGCCCGACGGGTCTTGTTCATGCCCCACACGGTTTACAGCCACAACCGGAAGGCCGTTGGCTACGGCATGGCCACGCTGCACGGTAGTCCATGCCTCACGTTGTCGCTGCTGCTCCTCGGGAGTGTCGCTGCTCTCATAGCCGATGGCAGTGGGGTAGATGAGGAGGTCGGCACCGGCAAGGGCCATCAGCCGCGCTGCCTCAGGATACCACTGGTCCCAGCATACCATCACGCCGAGGCGGCCCACGCTGGTGTCGATGGGATGGAACCCCATGTCGCCGGGGGTGAAGTAGAACTTCTCGTAGTAGGCGGGGTCGTCGGGGATGTGCATCTTGCGGTAACAGCCCGCGAGGCTGCCGTCGCTGTCGAACACCACGGCGGTGTTGTGGTAAAGACCGGGGGCACGCCGCTCGAAGAGCGAGGTTACCAGCACCACATGGCATTGCTGGGCCAGCGCTCCGTAAAAGGCTGTCGAGGAACCGGGGATAGGTTCTGCCAGGTCAAACTTTCCCACATCTTCCGTCTGGCAGAAATAGAGTGAGTTGTGCAGTTCCTGAAGTACGATGAGCTGGGCTCCCTGCTTGGAAAGGGCGGTGATACTTTCGGCAAGCCGACGCATGTTATCGTTGATGTCGGGGGTGTTGTGCTGTTGCACAATCCCTATTTTCAGTTGTTTCATAGTTGGGAAAGGATAAGGAACGTATAGGTTTCAGATATTCACGGGGTTGGGCTTCACCAGCGCGCCGTCGGGATATTGCATGGTGAGGCAGTGGAGCGACCCATGCTGGCGTATCACCGTGGTGGCATCGATAGGGATGATTTCACGGCCAGGGAAGGCCTGGGCGATGACTGCAGCTGCCACGTCGTCGTTGGAGGCTTGGCCATAGGTAGGCACAATCACCGCACCGTTGATGACCAGGAAATTGGCATAGGTGGCTGGCAAGCGGTAGCCATCATCGTAAATGGGGTGGGGCATGGGCAGGCGGAGCAGGCGATAGGGACGCCCGTCGGCAGTACGCAATGTCTGAAGTTGGTGCTCCAGGGCGAGGAAATCGTCATACTGGGGGTCACCGGCATCGTCACAACCCACATAGAGTAGGGTGTCGTCGGGGGCGCAGCGTACGATGGTATCGATATGCCCGTCGGTGTCGTCGCCCTGCAGGCTGCCATGGTCTATCCATACTACACGGTCTGCATACAACATCGTCTTCAGCTGCTTCTCTATCTCGTCTTGTGTGAGGGGTTGGTTGCGGTGGGGAGCCAGCATGCACATACTGGTGGTGAAGAGGGTGCCATGGCCGTCGGTCTCTATCGCTCCGCCCTCAAGCACGAAGTCGGTATGGTCGGTCAGGGGCACATGGAACAAACCATGGTTCGATACCTCTTCGGTGATGGCATCGTCGAGGTCGGAAGGGAACTTCCCGCCCCAACCGTTGAACTTGAAGTTGAGCAACAGGGGTACCGTACCGTCAGGGGTATGGCGGAGCAGGGTAATGGCACCATGGTCGCGGGCCCACGTGTCGTTGGTGTCGCATTGGCAGAAGAGCACGCGGTGCATCTCTTCGCCAGTGAGATGCTGCGAGAGCAGCACGCGCAAACCCCACACGTCGGGAGTGGCCACAAGCAGGTGCTCATGACCGGTAATGGCTTTCGCCAACTGCAAGAATGTCTCGGTAATCTCGTCGAGACAGTCTCTCCAGTCGGTGCCGGCGTGGGGCCAGGTAAGCTGTACCCCACTCTGTGGGTGCCATTCGGCGGGGAAATAAATGTCGCGTGACATGCTATTCAATTTTCACAAATGCAAAAGTAGAAAAAAAACAGCATTATTATGCCGACATGAACGAAAAAATTACCCTTTTCCTAGATAAAACAGACAAAATGACATGATTGGCGTCGCTTTTCTTACAGAATTCATTATTTTCGTGCATTTTTACGAGACTTTATTTATTTTTTTATTATTTTTGTCACTTGTCAATGCTAATCTCAATACATATATTACCAGAGCCATGAGAAAAGTAATCTTGGAGAGAATGATGCTGTGTGCCGCCCTCGCGGTGCTCACCCTCGTGGGATGCAAGAAGAGCAAGACGGTTGAGCCGGAAGAAGATAACCAGGCCACGTCGTTCTATTACTGGGAGGAAAAGAAGACCGACGACGCTGCCTCTTCCTCCACGAAGGACAACAAGCATAGGGAAAAGAAAAAGGCCACGTTCAATGCGATGGAGATTCCTGCCAGGATGAGCGGGACATCGGAACTGCTGCTCAAGCGCGACGGCTATTTCGTGTCGTACAACAAAGACCGCAAGATACCCAACTGGGTGGCATGGCACCTCACCGCCGAACATACCAGCGGCAATAACTACCGCGACAACATGGAATTCACGGAAGACATGGACGTGCCATTCCCAAGGGCTACCGACGACGACTACTACAACTCGCGTTACGACAGGGGACACATGTGCCCGTCGGGCGATAACAAATGGGACCGCCGCGCACAAATGCAGTCGTTCCTCTTCTCCAACGTGTGTCCGCAAAACCACGGGCTGAACAAAGGCGACTGGAACGACCTTGAGATACAGTGCCGCTACTGGGCAAAAAGCATCGGTGATGTCTACATCGTTACCGGACCCATCTTCTACGACGGTGTGAAAAACACCATCGGGAAGCACAAGGTGGCGGTGCCCGATGCTTTCTTCAAGGTAATCCTCGACGACAGGGGGAAGTCGAAGGCCATAGGATTCGTCTATCCCAACACCGGTGGACACCGGAAGATGACCGACTGCATCAGGTCG
Source organism: Prevotella sp. (assembly GCA_017617615.1). The sequence goes on along the minus strand of JAFZVV010000003.1, from coordinate 93,857 downwards.
GTCGATGAGGTGGAAAAACTCACGGGCATCGACTTCTTCCCCAGACTCGACGACACGGTGGAAGACCGCATAGAAGCAGCCACCACCGAGGCCATGAACAGTGAGTGGAAGGTGTATAAGGCGCGGTCGAAGAGGAATACAGGGAAGTAATAGTGAACAAGAGGGGGCGGGCATCGCCTGTCGCCAAGTAGGTGTTTTTGATGCAGGACTTGATAAAAAAGGTTAAATCCTTCGTCGGAAACACCGAAATGTCCTCAAAACTCGCTATCTTTGCAAACTCATGTTTTTGGAATCAAAAGCAGACAAGCGTGATAATAAAAGAAGTGCTACGTGCCCTTGAACAGTTCGCGCCTCTGCCCCTGCAGGAAGACTACGACAATGCCGGCCTGCAAGTGGGACTGACAGAGACGGATGCATCAGGGGCATTATTGTGTCTTGACGTCACCGAAGAGGTCATCGACGAGGCCGTAGGCCTGGGATGCAACCTCATCGTGTCGCACCACCCGCTTATCTTCCGCGGACTGAAACAGGTGTCCGACGCGAACATGGTACAACGGTGCGTGGTGAAGGCGGTGAAAAACAATGTCTGCATCGTGTCGATGCACACCAATCTCGACAATGCCAAAGACGGGGTGAACTTTAAGATAGCGGAGAAAATGCAACTCCACGACATCCGGTTCCTCGCACCGAAAAATGCCATGGCTACAGAAGGTGGCAGTGGGGTGGTGGGCATCCTGCCACAACCCATGAGGGCAGCCGACTTCGTGGCGATGCTGAAAGACACGTTCGATGTGGCATGCGTGCAGGCCAACCAACTCCTACGGCGTGACATACAATGCGTGGCTCTCTGCGGCGGGGCAGGGGCGTTCCTCCTCGACGACGCCATTGCCTGCGGTGCCGATGCCTTCGTCACCGGGGAGATGCACTACCACGACTTCTTCGGGCACGACCAGGAAATTCAGGTGTGTGTTATCGGGCACTACCAAAGCGAACAATACACCAGCGAAATATTCAAATCCATCATTACGGAGAAGTGTGAGGGCGTCAGGTGCTTCGTGACGAAACTCAATACCAATCCGATAATCTATTTGTAACATATGGCAAAAAAAGATCCCACAGACTTACCAGTAGAGAAAAAACTGGAAACCCTCTTCGAACTGCAGTCCACACTGTCGCAGATCGATGAGAAAAGAGCGCTCAGGGGCGAACTGCCCCTGGAGGTGCAAGACCTGGAAGACGAAATCACAGGACTGCGCACACGTATCGAGAAAATAGAGAACGAAATCTCTGAGTTCCAGACCGCCATCACACAGCGGAAGGGCGAGATTGCAGAGGCAGAGGCCAGCGTGGCCCGATACAACGAGCAACTCAATGAGGTGAAAAACAACAGAGAGTACGACATGCTGAGCAAGGAGATTGAGTTCCAGACACTCGAAATCGAACTCTGCAACAAGAAAATCCGCGAGGCACTGGCAAGGATAGAAGAGCGCCAGGGTGTGCTCAAGCAAAACCAGGAGCTGGTGGAGGACCACATGCAGGTGCTCGAGGAGAAAAAAGGCGAGCTCGACGAAATCATGCAGGAAACCAAGGAAGAGGAAGACAAACTCAAGAGCAAGGCTGCCGACCTGGAGATGAAAATCGAACCACGTCTGCTCACCAGCTTCAAGCGTATCCGCAAGAATGCCCGCAACGGACTCGGCGTGGTGTACGTGCAGCGCGATGCCTGCGGCGGATGCTTCAACAAAATACCGCCACAGCGACAACTCGACATCAAGATGCACAAGAAAATCATCGTGTGCGAATACTGCGGACGCATACTTATTGACCCCGAACTGGCAGGCGTGAAAACCACTGCTACAGAGGAGAAGAGCAAAAAGAAAACCAAACGCGTCAGCCGTAAAACGGAGAACACGGAGGCGAAAGAAAGTTGAAATACCGAAAACGTAAAAAACGATTAAAAAATCATAATCCATGCGGATTATGATTTTTTTTTCCTATTTTTGTGCTGAAAAACAAAGTCAAGGTGAAAAGAAACCAGTAATATCATAATTTACTAACTAAAACAATCAAATTTATGAAAGACCTTAAAATGTACATCAACGGAAAATTCGTTGAAAGTAAGTCGGGCAAATGGATTAATGTGCTTAATCCATCAACCGAAGAAGTAATCAGCCGACAGCCAGAAGGCACCGTGGAAGAGGTGGATGAGGCACTCGACGCAGCAAAGGCTGCACAGAAAAGCTGGGCAAAGACACCTGCCATCGAGCGGGCGGCATACCTGAAGAAAATGGCCGACGGCATCAGGAAAAGACAGGACGAGTTCGTCGACATCATCATGCGTGAACAGGGAAAGACACGCACATGGGCTACCGTAGAGGTGGCTGTCACCGCCGACTACTTCGACTATATGGCTACCTTCGCACGCGCCATCGAGGGCGAAATCATCCCCAGCGACAGACGGGGCGAGAATATCATGCTCTTCAAGGAGCCAATAGGTGTGGTAGCAGGAATTCTGCCATGGAACTTCCCGTTCTTCCTCATCGCACGTAAGGCAGGCGCGGCACTCATCACGGGATGTACCATCGTCATCAAACCATCGCAACTCACGCCAGAGAACTGTTGCGAGTTCGCCAAGGTGGTAGATGAAACCGGACTGCCCGCAGGCGTCTTCAATGTCATCACCGGAAAAGGTTCGGTGGTGGGCAACGCACTGGCTGCAAGCCCGAAGATCGGTATCGTCAGCGTCACCGGTAGCGTGGGGGCAGGCGAGAGCATCATGAAGGCTGCCGCCGGAAACATCACCAAGGTGTCGCTCGAACTGGGCGGAAAGGCACCCGCCATCGTGTTCCCCGATGCCGACCTCGAGGCTGCCGCACAATGGGTGGTGGATTCAAGAATCGGAAACAACGGACAGATATGCAACAACGCCGAACGCGTGTATGTGCATAAGGACATCAAAAAGGCATTCACCGACCTGCTCGTAGAGAAGATGAAGGCTGTGAAGGTGGGTGACCCCTGTGCCGACGACGGTGTCGACATGGGACCACTCGTGGAGCAACGCGCACTCGAGAGCGTGGAGGCAAAGGTCGCCAACGCCATCAAACAGGGAGCCAAACTGCTCTGCGGAGGAAACAGAGTGGGGGAGAAGGGATACTTCTATGCCGCTACCGTGCTCGACGACGTGAAGCAAGACTTCGACATCGTGCATGAGGAAACCTTCGGACCGGTAATTCCGCTCATCGAGTTCGAGGACATCGACCAGGTCATTGCATGGGCCAACGACGTGGAATACGGACTGGCATCGTCGGTATACACCAAGAGCATCGACACCGCTGCCAAGGTGTGCAGGGAACTGGAGTTCGGCGAGGTGTACATCAACCGCGAGCATTTCGAGGCCATGCAGGGATTCCATGCAGGAATGAAGAAGAGCGGAATCGGTGGCGCCGACGGAAAACATGGCGTGGAAGAATACCTCGTCACCAAGGTGGTATACCTCGACACGCACTATGAGTAAACTTACGGCATATCGTACGATAACAGCAGAGGCGCCCATCAGGCGCCTCTGCTCGTTTTGGTATCTGCCAAACTGTTATATGTAGGTATAAAAGAAGGATGCATCTCCAACCTCATAGTCCTCTTGCCTTGTAAACCTTCTCCTTCGCCGCATTAATTTCCTGGAACTTCTTCTCGGCAGCCTTGCGCACATCGTCACCAAGGGCAGAGACACGGTCGGGATGGTGCTCAAGGGCCAACTTGCGGTAGGCTTTCTTCACCTCGTCGTCGGTGGCCGTGGGCGACACGCCCAGCACCTTGTAGGCATCCTCCAGGGTGCCCTCAGAACTGCTTCCGCGCTCCAGGTTCACCATCGTGTCGACATCGCTGCGTGACAAGCCCATGTTCTGGGCAATCTCATAAAGGGCACTGAGTTCCGACTGTGGGACACTGCCGTCGGACTTCGCCAGGTCTACCAGGAAGTTGAGCAACTGTAAGCGCTCGCTGTAACTCAGCGCGCCGGCAATCTGCTGGCATACCTGACGGATACGCTGCTGATAGGCAAACGCCGACGTCTTCTTCTGCTCTTCCAACAAGCGGAGGATAATCTGGTTGCCTTGCTCCACCGCCACCTCACCGAAATTCACACGGAGGAACCTGCGCACATATTCCATCTCCGAATGCATCACCTTGCCATCGGCACGGATGATATATGAGGCCAAAACCAACAGGGAAAAAAGAAAACTGTTGCGACGGCCCGTGTCAAAACCACTGTCGGTATTGTCCTGGCGGTAATAGTCCTGAGACTGATACGACGAGGATTCGTTGCCATCGATGAGACCATCAATGATGCTGCCAAGGAAATAACCCAAAAAGGCACCGAGTGGGGGAGCGACCATGAAACCAAGGGCTCCGCCTATCCATTTGAAAATTCCCATGTCTTATCCTTTGTTTGTCAAATGCTACTTTTGTAAAATGTTTTCGTATAATGGAATGTCTTCCAAAAATAAATATTTTTGATGCTCATAGTCCATCTTGCAACAATAGTGCTGCATGCCATTGCTAACCAACAGATAGTCGACGTGCAATAATAGGTTGTAGACGGATATCTGGTCGAACACCTCCTGGGTGATGGATATTCGGGGAGCCTTGTACTCCACAATCATCAATGGCTCGGCTTGTTTGCCATAGACAATGGTATCGCAGCGAAGACGCTTCTGCCCAACTTGCAACTCCACCTCGTTGGCAAGCAACGACGGGGGATAGCCAAGATGGGCGGTCAGGTAGTTGACAAAATGCTGGCGTACCCACTCCTCGGGAGTGAGCGACACATAACGGCGGCGAAGGGAGTCGAAAACCACGCGCTTGCCGCCACGCTCCATGATCCTGATGTCAAAAGGCGGGAGATTCAGGTCTGCCATCGTATTATTCAAAAAAACGCAAGTTCATTTTGTTCTGCCCTCGACTTTCATTATCTTTGCAAAGATAATAAAAAACATGCGCATTTCGGGGAGGTTTTACCCTTTTTGTGCAAGATTAATATCACGACCCGCTCATTATGGCAGAGAAAATCACTTACGAGACGCTGATGGCCGACCTCGGCCAGAGGAAATTCAAACCCGTGTATTTCCTCATGGGAGAAGAACCTTATTTTATAGATAAGGTGACACAGTTCCTGGAAAACAACGTACTCGCACCCGAAGAGAGAGACTTCAACCAAACCGTGGTCTATGGCATCGACACCAACGCTGCGCAAATCGCTGACATGGCCAGACGGTTCCCGATGATGGCGCAATACCAGGTGGTCATCGTGAAAGAGGCGCAAAACATGAAGGGATGGGAAAAACTGAAAAACTATTTCGAAAAACCATCTCCCACGACCATCCTCGTTATCAGCTACAAGGGAAAACTCAGCGCGAGACTGACATTCATGAAAGAGGCTGCCGTGAACGGGGTCGTCTTCAATAGCGTGAAAATAAAAGACTGGACCATACCGGCATTCATCGAGAACTACCTGAAAGAGAAAAACGCCACCATCGAACCCAAAGCGAAGCAAATGGTTGCCGATGCCGTGGGTAATGACCTCGCCCGACTGGCCTCCGAACTCGACAAGACACTCATCGGCATCAATGACGCCAGAAAGGTGACACCGGAAATCGTGGAGAGCAAAATAGGCATCAGCAAGGACTACAACTTCTTCGAACTGCGCGACGCCATCGTCAGAAAGGATGTTCTCAAGGCAAACAGGATAGTAAAATATATTGACAGCAATCCCAAGACGGCTTCTCTCTATGCCTTCCTGCCCGGACTCTTCAGTTTTTTCCAGAACCTGATGATCGTACACTATACCGCCGACAAGAGCGAGAGGGGAGTGGCAGCAGCGCTCAACTTCAAGTCTACCTATCCAACAAAAGACTATCTCGTGGCAAAAGATAAGTACGGTGGATTGAAGACAATGCAAATCATACACCAAATCAGAGTCACCGACGCAAAAAGTAAGGGAATAGACAACCCCAATACCACGCCTGGCGACCTGCTGAAAGAGCTCGTCTTCTTCATCCTGCACTGAAAAACAGCAAAAATAGCCTCTCGGAAACCTAGAACGCTCCATCTCCATGGGGCGTTTTTTGGGCTTAAAACACAAGAAAACAACGAATTCCGCCATTTTCTGCCCTTCAATACTCCATTTTTCAGAAGAAATCAGGCCTCTCGTCAACAAAATGCAAAAAACAAGCTAAAATGAAGAATTTTGACTATGTCAGCCACTGTGTTAGCAATATTTAACATTTATATATTCGAATTTCAAACACCAAAATCAACAAATTAAAATTCAAAATTCAAAATTGTTGTTTTCAAATGTAAATCAACAAACATGAATGTAAAGCAATTCACAAATGTGAATATCAGGCATTCGAAAAATCGAATGAATATTTATACAAAGTGTATATTCAAGGATAATGCACTAAAACTCAGTATCTTACAATAGTATATTCAACGAATTTTATTCTATGGATAGCCTAAAAGCCTGCTTTTTAGTGAAAATGTATTAAAATGCGGGATGTAACGCTATATAATAGATTTAAACCCAATATTTTGTATATTTACGTTCAACTTTTCACTTGTAAAGGATTTATGCCAGGAATGTGGATTTTACAATTGTAAACCGCAAATACGCTTCGAAAATGCGAATTATTGAAAAAGTCGGATTTGAAATTGTTAATTCACATAATTGAAATTTTTACTTAAAAAGTTTGCAAAATTCAAAAAAAGGTTTTACCTTTGTAAAATCTTAGTGATATCTGCCAAAACAAGGCGAAAAACATGTATCTTCTCGTATGAAAGATAGAATAAAACTCATCATGGAGTCACAACACATGACCCAGCAGGCCTTCTCCCAGTTCACCGGAATATCATCCTCGGTGTTGAGCGGAATATTTACCGGACGTACAAAGCCCACCATCAAGCAGGTGGAAGCCATACGCAAGAAGATACCTACAATCAGCCTCGCCTGGTTGCTTTTCGGAGAAGGTTCGATGTATGTCAGTGAGACACAAAGCGTCAACGGGAACGCGCAGGATGCCCTGTCTCCTACCCCACAGGGGGGCAATGAAGAATACAAGGACAGCAAGGCCAAGAAGGTCGAACTGGACATGACAGGCAAGGGAAACATTGTGGCAGGGCAGAAAAAACTTGACACTTCGAAGCGGAAGATAACCGAGATCAGGGTGTTCTACGATGACAATACATACGAGGCATTCGTGCCGAAACCAACATAGACAGTACACATATTCTATTAATATACATTTCCAATCAATCAATTATTTTATTGGGCGTAGGCTTTGTGATATAGCCTCTTACGTCGATGTTTTCAAAAATGGATAACATTTCTTCGGATTACGGGCATCGCTTGAAGGTGAGTGCCCGTATTTTTTATGTGAAAAATAAATCGCTTTTCCTTCTTTTTTGCTCTTGGTTTGTAGTAACTTTGTGGCATGATGAAGAAATACCTGTTAGACCTGAAGGTCGTGTCCGTGGAACAGCTCGGTGAACGACATGTGCTCATCAAACTCACCCACGACACGACGCTCCCGGAGATGATGCCGGGACAATTCGCCGAACTGCGTGTCGACGGCTCACCCAAGACATTCCTGCGACGCCCTATTTCCATCAATTTCGTGGATGAACAGCGCAATGAGGTATGGCTGTTGGTCGCAATGGTCGGTGATGGCACTTGCCGCTTGGCAAGCTTGCGAAGAGGCGATTTTCTCAACTGCGTAATACCCCTGGGCAACGGATTCTCCCTGCCTGCCGACACCAAGGGCCGATATTTGCTCGTCGGTGGTGGAGTGGGGGTGGCACCACTGCTATTCCTCGGCGACCGACTGCGGAAAATGGGGTGCCAGCCCACGTTCTTGCTGGGTGCACGCCGAAAGGAAGACCTCTTGCAGCTGTCGTATTTCGAACAGATAGGCAGGGTGCTGCTCACCACCGAAGACGGCTCGGCAGGCGAGAAGGGCTTCGTCACCTCACATTCCATCCTTTCCACCGAACGCTACGACCGCATCTATACGTGTGGGCCCAAACCCATGATGATGGCGGTGGCCAAGTATGCCCGAAACAACGGCATCTTCTGCGAGGTGTCGCTCGAAAACAAGATGGCTTGTGGACTGGGAGCATGTCTCTGTTGCGTGGAGAATACTACCGAGGGAAACCTGTGCGTGTGTACTGACGGACCAGTGTTAAATATTAATCAATTGTTATGGCCAATCTAAATGTAAATATTTCTGACTTGTCGCTGAAGAATCCCGTAATGACGGCTTCAGGCACTTTTGGCTATGGTCTCGAGTTCTCCGATTTCATCGACCTGCGACGCCTGGGCGGCATCATCGTCAAGGGAACGACACTGCACCCACGTCAGGGAAACGACTACCCGCGGATGGCCGAGACGGCTTCCGGCATGCTCAACTGCGTGGGGTTGCAAAACAAGGGGGTCGACTATTTCTGCGAAAAGATCTATCCGCAAATCAAGGATATCGACACCAATATGATTGTCAACGTGAGCGGGTCGTCGACCGACGACTATGCGGAGTGTGCCGCACGGATAGACGCGCTCGAGCGCATCCCTGCCATCGAACTCAACATCTCCTGTCCAAATGTCAGACAGGGGGGGATGGCGTTTGGCGTGACGACACACGGCGCAGCTTCCGTGGTGAAGGCTGTGCGTCAGCGCTACCACAAGACACTCATCGTCAAACTGTCGCCCAATGTCACCGACATCGCTGAGATAGCCAGGGCATGCGAGGCCGAGGGAGCCGACAGCGTGTCGCTCATCAACACCATCATGGGAATGGCTGTGGATATCGAAAGGAGACAGTCGTTGCTCAGCATCGGTACAGGCGGACTCAGCGGTCCCGCAGTGAAGCCCGTGGCACTGAGAATGGTATCGCAGGTGGCAAAGGCCGTGAAAATCCCCGTGGTGGGTCTGGGAGGCATCTCCTGCGCCACCGACGCCATCGAGTTCCTCATGGTAGGCGCTACGGCCATCGAGGTGGGCACAGCGAATTTCCTCGACCCCACCGTGACGGTGAAGATCATCGACGGCATCGATGCCTGGCTCGACGCGCATGGCTGCAAGAGCGTGAAGGAAATCATCGGGGTGATATAAACAGGTTGAATGGCAAGGCTTCCATTCCAGAAACAAACATCCCTCTTGAAAGGAAAGAGGAACTGATGGCCGGTTGGGACATCATAATTTGAGGGCAGCGAATAGCTGCCCTCAACCAACACAAAAACTAAACTAGACTTAACTAAATTAATGGGGATTTTCCCAAACCCCAACTAATCATCTGCAAATATATAGTATTTCTTTTGAAATATTAGATAAATTGAGATGATTTTTTGTCTGATTGGGAAATTTTAACATTTTCGGAACGCAACCCTGGATATTCGGCTATATCTTGATGGTCTTGTCCAACAAGATATAGTCGGCTATTACCATGGCTGCCATGGCTTCCACGACGGGGACGGCACGGGGCAACACGCAGGGGTCGTGACGGCCACGGGCCTTCACGGTGGCAGGCTTGCCTTCCATGTCCACGGTGGCTTGCTCCACCAGAATGGTAGGTACGGGCTTGAAGGCCACACGGAAATAGATGTCCTCACCGTTGCTCACCCCACCCTGGATGCCGCCGCTGTGGTTGGTCGCAGTGCCCACTACACCGTCTTTCGATACAAACACATCATTGAGTTCGCTGCCACGGTATGAGGCACTGGCAAATCCCTCGCCATACTCGAATCCCTTCACGGCATTGATGCTCAGCATCGCGCCACCCAGGGCAGCGTGCAACTTGCCGAACTCCGGTTCACCCATGCCTATGGGACAACCGCTCACCACACAGGTAATCACGCCACCGATGGTGTCACCCTGTGCCTTCACCTCGCTTATCAGGCGTGCCATCTCCTCGGCTTTCATCGCATCCGGACACCTCACCGCGTTGCGTTCGGCTTCCTCTAGGTCATAACGACGGTAGTCGCGGTCGAGCTCGATGTCGCCCACTTGTGATGTGTAGGCATGCACGCTGATGCCCAGTTTTCGAAGCATGAGTTTTGCGAATGCCCCTCCCACACAACGGCTAATGGTTGTTCGCGCTGATGTGCGGCCACCTCCTCGATGGTCACGTATTCCGTATTTCTGCTGGTATGTGAAGTCGGCATGCGAGGGTCTGAATACGCATCGCAGGCTCTCGTAGTCTTGAGAATGGTGGTTGGTGTTGCGCACCAGGAACCCGATGGGGGCACCGGTGGTCTTTCCTTCAAACACGCCGCTGAGCAGTTCCACTTGGTCGGCTTCGTTGCGCGCGGTGGTGAGGTCGCTCTGTCCTGGGCGACGCCGGTCGAGTTCGTGCTGGATGAATGCGACGTCCACTTCCACGCCGGCAGGCATGCCGTCGACCACACCGCCCACTGCCGGTCCATGGCTCTCGCCATAGGTAGTGAGGGTAAAGAGATTGCCAAAGGTATTTCTCATTGCCGTAGGGTTTTCAGCATCCACCACAACCGCTTTCGCAACTGCCGCAGTCGCCGCCGCCACAACCGCCACATCCCTCACCGCTGAGGAATTTGGCCATGCGTTCCATCTCCTCGTTGGTGGCAAGACGGTTCTCCACCACCGTGCCCTTGAAGTTCAGGTCGAGTCCGGCGTAGGGATGGTTCAGGTCCACGGTCACCTCTTTCTCGCCAATCTCCAGGATACGGCCGTTGAAGCGGTTGCCGTCCTCGTTCATCAGGGGGATGATGGCACCCTCGTACACCATCTTCTCGTCGAGCTTGCCATCGGGCATGAAGATGCTCTTCTCGAGGTCCACAATACGGTCGTCAAGGTAGTCACCGTAGGCATCGTCCTTCTTGATGACGAAGTCGAAGGTGTCGCCCTTACTCAGGTTGAAGAGGGCGTTCTCAAACTCGGGCAGGGTGATACCCATGCCGGTGATAAACCAGAAAGGCTGTCCTTCGGGTGTCTCTTCTATCATCTGTCTCTCGCCGTCGGCGTCGGCAAATAGTTGGTAGTTCACCGAGATGTATTTGTTGTCCATAAAATATAGGGATTTGATTAATCAGGGGATAATTAAAAAATGGTGGTTTTGCAAAGATAGTGCAAACCTAACGGAAAACAAAACAAAACACGAACTTTTTGTTTTCTTTACAAACGTGAGCCCCTGTTCTTGCGGTGCAAATGTCCCTTCCCTGAATATTCAGTCGTTCTCCATTTTTTCCTTCATCAGCCGTATCTCATCATAGGTGGTACCAGGCGGGCACAGTGCCTTTATCTCCCCGAAGGCACCGTTGCGTCCCACCGCGATGATGGCCCTCCGGATGGCTTGCTGGCGCTCGGGGCTGATGACCTCGTCGAGCGTCACCTCGCCGTCATCCAAGCAGTGGATGAGATGGCCGATGATGGTGGTCATCGCCAGGCAGCGCTCCACGGCAATCTCCTCGGGCAGCATGCCCGCCTTGCGCATCCTCAGGGTCACGGCCCATGATTTTTCTTTGGGCGCCTTGCGCTCCTTGGCCTTGCCCTGCCGACGCTCCTTTTTGCTGCGTCCGCTCTCTTCCTCCGTCGCCATGCTGCCGAGCATGGCCAGTTGTTTCTCCCGGAGGTAGTTCTGGATGGTGAACCCCTTGATGGCCATCTGGTGGAGCAGTGTTTGCCGCGCGTCGTAGCATTGCCTGAGGTCGGAGAGGATGTTGCCCAGCCGTTTCATGGCTTGTTTGTTGTTGCTCTTCACCTCTCCCGACATCCGCAGGGGTTTCTCAAAGAGTTGGTCGAGATGCTGGTCGAAGTATTCCGCTCCCCTGCTCACGCGTTGCAGGAAGGTTTCGGAGTGTAGGGTCTCCATGGTGCTCTGGCGTATGGTCGCTACCCATCTCCCGGCAATGTCCACCACCTCTTTGCGAAGACCCTCTAGGGTCTGTTTCTGCAACTGCTCCAGTTGGGGATGGCTATGTGAGAAATACTCCACGAACACGCGCACGAGATGCTCTTGGTGAACCACCAGTTCACCGAAGTCGAAGAGTTCGGTGAGCAGGTGACGGTAATACTCTTCCTTGAGTTGTGGCAGACGGGTGATGCTCTCACGGGCGTGCGTTTCCTGGTGGGCGATATACGAGTCCACACGGTGGTCGGAGAGAATGGCCGAACGGGGGATGGGCGACGAGAGCACCATGCCCTCGAGGGTGCGGCAACGGCTCAGTGCCACATACACCTGTCCTGGGGCGAACGACATGCTGGCATCGATGATGGCGCGGTCGAAGGTAAGGCCCTGGCTCTTGTGGATGGTGATGGCCCAGGCCAGGCGCAGGGGGAACTGTCGGAACACGCCCTCTACCTTCGTCTCTATCTCCTGTGTCTCGGCATTGAGGGTGTAGCGGGTGTTCTCCCACTCCAGGGGCTCCACCTCGATGGCACTGTCGTCTTCCGGACACTCCACCGTCACCGTCGTCGCATTCAGTCCCACCACGCGCCCTATCTTGCCGTTGTAGTAGAGTCGGTTGCCCGACGGGTCGTTCTTTACGAACATCACCTGGGTGCCGGTCTTCAGTACCAGCCTCTCGCTGGTGGGGTATGATGTCGAGGGGAACACGCCCTCCACCTCAGCGTTATACACATGGCTGGGTGTGGCAAGCCGCTCGAGTTCCCTGTCGTTGTGCTGGTCGGCCAGCCTGTTGTGTGTGGTGAGCCGGATATAAGCCTCTTCTGCCTTCGGGGTGAAATGGGGATGGCAACGGGTGTTCAGGCAGGCAAGGTCTTCGTCGCTGGCCTGTCCCTCACGGATATGGTTCAGGATGTCGATGAACGCCTCGTCTTGCTGGCGGTACACCTTGTCGAGCTGTATCGTCACGTAGTCGGTCTGTGCCAGGGCTTTCGAACTGAAGAAATACGGGGTGTCGTAATAGGGTTTGAGCAACTGCTCGTCGGCGGGTGTCACCACGGGCGTGAGTTGTTGCAGGTCACCGATCATCAGCAGTTGCACGCCGCCGAAGGGAAGGAAGTGGTTGTGGTAGCGGCGCAGCACGTTGTCCACGGCATCGAGCAGGTCGCCGCGCACCATCGAGATCTCATCGATGATGAGCAGGTCGATGGAGGCGATGATGCGCCGTTTGTCGCGGCTGAAGTCATACTTCGCCTTGTAGGTGGTGTTGGGGACGTAGGGCGAGAGGGGCAGTTGGAAGAACGAGTGGATGGTCATGCCACCGGCATTGATGGCAGCCACACCCGTGGGTGCCACGACAATCGACCGTTTCTTCGACCGCTCCACTACCGTCTTCAGGAAAGTAGTCTTTCCCGTTCCGGCCTTTCCCGTGAGGAAGATGGTCTTCCCCGTGTTCTCCACGAAATTCCAGGCGATGCGCAGTTGTTCGTTCCGTTCCATATCCTTGACAAAGGTAGTGCAAGGTGAGTGAAAAGCAAAATAAATCGCAGATTATTTTCTTTTCCGAACCGCCGCCTACCTTCGCCGCGCAGCAGCAAAGCAGTGCAAGGTGAGCGAAAAGCAAAATAAATCGCAGATTATTTTCTTTTCCGAACCGCCGCCTACCTTCGCCGCGCAGCAGCAAAGCTCCTATACGGAAAAAATGAGCAGGATGAAGGTCATTTCCGACGGTGCAGTGCAAGGTGAGCCATAGTTAAAAAGCCGTTCCGTATGTTGCGACTCTGTCGCAACCCTCCATAAAAAAAAAAGAGGCGCCTTCTGCAAGGCGCCTCCCCAGGATAGAATGGTTTTCTTATTTGTTCAGACCACGGTTGTTGAGTGTGGTGTTGAGCAGTCTGAGATACTTGTGATACTGAGCCTCGTTGAGGATGCTGCGGGTGGCAGAGAGGTTCTTGATCACGGCATTGCGTAACATTGCCTTGCGTGAATCCTCAGAGGCTTCTGCCACGCACATCAGGTCAGCACTGAACGCGTTCATCGCGTCCTCCACGAAGTCATACTGGTCACGGCTCAGGTCCAGTGCCTGTCCCAGCTTGTTCATGTTCACTTGCATCACGTAAGCCTCGGTGGTGTTGGTGGCGTTGTTATCCTCGTTCTCGGCAAATGCCACTGTCATGCTCATCATGACGATAACGCTTAAAAACAATCTTTTCATCTTTTTACCCTTTCTTAAATTTTAATCTCGGAGCCCTAATGGCTCTCCTTTACATAATATAAAACTGTTATCCTTTATTGGCTTTCATACGCCCTCTTTGGGTGCTTTAGCCGGTGCAAAGTTAGGGTGTTTCGTTTCCATCTTCAAGCTTTTCCATGCATTGTTTACGCCAATGTCCTCTTTTTTTGACCTACGTCAAAAAAATATGGCTTTCACGCAAAAACCTCCTTTTAGGACGAATTATTTGCTGAAGTCATTATTTTTCGCTTATTTTGCAATCGTATCCTCCTGACAAGAAAGGCCGGTCACGCCGACCGTTCCGTTTACTACGATTGCTTTATGAGAAAAACCATCATAACCCTTTCCCTGTTGGCAAGTGTGCTCGTCGCCATGGCGCAGCAGGCCGACTATTCCAAAATGACCCCGTTGGTAAGGCAGGCCGTGCTTGACAACCGTGCCATGGCACGAAAGATGCCTTCTGCAGACCACCGTGAGATGTGTGCTTTCGTGCGCGTGACGGGCGATGCCGATAGCCTCTTCTCCCGCTATGGGGCACGTAGCCTGGCACGTTTCGGCGATATCCATGTGGTAAGCATCCCCTTGCGCAGTCTTGCGCCCCTCTCGCTCTGTCCCGAGGTGATGCGCATAGAGGCACGCCAGGGCAATACCGTGCACATGGACACCACCGTGGTGGTCCTGGGGGGCGCGATGGCCCATGCCGGGGAACGGCTGCCACAGGCTTTCACCGGCCGTGGCGTGGTGGTGGGCATCGAGGATATCGGCTTCGACCTCACCCATCCCAATTTCTACAACACCGACCTCACCGAATACCGCATCAAGCGGTTCTGGGACTTCCTCTCTACCGACACCGTGGGCAGCAGCCTCTATGTGGGGGCGGAGTATACCACCGAAGAGGCTCTGAAGACCTATGCCCACTCGCGCGACGGCCTCATCATCTCGCATGGCACCCACACCCTGGGAAGTGCTGCGGGCAGTGGCTACGACTCCCCTTACCGGGGCATGGCTCCCGCGAGCGACATCTGTCTGGTGAGCAATGCCGTGAGCGAGGACGTCTCACTCATCGACTCTGCCGATGTCTATAAGTTCACCTATGCTACCGATGCCCTGGGCTTCAAGTATATCTTCGACTATGCGGAGTCGGTGGGGAAGCCATGTGTGATATCATTCAGCGAAGGCTCGTCGATGGACTTCCGGGGCGACGACGTCCTCTACTACGAGGTGCTCGACAGTCTCGTCGGTCCCGGGCGCATCTTCGTCGCCTCGGCGGGGAATGCCGGCCTCCAGGTCAACCATGTGCGGAAACCCGTGGGCATGGCGTCGGCAAGGGTGAGCGTGGTGACGAGTGCTTCGGCAGCCTATTTCTCCACAAGGGGCAAGGGCGGCGACTACCAGTTGCGGCTCATCCTCGAAGGACCGGAGAGGGGGCACACCGAGTACATCCTCGATCCTTCCGTCATCTACGACCAGCCCGACTCGCTCCTTACCGACACCCTCGAGGCGGGAGGAAAGCCTTATTATATCTCCGCCTCGCGCTATCCCTCTTGTTTCAATGGGGCAGAAGACGTGGTGGAGGTGGTGCTCCGCACCGACAAACGGCTGGGAGCCGACTATTATGTAGGTGTCGACCTGATGGGCAGCGATGCCGAAGTCGAGATGTTCCGTGGGTCGGGGTATCTCGGGGCCGAAGACAAGTCGCTGGCCAGCAACGCCTACTCCATCCACTCGCCGTCGAGCGCGCCGGCAGCCATCTGTGTGGGGGCCACGGGCTACCGCACCCAGTTCGTCAATTACCTCGGCGACCTGCATGTCTACGACATGGGGTCGCATGGTGAGCGCAGTGCCTATTCCTCCGTCGGACCCACATACGACGAACGGGTGAAGCCCGATGTGATGGCACCGGGCACCAATGTCATCTCTTCCTATAGTTCGTATTATCTTGAGGCTTCTCCCGGTGCTTCCGACATTGCTTCCGATGTGGAGCATTTCGGGTTCAACGGGCGCACCTACGCTTGGAATGCCAACAGTGGCACGTCGATGTCGTCACCGGTGGTGGCAGGGGTCATCGCCCTGTGGCTCGAAGCCAAGCCCACCCTCAGCCGCAACGACGTGATGGAGGTGATTCGCGAGACGAGCCGCCATTACGACACTTCGCTCGAATATCCCAACAACCTCTATGGCTATGGTGAGATCGATGCCTACAAGGGTTTGCTTTATATCCTCGGGTTGTCGAGAGTAGAGGAAATCTCCGACCGTCAGCCGGCGGCCGTCGGATTCTCCTTGACCGATGAGGGAATGCTGCGGTTGTCTTTCCGCCGTGAGTGCGTGGCACCGGTCACCGTGAAGATCTTCTCCACCGCGGGCACGCAACTGCTCTCGGCGAAGGTACAGCCTGTCGATGGCAGTGCCTCCCTCGACCTTGCCCACCTGCCCCACGGCATCTATGCCATCCAGGTCTGCGCCGCCGACCCTTCCTTTACGGGGTCCACCCTCATCCGCCGCTGACCTCATTCCCATTCTTTTAGGCTGTAACAACAATGTCCCCACATGGGGCATATCAACACATCAAGAACCCCAAAAGTCTGGCAAAAGACTTTTGGGGTTCTTTTCTTATTTTACAAATTCAATTTATCTCACTACAATCGGCACTACTACTTTCAGCGAGAAGTTGCGCCCCATGTTGCAGATGCCCTGACGCCCTGTCACGGGGTTCACCGCAGCGTATTTCAGTCGGCTGAGGTGACTCTGGTAGGCACGGTCGGTCAGGTTGTCGGCATTCAGGCTCAGCGAGCACAGATTGCGGTGGTGCCACAGGATGTCAGTGCCCACGGAGAGGTTGAGCAGGGTATACGAGGGGGTGGTGGTCTCCGTGTCGTCGGCGGTGTAGGCATGGTCCTGACTCAGGGTGCACTCCATTCCTATCTTCACGAAGGTGTTGTTGAGCACGCGTCCGTCGCGCACCAGGTCATAGCTCAGTTCCGACACCCAGCGGGTGGCAGGCGTGCGTGGCAGGAAACGGCGGTCGGCGGGCTGGTTTCGCTGGCGGGCATCCACCAGCGACAGGCAGTTCTCGAAGTGCAGGCGCTCCACGGGGTGGAAGTCTATGGTGGCCTCGCCGCCAAGCAGTCGGGCATCGCCCTGGGTGAATCGGTATGTGGGCAGTCCTTCGGTCTCCACGCCGGCCTGTCGGCTCGCGAAGATGTAGTTGTCGATGAAGTTGGCGAACAGCGCCACTTGCATCGACACCACGGGCGAGGTGAAGTCCCATCCCAGGTCAGCCTGCCAACTGTATTCTGGCCGCAGGTCGGCATTGCCTACCTCATAGCGGAAGGTACCCTCGTGCTCGCCGTTCGACCCCAGTTCACTCAGGTTGGGCGCACGGAATCCCCGAGCCACGTTCAGTTTCACGTGCATGTTGCTGCCCAGTTCCCTCACCACGCCCACGCTGCCGGTCACCGCGCGGAAGGTGCGCGAGAAACGTTCGAAGCGGTCTTCCAGGGCGAAAGCGTGCACGTGGCGCACGTCGGCGCGCAGTCCGCCGCTCATGCTCCATCCGTTGTTCTTGTATCCCGTGGTGACGTATGCGCCGAGGTCGTTGAGGGCATAGGCAGGGATGAGCACTTCCTCGCCCTTGTTGAGCGACCGTTGGTACATCCCGGCGATGCCGGCGTTCACCTTCAGTCCGCTGGCGTTCTGCAAGGCATAGCGCATGTCGTAACTCAAGGTATGCAGCACGAAGTCGAGCCCGCTCTCGTCAGGTGTTTCCAGTTCTTCAAACTCTTGCCGTCGGTTGTTCTGGTAGCCCACCAGCATCTTCAGTGTTCCCGCACCGATGTAGACGGAGTTGTCGAGCGTCGCCTTGTAATGGCGCACATGCTGGTAGGGGAAGCCGTGGTGGTAGGTGGTCAGGTCGTGGTGGGTGGCCACTGCCTCGTCTTCTTCACCATCGATGAGCACGGGCTTCACGAAAGCACCCGTCTCGTCGCGCTCGCCTTCGGTCATCGTGGGAATGAGGTGATAGTAACTCAACTGAAGGTGACTGAATCCCCAGCGACGGTTCACACCCACCATGCCGCTGAGGGCACGTTCGGCAAACTGCGTGCCGAGCACGTAGCCGTCGCGCTTGTTCTTGTAGGCATGGGCTGCCTTCTGGCTGAAACGGGTGTCCCACACCACGCCTTTCTGGTTGCCGCCCATGTTCAGCGAGTAGCCCCACAGGCCGTTGTTCGTCTGGTATTCGGTGGATACCGACCCGCGTATCTGTCCGTTGGGCAATGCGGGTCGGCTATGGAAAATCACTACGCCGGCCATGGCATCGGAACCGTAGGTGAGCGAGGCAGGACCTTTCAGTATCTCGATGCTGTTCACGTTCTGCGCATCGAGTTCTATGCCGTGCTCGTCACCCCATTGCTGACCTTCCTGACGGATGCCGTCGGCCACGGTCACGATGCGGTTGTAGCCCAGACCGCGTATCACGGGCTTCGATATGCCGCTGCCGGTGGTCACCTGGGCCATGCCGGGACGGCGGGCGATGGCGTCGATGATATTCGTCGACGAGGTGTTGAGCAGGTCACGCTGGGCAACGATGGCCACAGGGGTGGGCGAGTCTTTCAGCAACTGACCGCCAGTGATGCCCGTCACCACCACCTCGTTGATCATGGCATTGCTCTCTTTCATCACGAAGTCGAGTTGTCGTGTACGGGCCAGGTCCACTTCCTTGATGATGGTCTGGTGCCCCACGTAACTCACCTGCAGCGTCACGGTCTTCTGGGGCAGCGACTCGAAATGGTAATGCCCGTTGATGTCGGTGATGGTGGTCTGATTCAATTCGGCGATGTAGAGGGTCACGCCAATCAGCGGCTCGCTGTCCACGGCATCGGTCACCTTGCCGCTGAGTGAGGATGGTTGGATGGGTGTTTCTGCCATGGCACACAACGGGGTGAATGCCAATAGCAGCATGAATATGATGGTTGTCATTGGTGTTGTCTTTTTTTGATGGTTTTTTGTACGATGGTTGATACCAACAATTCCACTGGCATGGTCTGACAGTGGTTCTACCCCTCAAAAAGATTGTGGGGAATAAAATGTATAGGGGTGAATATCAGGCGAATGCCATCAAAGACAAGGGGGGGCACGACAACTCTTGTTGCCCGTATATCCGTTGGCCAGGAAGGCGGTCACCTGTAAAGGCATGACCTTGCCTGTGGTAGAGAAAAGGATTACCGACAACAAGATGGCAGCAACGAAAGGAAGACTCAGCATCTGGCACAGCACACAACTGTCTACGCAGAAGTCGGCAGACGCCAGATGACTGTGGTGTACGTGGTGGGCGCAGTCGGCACATGCCGCCTCTTCTGCCATTCCCTCGTGCACATGCACCAGCGAGAGCAGCAGCATCGGCACAAACACGGCCAGAAGCAGCCGCGCATACCATTTCCGTCGCGTCATCATTCCTTTCACGCCGCGAAGGTACGATTAACTGAGCAAATTACAAAACAAAACCCATGGTTTTTGCTTGTTCAGGAAATTTTCTCTATCTTTGCCAAAACTACATACCTCCATCCAACCTTACCCTTATTATGCGCAGGCTTTTCTGTTTCCTCATCATGCTGGTGGCCGTGGCATCGCTCTCACAGGCCCGTGAAATCCCCCTGTTGGGAAATGTGTATAACCGTCAGGCCATCTCGCTCAACGGCGAATGGAACTATATCGTCGACGTGCAGGAGTGCGGCTACTATGGCTACCGCATGGACCCGCTGCAGTGGGGGTTCTTCAAGAACGCGAAACCCAGCCGTCCCGAAGACCTGATTGAATACGACTTCGACGCAGCACCCACGATGACCATCCCGTCCGACTGGAACACGCGCGACGAGCGCCTCTTCTTCTATGAGGGCACGGTATGGTTTAAGCGCTCGTTCAACTGGCATCCCGTAGAGGACCACCGCGCGGTGCTCTATTTCGGGGCGGTGAACTACGAGGCCATCGTCTACGTCAACGGCGAGAAGGTGGGAAGACACGTCGGAGGATTCACGCCCTTCAACCTCGATGTCACCGAACAGCTGCGCGATGGCGAGAACGTGGTCATCGTGATGGTCGACAACAAGCGCCATGCCGACAACGTCCCCACACAGATTTTCGACTGGTGGAACTACGGGGGTATCACCCGCGACGTGCTCCTCGTCGATGTCGAACCGGTGTATGTCGAGAACTACCGCCTGCAACTTGTCAGCCTCGAAGGACGTCGGGTGGCATTCTCCGTGAAACTTAACAAAGCAGAGGCAGGGCACGACGTGACGCTGCGCATCCCCGAATTGAAAATCAAGAAGACCGTCACGACCGCTGCCGACGGCACGGCTACCGTGTTCTTCAAGGCAAAGCCGCAGTTGTGGTCGCCCGAAACGCCGAAACTCTACCCAGTGGAGATAGCGATGGGCGCCACCACGCTCCGCGACGAGGTGGGCTTCCGCACCATCGAGACGCGTGGCAAGCAGATTCTCCTCAATGGCAGTCCCATCTTCCTCAAGGGCATCTCCATGCACGAGGAGAAACCTTTCGGTGGCGGGCGCGCCAACTCCGCCGAGGATGCCCGCACGCTCCTCGGATGGGCGAAACAACTGGGGTGCAATTTCGTGCGCTTGGCCCACTATCCACATAATGAGTTCATGGTGCGCGAGGCCGAGCGCATGGGCATCATGGTGTGGTCGGAAATCCCGGTCTACTGGACCATCTCATGGACCAATGACAAAACCTTTGCCAATGCCAGCCAGCAGCTGCGCGACATGATTCAGCGCGACATCAACCGCGCCAATGTCATCATCTGGTCCATCGCCAACGAGACACCGCATGGCATGGAGCGTGAGGCGTTCCTCAGCCGACTGGCACGACAGGCCAAGGCCGCCGACTCCACCCGCCTTATCAGCATGGCGATGGAGGTAACCTCGGCATCGAATTTCCACAACCGCCTCAACGACAACATGCACGAGTTCGTCGATGTCATCAGTTTCAACCAGTATATAGGATGGTACCGCGACGTGAACGACGCGGCGAAGATGACGTGGGAAATTCCCTACGACAAGCCCGTCATCGTGAGCGAGTTCGGCGGAGGAGCGAAATATGGGCTCCACGGAGCGAAAAACCAACGCTGGACAGAGGAGTTCCAGGAGAACCTCTATCGCGAGAATACCGCCATGCTCGACAAAATCGAGGGACTCGCAGGCACCACGCCATGGATTCTGAAGGACTTCCGCTCGCCACGGCGTGTACTCAACGGTGTCCAGGACTACTACAACCGCAAGGGCCTCTTCTCCGACAACGGTGAGAAAAAACTCGCCTTCTATGTCCTCAAGGCATGGTATGAGAAGAAGTAACGGAATGTCCCGAAGAAAGTTTCCTGTGTTTCTTTATGCTTGCCTTTTCCTTGTGATGCTTTTACCATCGCAGGCTAAATATTCGGCGTCTTTCAAATGTCCGAGAATCTCTTCTTCATCCAGATAATGTACTTTGAGTGCAGAAGAGTTGGGAAAGCGATTGAAGAATATGTCGTTGCTCATATAAAGGGAGACCGACACTACCCCTTTTGCCGTGGAAACGACATTAAAGTATTTCAGGATGCTTGGCATCACTCTCGGCAACACTTTTATTCCTGTCTTCCCGTCATGGAATCTTACGAATGCAACCACATGGTAATGCTGCTTCTTGTCAACCAGCTGTTCGTTTTGCTCTTTCGTTCCTTTGAAGGATATCGTGATGTTCCGTCCGTATCTCTCATTGATGGTATTCATGATATGAACGAAGAGCGAGCCATGTGAAGACATGTCTTCCAGTCTGTTCACCCCAATGTAGTAGTGAATCATTTCATGGATGAGTGTGTCTTCCACCTCTTTTTCAGGTAAATCCAAGCGGGTGTTTATCCGGAGTTTGAAGTCATAATACTCCACTTTCCCATCCTTGCCCCTCCGTTTCTTACAGACACACTGTCCGATAAAAGACTTTGCGTCAGAGAGTACAATGGGAATCTTGGGGAGTTTACCAGCAAATATCTGTTGGTTGAACTCCTCAAATTTCTTCTCTATGTATGGAATGGTGGCTATCATTGCTTTTGTTACTCAGAATCATCAACCTCACTTACCGGGAAATTACGCCTTTGTGGCATGACCGATACGAAAGGACTTTTTTGATTTGGTCATACCGCAAAAATACACATTTTTGATTATTAATCACCTTGAATTCGGAAAAACATTTTTGTTTGCAACAATAATATCGTTTCATCCATGAGCGTGTTTTTTGATTTTTAAGGTTTGATATGATGCAATATTCAAAAAATATCCCTAATTTTGCATCAAGCTCCATGGGAGAAATGGGAGCCATGGCCAAGACAATGGAACATCTCCGATGGATCAACTCTAATGACTGTCTTTGCATTCTTCAACAAATAATAACCATAACCCAAAAACATGAAAAAGATAATTCTACTTACAGCGATGGCGCTCGTCACCCTTAGCGGCAGCGCGCAGACCGTGACACCCGACAGCGAGGGGATGAACCTCAATGCACAGGAATGGACGCGCGATGTGGTGATGGGATGGAACCTCGGCAACGCCCTCGAGAGTTCCGGCGGTGAGACAAACTGGGGAAATCCCAAGACCACACAGGCAATGGTCAAGGCCGTGGCCGATGCGGGGTTCAATGCCATCCGCATCCCCGTGAGATGGACAGAACAACTGGCTGATGCCGAAAACATGGTGGTCAAAGACACATGGCTCGCAAGGGTGAAAGAGGTGGTTGACTGGGCCCTCGCAGAGGGGATGTATGTCATCATCAACACACACCATGAGGAGTGGCTCGACCGCAACCCCTTCTATAGCCAACAAGTGGAGAACAACCGCAAACTGGCTGCGCTGTGGACATGTATCGCCACCTATTTCCGTGACTACGGCGAGAAACTGATTTTCGCGGGAACGAACGAGACCACCGTCAACTGGTCGGCACCCAACGCCGAACAACAGGCGGTGCAGAACAGTTACAACCAGACTTTCGTGGATGCCGTACGCGACACCGGAGGGAAGAACTACTATCGCAACCTCGTGGTGCAGACCTTCGCATGCAGTCCCTACCATGGACTCAATGGATTCACCATTCCCACCGACAAGGTGGAGGGACGGCTGAGCGTGGAGTTCCACTACTACGACCCCTATGAGTACTGCGGCAACTGCACCTATTATTACTGGGGAGAGGCCTACAAGGACAAGGGGCGTATCCTCGCCAGCAGCACCGAGAGCACCATTACCAACCTCTTCGACCGCATCACCAACACCTGGATGCAGAAAGGACTGGGCGTGGTCATGGGCGAGTATGGCGTGGCCAACCACTACACCAACGACGACAAGCAGACACAGCAGGAGAATATGCAATACTACCTGAAGTGCGTGACGGGCGAGGCACGGAAACATGGCTTCGCTGCTTTCGTCTGGGACAACAACGCGTTCAACAACGGCCCGGAGAACTTCGGTATCTTCATGCGCTGGCAGAACATGAAAGTGGGCAACACCTATTTCCTCAAAGGTATCACCGAAGGGGCAGGGACGGAGTATGTGGAGCCGGAATATCAGGGCGATGACGATACGGGCGAGGGAGTGACCTTCTGGGAAGGTGATGCCGTGCTCGACTGGGGCAACGGACTGCAACTCACCGTGCCGGCATCGTTGTTCGAAGGGAAGGGAAACGACGTGAAACTCGTGCTCTCCTATACCCAGGACTATACCGACTACGACGACATCCAATTATTCTACGGCGACTGGAGCGCATTGGTGCCCTTCAACGTGAGCGGGAGCAGTTTCTCGGGCGATTTCATTCCCAGTAACTACTACTACACGGGCAGCGGCACAAGCCATGTCACCGCGTTCTCGTTCAACGAGGAGACACTGGCCATCATCTTACAGAAAGGCATCGTCATCCAAGGTCATGGCATACGGCTCAATAAGGTGTCGATAGCCACTCCTACGGGCATCTCCGCTGTCGTGGTCGATGACACAAACGCCTCGCCCATCCATACCCTCGACGGGAAGAGGGTAGCACGCACCCTGCCGGGACATCTCTATATACAGCACGGGAGGAAATTCATCGCACGATGATACGGGAAGCAAATCCATCTCACCTGGGGAAACGGTTGTTCTTCCTGTCCTTGTGCTGCATCGCCATGGCACTGCCCGCGACGGCACAGAAGAAGCCGGTGCAGAAACGCGAGAAGTTCGAGTATTCGTTCGAACTGCCTGTGTTCGTCGAACAACTGAAACGCGAACTCACCTATCCGATGGCGTGGGGAAACAGCGACATCAAGGACTTCAGCCGCTGGCGCGCAGCGGCACGCAAGAAGGTGTTTGAGTGCATGATGGCACCGCCACGGCCGGCAGCCGACTTCGCCATGCGTGTGGAGGCAGAGGAGAAGCGTGAGGGGTACACGGCACGAAGGATATCATTCAATATCAACGAATACGCACGGGTGACGGCATACCTGCTCGTGCCCGACGGTGACGGACCGTTCCCCGCCATCAACGCCCTCCACGACCATGGGGCACACCTCTATATCGGGAAGGAGAAGATGATACGGCCCTTCGGGGTGGAACAGGAGGTCATCGACGATGCCGACCAATGGGCGGCACAACTCTACGAAGGACAGTTCGTGGGCGACTTCATGGCACGGCATGGCTATGTGGTGCTCTCTGTCGACGCGCCGCTGTGGGGAGAGCGGGGACGTGAAGAGGGTGTCGACCGCAGTAAGTACGATATCATCGCGGGAAACATGATGATGCTCGGGCGCGACCTATGCGCATTCATGCACTACGACGATATCTACGCCACCGACTTCCTTGCCACGCTGCCTTTCGTCAGTCGCGACCGTATAGGATGCCTCGGCTGTTCGATGGGGGCATACAGGGCTTGGATGCTCGCAGCACTCACCGACCGCATCAGGGCGGCAGCCTCCGTTTGCTGGATGACGACCACCGACGTGCAGATGTCTGTCGCCGACAGGAAAAAGGAGAACGGTGGGTTCGCCAACTGCCTGCCAGGACTGCGGCAGTATCTCGACTACCCGCATATCGCCAGCATCGCGTGTCCGAAACCCATGCTCTTCATCAACGGCACGCAAGACCACCTCTTCCCCGTCAGGGGCGTCGAGGCGGCCTTTGCCACCATGCACGACGCATGGAAGAGCCAGAAGGCCGACAACCACTTGCAGACGGAGATATGGGATATCCCGCATTCCTGCGGCATCAAGGCGCAGCAGCGCATGCTCGAGTTCTTCGACAAGGAACTGAAATAGAAGGGAAGTTAAAGGGAAGTTAAAGGGAAGTTAAAGGGAATGTTTTCGTTAAGCCAAATGAGCAGAGCCAATCTTGTTTGTGCTCTGCCATGGCGAGAACCGATGGAGTAGCGAGGGCAGACAAAAACTCGTTTTTAGTATGCCGAGTCACGACAGAGGTCGAAAATATTCAAAACATCGGCGAAGCCAAGTTAAAGGGACATAAGCCCTGCGACTCTGCCTTTTGCAATAACAGCCCATTCTTCCCAACTTCATGCGAAGCTTAATCTTCAATCGGGCGAAGCCCGAACTAATTTTCAATTTTCAATCGGCCGCAGGCCGGGATCAATTTTCAATCGGCCGCAGGCCGGGAACAATTTTCAATCGGCCGTAGGCCGGGATCAATTTTCAATATAAATGAAATATGGTATTATAGGCACAGGAGCCATTGGTGGCTATTATGGTGCCATGCTCGCGAAGGCAGGACAGGAGGTGCATTTCCTCTTTCACAAGGATTATGAATATGTGAAACAACATGGCTTGCAGGTAGATTCTTGCAATGGAGACTTCCATCTCGACAATGTCAGGGCGTATGCCCATGCTGACGACATGCCACAGTGCGACGTGGTGCTGGTGTGCCTCAAGACGGTGAACAACCATCTGCTGCCGTCGCTGTTGCCGCCACTGCTCCATTCCGACACGTTGGTGGTGCTCATTCAGAACGGCATCGGCGTGGAGGCCGACGTGCAGGAAATGTTCCCGGGGGTGCGGCTGGCTGCCGGACTGGCGTTCATCTGCTCGGCAAAGACCGAACCGGGGCGGGTGTCGCACCAGTGCTATGGCAGCATCAACCTGGCAGGCTACTCGTGTGGCGACGACGGGGTGCTCCAGACTGTCTGCGCCGACCTGCAGGGAGCGGGCGTGGAGGCACGGCTCGTGGAATACCATGAGGCGAGATGGAAGAAAGCGGTGTGGAACATGCCCTTCAACGGCATGACCGTGGCGCTGCATACCGAGACCGACAAACTGCTTGCCAACCCGCATACGCGACGGCTCATCCGTGAGCAGATGATGGAGGTGGTGAACGTGGCAAGGCATCTCGGCGTGAAAAATGTCGACGAGGCGTTCGTGGAGAAGATGCTCACCACTACCGACGCGATGGTGCCGTATTCGCCGAGCATGCGACTCGACTACGACTTCCACCGGCCGATGGAGATAGGGTATATCTACACACGCCCCATTGAGATAGCCAGGGAGGCAGGCACCGACATGCCCAAACTCGCCATGCTCGAAGCCGAACTCCGCTTCCTCTCAGGACAATCATGAATCGTCTTTAACGACATCCTTACAGACTCGAAAGACATAAAAAGGGGATGAGCCACGTCTGCTCATCCCCTTTTATCTGATTTTGCTCAATTACTTACTCATTTTCATCGCAGGCTCTTCTGCACCTCCTTGGCATAATCGTCACCGAGGATGGCGGCCTTGTTTATCCATTCGCGCCCTTTGTTCTTGTCGCGCTTCACGCCGTGGCCGTAGTAGTAGCAGATGCCCAAACCTGTCATGCCCGACACGTTGCCCTGCTGGGCGGCACGCTCCATCCATTTGGCGGCCTCTCCCACGTCCTTGGTCACGCCCATGCCATTGTAGTACATGTGCCCGATGTTGTACTGCGCCTCGGCAATGCCTTGCTCTGCGGCTTTCAGATACCATTTCGCAGCTTGCTCGAAATCACGGTCCACAAACACGCCGTTGTCGTAATAACGGCCCAGGGCCAACTGCGCCGGACCGAAACCTTTCTCTGCCGACTTGGTGAAATAGTCCATGGCCATGAGGTTGTCTTGCGTTACGCCCTCGCCGGTAGAGTACATGCGGGCTACCTCATAGAGACCACGGGCATCACCCACTTCGGCCAGGCGGTTGAAGTAACCGAAGGCGAGGCCGGGGTTCCTGTCCACGCCTTCGCCTTTCAGGTAGCAGTAGCCCAGGTTGTAGATAGCGGCATTGTTGCCTTGTGCGGCAGCCTTCTCCCACCATTTCCTGGCCTCGGCATAGTCTTGGTCTACACCTTTCATCAGGTAATAGCACGAGCCGAGGTTGAACTGGGCAGGGGCATAGCCCTTATCGGCTGCCTTGCGATACCATTCCACTGCCTTGCGGTAGTTCTTGTCGAAGTTCTGGCCACCGGTATCATAGAGATGACCCAGGCTGTTCATCGCCGACACGCTGCCTTTCTCGGCGGCTTTGGTATACCATTTCACCGCCTCGTTGAGGTCCTTGTTCACGCCATAGCCGTTCTCATGGCAGAAGGCGAGGTTGAACTGGGCCTCCATGTCACCTTTCTCGGCTGCCCGGGCAAACCATTTCGTGGCCTCGGCATGGTTGGCGCTCACACCCTTGCCACTGAGCAGACAGGTGCCCAACTTCACTTGTGCCTTGACGTTGCCGGCTTCGGCATCCTTGCGCATGCTGGCGATGTCGGCGGCGGTCTGTGCCGTGGCCAATGATGCCACCAGACAAAGCACTGCGCAGGTCAGTTGTCTTATTTTCATGTCTATCAGGTTTTTCTTAAACATATTTGGTTCTTCCCCCAGGTCAGCGCACATCGGTGGGCGACCAGTGGGGTGTCGTCTGCAAAAATACGCATTTCCTGTCATTTACGCCCGAAAAGAGAGGTTATTTTTCCCTAAAAGGGGCGTTTCTGTCAGAAAACGAACTTGCACGAGGCGGTCTTGCCGTCTTTCCCGGTGGCACGGGCCACATAGCAGCCACCTGCCATCGGCCTCACGGCCACCTCGCCATAGCCATCCCGCATCGTCGTGGTGAGATGCTGCACGAGTTGGCCGGAGAGGGTGTAGATGTCGATGCCCATCTCGCCGTTGCCCTCACCCCTTACCATCAGTTTGTTGGCACCGAAGCGGAGGGTAAGCGCACCGTGGATGTCCATCACCGGCGTGCCGATGCCCTGGGTTTCATCCATGAAGAGGGTGGCGTAGGTGTTCATGTAGTTGGCCTTCCTGATGGTGGGCAGGGTCATCAGGTAGATGTTGCCGGTGCCGTCGGGATAACGGCCCACGGTGGAGTTGCCGTCGTGCGCGGGATAGGGCAGGCGGTCGGTCCAACTCATGTCGGCGGCGCTCAGCGTCACCGTTCCGCCTTCCTTGGCGAGTTTGAAGTTGGCATGCAGTTCACTTCCCGTATCCTGCTTGTCACACCACACCAAGAGATAGCCATGGGCGGGGATGATGGTGCTGGCGGTGCCGTTATCCTTGCTGATGCGGTATTTCTGGGGCTTGTCCTCGTTGTCGCTCAGGTACATCCCCTCCACGTCGATAGCAGCATCGGTGGTGTTGTAGAGCTCCACCCAGTCGGCTTTCTTGAACAGGTCGTTCACATACACGCTGTTGTCGGCGCTCACCTCGTTCACCCTCACGGGGGTAATGCCCTGCGACAGACGGTCGGCATCGCTCAGCGGCTCAAAGCAGGCCACGAGGCTGAAAGCGCCTTGGGGGATGCTGATTTCGGCATCGCTGGAGTAGAATTCGGTCACGGCATTGGGCGAGGTGTACGAGAGTTTGGCGTCCCAGTAGATGTCGGTCGACGTGGCGCTGTTGTTGTGCACCTCCACGGCGATGACGTTCTCACCGGTCTTGAAGAGGCTGGCATTGAAGGTCATCTCACCGCTGTCGGGGTTGTTGGGGGCGTAGGTGGTCGCCCAGGTGTTGTAGTTCACGTTGCCGCTGGGCATGTTGTAGCGGCCGGCCTCCTTGCCGTTCACATACACCACGAAACCGTCGTCGACGGTGAATTCGAGGACGAACTTGGTACTGGAATCAGGGGTTTTGTCGAGCAGTATCTTCTTGCGGAAGTAATAGGTGGGGTATTTGTTGTTGGAGTTCGGACCATAGCTGATGGTCGTGCCCAGACCGTCCTTGCCATAGCCCAGCGGGGCGTTGCCGGTCTTCCACGACGCGTCGTTGTAGTCGAGCGATTTCCAGTTGGCGTTGTTGAGCGAACCGCTGTCGTAGTAACTCCACGATGACCCGTTGTCGAAGAGGGTCTCACGCATGGAAGCGGCATTGGCCCATCCGAGGAAGGTGGTGCCGGCGGGTGCCTCGGCTTTCAGTGTCACCGGGGCGAAGACATTGCCGTCGAACGAACCCGTGGGGATGGGGGTGTCGTTGATGAAGAGGCGTGCTCCCGGGGTGCTGCTGCTGATATAGGCGCGCTGCGGCGTGACGTTACTGATTTTCATCGGCGAGTAGTTGCGCAGGGTATTGGTCATCGTCGTCATGCGGTTCTTGAAATTGTCTTTCAGTTCGTTGGCCATGTTCCAGGGGGTGCCGCCTTCGATGGTCTGCAGGGGGTAGGCACGGTTGGCGAGCGAGTCGATGACTTCGGTGCACCGGGAGGGCTCGAACACGCTGCCACCCATCACGCAGAAGGTGTCGATGAACTGGCGGCGGAAGTTGGCATTGTTGAGCAGGTTGAGGAAGATGCTCACGAACTTCAGTTCTTCCCTCACCGTGGTCTCCTTGTCATAGAGCCAGTTCGAGGTGTAGTAGCGCTCGTTGGCGAAGGTGGTGAAGGTATTGGTGAGGTTGAAGGCGAAGTCGAGGTCGAACGACACGAAGCGGAACTTCCCACCGTCGCGCAGCGCATAGCCCTTCACGTTGTTGTGTGGCCAGTCGTTGCTGCCGAGATAGAGTTCCATCGCCATGTAGTTGATATACTCGTCGATGTCGAGACGCTGCTTGATTTCCTCGTAGGTGTCGTTGTTGGAAGCCGTCTTGGTCAGTTCGTAGAGTTCGAGGAAGGCATCTTCGGTGCCGCAGTTCTGGAGATAGAGGGAGTCGGGATTGATTTCGAACTGGTCTATCTCCTCGTCGTTCCATCCGAAGTTGGCATAGACGTAGTGCTTGTTGTTGGGCTCGCGCATGTTGAGCATACCGATGTATTTGCCGTTGATGAACTCATGCACGGGCAGGTACGACTGGGCGTCGATGTCGATGCCCGAGGTGATGATGATGCTCTCGATGGCGGGGTCCTTGAAGCGGTTCCAGTTGTCGTTGCCGCCGTTGCGTATCTGCACCGTGCGGTTGCGCAGGTAGGGCTTCTCGGCGAAGAACGGGTATTTCAGGTTCTTGTCGCCACTCAGTTCCTTGTTGCCTTTCAGTTTGAACGAATGGGGTTCCCAGGCACGGCTCCAGCCACCGCACATCTCCAGGTTCACGTCTTGGTTGAGCACGGTGCTGTCGCCTCCGGGCAGGATGAAGGCGAAGTTCACGGGGCGCTCCCAGTCCATGTTCCAGTTGCATTTGCTGCTTTGGCCGTTGCCGGGCTTGCCGTTGGTGCCCCTCACCATCACGCCGTGCTCGTTGCCGTAGAGGAAGTCGGGGTCGGCAACCACCGACACCACATGACCGGTGTAGTTCTTGTCGCGACGGATATAGGAACGGGTGACGGGACGGCTGGGCAACTGGTTGTCGGCAAAGAGCCTGAAACGGTAGCAGGTGGTGTTGTAGACGGTGAAATGCCCGTCCATGCTGGTGTAGCCGTTGGTGAGGGTGGGCAGCGTACCGTTGATGGTATAGCGCAGCGTGCATCCGGCAGGGATGCTCACCTCGATGTTCAGCGTGCCGGTGAAGAGTTGGTCGGGGAGCGACACCACGGGCATGTCTACTTGTTGGGAGGAATAGGTGGTGCTGGCATTGCTCGTGCCGAGGGTAGGACTTGCGGTGAACGACCACTCACTGCCGCCGTCGGTGATGCGGGCATACGAGGTGCGGTCGATGGCCTCGGGATATTCCTCGCTGGCCACGAGGGTGCCGTCTTGGGCACTGATGTAAAGGGTGCCACCGTCGGTGTCGAGTTTGAACGGCACGTTGGTGTTCTTCAGGAGGTTGTTGTCGAACCACACCACCTTGAAGCCCTTGGCGGGGATGGTGCCCATGTTTGCCGGTGCCTTCCATTTGGTCAGGTCGGCGGGGTCGTCACTGAAGAAGCAACCTGCCAGGTTCACTTCGGTGCCGCTGGGGTTGTAGAGTTCCACCCATCCGTCGAAGTTGACGGTGGGACTGAAGAATTGGTCGACATTGGCCGACATGATTTCATTGATGATGAGTGATTCCGAAGTGGGGGGTACCGCAGCCGTTGCCGACAGGCTGCTCATGGCAAGGGCGGTGAGAAGGGCTTTGAATTTCATTTTTGCTGTTATGCTGATAGTTGTCATATTTGTTGGTTTACCATTCGAACACGCGGAACGAATAGGGGGGCATCACGATTTGGTCTTTTGCGAGACTGCCTTCCTGGCAGGTCACGTCCTGGTCCTCGGGCTGACCGTCAAATCCCTCGTAATGGAGGGTGGAGGGCAGGTCGAGGCCCGTGACGGTGAGCGTGAGGCTCACGGGGAGGGCGTTCACCAGGCGCAGGTAGTGGCGGCCAGTGCGGCTGTCTTCCACCACGCTGGCGGCGATGCGTCGACTGATGCTGCCGTCGGCGCTCACGTGCGAGGCGATGTAGTGGTCGCCGCTATGCACGGAGAAGAGGCGCTGGGTCTCATAGGCTGGGGTGGTGCGCACGGTGTTGTTGGTGAAGTATATCATGTCGGGGTCCCAGTTGTGATGGCCGTCCTTGGCGAGCAGCGGGGCATACGAGGTCATCTCCACCACGTCGGCGTTGCGCTCCACGTTGCACAGGTGGATGGCCTCGGCAAGGGCTGTCTCTACGTTGGGACGTTTGGCGGGGGTGCTGGCGGCCCATTCACCGAGGTAAACCTTTGGTGCTTTGCGGTCGTAGCCGTCGTAGTAGTCTTGGTGGTTGATGAACCACCCGGTGCTCTCGTAGTAGTGCTCGTCTACCATGTCGATGATGTCGTGGTGCTTCTTCGCGAAGTCCCAGCCCTCAAGGTAGTCGGCAGAGGGGGTGTGGAAGGGTCCCACGGTGCCGCAGACGGTAATCTGGGGGTATTTTTCCTTGATGGCCTTGCAAATCATCTCGTAGCGTTCTTCGAACACGGTCGAGATGATGTCTTCATTGCCGATACCGATATATTTCAGGTTGAAGGGGGCGGGATGACCGGCCTCGGCACGTATCTTTGCCCATGGACTGGTGGCAGGGTCGCCGTTGGCCCATTCTATCATGTGAAGGATTTCCTCGATGTAGGCGGGCATGTCTTCCATGGGGATGCCGCCTTGCTGACCGCCATAGCCGGAGGCATCGGCGGCGGAGTTCTGGCAGGGCACGCCGGCGGCAAGCACGGGCAGTGGCTCGGCACCGATGTCCTCGCAGAACTGGAAGAACTCATGGAATCCCAGACCGCGGGTCTGGTGGTAACCCCAGATGTTGAAGTCGGGCTTTCGGTCCTGCAGCGGACCCACGGTGTGGTGCCAGTGGTAGATGTTGTCGAGTCCTTGGCCGTGGCTCATGCACCCGCCGGGGAACCGCACGAACTTCGGTTTCAGGTCGGCGATGACCTGGGCAAGGTCTTCGCGCAAGCCGTTCTTTCGGTTCTTGAAGGTGATTTGGGGGAAGAGACTCACCATGTCGATGGCAGCCTTGCCTTTCTTCAGCGCCACGATGCGCAGCATGAGGTCGCGGTTGGCGGGATTTGCATGGAATTTCCCGTCATCGGTGCAGAGCATGGCCTCGTATTGATTCCATCCCTCACCCTTTGTCACGATTTTTTGTTCGGCTACCACCTCACCGTTGTTGGTAACGAGTTGCACGCGCCATTGTTTTTTCTTGCAGTCGATGTGGCGCACCCAGAACGAGAAATCGTAGCTGCAGCCGATCTCACGGTCGGCAATGCCGTCCCATCCTTCGTTGACGAGGGTGTCGGTCTCCATCACGGCATAGTGGGGGTTGTTGGCGCTCAATGGGTTCGAGGTCTCTATCTGTATCGGGCGAGAGGAGTGCCAGGCGGTAGTGGCACTCCATTCCTTGCGGTCGCGCTGGGAGTATTCGAAGTCGCGGTTCTGCACCAGTTCGGCATAGAGACCGCCGTCGGCGGCATAGCTGATGTCTTCAAAGAACACGCCGATGAGTTTGTCGCTGATGCGCTTGCGGTTGCCGGTGTTCACGGTGAGCGTGGCACTGGCGGGCTGCAGGTCTTTCAGGCGGGTGGCATCGTCGGTCATCCGCTCGGCACTCATCTCGCCGTCGAGGCGCATCACCTCGTGGTGGGTGAGCAGCTGTATGAGTTCGCCCTGGGTGATGTCGAAAATCTTGCCTTCGTAGAGACGTCCGCCCACGGTGGCGGTGTCGCCACCCCACGCCACGTCGCTGATGCTGCTCTCCTGGGGTTCTGAGAAATGACGGAAGTCTTTTGAGCCTTGCAGGTAGTATTTTGCGTCGCCCGAGATATAGAAAATGTCGAAGGTCTCGTCATCGCCCTCAAACATGATGGGCTTCAGACAGTTCTTGGTCGTCAGGCGGGGATAGTCCTGGGGGCGCCACACGATGAGGTCGGTGCTGTAGGTGGCGGCGAAACAGGGTGAGTAGTCGTTCACTTGCCAGATGGCGCGCCAGGTGCCGTCGGAGGCACGGAGCACGCAGGGTGAATACATCCGTTTCTCCGCGCCCCACTGACCGTAGTCTGAGGCACAGAGTTGTCCTATCTCCACCCATCGCTGTTCGATGTCGAGATAGGCGGCGTGCAGGCCGGCACGTTCGTTAGGGGAGTAGATGAATATCTCGCGTGAGATATTGTCGCCTTCTTCTTCTTGGGCCAACACCTCGCAGGGGGTGAACCATAGTGCAAGGGTCATGAAGGCCATGATAGTTCTTATGCTTGTTCTCATGATTGTCGAAGTAGTTGCTTGGTAAAGATACACACCTTAGTTATAATAGGGTGGGGCAAAATTACGACTTTTTTCTATATAAATGGATACTTTGTATTATAAAAAGTGTAAAAATTACAATATTCAGGCTTACACAAATGGGCTATAGCTGTCTTTTTTCCATGGAAAAGCCGTTTTTTCCTTGCAGATATGAAGAATAATATCTATTTTTGCCCGAAACTATAACCATAACCCTATAAAAACATGATGAGAAACAGAATGTTGGCCATCTTCTTGGCCATGTGGGCAGGTTTCTTCGCTGCTCATGCCAACGATGGCGTCTATTATGTCAGTGGCAGTCATTTGGAGCCATTGCAGGAAACGGATATCTCGGTGAAGAAGGAGGTGCTCACTATCACCATTACCGATGGTCCCTTCGCCTTCGTAGAGGTAGAATATGAGTTCATGAACAACGGACAGCCCAAGGACGTGACGATGGGATTCGAGGCCAGGGCACCCTACAACGACGACGAGCCCATGAACCTCAAGGGCATCCATCCGCATATCAACGACTTCTCCGTGGTGATGAACGGCAAGAAACTCAACTACCGCAACGGACTGGTGTTTTCCGAGGACTTCGACGGTGAATGGCCCAAGGAGACCCAGGAGGCGAGGAACAAGGGACAGCGGTTCATCCCTGTTGATTTCAAGCGCTGGCAACTTGACCTGGAAAATAGCGAACGGCTTCACAACGCCCAGACCGACGAATATGCCGACTATGCCTACGCCTATTATTTCGATGCCCATTTCAACAGCAGACTGAATACGGTGCGCCATACCTACAGTTACCGGATGTCGTTCTCGGTGGGACAGGCTTTTGAAATACCCTATTGGCTGACACCGGCCATGCGCTGGGCCAACCACCAGATTGATGACTTCACGCTGCGTATCAAGGTCGATAACTGTACCAAGCACTTCGTCATCGACAACTCACCCTTCGAAGGTACACCGTTCCAGGTGAAGACGGGAAAGGGAAAGACACGGGTGCTCAAGACATCCTACGACGACGGTTCCACGGTCACCGAGGTGGTGCTGCGCAACGGAACGCTGGAATGGCATCGCAACAACTTCCACACCGACGACAACCTGAGCATCGGCTCTGCCGAAACCCTCGAGTATCTCGTCGACTGGGGCAATAAGCCCAAACCGCTCTTCTACGACAGTAGCGACACCTTCCTGGGATGGTTGGCAGGCGGCCAGGATTATGAACAATACTATCCCGGCAAGGGAACGAAGAAGCAGTTGCACGACTTCACCGCCCGCATCCGCCGCAACCTGCCCTATGCCCACCGTGGTTATGTGTTCAAGGATGCCACGCTGCGCAAGATCTTCGAACAGCAGTGGTGGTACATGCCCGACCCGTCGTGGAAACCCACCGACAATTCTTTCAGCAAGCACGAGCACGACCTGATCAAGGCAAGCGACACGTTCTATGATTGACGATTGAAGATTGAAAAATGAAAATTGAGAATTATCTTGTGCCGACGGACTCATTGAGCCCGTCGGCTACGTTAGTACCCTTGTGGCCGACATAAAAAAGTAGTGCGCCATGGCACGATAGTCCATGGCGCACGCCAGTTCTTCATATAGCAAGGATTCTCCCTGCTAACGATTTCTCAATTTCTCGTCAATCTTCGGCATGGCACCGTTCTGCGTACACACAAAGGCGCTCACTTCCACAGCCAACCGATGGGCTTCGGCCATGGGCTTGCCGTTGAGGACGGCAGCGCAGAATGAACCGGTGAACGAGTCGCCGGCTCCCACGGTGTCGGCCACCTTTACTTTCGGTGTCTCCTGGAACGACATCTGTCCGGGGGTGAAGACATAGCTGCCGTTGGTGCCGCAGGTGAGGACGAGCATGTCGAGGTTGTACTTGCCCAGGATAAGCCAGCACTTGTTCTCGATGTCGAGACCGGGATAGCCAAACATCCTGCCGATGAGCACCAACTCCTCATCGTTGATCTTGAGGATGTTGCAGCGGCGCATCGACTCCTGGATAATCTCCTTGGTATAGAAATTCTGGCGCAGGTTGATGTCGAAGATCTTCACGCAGTCGTCGGGCGTGATGTCGAGGAAACGCTGGATGGTAGTGCGACTCACCACATTGCGCTGGGCAAGCGAGCCGAAGCATACTGCCCGGCAGTGGCGGGCGATGTCTTCTATCTCTTCGTTGAAGGGAATGTTGTCCCATGCCACGTTCTCCTTGATGTCATAGGTGGGGATGCCCTGCTCGTCGAGCACCACCTGCACGGTGCCGGTAGGGTAGGGCACACGGGGCATCAGGTAGTTCAGCCCGTTCTCCTTCAGGGCTTCCAGTGTCTCTTCGGCCAGTCGGTCCTCGCCCAGCGCGCTCACGGCGATGGTGTTGTCGCTGCCAAGGAACTGTCCGGCATGATAAGCAAAATTGGCAGGTGCACCACCCAGTTTCTTTCCTTCGGGGAGCACGTCCCACAGGGCCTCACCGAGCCCTACTACGTATCTTTTCTGTTGCATGATATGATGTGTTTGGTGTTATGATTTCGCTTTTATTTGCTTGATGTAGGTGAACAGATAGACCACGCCCGCGGCCATGACGAGCACGGCACCTGCCTGACCCATGGCATCGCTTGCAAAGCCCATGAGCAGTGGGAAGACAGTGCCTCCGAAAAGACCCATGATCATCAGTCCCGACACTTCGTTCTGCTTCTGGGGAATCGAGGTAAGGGCTTGGGCAAAACAGATGGAGAAGATGTTGGAGTTGCCGTATCCCACCAGGGCGATGGCGGTATAGAGCACCATCTTGCTTGTACCGAAGAACAGACCGCACATCGACAATGCCATCA
The DNA here is from genome assembly GCA_017617615.1 of Prevotella sp. The sequence continues at coordinate 56,742 of JAFZVV010000003.1, read as the reverse complement.
TTACGACAGAAATGATGAAGAACGTTCGTGTAGGAAGTACGCGGAGGAAGAAAGAACCCGTCAGACAACCGATGGTACGGAAGATGAAATAGAGGCTCGTGGCAAAGGCTGCTTCGTTGAGTGTCATGCCCAAACGTTCCATCAGTATTTTCGGAGCAGTGGTGTTTGTTCCCACATCAATGCCCACATGACACATGATACCGAAAAACGAAAGCAGCACGATGGGGGTTCCCAACAGTTTAAAGCACTCCACAAAAGTGGATGGCTTACCTTCAATAGGGGGTTCGTTGATGGGCGTGGCGAGAAGCAAGAGCGTGGACAGTATTCCTACGACGAGGAAAATGCCAAAGAGCACGCGCCAATCGTAACCAAACTCAGGGATGACTTTCGTGGCACCCCACATCGCCAGATAGGGAGCAGAGAACGAGGCGATGGCTTTGACAAATTGTCCGAAAGTCAGAGTGGATGCGAGATTACCGCCACCCATGACTGTTGACACCAAAGGGTTCAGCGATGTCTGCATCAGGGCATTGCCAATACCTAAGAGAGAAAAGGCAATGAGCATGATTCCGAAGTTTTCGCCAAACAGTGGCAGTAATAGCGACACCATGGTGACGACAAGCGAGAGCAGCACAGTTTTCTTCCGGCCAATCTTGTTCATCAGCATGCCTGTGGGAACGCTGAAAATAAGGAACCAGAAAAACACCAGCGAGGGGAATACGTTGGCCACGGAGTCACTGAGTCCGAGGTCGGCCTTCACATAGTTGGAGGCGATGCCCACCAGGTCCACGAAGCCCATGCAGAAAAAACAGAGCATCACGGGGATGAGGTAGATGGATTTATTTTGCTTTGCCATATTCGTATTATTTTCAATTTTTAATTTTCAATTTTATAAATAACCGCCTTGCCGCCTTTCACCTTGACCATGTCATAAGGCTCCGACGGGAACACCAGATTGGTCATGGCCATCTTGCCCTCGCTGTCAAAGGCCTCGATGCTGCAGCGGTCGATAAAAATGCGCAGTCGACGGATGTTGCCGTAGGTAGGTGCCGTTGTCACACCGGGGAACGCCTCGCTGAAACTCACGTCGCCACTCTTGTTGCGGTCCATCATGAAGGTCTGTTTCAGGGCATCGTAGCGCATGGTCACTTGTTCGCCTTTTGCGTTCGACAGCGTGATGTCTGCCGAGCCTTTCACATCCACCACAATCTCACAAGCCTCCGTCGGTTTCTTCACTTTCTGTCCGCGTACGGCCAGCATCTCTTTCGAGGGCACCACGCTCACGTAGGTTTCCTCGCCATGGGTGAAAAGGCCGAGGTCGCGGGGAATGGAGTTGGCAGAGCGGAACTGCTTCGTAGGCACCTGGTTGGCATACTGCCAGTTACTCATCCATGCCAATACCACACGGCGGTTGTCGGGTGCATTGTAGAACGACACCGTTGCATAATGGTCCTTGCCGTAGTCGAGCCATTTCGTCACTTTTGGCATCGACTCGCAGGTGAACTTCCTGCCATCGAAGTTGCCCACGAAATACTGTGTTGCACTTCCGCCAAACGGACCGCCGGGATTGATGTTGCAGAGCAGCACCCATTTGTTGCCTATCTTAAAGAGGTCGGGACATTCCCATACGCCGCCATGGTTGCCATATTCTTTACCAAACGAAGATTCATATTTCCACGCCCTTAAGTCTTTAGACGAGTAGATGCGCATTTCCTGTCCGGCGGCAAGAATCAGGTTCCATACCTGGGCCTCCTCATTCCAGAAAGCCTTGGGGTCGCGGAAGTCGGGCACGTCGCTCGTCAGCACAGGATTTCCACCAAACTTCTCGAATGTCTGTCCACCATCTTTCGATACAGCCATCGACTGCACCTGATGTTGTCCGGCAGAGGTGTAGAAGGCGACGACATCATTTCCGTTCGTCACACACGAGCCGCTGAAGATGGCTCCCAGCCAGTCGGACTCTATAGCCATCGGTTGTGACTCCCAGTGGATGAGGTCTCGGCTGGTGGAATGGCCCCAAGTCATGTTCTCCCACTGTGAGCCATAGGGGTTATACTGATAGTAGAGATGCCATACGCCATCCTTATAAAACATGCCGTTGGGGTCGTTCATCCATCCATAGAGCGGTGTATGGTGGTAGAGCGGACGGAATTTCTCGCGGTTGGAGGTGTCGAACGTATTGCTATACTTCATCTCCCGCCAGCACACAAAGTCTTTCAAGGCTCCTGTAGTCCGTCGGTCGCCATGGAAGGTGATGTCAAGCAATTGGGCGTCCTTGATTTCCAGTGGCACATAGTAGTCCACCTTGTCGACCGCCAGTCTTACGTTCAGCCGCTTCACCATCTCATTCTTCTCATCGAGCACGGCTATGTTCGCGTTCTCTTCTTTCTCCTGCACGGGCAGGAGCAGGAAGGTCCTGGTTTGTTCCAGTCTCAGCATGGCATGGTTCTCACCCAGAATCATCGGTTTTTGGGCATTCATGGTCATCGCCATCAGCAGGGCTGCCATCAGTGTCAGTAGTTTCTTCATTTTTCGTCGTTTTTAGTTATCTGCTGCAAAGATATCCCTTTTTACGCATTCTTATTGTCACTTATGTTTCAATTGCTGAGAATTATCGTTCACTGCAACATTTTTGATATCGATAATCTCTTTATTCCATGAACTTTAATTCCAAATTCTCTTCAAACGGCGAACTTGTGCTTCAACGGTCGTTCCAGTAATGGTCAGATGGTTGTATATGGCTTTGGGGAACACGAGGTTGGTCATCGACATGGAACCGTTCTGGGTGAAGATTTCCACGGAAGACTGATCGACGAAAAGGTCGAGCGTGACGTTGTCGCTATTGACATTTAGCGGAGCCTGCATGGAGGGAATGGAGAAAGAGCCGTTGAATGATGCCATGCCGGTGGCAGAAGTGCGGTGTGTGGTCAGCGTACGGGATGAGGCATTGATGTCGAGTACATATTTCTCGCCTGAAGAATTGCTCAGCGTAATCGAACCATTTTGGTCTAAACCAAGTGTAATGCGCAGTTGGTAGGCATCCTTCACGTCAAGGCCTGTGCCTGCTGCCTGCCAATTCTCCGCTATCTTGTCTATCTCGCTGACGACGGTGTTGGCCAATAAGGGCTTTCCATCATGCTCGATGAGTTTCAGCTCTCTCGGCAATGTCATGGCCGAACGCCAAGGCGTGCATGGCACGTTGCCTGCATATTGCCAGTTGTTCATCCAGCCAATCAGCACCTTGCGGTCGCCAGTATTGCTCCATGTCACTCCGGCATAGTTGTCCATGCCGTAGTCGAGCCATAGGGGGTAGTCAAGATTGTCGGCAGTGAAGGCCTTGCCATCGAAGCTTCCCACGAAATACATCGTGCCAGAGCCGAGAATGGGACCGCCGGGATTGACGCTGACAATCAGTACCCACTTCTCGCCAAACGGTATCAAGTCGGGACATTCCCACTGAAGACTGGGACGGCCAGGCAGCTCCTTGAAGAACGTGCTCTGGTGGGTCCAGTTCTTCAGGTCGGGCGAAGTATAGAATTCAACGCCCATCTTCCATCCTTTGGCCAAAGTCATCACCCATTGCTTGGTCTCTCCATGCCAGAATACTTTCGGGTCGCGAAGGTTGTCGTCGTTGTTGGGGATGACGGGGTTGCCTGAGTATCGGGTGAAGTTATTGCCTCCGTCTATGCTGTATGCTATACTTTGCTGTTGTGCGGTGCCGGCAGAAGTATAGAGTGCCACCATCGCATTGGCTCCAAAACCAGCGGTATTGTCCTTGTCGATGACGGCAGAGCCAGAAAAGACATCTCCCAACTCGTCACGTGTCATGGCCACGGCCTGCTCGGTCCAATGGACAAGGTCTGTTGAAGTGGCATGGCCCCAAGACATGTTGCCCCAGTCGTTGGCTCGCGGGTTATATTGGTAGAAGAGATGGTAGGTGCCATCTGAAAATACCATGCCGTTGGGGTCGTTCATCCAGTTTTGGCCAGGTGTGTAATGTATCTGGGGGCGATATGTCTCATTGTAGCTGTCTTGTCCGCCTGACTTGGGTGGGTTGTTAGGTTGTTCTGGCTCAGGATTGTCAATTAATGGATTATAATCCTGTTCGTACTCATCTTTGGAACAACCAACAAAGGTAGCCGTCATCAAGACGGCTACCAATGTGAACAATGTGAAATCTTTCTTTTTCATATTAACCGATACATACCTAACTAACTTTATCTTGTTTTCAGATATTCCAGAGAGTTCTTAGCCAGCGTGAGCACATTATCTTGATAGATGTTGTTCTTGGGGTGTGCACTCTTGTCGGGTGTGCCGTCGGCGTTTTTCATGGAGAATTCACAACCGCCGTTGCCGATGCAGAGTATGGTGCCCTTGAAATCGGTGTTGCCCTGCTGTGCCTCCCAGACGTTCATCTGGCTCACCCAGTCAATCTGGCTGTCCCATGTTCCGAGTGGATAGATGCCAAAGGTCTGCGTAAGTTGGGTGTAGCAAGCTTCTTCCTGATTGCCTATGCCTGTCAGCAGCGAAGGCAAGTTGAAGAACAGGCAATTGTGGTCTTCTGTCCAACCCGGGCCCTTGAAAGCGATGAGTTTGGTGCGGTCGTTCGATTCCACTTCCAGCCCCTTATAGATAGGATGCGAAGAATGATCTTTCGAGAAGCGGCTGCCGGGATTCAGTTGTACAGCCATCTTCCAAACATCGTTGTTGATGCCGCCCTCACCAGTTCCGATGGCATGATCATTGGCTTTCATGTCATCAAGACTTAAACGACCAAGATGTCCCACGTAGGTGGTGGCATGGCTCCAGAGCAGCAGGCTGCCGCCTTCCTTATACCATTCTTTAATGATTGGAGTTGCTGCCTGAACAACCTCAGGAACACTCCATACGGCATCCTCGCCCACACCTTCGAGGTCGCGCAACCAGAAGAGTACGCGGAACGGCTCGACATCGGCGGCCGAATGAACATCACCGAAATAGACATATTGGGCTGTTGGATAGGTCTCATGTAACCATAACCAGGCAGAAGCCTCGTCGTCATCGCCATTGGCAATCAGTTCATCGGGCGTGGCATAGACACTCAGGAAACCAATGGCGGTCTTTCCGATACGTAGGGACGACTTGGTGGAGAGAGAAGTTCCTTTCTCATTCTGAGCAACCAATGTAACCTCCCAGGTGTCACCGGTCTGCACGTTGCTGATGGTATAACTGGTGGCTGTTCCAGCCAACGTCTCGTTGATGGTCTGTTTGCCATTGGTTGCAGTAAACTTGATGCTTGTGGCATCAGTAGCCTTGTTCCATTCCACCAAAGCATCATAACCACCAGCCTTGTCTATTTGTCTCATCTGGACACCGCTGATACTGGTAGCACCTTCACGCAGATAACTTTTAACAACACCTGTGGAAAAGTTGGTGCCGTCTGTCAGTTTGAACACATACTCAAACGGTACGTTGGTGGGCATATCCTTCTGTGTGTAACTGGTACCGCTGACGATTTCAGAGGCCGAGAGCGTACCGTTGCGGTATATGGTCACCTGCATCTGTGAGGCTGCCTGTGCAGGCCATGTCCAAGTATAGTCATCGCCGTTTAAGGATCCGGTGATTTGTGAAACGTCAGGGGCTGGAAGAATCATGGAATCGCGGTCGATGTCCTTATCCTGACAAGCGGTCAGGATAAGTGCGAACATCGTCATTATAATGATTGATATCTTTTTCATAACTTTAATTATCGATTATCGATTGTCAATTATCAATTTAATTATATCCCTTGTTCTGAGTGTAGAGGCCGGGAACGTAGTAGAGTTGGATATAGGGCAGGGGGAAATACTCGTTCTTGGCGGGCGTATAGTGCGCGTCCTTGTAATACTGGGCATAGGTCTGGCCATCATAAATGGCATCCTTCTCTTTCTCGAAAAACGTGTTGAGTGTCTGCGAGGCAATGCCCCAACGGCGCAGGTCGAAATATCGGCCATTCTCCATAGCCAGTTCCAAGCGGCGCTCCCACTGTAAGCACTTACGAGCCTGCTCTTTCGTGCTGAAGTAAGAAGACGGATAGAGGGCGATGTCGCACTGGTTGGCGGCGTAGTTGATGTGCTTGGCTACACTGTTTTTAGCACGCTGGCGAATGTCGTTAATGATGGTGCGAGCCTCCTCCAGTGAGCCTGTTTCAATGAGGGCCTCGGCACGCATCAGCATCACGTCGGTATAACGAAACACATAGTCGTTCATGGCGAAGGCCTGCCAGGGGTTGTCGAATGTCTCACCCTTGGAACGTTGCGGCACCTCCTTCAGTGAAGCATAGTAACCATAGGTGTTTGGCGTACGTGAATTGTCTTTTGTCATGGTGTACTCTGTCTCATACTTATAGGGGAAGGTGGGCATACCTACAGTATGGAAGAGGCGCGGGTCCCACTTTTGTGCGGTGGGCACACCATTGATAGGATAGGCAATCTCGTTGTTATAGTCATCGAACATAGGAAGACCATCCTTGGTCTTGAAGGCATTGACAAGATTCTGCGTAGGTTTGTGGAAATCCCATCCGCAAGACCACATACCCCAGCAGCCGTTGAGCATGTTGCTCCAGTTGCCACGACCATAGAGCGTGTTGTCATCCTGATAGTCGGAGTGCTGTACGGCGAAGATGCTCTCCTTCGAGTTCTTGTATTCGGGAAGGAAGATGTCGCCATAGTCCTCCAAGTAGCCATACTGTGAGTTCTTGACCACTTCGGTGTACTCGACCACCTTCTTCATATACTCTTGATTGATGTGACTCACGCCGGTGCTGGCCTCGTATCCGTCGCCCCAGGCCATTGTCAGGTAGCACTTGGCCAGATAGGCAGCAGCGGCAATCTTGTTGGCACGTCCACCGTCTTGCTGCTGGGTGGGCAATACGTCGTATGCAAACTTGAAGTCAGACACTATTTTTTCCATCAGTTCCTCGTGTGTAAACTGGTTGTTGGGTGTCTGCTCCTCGGTGTGGTTCTTGTAGACTTCCTCATCAACCCAAGGCACCTGATACCACATCTGAACCAGTTTGAAGTAGAAATGAGCGCGGAGGAAACGTACTTCGCCCTCGCGAATTTTGGTTTTCTCTTCACCCAATTTGTCATTGCCGTACTCTGAGAGTGAGACGAGGGCGCGATTGCATCTCGAAATGCTGCAGTAGAAGTGATACCATTGTTCATCCATATGGTCGGGAGTAGAGGCTGTCAATGTACTCCACACCTCCACGGGATGGTAGTTGGTGTCGGTGGTTCCGGAACCTCCCTTCATGGCATCGTCGCTACTGACGTCGCCGTAGGGCCACAAGTTGAACGGATAGGTGTACCAGTCGTCGCCCAACTTGGCATAAGCAGAGGTTACCATTTCGTCGGGCTGGCTCATGGCGAGTTCTTCGCTGATGACACCCTGTGGCTCAACATCGATGAAGTCGTTGCAAGAAGTCATTGTTCCACAAACGATAAGACCTGCACAGATGGCTTGATATATTGCTTTCATAATCTTTACTATTTTATATATAATCCTTGAATCCTTTGACTTAGAATGAAGTTTGAATACCAAATGAGATAGAGGTGCTGTTAGGATAAGCCCAATTGGGGTTCTCAGGATCAGAACAAGTCAGCGAACTGCTCTTAATTGTGAGCAAATTGTGGCCAGAGATATAGAAACGGGCAGAACTGATCTTCAGTCTATCAAGAAACTTTTGAGGGACATTGTAGCCAATCTGTACCTGACGAAGTTTGGCATAAGAGCCGTTCTCAACGAAGTAGGTGCTGGCACGGTTTTCGTTACCCACATTATTAGTAGTCAATGCTGGGATGTCACTCCCCGTATTGGCTGTTGTCCAGGCATTGAGCATGCGATTACCCTTGTTTGAACCCGCATCTGTGATGCTGTAGAAGTCGGTTTGGAATTTCTGGTTGTTATAAACATCCTGACCAGCCACTCCCTGCCAGAACATCGAGAAGTCGAAGTCCTTGTAGCCCAATTCGATGTTCAAACCCCATGAGAAGTTGGGCACGGGATTGAAAATCCAGGTTTGGTCTTGCTCATTGATAATGCCGTTGCCATCGAGGTCAGCGTATTTCAGACCACCAACCCGGGCATTTTCCTGACCGCTGGCCAAAACCTCTTCACGGTTTTGGAACAAACCGTCGACGACATAACCCACAATCGAACCGTAGGGTTTCTCGGCTTCTACGAGATTCTCTTTTGCCGTATGGACGTAAGAGCCAGTAGTAGTCTCTGGCAGGTAGGTCACTTTCTGACGGAAGAAGTCGAGGTTTCCGTTCACGTTGTAGCGCAGACCGAAATTAGTAGTACCGCGATAGCCCAGTGCAAACTCCATACCCCAGTTGCGCAGACTGGGTCCGTTGAGCCACGATGCGCCGCCTTCACCCATCGAACCGAGGTATGCAGGATTGATGAGCATGTCCTTCACATTCTTGATGTAGGCATCGACCGAACCATAGATGGAACTGTTCAGAAGGAGGTAGTCGAGGCCGATGTTGTATTGCTCGGTGGTCTCCCATTTCAGATTATTGTTCTGCGACTGTGTGGCGCGGAAACCGGAAGGGAAGATTCCGCTGCCTTGTAGAGCGAGGTCGTAAGCGGTGGATTCGTTGCGACCGCCGCCGTAGGTAGCGGCATAAAGACCGTAGCGAGCGTAGTTAGAGATGGCCTGGTTACCTGTCTCTCCCCACGATGCACGGATTTTCAGGTCGCTAATCCAGTCTTGGTGCAGGTTTTCGGAGATGCGGTAGCCTATTGTAAAAGCGGGGAAGGTACCATAGCGGTTGTTCTCGCCGAAGCGTGAAGAACCGTCGCGTCGTATGGTGAACGATGCGAGCAACAAGTCCTTCCAGTTGTAGTCCACCTTGCCAAAAAGCGACACCAGATTGTAGCCCTCGCGGATACCACCGGCGCGCTGGGTGCCCGTGGCGGCATCGGGCCACATGTAATCGTAGTTCTCCAGGGCATACATCTGCGCATAGGCGGAAGAGTGCTCATCTATGTCGCGATGGAGTTCCAGTCCGGCCAACAGAATGAAGGAGTGGTCAGTGGCAATTGTAAAGTTGTAGTTGGCCGTGTTCGACCATGTCCATTTGACGGAGGTCTTGGCACCGAGGTTAGAGGAAGGCGTTGAGTTGTTCACTACATCGGAGTGCCAGGTGTAGGTGACGCTGTGAATGAACTCCGACCAATAGTCAAGTCCGAAGTTGGAGCGCAGTGTCAGACCTTTGATGGGTTGTATGTTTACATAGGCATTGCCGAAGATACGCCACATCTTCAAACGGTTGTCACGATTATGATAGAGTTCGCGCAAGGGGTTCTGACGGTCACTCATACCGCCCACAGGACCCGAGAATGTCTCACCGTCCTCTTCGAAGACGGGCAGAGTGGGGGCCATTTTCAAGGCATTTTCCAGTGGTTGGCAATCCACCTGGTCGCTGTAGGTGATAGTGGCATTCTCACCAACGGTGATCATCTTGTTTATCTTGTAACTGGTGTTGATACGGCCGGAGAAACTTTCAAAGTCGGTATATTTCAAAATACCGTTGTTCTTCTTGTAGCCGACGGAGAAGAGAGCCGATGACTTGTCTGTGGCATTTGATATGCTGAGGTCATAGTTCTGCGAAAATCCTGTACGCGAGATTTCGTCAAGCCAGTCAGTATCGCTAAAGCGCATGGTTTTTTTCGAGTTCATATAACCATCGTAGAGGCCGTTAACGGTGAATTGGCGCATTTGGCCCGTTGCGGGGTCATAAGCACTGATAGGTGTGCCTGCAGTGGCATTGAGCGTCAAACCATAGTTGTTGGCATACTGCTCTGGGTCAAGACCGTCATTCATGGCTGCCTGTGCCATAGCGGTGGCATATTCGGCAGTGTTGGCCAACTTCATCATGGTCTGTTTGTTGTAGAACTGGGCTGTCAAGTTGGCTGAGAAATCCACCTTCACCTTGTCGCCCTTCTTGCCAGAACGTGTGGTGATGATGATGACACCATTGGCAGCACGGCTACCGTAGATAGAGGCCGAGGCGGCATCCTTCAGCACTTGCATAGACTCGATGTCGTTCATGTTCAGTGTGTTCAGATTGGTCGTCGTAGGCACACCATCAATGATGAACAGCGGGTCTTGCGATGAATTGAACGAGCCGCCACCACGAATGCGGACTGTACCGGCACCTACGGGCGAGCCGTTGCTTGTGATGGTCATTCCCGGCACCTTTCCCTGTAGGGCGCGCATGGGGTCGGTATCAGATGAGGTCTTTAGTTCGGTGGTCTTTACCACAGCCACCGCGCCTGTCAGGTCGGCCTTGCGCTGGGTCTGATATCCCGTCACCACCAACTCTGCGAGTTCGCTGGCATTTTCTTTCAGTTGGACTTTCATGCCAGAAGATGCTGTGATTTCCACTGGGTCATAGCCGATGTAGGTAATGACGAGGGTCGTTCCCTCGGCAACTGTCAACTTGAAATTTCCATCGAAATCGGTTACCGTACCGTTCGATGTTCCTTTCTCCATCACGGTGGCACCGATGACGCCTTCTCCTGTCTCATCGATGACCGTGCCTGTGATTTCCGTTTGCGCGTACATTATAGTACTCGCAAGGATGAGCAGGGTGCTCAACAGTAATCTCTTTAGTTCTTTCATTGCTAAACATTTTGGGTTAGTAATTTTTTCTGTCGCAAAAATACTTACTAACATTAGCCTATGATATAAAAAAACGTTCACCCTATCCCACTTATGTTGCATGGTAACATTTTTGAGATAGAATGAACGATTATTGTTATTGAACGTGTGTTTGTTAAGACGAAGAGCGTACCTCACCAGGTACTTTCCCGTATTCTTCCTTGAAGCATTTGGTGAAATACGAAGGTGAGGTAAAGCCCACTTTATAGGCTATCTCACTCACGGATAGTTCGCTGCCGATGAGGAGCCGGTGTGCTTCGGTCAGGCGGGCCTTGCGAAGGAGGTCGACAGGCGAACATCCCGTGAGTGCTTTCACTTTACGGTAGAGTTGCACACGGCTGAGGTTCATCTCGGTACCGATGTCCTCTACACTGAGGTCACTGTCTGACATTTTTTCTTCTACAACAGCCTTGAAACGGAGGATGAAAGCATTTTCTTTCACCTCCACTTTCGGCTCTTCGGCTTTTAGTTCCTTTTGCTCGTTGCTGCTCCACAGATGGCGCAGTTGAAGGCGGCTTTTCAACAAATTGCTGATACGTGCAAGGAGCAAGTCTGCTTGGAAAGGTTTGGTAATATAGGCATCGGCACCGCTTTCGTAACCCTCTATCTGATGCTTGTTCAGTGCGCGTGCTGTGAGCAGGATGACGGGAATGTGACTGGTCACGAAATCGGTCTTGATTTGTTGACAGAACTCCAGGCCATTCATTACAGGCATCATCACGTCGCTGACGATGAGGTCGGGCACCTGTTCGTGGGCCACACGAAGTCCCTCTTGTCCGTTGGCGGCTTCAAGCAGTTGATAGTGAGGTTGCAGAATCGTCCTGAGCAAGGTGCGGATATCGGCATTGTCATCCACAATCAGCAAAGTGGGGACATCCGTTTCCGATGTAGCCTGAATGGATGAATCCTTGCTTTGTTCTTCCTTTCCTTGCGAGGTGGATAATCCGTCAGTCTGATTTGAAGTGAGTTCCTGTGGTGAGATACCAGTTTGCACATCAAGAATTCTGTTGATTAATTGAGATAGGTTGGCCGTGTTGCGTCTGACAATGGAGAACAATTCGGTTGTTTTTTCATCAGATTGCTGGATGGCGGTCGTTTCGGCAAGTTGGTTCAGGGGGCCCTCTATCAGGGTGAGTGGAGTACGCAACTCATGAGCAGCTTGCGTGTAGAAGTCCAACTGTTCTCGCTCCATTTTTGTGCGTTCCTCATGTAAATGGAGTTTTTGAAGGTGATAGCGGTAAAGCATGACGGCGAAAAGCAATAAGAGGGCGACAAGGGCAATGGCCATCAACATGATCATTCGCTGGGTGTCGAGTCGCTGAAGGTAGCTATCGGCGCGACTGTGGAGTTGGTCAAGATATTCCGACTGTTTCGCGATTTCTTCGTTCTGCATGAGCAGCACATTGGCATTCTCCTTGGTGACGAGAGCCGACATCAGCCGCACTTCCTTCTCGTAATGTTTGCCGTCGAGAATATTCATCGCCATTTCCATCAGTTGGTCACCATGTGTAGGATAAATATAAGTCGCATCAAGGATGGAGTCGCGCACCAATCGGATGCCGCCATCCTCGCCAGGCAGTCCATCGATACCGCAGTATTTAGTGGAGGCAGAAGCCAAGGCTTTACGGGCACCCATTGCCATACGGTCATTTTGTCCGAAAACAAAATCTATATTGGATAAGTCGCCTTGATAGTCATGGATGGCTTTGACCGCACTATTCTCCGTCCAGTCTCCTTGCAGGGTGGCTACAAACTCTATGCCGGGATGGTTCTTCAACGCATCGGCAAACCCATTGTGCCGTTCTATGGCCGGCGACGACCCTTTCAGCCCCATCACTTCGAGCACTCGTCCTTTGCCATGCAGCTTTCCGGCAATATACTCACCCATCACGCGCCCCATTTCGTAGTTGTCAGCACTCATGAAAGCGGTATATTTCTGCGAACTGGTCTTCCGTTCAAACACGATGACGGGAATGCCTTTGTCGAATGCACGGTCAATGGCTGGCGTGATGGTGGCCACTTGGTTGGGTGCCACAATCAGCAGGTCAATGCCTGTTGCCACAAGGCTGTCAATCTGTTGTACCTGCCGTTCATCGCTGTCGTATGCAGCGGCAAACCGCAGTTCCACGTTGTCGTGGAAATAGGCTCCCATCCGCAGTTCGGCGTTTTGCTTGTCTCTCCAGATGTCCACCGAGCACTGTGAAACACCGATATGGTATTGTTTCCCTCCTCCTGAACAAGATGACAATAGTAAGAAAAGGGTCGTAAGGCAAGACGTACCCCATATCTGGATGATGGATTTCAAAGGTTGGTCGGTCATAAAAAAGGTATTGAAAAACTATTTTTCGCAAAGATAATGTTTTTCCTCCTTTTTGGGAGGGATAGACAAGGTTTATTTTATGTAAAAAAAATGCGAATATCGGAAAACGATAATTATTGCAAAAAAGATACATGGTCTTCATGGTACTCACCGTTCTTAATAGACGCAAATCATAGTCTCTCTTACAAATATGGGAGTTTTTTTTCATTTTATAATATTTTTGCGTACTTTTGTGGCGATTTTTAACAAAAAGGGTGTAGATGACTATCAAAGAGTATTTCGAGGGAGATAGGTTCGCCATGGATGCCGGCATCGTCATCGATGAGATAAAAGAGGGATATGCACGGCTGCACATGGCTGTCGACGAGCGACATCTCAACGGGGCGGGATGGTGCCAGGGAGGTGCTGTATTTACCCTTGCCGACTTGGCGTTCGCCTGCGCTACCAACTCCCACGGAAAGCCCACCGTCACGGTGACTGCCAATATCACACTCCTGCGTCCTGTGGCACCGGGCACCCTGCTCACCGCCGAAGCCCGGGAGACCTTCGACCACAAGACCCTGCCTTTCGCCGAGGTGAAGATAACCGATGATAAAGGCCAGATGGTGGCCGTGATGACTTCGAGTGGATACCGGCGCCACAATGCCCCGCCTTTGGGATTTGAAGAGAAGCCCTGACAACGGCAATCCAGGAACGATGACGGCGTGATGCCTGAATGTCCAGGCCGCCGACAAAGAAAAGAAAAACTATATAAATTTCAAGAACAATAAGATGATTTGGAACAAACACAAAGAATGTATGAGCCGCGACGAAATGCACAACCTGCAGAGCAAGCGGCTACAGAAACTCGTGGCACTCGTCTACCGCAACGTGCCATTCTACCGTGAGAAGATGCAGGCTCTCGACCTCGACCCTGCCGACATCGTCGACATCGATGATATCGTGAAACTGCCTTTCACTACCAAACAAGACCTGCGCGACAACTACCCCTACGGACTGCAGTGCGCCGCAGCGTCAGAAATCGTGCGTGTGCATGCCTCGTCGGGAACAACGGGCAACGCCACCATCGTGGGATATACCCGCCGCGACATCGAGGTATGGGCAGAGGGAATGGCGCGTGCGCTCACCGCTTATGGCGTGGGCAGGGGCGACACCTTCTCCGTATCTTATGGCTACGGACTGTTCACTGGCGGTCTGGGAGCGCACTATGGCGTGGAGCGCATAGGCGCGGCAGTGGTGCCGGCTTCCACGGGAAACACCGAGAAACACCTTAAACTGATCAAGGACCTGGGCGTGACGGGCATCGCCTGCACACCTTCGTATGCGCTGTACCTCGCAGAGACCATGGACAGGATGGGCATCAAGAAAGAAGACCTCAACCTGCGCGTGGGAGCCTTCGGCGCAGAGCCATGGACGGAGAACATGCGGCAGGAGATACAGCAACGACTCGGCGTGAAAGGCTACAACCTCTACGGACTGAGTGAGGTGTGCGGACCGGGCGTGTCGTATGAGTGCGAGGCACAAAACGGCTCGCATATTTGCGAAGACCATTTCTATCCCGAAATCATCAACCCCGAAACCCTGGAACCGCTGCCCGTAGGACAGGCCGGAGAACTGGTGTTCACCACGCTCACCAAAGAGGGAATGCCACTACTCAGATACCGCACGCGCGACCTCTGCTCACTGATGGAAGGTACCTGCTCGTGCGGACGTACCTCGGTGAGGATGGGACGAATCATGGGACGTTCCGACGACATGCTCATCATACGAGGTATCAACGTGTTCCCGTCGCAGGTAGAGAGCGTCATCCTCTCCATGCAGCAGTTTGAACCGGTGTATAAAATCGTGGTCGACCGCAAGAACAACCTCGACACCATGCAGGTGCAGGTGGAGGTGCGCAAGAACTTCTTCAACGACGACATCGGACAGATGTTCGAGATGCGCAAGGCGCTGGCCGACAGGCTGAAGAGTGTCATCTCTATCAAGGCCGACGTGAAACTCATGGAGCCGGGAAGCATCGAGAGAAGCCAAGGCAAGTCGGTGCGCGTAATAGACAAGAGAAACCTGAAGTAAAACCAAAACCTAATCATCATGACAAAACAGATATCACTGTTCCTCGAGAACAAGAACGGCCGTATCAGCGAGGTGGCAAAGACACTCGGCGACAACGGCATCAACATGAAAGCATTCTCCATGACAGAGACACCCGACTTCGGCATACTCCGTATCGTGGTGGCCGACACCGAAAGGGCGGCAGTGGTGCTCAGCGAGGCCAACTTCGCCGTCTCCATCACCGACGTGGTGTGCATCGAGTGCTCCGACCGTCCAGGGGCGCTGGCAGAAGTGCTCGGCTGCCTTACCTCAGCAGATATCGGCATCAACTATATGTATGCCTTCTCGGAAGGCACCATGGCGAAATTCGTCATCAAGACCGCCGACGTCGCCAAGTGCGAGGAAGCACTCCGCAATGCAGGATGCACTGTGCTATGAACCAATGGGGGCCGGAAAGGCCCCCATATAATCTATAGTATCTATAGTGACTATGGTATCTATAGCACCTATTGATGAGTAACCCAAAAACTAATAATGATGAAAAAACAACTGTTCTCTATTCTCTTGTTCTCGCTGTGCGTGGTATGCGCTGTCGCCAATCCGGTGACACAGGACCAGGCGCTGCAGAAGGCAAAGGCGTTTCTTGCAAAGAAAGGCATGGCGGCTAACGCTACCCTCAGCCCCGCCTATCAGGGAAAACAAAGCGCCCACCAGAACGGGGCACCTGCCAGGAACGCCTGTTACTATGTGTTCAACAACGGCAGTGATGCCGGGTTCGTCATCGTCGCTGGCGATGACTGCGTAGAAGAGGTGCTGGGGTATGCCGACAGCGGCTCGTTCGATGCCGCCAACATCCCCGCCAACATGCAGGCGTGGCTCGATGCCTATGCCAACCAGATAGCGTGGGCGAGAAACCATATGGCCAGTACCCAGACCGACAATGCCCAGGAGGAGGCACGGCAGGTGATAGCACCGATGGTCAAGGCCCACTGGGACCAAGACGAACCCTACAACCTGAAATGCCCGCTCTATGGGTCGGGCGGCACCTCGGGCGAGCGGTGCGTCACTGGGTGTGTGGCGACGGCCATGGCACAGGTGATGTACTACCACAAGTGGCCCCAGGCAAACACCGCCTCCATCCCCGCCTACACGTCGAACAGTGTCATCGGTCAACTCGCCACCCTTCCCTCGGTGTCGTTCGACTGGGACAACATGAGCGACAGCTACTCCATCAACCAGAACGAGAGTCAGACAAAGAAGGATGCTGTGGCTACACTGATGCGCTATTGCGGACAGGCGGTGGAGATGGATTATTCGCCCGGGGGTTCGGGAGGATACACCAACTTGATACCCACGGCGCTGTCGTCGTATTTCGGATACGGGAACGAGGCATCATGGATATTCCGCGATGACTATACTACTGCCCAGTGGAGCAGCATCATCTACAACGAACTGGTCCATGCCCGCCCGGTCATCTATGCCGCCGACACTTCCGGAGGCGGTGGCCATGCGTTCATCTGCGACGGGTACGACGGACATGACATGTACCACATCAACTGGGGATGGGGAGGTCTGTGTGACGGCTATTTCCGACTGCAGGCACTCAATCCCTCGACACAGGGAATTGGGGGAAGCGGCGACTATGGCGGCTATTCTCTCGACCAGGATGCCATCATCGGCATCAGTCCCACCGTGGTGACCGATATGACAGGCAGTGGCGACAGCGATGCTCCCGGTATAGAGACGGCGGAATTCTACTTCACCGACCCCTATCAAGGATGGGAGGAACTGGAAGACCAGCAAGTGTCGTACAACTACAGTTCCAGCAGGGGATTCAGCAGCACTTACGTCTGGTATTGGTACCACAGCATCGATGCCTCACAGGGATATGACATCGGTCTTGGACTCTTCGACGGTGGTGTGATGAAGGAAAAAATCGTGGTCAACGAGAACTACTCCGGACCCAGCGCACAATACTATGCGAATGCTTTCTCACTCAACTTCGGAAGGAACCTCTCCGCAGGCACATACCAGATACGCGGTATCGACAGTCCTGCGGGCACCAACGAATGGAAGCCCAGCGCTTCTTCCGACAAACGCTATCTCGAAGTAGTCATCGCCGGAGGGAAGTGCACCATCTCCATCATCAACAAGGAGATAGAGGCCAACCTCGAGGTGACGGGCGTAGAACAGGTCATCACACAATCGGGCAACCCCCGCCAACTCAGGGTGCACCTGCACAACAATGCCGACGAGGAATACAATGCCCCGTTGTATCTGTTGGTCGACAATGGGATGGTGGCTCATGAGGGGGCGTTCATCCCTGCCAATGGCGACGACTACGTCGACTTCGTGTTCTCCGCGACCACAGGCCAGCATACCATCGTGGTCTCCACGACCCAGAACAGTTCCGGTGCCATATACAATGGGAAATTCACCATCTCCAACCAGGTGGCTTCGCCCAAACTCACCGTGACGAACGCTGTACTCAGAAACGTGTCGGGCAGCAAACAGTATGGACGGCTGGTAGAATATGCTGTCACGTTCAAGAACAATTCTTCCACCGACTACGACAACCAGATGACCAAGTGGATGTATGTGAAGAATACAATGGGGTCGTTCTCTGGCTTCATCCAGTCATACGATGTCTTCATCGCTGCCGGCGAAGAGAAGACAGTGACGTTCACGCACGAACTCGCCATGGGCGATGTCTACTGGGTATGGATAGGCGACGGAAAGGTGGAGAAGTATTGCGAGGAGTATAACATCACGGTTTCCCCGGCGTTTGTCAGTTGGACAGCCGACGGCACGCGCACCGCCGTGGCCCCCGCCTCTACCATCAAAGTGCCAGAGGATGCCGTGGCTGCCAGTTTCGAGGACATCACGAGTCTCTCGCAGACCACCATCAAGCCCAACGCCAATGCCAACACCCTCTACTACCTCGCCCACAATGCCACCGTCCCGTCATCGCTGAAAGGCAAGAACGTGGTGAAGGGGTACGAGGCCGACAACATCGTCCTGACAGAGACATCGGGATTCTATGTGCCGCAGTCGTTCACGGCTTCAAAAATCAGTTACACTT
The DNA here is from genome assembly GCA_017617615.1 of Prevotella sp. Next base: position 38,598 of record JAFZVV010000003.1, on the reverse strand, counting down.
ACAAACCCACCGTAGGCTTTGACGGCAAGAACGGGTGGCAGACCATCACGCTGCCGTTCGGCGTGCAGCAGGTCACCTCCGACGGAAAAGTGGTGGACTGGTATCACGGCAATGAGACCGACAACGACAAGGACTTCTGGGTAATGAGGTTTACCAGGGTCGATGGCGACAAGGCGAAGTTCGCCGACCTCGACACCTGGATGCCCAACGCACCGTATATCATCGCCATACCCGGCAACCGATGGGGCAAGGATTATGCCATGACTGACAAGGACCTCCAACTCTCCGCATCCAATGTGAAAGTGATACAGACAGTTGTCTGTCAGATGGCAGGAAATGGCTACGACTTCATCGGCTCCACTGGCGAGAAGACGGTGAACAATGCCTATGGGCTCAATGCCAAGGGCAATGCCTTTGACCTGGCGGATATGATAACCGTCAAGCCGACGGAGGCCTATTTCGTGGGAAAGACCGACGACGCGATAATCCCCACCAGTCTCATCATCAGTTACGAGAATCCCGACGGCATCCGTCTGCCCGAGACAACGGCCCTGTTGGGTGATGCCGACAACGACGGATTGATCAATATGGTGGATGTCACCGCCATCATCAACTACATCCTGGGCAAGATGCCTTCGCCTTTCGACTTCACCAACGCTGATGTCAATGTCGACGGACTGATCAACATGGTGGATGTGACCGCAATCATCAACATCATCTTAGGGAAATAGGCATTACCGCCAGGGAGAAACCTCCGGTTTAGGGACTGTGTGCGTATTTTGTGCGCACACAGTTCTTTTTGCACGCATTTACTCAATGATAATTTTGCTTTTATGCTTGAAAATCACTAATTTTGCATGATATAGGTCTTTCCATGTAAATACAAAACCAAATAACTATATCTTACCAACATCATGAGAAAATTTTTACTTTCTTTTCTTTTGCTTACGCTGTGCGTGACATGCGCCGTCGCCAATCCGGTGACGCAGCAACAGGCACTGCAGAAGGCAAAGGCGTTCCTCGTGAAGAAGGGCATGGCGGCAAACGCTACCCTCAACCTCGCCTATCAGGGAAAGCAACGTGCCCACCAGAACGGGGCACCTGCCATGAACGCTTGTTACTATGTGTTCAACAACGGCAGTAATGCCGGCTTTGTCATCATTGCCGGCGACGACTGCGCCGAAGATGTGCTGGGATATGCCGACAGCGGCTCCTTCGATGCCGACAACATCCCCGAAAACATGCAGGCATTCCTTGATGGGTATGCCGAGGAAATCAGTGCGGCAAGGGCACAGGGACTCTCCGCCGCAAACAACGGAGATGAGACTGTGGAGGTGGCACGGCAGGTGGTGGCACCACTCATCGTGACGCATTGGAACCAGAGTGACCCCTACAACCAGTTGTGTTTCAAGCCCGATGGCGTGCAATGTGTCACAGGGTGTGTGGCCACGGCACTGGCACAGGTGATGTACTACTATCAGTGGCCAAAGGAAGCAACATCGGTAATTCCTGCATATACATCTAAATATGGTGATCAATTCGATGCGCTTCCGGCAACCACTTTCAATTGGGCGAAGATGAAACCCGTCTATGTCAACACAGGAGAGGATGATGAAGAGGCCGAACAGGCGGTGGCCAAATTGATGCGCTATTGCGGACAGGCTGTGCGTATGAACTATGGCCCGAACGAGTCAGGAGGATATGAGTCTGATATTCCCAACGCATTGAAAAACTATTTCGGTTATCCAGGAAATCCCACCTGGCAGAGACGGTCGGGTTACACTACCGAGGTATGGGATGAACTTATCTATAATGAACTAAGGAACAACAGGCCTGTGCTCTATGGGGCAAAAACTTCGGGTGGAGGCGGACATGAGTTTATCTGCGACGGATACGACGGCCATGGCCTCTACCACATCAACTGGGGATGGGGAGGAAAGTCCGACGGATACTTCCGCCTGCAGGCCCTGCGCCCGTCTAATCAAGGCACGGGTGGCAGCAGCGACTGTGGTGGCTATTCCCTTGACCAAGATGCTATCCTCGGCGTATGCAATGTCGAGATAAGCAATGAGGCGACAGGCCAGGAAGAAGAGAGTGCTTTGAAAACGGTGAGGCTCGAAGCAAATGACCCCACTACTGTGGATTATAGTTCTGCTAATGGTTTCAATAATGTATCAGTAACTTTCTCTTTCTGTCTTGCGGGTATTCAGGACGGCATCGACTGGGGATTCGGACTGTATCAGGACGGACAACTCTTGCAACAAGTGACCTATACGGATAATGATGAAGTGGGAGGTGGTACCTGGTCGTATGGAGGCAGTATGTTCCGTGGTCTGGGTAAGAACCTTGCTGACGGACAATACCAGATATTGGGCATGAATAGGGTTCACGGCACTGAGGAATGGCTGCCCAACGTGGGCTCCGACCTTATCTATGTCGACGTGGAAATCAGCAACGGCAAGGCCACATTCACCAACGTGGTGAAGACGTTGGAACTGTCGCTTGAGGTAACTGGTGTGGAACAACGATTCGATTGTGATGCCAGCCTCTCCCAAATCAGGGTATACCTGAAGAATACGGGCGAAGCCGACTACTCCAGTTCGCTCCTTCTGATAGTTCGCAACGAATTGGTGGCCGAGGAAGGCGTATATATTCCACAGGGTGGTGAAGACTTTGTCGACTTCTTCTTCCCTGCACAGACAGGTAACGTGATGCTGGTAGTGGCCCGCGACCGCTTGGGCAACGCAATCTACACCAACTCGGCCTTTCCTCTCGAGGCGAGTGGCGGAACGGCACCGACGTTGACAGCCAGTAGCGTGGCCTTTAAGAACTTCAACAGTGACAACACCAAGATGTATGGTACTTTGCTCGATGGTACGGTCACCCTCAAAAATACTTCTAACACTGATTTTGAAGGTAATCTCACCCTGAAGGTGAATGTGTTCTTGAAGATAGAAGATTCAAAAACATATTATATTCCAAAAGAACAACTGATACCTGTCAGCATCAAGGCGGGTAAGGAGAAGACCATTACCATTCCTTACTCGGCTTTGGCCATAGGCGACAAGTTCAAATATCAACTCACCGACCCGTCGGGAACGGTGCTGGCCTCAATATCGCGGTACGCCGAGGTCGTCCCCGGCGTGGTCTACTGGAAGGGCAACGGTGAGCGCTATGCCGTGGCGCCCACTTCCACTATTACCGTACCCGACGGGGTGGCTGCCGTGAGTCTGGAAGACCTCGACATGAGCAACTACGATGTCGACCTCTCCGAGAACTTCAATTCCTCCACCATATACTATGTGTCAGACGATGAGGGTTTCAACAAAATTAGCGCAGCCAATGTCGTGGTGAATGGCCAAGCTTTAGGACTGTTGCTGCTTGATGCTCAGGACTTCTTCGTACCCAAACGGTTCTTTGTCACCAGGGAAGCACGCTACACTTGTTTACCCGAGATAGGAGCCGACGGCAAGAAGGGATGGCAGACAATTACCTTGCCTTTCCCGGTGGAGAAAGTGACCTCTGGCGACAAGGTGGTGGATTGGTATCATGGCAACGACACCGAGGAGAAAGACTTCTGGGTGAGGGAGTTCAAGCAGGTCGTGGGCAACACCGTGAAGTTCGCCGACGCTGAGACATGGGTGCCCAACGTGCCCTATATCTTCGCTGTGCCTGGCGACCATTGGGGAGCACAATACGACATGACCAACAAGTTATTGGAGTTCAGTGCCACCAATGTGTGGGTGGAGAAGACCACGGTATCGGCAGTGGTGAGCGACAGCTATGAGTTTATTGGCATCTCAGGTGGCACAAGCTATACCGCCAGAGATGAGGAATATGAAGCGATGATGAAGCGGATGGAGAATGCCTATGTGCTCAACGATGCGGGCAGCGCTTTCGTGAAAGGGTCTACATGCTGGCAGGGTAAGCACAACCTGTGCTACTTCACCATCAACGACCGGACCATCGACCCGCCGGCACAGCTCAACATCGGTATCTTCGATGAGACCGACGGCATCTGCATGCCACAGGTGACGGCCACCGACGGACAGCAGGTGGATGTCTACACTGTCGACGGCATGAAGGTGGCCACGGTGACAGTGAACGGCGGAAAGGCCGACATCGGCCATCTGCCAAAGGGTGTGTATATTGTTGAAGGAAAGAAAATAGTGAGATAGCCATGAAAAAGAAATATCGTATTCCGACTACGGAAATCATCGCACTCGACACCACAGCGGTGATGGTGCCCAACGAGATGTCTGACCCTGCAGTGGGAGGGGCTAACTCTTATGCCTTCGACGACGAAGAAGAAGAGGGGTGGGGAGACTACACCCCCGACACCCCAAAGAACAAGCTCTGGAACTGACCTTTACGCCTATACTTCACTCGCTACAATAACAATAGCAATTTGAAGGTTCTCTTCATAGCGACGGCTCGCCACATGGCGGGCCGTCGTCCGTTCTATCCCATGTTCCCCGCCGCCTCCATCATTCACCATATCCCAGGTTCCCTGCCGCTTCCATCTTTCGCCATATCCCAAATGCCCATCAGTAACAAAGGCCGTTCAGTATGTTGCGACTTTGTCGCAATCCTGTCTCCCACCTGTCCCCCGCCTCCCCCTCATCCTTTCTTTCAGGCTCTCTTTGGCTCCCTATAGTCATGCATAGGCAAAACTTGCGTTTTTTGCTGCTTTTTTTCCCAAAAACATGTCGGTTTCAGAAATAATGTGTATATTTGCTGATGAAAAACGCGATGGGGCACCGGCTCCTCCGCATCTATTGTAAAACACGTATAATACAACCCAAGAACATGTCATTTATCAACAAAAACATGATGGAAGGCGAGCATGTGGTATGCGAGGCAAAGTTCCACTTCATGCTCTACTGGCTGCCTTTGCTGCTGGTCATCATCGCCCTGGCGCTGCCATTCATACCTATCGGCGAGGATACACTGAAGTACCGGCTCATCTTCAGCGGCGTCTTCCTCCTGCTCGCCGCGCTGTGGGCCATCCTCATCAACAACGGTAAACGGTTCATCCTCACCAACAAGCGCATCATCCTCAAGACGGGCATCATCAAGCGCGACTCCAACGAACTGATGCTACGCAAGTGCGAGGGCATCAAGGTCACACAGAGCATCATGGGACGACTGCTCAACTACGGCCACGTGGCGGTGACCACGGGCGAGGTGGTGGACGTCTTCAAGTATATCTACAATCCCATGGACTTCAGCACGAAGGTGAACGAGCAAATCGACAAAATCAGCACCGCCACCGTCGCTGCCACAACCGAAGAGAAACATCTAACTAAATAATCCCTAAACGATATGAAGACAAGAAAATACATGGCGCTGCTCATCGCAGCACTCATCATGGTTGCATGCGGCACCTCGAGAGTGGTGCCCGTGACAGGACGCAAACAGAAAGTCTATAGCAACAACACCGAAATACTCACGTCGAGTTTCTCGGAGTACAAGAAATTCGTATCTACGGCAAAACTCTCTACCGATGCCACCAAGACCGCCATGGTGAAGCGCGTGGGACAGCGGCTCGCCACCGCCGTGGAGACCTACCTGCGTAACAACGGATATGCCGACGAGGTGCAGAACTACAACTGGGAATTCAATCTCGTGCAGGAAAATCAGGTCAATGCCTTCTGTATGCCAGGAGGAAAAATCGTTGTGTATGAAGGACTGCTGCCTGTCACCCAGACAGAGGCGGCGCTCGCCATTGTGCTCGGACATGAGATAGCACATGCCGTGGCTTACCATTCCTCGGAACAATACCAGAAACAAGCCAATCAACAGGCTATCGGACAGGTGGCAGGCGCCGTGCTCCAGGGAGTAGGCATGGGAACCAATACGGCATCCACACTCGCCACGCTCTATGGACTGGGCTCGCAGATGGCGACACTGAAATATTCGAGAGACAACGAGACAGAGGCCGACCATATCGGACTCATCTTCGCCGCCATGGCAGGCTACGATCCCAACGAGGCCATCTCTTTCTGGCAGCGCATGGCAGCATCGAGCAACAGTTCCACACCGGCATTCCTCAGCACGCACCCCACCGACGCACAGCGCATCGCCAATATCCAGAAAGTGCTGCCCGAGGCACTCAGATACTACAATGGCACCGGCACCACCACGTCGGGTAAAGCCAAGACCCCAAAGACCACCAAAACCATTCGCATTAAGTAAAAGGTAAAATGATAGAATATCTCACACAACACGTCTGGCTGATATGGATATTGATATCCGTGATATGCCTCATCCTCGAACTGGGCTCAGGCGACCTCTTCATCCTCTGCTTCGCTATCGGCGCATTGGGAGGGTCGTTCGCCGCTGCACTCGGTCTGGGAATTATCCCACAACTCATCGTGATGGCCATTTGCTCGCTGCTGAGCATATATTTCATACGTCCCGTGGCGCTGAGATACCTGCACCGAAACGATGAAGACCGCGTGAGCAATGCCGATGCCTTGCTCGGACGCTCTGGAATCGTGTCGCAGACCATCGTGGAGAAAGGCTACGGTAGGGTAGCCATCGATGGAGACGACTGGAAAGCCGTGGCTGCCGACGGAAAGCGCATAGAGAAAGGCGCAAAAGTGAAGGTGGTGGGCCGCGAAAGCATCATCATCACCGTGGAAAAAGACGATAACCAATAAAAACCACCATCATGTCAACATCAGTTATTGTATTAATAGCAATCATCATATTGCTCATTATCCTGGCCAAGAAAACACTGGTCATTATCCCGCAGTCGGAAACGAAAATCATCGAGCGTCTGGGAAAATACCACGCCACGCTCAAACCGGGAATCAATATCATCATCCCATTCATCGACGCCGCAAAGAGCATCATCACCTTGAACAGGGGTAGGTATTCCTATTCTAACCAAATCGACCTCAGGGAACAGGTGTACGACTTCGACAAGCAGAATGTGATTACAAAGGACAATATCCAGATGCAAATCAACGCACTGCTCTACTTCCAGATCGTAGACCCCTTCAAGGCTGTATATGAAATCAGCAACTTGCCCAACGCCATAGAGAAACTCACGCAGACCACCCTGCGTAACATCATTGGTGAGATGGAACTCGACCAGACGCTCACCTCGCGCGACACCGTGAACACCAAGCTGCGCGCCGTGCTCGACGATGCTACCAACAAATGGGGCATCAAGGTGAACCGCGTGGAACTGCAGGACATCACGCCACCGCAGAGCGTGCTCCAGGCCATGGAGAAACAGATGCAGGCCGAGCGTAACAAACGTGCCGTCATCCTCACCAGCGAAGGACAGAAACAGTCGCAGATTCTGCAGTCGGAGGGCGACAAGGCGGCTACCATCAACCGCGCCGAAGCACAGAAGCAACAGGCTATCCTCGAGGCCGAGGGTGTGGCTACGGCACGCATCAGGAAGGCAGAGGCCGAAGCCATCGCCATACGCAAGATTACAGAGGCCGTGGGCGACTCCACCAACCCTGCCAACTACCTCCTCGCACAGAAATACATACAGATGATGGAGGAACTGGCTACTGGACAGCAGTCGAAGACTGTCTACCTGCCCTACGAGGCCACCAACCTGCTGGGGAGCCTGGGCGGCATCAAAGACCTCTTCAAACAGGAGTAAAAGCATTGATATAAACGGATTTCAGAATGGAAAGGAGTAGAAGGGCATTCGTCCCTTCGACTTCCCTTCCATTCCTTTCTTTTTCCTACTATTCAATATCAACTCAACTTTCGCAAGTGGGGATGTCAAAGGAAAACAATAGGGTTTAAGCTATTCAGATAGAGAAAATAATACCCCAAAATGGTTACGAAGCGGACTAATGTCCCTTTAACTTCCTTTTAACTACCTTTTAACTTCCCTTTTACTTCCGAAAGTTGAGCGAATGCGAAACTTGAAAATATCAAGAAAATGAATATTTGTATCGTAGCAGGCGCCCGCCCCAATTTCATCAAGGTGGCTCCCATCCTCAGGGCCATCGACAAAGCCAAAGCACAGGGCAGGGACGTGGAGAGCACGCTGGTCTATGCCGGAAGCGCTGATGACAAGACGCTCGAACAGTCGCTCTTCGACGACCTACAGATGAGAAGGCCCGACGTGTTCCTGGGCGTCGATTGCATCAGCCTCAATGAACTGACAGGAAAGGTGATGGCAGAGTTTGAGAGCTACCTCCAGAACCATCCCACAGACGTGGTTATCGTCGTCGACGACCTGGCATCGACCATGGCTGCCGCCATCGTCACCAAGAAACAGGGCGTGCTGTTGGCGCACCTCGTAGCCGGCACACGGTCGTTCGACATCAAGATGCCCAAGGAAATCAACCGGCTCGTCATCGACGGACTCTCCGACCTGCTCTTCACGGCAGGAGAGGGGGCAAGCCAGATCGTGTCGCGCGAGGGGGTGCAACTCTCGCAAGTCTATCAGGTGGGGAATATCCTCATGGATACGCTGAGGGCCAACTACAACAGGCTACGCCGGCCGGAGGTGCTGGAACAACTGCACCTCGACGACAGCCAGTATCTCGTGTTCACGCTTAACCGAAAGGTGCTCATCGCCGATACCGACAACCTGCGTGGCATGCTCAAGGCCATGCTGCAGGCTGCCAAGGGAACCCCTGTCGTGGCACCCCTGCGCGGACTGGCACGTGAGGCGGTGGTAAGTCAGTTGGCATCCATCAATGCGTCGCTCGACACCTTCCACCTCGTGGAACCACTGCCATACCTGGAGTTCGGATACCTCACGGCACATGCCAAAGGCATCATCACCGACTCGGGAAACGTGGCAGAGGAAGCCACGTTCAACGGCGTGCCCTGTGCTACACTCAACAGCTATACCGAGCACATCGAGACGGTGCGCACGGGCACCAATGTGCTCGTAGGCGAGGATGCCAGCCGACTGGGAGAGGCCGTGGCCGACATGGTTGAAGGAAAATGGAAAAAAGGAAATATCCCCGACCGATGGGACGGTCGCTCAGCAGAACGCATCGTGCAAATCCTTCTGGAAACGAGATTTTAGCCTCAACTTTCGCAAGTAAGGGAACGAGGAGAACTAAAATGGGAAAACTCTCCATAAAAGGTCGAGAAGAGGACAAATTGCACGCCAAACGAGTGAGTCACAAATCATTTGTCCTTTTAACTTCCTTATAACTTCCCTTTAACTTCCTTTCCCTTCCCTTCAATAACCCCCTTCTAATCCCGGTTCCCTCGGTAGGGGGGCTGGGATTTTTGCCATATATCGCGTTGGGGGCGCTGGATGTGCTCCACCGATACCTGGATGCTCATCGATGGGTTGAAATTGTATTTCACCGCACCACCAATCCTATCGCCCATGGGTCCCATGCCGTAGAGATAATAAGGCAGGTCGTGGTTGTTCACCAACGATTTCTGTGCGTAGAGATAGGCCTCCCAGTGCTCGTTGAACTGATAGCCCAGCACAGCGGTGAGACCGGCGTCATGCACCGTGTTGTTGTGCCACTGCATACGGTCGAAATAACCACCGACGGCCAATGAGAGTCGGTCGGTGAGGGGCACGGCATAAAGGGCAGACACCTGCTGCGAGAAACCGACGCCACCACGGGCGTGCTTGCCGAACTGCGCAAACACCGATGCGCCGACACTCAGGTTAAGACCCCGGTGCAGGCCATATGCAGGCCATCCCGACATACCGTACATATATCCAAAGGGCAGGTATCCCAATGACAGTACCCTGCCGCTGGCATCCATCAGGGGGAGGTGGAGGGAGTCGTCGTACACGGGCTGGTAGCCTAAGGCATATCCAGGCTGGGCGGCAGCCAAGGGGTTGCCGGAAAGGGTGGTTGTCATGTCAAGACTGCTCGTCGGCTCGATGTCATTGATGTCGAGTGGAGCCGTCTGGCGCTGCCCCGGTTCTTGTCCGAAGGCCACGGAGCACCATAACAGGGTGGAGATGAAAAATAATATCCTTGTCCTCATGCTGCAAAAATAGGAGTTATGCTGGCAACCACCAAATAATTAAAATATTTTTGTGTTCCTTAACGCACGACAACTAACCGCACCCCTTGATAGGTATGAAATCTCAAATCTCAAATCTCAAACCTCAAACCAAAAACAACCTACTTCAGCACCGATACCAGTCCTATGATGCCAAGGCCCGTGAGGCTGGCCACCCCACCATACATGAGTATTGTCGAGAGGAGGTTGCGCTGCTTGTGCGACTCCTTGTCGGAGAAATGGTATATGGTAAATGAATAGTAGGTCTCGCCGGGACGAAGGGTGGTAGAGGGGAAATCGGGCTGGTTGGGACTGTCGGAGAAATGCATAGGTTCCAGGCAGATGGCAGAATGGCGGCCGAGAGCGATGCCGTTCTTGCCCACCATGCTTCCATCGAGGCCATTGGCGGTATAGACAAGTACCGACGGCTCGGTGGTGAAGACGGTGAGCCGGCGCCCGCTCTTGGCATCATAGACGACGGCAGCACGACGGGTGATGTCGCCGGCATGGCGAAGGGCAAAGCCGTGGTCGTAGCCCTTGGTGATGCCCATCTGCTCGTCCATGATGTCGATGTCGGCGCCAATGGCCTTTGCCGTGGTGAAGTCGAAAGGCGTGTTCTTCACCTTCATGAACTTGCCGTCAACGTTCTTCTCTTTGTCGTAGGTGGCGATATACTTGCTGTCGACATAGAGCGTCTGGGTGAGGACGGTAGATGAGGGATCGCCGGAGATGTTGAAGAACGGATGGCACGTCAGGTTCACTACCGTGGGCTTGTCGGTGGTGCCCTCGAACGACACGGTGAGGGCATGGTCATAGGTGAGCGTATAGGTCACCGTCACCGTCAGTGTGCCGGGGAATCCGTTCTCACCGTCAGGTGACACATACCTGAGACGAAGCGTGCTGTCGGTTGCCGCCACCATGTCCCATACACGGTCGCTGAAACCTGGACGGCCACCATGTGCGATATTGCCACCGCCTGTCTGCTGCAACATATAGGGAACGCCGTCGAGGGCGAAACGCGCGCCACGGATGCGACCGGCGTAACGCCCCACCACACTGCCGAAATTCTGCTTCTTGTTGATATAGTCGTTGATATTGTCGAACCCCAGCACCACATCGCCGAGACGGCCTTCCTGGTCGGGGACCATCAGCGAAACCACACGGGCACCATAGTTGGTGATGCACGCTTCCATGCCGTTGTTCGTAAGGGTATAGAGGGCGGTCTGCTTGCCATCGACGGTAGTCACAAATCGGTCGGGGCGAAGACCGGAGCGTGTTGGCACCTGCGCTACCTCGTCTGTGCCTTGGGTTTCCAGTCTTTCTTTATCGCTTCCCAGCACGGAGAGCGAACACATCAGGAAGATGGGGAGTATCAGGTATTTCGTCATCATTCGAGGTTTTGAGATTCTTAGGTCTACATGATCATATCGTCACGGAATCTGGCGAATCCGTGAAATGAAATCGTTTAGAGAGGGTAAAAATATGAATTTTTTTGCTTATCGATGCATGTTTTTGCTTTTTTAACACCTTATAAATGCCACATCCCGCTCACATCATAGTAGTTTTATCTTCGCTGAAAGTACTCATGCGCGGCAGAGAAAACAAAATCTTCGATATTTGCTAAGAAATCAATATATAGATGTTATGAAGTAGGAGAAGCCATTCGTATAGGGATAATTAAAATTCGTGAAGAGGCATATGTCCCTTTAACTCCCCTTAATCTTCTTTTTAATTTCCCTTTTACTTCCGAGAGTTGAGCGAAGGCGAAACTTGAATTATATCTATATACAAATGATTCGGGCGAATTCGCCCGAATCATTTGTATATAGTCTTTTTCTATTTGAAAATGTAATACTTTTTTATTGCATCCGCTTCTCTACGGGGTGATGCTTGTTATCCAATACCATTTAGTTTTTTAGAACTTGTAGCGAATGCCAGCCTGAAGGAAGCCCTGCTCACCGACACCTGCTTCGGCAAAGCCGCGGAACTTATTACCGAACTCCAAACCGAGGAATGAGAGCTGGTACATGAAGTGGGTGCTGCTTTCGTCTTTCGATGTATTGGTGGCGAGGTCTTTCTCTGTGCTGTTCAGGAATGCAGCACCAACAGCGCCCTTGGAATAGAGACCAAAGCTGTTCTTGTTGACCCAGTAATACTTGATGGCCGGCATCACAGCGAAGTAGCTACGATTGCGCTCTCCTACTTTCTCGTGATTTCCACCTTTCTTTTGGATGTCGCTATCCCATTTTGAATACGACACGAAACCACCGACGGCCAGTTTGGGATTATTGAAATGGCGGAAATACTCTACGGAAATAGGGCCAAGAATTGCACCGTCATCATACTCGGTGTCGGAGAAGACTAAGCTGAGACCTTCGCCGAGACCGCTTCCCATTTGAGCTGTACTACCAAAGCCATACGACAGGCTTAACTCATTCTTCAGGTTCTCACACTGTGCGTTAACACTCATTGCAGTCATTAAGGCGGCTGCGACCATCATCATCATCTTTTTCATAATTGTAATTTTTAATTTGTTATTTTTTTAATTGTTGTTATTTTCTTTTGATGATGCAAAATTATGATGGTTATGAAGTGAAAACAACAATTATCACCTTTTTCTACTGAAATGATTACGACAAATGGGCTAATAATGCGACACTATTTTAAAACACCCAATAATCTGTCGCATGGCAGGTTTAAGATGACTCAAAAATCACGAGTATGCATAAGACGATAGTCAACAGGACTCATGCCGATGGCATCCTGGATGCGCCGCTGAAGGGTGCGAACGTTCGAGAAACCAGCCTCCTCAGCGATGACGGCAATGGTGTAGTTGGGCTTTTCCCGCAACAATCGCAGGGCGGCCAACGTGCGCAGATTGTCTATATAAGCTTCGGGCGTGCGGTGGATGGTCTGATGGCGGAAGAGTTGGTAAAGCCTTGTCATCGAGACACCGAGCATGTCTGCCAGTTTGGTAGGACCGAAATCAGGACTTAGATGTGGACGATCTTTCTCTACGCGTATCTCTATGAGTGCCATCAACTGTGCGTCGTCCTGCAGGTCGGCATTGCGTTGACGTTCTACACGAGCCTCCATGATCTCACGGGCCGCCTGTGTGCGACGGCGTAAATCCACATCCCATTCCAGTCTTTCCGACAGGTCGAGATTGCGACTCACCATGCGTACCAGTTCGTCTTTCAACCGTTCTACCTCTCCTCTCAGAAAGACAACTTCATCTTGTAGTTTTTTGGTTTCTTCCTCCGTCATAACGTTTCTTTTGACTATTCAGTGATAAACAATTGCAGGAATCCACTAATGTCGAAGACCTCCTTCACATCCTCAGACAAATTCTTCAGAATAGCCTTGTGGCCGTTGGCTCGTGTGTGCTTATAGACATTGAGCAATAGCCGTAGACCACTGCTGGAAATGTAGTTGAGTTGTGTACAGTCGAGAACGATATCGCAGTCAGTGCGCTCAAATATTGGTGCCAGTCCGCGTTCCGCTTGAGAGCTGGCCGCATTGTTGAGGTCACCTTCAAGGGTAGCCACGAGTTTCCCCTCTAATTCACTAATGGTAATGTTCATAATCTTATTGTTTTAGTTTTATAATTTTCAATACGTTGTGTCCGTCAATGCGCTGGTAGTTCAGTTCGTCGGCCATCTTGTGGATTAACATGATGCCCAATCCTCCAGGAGGTCGTTGGTCTGCAGGGACAGAAAGATCAGTGGGTGAGTCGGCTGTGGGGTCGAATGGTTGTCCGTTGTCGTCGATGGTCAACACCAACTGGTTCTCATTTACTGATGCCTGAAGGGTGATGGCGGTAGCCTGCCCATGGTTGATGATGTTGGCAACGGCTTCCTCCACGGCCAGTCGTAGGCGTTTCGCATCCCTTTCCTCCATCCCAGCATGGTGTGTAGCATGAGAGATGAAGGAATCCAGGCTCCCGATGTCGTCCATCGAGGCTTTCATTGTCAGTCGTTCTGGCTGTTGCCACCTGATGGCAAGCAGTGTGATGTCATCACTCTGCTCAGCGTCACCCGCATGGCGTTTTACCTCATCGTTCATAAATACCACCAGTTGCTGTGCTGTGTTGGTGCAGTGCCCGTTGGAGAGTTGCACCACGTTTTTCCTGCCAAACTGCTGGTTAGCGGTGTTTTTTGCCTCACTGAGTCCATCGGTATAGAGAAATATCATGTCGCCCGAACGAAGTTGAGTCTGCTGCCCTTCATAGTTCCAATCAGACAGTGCCCCTACGGGCAGATTGGGTAAGATATTCAGTGGTTGTCCGGCAATGAGCGGTGCTTCGTGCCCCGCATTGCAAAAGTCGAGATGGCCCGTAGCGAGGTCGAGCATGCCCACGAACATGGTGATGAAATCACCGCCTGTATATTCCTCGCAGAGATTGCGGTTCATGGCATTCACGATATCAGCAGCACTATCGGCACGGCGTGCTTCACTGCGAAACATAGATCTCATCACGGCCATCAGCAGGGCAGCAGGTACGCCCTTGCCACTGACATCACCGATGCAGAACACGAGACGCCCTTTATGCAGGAAATAGTCGTAGAGGTCTCCACCTACGTTGCGGGCTGGTGTCAGCGAGGCATAGAGATCGACGTCGGCATGTTCGGGGAATGGTTTTGGCAACAGGGCCATCTGGATATCATGTGCAATGGTAAGCTCGCGGTCTACTGCAGCCTTCTGAGCAGCGAAGGGATCAGCGATGTCCTTGATTTGACGGCGACAGAACAAATAGATGGCAATCAGACCGAGGATCATCGTCAACAGGATGATGATGTTCAACCGACGTCCATTGTGGAAGATGACCTCCTTGGGAACGACAATGGCGCCAATCATTCTTCTTTGTTTGATATTCTGGTAATAAATCCATGAAGGCACACCATCGATTTTGACCATCGCTGAGCCCTCCGGGTTCTTCATCATACTGGCCAGGACATAGTCATCGAGCGTGTCGGGTGTCTCCTTCACTTCCTCCACAAAGTTCTTGTTCACGATGCGCTGTTTGTCGGGATGGTTGAGATAAACACCGTCATAGGAGAACATGAAACTGTAGGAATGATGGCTGCACCCCTTCTCGTACATCTGGTGGACTTGCTCCAATTCCTTCATGATACCGTTGCGCATGTCCACTAACGACAAGTCGGAACAGAGCAATGCCACCGGGTGCCCTTCGCGGTTGTGGATGGGAACGGTGTAGGTTTTCAGCAAACGTGGTTCCTCATTGCCTGCAAACCACTGACTCTCGAAATAAGGCTTTGTCCAGTCCGGACGGTCATTCTTGATTTGCTCTTGGAACCAGACATCTGAGAAATAGCTGTGGTAGGTGCTGTCGATACGCGACACTCTCACGCTGCCATCTGCATTTCTGCGGGCATAGGGAATGAAAAGACGTCCTTTGCTGGGGTAATAGTATGGCTCAAACAATAGACAGCAACAGGCTATATTATCGCTCAGTTGGACTATACGCTCCATGTGATCGAACATCTTCTCCGGATTGTCGAGGTCTTCTTCTATATCGTGGGCATTGTTCAGGGTTGCCATATCTACCATTGTCGTTATGCGGCGTGTCTCGCCCTGTATCTTACGCAGAACATTCAGATAGCGACCCTGGGCCTCGACGAGCATAGACTTTTTGACTGTGAAATACACCACACCGCTGATGATGGCCATCATCACCAGAACCACTACCATGATACGATAGGTAAGCCGTGCTGACAGAGAATTCGTCATACTACATCATTATCAAAAGACAAAGATAGTGCAAAATATCGATTAAACTTAGAAAAAGGCAAAAAAACTTCCCTAACTATTTCTCAGAATAGTTAGGGAAGCTTCGAATTCTTAATAGTTAGGGATGCTTCGAAATCTTAGTTCATGACTTTCCACCAATCCATCTTTTTGATATCCTCATTATACTTGGCGTAGTTCCCTTTGGCAGGATTCTGCTCTACGAACATCGACACGCCGTGCATCTTCTGATCGGTCACCGTAAAGTCGCTGTACTTCATACACCAGGGCTTGTCGGTGCTCCAGCATGTAGCATTGCGGTGCTCCACGATAGCCTTATCAAGCGCTTGCTTCCACTGCAGATACACATCCTGAGGAGCATGGGAGAGGAAGAAATCGCCGGCATCGTAGAAGATATTGTATTCGGGATGGAAATCTCTACGCTTGTCAGTATGGTAATAATGGATAAGTCCCGTCATATCGGCATAGTTGCCGCTGATGGTGGTCTGAACGGCCTGCATGGCATGGCGGGTGGCTTGTGCGAGCTGTTCCATCTGGTTGGTCTGAACAGCCGTGAGAGGCAGATATCCGTACATGCTCTGATAATATTTGTCGATGATGCTGGTATAGAAACGACCGTCGGCAAACATGTCGGGTACAATCTGGTCGTAGGGTGCACCCGAGCCGGGTATCTCTGCGGGAGAGCCGATGATGTAGTCGCATACGTTGCGCAGCTCGTAGAGAACCTCCAGGCACATGAAGTTACAACAGTCGGCCATGATGAACTTCAGATGGGGCATGCCCTTTAGGATATTGGCCATCGTGGTGATGTTCATCCAGAGTCCGTTGCTGTTTTCGCCATAATCAACACCGTAGGCTCTTCTGGGAGCACATTTTACCTCGTCTTTCATCAGCCAGCCGCTGCCGTGACCCCAGAGTACCAGGCCGTAGTTGCCTTCCATGGCGGGATAGTGACTGAAAGCGTAACGCATCACGTTCTCCATCACCACAGGATCAGAGGCGCGGTTCTCACCGTCGCTGCTGGTAATACCCATATCGCTAAGACTTACAGAGTCCGTCACCATACCGTTCTTGATACGGGCTAACCAGGGGAGTTTTTCGGTCTTGTCACGACGCACGAACACCAGCAGATTGTCATGAGCACCGAGGAGCTTCGAACCCTGCACCATCTCTCTCAAATCATCATTGGCCATGTCAGACAAATCGTTTCTGCCAGCCATATATACCAGCACGGTCTTGGCCTGAGCCACCGTTATGGATTCGCTCTTCTTCAGTGTGGGCTGCACGGGCTCGTAATCATCATCATTACTACTACAAGCGGTCATCATCACCACCATTGCCATCATCACTGCGTAAAATACATTTTTCTTCATATCGTTTTTGTTTTTTTATTGTTTTCTGACGCAAAGTTACGCTGAGAATTGGCTCATTCCAACGATGATGATGATTTCTGATTTCGGTGTTTGCGACAAACGCCGCTATTCTGCGACACTGGTTTTTCACCCCCAAGGATTTGTCGTGTAGACGCAAAAAAGCTTCCCTTTCGGGGAAGCCTTTCTGTAGTGAGTGTGTGTGTGATTATAAGTCCATCACGAGGCGGATCTGCATAGCGAACTTGTCAGACTCATTGCAAACGTCGAACTTGTCGGCTCTGATGCGGACGTGGCCAGAACCAGGGAGCAGGAATTCTACAGCTGTGCCGTTGCCCTTGAGCTCGTAGTCGCAATAGTAGTAACCATCATCGTTGTAACCATCATCGTTGTAACGTTTGAAAGTGTACCATCCCGTCCATTTCAGCTCAAATCCTGATACGCCGCCTTCCTGTAAACGCTCGCCGAACTTGGTGTTGACACCATCGCTGGTTATGGTCGCCCGGAGCCCCTGATAGTCTGCTGCCTTGCCTACGTGCCATCCTGCGGGGAAGGAGGCGTTCTTGAGACTGCTATAGGTGAAAAATACCTCGCCCTTCTCAATCTTGGTGCCGTAGCGCTCCTTTTCGTTGCTTCCGTGAGGAACGTTGCCGTTGTAGTTCTCGCGTGTCCATACTTGGTTGCCGATTTTCACCAGAGGGTACTGGTAGTTGTTATCGTAGCTCAAGCCTTTCAGCCAGGGGTTCTCGTATTTGAACTTCTTTCTTCTGTGATAGCTTTCGCCTACATAATGCCAATCAGCTTCACCAAAGGTTATACTGCAGGTGCTCTTGGCTTTCTGACCTTTCAGTACTATGTCGCGTATCTCTTCCGTGTTGACCAACTTTCCAGAGGGCTGGTAGTTGTACATGGTGTTGGCCTTGAAGAATACGGTTTTCTGCATGCCATCCTCTTCTGCGTAATCTTTAAGGGTGCACTTGCCGTTGCTGCTCCATACTACCTTGCAGGCCTGCTTTGTGGCAGTGCCGAGGAAGCGGCCCATCTGGAAGTTCGGCTTGTTGTCGACAACGGGATAGATTACTGCCACGAGTCCCTGGGTGCTGATCTGGGGGATGTACTCCATGCAGAGCCATGCCACTGTCTTGCCATCGTAGAGTGCCTCACGAATCAAAGAGCCTTCGATATTGCTGTGCTTACCGTCGGCCAATGCTGCCCAGTCGGCGGGGAAATCTACGCGGGTGACCTTGTTGTTAACGTAACTATTGGAGCCGTCATGGCAATTGTCCATCTCCATCTGTCCACCTTCCATGTATTCTTTCAGGGCATGATAGCGTGCTTCGCCTTCAGAGGTAGAGCGGTCAACGAGCTCGTAGAGAGGCCACATCTGCATGGAGTTCTTCTGGTTGAAGTTGATGACTGCGAGGTTCTTCTCCTCCTTCATCGACTGGATCCATGAGTTGACGTTGGCGGTAGTGTCGTTGGCTGCCACAGCTGCGGTCTCTTCGGTACCGCCACCCACTGCACTGACAGTGATTTGGAGGTGCTTCTTGTTCTTCGAGTAGGTGCTTGAGTAGTCATTGCCCACCTTGGCGGTGCCGTCTATGATCTTGTTCTTATAGCTCATGCTGGCGTGTGCCTTCAGCTCGTTGGTGTTGCTGCAGTACTGCTGGTCGATGGTTGCTCCGTAGCGCAGACGACCGCCCAGGTCAGTACGGAGGATGAGGTGTGAGCCGAAGTCCCTGATGAGTTCCTGGAAGCCCTTGTTGGTAGAGGGATAAGCGCTGCCGGTGCCGTCAATGGCACGCTTGGCATCGTCAGTCATATACTCGCGGAAGTTGTTGCGGTCGATGCCCTGCAGCACGGCTTGTCCGATGTTGACGTTGGCAACGGTGAGGCAGAACAGGTTGTTGGAGTTGCTCTTCTGGGTGTTGGAGAAGGAGGCGTCGACTTCGGCGCTGAAACCGCCGCGCGAGCCCTTCAGGGTAGAACTGGCCGTCATGGTGTTTGAAATCTCCTCGATGCTGCTGGCTGCGTAACTTTCGACGTTGATGGTGAACTCGCCCTTGCGGAATTTGGGTCCGTAGTCGTTGTCTGCCTTTTCCAGTTTCCTCAGTGCGATGATGGGATTGCTGGAGATTGCCTTGATGCCGGGCTCCATATTGACATTGTAGCCGTAGCCTACTGCGGTGGTGATGGAACCTTCGTTCTTGATGTCATCTTCCTCCGTTGAATCGGCATCGTCGCCTCGTGTGCGGCAATTGTAGTCGAGGTTACATTTCTGCATGAGACGGAATGTCCTATCGTTGTTGCTGTTGCTCAGGTCGCGGATGATCATCTTACCGTCATTGCGATTGTTGGTCCAGTTGTCGAGCATGCAGAGTTCGATGGTTGCGGGGCCGTGACCGTGGTCGGGCAGTGCATAGCAGAAATGGTGGTTCTCATCACTGAACTGAAGGTCGACCTGCCAGTCGCCCTGTACGTTGACTTGTACGGGAACGGAGTAGCTGTGGCGCTCGAGGTTCATCAACTCATAACTCTCGGTCTTCAGGGCATCTGATGCCTCGGCCATGTTAACGTCATCACTGCATGCAGTGAAAACTGTTGCGAAAATACCTGCGGTAAGTGTGCTCATGAGCACCTGCTTTACCAAATTCTTTTTTGTTGTCATATTTTTATATTTTAAATGTTATATAATCTCTAGTAAAAAAACCGTTGTTTTGTCTGATTGACGATGCAAAGAAACAACGGATTTTTCCTCATTCCAATGTTTTTCTTTTTTTTCGTTCTAAGTCTATACGACAAGTGCCGTTTTTCTGCGACTGTCATTTTTTACCCCTCCAAATATGTCGTATTAAGGGTAAAAAAAGGGATGTTTTTATAATTTTATCAAGTGGCACGGGACACGCCTTCTGTCAGTGTTAGACAAAAAAGTTGGATTAATATTTGGCCTTTCCCCTTAAATTCACTACTTTCGCGGCGTGATTATGGGGTGGGGAGAAATGACCCTGCCCGAAAAACAAAGACAAAAATGGGATTCCTGAAATCTTTGTTCGGCGGCAGCGACGAGAGCCCCGAAGAGAAGAAACAACGAGAGACAGCGCGTGACGTCGACGTGCTCAAGACCGACGGACGGCGTGCCTTGCAGATGGGGCAGGCCGAATATGCCGTGAAGTGCTTCGAGAAGGCACTGCAACTGAAAGACGACCTGGAGACACGCGACTACCTCGCACAGGCACTTATCCGTGCCGACCAGCTCGACGGTGCCATGCAACAACTGCGTATCCTGCACGAGGCGCAGCCCGACAACGTGCACGTCCTCTCGCTCATGGCCAAGGTGGCATTCATGATGGAAGACTATGGCAAGATGTCGGAACTGTGTGAGCAGGCCATGCTCCTCGACAAGGACAATGCCGAACTGGTATATCTCTATGGGCGCGCCGCACTCGGACAACACGACAAGGTGAATGCCGTGGCGATGTTCACCAAGGCTATCATGCTCGACGAACAGTTCGCCGATGCCTATCTCAAACGCGGGGAGGTACTCCTCGAGATGGGTGACCTCGAAGGGGCTGCCGAGGACGCCGACTGGCTCATGGAAAGGGTAGAGGGTGTCGACGACGTGCTGCTCCTCAAGGCCAGGATATCGGCAGCACAACACAACGATGCCGAGGCCATCGAGGTGCTCACCCTCGCCGTGGAGCGCAATCCCTTCCTCACCGATGCCTACCGCCTGCGTGGGGCTGCACGCCTGAGGATGGGCGACAAGGAAGGTGCTGCCGACGATGCCCAGAAAGTGCTCGAACTGAATCCTGAAGAGATGGAAGAAATCAACGGGAAATTCCAATAGTCCCTATCTCAACAATAAAAACTACAAAAACCATATCATAACATGCGAAAATTCCATAGTTTTTTACTGTCACTGGCTCTGATGCTTGTGGGTGTCGGTGCCAATGCCCAGACATCAGGCTATAACCGACTGCAAAACGTGACCACAGGACATGTGGCAAACCTGTCAGGCGGCTTGCACTTCGCACCAGACGTAACGCTCGACGAAGCGTATGCCCTGCCGGGAACGGTGGCTTATGCCGACTTCGACGGACAGAAGGTGACAGAACTGCGCGCACAGGGCGTGGATGTGGTCAATACCCTCGTGCCGATGATGAAGGCCATGATGCTGGAGGTGATTACCGAGGAGAAATACGCCGAACTGCAGGGCATGGCCATTGAGAAGGTAGAAACACTCCTCCCGGGTGCCATGGGTACCATGTTGGTTAATCTCATCAAGAACTACACCTATGCCGACTTCCAGGTATATGTGTCCGACCTCGATACCAGCCTCTATTACACGGAAGTGGAGGGCGGATACCGCCTCCTGTTCAACTCACCGCCATTCCCGTTCAATGCCGGTGACTTCACGAGTTATCTGACCAAGAAGACCAATGATTACCTCTCTCTCTACAGGGGTACATTGCAGGAAATGGCCAGCGAATACCTCGTGGGAAGAGAGTACCTCAAACCGATGGTCGACAGTTTCATCAAAAACATTCTCTTCGGCGACTATCTCTACCTCTGCGAGATGGAAGACCCCGAATATGGACCTTATATCGGCTTCGCCAATTCCTCCAACATCGCGTCTACCGAAAACAAGGTGTGGAACTTCATCCCTGTAGATGATGACAACTACGTGGGAGTGAAAGGCTCGTGCAAGGACGGTGACGGGAAATGGTGGGCAGCCCTCGTGGTCGACTTCCCCTACCGCTTGCCCGACGGCATGAAAGCGTATTACGTGGATGGTGAAGTAGACTATACCAAGTCGCTCATCCGCCGCGTGGCAGTAACCGATGAGGTGATACCCGCACTCACGCCGGTCATCCTGCAACTCAATGGCGAAGGGCCTGCTGCCAACAAACTGGACATCGTTGCCGACAACACTTCGGTGCCTTATGAAGGAAACGCTCTGACTTTGCCTACCGACTCGCTCGGACTCCTGCTCGGATTCACGCTCAGTGAACCCAGCGAGCGCCATTTCGTGCTCGGCATCACCGATGGCAAACCCGCATTGTTGATGACCAGCCGCACCGTGTTCACGCCCTACGAACCGTATTATTTCCTTCCCGACAATCTCGTGGGCGTACTCACTTCGGGATATCTCATCCTCGCCGATGAGGTGAGCGGCATTGAGGAGCATATGGCCACCGTCAATGACGACAACACCGTATACGACCTCCAAGGCCGAAGGGTAGACAACCCCACCAAGGGTATCTATATCATCAACGGCAAGAAGGTGATACGCCGGTAACCACGCACACCTCCCAAAAACACACCCGCCTCCGGTGACATTCACCAGAGGCGGGTGTGTTGTATAATATGAAATAGGGGAAAAGTCACGCAAACAGGAAAAGCATCTCCCTAGATAGTCAAGGGCTAATGTCCTTTTAACTTCCCTTTAACTCCCCTTTAACTTCCTTTCAAGAAAACCTTCCTTTTAGTTGAGCGAAAGCGAAACTGAAATACTCTCTCAGTTCGCAGCCTCGAACTCTCTCAGGAAACGGATGTCGTTCTCCGAGAACATACGCAGGTCGCTCACACGGTATTTCAGGTTGGTGATGCGCTCCACACCCACGCCAAAGGCGTAGCCGCTGTAGATGCTGCTGTCGATGCCACACTCCTCAAGGACGTTGGGGTCTACCATGCCGCAGCCCAGGATCTCAACCCATCCGGTGTGCTTGCAGAAACCACAACCTACACCACCGCAGATATGGCAAGAGATGTCCATCTCGGCACTTGGCTCCGTGAACGGGAAATAACTCGGGCGCAGGCGAATCTTCGTGTCGGCACCGAAAAGTTCCTGGGCAAAGGTGAGCAACACCTGCTTCAGGTCGGTGAACGACACGTTCTTGTCGATATACAATCCCTCTATCTGGTGGAAGAAACAGTGGGCACGGGCGGTGATGGCCTCGTTGCGGTAGACACGGCCAGGACAGATGACACGGATGGGCGGCTGCGTGACGTCCATCACACGGGCCTGCACCGAACTGGTGTGGCTGCGGAGGATGATATTCTTCGTCACGTCGTCGGGGTTGGTCTCCACGAAGAAGGTGTCTTGCATGTCGCGCGCGGGATGGTCGGCAGCAAAGTTCATCTTCGTGAAGACGTGCAGGTCGTCCTCCACCTCAGGACCATCGGCAAGGGTGAACCCCATGCGCTGGAAAATGTCGATAATCTCGTTGGTCACGATAGAGATGGGATGACGGGTGCCCAGACCGATGGGGTAGGCGGTGCGGGTGAGGTCGAGGTCATCGTCGCTCTCGGCGGCAGAAGACACCTGCTCGCGGAGCGCATTGATATGGTCGGTGGCGGTCTGCTTCAACTCGTTGATTTTCATGCCCACCTCACGTTTCAGTTCGGCAGGTACGGTGCGGAAGTCGGCCATCAGCGAGGCAATCTCGCCTTTCTTGCTCAGGTATTTCAGCCTCAGGGCTTCGATTTCCTCTGCATTCGAGGCTTTCAGCTCCTTCACTTCCTTCAGGAGCGCTTCTATTTTCTCAAGTAGCATTTCTCTTTGGTTTAAATTTCGTGCAAAGGTAATATTTTTCCCTTAAATATTAAAAAATATCGAAATAAAGTTGTATTTTTGCGCCATTATATAGCTTAACTGACGACTGTCTGTTTTTATGAGAAAAAAAGTGCTGTTTCTCTTGTCCTTCATGGTATGCCTGCTCACTTTCATGGTAGGCTGCAAGGACAAGAAACCTGAGACTATAGTGGTCGACACCCCCGAACCTATCGATACCGTAGTCCCCATCGACACTATTGTCATTGCCGACACCGTACCCGAAGACGCGATGGACAGCCTCATCTCCGCCACGCCGATGCCCAAGTCGGCCGACGAGCTCTTCGACGATTTCCTCTTCAATTTTACGGCGAACAAGAAACTCCAGTACGAACGGATAAAATTCCCGCTCAAGGTGGTGGAAGGTGACAACGTGTCGACTATCGACCGCAAGGAGTGGCAAATGGAGAAGTTCTTCATGAAGCAGGAATTCTATACCCTCATCCTCGACGACGAGAGCCAGTTGGAACTGCCGAAGAAGACCGACCTCGACAGCGTGGTGGTGGAGAAGATTTTCCTCGCGCAGCAGTCGGTGGAACAGCATATCTTCAACAGGGAGAACGGACAGTGGATGCTCACCGAAATACGGCGCAACACCACGGCGCAGAGCCCGAACAGGTCGTTCCTCTCCTTCTATGAGAAATTTGCTACCGACTCGGTGTTCCAGGTAGAGAGCCTCGACGAGACCGTGAGCACCATCCTGCCCGACCCCGACGATGACTTCACGATGATAGAGGGGGTGTTCCATCCCGATCAGTGGGAGGAGTTCAGACCTCCTGTCTTGCCTGGCGACTTTATCTACAATATCATCTACGGACAGAAGTATACCCGCAGCAAGCAGAAGCTGTTCGTCGTCAGGGGCATTTCCAACGGACTGGAGTCGGAGATGACATTCCGGCAGGTCGACGGGAAATGGAAACTCGTGAAACTCGTCAACTGATATTCCTATGAAAGACTTTCTGAACTACGACCTGTCAGGGAACAACACCTTTGGCATACATGCTGCTTGCAGGCGATTCGTGGAAATAGAAACGCCTGAGGAGGCCACCACATTCTTCCCTTCACTTACCGACGACGACCGTCCGATGCTCATCATCGGAGGGGGGAGCAACCTGTTGCTCACCGCCGATTTCCCGGGCGTGGTGGTGCGGTCGGCGATCAAGGGGATGGAGGTCGAGGAGCACGATGACGAGGTGTGGCTACGATGCGGTTCGGGCGAGGTGTGGGACGATGTCGTGACACGATGCGTGGCACAGGGATGGCATGGTGCGGAGAACCTGTCGCTCATCCCCGGCGATGTAGGGGCATCGGCAGTGCAGAACATCGGGGCGTACGGCGCAGAGGCAAAGGACATCATCCTCAGCATCGAGGCCGTGGCGACCGATACGGGAGAGCAGGTGGTCATACCGGCATCCGAATGCGCGTATGGCTACCGCGACAGCCGCTTCAAGCACGAGTGGCACCAGCGCTTCTTCATCACCGCCGTTACCTACCGGCTCAGCAAGACTTTCCATCCACGCCTCGACTACGGGAATATCCGCGCGCAACTCGAGGAAAGGGGCATCTCACAGCCCGATGCCGCCCAACTGAGGCAGGTCATCATCGACATACGCAACGCCAAACTACCCGATCCGAAGGTGGAGGGCAACGCCGGCAGTTTCTTCGTCAATCCCGTGGTGAGCAGGGAGAAATACGAGCAGTTGGCTGCCGAATATCCCGGAATGCCGCATTACACCATCGACGATGGGCACGAGAAGGTGCCGGCAGGATGGCTTATCGAACAGTGTGGCTGGAAAGGCCGCACGCTCGGTAGGGCAGGGGTGCACCAAAGGCAGGCCCTGGTATTGGTGAACAAGGGCGGTGCCACTGGCGAAGAGGTGCTCAGGTTGTGTGAGACGGTGAGGAATGACGTGCTCCGCAAATTCGGCATAGAGATTCATTCCGAGGTGAACATCATTTAGACCGTACAACGATATCATGCGACTCACTTTCCTTGGCACTGGCACGTCGGCAGGCGTTCCCTATATCGGGTGCGACTGTGAGGTGTGCCGGAGCAAAGACCCACACGACAAAAGGCTGCGGTGCTCGGCATTGGTAGAGACGGAGACGACAAGGGTGCTCATCGACTGTGGACCCGACTTCCGCCAGCAAATCCTGCCCTTCGAGTTCAAGCCCTTCGACGGAGTGCTCCTCACGCATATCCATTACGACCATGTGGGGGGAATCGATGATATCAGGCCTTTCTGCCTCACCCGGCCGGTAGACGTCTATACCGATGAGGCCACCGCAAAGGGAGTGAGACACAACTTCCCTTATTGTTTTGCCGAACACCTCTATCCCGGTGTTCCGCATCTTTCGCTGCATGTCGTCACGCCGCATGTACCTATTCACATCGGCGACCTCGACATCATACCTTTCGTGGTGATGCATGGAAAAATGCCCATCCTGGCTTTCAGGATAGGAAAACTGGCCTATATCACCGACATGAAGACCATCGACGAAGATGAACTGCCTTATCTCGAGGGTACAGAGACGCTGGTGGTCAATGCGCTGCGGAAGGAGAAACCTCACCACTCACATCAGTTGCTCGACGATGCCGTGAACTTCGCCCGGCGCGTAGGAGCCAGGCAGACTTTCTTCATCCACTGCACGCACAAGATGGGGCTGCACGACGAAGTCAATGCACATCTGCCCGAGGGCATGCAGCTGGCTTACGACGGGCAGGTAGTGGAAATAGGATAGGTTTCTTGTATGGTATCGCTTTCGATAGTTGAGCGAATGCGAAACTTGAATTATGGTATTCATTCATAAGGCGATAATTCGCTAATTCTTCAATTCGTGATGAATAAAAATCCGCTCTCTGGAGAAACGGCAAAAAAGTGAAGGCACAAAAAAAAGGAGTACCGCCGTACTCCAACCTTTTGTTAACCTTAAATCTAATACTATGAAAAACACACCACAAAAGTATGACGATTTTTCCGATTCGCAAAATTTTTGGCAGAAAAATGTCAATTTGTAACTTTATTTAACGATTTGCTGTTACTTTTTAAGAATTTTGGGGATTTTCCCTGTGCGATTACTCAGATTCCCCAGGGAAATCTCTTTCCTCTCACCCCTACAAACGCACGAAGGCACCCCTGTGACGGGATGCCTTCGTGTGGCGTCGTTTTCTGCCTTATCTGGAGAAAAGTGCGGAAAGGATGCTTCTGTTCTTGCTCTTCTTCACTTTGCGGTTCTTGTTGCCCATGCGGTTGTAGAGTTTCCATGCCAGGATAAGTCCGTCGAATACCGACATGCTCGTCGACATGACGTTGGCAAAACGATGTGAGGGTAAATTGCTCTCTTCCTTATGGAACAAGGTGTTCCACTGTGTTTTCATAGAATGGTTGTCTTGACGAAGTTCCCTGCGAAGTTGTTCTTTCCTTGCGCGGATATCATCGAGTGACTTGTATTGTAACAAAGGCTGGTCAGGAATCATAATCAGGAATTGAGTAATAGGTCGGCTAAGAACTTGACAAGGGGCTTCTCAACCCACTTGCGCCTGTTGATGACAAAGAGAATGAGCAGCAACAAATATACTCCGGCGACAATACAGAAAGCACCTACCATGCCCGTAAGCGGGGCAAGGGCATAGGCAGCGGCAAACGAGAGGTAGATGAGCATCAGCATCAGCGCGAGCACCACGACGAGTGCCATGGCAGTGAGCGTGAGAAGTCGCACCACCTTCTCGATGATGTCGAGCTTCACATACTCCGACTGCACGCCTACATAATGCTTCAACGACTCCGCCAACTGCGCTATCGTCTCAATGTTCTTGTCGCTGGAGATCATAGGATAATGAAGGTATGGAGATTAGTCGACTGCCTCGGCGGCGGCATCCTTGATGTCGTCTACAAGGTCTTCCATGTCCTTGCGCGAAATGTTCAGATTGTGCTTCTTGCAGAAATCAGACACGGTGTCGGAAATCTTCGTGCGGGTGTCGGTGCCCTTCTCTGGTGCCATGAGAAGACCAAGGGCTGCTCCGGCAATGGCGCCACCAATGAAAGCGCCGAACAAACTTAATTGTTTCATGATGATAACGGTTTTGGTTGTATAAATTAATGTTTGAAGATTGAATCCCTTGCAATGGAGATGCCCTGCGACAGGAACTCCATTTCAGATAGCAAATATAATAAAACTTTTCCAAAGGCGAACCATTTGAAATATGTTTTTTTGTTAAAAATGTTGTATTTTGTTCATTTAACAAACTTTATAGACTTCTAACTGCTGTTTTTGGCTGAATTTGTGTAATTTCGCACACAAATAGAAATATGTGACTTTTATTTATTCAATCATCAATAATTTCAAAACACATGAAGAAATACTTGGTTTTATGCGCAGGACTTTGCATGATCCTGGCGCTTGGCAGTTGTAAGAGCAAGGAAAGTGCATACCGTAAGGCTTACGATGCCGCAAATGCTGGTGAAGCCACCGCTACCACCGCTTCCTCTGGCTACGATGACACTCCAGTGGTTACGCCTTTCGTAGAGACACCCGCTACCGCACCCAGCGTGTCCGACAATTCCGACAACGTGCCCGTGCGCACAGAACAAGACCTGCAGGTGGTCAGTGGCTCAGGACTCAAGGCCTACAGCGTGGTCGTAGGGTCGTTCTCCGTGAAGTCGAATGCCGAGAATCTGGTACAGCGTCTCCGTGCTGCCGGATATGACGCACAGTTGGCTTACAACTCCAACCGCAACATGTTCCGTGTCGTGGCTTCCACGTTCTCCGACAAGTCGAGCGCCGTGCAGAGCCGCACACGACTCAGGGAGACTTATCCCGACGCTTGGCTCCTCTATTACGGTTATTAAGCCGTGGCGAGGATTCTGTCCATAGACTACGGAAAGAAACGTACAGGATTGGCAGTCACCGATCCGCTGCAGATTATTGCAGGCGGATTGGCGACTGTCTCTACGTTTGAGCTTTTCGAATGGCTCGATGCCTACCTCAAAAAAGAGGAGGTGGAACGCGTCATCGTGGGGGAGCCACGGCAGACCAACGGACTGCCGAGCGAGAACATGGGGCGCGTCAACGCTTTCGTGGGGAAGTTCAGGAAGACCTATCCGCATATCCCCGTCGAACTCGTCGACGAACGGTTCACGTCGGTACTCGCCCACAGGGCGATGATTGATGGCGGACTGCGACAGAAAGCGCGCCGCGACAAGGCACTGGTCGACGAGATCAGTGCCACGATTATTCTACAAAGTTATCTGGAATCGAAAAAGAAATAACTCAACTTTCACCAGAAGGAAAATGATGGTATGAAGTAGGGTAAAAGCCATACGGATAAGGATAATAATCCCCCCAAAGGTCATAAAGAGGGCATATGTCCCTTTAACTTCCCTTTAACTTCCTTATAACATCCCTTTCCTTCCGTAAGTTGAGCGAATGCGAAACTTGTAAAGAAATGATTTTACCTATTTATATATATGGTCAACCCGTGCTGAGAAAGGTGGCCAAGGACATACCGCAGGACTACGAGCAGTTGCCGCAACTCATCGACGATATGTTCCTCACGCTTGATGAGTCGGAGGGCATCGGATTGGCTGCACCACAGGTGGGAAAAGACATCCGCGTGGTGGTCATCGACCTCAACGTGCTTGCCGACGATATGCCCGAGTACAAGGGCTTTCGCAAGGCTTTCATCAACCCCCATATCGTGGAATACGACGACACCGAGACCGACACCCTGGAGGAGGGATGCCTCAGCCTACCCGGCATCCATGAGAAGGTGACACGCCCCACACGCATCAGGGTGACCTACGAGGATGCCGACAGGACACCGCACGACGAGTGGGTAGACGGCTATCTGGCACGGGTGATGCAGCATGAGTTCGACCACCTCGACGGCAAGGTGTTCGTCGACCGCATCTCCGCGTTCCGCAAGCAGATGATCAAGAGCAAGCTCAAGGCCTTGTTACAAGGACGCTACCGTTGTGGATACCGCACCAAGGCCGCCCCACAGAAATAATCACCAGCACCACCCTTATCGCATGATATGATGAGGCGCGTAGTACTACTCTCGTTGGCTCTTCTTCCACTCTTCGCCGCGGCACAGTTCAATGTCGACAGGCTGATACTGAGTGGAAGAAGTGCATTGTATTATGAGGACTACGTGCTCGCCATACAGCACTTCAACCGCGCCATCGACTCAAAGCCCTATCTCTACGAACCATGGTTCTACAGAGGGGTGGCAAAATTCTACCTCGACGATTTCGCCGGGGCAGAGAAAGACTGCACCGAGGCCATCGCGCTCAATCCCTACGTCACCGGCATGTATGAGTTGAGGGGGCTTTGCCGCATACGCCTGAAGAAGTTCGAGGATGCCATCGCCGACTACGACCGTGCGCTGAAAGACGACCCGTCGGCACAGAACTTCTGGTTCAACCGCATGCTCTGCCGACTCGAACTCAAAGACTACGACCAGGTGCACCTCGACCTCGACACCATCATCAGCAAATGGAGCAAGAACGCAAGGGCATACTCCGTAAAGGCGGGCGTCTACCTCGTGCAGAAAGACACTACGCAGGCTGCCGTCTGGCTCGACAAGGCACTCGAACACGACCCCTATGACGTGGAGATGTGGATGGTCAGGGCGAACATCAGCCTCTCCAGGCAGAACTGGAAGGAGGCCGACGAACACCTCAGCCGCGTGATACACCTCAGACCAAAGCTGGTGGGCAACTACCTCAACCGCGCCATCTGCCGGCTCAATACCAATAACCTCAGGGGGGCGATGGCCGACTACGACACGGCGCTCGAACTCGACCCCGACAACTTCCTCGCCCATTACAACCGTGGTATCCTGCGCGTGCAGGTGGGCGACTACAACCGTGCCATCACCGACTTCGACTATGTGATACGCATGGAACCCAACAACGTGATGGCTATCTACAACAGGGCACAGCTGCTGCACAAGACGGGCGACCTGCGCGGGGCCATACGCGACTATACCAAGGTCATCGACCAATATCCCAACTTCTGGATAGGACTGTCCAACCGTGCGGAATGCTACCGCAGGCTGGGGATGACCAACCAGGCCGAACTCGACGAGTTCCGTATCTTCAAGGCGCAGATGGACAAGCATATCGGCATCCAGCCCCGCTGGACCCTCAGCCAGATCAGGCAGACGAGGAAGAAGAGCGAAATCGACATGAGCAAATACAACCAGATTGTGGTGGAAGACGAGGAGACGGTAGAGCATGAGTATGTGTTCGAGTACGAGAATGTCTACCGCGGAAAGGTGCAGCACCGTAAGGTCGAGGTCGAGGAGATGCCGATGTACCACCTCTCCTTCGTCAGATACGGAAACCTCATCAAGTCCTACCAGGTCTTCGACCCGCTCGTGGAGACGTTCAACCAGAAAGAGAAACCTCGCCACAGGGTGTACCTCACATGCAACCCTAATACGCTCAGCGAACAGCAGTCGACGGCGGTGTTCAGCATCATCGACTCTCTCTCTGCCGACCTGCAACAGACGCACGACATGCGTACCACAAGGGCACTGTTGCTGCAACGTGCCGTGGCGTATACCGTGGTGCAGAACTTCGGCGAGGCCGTCGACGACCTGAACACTTGTCTGGGCATCGACCCCGCCGACGCGCTGGCATTGTGGCAGAGGGCGGTGTGCACGGCACGCCTCAACGAGATGAGCGTGGCCAAGACCACCGACACGCAAATCAAGGAAGCCAGTGCCATCGACGATCTTACACGGGTGCTACAGGCCGATTCCACCAACGCTTATGTCTTCTACGACAGGGGAAACCTCTATCTCGCGCAAGACAACTACGACCAGGCCATCGCCGACTTCTCCAGTGCCATCAACCACAATGCCAACATTGCCGAGGCATACTATAACCGCGGACTGGCACGCATCAAGTCGGGAAAGAAAGAGGAGGGAATCAACGACCTGAGCCGCGCGGGCGAACTGGGCATCTACAGCGCCTATGGCATGATCAAGAAATATTCGCAGTAGATTCCATTTTCCCCTTCCCACGACTTTAAGGTCCGAAAGGTCTTGAAGACCTTCACGCTTTATTCGTTGCTATCATATAACAAATAATAATGACGTAGTTGTCATCAGCATTGTTATCCAAGGTGAGCGCAGCGAACACAAACTATCGCAACTCTGTTGCGTAAAAAATCTCCCTGCGACCTACCTTCGGGAGCAGTACCATAGTGACCGAGCCCGAGTAGGGCGGTTGAGCCTCCGCCCTGGAGAGGGCGGGGGACGGGGGGTGGGTCGAGGCCTTCCCTTATGAAGGGAAGGTGGGATGGGTTGGAACCCCCAAGCCGTAGGCTTGGAAAAAACGTTATTCGGGGCATCATTTAGTGTGTTGCCCAATTCGTTACTCGGGAAAGAAAACAAAATCTTCGATTTTTGTTTTGCTTTCCACTCGCTAATTCGTACCTTTGCCGCTTCGCTGCGAAGTTAGGCTGCACCTCGGGAAAACAAAACAAAAAAACGGTTTTTGTTTTGTTTTCCGCTCGGTTTGCACTAACTTTGGCTTCGCCGAGGTACTCCCGTTCGGAAAAGCATATTTTGTCACGACTTAGCAAAAATATGCAAGCATATCTTTGCTTT
The DNA here is from genome assembly GCA_017617615.1 of Prevotella sp. The sequence goes on along the minus strand of JAFZVV010000003.1, from coordinate 6,248 downwards.
CGCTGCTCCAAAATTTGGCTTTTCGCTCACTTAATCGTACTTTGCCGCTTCGCGGCGAAGGTAGGCTGCACCTCGGCAATGGAAATAAAAACTTCGTTATTTATTTCGCATTGCGCTCGGTTTTCACTACCTTTGTCCCCAATTATCTATATTCACAAATATTTGTTCAATTTGTTATGATAAAAATCACATTCCCCGATGGCACTGTGCGTGAGTTCGAACAGGGTGTCACCGGTCTTCAAATCGCCGAGAGCATCTCACCGGCTCTCGCTCGCAACGTTGTATCTTGCGGGGTAAATGGTGAGACAGTGGAACTCAACCGACCCATCCTCAGCGATGCCACCATCGCCCTTTACAAGTTTGAAGATGAGGAGGGAAAACACACATTTTGGCACACCAGCGCACACTTGTTGGCAGAAGCGCTGCAAGAACTCTACCCAGGCATACAGTTCGGCTTCGGACCGGCCGTGGAGAACGGGTTCTTCTACGACGTGATGCCCAAGGAGGGTGATGTCATCTCCGAGAACGACTTCCCCAAGATCGAGGCAAAGATGATGGAACTGGCAAGGAAAGACGAACCGGTGGTGCGCCATGATATCTCCAAGGCCGACGCCCTGCGCGACTTCAAGGCAGCCGGACAGGAGTACAAGTGCGAGCATATCGACCTCGACCTCGAAGACGGCACCATCTCTACCTATACACAGGGGGCTTTCACCGACCTCTGCCGCGGACCGCACCTCGTCTCCACAGGTGCCATCAAGGCGCTGAAAATCACCAGTGCCGCCGGTGCTTTCTGGCGTGGCGATGCCAAGCGTGAGCAGATGACACGTATCTACGGCATCTCGTTCCCGAAGAAGAAGATGCTCGACGAATACCTCGTCATGCTCGAGGAGGCCAAGAAGCGCGACCACCGCAAGATTGGCAAGGAGATGGAACTATTCATGTTCTCCGAGCGCGTGGGTAGGGGACTGCCTATTTGGCTGCCCAAAGGCACCGACCTGCGCCTGCGTCTGCAGGACATGCTGCGCAAGATACAGAAGAAGTTCGGCTATCAGGAGGTCATCACGCCGCATATCGGCAGCAAGAACCTCTATGTCACTTCCGGACACTATGCCCACTACGGCAAAGACTCCTTCCAGCCCATCCACACTCCCGAGGAGGACGAGGAGTATATGCTCAAGCCGATGAACTGCCCGCACCACTGCGAGGTGTTCGCCATGAAACCGCGTTCGTACAAGGACCTGCCCCTGCGCATCGCGGAGTTCGGCACCGTCTACCGATATGAGAAGAGCGGTGAGCTGCATGGTCTTACCCGCGTACGCTCGTTCACCCAGGACGATGCCCATATCTTCTGCCGTCCCGACCAGGTGAAAGGGGAGTTCCTCCGTGTGATGGACATCATCCAGGCTGTGTTCAAAATCTTCAACTTCGACAACTTCGAGGCACAGATTTCGCTTCGCGACCCCAAGGACACCGAGAAATACATCGGTAGCGACGAGGTGTGGCACGAGAGCGAGCAGGCTATCATAGACGCTTGTAAGGAGAAAGGCCTCGACGCGAAAATCGAATATGGCGAGGCTGCTTTCTACGGACCGAAACTCGACTTCATGGTGAAGGATGCCATCGGTCGACGCTGGCAGCTGGGCACCATCCAGGTCGACTACAACCTGCCACAACGCTTCAAACTCGAATATACCGCCGAAGACAACTCCAAGCAGACACCGGTGATGGTGCACCGTGCACCCTTCGGGTCGATGGAGCGCTTCACCGCCGTGCTCATCGAGCATACCGCCGGACATTTCCCGCTCTGGCTCACACCCGACCAGGTGGCTATCCTGCCCATCTCGGAGAAGTTCAACGACTATGCCCGTGAGGTGTGTCGTTTCTTCGATGCTCAGGGCGTGCGTGCCGTCATCGACGACCGCAACGAAAAGATTGGCCGCAAGATCCGCGACAACGAGCTCAAGCGCGTGCCCTATATGGTCATCGTGGGCGAGAAGGAGTCTGCCGAGGGTCTCGTCTCCATGCGCAAGCAGGGTGGTGGCGAACAGGCTACCATGACCATGCAGGAGTTTGCCGACCGCGTCAATGCCGAGGTGGAAGAGATGCTCGAGGCCACCAACATCGAGCCACAAGACTGATACCGTATTCACTCCAATATACCAACAGGGGAGGCACCGCAGTGTCTCCCCTGTGGCATGATGTCGGGCTACTCAATATGATATCCAGAATGATATCATTGGGGAAAATATCATATGGTCGTTTCATCATGGATTGGCCAAAGTGCAAGACCACTAAAAGATAGGTATGATATTTAACATTAATTCCCGAAATTAACTCCCGAATTGTTTTGTGGTTCTCCGAAATTTCTCTATCTTTGTGAAAAATATATGAAAAACTGCAAGTAATTATTCTAATAACATTTTTTACCTAATACAAGCTATGAAACATAGACTACTATTGCTTTTAATTGGTCTCTTTGTTATCGCAGGTAACAAGGCGATTGCGGACGACGTGTATTTCACGGTAGATGAAGTAGATGTGATGCCAGGCAAATCTGCCAAAGTCACCATGTGCTACGATGCTTATGGAAGTAAGGAATATAAAGGTTTCCAAATAGAATTCGTTTTACCCGATGGACTCCATCTTACCGATGCAGTTTTGGGGCCTGACATCGCAGCAAACAATCCGGAAATGAAGATTCGTTTTACTGACAGACGTTCGTCAGACGGAAAATCAATAATTATGGGTTCTCAGATAGCCTTAACTCCAATGCCTATAGGTGAAGGAATTGAACTTTGCTCATTCTTCATCTCTGCTGACGATGATTGCGAATTAGGTGAATATCCTGTTACGACAACGAAGATAGAATTTGCTGCCGGAAATGGAGTTGAATTCGAGCCTAAAACCATCACTTACAATGTCATCTCTTCCGGCAGGGAAGGCGTGTATTTCACGGTAGATGAAGTAGATGTGATGCAAGGCAAATCTGCCAAAGTCACCATGTGCTACGATGCTGATGGAAGTGAGAATAATACAGGTTTCCAAATAGAATTCGTTTTACCCGATGGACTCCATCTTACCGATGCAGTTTTGGGGCCTGTCGTCGCAGCAAACAATCCGGATATGATGATTGATATTAATGACAGACGTCCGTCAGACGGAAAATCAGTAATTTTGGGTTATCAGATACCCTCTACTCCAATGCCTATAGGTGAGGGTATTGAACTTTGCTCATTCTTCATCTCCGCTGACGATGATTGCGAAATAGGTGAATATTCTGTTACGACAACGAAGATAGTATTTTCTGCCGGAAATCAAGTTGAATACGGCCCTGCAACCATCACTTACAATGTCATTCCTTACAGCAGGAGATTACTTCTTGACACTGCAACCGATCTGCCCGTTAGCTCCTCAGCGCCCGAAGATGTAGTAGTTAAGCGCACCATCAAAGCCGACACCTGGTCCACCCTAACCCTGCCGTTCGACCTCTCTGATGAACAGGTGGCCGATGTTTTTGGGAATAACGTCAAGGTGGCTGAATACCAAGGATACAGTATCAACGAAAAGCAGCAATATGTGATGAAATTCGAAACTGTTGACGCCCTCAGTCAAGGCTTGGACAACAATACTCCTTATCTCATCAAGACAGATAAAAGCTTGGATGAATTCTCCGTTGATGAAGTGATGGTTGACGCCGATGAAGATAATGCCATTGTAGAACGTGATAATAAATCCAGTGTGATAGGAACCCTTCGTGCAGGAAAAATTCCAGCAAACTGTTTGTTCCTCCGCGACAACAATTTCTTTGTATCCAAAGGCGACACAAAAATCAACGCTTTCCGGGCTTATTTCAAAATAGATGAGTATGAATATAAGACAGCTGATACCAACATTTCCTTCATGATTGACGGAGAAGAAACATCCATCGAAGGTATCATCGTCAATGGAAAAGAGATTTTGAGCGGCAATGTCTATAACGTGAATGGCACATTTATGGGTCGTGCAGAAAATGTAATGAACGACTTGCCAAAAGGTGTCTATATCGTGAACAATAAGAAAGTGGTTGTGAAATGAGAAGTTTAACAATAATAACGCAGAAAAAGATGAAAAAAACATATATCAACCCCACTTGCAAATTTAGAGCAATGAGAACTGAGCCTATAATGGCAAACACAGTCATCGGTGACTTGGGCAATGGCTCGGACATAGGATGGGGCGGACAAGACAACGACGGCGACCAAGGTGCAGATGTCAATAAAATAGACGTTTGGGCTGAAGAATAATTAACCCGAATGACTGAATAGGGTTCTACTGAAAACGAAAAACTTGGGGGCACTTCATTTTGAAGAGCCCCTTTTCATTTCATCAAGGAAGTGAACAGAAAACAATATCAAGGAAAGAAAGGAGTGTCATGCCGTCGGTAACAATGTTTCTCTCATTGTTTCTCTTTCCCCCAAACCATAAAAATTTTTTTTCTCAAATAATTTTGCTAATTGTCTAATTTATCGTAACTTTGCAGCCGCTTATCATAAAAATGTTGAATGAAGAACGACAAAAAGACCAATCAGTACCGTGTTAACGAGCAAATTCGCGTGAGAGAAGTGCGTGTCGTCGGCGACGATGGCGCTACCGTCATGCCCACCCGACAGGCCCTTGACCTGGCCCGACAGAAGGGTGTCGACCTGGTAGAAATCTCTCCCAACGCACAACCACCGGTCTGTCGTCTCATCGACTACTCCAAATTCCTTTACCAGCAGAAGAAACGGGCCAAGGAGATGAAGGCCAAGCAGGTGAAGGTGGAGGTGAAGGAGATTCGCTTCGGACCCCAGACGGGCGAGAACGACTACAACTTCAAACTGAAGCACGCCAAGGAATTCCTGACCGACGGCAACAAGGTGCGTGCCTACGTGTTCTTCCGCGGGCGCTCCATCCTCTTCAAGGAACAGGGCGAGGTGCTCTTGCTGCGTTTCGCCAACGACCTCGAGGAATACGGAAAGGTAGAGCAGTTGCCACAGCTCGAAGGTAAGAAGATGGCCATCTTCATCGCGCCGAAGAAGGCGGGTGTTGCCAAGAAGAGCCAGCAGAAGATGGACCGCGAGAAGCGCGAGGCAGAAGCCAAGGAGGCTGCCCGCAAGGCTAAGGAGGCCGAAGAAGAGGCCAGTGAGCCCGCAGGTGGCGGGTTGCTCGCCAACGCGAAGATCAGCGAGGAGGCCTTGAAGAAATTGACAGAAAACAATGACTGAAGTGCGTAACGCCGGGTATATGCGTTGCCACTGTATAATAAACAACTAAATAACAAAAAAAATGCCAAAAGTAAAGACAAACTCCGGTGCCAAGAAGAGATTCCGTTTCACCGGTACAGGTAAGATCAAGAGACATCATGCTTACCACAGTCACATTCTCACGAAGAAGACGAAGAAGCAAAAGCGTAATCTGGTCCATCAGACAATTGTTGACCGCAGCAACCTCAAGCAGGTTCGTGATCTCCTTTGTCTGCGTTAATTCAAGTCAAACATTTTAAAGGAAAAAAACTATGCCAAGATCAGTAAACCACGTTGCTTCAAGAGCAAAGAGAAAGAGAATTCTTAAACTTACAAGGGGTTACTTTGGTGCCCGTAAGAATGTTTGGACCGTTGCAAAGAACACATGGGAGAAGGGTCTCACCTACGCCTATCGTGACCGCCGCAACAAGAAACGCACGTTCCGTGCGCTCTGGATTCAGCGTATCAACGCTGCCGCTCGCCTCAATGGCATGAGCTACTCACAGCTCATGGGCGCACTCAACAAGGCCGGTATCGAGATCAACCGCAAGGTGCTCGCCGACCTCGCCATCAACAATCCCGAGGCTTTCAAGGCCATCGTCGACAAAGTGAAGTAAAGCAGTTCGCTGCAAGTAAATAAGCCGCCAGGTTCAAATCGAATCTGGCGGCTTTTTTCATGCTCACGAAACTAACAAGTTATTCATCCCGAATTATCGAATTTTTCAATTTCACCTAAATAATTATTCTTTAATTCCTAAATTCGGGATAAAAGCAATAAGTTCATCCCGAATTATCGAATTATCGATTTTTTCTGCTTTACCCTATAATTATTCTCTAATTCTCCAATTCGGGATATAATCAAATTCTCCAATTCGGGATAAAAGCAACAAGTTCATCCCGAATTATCGAATTATCGATTTTTTCTGCTTTACCCTATAATTATTCTCTAATTCTTCAATTCGGGATATAATCAAATTCTCCAAT
>JAFZVV010000017.1 GCA_017617615.1 Prevotella sp. | reverse complement strand
TAACGGCCTCGTAACGTAGTCCGCCGTTGAGACTCCAATCACCCAACTTCAACTTGTATTCGGCAAATCCCGATACATTGCTTTCCTTGATTTCATCATTGGACGGAGACACCACTTGCTCCACATTACTATAGATACCGTGGCTGTTGGAACGTGACATTTCCGTGCCAGCACTCAGTTCGCCTTTCCATATCGGATAGATCAGCACCAGTTTTCCTGCCAACATGTGGTTGCGGTTCTCGTTGTGGGTAGTCACGGTACGGTCGGCCAGTTGCAGACTATGTTCAAAGGATGCCTGGTCGCGCACGTTTTTCTTCCATATCCACGAACCGTTGAAGTCAATGCCGAGTTTCCCGGCCTTACCCACATAGTAGATGTTTGCCTCATGCTGCGGGCGGTCACTTATATTCATTTCAATAAATTGGTCAACCATTCCTTCGAGGGCGTTGTTTCGTGTGATGGTCTGCTGTGCCTGAACCGTTCCACCCTCATAGAGCGAGCCGCTTAAAGTATAGGAGAAACCGATAGAATTGTCATCGTTGAAGTCGTAACTGGCTCCTATCTGTCCGCCAAGCATGGTGTACCAGAAGTTGTTGGGACATATTTGTATGATTTTTACGTGATTACCGTTTGCCCGGATGTCAGTCGTTACTGTATTGTCCTCGGAATGGTTGCCGTTATTGATCATCATGTTTCCGAACACTTCCAAACCGCCCGTGCGATATTTTACCGTGGCATCGTCGTAGGTCGTCCACTTCTCGTTATACTTCACTTGGCTGTATGCCTCCACACTCACGCCGTCACCTTGCCGTCGGATGGTTTTGATTCGGATGACGGCACCGACCTCGGCATTGTACTTGGCACCGGGTGAGGTGATGATGTCCACGCTCTTGATGTCAGTCGATTTCAGTTGTTTCAGTTCCCGTGCGTTTTGCACCTTCTTATTGTTGATGTAGATTTCGGGCGTACCCTTGGAGAAAACGGTAAAGTTGCCGTCCTCGCCTTGTACCCGTGGCAGCATCGAGAGCACATTGTCAGCCGTACCCACATCCTTCAGCAGCGAGTTCTGAATATCAACGGTCATTCCACCCGTGGTCATCTTGTATTGTGGGCGAGAGCCTTTCACTACGACCTCGCCAAGTGTCTGATCGTCGGGTTGCATCTGGATGTCGCCCACATTGCCCGTCCGTGCGTCAAGATACTTTGTCGTATATCCAACGCTTGTCACTTTCAGCAGACCATCTTGTTTGTCGGTGCTGATGCTGAATGTTCCGTCGTCCTTGGTCATGGTTCCTGCGATGAAAGCGGAATCGGCACGGTTGACGAGCACGACGTTGGCAAATGGCATGGGCTGCGACTGCTCGTCAATCACCCGACCGCTAATACCTTGTGCATTCGAGACTATCGCCACAAGGCACATTACTGAAAAAAGAATCACTCTTTTCATATCTTTTACGAATTTTTGCTGCAAAGAAAATGAATCCGCAAAATAAATCCACTACCCAAATGGGTAATTCTGCATCGCGGGGATGAAAAATTACCCATTTGGGTAACAAAAGATGTTAAAATCGGGGGAATGACTGTGGCGTGAGGCTTACAAAAGGCCGTAGTTGGTGGCAAAGGCGATGGCCTCGGTGATGTTGGCGACGTCAAGTTTCTCGAAGAGTTGGCGGCGGTAGAACTTCACCGTATCAAACGAGCGGCAGATGTGGTCGCTGATCTCCTTCATGGTGTAGCCCTGTGCCGAGAGGGTCAGCACCTGCTTCTCCTCGGGGGTGAGCGTGACGCCCTCGCAGGGTTGCCAGCGGTGGGCGGTGAGCGAATACTGGCGGTAGCCGCTCTGCCCCAGAATGCGGAAACGTATCTGCCCGGCCTCCTTGTGCGATGAGAGCGAGACGGTGCAGAGGGCGAGCCAGGCACGACCGTCGGCAGTGAGCACGAGGGGCGTAATCTTGTGGTTGATGAGCAGCGGACGGTCCGAGGTGAGGATGTGGAAGTCGTAGGACATCACGCAGCGTCGGCGGTCGTCCATCGGCACATCGTCGAAGGCACGGAAGCCTGCACGGTTCAGTTCGGTGAGCATCGGCTGTTCGTCGGCAGGCACGTTGTTGATGTAGAAGCCGTAGCCCATCTGTCGCACCTCTTCGGCGGTGTGGCCGCAGAGGAAGAGCGGATTGTCCGACACATAGAGGAAGTTCTTGCGGAAATAGTCGATGATGTAGATGCTCTGGTAGGTCGATTGCGCGAAAGCCTGCGCCGCCTCCACGTATGGCTTTGCCCGCTCGTAGTCGGCCTCTGTGATGCCCTCCACGCGGTTGGTGTCAAAGAAGAATTCGTCTATCTGTGCCATATTCAAAAAACGCAAGCCCAGCCGAATTTGCGAACTAACTCTTGCAGAAGGTTGCGGTCGCGGACCGGAATAGTGACTGCCACGGTTTCGTGCTGGTTGTCTTCAACTGTCGATTCCAGTTCGTACTGCGTCTGGGCAGACAGCAGGATCTTTGCAGGAAGTCCGATAGCATTCTCGATCTTCACAGCCAATTCTGTTGTGAGAGCACGCTTCCCATTAAGCACCTCGCTCAGATGTGAGGGCTGTGTGCCAAGCATCTTGGCAAATTCTTTCTGGCTAATACCACGCTCGTCAAGTTCAGGCTTGATCATCATTCCAGGATGAACTGCCATGAAAGGTGCAGGGTTTTCATTTCTTGTTGCCATAGTGAGTATCGTCTAAACTTAAAACTGTTATTCTAATGCCGCCGTCAAACTCGCGGAAGAGTATGCGCTCCACCATTCCGTTGACAACCCGGATGGAACTCTTGCCATTGGTTCCTGTAAGTTGTTCATAGTGGAGGAAAGAGATGGAACGGAGGTCGCTGGCATGTTCAGATAAGCGCAAATAGTTATATGCAGTGGCGAGTGCCTTCATAAACTTTTTGTTGCGGGTATACTTCTTGTACTTGCTGTTGCGTCCCGTCGTGATGAGCTCTTCCAAATCCTTATCGTCAAAGATAATTTGCATAGTTCAACTATATTTTTGCGGCAAAATTACAAAAATATTCCCAAATACGGGAATTATTTCGGTAATTTCTTTCATTATTTAACAATTTATATACTCTACTGTTCATTTACTCCCCCACGTCGATGCAGAACTTTTCGGTGATGAAGCGGACGATGTGGGGCGGCAGCACCTTCATGTGGGGCTGCATGCCCATCGTCTCCAGTTCCTTCAGGAAAGGCCCGCACCAACTCATCAGAGTCTTCGTGGTGACGCCCGCGCTGTCCGCCAGCTGTTGTTTCGTCATTGCTCTCATAGAAACTTCATTAATTGTGCATTATGCATTGCAAGAGTATCATACTTTCAGTGTCTAAGTGCCATACTTACAGGTGCTAAACACCATACTTCTGAGGCGGGAACAACAAATCTGCGATGTCGATCTTCGCGGCCTTCTGGGCCTTGGTGGCTTGCTGCTCCAAGATGCTGCTGACGGTGAAGGGGTGACCGAACACGTCGGTGGCGGCCTCGGCCACCTCGTACCACTCGCGGTAGGTCTCACCCGTCTCGTCGGTATCGGGGAAGAGGATGACCTTGCGGCCTGCCAGCGGCCTGAGTTTCGCCACGTTCAACTCTGTCTTTCCGCCCGTGGCCAACCAGATATATTCGGGCTTTGCCTCCGACATGATGATTGCAGTCTTCTCGCTCTCCACCACGGCGATTGTAGACCCACCCCTGGCCCCTCCCTGCGAGGGAGGGGAATAAATAGTCTTGTTGGTGGATTCTTCTGCAGAAGAGGTAACCACTCCCCGCCCTATAGGGAGGGGCTGGGGGAGGGTCTGTAGCAGGTGCAGTCCGAACAGGCAGTGCTCGCTCTTGAAATCCTCTGGCAACTGCCCGTTGCGCTTCAGCAGATACGACACCCACGTAGGCTTGCGGTCGTGGTCGCGGTGACAGTCCTCGCGGTAATACATGATCTTGCCGTCGCGCAGCACGTCGTGCTCGTCTATCTGCCAGAAGATGACCCCGCCGTCGCGGCTCATGCCCAGCCGGTAGCGCTGTACCGCCCGCCGCATCTGCTCCTCCGACAGATAGCCGCAAGCCACCACCGCCCGGCAGAACGCCGACGCCGTAGAGAGCCTGCGCTGCCACATCGGCCTCGAGTCCCGTGGCCGGTCATGACCCAGTTCGTGCCTCAGTGCCTTGAACGTATTACAGAATACTTCGTCAATCTTCATCTATATCTTTGGTCGCTTCGCTCTCCCTTGTGGGCCGACCCTTCTTACATCTTACTTCTTACTTCTTACATCATACTTCTTTCCGGGGGTTCTGGAAGTCTCCCCCTCATATCTTAGTCCCCCATAGGGGGACAGATATAAGAGGGGGGACGAGACTTCAGAAGGGGGCCGGCTGATAGACGGTGAGACCGTCACGCTGTGAT
>JAFZVV010000002.1 GCA_017617615.1 Prevotella sp. | reverse complement strand
TTTTGGCTCAGTCGATTGGACTTGTCCTCTTCGAGAAGGAGCCTATTAACGAAATTTTCAAACGTAACAAGTATAACAAAAATGTCAAGAATGACGGTCAACTTTATCTATGGCCAGATTTCTCCGGACAGTAGTGAAAAACAAGATATTATGAATTATAAAAATGTAAAACATCCTTTTTTGTGTCCACACTATTACAAAATTTCAAGAAACTCTCTTTTCAATCCGTTTCTCATGATCTAATCTTTTCCAACAAGATTTAACTTGATCTAAATTGTTTGTCGGGCATCACCTGATCTTCTATCTTTGCGACAATCAAAAGGCAAAGGCATGGAAAAGAAGAAATGGATAAAGACGGAGCAGATGCTTGAAATCCTGAGACAGGAACCGGACAGGGAACAGCAGTATAGCCATTATCTCGGTGGCATCTTGCGCTCCACACATTGGCTCGAGTATTCATCGGAGAAAATGAAATTCGGCGATTCCACGAATTGGTATGACTATTCGTGGTATACAGAGTCGGAGTTCCTCGACATGCATGCCGGACAATGGTGGATGAGGGAATACTAATCTTTAAAAGGACGAAGCCCGTCCATACGAAAATGTCATGACAGTGGTATCGTTTTGCCATAATTTTGCGAGTGAGAACAGTAAATGTCACGCATTCGCAAAATATGGAAAAAGGATACATCGCACTCCCACGCACCATCTTCATCTCCGAAGAATGGCTTCAGCCCCGCGTATTCAGTATGGTTGAGGCATGGGTCGACATCGTTGCCTCGGTGAGATTCTCCACACAACCTACTACCATCACCGTCAGCGGAAAGACGGTAGTCTGGCAGAAAGACTGCTGGCCGGTGTCGCTGCGCACCCTCGCGAAGCGATGGCAGTGGACCGTCAGGGGCGTGCGCTCCTTCCTCAGCCTGATGGCACAGAAGGACATGATAACACTGACGGTGGAGAACGGCATCACCATCATCCGTGTCATAGGGGATGCCACAGCCGTCGGCACAGGGAACGGCACAGCAGATGGCACAAGGAACGGCACAGCAGGAGAGACAGCGCCTACCGAGTCAAAAGAAACGGAAATGAAGTTTGATACCGTCGCCAACGCGTTGAAAGACAACGAGAAAGATGAGGTAGAGATGGTGGAAACCACGATGCCGACAAAGCCCGCGCACTGTGACGTGGCAACACCGCAGGGCACACCCTGTGGCACAGCATCCGACACAGCCAGCGGCACAATACAGAATAAAGGATTAATAGAAGAAAGAATAAATCTCAACGACGACAACGCATGCGTGCGTGTGCGTGAGGAGATGCGTGAGATGAGCCGCAGCAACCTCTGGCGAGAGGTGGTATGCATGCGACACCACCTCACGCCGGAACAACTGAACACGTATCTCGAGTCTTTCGTCATCGACAGCATCGCCAGCGGCAGGCAGGGGCACGACAGCATCGCCGACGCCAAGGCGCACTTCAATCACTGGCTGCGAATACAACTGCAACAAAACACCTTCAATAATCATTGTCACCATGAACATCACACCAAACACACCGCGGCCGAATACATCCGCGACGCCCAACAATGGGGAATCGAACAGTCAGAGGCATTTATCCAAGAGGCAAATCGCCGACATGGAGGCCATCAAGACCATCTACCCTTCTGAACAGCACCTCGTGGCGTTCTTCGCGCCATGCAAATGGGCAGGGGCACTGGCAAACCCCGACAAATGCACCCTCTATCCCAACGCCAAGCTCAGTCTGCTCGACGAATACTACATGACGGGCATGGGGAAAGTGCTCGTGATAAACAACATGCTGGGATTGTTCTCGCTCATCCGACCCAATGAGCCAGTGAACAGACACGCGGTGGAGGAGACGGCGAAACTCTTCGTCGGGAAATACGGAAAGACGCTCTCGCTCTTTGGTTTGCTCTATTACTTCGCCAACTACATCACGGATTACAAGAACTCATACGGACAGTTCGACCTGATGGACGTGCTGCAGCAGTGCGGCAAGGCGTTTATGCCGTGGTGGACGGCACGTGTGACCCAGGAAAAGAGGAGAGAGGACGAGGAGACAGCCTTCGAGGAGACGGGCTTCGCCGCCCTCTGCAAAAACCTGCGACGGGAGTATGTGGCGAAGGGACGCGACATCCGCACCTCGAACATCTGCCGGCTGGGGGACTTCACCGAGGAGGAACTCCACTTCATCGAGAGCGGAGAGGAAATGGGGTTCTGACGATTGACTTCGGGCTTCGCCCGATTATATATTTGAAGGGAAGTTAAAGGGAAGTTAAAGGGGAGTTAAAAGGAAGTTAAAGGGAAGTTAAAGGGACATGTTGCTCTTTCCTTGCATGCTCTCCTTCTATCCCATAATTCTGTGAAGTTTTTCATTTCATAAATGGGTCTCCTTGCGGGTCCCTGCTCACCACCCAGCGGAAAGCGTTGACGAAAAGCAGTTGCTGCGTGGCATCGATGAATCCTTCGTCGCCATGCCCCATGTTCAGATACACCATCCGGTATTTCTTGTTGGTCCACACAATGGGGAAATCACCGAATTTCACCACATCCTTCAATCCGAAAGGATACATCTTCGGCGAGATGCTGACAAGCACCTCCACATCGTCGTTCAGTCGTGGCGAAGGTTGCCATTGGTAGAATTCACTTGGCGGAACCACGAACTCATGGGGTAGGGAGATGGTCACGGGATGGTCTGCCACGTCGCATTCTACAAGCGCCGGTTGTGGCGGCCAATTGTTGCAATAGAATTGTCCGCATCCAAGAAACTTGTTCAGCCATGGCCAGTGGGTGTTGCGGTCGTTGTAGGCAGAGGCATGGAATCCTATCCACCCTCCTCCGTTGTCCATGTATTTCTCGAAGGCTTCCCTCTGCTGCTTGCCTCCAGGAGCGGCGTTTAGACTGATGATGATGCTGTAGTCTTTCAGTCGTTCGTAAGGGTATTCTTCCATCGATGTGGTCACGTCCATGATCCATCCCTCGCCATAGGTGAGTTTATGGAAGAAATCAATGGCTTGCTTGTCGAACTGCACATGGGCTTCTTCGGCGTCCGGTTGCCAGAACAGTAAGGCCTTGAACCGGGGAGCCTTGGCGTAGTTGGCAGCATATTCGCCTTCGTTCTGTGCGGTGATGGGAATGCAAAACGTTGCAGCCACCATCATGCTTAGTATTGCTTTTCGCATGGTTGTTTTGATTATTTGATATTAGTATTCAGCCATTAGCGACAGGAATTTGGAAGCTCGCGCAGCAACTCCGTTTCCAACGAGTTGCCGACGTCTACCGGCAATGGCTCCTGTGCCAGTGTGGGGATGCTGATAGACAAGAGGAAAATGACTAATGGCTTGTTCATTTCACCTCTAAGGTCCATTCCAAGGCGTTTTCCAATAATTGGATGAATGTGGGATTGTCGAATAGCCGCTTGCTATGTCCGAACAGGAAATACACGTTACGGGCTCCTTTGGCGGGGTGGGTCCATATCACGGGATGGTCGCCCATCTTGATGTCGGTCTTGATGGTGTAGCTGGCTTCGTCGACATGGGCCAGCACGTGCACGTTCTCACGCGGGTCTTTGTTGTAGGTGTACCACTCGTCGTCTTCGATGACGAATGTCCCGGGCACGTCTTTCATTACAGGGTGCTGCCGGTCTTCCACCTGCACCGTGCCGTCACACTTGTCGGCAATGTAGTTCTGGTAACGCACGCCGCCCATGAATTCGGAGAACCATGGCCACATGGCGTACCCGTCGAACTCGCCGAGCAGAGAGGCATGATGGAATCCGATGTAGTTTCCGATGCCCCGGTCGATATAGCGTTGAAAGTCTTCTTTGGCTTCATCGCTCCAGGCGTAGGGAGGATGGTTCAGTTGCAGTACGAGATGATAATTGTTGAGCTCGTCTTTAGCGATGTGTTCCGCCGTGTTCAGGATGGTGAGTTCCATGTTGAACCGCTCCTTGTTTTCTTCGAGCCACTGAAGTCCGGTGGCAGTGAAAGGCTCATGCAGTCCGCCGCGCTCAGCCAGAACGAGGACCCTGCGCGTGGGCAGAGTGGCTTTCTTGTTTTTCAGGAGCGATAGGTAGAGGGTGTTGCGCTTGTCGCCCTGGCTGTTGTCGCTGCCGTAATCCCAGTACATGCCGCCGCGCAAGTGGTGGTCGAGGATGAACTGGCATTTGGCTGCCAGCGAGCGGATGTCCTCATACCCCCTGACCAGTTCACCCCGTTCGTTGGTGATATAGGGCACCTTACCCACGTCGTCCCACCGCCTCTCATAGCCTTTCGGCAACATGCCGGTGCGGTCGAATGACCTCAGACCCTGGTCGTCACGGTTGCCACGGCCATAGAAAGGCATTCCCATCACCAACTTGCCGGCTGGCACGCCTGCTTTCAGGTGTGCTTCCACTGCCTGCGATGCTGTGATGTGACTCGAGATGGGGGAGGGGAAGAGGGCGGCATGGTGCTGAGGGGGATTGCCCATGTCGTAGGCCATGACATTCACGAAATCCATATACTGTATGCAGGAGGGGAAATCGATGTATTTCGCGTCGCATACCGTGGCAGCGGTTAACAGTTTCTTCTTTCCCAATGTGCGGCGCAGGTCGCGCATGAGAAAGGTGAAGTTCCTGGTGTCGTCGGGAGAGGATGATATGCCCGCCATCGACTGCGTGGGGTATTCCCAGTCGATGTCTATGCCGTCGAGCCCGAATTCCGTCACCACACGCCGGCAGTCTTTCACGAACGACTCTCGGTTCTTTTCCGAGGAGGCCATCTCGCTGAACCGCCCGCTGCCCCAGCCACCGATGCTGAGCATGACTTTAAGCGACGGGTTCTTGCTCTTCAGACCGACAATCATCCGCAGGCGCTCGGGATTGTCTATCCTCACGCCATCAAACGTGTCGTCGACATGTCCGAAAGCGTAGTTGATGTGGGTCATCGTCGTGGGGTCGGGCACTTCATGGGTCCAGGAGGTGACGTATGCCACAACCACCATGTCGTCGGCTTGTCGTTTGGCCGAAGCGGTGATTGCGGTGAGCATGGCAATGGCCATACATAGGATTTTATGTGTTCTTGTCATAGATGATGTGTCTTTGGGGGTTATCTGACTATTTTCTTTCCTTCAGTGATGAGACTCTGACATGGTTTTCGGTCAAGGTATGCTGCGTTTTCAAGATAGTGCAAAAATAGCGAAAAAACGCACGCAAAAAAAGCCATCATGAGAAGAAAGTGGATTCACGGATTGGTTAAATTGATGATAATGGATTGTAGTTCAAGATGTTAAGGTAATTTTCGGTGGCGTTGTAAAGTAGATTTATTTTCCGACATAACTAAAAAAAAGAGTCACACATCTAAAAAATCTGGCTTTTATTTGCGATTTTTTGACTTTTTTCCTATTTTTGCCATAGTACATACCATATATAACTACAAGTCTACAGTGAAAAACGCAGCAATAGGGTCTCGTGAGGAGTTCGAAAAGGCTGTCAAGCAAATCGGAAACACAGAAACAGCGCTCTAAATTCCACTTTTATGTGGTTGGGCATTTTTTGTAAAACATTGGATATTAGATATTTGCAATGATTAGTCTTTTGCTTGTGTCTACTTTTCCATTATCCTCCGTTTCTCGTATTGTTGTTTTTATTATTTTTGCAATGTCATTTAACCTAAAAACCGAAATAGTCTATTTGTCATCATTAAAACCTTAAATACCTGTTCAATGAGAAAGAAACCTTTGGAACAGTTCTTTACGATCGTTTTGATGCTGGTCATTGGCTCGTTGCCAATCAAGGCACAACATATCGTGAAAGGACTTGTCGTCGACACGGAAGGCACGCCGCTGCCTGGTGTCACTGTGGTTGTAAGGGGTAAGGAGGCTGGCGGTACCGTCACTTCGGTCGACGGAAAATATGCCCTAAAAGCCGAACCCCAGGATACCCTCACCTTCTCTTATGTCGGTTTCGCCACGGCCAAAGAGTATGTGGGTAAGCGTGAAGAGATCGACGTAGTCATGAAAGAAGATGCGAACACGCTCGATGAAATGGTGGTCGTGGCCTTCGCCCGTCAGAAGAAGAACTCCGTCATTGGCTCCATCGAGACCATCAACCCTGCAGAACTGCGCACACCAAGCACCAACCTCACCAACACGATGGCTGGACGCATCGCCGGTGTGGTATCGTATCAGCGTACGGGTGAACCTGGCAAGGATAATGCCAATTTCTTTATCCGAGGCGTGAGCAGTCTGGAGAGTTCGCTGGCAGGACCGCTCATCTTGATCGATGGCATTGAGATGTCGACAGAAGACCTGGCTCGTCTGGAACCAGAGAACATTGCCAGCTTCTCCATCATGAAAGATGCTACCGCCACCGCGCTCTATGGCTCAAAGGGCGCAAACGGCGTGATCCTGGTCACTACCAAGTCGGGAAGGAAAGGCAAACTGAGGATTACCACCCGTCTGGAGACGCAAATCTCCACTCCCACGAAAATATTGGAGTTCGTGGATGGTGTGGAATATATGAACCTCTATAATTATGCGGTGCGCACGCGCGACATACAAGGTGTGACCAGCGATGCATACATGATGGAGAAGATAGAGAACACCCGCAATGGCGTGGATCCGATGCTCTACCCCAACGTCGACTGGTATGGCATGATGTTCAAAAATGCAGCCATCAATACCAAGGCCACGGTGACTGCCTCGGGTGGTGGAGAGGTGGCACAGTATTATCTTTCGGCCGCCTACACCCATGAGAATGGCCTTCTGAAGGTGCCGTCGGTGAACAACTACAACAACAACATCAGTATCAACCGCTACAATATCCGCGCCAATATCGACGTGAACCTGACCAAGACGACGAAAGCCGCCGTCAAAGTCTATACGCTGCTCGACCGTTCGAACACGCCGGCAGCATCGACGTCCGACCTCTTCGACCAGATCATGCGTGCCAATCCGGTGGACTTCCCCGCCTTCTACGACAAGTCTATCGACAACACATGGTATTACGCCGACCATGTGCTGTATGGCAACAATGTGGGCAGCGTGCGCTACCCCAACCCCTATGCCGAGATGATGGTGGGCTATTCGGACGCTTTCTCCTATACGGGAAATTCCATCTTCACCATTGAGCAAGACCTGAAGATGATTACCGAGGGACTGA
Organism: Prevotella sp.; assembly: GCA_017617615.1. The sequence continues at coordinate 112,037 of JAFZVV010000002.1, read as the reverse complement.
CCGCACGTGCGCTCGCCTCGTTCACCTCCACAGGTTCGAATACCAACACACGCTCCATGACACCGTTCTACTATGCGCTGAAGACCGAAGTGAGCGAACTGGGCACAAAATACAGCCTCGACCAGGTGCAGGAGGGTACCGACCGCCTGAGCAACCCCACACAGAGCCTCTCGACCAGTAGTTCCTATTACTTCGAGGCAGCCATCCAGTATAATAGAGAGTTCGGAAAGCATGGCGTGAGCGGAATGTTGGTGGGGCAGATGAAGGAACAGTTGCTGGGTAACCAGGGTGGCGCCTTCGGCTCTCTTCCCATCCGCACGCTCGGTCTGTCGGGCCGCTTTACCTACAGTTATGGCGAGCGTTATTTCCTCGAGACCAATTTCGGTTACAACGGCTCCGAGAAGTTCGACCGCGACCATCGCTGGGGTTTCTTCCCCTCCATAGGTGTGGGCTACATCATCTCTAACGAGACGTTCTGGAAGAATTCCTTCCTTGGCAAGGTATTCCCGATGTTCAAGTTCAAGGCCAGTTATGGACTGGTGGGTAACGACAATATCATGTCGATAAGCCAGCGCTTTTACTATCTCGCCGATGTCAACACCAACGATTCCGGCCAGGGCTATTCATGGGGACAGGATTTCGATGTCAACTACAACGGCTACTCCATCAACCGCTACGCCAACTCGAAGATTGGATGGGAGGCAGCCACCATGCAGAACTATGGTGTAGAAATCGACATCTTGCACAAGGCCAACTTGCAGTTCGAATATTTCCGCGAAGACCGCAACGACATCTACCAGAAGATGGGGTCAGTGCCTCTGTCCATGGGTGCCACGGCCGACATCTATGCCAATATGGGTAAGACCAAAAAGCATGGTATCGACGCCTCCTGCGACATCAACTGGAGCATCACTCCCAGATGGTGGCTGCAGACCCGCTTCAACTACACCTATACCACCAGCGAGTATATCCGTGGCGGCGACCTCATCTATCCCGAGCCTTGGCGCAACCGTTTTGGCTATAACCTGAGCCAGCAATGGGGATATGTGGCCGAGCGCCTGTTCATCGACCAGAACGACGTGGAGAACAGTCCGCGTCAGGAGGTGGTGGCTGGTGCCACCTACATGGCGGGCGACATCAAGTATGTCGACATCAATCAAGATGGTGTCATCAACTCGAAGGATATGGTGGCCATCGGTTATCCCACCGACCCAGAAATCGTCTATGGCTTCGGTGCGTCGACGGGTTACCACAACTTCGACGTGTCGTTCTTCTTCCAGGGTTCGGCCCATTCGTCGTTCTTCATCCAGCCGTCGTCCATCGAGCCACTGGCCAACCACCGCAATGTGCTGAAACTGGTGGTCGACAACTATTGGAGCGAGGAGAACCCCGACCCCCATGCATTCTGGCCACGATTGTCGACAGCCGGTGTGGCCAACAACACGGTCAACTCTACCTGGTGGCTGCGCGACGGCTCGTTCCTGCGACTGAAGACCGTGGAGATGGGTTATTCCCTGCCTGCGAAGTTGGTAAGGAAATGGGGCCTGAGTGTATTCCGCTTCTTTGCCTCGGGCAACAACTTGCTTTGTTTCAGCGACTTCAAGTTATGGGATCCTGAGATGGGTGGATATGGCATTGGCTATCCCACACAGAGAGTATTCAACATCGGCTTGAACTTGGAATTCTGATAAGGGCTAAAAAGAATAAGGTTATGAAAAAGTATATAAAATACATATTGTTTGGTGTGCTGGCCGTGGCAGCCAGTGGTTGTTCTGACTATCTGGACGTGGTGCCAGACAACACGCAGGAAATCTCCGCACTCTTCAACAGGAAAGAGACGGCCTACAGGGCCTTGGCCACCTGCTACCACTATATACCCGAGTACGACAATACCTACTCGTTCCTCGGTATGAGCGACGAGATGATTATGAGCATCAACCGCGTGACCGACGGCAAGAATGCCGTTTTAGGCAAACTCAGTGCCGACCAGCCCATCATGAGTTTCTGGTATGGCGACTGGGGGAGCAGTTGGAGCGAGCACGCTCCTTGCGAGGAGTCGTTGTTCATTCCATTGCGCATCTGTCACACATTCCTCAATAATATCGACCGCGTGCCCGATATGTCGCAGAGCGAGAAGAGCCGATGGAGTGGGGAGGTGAAATTCCTCATTGCCTACTATCACTTCCTGCTCTTCACGCAATATGGCGCCATCCCCCTCGTCAGGGAAGAAACGCCACTCGACGTGTCGGATAAGGCCAACCAACAGGCGCGTGAGCCGGTAGATACCGTGGTGAACTATATCGTGAGCCTGCTCGACGAGTCGGTGAACACGCTTCCAGTGCGCATCATCAACACTTCCGAATTGGGAAGAATCGACCAGGTCATCAACCGCTGCTTCAAGGCCAAGGTGTTGCTCTATGCCGCAAGTCCACTGTTCAACAACAATCCGCTGTATTATTCGCTGGAGAACAAGGACGGTACGAAACTCTTCCCACAGGATGACCCGGATTTGGAGAAACGGAAATGGCAACGTGCCCTTGCCGCCTACGAGGAAGCCCTGACATTGTGCAAGACGGCCAATATCCGTCTGTTCAAATATCCTGCTTCCGACTATTCGAAAACCGTGGATGCCCGCAATTTCAGAAACGACTCCATCCGTCTGCCCTACATGTACAACTATCAGTATGCGATGGTGTCGAAATGGAACGAGGAGGTGATATGGGGTTGCTCGCGCACCACCAACCAGGTGCAGGGCTGGCATGAGATTCAGCGTTCTATCAATTACAAGAGTTCTGCCGCCACTTCTACAGGTGAGGCCTGGCAGTGGTTCGGCCCCACGCTCAATGCCACAGAGTTCTTCTACACACAGAACGGGCTCCCCTTGGACGAAGACCCGACATTCGACTATGCAAACAAAGATTCGGTGGTGACCATCACCGCCGACCACAGCACCGTGGCACAGGTGGGTGAGCAGACGGCTTATATGTTCATGAACCGTGAACCTCGTTTCTATGCCTCCATCGGTTTCGACCGTTCCAGGGTGCGAGGCTACGGCACGCTCTACAACCTGAAGATGCGCTATCAGGAGGCCAATGGCCGTCAGACCCATGATGATATTGATGTGCCCACCTCGGGGGTCTTCCTCCGCAAGTTGATGCATCCCGACACACAGGGCAATGGGGTGATAACCCGCTATGCATGGCCCATTATCCGATACAATGAGATGATGCTCAGTTATGCCGAGTGTCTCAACGAGGTCTATGGCGAACAACGTCAGGGCGAAATCCTCGCTTTGCTCGACACCATCCGTGCCCGTTCGGGAGTTCCCTCGGTCGAGACGGCTTGGGCAAATGCCAAGCATGCCAATAAGTATATGACGAAGGAAGGCATGCGCGAGATTATCAAGCAAGAGCGTACGGTGGAACTGGCGTTCGAGGGCTACCGCAACGACGACGTGCGCCGCTGGCTTGAGGGCTCGAAATACTTCAATACCAATATCTGGCAGTGGAATTCTGATGCTACCTCGGCAGCAGAGTACTACAAGCGAGTGCAAGACCCCGAGTTGCTGCATGTGTTCACCACCCGCAACTATCTCTGGCCTATTCCTACCGATGAAATAGTGAAGAACCCCAATCTGGTTCAGAATCCAGGCTATTGATATCGAGATGAGTAATGTGTTCAACCTACAATGAAAAGAAACATGGAAAAGATGACAAAATATTGGGCTCTTTTAGGCTGTCTGATGATGGTCGTGTCTTTCACCAGTTGCAACGAAGACGAGACAGAACTTTCTGCTCCAATCAACCTGAGTTATGAGCCGACGATGGGTGGCGCCATCATCATGTTCACGGCACCCAGCAGCAATGATTTGCTCTACATCAAGGCTGCGTACACCAACTCTTTGGGAAAGGATGTATACCGCACCACCAGCATCTATGACAACAAAATCGAGATCGACGGCCTGGCCGACGAGACGAAGACTTACCCCGTGCGTGTGTCGGCGGTCGACAAATGGGGTGGCGAGACAAATGCCACGATTATCAATGTGCAGCCAGGACGCTCGTTCATCAATGTAATCAAGGACAATCTTGCCATCAATCCCATTTGTGGCGGTCTTGCTGTGACATGGGAGAACCCGGTGGGGGCTGATTTGCAGTTAGACGACATCACCGCCAATAGCCTGGCGAAGGTCGTGTATGTGGTCGTCGACTTCACCGATGCCGAAGGGGTGACGCGAACACGTTACCTGAGCAGCAAGCAGAAGTACGCCAAGGCCAACATCCGCAACATGTTCGCCGGCAACTACAAGGTGAGTTTCCGGGTGGAGGACGCTTCGGGCAACAAGACCGAGCAGAGTGCACCCTCGATGATTGACGTGCCTGCCGAACAGGAGTCGTTGAAGTATGTCGAATACGAAGATGCCGTGAACGGACGGGTGAAAAAGTTCATCTGGACGCTCGTGTCGAGATACACTACGCTTCAGCCCGCATGGGAGTACACGAACGAGTCGATTTTCGACGGCATCATCGACAGCAATACCAGTCCCACGCAGAACTACTGCGGCACCGACTGCGACAACTCCAGCGTCACTTACGGAGCCTCCATACCTTGGGATACCGACCAAGTGGACATCGTTATCGACATGCACCAAATCGTGTCTATCTCACGACTGAAAGCCTGGCAGCGGGCCTATACTTATGGTATGCAACCCTATTCGGGTGCTACCAACCAGGTGAGTGGTGTCTCCGACGACTATTTCTACTACCAGCCGCAAAACCTGAAGCGTTTCAAACTCTTTGGCTCGATGACACTCAACGAGGAAGACTGGTTCCTCATCAAGGACTGCGACATCGCCACCAACTCTACGGCCGGCACGCTACCCATTTATTGGACCAACCCATCGTATTTCGGACATGAGAATGTGTATATGCCCACCAACGAGAGTTATCAGTATGCCCTCGACGGCCATGAGTGGGAACTGGATGCCATGACCGACTCCGTGCGCTACATCCGTGTGCGTATGGTGGAGAACTGGGATCTCTCCAAACGCAATATCGCAGGAATGTCGGAACTCAATCTCTATGGTTCGATACTGGTGTCGCATGAGGAACTGGCTGCGCAAGAGGCTCAAAGTGCCAGTGCTCCACGCAGAAGGAAATAACAATGATAAATAATGAAAACCCAAATCATATGAGACGACTGATATATACGATGGCCATTGGCTGCATGCTGCTCCTCACAGCGGCTTCATGCAGGGATATGGACGACAATTACAGGGAATATCTGGACAATATCCCGACATATGCCCCGGCGGTGAGGAATCTCAGGGCCGTGTCGCATGAGCCGGGCAACCTGACGCTGATGTGGGATATCGTCGACGAAACCCATCTCATTAAGACGATGCGCATCGTGGTGAAGAAAACGGCCACCGACATGCGTACGATTGAAATTCCAGAGGTGGTCACCGAGTACACGGTGACCGACCTCGAACTGCAGGGCTATGAGTTTGAGGTCTATACTATCGACGGGTTCGGCAACCTCTCCAAACCGGTGACCGAGACCTTCACACCCATTCCAGGACGTGAATAGCATGCTGATGACCATGACATTGAGACCTTTGGCAGGAGGTTTGAGGGGAGGATGGCTCTTCTCAAGCCTTCTCCTGGCCTCGTTTATGGTGGTTTCATGCAATGGTTCCGACGACGATGAACTGAAGCAAGAGCCCAGCTCCGTCACGTCACTCGACATCACCGTGACGGGTGCCGGTATACAGGCTCCCTATGGCAATGTCTATCTCTTCTACAGCCAGGAGACCGACCTCAACTATGCCGTGGGACGCGAGTCGGACCGCTCGTTGATGGCCGACGGCAACAAGGCTCCCTTGGTCGACGTCACACGTCAATACCACCCGGTGGTGCGCTATGAGAAAGACGGGCGTCAGGTGGAGATCCATCCTGTGAGCGCCTACGGCTCGGCTGCTGCCGGAGGCCTTGATACCTACAGTTCGGTGCGTTATAGCCAGATTCATTTCGACATCGCGAAGTTGTCTGCCGAGTATGGAGAGATAAAGAAGGGAAGTCTGGTGCTGGTGGTCATCGTGCTCAACGACCAGGTCTCGCGCACATGGGTGGTCCATCCGCTGGAGTTGCGGCGCAATTACTTGGTGCATGTGGCTTTGCCCGACAACAAGACACTCACTTACGTGCCGGGCAGCGACCTGGGCATCAAGTGGTGGCAAGTTGAAGAAAATGAATAGTTTTAATCCATTAACAGAGTGAAATGATGAAGTTACGGTTATTGGCTCTTTGCCTTGTCCTCGCGCTCATGCCCAAGGGGATGCACGCCCAGGAGGGAGTGGTCTTTACGACCGACGGCACACGCACTTATTCCTTGACACAAACAGCCTTGACTGGCGAGAAAAGCGACAACATTCGCAGTGCCATCGTGCTGAAACCCTCGGAAACGTTCCAGACCATCGACGGCTTCGGCTTTGCCATCACCTATTCGTCGAGTTACAACCTGCTGAAGATGAGTCAAGAAGACCGCACCCAACTGTTGAGGAAGACATTCTCGCCAACTGAGGGGTATGGCGTGTCGTATGTGAGGATATCTATCGGCTGCAACGACTTTTCAAGCACGGAATATTCACTCTGCGACGAGAAAGGCCCGCAGGACGACCTGCTCCGCAATTTCCATCTCTATACCGACGAGACCGACTATGTGATACCGGTGCTGAAGGAAATCCTGGCCATCAATCCCGACCTGAAAATCATTGCCGCTCCCTGGACCTCTCCTCGCTGGATGAAGGTCAACAGCCTCAGCGACCTCTCCGCCCATTACAGTTGGACCGACGGCCACCTCGCCCCAAGTTATTACAAGACCTATGCCGACTATTTCGTCCGCTTCATTGAAGCCATGCAAGGCGAGGGCATCAGCATCTATGCCGTAAGTCCTCAGAACGAGCCTTTGAACCCCGGCAATTGTGCCTCGTTGTATATGCCCTGGAACGAGGAGGCTGGATTCGTGAAGCGTATGGCCATCGCCTTCAAGCAAGCCCAACTGGCGACAAAAATCTACCTTTTCGACCATAATTACAATTACGACGGAAAGGAGAGTGAACAGCAATATCCGGCGAAAATCTACAAACTGTTCGAGAACGAGGAGTTTGAGGGCAAGGAACTCATTGTCGGTGCTGCCTATCACAACTATGGCGGCAACAGCGACGAACTGAATGTCATCCATGACATGTATCCAGATAAGGAACTCATCTTCACGGAGGCATCGATAGGGACATGGAACAACGGACGTAATCTCGACTCATCACTGGCCGACTGCATGGTGAATATCGGCCTGCATACGATGAACAAACATTGCATCGGTGCCATCGTATGGAATTTCATGCTCGACATGCAGCGGGGGCCCAACCTCGATGGTGGTTGCCAGACATGCTTCGGCGCCATAGACATCGACAACGATTACAAGACCTATACCCTCAACTCCCACTACTATGTCATCTGCCACCTTTCGGCAGTAGTAAAGCCCGGAGCCACACGTATTGCCACAGAGGGATGGTGGTATGAGGGCGTCACCTATTCCGCATTCCGCAATCCCGACGGCTCGCTCGCCGTCGTCCTTTATAATTCAAACAACAAGCAACTCAAGGTCAACATCACCGACGGAGAGAACCGCTACAACCAGGTTGTCATCCCTCCACGCGCTGCCGTTTCGGTACTGATGAATACCGACCAGGCAAGCGGACTGCAGACGTTGCGCCAGCAGGCTTCCGAAACCGGCACCCCATGCTACTATACCCTCAGTGGCGTGCGCACAACCACACCCGCGCGCCCGGGTATCTTCATCAGCCAGGGTAGGAAAGAAATGATGAAATAACATAATAATCTATAATCATATCAAATTATTCACTTAAATCAACGCGTTATGAAAAAATGGTTTACACGATTAGGCGTAGTGATGGCATTATTCGCAAGCGCCACAGCAGTGCAAGCACAGACCGAACTCGTCATCGACGGCTCGAAAGGCTATGACGGCACATTGGTGAAGGGGCAGGATTATGTCCTCCCCGGTACAGACGCATCATGGTATGTCATGCCCGATATCTTCACCCATAAGTCGGGCGACGTATGGACTTTCCAGGCCTATGGACAGGCCGATTATGCCTATTGGTTTACTGCCGACCCCGACAAGAAGTATGTAAAGGTGGAGTACAGGCAGGTTGACGACGACCCTGAGTCGGCATTCGCCAACTGGGACATCAACAGGGCGCTCTATATCAACGGCAGCAACAATATCGGTTTCCCGTCGTATAAAACCAACCCCATCAATTGGCAGGGTGGTGCCGATGTGGCCGTTCCGCAGGTGGAGCCCAACATCTATCGGGTGACCCTCGTCTTCGGCCAGCAACTCAATGCCGACGCTCAGGTCAACTTCAAGTTCTTCAAAGGTAAGAACTGGGGTGGCGACATCCTGCCCGGAACAGGGGATGGCAATGTATGGATGGAGGAGAATCCCTGGCTCTATATCGGCGGACAAGATGGGGCCAGCGGTGACAACGGAAACCTCTACTCGCAAAGCACGGCTTCTTTCGGAGATGGTGACAAACTGATTGTTACCATCGACATGAACTATACCCCGGGCAAGGTGACCGTCGACTATCAGGAGTATGTGCCAGCCGACTTCCCCACCTTCAATGGTACCAATATGGTTAAGGTGGGCAACAACTATTACTATGAGTCGTATCTGGCTAAAGGCGATGCCTTCACCCTCGGCAACACTTCCGTAGTGGATATGGACATCGACAATGCCTATGTCGATGAGTTTGCTGCCACCAACCAGGGCGGCGGAAAGTTCACGTTCAATGCCGTCAGTGGCAACTACACCGTGTTGGTGATGCCGGCCTTGAACTACGTGAAGATTTTCCCGGGATTCTATGCCTCACCAGGAACCTTCGACAGCGACAAGGCAGTGTGGATCATAGGCTCCAACATCGGTCAGCCCTCTGCTGCGCTGAACGGCTCCAACTGGAGCGCGTCACTCATGAACAGCATCCCGGTGGCGCAGGTAAGCGAGAATGTGTATAAGGTTTCGCTCACCTATGGTCAGGAATTGACGGGCGTCAACTACAAGTTCTTCGGCCAATATGGATGGGGTATGGAGTTCCACGGCGAAGACCTTGCCATGGAGCCCAACGACTATTTCTATGTCAATACACCACAGGGAGAATGGGTATACGACGAGAACGGCAACGAAATCTACCAGCGTGGTAGCGACGACGGCAACATCTTTGCCGGCCCCGTGGCTCTTGGCAAGGGCGACAAGGTCACCCTCACCATCGACCTCAACGGATTCGTTCCCGGCGATCCTGCCAACGATATCCAGGCAGTTCCCGGTAAGGTTACCGTAGAGTTCAGCGCTTCCGTTGCTCCCAAGCCCACGCTCAATGGAGTCGAGATGACACCAAATGGCGACAATTACGTGGCTGATATCGATTTGAATAGGGGCGATGTGTTCACCATCGTCGCACCCGATTTCAACATCGAGAATGTATACACCGACAAACAATATGCCACAAACATGGGCGGAGGAACGTTCCAGTTCAATGCCCTCGCTGGCAAATACACCGTTGCGCTGATGGAGGGAAAGAACAACCTGAAGATATTCCCGGGAACGATGAGCGCTCCTGCCAATATCCATGAGGGAGGTCTCTGGATTATTGGCGATGGCATCGGACGGCCTACCGTCAATTACGATGCTCCGAGTTGGAACACAGGCGCATTGGTCGACATTCCCGTGGCACAGGTGGAGCCGAATATCTATCGCTACACGGTGACCTGCGGCGTGGAGATGTGGGACACTTGGTGCAACTACAAGTTCTTCGGACAGCCCAACTGGGGCATAGAGTTCGTGCCTGGCACCGACTATGCCATCACTACCGACAACGAGTATCTGCAGATTGGCGCGAGCGACGGTAATGTTTCCTTCAAGGGCGCTTTCGAATGGGGCAAGACCTATACCGTCACCATCGACTTCACTCAGGGCCTGAATGCCGGTGTGATGACCGTGGTCGAGGGCGAAATCTTGGGCGTGAAGGATATTGAGACCTTCACCGAAAAGGGTTCCGATGCCATCTATACCATCTCTGGTATGCGTGTGAAGAATCCGGCACAGCGTGGAATCTATATCGTGAACGGAAAGAAGATGGTCAAGTAATAGGTCAACGTAATCATCAACAAGAGCCAGGGCTTTTCAGGGCCCTGGCTCTTTGTTGATGTGCCGTCAATGAATACCAGTGCTTATTCCTGACTTCGCCAATGCGACGCAACCTTGGGATTTGAGACGATTTGCAGGATTTCTTGCACGAAAGTGATACGGATTTAAAAAAAAATTGTATCTTCGTGGCGTGTAACCTGGTAAAACACTTTAAACCCTGAAAAAATGAGTATCGTAATAGGTATCGACGTGGGCATCAGCACCACCAAAATCGTGGGAATAGACGAAATGAAAGTGGTGTCGCCCATGCGCATCACCGCCGCCGACCCCGTGACATCGCTCTATGGCGCATTCGGAAAATATTTGTATGAAAACCATATCGACCTGGCCGACGTGGAACATGTGGTGCTCACCGGAGTGGGCAGCGCATACATCGAGAAACCGGTTTATGGACTGCCCACCAGCAAGGCGGATGAGTTCGTGGCCGACGGACTGGGGGCGCGCTTCGAGTCGAAACTCGACCATATCATCGTGGTGAGCATGGGAACGGGTACGTCGCTCGTGCTCTGCGACGGCAACGACATACACCACATCGGAGGTATCAGCATCGGAGGGGGAACACTGCAGGGACTCTCACGTATCATGCTACAGACATCGGACATCAAACAGGTGTCGGAACTGGCAAAGCATGGCGACATCTCGCACGTGAGCCTCATGATTGGTGACATCAGCGCACACCCGCTGCCAGGACTGCCGATGAACGTCACCGCATCGCTGTTCGCCAACGCGCAGACCGATGCAACGAAAGAGGACATCGCCGTGGGACTCATACACACCGTACTGCAGTCGGTGGGAAGCGCGGCAGTACTCTCGGCACTCAATACCGACATCAAGAACTTCGTGCTCATCGGAAACCTCTCGCTCCTGCCACAGTGCAAAGACGTGTTCCCGATGATGGAACAGCTCTACAACGTGCGTTTCCATATCCCGAAATACTCGGAGTTCTGCACCGCTATAGGCGCCGCCCTGGATTATATTTTTAAAGAAGGGAAGAGTTCCTGAAGGGAATGGAAGGGAAGTAATTCTTGAAGGGAATGGAAGGGAATGGAAGGGAAGTTAAAGGGAAGTTAAAGGGACATATGATTTGCGACTCAGCCCATATTGCCCATTTCGCCCATATTGCCCATTTTGCCCATCATCAAAAATATCCAATCGGGCGTAGCCCGAAATCAATTTTCAATTTTTAATATTCAATCTTCAATCTAAATAATATTATGGGAAGTTTTTTAGAAGAAATCATTAAGGGAGGACTGGGCAACGTTCTCGGCTCAGTGCTCGGCGGCGGCTCGTCAGGGGGCAGCAGCAAAGGTGGTGGTGGACTCGATATCGAAGACATCATCAACTCGATGAGAGAGAAAATGGGCGGCTCAGCACAGGGCGGCTCCAGTGAAGACGTCATAGAAGACCTGCAGAAGAAAATGGGCGGCGGACAGACACGCACCTCAAGCACGCAGACACGCACCTCTACGGGTGGCATAAGCGACGTGGCCAAGGACATCCGAAAGAAAATGGGCATGGACACGACTACCGTGCACAGAAACCCATCGGGAAGTGCCAGCGATGTGGCCAAGGAGGTGAAACGGAAAGCGGGTATACCCGTCGACGAAGAGACAACAGCCTCGAAGAAAAAGGCTGCAAAGAAAAAGAAAGACGAAGAGACAGGTGGGATGTTCGGAAAGATGGGCATCGACCTGGGAAACCTGGGCGGCTTGGCCGAGAGTGTGTTGAAAACTATAGGACTGGCAGGTAAATCCGTGAAGTGATGGAAAAGGTAATCGATACAATAAAACTGATGGCGAAGGCAGGACTGTTCTTCGCTCACTGCGACGGGAATTTCGCTGACCGCGAGCGTGACTTCCTCGAGAGTTTCGTGGAGAACATCGAGACGGTGGGAAACATCAGCGATGAACTGAAAGCAGAGGTGAAAGACTCGCTCAACCACACCTACAACCTCGACGACATCGTGAAAGAGACGCTGCAACTGGTGGAGGGATTCAACGACGACGAGCGGAAGGCTATCCTCGTCACCACAAGTCTCTTCATCAATAAGGTCATCATGGCCGACCAACAGGCGGGCTCGAAGGAATTGGAAAACTTCGACCTTTGGCAGAAAGCCGTAGGACTGGCTTGATTCCAATCCCGGATTATTGATTTTTCTGGGGTATATCCCGAATTTTCGAATTATAGAATTATCGAAGGTATATCCCGAATAGGATTTCCAAAGTTTTATCCCGAATTATAGAATTTGAGAAATGATACCGTATGGCAGTTCTTGAATTCTATGATTCGGGATTTTATAGATTTTATATGGTCTTTCGCCTATCCAATTCCTATAAATGACCTCCCTTCGGTCAGTGGGTCTTCGACAAATCTCGCTAATTCGGGAAAATTCTTCGACAATTCTCGCCAATTCGGTTAAAGGATTCGAGAAGATTCGGTCAATTCGTGTTCGTGAAAAGTTATTCTATTGAGCCGTGACTCGTTAAGGGAATTCATACACCAGATACTGCACGTTGGGCTCGGTAGGGTAGTTCGTGAGTCGCCCTGAGCGTGTTATAAACGACAGTATGCCATTATAAACGCCATTGCCAAATGTGTATTGCTCGGCGTAGATGTTGATATATTGAATACGGCGGGCATCATAGTTCAGAAGTCGTTCTACGTCGAAGACGGGCATGCCGTCGATCAGCACCAATGTAGGCAAAGAGGTGTTGTAGTATTCCTGTTCCTTGCGGACAAACAGCTGTGATATGCCATTGACTTTCCTGTTGCTGACGCAGGTCACATACTCAAGAATCACTTCCCTGACCGTGTAGAACTGGCGGTATTCGTCGAGATTATAGGTGAGGTTGGGCTTCGTTCCGAAAACTGCGGCGTCATAATTGAGCGGTACGCCTTCTTCTGAAGCATCGTCGGCAGATACACCCAACTGTAGTTCACGCTTGGCGGGCGCAATGGCCTTCTGATGAAGTTGCATGTCAATGGAACGGGCTTCCACTTCGCTGCGATTGTAATGGAACACCAGATGCGGGAGCCTGCTCGGGAGCAAGGCAGCAAACGGACTGATCATCTCGATAGGCAGACTGACGCCTGTGGATGACATGGCAGAGAGCACCAGCGGTTGCTTGCCGTGGATGTCGTAGGTGTAGAAGACGGCGATGGTATCATTGACCATCTTCCCCTCAAAATAATGTATCTGCTTGCCTACTATACTGAGGGAAGGACGAATCTGACTGCCCTTGAAAGTATTGCCGTCATAGACATTCCTGACCCGCGCCTTGATGACATGGCCTTCCGTCTCACGCACATCCACATCCTTCTGGCCTGTCAGGACTGTCGTGGAGAACCCCGTCGCTTCACCACCCCGCGGAAAACTCAACGAGTCGGGATGTGTGATTTTCACCCACTCGATGTCATCATCCTCACTCTTGCGAAGCGGATTGACGACAGCGACAAGCCGGTGGTCCACATCGGTGCCGTTGCGGGTATAGACAGACAATACATAGTATCCGCTATGGAGGTCGGAAGGCAGTTCGATAATGCCTGTTCCCTTGCCCCTCTGAAGTCCTACCGCGATGCCTGCCGCAAAGCCATTCGTATCACACAGTTCGGCGTATGCAATGATGGCATTGTCGGCAGTCACGCTCACTCTCATCGCCTCGCCGGCGAGATACCACGTGCGGTCGGTCTCAATATGCGCTGCAAGGGTATTCGTGGCAAGCACCATCGCAGCAATCAGTGATAATACCTTGTTGCTCATCTCAATAACTTACGTTTTCTTGCAATGACCAGAAATCAGGTTCTTTGGCATATGCGCCTCTGATTCTTACATCAAGTTCATAATCGTGTGCCCATGCCGTATGCGTCTTCTGGTCAGACGACATTTCGGCATCTTCCCATTCGCACAGGAAATAACCTTCGGATACCAGTTTGCAGCATTGCTGGGGGGTAGGGTCGTCTACCCATAGGCGCGTGTCTTTATGTTGAGGAATGAAGATGGAGAAATCCTTGTAATTGAAGAAGAACCTGTAGTCACTCGTGTTCAACGCGCATCCTACAAACCCGATCACATGCTTCTTCGACGTGAGACAATGGATGTTGGTAGGCAGGGCCGACGGTAGCGGAGTGAACAGTCCGCCCATCTCCGAACCTGCCTGGCGCCGGGCAAGTTCATACTCGTACTCTGCCCTTGAAATGGCACGCTGATGTACCATGCCGCTATACCTGTAAAACATACGCTCATTTTGACGGTCGATGTCGTAGAGCTTGAGACGGTGGATATGCTGTCCTTCGTAATTCTGGCTTGAACCTACCATGATTGTCGTTCCTGTCGCGTCCTTCCATCCACGCTCAGGAAACTGTCCGTTCTTGATGACCGGAGCCAGTTTCAACGTGTCGTAATACCAGATGGTGGTGTAGTCGGGATGCACTTCCCATGTCTCATCGTATGTCCACGAATAGTAATGCGTCTTGTCGGGCTCAAAAGGCTCAGCAGGAGTGACGAGCACGTCGATACTGCTTTCCGGCGTGTTCTGCACCCCTGTCACTTCGGCTATCTTCTCGGTTCGGAGAGGTAACTGGGGGTCTGATTCATAGACCTCACCGTCGGTCTCTATATGCAGATAATATTCCACGCCAGGGTCAAGGGCGTCTATCTGACAGGCGTAATAACCATTGGTTTCACGCGCCGTAATTTCAGTACCGTCGGTTCCGCGTACATAGACCGTTGCGCCCGTTACCGTTTGCGGTATCTGTGATTTGATGTCTATCGTACGCGACAGGTAGAACTTGTTCAGTCTGTAAGCACATATCGACCCCTCGACAACGAGCAGGTTGGTGTCGTCTGAAGATATGTCTGCTTCATATTCATCAATACATCCCGACAGCGTACATACAACTGCCAAGAGGCATAGCACAGCATATAGCGATTTCAGTTTCATCATATCTTAGTTGAATCGTATGTTAAGTGAAACATAAGGAATGGCAGTGCCAAACACAGATAACTTATATCCCTTTATTTCACCCCATTCGGTGACATAGTAGATGGAATAGGCATTCCTGCGTGCAAGGGCATTATACACGCCAAAGGAGAACGACGTATGGAGAAAGCTGGTCAGTTTATGGGTCGGCTCGACGTTGAACGCAAGGTCCAGGCGCATATAGTCGGGAATACGGTAGGTGTTGCGGTCGGTATAGTATGGCATGTATTTCCGATTATACGTGTCGTAATACTTTCCGGCAGGCACTGTCGTCGGACGGCCTGTGGCGTAGTTGAAGTTGCTTGAAAGGCTATATCTCTCGGTGAACTTGTAGTTGAGCACGGCCTTTACCTCATGAGGCCTGTCATACTCTGCCGGATACCACTCGCCGTTGTTCAAGGGCATTGCCACGTTCTTGTTGTCCTGACGGAGTAAGGAGCGCGAGAACGTATAGCTCACCCATCCGTTCAGCTTGCCGATAGGCTTCCTTGCCTGGAGTTCTATGCCATAGGCCTGTCCCTTGGTCGAGATAACGTCGGTCTCAAGGTGGGGGTTCATCAGCAGAACAGCCGAACTGCGGTAATTGAGGTAATCGCTGATATGCTTGTAGTAAACCTCTGCCGATAACTCGTATTCCTTGCCTGTCGTCTCATGATAGATACCGGCAGCCACTTGCCAGCCATTCTGGGGCTTGATGTTGAGGTCGGAGAGCTTCCAGATATCGGTAGGCGACATGATGGACGTGTTCGACACTTTATGGATATACTGGTGCATCGTGTTGAAACCAGCCTTCAACGAAAGGTTCTCCTGCAGGTAATAGCGAGCCGACAGGCGTAACTCAGGCGCATGGTAGGTCTTGATGACACCTGTCTCATGACGTGTCTCCAACAAGGTGCTCTCTGATGGGAGTTCACGCTCATCGTATAGGTTCACGTCACGAGGACCAAGCGCATTGAACAGCGCATAACGCAAGCCGGCAGAGACCGAGAGCTTTTCGGTGAGCGAACGCTCATAGTCGATGAATGCGGCGCTCTCCATTGCTTTTTCTCTCTGTAACTGATTGGTATTGATGTATGACTGTTCACCTACAGGCTCATACTTGCCGGCCTGCACATTGTAATGCTGCACGGAGAGGCCGTATGAGAAGGCCTGCTTGTCCGACAGGCGATGCCGGATATGCAACTTACCCCATGACTGGTCGATGCTGAAACTCAGCCGGGCTGCCATCGAGGGCGTGCTTCTGTCTTCGTTGAAATAGTCGTAATGGTCGTGCCCGGCAGAAAACGTGGCTGTGATGTGTTCGTTCAGCATCGAGCGCCACTCTGCAGAGACGTTACGGTTCTGATAGCCATATTTGTCCATTGAACTGAACGAGAACCTGTCGTTGCTCCAATATCCATATACCTTGAGGCGATGCCTGCTGTTGAGTTTCCATGTCAGTACGCCACCGAAATCATAGAAGTTGGCGGTGCCGTTCTTGTAACCGCTTTTCTCAGGCAACTTCTTGAGAATCCAGTCACTGTAAGTCGTGCGGCCATTCAGCAACAATGACACATGCTCCTTGACAATAGGTATCTCGAAATTCGCCTTGCTGGTAAGCACGCCAATACTCGCCGAACCCGTGAACTTCTGCATGCTGGCCTCCTTCGAGGTCACTTTCAACACACTGCTTATCCTGCCTCCATATTCTACGGGAATGCTTGACTTGAACAGCTCCACATCCTCTACCGCATCTGAATTGAATGCCGTGAACAACCCGAACAGGTGCGACGAATTATACACAGTGCCTCCGTTGAAAAGTATCAGGTTCTGGTCTGTTGCACCTCCTCGCACATTATATCCGGTAGAGGCTTCGCCCACTGTAGTGACACCGGGCAGGGTGAGCAGTATCTTCATGATATCCGACTCGCCAAAGGCTGATGGGATGTTCTTCAGTATCTGGGGCTTGAACTTCTCGGCACCAACCATCAGACTGTTCAATGCCGACTGATGGCCGCCAATAACCACAATCTCGGCCAGCTCGTGGTCGTCGGCAATGCTTTCCTTCGCTTTCTTCACCCCCGGCACGATATAGACTCTTGTCCTCGTCGGGGCAACTGCCATGGCCACAGAATCACTGTCAAGAACAGGAATGCCGGTGACAAGTGCCTCGTCGTCGGTTGTTGCCAGAACCCGACTGCCGCTTGCTTCCGTTCCTGGGGAAACCTCGCTTGTCCGTGGCGTTTCCTGTTGATGGTTGGCTGCAGTGGATGAGAGGTGTGGATTTTGTAGTGGAGAGCCTGAGATGCTTTCGGTTATTTTCACCAGACTTTCCTCACGCTTGCTCTTGGAGAAGGAAAGACGATGCTTCTTCGCAAACTGCTTGAGTTGCTTTTTCTGTTCGGGGAAGAGTTTTGCCACATCTGATGCGTTCTTCACATGATGCATCACTCCGTCGGAAGTAATGAGCGTATACAGTTCCTTGGTGCTGAGCAGTTTGAGTGATTTCTCCCTTCCATAGGTGTCGTCACCACGATAAACCTTCCACACACTGTGATAAAGACGAACGCCATTGGTGCTTCCGTCACAAAGCAGGGAAGCGTATCGTGAACTATCCTCGGGGGCATGCACATATCTGTGGCCGTCCATCTCAAACCAGTCGATGTATTCTTGCTCAGGCAGACAAAGAATACTCCCCGTGGGAGAAAGCACAACAACACGCTGCATCAACTGGTCGAAACGGAGCTTTACGTTGTCGTACACCACGCCATAATAGCTGACACGGCCTTGATACAGATTGGTGTTGTCTTTATAATATGGACTGTCGTGCCACTGCGATTTTTGGTACTGCGGTTCGACAGCCCCCACATACAGGCGCGCAAAATCTGAAGCAGAGGAAAAATATTCCTGGGCTCCAATATCCTGAGTGACAGCCATCATGCAGGCAAATACCAATACAAACTTTTTCAAGCAGTTACAGTCGCTCACTTTTCTTCTCATAAGTTCGTTGCTTTATGCGCTATTCAGCGCCGGGCGCCCATGGGCACGCTATTGCAAAATTACGGCTTTTTTCATATTTTTCGTTTGTTTTTGTTCGGATGTGTATAAAGTAACGTCGTTTTTTAACATTTTTCGTTTTTTTCCTGACTAAAAGGAGTGCGTTGCTGCGTTTTTATTGCTATATTTGCCATGTCATTGATGTCTTTCTTGTCTTGAATTGCTGCACCAAGGAAAGTGGATAAACTGACATGACAGATTCATGTGCAACTTTTTGCTGCACAGAAACTTAAAATGATTATTTAACTAAAGTGCCGTGGTATTTAGGATGAAGAGATTTATAATTATATCAGTTTGCATTGCCTGTGCTTGCGTGGCTATCTGTTGTTCTTTTCAGAAAGGTCCTGCACAGGTTTTCGGCAATCATGATGTGCATGCAAAACAGAAGTCTGCGCGTCATTGTCCTGTCAAGCCGAATACGACAAAGATCATATTTGGCATGCACACCAATTCCGGCATTGCCATACAGTCAAAACATGAAATTTCCCGTGACTCCATCGTCTGGGACTATTATGAAATGCGAAACGGATGCCATCTGAGGGATGTGATAGAAAATGATGGCGAGGATTATGACAGGCTGGTTTCAGACCTCTCACAGGTCAAGTTCCGCGCCAAGGATATGCATGACACCAGCGCGGGGGGAGATGGGTATTGGTATTCTTTCGAGGTAGGGGCGAAGCCATACTTCTCATTTAACAGCAGCTATGATATTTCTGGTGATTTCGAAAAGTTGTATTTTTTGATTGCCTATTATATTAAGGGACATCCTACTAAAGCGGAAGAACTACACTTCAGACTTTCCCTGGAACCTCATGATAGAGCAGAATTCGGTGAATTCGAAACCCTCCCCAAAGAACTCGAACCATACAGACTGAAGAAGTAACTGTTCATCAACCTACTTGGTGTATACGACATACCCACTCTCATCGATGATCTTGTCATATCTTCCAGTGGATAAGTTGTAGAACAGTTGATAGGCGGTACTTGATTTGTCGATGTCAGACCGGACGCTGGTCATCACTTCTGTTAAATAGGGATATGTGCCATTCTTGATGGTCTCTCTGCTCGGCATGATGCCATCCAGGGCAATCACCTTCACCAGTTCCGGCCTAACAATGGTGTTGTAATAGTAGTAAGGCGTAAAGCAGATGCCGTTCGGGTCGCTATCCAACTGGATGTATGGGGAAATCATTGTATACAAGGTCAATTCCTTCCAGTCTGGCATCGTCAAGCCTGCCATTACCACGGTTTCCATCTTCTCCTGGCTTCCGGAATTGGCATTACGGACGTAAGGGACGATGGGAGCATCGTTGCCGCCGACTTCCTTCCAGTTCGTGATTTTACCCATATAGATTTTCTTTACTTGTTCGACGGTGAGGTTCTTCACGGGGTTGTTGGCGTTGACGATAAAGGCAAACGCATCTTTCGCGATAGGACGTGAGAGCAGTTCCACCCCCTTTTCATTGGCGTATTGCAATTCGTCACGCGAGATGCCCCGGGCTGTGATGATGATTTCGTTTTTTCCATCTATACAGCCAACGAAAGACTGGTGCGTATTCCAGTTGAGGAGTTTCTTGTATAGCAAGTTGCGGTCCGCCTCGGATAAACTCCTGTAATTAGGCTCAATACGCCAGGTAAGCGTATAGACATTATCCTCCATCCATTCACAGCCGATGCCCAGCAGTCTGCACATCAACAGTGTGCGGAGGGGTTCTGTTGAGTCGGAACCGTCGGTCACCGGGGCGTTCTCTATGGTAAGCGTGGTTGTGGCTGTCGGTTTTTCAAGACCTGCTGTCTCTTCTTTGCTCTTTTCTTCATTGTCATCACTACCGCCGCATGAGAGGAGACACAGCAACAGCAATGGGAAAAGGACAACGTAAGATAATGGTATTTTATTCATATTCTTTTTGACGTTTCTTATCGGTTCATGTATTTGATGAGGTTGGAACTGGTACTTAAATTTTTCAATCCTCAACGCTTGACGTGTATAGTCATGGTGCAAAGATAGTTAAATGCAGAATGAAAATCAATAAAATGAGGATATTTAATGTGGGTGGTTGAGATGAAAATTCGGTTAATCCGTGTTCGAAATTGATATTTCCATTGTCTTTCCGAATTTTTTTAATATATTTGCCACTGGATACCCCTCAAGCTCGCTATTAGGCGTACCCACACCATTCAAAGTGTTCGGCGGGATTCCGCCGTTCACTTTGATTTTTTAGCCAGATAAGATTTAAGACTATTGACTTTCAACCCTCAACAACCCAATAAGAGATATGGTTAATTACGGATTAAAGGACAGGGTGGCTTTGATTACAGGAGCAAATAACCCGCAGGGAATTGGTGCAGCCACAGCTTTTGCTTTCGCTCGTGAAGGGGCAAAGGTGGTCTTGGTATATAAGAAAATCCCAAGGCCCTATGACAAGACAAAGACAGGCAAGAATGGGACTGACAGATACTTCCAGGCAAACGCAGGAGATGCAGCTGTCGTGGAAAGTAAGCTTCAGGAAATGGGCGCAGACTACCTGATTATCGAAAGCGATATTTCCAATGAGGACAATGTGAGGGATATATATACGGCTGTTCTGGAACGATACGGAAGAATTGATATTCTCGTCAACAATGCGGCAGATGGTGACATGGATGGACTTGATACCATCGAGAAAATCACCAAGGATGTGATTGATGATACCTTTGCCGTCAATGTCCGTGGAAGCATTCTGATGACGAGGGAGTTTGTCCGTCACCATGGCGATTATGGCAGGATTATCAATCTTTCCACCGATGCAGCACAGGTCTTTGCAGGACAGATTACCTACGGTGCAAGCAAAGCGACTTTGGAAGCGCTCACCCGCAGTATCGCCCTTGAAGTGGCAAAGTACGGCATTACCGTGAACTGCGTGGCACCTGGCCCGACTCAGACTGGATGGATAGATGATGATTTGGCAAAAGAAGTCTTACCGGTTATTCCGATGGGAAAATTGATACAACCGCAGGATATTGCAGAAACCATCCTGTTCTTGGCAAGCGAACAGGCGAAGATGCTTACTGGACAAGTCATCAAGGTCTCTGGTGGACATGCACTTTAGCGTTCAATTCATGCGCATTTCAAATGTTATGTGCATTCTCGGAGTCGTAAATATCTATTGGAGCCACAACCTTTTGATCGAGGCTGATACCGCGTTGGGTGATTTTTTTCTTTAGCCCGGTTATATGATAGGACGACACCTTTCTGTATTTGCATAACTCAATACCAAATTGCTCTTGGTAGATGTGATGAATGAGTTCCGAACAATAAAACAGTTTGTTGTCTGATTTGAAAGACGTGTCATAGCGACGGCCAAGCAAGTGCTGGTATTTCACCTTGATGGGTTTGTCGATGACTCGTTTTGCCCACCATTGCTTTCCCTTTCCCCGGTTGATGAATTCCTGAAGAGGGGTCAGTTTCAGACGGCCAGTTGCTTCCAGTACATACAAGCCGTCAGATTTTTCGATGATGATGCCACAATGACTCAGCACCGACATCGTAGCATATTGGATGAGCGGTGACTGGTCGGATTTTGAGGTATGGAAGATGAGGTCTCCCTCCTTCAGTTTGTCAACGGATGTCTGTCCTGAGCAGTATTTGATGCCAAGAAAAAACACCACGAAAACGAACAGTATTCCCAAAATCTTCTTCTTTTTCATATTAGGCAATGTTATTAATTAAGAACTGTATCTTTGATGTCATCAGTTAATTCCCGATAATTGCTTCATCTCGGAAAACCTTTTTAAACCCTCTATAGTTTTAAAATTTTAGTTGAACACTGCAAAGATAGGGTAGAATTGTCATCATTCCAAATCAATGGCCTTGCCTTGTACGAAACCCCATGGTTATTGTATCAAATATGATGTCTTTCTCATTGTTATTCGGATTGTTTTCGAATAATGGCTTTACTGGTATTAAAACACTTCATTTCCAACCCTCTGCAACCACGTTGCATTTCCTTCTTCATTTCCATTCTTTTTTATTATATTTGCACAGAGATTTATATAAGAAGATAATAACATACAAAACCTTTATAAATATGAAAGCTTACCGATTTTTTGCAGCCATGCTGCTTGGCCTGATGCCGTATATGGTTGTGGCACAGGAAACAGATATAAACAGTCGTGACCTTCGCGGCAAAGTGGTTTATCAGGATGGGGAAGTGGTGTTCCGCCAGCTCGACGAGCATACATGGATAGGGAACGGGCATAGGGTCTATAACGAATCCCTCTACCTCGTTGAGGGTAATGAACGCGCACTTCTGATAGATGCCGGGACATACATACCCGACCTGGACAAGATCGTGGCAAAGATCACTTCAAAGCCGGTCACGATGATGGCAACCCATGCCCATGGTGACCATGTGGGTGGGGTGGGGCCTTTCCCTGAGGTCTATCTGAATGCGGGTGACATGCCTATCGTTCCGTATAATATGCGTAATTACAAGGGGCAGATTAAGTATCTTAACGATAGCGAAGTGATAGACCTTGGCGGCCGACAGATAGAGGTTATCTTTACGCCTGGTCATACTGCTGGAAGCACTACTTTCTTCGATAAGGCAAAACACTATGGATTCAGCGGTGATGCTTTCGGCTCGACCAACCTGCTGGTATTCACCAACCTTTCTACCGTCATGTACACTGCCGAGAGGATAGAGAACTACATGAAGAAGAATGATATCCATTTCCTCTTTCCCGGCCATTACAGTGGCGACAATCTGGAGACGCCACAGCGTGTTTCCGATATTAAGAACATGTGCCGAGAGATACTGGACGGTGAACGCAAACCGACGGCCAGCAACGGTAACAACGGAGGCAATGACATGATGGTTGACGACAAGGGGGTCCGTATCAACTTCAGTAGCCGGTCTGGGATGAAGTAAATCTTAGGCACTACATATCCTTTCGAGTGTCCTGCCATTCGGGCAATATCATTTTTCCCTTCTTGTTTTTCTTCTATAGGGTGAATCCCGCTGAACCTTTAGGGATTCACCCTATGCTAATTAGGCGAAAACCCTTGCAAAGGTGATCTTCTCCTCGTACATTTGCAACAGAAACAAGAGATTGTATCACTTTAAACTTGACCGTTATGAAAAAGATGATAACCATGGTAATGATGATGACGATAGCCATCTCTGCCACAGCAATGACATACAGCAAGGCACGCACGGAAGCACTGTTCCTCTCCGACAAAATGGCGTATGAGCTCGGACTCACCAAAAGTCAGTATGAGGCAGTGTATGAGATTAACCTCGACTACCTGATGTGCGTCAGTCGCCAGGCCGACATGTATGGGAAATACTGGACCCGTCGTAACAACGACTTGAAATATGTGCTCTCAGCCTACCAGTTCAGGCTCTTCGAGAAGACCGAATACTTCTACCGCCCGATGAAATGGCAGAACAAGACCTTCACGATGACCGTCTATTCACGCTATTCCAACAAGAGCAAGATGTATCGCGGACAACCCTCGGCCTACTCTTCCTATAAAGGCGGGAACAACAGGGGCAGCACTTCAAAGTACAAGAACAGAGAGGTGACAAAACCCAGTTCACACGCTTCGGGAACGAAGTCTGGCTCTACGAAGAACGGCTCTACCACCTCCTTCGACCACAACACGAAGGGTGCTCACAACACAGGCACCACGGGAAATGGCAACAAAGGCAGGTCGGGTAACGGCAACAAAGGCAACTCCGGAAACGGCAATAGCAGCAACCGCCCGCAACGGGTGTTCAGATAATGTCTAACTCTTTTAAATGAAAGGACGGCGCGGGTCACCGCGCCGTCTTCTTCTATAACTATAGTTCCTTCTACTTCCCTTTCTTTCCCTTCCTTAGGTACTGCGTCACGGGCTTACTTCCTCAGCAGTGAGGCTACCCACAGCACGACAACGGCTCCCACAACGGCAGTGCCCAACTGGCCGATGGTGCCGCCCCATGAGATTTCCAACAAATCAAACAGGATACCACCAGCAAAACCGCCGATGACACCGAGAATAAGGTCCCACAAAAGACCACTGCTCTTACCCATGATCTTGTTGGCGATGAAACCTGCCAAGATACCTATGATAATCGCTCCTATAAGTCCTCCCATACTTGAAAATTTTTAAGGTTAATAAAATGTGATGTAAATGCTTAAGGTTAGTTATATGCCACAAAAGTACCAAATAAATCAATACACTCCAAAAAAAGAGAGGAGGATATCGCAATTAGATTCAGAAAAAATCACACCTCAGGTATTTGTTTTCTTGTACTTTTGCACTGCAATAGCAAGAAAACGCTCAACAACTCATCTGACAGAGGAAAAGATGAAGATAGTCTCTTTTTCGCTTCTTTTCCTTTTCTTTCCTTTCAAAAACCGAACTCCACCTCCTTGAACCCAAACCTCCGCTCTTGTTTGCCTTCGCTAAGCACCAGCGTGCCATCGTCGGCGACATGCTCAAGGACGGCATGGAAGAGGCGCCCGTCGGGCGTGCGGTAGGGATGAGTCTCGCCCCGGCGATAGAGTGAGGCTTGGTATTGTTGGCGGAGGCTGTCCCATTGCGTGGGACAGGCGAGCAGGGCGAGGTAACGCTCCAGATGCTCCACCACCTTCGCGGCCACCGCCTCACGGTCGAGGGGATGTCCCACGATTTGGCACAGCGCGACGGGGTTGGGGGCATCGCTGAGGAACCGCTCCTGGTTGACGTTGATGCCTGTGCCGATGATACAGTCGCGGATGCGCCCTTGCTTCAGCGTCGTCTCAATGAGGGTGCCCGCCAACTTCCGGTCGTGCCAGTAGATGTCGTTGGGCCACTTGATGACGATGTCGGGGGTGAAAGCGAGGAGCGCGTCGCGCAGCGCCAGCGCGTTCGCCATCGAGATGATGAACTGCTTGGCGGGAGGCACGGCAAGGGGATGGAAGAGCAGGCTGAATGTGAGGTTCTTCCCCGGTTCGCTCTCCCAGGTGTTGGTGCCACAGCCACGGCCCGCCGTCTGACTGTCGCTCCATACGAAAGTCAACTCCTCGTCAGGTGCCTGAAGATAGTCTTTCAGGTAGCTGTTCGTGGAGTTGACTTCTGTAAGACGGATATGCCGGATGTTCATTGGCAATGACGCTTTGACCGATGCAATATTTTCAAATGTCGTGCAAGTTGAGAGCAGAAGAGATTTTATTCTCATTCTGCCGAGACGCCGCCGACATTCAAGGCGAAGCCTTAATCTTCAATTTTCAATCGGCCAAGGCCGAACTCAATCTTCAATCGGCCGTAGGCCAGAAAATTTTCAATCAGGCGAAGCCTGAAGAGGAATTTTGTCGATGCGGGCCTGATGCCTCCCACCCTCAAATTCCGTGGCAAAGAACTCGTCCATGATAAGCGAAGCGGTCTGCTCGTCGATGAAACGTCCGGGCATCACCAGCACGTTGGCATTGTTGTGCTGACGGATGAGATGGGCAATCTCGGGAATCCAACAAAGGCCGGCACGGATAGACTGGTGCTTGTTGAGCGTCATGTTGATGCCCTCGCCACTGCCGCAAATGGCAATGCCGGGATACACCTCGCCCTTCTCGATGCCCTCGGCCAGCGCATGACCGAAGTCGGAGTAGTCGCACGACGCCTCGCTGTAGGTGCCGTAGTCTTTCCACGCATAGCCGTTGTCGTCGAGGTAGCGCTTTACAAACTGTTTAAGTGCATAGCCAGCGTGGTCGCTGGCTATGCCTATAGTCTTCACTTTCATGGTCGTATTATGCCAAGAGAGCCTTTACCTGGTCGTACACGTTCTGGCCGGTATAACCCAGCTTCTCGTCGAGCACCTTGTAGGGAGCGGAGAAGCCGAAGCTCTGCATGCCCCATACACAGCCGTCGGCACCTACCAGACCCTCGAGGGTGACAGGCAGACCGGCGGTCATACCGAACTTCTTCTTTCCGGCGGGCAGCACGCTCTCCTGATACTCCTTGCTCTGTGAGTGGAAGAGGCCTTCGGAGGGAACGCTGACGACACGCACTTTCACGCCGTCCTCGCGGAGCAGCTTCGCACCAGCGAGCAGGGTCGACACCTCGGAACCCGAAGCGAGCAGGATGACATCGTAGTCGGCATCGGAGCCAGCCACCACATAGGCACCCTTCTCGGCCTGGTTGTAGTCGTTGCCCTCGGGCAGCATGTCGATGTTCTGACGCGAGAAGATGAGGGCGGTAGGCGTCTCGGTGTTCTCCATGGCCATACGCCAGCAGACGGTGGTCTCCTCGGCGTCGGCAGGACGGACAACGAGCATGGAGTTCTTGCCGTGGTGGTTCTTCAATTTCTCCATCAGGCGGATCTGTGCCTCTTGCTCCACGGGCTCATGGGTAGGACCATCCTCACCCACACGGAAGGCATCGTGGGTCCAGATGAACTTCACGGGAAGTTCCATGAGGGCTGCCATACGAACGGCGGGCTTCATGTAGTCGGAGAACACGAAGAAGGTACCGCAGGCGGGGATGACACCACCATGGAGAGCCATACCGATGCAGCAGCAAGCCATGGTGAGCTCTGCCACACCAGCCTGGAAGAATGCGCCGCTGAAGTCACCGCTCACGAGGTCGTGGGTCTTCTTCAGGAAACCGTCGGTCTTGTCGGAGTTCGACAGGTCGGCAGAAGCGCAAATCATGTTGGGCACCTGCTCGGCGAGGGCGGAGAGCACGGTGGCACTGGCACCACGGGTGGCGGCACCTGCCTTCTGCTCTACCTTACTCCAGTCTACCTGCGGAGCCTTGCCGCTGAACCACTCCTCCATCTGCTTGGCCTGCACGGGATGACCCTTGGCCCACTCAGCCTTCTCGGCATAGCGCTCGGCCACGATTTTCTTCAGTTCCTCACGACGCTTGGCATACAGTTCCTGCACTTCGGGGAAAATCTGGAAGGGGTTCTCGGGGTCAGCACCGAGGTTCTTCATCGTGTTGATGTAGGCATCGCCACCGAGGGGTGCACCATGGGTGGCACAGTTGCTCTCGTACGACGAGTTGTCGGCCTTGCGGGCACCCTTGCCCATCACGCAGTGACCGATGATGAGCGAGGGGCGCTCTTTCTCGGCCTGAGCCTTCTTGATGGCCTCACGGATTTGGTCGACGTCGTTGCCGTCGATTTTCTGCACGAACCAGCCCCATGCCTCGTATTTCTTGGCGGTGTCTTCAGAGGTCACCACCTCGGTCTTCGTGGAGAGCTGGATGTCGTTGGCATCGTAGAACATGATGAGGTTGTCGAGACCGAGGTTACCGGCGATACGGCCTGCACCCTGCGAAATCTCCTCCTGCACGCCACCATCCGAGATGTAGGCGTAGATGGTCTGGTTCATCACGCTGCCCAGACGTGCCTTCAGGAACTTGGCGGCGATGGCGGCACCCACGGCGAAGGTATGGCCCTGGCCGAGCGGTCCGGAGGTGTTCTCGATGCCGCGCTCAATCTCGCGCTCGGGGTGTCCGGGAGTCACCGAACCCCACTGACGCAGGTTCTTCAGGTCGTCGAGGGTATATTTGCCGATGAGGCAGAGTTGGCTGTAGAGCATGGGAGCCATGTGGCCGGGGTCGAGGAAGAAACGGTCGCGCCCTTCCCAAGCGGGGTTCTCGGGGTCGTAGACCAGGAACTCACTGTACAGGGTGTTGATGAAATCGGCACCACCCATGGCACCGCCGGGGTGACCCGACTTGGCTTTTTCAACCATAGAGGCAGCGAGGATGCGGATGTTGTCGGCTGCCTTGTTCATTACTTTGTTGTCGTTCATGATGTTATTGTTTTGTGATAATTGGGTTTTTGTTTTTTGTGTTTCCCGGAGATTCTGGATTTCCCGGAGATTCTGGATTTCCCGGAGATTCCGGATTTTCCGGAGATTCCGGTTATCCCGGATTTTCCGGTTTTTCCAGTTTTTCCGGTGAACCCTGCACTATTTCAGGGTGAGCACCACGATTGACATGGCAGGGAGTTTCACTTCCAGGGTACCGTTCTTCAGTTTGGCGTCCTTGAAGGCGACGGGTTTCACCACGTCGGGATGCTCGAAGTCGTTGAAGTCGGTGGCGTCCTTGCTGGTGAGCACACGGCCGCTGACATCCTTTGCCTTCGCTCCCTTGAGGTCGACAGCTACGGTCTGTGTCTTGTCGAGCATGGTGTTGGCGAGAGCCACGACATAGCTGCCGTCCTTGGCCTTGGCAGCGGAGATGCTAACCCTTGGCACGCTCTTGCCGTTGCTGGCGGTGACGGTGCTGCACTGCAGGTCGGTGGGCAGGTAGGTAGCCTCCTGGAATGCCTTATACATCTCGAAGACATGGTAGGTGGGGGTGAGTACCATGTGTCCCGTGCCCTTCTGGTCGGTGAGAATCATCGACTGCAAGACGTTCACCACCTGTGCGATGTTGGCCATGCGCACACGGTCGGTGTACTTGTGGAAGATGTTGAGCATGAGCGATGCCACCATGGCGTCGCGCATGGAGTTCTGCTGGAAGAGATGGCCGGGGATAGTACCGGGCTCCTCGTCCCACCAGGTGCCCCACTCATCGACCATCAGCGCGATTTTCTTCTCAGGGTCGGTCTCGTCCATGATGGCGCAGTGCTCACGCACCACGTTGTCTACGTCGAGGCATTTGTCGAGGGTGAGGTAGTACTCTTCGGGGGTGAAGGCCGTGGCCTTGCCCTTGTGGTTCCAGTCTTTCACCGTGTAGTAGTGCACGGAGATGGCGCTCATTCTGTTGCCGATGCGCTTCATCAGCGTGCGGGTCCAGTTGTAGTCGTAGTCGGAGGCACCCGAGGCGATACGGCAGAGTTTGTTGTTGTCGTAGTCGCGCAGGTAGGTGTTGAACTTGCGGAACTCGTCGCTGTAGTACTCGGGAGTCATGTTACCGCCACAACCCCAGGCTTCGTTGCCGATGCCGAAATACTTCACGTGCCATGCCTTGTCGCGGCCGTTCTGGCGGCGCAGGCGTGCCATGGGCGTGTCGCCGTCGCTGGTCATGTATTCCACCCACTGTGCCATCTCCTTCACCGTGCCGCTGCCCACGTTGCCGCTGATATACGGCTCGCAGCCGAGCAGTTCGCAGAGGTTGAGGAACTCATGGGTGCCGAAGGAGTTGTCTTCGATGGTACCGCCCCAGTTGTTGTTGCGGAGCGAGGGGCGCTGCGACTTCGGGCCGATGCCGTCCATCCAGTGGTAGTCGTCGGCGAAGCAGCCGCCGGGCCATCTCAGGACGGGCACCTGGAGGTTTTTCAGTGCGTCGAACACGTCCTTGCGGTAGCCGTTGATATTGGGGATGGGAGAGTCCTCGCCCACCCACAGGCCACCGTAGATGCAGGAGCCGAGGTGCTCGGCAAACTGTCCGTAGATTTCCTTGCAGATGGTCGACTTGCCTTTGTCGGCGTGAATGGTTGCTGTGGCGTCCTGTGCGTTCACCGAGAGGGTGAAGGCAGCGAGGAAGGCCACTGTAATCAGTTTTTTCATGTCGTTGGTCAATGATTTTTGGGGTGGTTACTTCTTGTTGTCCACGGCACTCTGCTCGATGGCGAGGCCGCGCTTGTAGTTCTCGATATATACGTTGAAGCCTGCCACGTCTTCCGGGGTGGGCGAGATGCTCACACCGGTGTTGCCGGCGAACACCACCTCTTCGAGGTAGTCGGCCAGGGAGAGATTGGAGGGATTGTTCACGGCATAGGCAGCGAGGAGCGCGATGCCCCAGGCACCACCCTCACCGGCGGTCTCCATCACGGAGATGGGACTGTTGATGGCGGCAGCGAGGATACGTTGTCCCACGCCCTTGGTCTTGAACAGACCACCGTGGCCGGTGATGCGGTCGACCTGCACCTTCTCGTCGTTGAAGAGGATGTCGTTGCCGATCTTCAGCACGCCGACGGAGGCGTAGAGATGTGCACGCATGAAATTGGCGAGATTGAACTTGTCGTTGGCGGAGCGCACGAAGAGAGGACGGCCCTCTGACAGACCGGTGACAGGCTCGCCGCTGATGTAGTTGTAACTGATCAGACCACCGCAGTCGGCATCGCCTTTGAGGGCGTTGTTGTAGAGCTTGCCGAATACCTCGTTCATGTCGACGGGGATGCCCAGCAACTGCTGGTACTCCTTGAAGAGGTTCACCCAGGCGTTGAGGTCGGAGGTGCAGTTGTTGCAGTGCACCATCGCCACCAGACTGCCGTCGGGGGTGGTCACCATGTCGATCATCTCGTAGGGTTGCGACAACTCTTTCTCCAGGACAATCATCGAGAACGATGAGGTGCCGGCGGAGACGTTGCCGGTGCGCTGCTTCACGGCGTTGGTAGCCACCATGCCAGTACCGGCGTCGCCTTCGGGAGGACAGACGGGGATGCCTGCCTTCAGGTGTCCGCTCACGTCGAGGCGCTTGGCACCCTCGGGGGTGAGGAACCCGGCATTCTCACCGGCGTTGAGCGAGGTGGGGAGGATGTCGAGGAGTTTCCATGAGAATCCTCTCGGTGCCACCAACTCGTCGAACTTGCGCACCATCTCGGCGTCGTAGGTCTTCGTCTTCGGGTCTACAGGTATCATGCCAGAGGCATCGCCCACGCCGAGGACGAACTGTCCGGTGACTTGCCAGTGCACGTAGCCTGCCAGGGTGGTGAGGTACTTGATGTCGCCCACATGCTCCTCGTTGTCGAGGATGGCCTCGTAGAGATGGCTGATGCTCCAGCGCAGCGGGATGTTGTAGTTGAAGAGTTTGGAGAGTTCGGCGGCTGCCTTCCCGGTGTTGGTGTTGCGCCAGGTGCGGAAGGGCACGAGAATCTCCTCGCGCTCGTTGAAGGCCATGTAGCCGTGCATCATGGCACTGAAGCCGATGGCAGCCAGCGCCTCTATCTCGCAGTCGTACTGGTTGAGCACGTCTTTGCGCAGGTTGGCATAGCAGTCTTGCAGACCATACCAGATGGCCTCCACGCTATAGGTCCATAGTCCGTCGACGAGTTGGTTCTCCCACTCATGGCTGCCCTGTGCGATGGGCTTGTTCTCCTCGTCGATGAGGACTGCCTTGATTCTGGTAGAGCCAAACTCAATGCCGAGGATGGCTTTCCCTGATTCGATGGTTTGTTTTGGGGTCATAGTGAATCAATATTGAAAATTGAAGATTGAAGATTGAAAATTAATTGTTGACGTCGTTCTTCGTCTTTGATGTTTTGATAATTTTGGTGAGGGTTGCCGTAATCTCTTTATTGTCGGAAATCAATGACAGGAACTGTTGTTCATTGATATATTCTGTTTCATATAATAATTCAATCCAGTACTCTGTTTCGAAGGATTCCTTTAAAGAGATATTGAGTTTGTAAATGAAATCATCAAGACTTTGTGCATGAACACTTTCCCTTACGTTGGCTCCGATACTGGTACCAGATCTGAGTATTTGTCGAGAGAGAACAAACTCTTTCTTTTCTTCCTGTAAATATTGGTACAATCGGATTATTCTTATTGCAAACGCTTTGGATATGTTCAGTATCTTGTTGTCTTTCTTCATTTCTATTTCTCAAAGCGGTGAATTTTCAATTTTCAATCTTCAATTTTGAATTTTTAATTATTTAAGTGCCTTATTCAACATATAGTATACCTCATTCACCTGGAGGGTGTGCTTGAAGTCGCTCGTCTTCGTATCCTTGTTGATGCGGACATACTCGATACCGAGCATCTCGGCGAAGTCTTCCCAGTACTCCTCGGTGATGTCGTAGGAGAATGCGCTGTGGTGCGTGCCACCAGCGAGAATCCATGCGCCGGCGCCAATCTCGAATGTGGGCTGCGGTACCCAGAGGGCGGAGGCGACGGGAAGGTTGGGCATGGGTTTCGGCTCGATGCACTCCACCTCCTGTGAGATCAGGCGGAAGCGGTTGCCGAGGTCAACCACGGTGGCCTTGATGCCACGGCCTACCTTCGACGTGAACACGAGGCGCGCGGTCTGCTGCTTGCGGATGCCGATGCCGAGGAAATGCACCTCGAGTTTGGGCTTGTCGGAAGCGATGAGCGGACATACCTCGAGCATGTGGCTCTGCAGGCACGAACTGCGGTCGCCGGCGAAGTTGAGGGTGTAGTCCTCGAGGAACGAGCAGCCGATAGGCATGCCCTGCTGGATGACCCACAGTGTGCGGTAGAGGCAGGCGGTCTTCCAGTCGCCTTCGGCACCGAAGCCGTAGCCCTCTTCCATAAGGCGCTGTGAGGCAAGGCCTGGAATCTGGTCGAAGCCCACGAAGTTGGGGTCGTCGATGTCGGCATCGCCGAGGTCGTCGAAGTTGGTGGTGAACGCCGTGGCACCCTCGTCTTTCAGTACGCGGCGCAGGGCAATCTCTGCCTTGGCGGAGTTCTTCACCTTCTCCCAGTACACCTCTTCGCCACTCTCGTCGATCTTGATGGTATACAGTTTCTTGTATTCTTCTACCAGGGCGTCGGCCTCAGCGTCGGTCACCTTCTTGTAGTATTCCATCAGTGAGGAGACGGGGTAGTAGTCGACATGGTATCCCAGGCGTTGCTCGAACTCCACACGGTCGCCGTCGGTCACTGCTACGTTGTTCATGTTCATGCCGAACATCAGGCAGCGTACGTTCTTGGCATCGGCCACGCCGGCAGCCACACGTGCCCATACGGCAATCTTCTTCTGGGCGTCCTCGCTTTTCCAGTAGCCGCAAACCACCTTGCGGGCAACGCGCATGCGGGTGCAGATATGTCCGAACTCGATGTCGCCATGCGCACTCTGGTTCAGGTTCATGAAGTCCATGTCCATGGTGTCCCAGGGAATCTCGGCATTGTACTGGGTGTGGAAGTGGAGGAGGGGTTTCTGCAGTGCCTGCAGGCCCTTGATCCACATCTTTGCCGGTGAGAAGGTATGCATCCAGGTGATGATGCCGATGCACTTCTCTTCGTTGTTGGCGGCCTTCATCACGGCCTCCACTTCCTTGCTGCTGTTGGCGGTGCCTTTGTAAACCACTTTCACGGGGATATTGCCTCCCTCGTTGAGTCCGGCCACCATTTCCTTGGAGTGAGCGTCTACCTGTACCACGGCATCGCCTCCATAGAGCAACTGTGCGCCAGTCACCCACCAAATCTCGTAATTGTCGAAAGGTTTGTTCATAAGAATATTGTTTGTAGTATTTATTTTATTGTAGGGTTTTTAAGGTCTTGAGGGACTTTGGGGTTTTTAGAGTTTTTATTTCTTCTTCTGTCCGTAGTAGGCGTTGGGACCGTGCTTACGGCTGAAGTGCTTCTCGATGAGCAGGGGGTTCATCGTCGTGGCGGGATTGACACAGAACGATACGAAGGCCATCTTCGCCACCTGTTCCATCACTACGGCGTTGTAGACAGCATTGTCGGGGTTCTTGCCCCATGAGAACGGACCGTGGTTCTTCACCAGCACGCCGGGCGTATGCACGGGGTTGATGTTGCCGGCCTTGATGCGGTCGACGATGACCACACCGGTCTCTTTCTCATATTCTGCCATCTGTGCCTCGGTCATGTCGTCGGTGCAGGGGATGGCATCATGGAAGTAGTCGGCATGGGTGGTGCCGATGCTGGGGATGTCCTTGCCAGCCTGTGCCCATGCCGTGGCATAGGTGGAGTGGGTGTGCACGATGCCACCCAGTTCGGGGAAGGCGCGGTAGAGCACGAGGTGCGTGGGGGTGTCCGACGACGGGTTGAGGTCGCCTTCCACCACCTTGCCGGTCTCGAGGTCGACCACCACCATGTAGGAGGCTTTCATCACGTCGTAGTCCACTCCTGAGGGCTTGATGACCACGAGGCCTTTCTCACGGTCGATGCCGGAGACATTGCCCCAGGTGAAGATGACGAGGTTGTGCTTCACGAGGTCGAGGTTGGCACGGAATACTTTTTCTTTTAATTCTTCTAACATGATGTGTTGTTGGTTTTTTATTGTGGGTTGCGCTTTGTGGCTATAGGGGGCTTTTAAGGACTTTAGGGCTCTTAGGGTATTTAAAGTCCTTAGGGGACTTGGCGCCTATAGCTTAAAGGTGGAGAATGGCGAGTAGGCCTCTTTGTTGAAGCGGTAGAGGGCTGCCCCGCGTTTCGAGGTGAGCTTGTCGATTTTCTCCGTCTTCTCGATGAAGTTGATGGCCTTGATGCGTTTGCGGAAGTTGCGCTTGTCAATCTCTTCGCCGAGCACGGCCTCGTAGACATGTTGCAACTGGGTGAGTGTGAAGTACTCGGGCAGGAGGTTGAAACTCAGCGGTTCGGTGCCGATGCGCTTGCGCAGCAACTTCACGGCCTTGCGCACCATCTCGTTGTGGTCGGAATAGAGCTTGGGCATCTCGTCGACGCTCACCCATTCCACACCGTGCTCCTCGCACAAGTTCTGGTCGTAGTCCTTCACGTTGATGAGGGCGCAGTAGGCCACGGTGATGACACGCTCGCCCGGGTCGCGGTCGATGGCACCGAAGGCACCTACTTGTTTCATGTAGATGTGGTCGAGGCCGGTGAGGGTGTAGAGTACGCGGCTGGCGGCTTCTACCAGACTCTCGTCCTCGCCCACGAATCCGCCGTAGAGCGACCACTCGCCCCTGCCGGGATCCATCTGTCGCTTGCCGATGAGCAGTTTCAGTTTGCCGCCGTCGAATCCGAAAACAATGCAGTCTACCGAGACGAATACTTTCGAATGTTCACCATAGAATCCAGTCATAATTCTTTTTGGTTTTGCTTGATGATTGAACCGTTTTTCAAGGTGCAGACAACCTCACCTTGTGCCTTCCTGGCATGACCATGCCGGCTGGTGCCGCGCCATGGCGTGAAACGGTTGTGGGTTATTGAAAGGATAAATGCGGAGAGGCCTGCGCCTCCCCGCTGAATATGTTACCAGAAATAGATATAGAATGCCACGGTGAAACCGAGGATGACGAGGGTGTGGAACACATCCCATCCGTTCCAGCTGGCACGAGTGGCGGCACGCTGCTCGGGAGTGGAGGTGCCGAATACAAGTCCTTGAATCTTCTTCTCGTCGGGAGCCTCGGTCATGAGACTCACCACGATGACCACGAGGCAGCAAACCAACAGCATCACGCCGCAGAAGAACAGCCAGTTGAAGTCGTAGAACACGGCTTTGAACCAACTGTCGGCAGCATCGGGAGTATTGCTGAAGTATACCTTTGCACCCAGACGGGTGAGACCGATTACCAAACCGGCGATAAGGCCCCACATGCCGCCCTTGGCACTGGCGCGCTTCCAGGTGATACCGAGGAGGAAGGCGGCGGCGATGCCCGGTGCGAGCACGCTCTGCACATCCTGCAGGTAGTTGTAGAGCACATTACCTACTGAGCGCATGATGGGAATCCAGAGGATGCCGAGAATCACGATGATGACGGTGGCTGTCTGGCCGATGCGTACGAGGCTCTTCTCAGAGGTCTGTGGCTTCAGGCGTTTCCAGAAGTCGATGGTGAAGAGCATGGCAGAGCTGTTGAACAGCGATGCCAGCGAACTCATCAGTGCTGCGAGGATACCGCACACCACGAGGCCCTTCACACCGGCGGGCAGCAGTTTGGCCACGAGGGTGGGGAAGGCAGCATCGGGAGTGGAGAGGGAGAACACCTCGCCGTTGGGCAGGGTGATGCCCTTGCTGCTCATGGCAAATGCAATCATTCCGGGGATGAGGAACAGAAATACGGGCAGGAGTTTCAGATAGGCACCGAAGATGGTACCACGACGAGCCTCTTTCTCATTCTTTCCGGAGAGCACACGCTGTACGATGTACTGGTCGGTACACCAGTACCAGAAACCAATCACTGCAGAGCCTACGAGGGCACCGAGCCAAGGATAGTCGGGGTCGCGGTTGTCGCGGATGAGCGATGTCATCTTGTCGCCGTATTCGTTGGCGTCGACGGCGCCGCAAATCTGCATCATCTGATCCCATCCACCGAGGGCGCGGAAGCCGAGCACGAGGATGATGAGCGAGCCGAGCAAGAGGATGGGGGTCTGGAGCACGGAGGTGTAGAGCACGCTCTTCATACCACCGAAGATGGTGTAGAGGGCGGTGATGACCACCAGTCCGATGGCGGCAATCCAGAAGAAGTCGATGCCCCAGAGTTCCTTGATGCCGAACACCTGCTGGAAGACAAGTCCACCGGCATATACGGTGACGGCTACCTTGGTGAGCACGTAGCTGATGAGCGAGATGACGGAGAGGATGGTGCGGCTCTGTGTGTTGTAGCGCCGCTCCAGGAACTCAGGCATGGTGTATACCATACTTCTTGTGTAGAAGGGCACGAAGACCCATCCCAGGATAAGGATCATCCATCCCTGAATCTCCCAGTGTGCCATGGCCATACCTGATGATGCGCCGGCACCTGCCAGTCCGATGAGGTGCTCCGAACCGATGTTCGAGGCGAAAATCGACGCACCGATGGCAATCCATGTGGCGTCACGGCCGCCGAGGAAGTAGTCGGCGGAGTTTTCGTTCTTTTGGCTGATTACCCAAATCACGATGCCTATCAGCGCACAGCAGAATACGCCAATGACAATCCAATCTAATGTTTGCATGTGTTGAAGATTTATAGTTTTTTGTTATTCGTTATTCGGCTTTCTTGTCTTCCTTCACGGAGAAGCGGTAAGCAGCGTGGCTGTAGTACTGCTCGCCGGGCTTCAGCGTAGGCTGCACCCAGTCTTTCTTGTTGGGTGAGTCGGGATACTTCTGGCTCTCGAGGCACACGCTCACGTGCTTGGGATATTTCACGCCATGCTTACAGGCGATGCCGGTGCCCTGGAAGTTGCCGGTGTATACCTGTACGCCAGGCTCGTTGGTGAACATCTCAAGCAGGATGCCGGTCTTCGGCGAGTAGAGCGATGCGCAAACCTGTGAGTCGTCGCCTTTGCCGTCCTTGAAGGTGTTCAGGCACCAGTTGTGGTCGAATCCGGTGGCGTTCTTGACATATATATAGGAGGTGTCCATCTTCTCGGCGATGACGCTGGGGGTGCGGAAGTCCATCGGTGTGCCTTCCACTGACTTGATTTCGCCAGTAGTCATGTATGAGGCATCAGAGGGAGTGAAGTTGTCGGCATTGATGTAGAGCACCATGTCCATGCCTTCCTGCGACAGGTCGCCGTTGAGGTTGTAGTAGTTGTGGTTGGTCATGTTGATGATGGTCTCCTTGTCGGTGGTAGCCTCGAAGGTGATGTCGAGCACGTTGTCGTCGGTGAGTTTATAGGTGGTCACGGCAGTCACGGTGCCAGGGAAGCCATTGTCGCCGTCGGGCGAGACGAGCGAGAGGCGGAGTGTTTTCTCATCCACCTGGTTGGCCTGGTATACCTTGTGCATCCATCCGGTGTTGCCGCCGCCATGCAGGCAGTGCTTGGCACCGTTGCCGGTATCATTCTGGGTGAGTTGGTACTGCTGTCCAGCCACGGTAATCTTACCGTCGTTGATGCGGTTGGCATAGCGTCCTACTGATGAGCCGTAGTCGCTGGGAGAGTTGAGCGTGTCGGCATACTGTGCGATGTTGTCGTAGCCGAGCACCACGTCGGTGAGGTTGCCGTCCTTGTCGGGCACCATGAGAGAAACCACGCGGCCGCCGTAGTTGGTGATGCAGGCTTCCATGCCGTTGGCGTTCTTCAGCACGAAGAGTTTCACGGTGTCACCATTGATCACGGTGTCGAACTTGGCGGGATCGAGGTTGGATGCCGTCAGTACGGGTTGCTTGTTGGTCTCGCAGGCGGAGAGCATGGCGATGGCCACACCCGTTGCCAGAATAAAGCTTTTTAAGTTTTTCATAATGTAATGTAATGGTTTATAGTTTGATAATTTCCATTTTGGGTGTAAAAATACAATTATTTTTTGAAAACTGCAATAGATTGGGTATATGTTATTTAACACAAAAGTGTAAAAATAACACTTTTTAAGATTTCCAGGGTGAAAATGTGGTTTTTCAGGGTGTTTTTCTGGGGGGTATCACGGAATTTCCGGTTTTTCCGGTTTTTCCGGTTTTTCCGGGTTCTCCGGATTATCCGGATTTTCCAGTTTTTCCGGGATAAAAAAACAAGTGCGGCATTGGGGCCGCACTTGTGACGAAGGCAAAATGCCTATCGGTTGTTCTTTCTGTCGTTATCAGCAGAGTTTGCGTGAGCCGTCGCCGATGACCACGTCGATGACTTTGAGTTGCTTGTTGAACTTCTCGAAGTACTTCTTCTTGGCATCTTCGATGAACTTGTCGTAGAGCTCGTCTTTCACCAGGTTGATGGTGCATCCGCCGAAACCGCCTCCCATGATGCGGCTACCTGTGACGCCGTTCTCCTTGGCGATGTCGTTGAGGAAGTCGAGTTCTTCGCAACTCACCTCATACTCCTTGCTCAGCCCGTAGTGGGTCTCGTACATCTTCTTGCCCACGGTCTCGTAGTCGCCTGCCACGAGGGCATCGCAGACGGCCAGCACACGGTCTTTCTCGCCGAGGACGAAGTGTGCGCGGGTGTAGTCTTCCTCACCCACTTCGGCGCGTACCTCATCGAGCTGTTCCCATGTGCAGTCGCGCAGGGTCTCGAACTTGCCCTCCGGGTGCTTGGCGGCGATGTGCTTCACCACATTCTCGCACGAGTTGCGGCGGTCGTTATAGGGCGAGCCCACCAGTTCGTGTTTCACGCAGGAGTTGAGGAGCACCACCTTGTAGCCCACGGGGTTGAAGGGGAAGTACTCGAACTCGCGTGAGCGGCAGTCGAGGCGCATGAGATGTCCTGCCTTGCCGAAGACGCTGGCAAACTGGTCCATGATACCGCAGTTCACGCCGATATACTTGTGTTCGGTGGCCTGTCCGGCAAGGGCGATGTCCCATTTCGATACCTTGTTCTCGCCGAAGAGGTCGTTGAGACCGCATCCGAAGCAACTCTCCATGGCTGCCGACGACGACATACCTGCTCCGAGGGGCACATCACCGGCAAAGGCGATGTTGAATCCCTTGACGGGCACGCCGAGGGCTTCCATCTCGAGGGCCATGCCATAGATGAACCGTGCCCATGTGGCACGTGGTCCCTTGCCATCGTGGAAGTCGAAGTCCACGCGGTCTTTCAGGTCGATGGAATAGGCACGTATCATGCTCTCTGTACCGTTGGGCCGCATTTCGGCCATGATGCCGAGGTCTACTGCGCCTGGGAACACGAACCCGCCATTGTAGTCGGTGTGCTCTCCGATGAGGTTGATACGTCCGGGTGAGTGGTAGATGTTGCCGGTAAGTCCGTCGAAATGCTTGATAAAGCGACTTCTTACAAATTCGATATCCATAATTATTGTTTGGTTTGAGATTTGAGTTTTAAGCTTCGCTTGATTGTCGGCGGCGCCTCAGCATACTGAAAGTAAACTTTCGTCTGCATTCGGCTTGCACGACAATTGAGGTTTGAGTTTTAGTCCACAGGAATATCCTTGTTCACGTTCTTGCAGCCGTAGAGGGCGTAATAGAACATGTATGCCATGGCAATCAGGTAGACGAAGTAACTCGGCATGTAGCCCATGAAGTCGGCGAAGAAATTCTGTATCACGGGGAGCACGCCACCGCCTACCACCATCATCATGAAGATGCCGGAAGCCTGTGCGGTGTATTTGCCCAGTCCCTCGGTGGCAAGGTTGAAGATCGAGGGCCACATCACGGATGTGCAGAGACCCACGAGCACGAGCAACAGGGCGCTCAGTGGCACGGTGGTCATCTCTACGGTGCCTTCAAGGATTTTCACCAACGGCATGCTTACGGTCACCGACTTCGGGATGAGCATGGCAGCCACGATGAGCACCATACCTACGAAGGTGGTGAAGAGCATCAGCTGGCGCGACGACACCTTGCCTGCGATGAAGCTGGAGCAGAGACGTCCTACGAGCATGAGCAACCAGTACATGGCTGCCACGGCACCACCGATGGTGGCGGCATTGAGTATGGCTTCGGGATTAACCCACGCTCCCTTGGCAGTGGTATCCGACAGGTAGAAGTTGAGTCCACCGGGGATACCTACCTCTACGCCCACATAGACGAAGATGGCGATGACGCCGAGCAGACAGTGGCGGAACGACCAGGGTGAGTGCTCGAACACGGTGTCGGCAGTGACTTTGCCAATCTCCGGGTCTTCTATCGGGATGAAGAGCAATATGATGAATGCGCAGGCGAAGACGGCCATGGCGATGTACATCACCAGGTTGACGTCGGCCATCTGGGTCGAGGCGGTGACAGTACCGATGAGAGCGCCTACGAGCATCGGGGTCATCGTGCCGGCGAGTGAGTTGAGCGTACCTCCAATGAGGTTGAGCTGGTTGCCGCGGTTACCACCGCCACCGAGCAGGTTGAGCATCGGGTTGACCACGGTGTTGAGGATACATACGGAGAAACCGGAGATGAATGCACCGAGTAGGTAGATGCAGAATCCGGGAATGCCACTCGAGAATCCCGAGAGGTATTGTATCAGTACGCCGAAGAAGCCCACGGCGATGCCGATGAGGGCGGTCTTCTTGTAACCTACCTTGGTCAGCATCTTGCCGGCGGGGATACCCATGAACAGGTATGCGAAGAAGTTCATGAAGTTACCCATGATGCCGAGCACGTTGCTGCCACCGATTTCAGGCTGGTTTTTCCAAATGACACCAATGGGTGCTCCCAGGTTGGTGACGAACGAAATCATTGCATAGAGGAAGAACATCGTGATAATGGCGATGACCCTTCCATTTTGTTTTTGGTTGCTCATTTCTTTATGTGTTTGATAGTGTTTTCGATTGGTTTTTCACGGATCCGGAAAGTCCAGGTGTTCCCGAAAATACGGGATTCCTGGATATTCCAGGTCTTCCGCGTTCCGTTTTCCCGCTTTCCTCCACGGCACACACCGTAAAGGAAAACGGGTGACGGGTAGTTTGTTATTTCCTCACACCAAACTGGTAGATGGTCTTCTGCTTGTAGCGGCGACCGGGTTTCAGCACCACGGAGGGGAAATAAGGATGGTTGGGCGTGTCGGGGAAGTGCTGAGCCTCGAAGCAGATAGCACTGCGGCGGGGGAAGGTGGCACCATTCTGGCCCTTCTCGCCGGCACCGAAGTTGTCGGTGTAGAGTTGCACGCCGGGCTCGGTGGTGTAGACGTCCATCGTGCGGCCGCTCTTCGGCTCATAGATGCGTGCGGCGAAACTCAGTTCGCCTTCCTCGCGCTTGTTGAGCACATAGCAGTGGTCGTAGCCCGTACCGTTCTTGATTTGCTCGTTGTCGGCGTCGATGTCGCGGCCGATGGGTTTCGGCGTGCGGAAGTCGAACGGCGTGTCTTTCACGAAGCGTATTTCACCGGTGGGGATGGATGTCTCGTCGATGGGCAGATAGTAGTCGGCATTGATTTCGCATTCCAGGTCCTCGATGGTGGGAGTGGGGTTGGCGATGCCTGCCAGACTGAAGAAGCCATGGTTTGTGAGGTTGATGATGGTCATCTTGTTCGTCGTGGCAAGGTATTCTATCATCAGCTCATTCTCATTGGTCCAGGTATACACCACGGTCACTTTCACTTCGCCGGTGTACCCTTCCTCGCCATAGG
Organism: Prevotella sp.; assembly: GCA_017617615.1. Next base: position 70,242 of record JAFZVV010000002.1, on the reverse strand, counting down.
CGGAGATGAGTTCGAGCACTAATGACTGGTCGTTCATCTGTACGGCATCCCACACACGGGCATGGAAGCCCTTCGGACCGCCGTGGAGGGCGTTGGGACCGTTGTTGATGGCCAACTGGTAGTCCTTGCCGCGCAGGCGGAACTGCCCGCGACAGATGCGGTTGCCAAAGCGCCCGATGAGGGTCGACAAATAAGGTTGTGATGCATTGATGGCGTCTTGGATGTTGTCATAGCCTTGTATGACATTGGCTAAGTTGCCGTCTCTGTCGGGAACCATGATACCTACGATGGCACCGCCATAGTTGGTAATGGCCACTTCGTTGCCAAGACTGTTTTTGAGTATAAACAAATCGGTGTTTTTCCCATTGATCGTGGTCTGAAAGTTTTTTCTCTTCAGGCCACAGAGATTTTCTGTTTCGATTGTGCTCATAATTACTGGTTTTTAGTTGGTGAGACCCGCAGTGATTCGCATGGCGAATTACTGCAGATTGTAATAGATGTAGTCTGCAAAATAACTAAAAAAATACGAGAACAACAAAAGAAACGCCGAAAAAGTAAGGATTTGGAATTGTTAAAAACAATTAAGGCCGCTCATCAATTACTATAGTCCCTATAGTTACTATAGTTACTATAGTTCCTATAAAACCACCAACAAATCCGCCACCACGTAACTGCTTCCGCCCACGAAGATGAAGTCATCGGGGTGGGCGGCGGTGATGGCTGCCTTGTATGCCTCGGCCACAGTGGGGTAGGAGGTGCCTTGCAGGTGGTGGGCTTTTCCACGCGAGAGCACCTCACCGTGTGGTATGGCGCGTTTGCTTGAGGCTTGGGTGAAATAATAGGTGGCATCGGTGGGCAACAAGCCCATCACGGTGTCGATGTCCTTGTCGTCTACCATGCCGAAGACGATGTGCAGGCGGTCGTAGCGCTGCATGGCCAGTTGACGTGAGATGTATTGCCATCCCCCCACGTTGTGCCCGGTGTCGCACACCACGGTGGGCCGTTGGCGCAATACTTGCCATCTGCCCATCAGTCCTGTGGCTGTGGCAGCCGTGGCGATGCCCTCCTTCACCGCCTCGTCGGTGATGTGGAGTCCTTGTTGGCGTGCCACGTCTACGGTAGCGAGCACGGTGTTGGTGTTCTTCGTCTGGTAGATGCCGCCGAGCTGTCCGTGGAAGGTGTGGCCGTCGGCGTGGGTATACTGCATGCCACCGTCGGGGGTGGGCAGTGCGTCTTTGATCAGCGCATGGTCTTCGGCGAAGGTGATGGGGGCTTCCATGTCGTGGGCCTTGGCGGTGAAGACAGGACGTGTGATGTCGTTGGCCTCGCCGATCACCACGGGCACGCCTTTCTTGATGATGCCCGCCTTTTCGCCGGCTATCTGTGCGATGGTGTCGCCCAGGAATTGGGTGTGGTCTTTGCTGATATTGGTGATGACCGCTACGACGGGCTTGATGATGTTGGTGCAGTCGAGCCGTCCGCCGAGTCCCACTTCCACGACGGCGATGTCTACCTGCTGTCGTGCGAAGTAGTCGAATGCCATGGCGGTAGTGAGTTCGAAGAACGAGGGATGGAGGGGTTCGAAGAACGCGCGGTGGCGCTTCACGAAATTGATGACATAGCGCTTGTCGACACATCTGCCGTTCACTCGGATGCGCTCGCGGAAGTCGACGAGGTGTGGCGAGGTATATAGTCCCACCTTGTATCCTGCTGCCTGGAGGATGGCAGCCAGCGTATGCGATACCGACCCCTTGCCGTTGGTGCCCGCCACGTGAATGGTGAGGAACTGCCGGTGGGGATGCCCGAGGCGCTCGTCGAGGGCGTGGGTGTTGTCGAGCCCTTCCTTATAAGCGCCGGCCCCAATCTTCTCGAAGACTGGGGCACAGTGGTACAGGTATTCTATGGTCTCTTGATAGTTCATCTCTCAAATGTCGAGCAGACGAAAGTTTACTTTCAGTATGCTGAGGTGCCGCCGACAATCAAGCGAAGCTTAAACCTCAAACCTCAAATCTCAAACCTCAAACCTAATTGAAATAATTCTTGAACTTCTGGAAGATGTTCTTCTTTGTGGCGCTGTCGCTCTTGAAGTTGTCGCTTTCCTTCATCTTCTCGAGCATCTTCTTCTCTTCGTGCGAGAGGGTCTTGGGCACATATACACTGATATTGACGATGATGTCGCCATTGCCGTGTCCGTAGCCCTGTACGGCGGGAAGACCCTTGCCACGCAACCGTTTCGTGGTGCCGGGCTGTATGCCGGGCTCGAGGTTGATTTTCAGTTTCGTTCCTTCGATGGTGGGAATCTTCACCTCGCCGCCGAGGGCTGCCGTGGGGAAGTCGAGCAACAGGTTGTAAATCAAGTCGTTGTCCTGACGGATGAAGGTGTCGTTGTCTTCTTCGCTGATAAAGACCTGGATGTCGCCGGGGATGCCGTTGTGCGGACCGGCATTGCCCTTGCCCTGCACGGTGAGCACCATGCCGTCGGCCACGCCGGCGGGAATCTTGATTTCTACCACTTCCTCGCCCTTGATGACACCGTCGCCGCCGCATTCCTTACAGCGGTTCTTGATGATTTTTCCTTCACCGTGACAGGTGGGACAACTGCCCTGGGTCTGCATCACGCCGAAGATGGTTTGCTTCGTCTGCACGGTGTATCCGCTGCCGTGACAGGTCGGACAGGTCTCGGGCTGCGAGCCCGCCTCTGCCCCTGTGCCGTGGCAGTGTGCGCATACGATGTCTTTCTTCACGCGGAACTTCTTCGTCACGCCGGTGGAAATCTCCTGCAGGTTGAGTTTCACCTTCAGCCTGAGGTCGCCGCCACGGTATTGGGCACGCTGACGGCCACCGCCACCGAACCCGCCGAACCCGCCTCGACCGCCGAAGATGCCTCCGAACATGTCGAAGATGTCGTCCATGCTGAAACCGCCGCTGCTGAACCCGCCGAATCCGCCGGGCGCATCAAATCCGAACTGGTCGTACTGCTGGCGCTTCTGTGGGTCGTGCAGCACGTCGTAGGCCTCGGCGGCCTCCTTGAATTTCTCTTCGGCCTCCTTGTTGTTGGGGTTACGGTCGGGATGGTATTTGATGGCTATCTTCCGATAGGCCTTCTTGATTTCATCCTCGCTGGCGTTCTTGTCGACGCCCAGCACCTCGTAGTAATCTCTTTTATTTGCCATTGCTCATTTCATATATCGGTAGGCCGATATGTGATGTTTAGTCTAATCTTCAATTTTGCCCTTCGGGCGAAATTTCAATTTTCAAATGTCGTGCAAGTTGAGTGCATAAGAAAGCCCGCTTTCATTATGCCGAAACGCCGCCGACATTCGGGACAAAGTCCCAATCTTGAATTTTGAATTTTCAATTTTGAATTTTCAATTTCACTGTCCCACTGCCACTTTGGCAAAGCGGATCACCTTGTCGTTGAGGGTGTAACCAGTCTGCACGCAGTCGATGACCTTGCCCTTCTTGTCGTCGCCCATGCCGGGCACCATGGCAATGGCCTCGTGGTAGTCGGTGTTGAAATCCTGTCCGTCGGTCTCAATCCGTTTCACGCCCTCGCCCTCGAGTATCTTGATGAACTTCTTGTAAATCAGGTCCATCCCCTCGCGCAGGGCAGCCACGTCGTCGGTCTTCTGACCGTTCTCTATGGCGCGTTCCATATCGTCGATGACGGGCAGGATTTTCTTGATGGTCTTCTCTCCGCCATTGAGTATCAGTTCGGCTTTCTCCTTTACCGTGCGCTTGCGGTAGTTCTCAAACTCGGCCATCTTGCGCAGCAGCGTGTCGTTGAGTTCGTCGATTTTGGCCTGGGCCTCCTCCAGGGGGTCTTTGGCTTCCTCGGGTTCTGCCGGGGTTTCTGCGTCTTCAGCGTTGTCTTGCTGAGGTTCTTCCTGCGGCTCTTCCTGTGGCTCCTCGTTTTCCGGGGCCTCCGATTCATTCTCCGGGGTGTTGTTCACCTCTTCCTGAATCTCCTCGTTCAGTATCTCGTTGTCTTTGTCCATAATAATGTTTTTTGTTCTGCCTTATTCACAGCAAAAAGCTTGCCAAACTCACTCGGGGCATGGCAAGCATTGCTGATTTGTCGCACATTTCGGGCACGTCGTGTCACTGTGCGCCATACATTCTTTCTTTCTGTTCCTTGATGCTGTCGTCGTAGATGTAGTCGTCGTACTGCATCAGCTTGTCGATGGTGCCAGTGGGCGTGAGTTCGATGATGCGGTCGGCAACGGTCTGTATGAACTCATGGTCGTGGCTGGCGAAGAGGATATTGCCCTTAAATGCCACCAGGTTGTTGTTGAAGGCCTGAATGCTCTCCAGGTCGAGGTGGTTGGTGGGGGTGTCGAGGATGAGGCAGTTGGCGTTCTTGAGTTGCATCCTTGCAATCATGCACCTCATCTTCTCGCCTCCGCTGAGCACGTTGACTTTCTTCTCCACCTCTTCTTGCTTGAAGAGCATCCGCCCGAGGTATCCCTTCATCATCACTTCGTTGCCGGTGCCAAACTGGCTGAGCCAGTCGACGAGGTTGAGGTCGCTCTTGAAGAACTCGGTGTTGTCGAGCGGCAGGTATGCGGTGGTGATGGTGATGCCCCACTTGTAGGTGCCGGCATCGGCCTGGCGGTTGCCGTTGATGATTTCGAAGAGTGCCGTCATCGCCTTGGGGTTATGGCTGAGGAACACGGTCTTCTGTCCTTTCTCGATGTTGAAGCTCACGTTGTCGAAGAGCACCGTTCCGTCGGTGTCGACGGCTTTCAGTCCTTCCACCTCGAGAATCTGGTTTCCGGGCTCGCGCTCCATCTGGAAGAGGATGCCGGGGTATTTCCTCGACGACGGACGAATCTCGTCGACGTTGAGTTTCTCGAGCATCTTCTTGCGGCTGGTGGTCTGCTTGCTCTTGGCCACGTTGGCAGAGAAACGGCGGATGAACTCCTCGAGTTCCTTGCGTTTCTCCTCGGCTTTCTGTCGCTGGTTCTGTGCCTGTCGCAGGGCGAGCTGTGAACTCTGGTACCAGAAAGAGTAGTTGCCGGCAAAGACGGTCACCTTGCCGAAGTCGATGTCCACGGTCTGCGTGCTCACGGCATCGAGGAAGTGGCGGTCGTGGCTCACCACGAGCACGGTCTGTTCCACATTGCTGAGGTATTCCTCGAGCCACTGCACGGTGTCGAGGTCGAGATCGTTGGTGGGCTCGTCGAGCAACAGGTTGTCGGGGTGTCCGAAGAGTGCTTTCGCGAGCATCACGCGCACCTTCTCGTTTCCCGACAGTTCGCTCATGAGCTTGTAGTGCAGGGCCTCCTTGATGCCGAGGTTGGAGAGCAGCATGGCGGCATCGCTCTCGGCGTTCCATCCGTCCATCTCGGCGAAGCGTTCTTCCAGTTCTGCCACGCGGTTGCCGTCTTCCTCGTTGAAGTCGGCCTTCATGTAGAGTGCCTCGCGCTCCTTCATGTTTGCCCAGAGTGGCTGGTGGCCCATCATCACGGTGTCGAGCACGGTGAACCCGTCGTACTTGAAGTGGTCCTGGTCGAGCACCGAGAGCCGCTCCCCGGGAGCCAGTTCGATGGTTCCCTTGTTGGGCTCGAGTTCTCCGCTGATGGCCTTGAGCAGCGTCGACTTCCCGGCGCCGTTGGCACCGATGACGCCATAGATGTTTCCTGCCGTGAACTTGATGTTCACGTCTTTGTAAAGTGTCCTCTTGCCGAACTGTATGGCAAGGTTGGTTACAGTAATCATGTTTTGCCTAAATTGTTTGTGGGTGCAAAATTAGGCAAAATTTATGAATTATCAGGCCACTTGGTCGAAGAAAATCTATTTTACTCGTGTTTCGCAATGAGTAGTCAGCAACATATAACTATCGGAAGTTAAAGGGAAGTTATAGAGGAGTTAAAGGGAAGTTAAAGGGAAGTTAAAGGGAAGTTAAAGGGAAGTTAAAGGGACATATGACTGGCGACTCAGCCCATTTTACCCATTCTGCCCATTTCGCCCATCATCTCAAATTCCCGATAGGGCAGCCTGTTTAAACTTCCGATAGTTGAGCTAATGCGAAACTGTAGCTTTTTACTGTTTCAGGTTGAGGTAACTCTTCAGTGCTTCGACGTATGCCTCCAATGCTTGCCGTCCCTTGTTGGTGATGCGGCAGATGGTACAGGGCTTCTTGCCCTTGAAGGTCTTCTCCACCTCGATATATCCTGCTGCCGACAACTTCTCAATCTGCACGCTCAGGTTGCCCGCCGTAGCTCCCGTCTGCTCCTTGATATACGGGAACTCGGCTTCTTCGGCACTGATGAGCAGCGATATCACGGCCAGTCGCAGCTCAGAGTGCAGCAATGGGTCTAATGGTTGGAACGGCATGGGCTACTTCTGTTTTTTGAGCATCATGCCTGGGAGCAACAGGCCGACGAAGGCAAAGATTGCGATGAAGATGCCGGGAATCATTCCATAAGCTATTCCATTTTCGCTTGAGTCGGCTCCCATCCAATTCAGCAGATTCTGTGTCATATTGAACAATTCCCACACGTATCCTGCGATACCACCGAAAATGCCGCAGACCACCATCCACTTGCTCTTTAATATATGACCATTGATGGCGATGGTCATGCCCATAAGTAGAAGAATCGTGCGGAAGGGGGTGATATTCAGTTGCAGAAGATTCTCTGTACTTTGATGCCCCATCACAAAAGGATAAAGATTGAACAGCACAAAATACAAGAGTGCGAATGTACCAAAAGTATGCCATGTCTTATCCACCAAATATCCAACAAAACTGACAGGAACATTGGGCTTATTTCTTTTTGCATAGCGATCAGCACCATATATTATGGCAGGTAGCAATATGTATAGGATATAGAATGACATATTGCCTGTAAAATAGATACAAAAGCCAACAAGAATTGCCATGCCTATAGTGCAAAGACCAGAAATGAAGAGCAATCCCCCTGTGTCCTTTGCCACGGTTTGGCGACTGCGCTCTATTTGCTCAGTGATGATTTCCAGACTGCGCTCAGCAGTCAATTTGTTGTTTTCTTCCATTGTTGTTCGTGTTTTGATGATTAAAGAACTACTGTTGAAAAACTCTTTCGTGCCCCGTCCTCCCTCCTGCAGAAAGGTCGGACAAGGCACTTTTCATCCGAATGACTGTGCAAATATAAACAAGTTTATTTTATAAACCAAATATTTGGGGACTTTTTTTTGATTGAATCGTAAAAAAGGATAAAATTTGGGCATTACATCGTTTTTTGTCGTTACTCAACATAGTATATGCGGGCTTTTTCGTACTTTTGCAGCATACAGAAAGTAAGCAGACAAGTTTATATGAAACGCAATTATCATACTGAACCACAATACGACCACTACACGGTCGACCGCGAGGCACCGCTGCTGGAGTATCTGCTGCAGACCCTTCAGGGGCAGAGCCGCTCGAAAGTGAAGGCCACGCTCCAGGGCCGTGGCATCAAGGTCGACGGCAAGCAGGTGACGCAGTTCGACTTCCCCCTGAAGCCGGGGATGAAGATATCCGTGAGCAAGTCGAAACGCAACGACACGTTCAAGAGCCGCTACGTGAAGATCGTCTACGAAGACAAATACCTCGTCGTGGTGGAGAAGGCGGTGGGCATCCTCTCCATGGCTGCCGGCCACAAGTCGCTGAACGTGAAATCGGTGCTCGACGACTATTTCCAGAAGACCCACCAGCACTGCCGCGCCCATGTGGTGCACCGCCTCGACCGCGACACCAGCGGACTGATGGTCTATGCGAAGGACATGGAGACAGAACAGCGCTTGGAACAAGCGTGGCATGATATCGTATACGACCGCCGCTATGTGGCTGTTGTGTCGGGAGAGATGGAAGAGGATGGCGGTACGGTGGCCAACTGGCTGAAGGACAACAAGGCCTACGTCACCTATTCCTCGCCTGTAGACAATGGGGGCAAGTATGCCGTGACCCATTTTCACACCCTCGCCCGTACTACCGAACATTCTCTCGTGGAGTATAAGCTGGAGACCGGTCGTAAGAACCAGATACGTGTCCACTCTGCCGACATGGGGCACCCTGTCTGCGGCGACACGAAATACGGTAATGGCGACGACCCGCTCCACCGCCTCTGCCTCCACGCCTTCCTGCTGTGCTTCTACCATCCCGTGACACGTGAGCGCATGGAGTTCGAGACTCCCATCCCCACGGCCTTCAGAAGCTTGTTTAAATAAAAGGAAGTTATTTTTGAAGGGAATGGAAGGGAAGTTAAAGGGGAGTTATAGGGAAGTTAAAAGGACATATGCTCTGCGACTCTGCCCATTTTGCCCATTCCGCCCATCATCACCCAAAATCTTCAATCGGGCAAAGCCCGCTATCAATTTTTAATCTTCAATCTTCAATCAGCCGAAGGCTGAAATCAATCTTCAATCGGGCGTAGCCCGGAATCAATTTTCAATCAGCCAAGGCTGAAATCATTTTTCAATTTTGAATAATAAAATGGATTTAACCAACATCCCCACCTCCGACATCGCTTACATCGTTTTTGCGATTGTTGCCGTCATCGTGGCCTTCATTCTCATCAAGAAAGTGGCAGGCTGCTTGATCAAGGCTGTGATTTTCGCTATCCTCGTCGCCATATTGGGTTATCTCTACTATAACTTCTCAATTGTAGAGGAAAGCGAAGGTCAGAACGACATCGAAGTCGTCGAATAGCAACAAGGCCCGCCCAAGGTGCAACCCGGTATTTAATTACTTGACTCATCTTTCGTAAGTAGGAAAGTGAAGTTACGAAGTAGGGGCGAAGCACTCAGCCAGGGAAAATTTTACCCCCCCCAAAAGGCCTAGAAGAGGGCATATGTCCCTTTAACTTCCCTTTAACTTCACTATAACTTCCCTTTAACTTCCCTTTAACTTCCCTTTAACTTCCGTTAGTTGAGCGAATGCGAAACTTAAATTACTTCCCGGTTGGAATGGTAAGGTTGGCAGTGGGTAATGTACTGCGGATGCTGATGCTGACTTTTCCCTTGCTCTTGCCGCTGCGCACCACCAGCAAGGCCCGTCCCTTCCAGGTCGTGACACACGGCGACGTGGTGGGCTCGGTGTCCTTGAGGTCGGCAGAGGCAAACGCCAACAGACTGCCACCGCCCTTGACCACTGCCTCGCAGGGGATGGCGGCATCAGGACATACATGTCCCTTGCTGTCCACCACCTCTACGGTGACGAATGTCAGGTCCTGCCCGTCGCACCGCATCACCGTCTTGTCGGCCGTCAGACGGAGTCGGGCAGGCTTCCCGGCAGTGCAGAGTGCCACCCTGTTGCCACCGGCCTCGGCACGCAACTCGCCAGGTTCGTAGGGAATCTGGAACACGGCCTTGAACGCCGTCGAGCGGTTCACGGTCTTTGTACCGATGAGCCTGTCGTTCAGGTAGAGATTCACTTCAGGACTCTTCGAGTAGACTTCCACGTCGATGGTCTTGCCTTCCCAAGACGGGACAACGATGCCGTCCTGGGCGCGGTAGCCTTCCCAGTTCCAACTTTCCCATGTCGGCCATACACTCCATGCCGTCTCCTTGATTTTCCCGCGATAGCCGTCGGGCTCCCTCACCGCCATATACAAGGGCTTCGAGTCGTTCCACAGCATCTCGCGGTAGTGGCTGATGGGCTTGCGCCAGCCCGTGATGTCCACGTCGCCGCAGTAGGCGCCATGCCAGTCGGGCTGTCCGCCATTAACATAGTGCTCTCCCTCGCGTTCTCCCTGATAGTAGTAGCGGCCAATGCCCGACTCGCCCAGGTAGTCGAGCCCCGTCCACACGATATCCCCCACGATATAGGGATAGTCTGTGGTGAGCGCCCAGTTCTTGAAGGCGTCGCGTGGGTAACTCTCCGTCTGCCAGATGACCCGTTTCGGGTCGCGCTGGTGGTCGGCGGCATGTTTGTGTATCATGTAGTTGTATCCCACCACGTCGAGCACCTCGGCATGCGGGTCGTAAATCTCCCAGTCGCTGTCCCACGAGCATAGCGCCTCGGTCACCGGACGTGTCGTGTCACACTCCCTCACGGCCTCTTTCAGCAGGCGGGCGGTGGTGATGACACGGATGTCCTTGCGTTCCATGACCTCGTTGCCTAAGCTCCAGCAGATGATGCTGGGATGGTTGCGGTCGCGGAGCACCATGGCATGGATGTCGTCGCGGTAGCATGAATCGATGAGTGTGGAATAGTCGTGGGGTGTCTTCGCCGTGCGCCAGCCGTCAAAGGCCTCGTCTATCACCATCAGGCCCAGTGAGTCACAGGCATCGAGGAAGGCTCGTGTCGTCGGGTTGTGCGACGTGCGCACGAGGTTGAATCCCGCTGCTTTCATCAGTCTGGCCTTGCGCACCTCTGCCGCGTCAAAGGCCATCGCTCCGAGTATGCCGTCGTCGTGATGCAGGCAGGCTCCGCTGATGAGCATCGGCTCGCCGTTGAGCACAAAACCCCGTTCGGCATCAAACGAGAACGTGCGGATACCGTGACGCACCGACTTGCTGTCGATGGCGATGCCGTTCTCTTCCAGCGACACGTTGGTGGTATAGAGGTAAGGATGCGCCGGCGACCAGAGTTGCGGACTGCTGATAGTATAGGCCGTAGTGATGGTCTTCGTCTGATGGGCAGGCACCGTCACCGCCACGCTACGCCCCTCTACCACGACATGGGCTTCGCGAAGGTCATCCGAAGAATTCTCCACTTTCACCTCTACCATCACGGTGGCCTTTCCGTCGGTCACTTCCTTGGTGGTGACGAACACGCCGTTCTCGGCAATGTGCAAGGAGGGCATCGTCAGCAGCCATACGTGGCGATAGATGCCCGAACCGGAGTACCAGCGGCAGTTGGGCTGCTCGGAATTGTCTACCTTTACCAGCACCTCGTTGGATGCTTTCTGCCGTTTCACACCGTTGGCTTTCTTCAGGTAGGGCGTGATGTCCACGGTGAAGGGCGTATAGCCGTAGGCATGCTGCCCGGCCTTATGACCGTTGACGAACACCTCGGCTTTCTGGTAGACACCCTCGAAGTGGAGCCTGACGATGTCTCCTTCGGTGGGAGTGCCAAACGTCTTACGATACTCGCCCTTCCCACCGGGATACCAACCACCGCCGGTGCCTGTGGCGCCCGAGGTGGGGTCGGGCTTCGCATAGATGTCCCAGTCGTGTGGCAGGTCCACGTCGATGGTCTTGCCTCCTTGGGTGAACGTCCACCCGTCGTCGAACAGTGTCTGTCGTGTCTGTGCCTGCGCGATGCCTGCCACAGTCAGCAATACGGTTGCCAAGAATAGTCTCCTCATTGCGGTATTATTTTTTCTTTGAAGATTTGATTTCAGCCTGCGGCTGATTGAAGATTGAATATTAAAAATTGAAAATTGATAGCGGGCTCCGCCCGATTGAAGATTTTGGGTGATGATGGGCAGAATGGGCAGAATGGGCTGTGTGGGCTCTATGGGCTGAGTCGCAGTACTATAGTCCCTTTAACTTCCCTTTAACTCCCCTTTAACTTCCTTTCCCTTCCCTTTAGTTGAAACTTGTTTCTTCTCCTCGAATGGCAAATTTAGTCATTTCAGTTGAATTGCGACGGTTCTTGACCTATGTTTTTTGATTAAACGTCTTAAATCTTTAGTCCATGACATGGATATGTTCCCCTTTTTTCTTATCTTTGTCCTGTCCTTACCTCTATCAACAAACTACAGCGATGAACAAACTACTGACAACCCTGATGCTGGCATTGATGGCACTGACATCGCACGCCACACAGCGCAAAATCAATTTCAACGACAACTGGCTGCTTTGCATTGGCGATATCCCCGGTGCCGAGGACATCACCCACGACGACCTCGCCTGGCAACGCGTCACGCTGCCCCATGCCTTCAATGGCGACGAGGCGTTCCGGTTAGACATCGTGCAACTCACCGACACCATCGCCTGGTACCGGAAACACTTCACGGTGTCCGGTCTGCGTGGCAAGAAAGTGTATGTGGAGTTCGAGGGCGTGCGCCAGGGTGCCGACTTCTACCTCAACGGCCACCACCTGGGCATGAGCGAGAATGGCGTGATGGCCTGCGGACTCGACCTCACTCCCTTCCTTGTGGAAGGCGACAACGTGCTCGCCGTGCGGTGCGACAACGACTGGCGTTACGTCTCACGGCAACACGACAGCCGGTACCAGTGGAACGACCGTAACTTCAACGCCAACTACGGCGGCATACCCAAGAACGTGTTCCTACATGTCACCGACCTGTTGCACCAGACTCTCCCGCTCTACAGTAACCTCGGTACCACGGGCACCTATGTCTATGCCACCGACTACGACATCGCCGCCCGTTCGGCAGTGATACATGCCGAGTCGGAGGTGAGGAATGACGACAGTCGCGAACGCTCGTTCTCCTTTTCTGCCATCGTACTCGATGCCGACGGACAGGAGGTGGCACGTCTCGACGGTGGGCGCACGACACTGCAACCCGGCGAGACCTGTACCGTGCGCACGCAGAGAAGGGTAGGGCAGTTGCACTTCTGGTCGTGGGGCTATGGCTATCTCTATACCGTGAAGACACTGCTGAAGGCCGACGACGGGAGCACTATCGACGAGGTGAGCACCCGTACTGGATTCCGCAAGACACGCTTCGGCGAAGGGAAGATATGGCTCAATGACCGTGTGATGATGGTGCATGGCTATGCCCAGCGCACGTCGAACGAGTGGCCGGGAACGGGACTGAGCGTGCCGGCATGGCTGAGCGACTATTCCAATGGCCTGATGGTGGAGTCGGGCGCCAACATGGTGCGGTGGATGCACGTCACGCCATGGAAGCAAGACGTGGAGTCGTGCGACCGTGTGGGACTGCCACAGGCCATGCCCGCCGGCGATGCCGAGAAAGACGTGGAGGGACCGCGGTGGACTCAGCGCACCGAACTGATGCGCGACGCCATCATCTACAACCGCAACAACCCCAGCATCCTCTTCTACGAGGGAGGCAACGAGAGCATCAGCCGCGAACACATGCTCGAACTGAAGGCCATCCGCGACCGCTACGACCCGTATGGCGGCAGGGCCATCGGCTCGCGAGAGATGCTCGACATCGACGAGGCAGAATATGGCGGCGAGATGCTCTATATCAACAAGTCGGGAAAACACCCCATGTGGGCGATGGAATACTGCCGCGACGAGGGACTGCGGAAATACTGGGACGAGCAGAGCCCGCCCTTCCACCGCGAGGGCGACGGACCGCTCTACCGGGGTAAGCCAGCCACCGACTACAACCATAACATGGATGCCTTCGCGGTGGAGATGGTGCGACGCTGGTATGACTACTGGCTCGAACGGCCCGGGACGGGACGGCGTGTGAGCAGCGGCGGCGTGAAAATCGTGTTCAGCGACACCAACACGCACCACCGTGGTGAGTCCAACTACCGCACGAGTGGCGTCGTCGACGCGATGCGCATCGCCAAGGATGCGTTCTTCGCCCACCAGGTGATGTGGACGGGATGGGTAGACGACGAACAGCCGCGCACGCATATCATCGGCCACTGGAACTACGCAGAGGGAACGGTGAAAGACGTGCTGGTGGTGTCCAACGCCCAGGAGGTGGAACTGCGTCTCAACGGCCGTTCGCTGGGTAAGGGGAAACAGCGTTACCGCTACCTGCACACCTTCGAGAACGTCGTGTTCGAGGTGGGCACGCTCGAGGCGGTGGGCTCCAACGGCAGTCGTCATGCGCTCACCACGGCAGGGAAGCCTCATCACCTACGGCTCACGGTGCTGGAGAATCCTGAGGGGATGAAGGCCGACGGTGCCGACATGGCATTGATAGAGGTGGAGATGGTCGACAAAGACGGTCGTCGCTGTCCACTCGACACGAGCATGGTGCACTTCACCCTTACCGGCGAGGGACAGTGGATAGGTGGCATCGCGTCGCGCGACAATACCCAGTACCAGCGTGAGGACACCAACCGCGACAGTTCGCTCCTCGACGCGGCAGCCACGAAAAACGTCTCCGACAATTATGTGGGTGCCCGCTCACTGCCCCTGGAGTGTGGCGTTGCCCGTGTGCTGGTGCAGAGTACGGTGAATGCCGGCGACATCGTGGTCTACGCCCATGTAAAGGGCATGGCAAGGGTGGCTCAGGCCACGCTGCGTACCCATGCCGTGAACGTCGGCGAATACCTGCCGTCGCTCACCCTGCCTTGTCGCCTGGCGCGTGGCGAGACGTCATCAACGCCTTCCTACACCGACAGCAAGACGGCCGTGGGCATCGTCAAGGCCACCGTGGCAGTGACCGCTGACGACAACAACCCCCGCAATGCCTTCGATGACAACGAACTGAGTGAGTGGCGCTCCGACGGCAAGCCCGACTATGCGTGGATATCGTTCTCCCTGGCGGAGCGTGCGCCGGTAGACGAAATCTCGCTCAAACTCACGGGATGGCGAAACAAGTGCTATCCTCTGGAGGTATATGCTCATACGGCAAAGGGCAAGCAGAAGATTTGGGAGGGTATCACCCCCGCCTCACTGGGTTATGTGCACCTGCATATCGACAAGCCCGTAGCAGCATCGGAATATACCATCAGGATGGTGGGACCCGCGCAAGACTCCAGCAAATTCGGCGATACCAAGGAACTGGCTGGCGGCAATGCAGGAGAGCTCGACAGGGTGCGAAGCCAGGAAGGAACGCTCGACCTGCGCATTGTGGAGATAGATTTTTTACAGAAGAAGGGGAAGAATTATTGAAGGGAATGAAAAGGAAGCTTAAGCGGGCTTTGCCCGATTGAAGATTGATTTCAGCCTTAGGCTGATTGAAGATTGAAGATTCAAAATTGAAAATTGATTTCGAGCAGAGCCCAACTAAGGGAAGTTAAAGGGACAATAGACTTGCGATTCTGCCTCTTTCAGATTATTCTGCCCATTCTGCCCATTTTGCCCATTTCGCCCATTCAAAACCCTTACCTTCCTGATCATGTACTATAGGTATGCACCGACACACCTTGTGCGGAAGGCAGATAATTGATGCCCCACCAGCACACCTGAAGGAGGAGGAAGGCGATGAGTAGAATCCATAGCGACAACCGCAGACTGTGCTTCGGCATACGGCGGTAGTGCACGTAGACAAGGTAGGCGAACCACGTGATGGCAGCCCATGTCTCCTTCGGGTCCCACGACCAGTAGTGCCCCCATGCCTCCTTCGCCCACAGCGCGCCGAAGAGCATGCCGATGGTCATGAAGGCGAGGCCCACATACACGAGGTTGTCGCTGATGTCCATCTCCTCGACTGTGGTCGGCGTCTTCTTGAAGAAGAGCAGGTAGGCTGCCATCACCGCCGAGGCACCGAGCATGGCATAGGCAAACATATAGACGATGACGTGAGGCGCGAACCACGGACTCTGCAGGGCAGGCATGAGCGTCTTGGAATGAATCTCTGGGCGGAGGAGGTTGACGCAGATGAACACGGTAGCAAGGATGGCGGAGAACGTGAGTATCCACTTGTAGCGCCATCGGCTGTAGACGATGAGTCCCGAGAGGGGGAGGAAGAAAGAGTACCACAGGCGTGTTTCTCCCATCGTGCGCAATGGCGGCCGCTCGAGCGACACCCATATACCGACGATGAAGACGAAGAACACCGCCAGTCCGGCGAGGGTCGTGGCATAGGCGGTGCGCGGACGGTCTTTCCATGCGGCGAAGGCACCGGTGCCCCAGAGCAGTACAGCGACGACTGCGAAGAAGATGAAATGATCCCAACTCATGCCTGTTCCCTCCTCACACCTAACAAAAACATCGATACTGCACCGAGCAGCATCATTCCTATTCCCGTATACACCACGTTGAGCCAGGGGTCGCTCACCAGTTCGAGGATGCTCACCCTGCTGTCCTTGCCCATCGCCGTGTTGTAGCCAAACTGGTAGATTTTCCATCCCTCCACCACCACGGGCTTGTTGACGTCGACGGTGGTGTGGATGTTGCTGCCCGACTTCGTGAGTACCTGGATGTCGGAGGCGAAGCGGCGGGGCGTGCCATCGTCGTACTCCTCCATGATGAACCGCTCGAGTTGGATGGCGAGGGGCAGTTCCACGACATGCTGCTGCGTGTCGATGGCTCGCCATTCGGGCGCCTCTTCTGAGATAATCATCCTGAGCCGTTGCATATCGGCATTGCCTAACGTGGCACAGGTGAGGGCGATGAAGAGACCGAGGTGGTTGAGAAGGAACGGCACGTCGCGGCGCCACGACGAGAGGTGGCGCAGGCGCTTCACCACCGCCATCCCCAGGATGACGGCGAGATAGACATAGATGAGGACAAACGGCCAGAAAGTGAGCATGTTGTTCACGCCACGCCCGTCTGCGGTCTGCCGTGTGAGCCCCATGATGATGGTGAGCACTACGGCATAGGTGATGGCAGGCACCGCCGCGGCATAGGTGCTGAGGAACCGGAAGGCGTAGACCTTCCGGGCCGCGAGCGCCATCGCCACGATGAAGATGACGAAGCAGGCGAGCACGATGGCATTGACGGGCCACCGGAAAGCGTCCCAGTCTACCGCGCCGGTGCTCAGTTCGAGCATCAGGCCCGCCACAATGAGTCCTCCGCCGATGACGAAGCCCTCAGTCATTCTCCAGGGTTTTGTCCACATGGTTTTTCAATGAATGGAAGGGAAGTGGAAGGGATTGTAAAGGACTACAGTCACTCTCAGCCCTTATTCATTTTTTTATATACTTTGGCAAAAATACAACATTATGGGCGGAAAGCAAAACGAGAAGTACAGTTTTTCGTTTTCTTGCGCAAAAAGAAAGGGAAAGGGGAAGTAGCGGGACTATTGTCCCTTCCACTCCCCTTTATTTTTCATTGGCCAAAGACCAGTATTACTACCTATATTTTCAAATCACTTTACCGTTCTTCTTCGCCTCTTCAATCCATTTCGGCACCACGGTGTCGAGGAATCGCTTTTTCTTGTCCTTCAGTTTGGGCATGTCGAGACCGATGGCAGCCTGCGCCTTCGCCTTCGAGGAGTAGTCGGGCACTGGGATATCACCGGTATGGCCGTGCTTCGCTGCCACCTTGGCGATGAGCAGCCGTGCCTGCTGGGCGTAGTCTACGCTATGCGAGAGCAGTCGAGTCACCTCCTGTGGGGCGTGGAAGGTGGCACCGTGCGAGGCAATGGCATAGTCCCAGCGCCACTGGCTCTTGCGCAAAAGGTCTTGGATGGGTTTCAACTCTGCCTCGGTAGCACCTTTGTCGATGAGGAACTTTGCCTCGAAGTGGGCACGTGCCAACTCCTGTTCGGCACGGTCGCGCACCTCGGTGCATTTCGCTTGACGGTCGTAGACATTCTGTCGGAGCACCTCGGCATCCTGACGATGGCAGGTCTGACAGGTACGGTCGATGTTGGCCAGTGGCGACATGATGTGGTGGTCGCTGTATTTCACGCCACCCTCGCTCTTGTAGGGCATGTGGCAGTCGGCGCAACTCACGCCACGCTGGGCATGGATGCCCTGGAGGGCAATCTCATAGCCTGGATGCTGTGCCTTCAGTATCGGTGTCTTCGACAAGGCATGGATATAGTCGTAGAACCCTATGCTGTCGAAATACTCTTCGGCTGCCTCACAGGTCATGCCCTTGTCTTGCGGGAACATCAGGTAGTTGGCCTTGCCCGGGTTCTTCGGGTCGTCGGGCTTGATGAAATAGTACTCCGTATGGCACTGTGCGCAGACGAGTGAGCGCATCTCCTGATGGCTGGCCTTGCGTACGTCCTTCCCTACGCGTGCCCATGCCTCATAGAGGGCGGGACGGGCAGGTCGTAGGTCCATCGTGCGGGCATCGTGACAGTCGGAACAACCCACGGTGTTGACAATCTCGGCACCCAGTTCACTCCATTTCGCGGCATAGTAGTTTGTGGGGTCGAAGACCGACTTCGAGCCGCTGAGTTCACGCATCATACGTGGCACGTCGGGACCTTTGCAGGTCCAGCAGGTGGCGGGTTGCATGTCGGCATCGCCGTCGATGCCCGGGTTGCCTGTGCGCAGGATTTTCCGCAGGTCTTCCAGACAGTGTATGTGTCCGCGCGGAGTGTTGTAATGGCGCGAGAACGCATATCCTGCCCAGAGCACCACCATCTCGGGACGTGCCTCGAGCACATCGACCTCCTGCGACGAGTTGTATTTCGACACGAACGAGGTGTCTTCGGTCATCGCCCATGTCTCGTACTCACGTGGGTAGTCGGCCTTGAACTTCTCGTTCTGCGCGATGATGGAGTCGGTGAACTCCGTGCGTTTGTTGTTGAACACGCTGGCTACTTCGGCCCTCCGCTGCATGAGCGACGAGACGAGTAGTCCGAGCAGGAATACGACGACCATGGAACCTCCGAAGAGGGCCCATCCTTGCCATTTTTTCAGTTGTTTTGCCATGTCGTTATTGTGTTTTTGTTTTTCTTTATGGGGAAGGGAAGTTCAAGAGAAGCTTAAACGGGCTTTGCCCGAAATCAAATCTCCAACATTCTTTGCAGCCACTCAGGTACAGGACTTGGAGGGAGGGGCACCTGACTCTCAGCGTTGGGGGTAGACGAGAGCGAGTTCATGCCGCCATGGGGCACGTTGCGGTGACAGTCCCAGCAGGCTTTTCCCTCGCCTTTCTTCGCGAGCATATAGTCGATGCGCCCGGTCTTCACGAACTCCTGGTTGAGTTGGGTGTGGCAGCGGATGCAGTTGTCCATAATCACCTGCGCGCTGGCATCTTCTGCCATGATGGCCTGCCGCTCGCTGTTGGTGACGAAATAGGCCACGTGTTTCATGCCGTCCATCGCCTTGAAGCCGTATTTCATGACGAGGTTCTGGTGGGGCACATGGCAGTCGTTGCAAGTGGCGCCGTTCGACTTGTCGTCGATACGCCCGTGGCTCGAACGGCTCCATGTGGCATAATAGGGCGACATGATGTGGCAGTTTACACACGCGGCAGGCTCATCGCCCAGATAGGTATGTGCCCTAAGCAGGTAGAGAAATAGCCCTCCCAACCCCAGGAACACACCACCGAGGATAAGCAACGCTACCTTGTGGCGATACGACAGTTTTTCCGTGAATCGGCGTATGATTTTCATTTCTGTAGAGATAAAGTTCACAAATTTACCCACCATTCCTCATTAATGGGGATAACAAATGTTACCTACGCTGATAAATAATGTTAATTTTTGGATAAACCTATGAAAGTTTCTTACATTTGCGTGTTTTATAGACTAAATTTCCATTTTCCATGGATATCGACACGCTGAAAGGACTCATGGATAGTCCGCTTTTCAAGGGACTGACAGATAAAGAGGTTACCAATCTGATGCATCAAGTGCAATACCGTGTGCAGACATTAGAACGGGGCGAGGTGTTTTTCTTGGCGGGTGACCCTTGCCGGCATGCCAACATCGTGATTGGCGGTGAGATGTCGGCAAAACTCGTTGGTCCCTCGGGACGTATCATTCGAATGGACATGCACCATGCCGGACAGATGTTGGCACCCGCCTTCCTCTTCGCCAGCGACGGCCACTATCCTGTGACCGTGGAGGCCGAACAGGAATCACGGGTGTTGCGCCTTGCGCCAAGCGACCTGCAGACGCTCATCCATGCCGACACGCGGGTAGCGATGAATTTCGTGCGTATCCTGTCGAACAACATCGCTTTCCTGACGAAGAAGGTTGGTGTTCTATCGATGACGGTCCGTGAGAAAGTGGGGGCTTATCTGCGCAATGAGTATGCAGCGCAACAAGTGAATCCGATTTTCGTGAAAATGTCGCGCCAACAGTTGGCAGACGGATTTGGCATCCAGAAATACTCGTTGCAGCGCTGCCTGAGGGAGATGCAAGCACAGGGCGCCATCCGCATCGAGGGGAAGCACATCCATCTGAACGACATCAAGTTGCTATAATCGCGAATTTTGCGAATTATATAAAGGTTATCCCGAATTATAGAGATTTATCGAAGACCCACTGACCTACGGGAGGTAATTGTCGAAAGATTATCCCGAATTAGCGAATTATAGAATTCTTTTTTGAATGAATTCTCCAATTCTCTAATTCGGGATAATAAATTAAGGTAGTCATAGGACTATTGTCCTTCCCCTTCAAGACCTATTTCCCGAGAAGAATATTGATAATTCCCGTCACGTCGTTGATGTTGATCAGTCCGTTGTGGTCTAAATCGGCATTGTTGATGTCGAACGGCTTCGGGTCTTTGGCGAGGATGTAGTTGATGACAGCGGTCACGTCATTGATGTTGATCAGGTTGTCTTTGTTCACGTCACCAGCAAGATTCCCTGGCAAGGAGGGGAAATAATAGACCTCATCCGGTAATGTGAACGGCACAGACCCCTTCCTGTTGTTATACTCGATGCGGAAATAATACAGTTTGTCGGGTTTGAACAGATGTTTGTCGTAGAAGAATGTGAAATGCTTCGTTTCGCCAGGCGCAAGGTCCACATAGTAGAAATGATTGACCAACTCCTTCGCTTGGTAAGAGTAAAGTTCTCCCTCCGGGGCTCTCTCCATCAATTCAGTGCTAATCCAACTGTTGAATCGGTTCTTGGAGGTGTTGGTGAAGTCGGCCTCCACCTTCAACTTTTCGTAAATGCCTATTTCAGACGTCCAGTTCTCATCCCAGTTCCAATAGCCGTAATCAGTACCGCCTGTCCCCGGGTTATTCCAAATAGCCCCTTTGAATCCTTCCTGCTCGACGTAGGTCGTCAACTCACAATCCAGATGTTTTATAATCTTCATCGTGGTCTCGTATACCACATTATTTCCTTCCCAGTCGGTGGTGAGTCGCACGGGATAGCTACCGGTCGTTTCGGGTGCGGCAATGCAAATCACGACGTCGCCCGACTCTCCTGGTGCCACATACGTTCCCACACCGCCTTTCAGCGTTTCACCCTGCCAGAGGAAAAGATAGTTCTCGTAGGTCTCGCCTTGATTGCTGATGTTGACCACGGCCACCGTTCTCTCTTTGGGGTAGGGGTTATAGAAATGCACCCCGTCTACCACAATCTTGCTCACCTTCCCGTCCATGTTCGTCTCTGCCGGCAGGGTTTGCAGGGGATGGGTGCTGTTTTTGGGTTGGAAGTTGAAGATAGCCGACTGGTAACAGTTGTAGCCGCTGAACTCCACGGGACCCGTTTGCGTCTCACAGTCATTGATGACATGTAGCTTACAATAGAAGAGGCCTCCGAAAAAGCCAAACTCTCCGGTGTTCGCATGGAAATACCCGCGCCCGTCGTAACCGTCGATGATGAAGCTGTGGTTCTGGGCCATCACGGCTCCGGCAGAATAGGGTACAGGTCGCCCGGCAGCCAGCTCATTGTAGATCATCTCCTCCCAGGTGTCACGGGGGAAAAGGGCGGCATGAAGCAGTTTCGCGTCATTGCGGTAACCGAAATACTTGGAGATGCGGGCGATGTCGAACGTCGATGCCGAGCCCCCCGAAGAGTATTGCATCTGTACGGCGCATCCGGCATATTTCAGGATTTTATGCACGGCATTCAGCTGCTCCTGGGTGTAATAGTCGGAATTGACGGGTGAATAGTAATCCAGCATCTTGTCGTATTCGAACGTGGTGGGTGAGAGCTTCGGCATCTTGATGCCATTATCGGTGGTGTATGCCGGTATGCTGACGGTGGTCTTCTGCGGATACTCGTAGTATTTCATGATTTGTGCCAATGTGATGGCCACACATCCCACCAGCGTTTTTTGGCCTGTGACGGGGTCCGAGGGGCAGAAATCGTAATACGGATCATACTGGTTCCAAGAGGTGCTGATCAGTGGGAATACGGGTTCGTGGTCTTGCTCCTGTGGTTCGGTGTCGTTGCGTGCGGAGAAGAAATCATTCGCCGCGTCGGACACCTGACTGTTGAGCCCGGTGAGTATTTCGTATAGTCCCCCGTTCACAGGCACTTTCTCGAAGGAGCCGCCATCGCTGTAGGCAAGCACCTCCTCCGTGCGGTCGTCGGCAGAGACGACCACGAAGCCGTCGTTCTCTCCGTTGTTGAAAATGTGCAGATGGCTGAACCCCGTTTCTACTGGCCGCAGGTTCTTTTCCATTTGCTGCTGGTTCCTGATCTTCGCCGTTTTCGACGTGCAGAGGAATTTGGCTGCTTTTGTCCGTGCCACATCCCTTCCTACGGGCTTGGCCATCAGCCCGATGGTGATGACGCTGAATAAAGCTAAAAGAATAGTTCTTTTCATGAATAGAAGTTTTTGTAGTCGATAGATAATGTTTAGTTGCCGCAAAAGTAATAAAAAAACCGACATATTGTGCCAATATACCAAAGAAATGTCATCATTTGGGCCACAACCACGCACTCTTGTTGATTTGAAATTTGAGATTGGAGGTTTGTTTTCGGGCTCGCCCGAACTCAATTTTCAATTTTGAATTTTCAATCAGCCAAAGGCCGAACTCAATTTTCAATCGGGCTCCGCCCGATCTTCGTTTTCAGCCACAGCACCATCTGTTCGCTCCACGCCGCTGTGGTCGTGGTACCGTCCTGTGGCATGAGTTGGTAGGGTCCTCTGCCGTCGCCGTAGATGTGCATCTCCGCATTTGCCCCCGCATTCTTCCATTCCATGAACAGTGCCACGAGACCCGCCGCCACGTTCGGGTGGTCGGCCCGTGTCATGATGAGCAGTGGCGGAGCCTGTTCCGGCACTGTCACCGGCATCAGCGACGGTCCGAAGTTCGTGCATATGAAGTCCGGCCGTTCCTGTGCGTTGGCGGTCATCGTTGCCGCGAGCGCCACGCCGCCGCCCGCCGAGAATCCCAGGAACCCTATCTTGTGACTGTCGAGGTGCCACTCCTGTGCGTGGCTGCGCACCATGCTGATGGCGGCCTTCGCGTCGGCTGCCGCCAGGAGGAGTATCGAGTCGCCTGTGGCGGTATGCATTGGGTTCGCGTCCGCCTTCGGGAAGTGCTCCGGCTTCGTCACGTCCACCATCGGCGGCATCTGCATCCCCTGCGGCATCGGTGCCTTGTTCAGGTGGTAGCGCAGTCCGATGGCAGCGAAGCCCCTCGCGTTGAGGAATGCCGCCATCTCCACCACGTCACTGTCCCACGACAGCCACCGCATTGCCCCGCCCGGACAGAGTACCACGGCACAGCCGTTCGCCTTCTCCTGCGGTGGCAGGTACACCTCTATCATAGGTCGCTCATCGTCGGCCATCCCCTCTCCTCCGGGGAGCATATACTTCGTCTGGGCCGGCATCGTCAGGCATGCCGCCATCATCATCATCATAAGGACTGTTCGTTTCATGTTGTATCTTGTTTGGTTACTTTGCTCAATCAATATAAAATAATAAGGTATATAATGGAAAAAGTGAAAGTCATTATAAACTGCCGTAAAGGTAATAAAAACGCCACATTCGGCAAAATATCCTCACCATATTCTGCCAAACAACGGTTTTTCTGCGAGGTTTTTCTGCGAAGTCAACAATTCTATCCGCCAGCAGAATGCCCCATCAAATAGGTGTGTTTACCCTTCCCGAAGCTTTTTCCCCGAAATTCTCCTTTCCTACCCTTGAGCGCCCATCACTGCCCAAATAGCTCCCACATCTCTTAGGTTCGACCGAATTTCAGTATCAAAAATTCCTCAAAAACGATAGAAATCTTCCATTTGCGACAACTATTTTGTTCTTTTGTTCAGTTTGTCTATTATTCTTCGTGTTGTCTTGTCAAACTGCAAGGAAAAAGACGAAAATAGTTGCAAAGAGACTTTCCCGTGTGTAGTTTTGCCATGTCAAAAGACAAGAAACAAGAATCACAAACATTAAAAAGTAAACAATATGAAAACAAGAAACTTCAAGAACAGCATGAAGGTCGGAGCAGCCTTCGCGTTCGCAGCAGCAATGACATTGGCACTCAGTGCCTTCAGTACCACAGACTGCAAAATGATGTCTGTCGGCCTGTCCGAGTCCCACATGCCCACCACGCTGAGCAAGAATTCCGGTGAGGTAAACGAGGTCATGTGCGCCGCCCTGAAACTGAAAGAGATTGGTGCGGAGAAGGCCAGTCTGGAACAGAAGATGATGAAGGAGAAGGAAAACCTCATGAAGGCAAAGGAGGGCCGCAACAAGGACTATGGAATGGCAGCCGGCATATACTACCAGCCCGCCTCTGGCCTCTCCGAAGTCACCTATCTCGAAGGCAAGATCTATCGGCTTAATGTAAAAATCAACGAGCTGAACGAAGTGGAGAAAGCCATCAACGAGAAGTACGGCAACGACCTCAAGGACCTGAACCTCGTCTAACAACGAGAAGGCATGAGGAAGTAAGCTTACTAAATGTCGTGCAAGTTGAGTGCAGAAGAAAGCCCACTTTCATTATGCCGAAACGCCGCCGACATTCGGGACAAAGTCCCAATTTTCAAATATCGTGCAAGTTGAGTGCATAAGAAAGTCCACTTTCATTAAGCCGAAACGCCGCCGACATTCGAGATGAAGTCCCAATTTTCAAGGTTAAATTTTTAATTTTCAATTTTTAATTTTCAATCGGGCAAAGCCCGAAAACAATTTTCAATAAAAGAATACGATTATGAAAACAATGGAAATATCCCCGATATCAGTTGCCCAGTACAGGGGTGAGGCAATGGCAGAGAAGTGCATGAAGTCAATAAAGCGTGCCATGAAGAGCACCGTCAAGTTCCTGATGTTCATCAGCCCAGTTTATCCACAGTGCACCCAGGGAATGAAATAAGGAAACGTTATGCAAGAATACAGTTCATTCGTCCCGGCGAGATTACCCGGTAAAGACATGAACGCCCCCCTTTCCACCGACGTGGAAACCAACAGTTAAGAACCTCAAAAGTTGCAGACTTTTGAGGTTCTTTTGGTATTGTAGGGATGGCCCCCATAAGAAGCACATGCATACTGTAGGGTCGCTGCACTGCGACTGCCCGAAGAATACAAAGTAATGAAAAAGAGTGCGGTTCGCTATCCCTCCCTGCATTGCTCCTTTCACTTATAACACACCCCGCATGGCTTGCGCCCCATCTTCTGGGCTTCGGCGAGGGTGATTTTCTTCCAGTGGCCTTCGGCAACACATCTTTTGAGGGTACGGCATTCCAGTTTGGCGTGATAGGCATAGGCGGAATTGCCGGTGCTGATATATACCATCGTGGTGCCACTCTGCGAGGTGGCATCGACAAACATTGGCGTTCCGAGAAATAGGAACGAGACGGTGAGGATAAGGGTCTTCAGCATATCGATTGTATGGGTTTGTTGATTTCTTATTTTTGCTCCATCGTATTGGCAATCTTATCGACGTTCATGCTGCGGGCGCTGGCATCGAAGATGTCTTTGTAGACACCGCCTTGCTGGTATACCTCCTGGGGCTTGCCGCCCTGCACCACATGGCCCTCCTTGAGCACGTAGATGTAGTCGGCATCGATGATCTGGCCGATGTTGTGCGAGATGATGATGACGGTGCGGCCGCTCTTGATGGCATCGATGCTCGCCTTGATCTGTTCGGTGGCGATGGCATCGAGGCTGGCGGTGGGCTCGTCGAGGAAGATGATGGGCGGGTTCTTGAGGAACATACGGGCGATGGCGATGCGCTGTTGCTGTCCGCCGCTGAGTTGCAGTGCCTGGGTCTCGAAGCCGTTGGGCAGTTGCACTATCTGGTCGTAGATATACGCATGTTGGGCGGCTTTCACCACCTCTTCGTGCGTGGCGTCGGGGTTGCCATATTTGATGTTCTCCTCGATGCTGCCGTCGAAGATGTGGTTCTTCTGCAGCACCAGTCCCACGTTCTCGCGTAGCCACTGCGTGTCCCACTCGCTCAGTTCCACGCCGTCGAGGGTGATGCTGCCGCAGTCGGGGTGGTAGAACTTATCGAGGAGGTTGACGACGGTGCTCTTGCCCGCCCCGCTGAGTCCCACGAGGGCGGTGATTTTGCCGCTTTGGATATGCATGGAGACATCGAAGAGGGCCTGCGTGCCGTTGCTGTAGGTGAAGTCGACGCCCGAGAGTTGGAAGTCGCCCTTCACCTCCACCGGATGGTGCTTGCCCGTCTCCTCCACCTCGTGGTCGGCATGGAGGATGCCGAAGAACCCCTCGGCATAGATGAGCGCGTCGTTCATGTCGTCGTAGATGCGGTGGAGCTGTCGGATGGGGGCGCTGACGTTGGCGAAGAGCATCACATGGTACATGATTTTTCCGATGGTCATGCCGGGGTAGTCGATGAGGACGAGGTAGGCGGTGAGGATGATGATGAGCACGGTGCCTATCTGCTCGAGGAATGTCTTCAGACCATTGAACATATAACTCTGCTTGCGCGTGCTGAGTTGCAGGTCGGTCATCGTGCGCTGGATGTCGGCCTGCCGTCCCGCCTCTATCTTCTCGCGGTTGAACGACTTGATGACGGTGATGCTCTCGATGATGTTGAGGATGCTCTGGCTCACCGCCTGGTGACCGCCGAAGATGCCCCTTCGTCCGCCTTTCATCCGCTTCGCCTGGATATAGGTCACCCAGAAGTAGATGGGGACGATGCAGAGTGCCACGAGGCCCACGTAGACGTTGGCCATGAACATCAGCGCGAGGGCGAGGATGGCGCTGGTGAAGAGCGGCAGGATCTCGATGAAGAAGTTGTTGACGGTGTTGCTCAGGCTCATGATGCCACGGTCGATGCGCGACTGCAACTTCCCCGTCTCGTTGCCCTCGGCGGTGAAGAACGCCATCCTGAACGACAGCATCCGCTTCACGACGTTCACCGACAGGTCGCGGCTCACGAGGATACGCATGCGCTCGCCGTAGTAGCGCTGGAAGAAGGTCACGAGGGCGGAGATGACTTCCTTGCCGAGGAGGATGACCGAGATGGTGACGAGGATACGCACGGCACTAGACCAGGAGAACTGTGGCTGTTGGATGAGGGCGTTGATGGCGTCGACGGCACGGTCGAGCACCACGGCATTGACCTGTGCCATGAACGACCCGACGAGGGTGAGGGCCAGTGTCACGCCGATGAGCCACTTATAGGGCAGCACGAAGGGCAGGATGTTCCTCAGGAGGTCGAGGATGTTCATCTTGCTGGTGGTCACGTTTTGTCTTTCTTCTTGCATATATAATATACCAAATTTCTTTCGAACACGAATTAACCGAATCTTCACGAATTCTCTTGCATTCTTCAACCGCAAATATAGTGAAAGCCGAGTGTAATGCAAAATAAAAGATGTTTTTTTTATTTTCATTACCGAGCCGCGTCCAATATTAGCCACGCAGTGGCAAATTCGTGTTGATTCGTGAAATTCGTGTTCGTTTAATCTTTTGGCCGGCTCGTCGGAAGTCCATTCTTCTCATTCCCGTTATTCTTTATATTCCTGTTAACTTCCCTTCAACTCTGTTCTCAGTTGAAGACGACATAGAGGCACAGCATCACGATGGCGAGGAGGAGCCAGAGGGTGGTGACCAGGCGCGACGTCTTGCCACGGATGGGCTGTGGGATGGCGTGCACGGTGCTCTTCTTGTCGAGCAATGACACGATGACCATCATCACGGCGAGGATGACGAAGAGGAGGAACGAGAGCATCATGAAATGCGGCCATAGCGCACTGTCAGGTCCCCAGAGATAGAGGATGCCCACGATGAGGCAAAACGCCGTGCCTGCAGTGAGTGCGACATTTGCAGCCCGAGTGGTGGTGCGCTGCCAGAACACGCCGAGGAGGAACACGGCGGTCATCGGCGGTGCGATGAAACTCAACACCGACTGGAAGATATTGAACAGGTTGAGGCCCTTGATGCTGTCGATGGCCACGGTGATGATGATGGCTATGGCGGCACCGACGAGGGTGACGACACGTCCCACGTAGTTGATGCGGCGCTGTGAGGCATCGGGACGGAAGCGCTTCACGTAGATGTCGATGGTGAAGACGGTGCTCAGGGCGTTGAGTGCCGACCCGATGGTAGACACCAGACAGGCGGTGAGCACAGCGAACACCAGTCCCACCATGCCCACGGGGAAGAGGTGCTCCACCATCGTGAGATACGCCTCGTCGGGGTTGTCGAGGGTGGGGAAGAGCGCAAGGCAGATGACGCCGGGAAGGATGTAGAGCGGCACGTCGAGAATCTTCAGCCATCCCGTGAAGTTAGTGCCCAACTGTCCTTCACGCAGGTCTCTCGCTCCCAGCACGGGCTGCACCATCGACTGGTCGGTGCACCAGAACCACATCCCCATGACGAGATAGCCCAGAACGATGGGCAGCCAGGGGAACGCCTCGTCGCTGTTGGGCTTGAACAGTACCCAGTAGTCGGACGGCACCTTCGCGATGAGTGCACCCACGCCCCCCACATGGTGCAGGCCGACGATGGTGAGCACGGCGGAGACGAGGATGAGTAGCGTCATCTGATAGACGTTGGTATACGCCACCGCCTTCAGTCCGCCGAGGATAGTGAAGAAGGCGGAGATGAGCAGCAGGATGAGTGCCGACAGCCACATGGGGATGTCGAACACCTGACGGATGAGGATGCCGCCGGCGAAGAGCGTCAGTGCGAGCCACGAGATGATGATGGTGACGATGGTGTACCATGCCAGGATGTTGCGGGTGGACTGTCCGAAACGCAGTCCCATGAACTCCGGCAGCGTCTGTACGCCCGACCCGAGGTAGCGTGGGGCGAAGACGAAGGCGAGCATGGCGATGAACACGAAGGCATACCATGCGTAGTTGCCCGAGACGATGCCCGAGGTGAAGCCCGCGGAGGCGCTGGCAATGAGCATCGACGGACCGACGTTGGTGCCCCACATCGAGAAGCCGATGTGGTGCCAGCGTAGGGAGCGCTCGGCAAGGAAGAGGCTGCTCTCTTTCTTGCGTTTCATACTTGCCCATACGCCAATGGCGATGAGGAGGGCGAAATAGATGGCGAGTATCAGCCAGTCGAGGCCTTGCATGTAGTGGGGGGACATTTTTTTACTATTGAAAATTGAAGATTGAAGATTGAAAATTGAAAATTATTCAAGGGAAGTTAAAGGGACATATGCTCTGCGACTCAGCCCACACTGCCCATTTTGCCCATTCTGCCCTTTCAATATTCGGGCGAAGCCCGAAATCAAACCTCCATCCCTCTGTCTGTGATTTCAAAGATTTCCTGGCGGTTGATATCCATCTCGGCGGTGCTGTCGACATCATCGGGATAGAGGGGGATTTGGGAGCCAGGGCGCACGAATACCGGCATGCGGTGGAGGGGTGTCTCCACGTCGTAGTGCCAGCGCCCTCCCTCGTATCGCTCGCCGGTGAAGAAGTCCACCCATGTGCCTTCGGGCAGGTAGATGTCACGGCGGTCGGCGGCGTTCATCACCGGACAGACGAGGAACGACTCGCCGAAGTAGTACTCGTCGTCGATATGCCAACACTGGCGGTCGTGGGGATGACGGAGGAGGAGCGCCTGCAACAGCGGCATGCCGCTCCGACAGGCTTTCTCGCTTTGTTCCACGATGTAGGGCAGCAGACGGTAGCGCAACCGCCACCAGCGCCTCACGATGGGGGCGATGGCGGGATAGTGCCACGGCTCGCGCTTGCATGTGCCGTGGTAACGCATATGCGAGGTGAATACCCCCATTTGCGTCCACCGCACATACACCTTCTCGTCGAGGGGTGAGTTCATGAAGTCGGGCAGGGAATGGAAGCCCGGCACGTCGTGGCTCCAGAAAGCGAAGCCGCTCAGTCCGAGGTGCAGTCCGCCGCGCAGCGAGCCCGCCATGCCGTCCCACGTGCTCGCGCTGTCACCGCCCCAGTGCAGGGGATAGCGTTGGCATCCTGCCCATGCCGCCCGTGCCCAGATGATGCCCTCGCCCGTCGTCTCTTTCGTGATGTCGTAGGCAGCGCGCTGGTAGAGCAGGGCGTAGAGGTTGTTGAGCCGCTGAGGCGTCATGCCGTGGTAGTGGTGGTCCATGTGGATGTTCTCGCCGAAGTCGGTCTTGATGCATGCTACCCCCATGTCGAGGAGCGGACGAAGAAGCCGGTCCTTGTACCACTGCGTGGCTTCGGGCGACGTGAAGTCGATGGTGCCGGCGTAGTCAAGGGCGGAGAAGTTCGACGAGGCATCCTTCCCTTCCTCTTCCTGTCCGTCTGTGGGCTGACTGATGTAGTGGTTCGCCTTCGCCTCCTGCAGTTGTTCGGCACCCTCTGCCACATAGGGCAGTTGCCACAGCGACACCTTGAACCCCTGTTCGCCCAGTCGGCGGATGAACCCCTCGGGGTCGGGGAACCTGTCGGGATTGAACTTCCACTCGCAGAGCCAGTCGCGACGGAACCACCCCGTGTCGAGATGGATGACGTCGCAGGGGTAGTGCTCACGGCGCAGACGGTGGCAGATGTCCTCCACCTCGTCGGCAGAGAAATACGTCATGCGACTCATCCAGATGCCGAACGACCACAGCGGGGGCATCTGTGGGAAACCCGTGAGCATGCGGTAGCCTCGGAGGATGGCCTCGGGCGAGGTGCCGCCGATGAGGAACAGGTCGAGGGTGGCACCATCGCACAGCCACTGCACCGAACGCGTGGAGTGGTCGGCCAACGACAACTTGCAATAGTCGCTGGTGTGGAGGAACGCGCCGTAGCCGCGACTCGACAGGTAGAAAGGGATGTTCTTGTAGCAGCGGCGGTTGTTCACGCCCTGCCCGTCTTGGTTCTTCAAGAGGAACGTCTGTCCGCTGAGGTCCATCTTACGGAAGCGCTCGCCCGTGCCCGCGAAGCACTCGTCGGGCGTGCAGCCCACGCTGATGGTGGCCCGCTCGGCAGGGGCAGCACACGCATCGCCTACGGTCACGAAACCGATGGGCAGCGCGTCGTAGCGTGGGGGTGAGAAATGGTCGTCGCTCAGCGTCACGCCTTTCGACGGGTCACCGTCGGGGAAGAATGTGATGCGGGGTGCCGACTGGGGTGGGGGGAGCAGGTCGCTCCAGTGGTCGAGGGGCAGGGGAGAGCAGTCTATGGTGCCGCGCTTCACGCCTGTGGCATCGATGATGTCGGTGCCGTCGAGGTGAAGGGGAATGGTGCTAATCGGGAATTCCGGGGCTTCCGCCATCTGCAGCATGGCGTCGTGGTCGGTCATGGGCTCGCCGCAGAAAGAGATAAACAGGCGCAGGATATCGGGGGCGTATGCCCTCACCACGAGGGTGTGGTGGCGTGGCGGTACGGTGGTGTCGGGCGCCATGTCTTCCTGCTCTTTCTGCTTCTGGAAGGGCAGGGTGATGTGGATGTCGCCGTCGTGCTCACTGATGTCGGTGGGGGCGAGGGCTTTCCACAGGGCTTCGTGCCGCTGCAGGGCAGAGTCGAAGTCCATGAAGTCGAAGAGGTGGTAGTTGGTTGGTTTCATTCCACAGCAGGTGTTGTCGTTGACCCTATGATGAACTTCATGTCGGGCCCGATGTTGTTCTCGCCTATCTCATCCCGACGGATAGGTCGGCCTACGGACTCTTCATGGTCTTTGGTGATGTTGTCTTTCAAGGTATACCCGTCGGTGCGGGCATCAAGATAGATGCGGAAACCGCGGTCGTTGGTGGCATAGGGGGCGGGATAGGGGCTTCCTATCTCATTATGGCTAATATGGGAATAGGGCTGGTTGCTCAGCGTGTAGATACCACCGGCATCGTAGAGTTGGCGGGCATAGTCGTACACCTTGTTGGCGATGATGTAGTTGGCTTCCATGCCTGTTTTCATGGGCGTCCATCCCCATCCTACACAAATACCCGAGTAGTTGACCTTGCTGATCTCGTTCCTGGCGATGGTGCACGCGCTGACGTAACCGAGCGAGATGGCTACGGCACCCCAGTCTTCGGTGGTGGCATCGACGATGCGGTTGTCGATAATGGCCAGGCGTTGGCAGCGTGCCGCCAGGTTGTCGTAGGGACGGTGCACCTCGCGCGGACTCTCGGCAAACGAACCGCCCATGATGGCCGTGCCGCCGATGTGCTCGAAGATGCACTTGCTCACGTCGCAGTCGTGGATGTCGTCGACGAAATCGAGGGCGGTGGCGGCGAGGTGGCAGAACCTGCAGCGGCGCACGACGACATGTGAGGCGTGGCTCACGCTGACGGCAGCCACAGGGCGCTCTATCCATGCCTGGTTCTCCAGTCCCGTGTCCCAGGGCAGTCCTTCTTTCTCCTTCAGTTTATAGGCATCGATGATGGGGAATCCGCCTTGCAGCGTCACGTGTCCCTTGTGCAGCGGACGGTTCCATGTGGTGTTCTCAAAAGAAAGGTTGAAGAGCGCCACATTCTTGATGGGATGTTCCTCCGTGCCTTGGACGACAACGAGTTGCTCGATGCCATCACGCTGTTCGGTGGTGCGCAGCAGAAAACTGCTGTTGCCCTTCTCACCGCCGACAACAGGCTGTGGCCAGGGGTGCTCGAACTCCAGCCGGCTCTCTGGTTCCAGGAAAGACACCTCGGTCTGCTTGCCACGCACTTTCATGTCCTTCACCCGCAGGATGGCCATCGCCCAGCGCTGGTGCACCACCATCTCGAGGTTCTTCTGCTTCAGCACACGCCTGGGGGGCGTGGGGATGGTGATGGTGCGCCGCCCGGCATCGAAACCGATGATGCGCTCCATGCCCTCCTTGGGGAAGAGTTGGGTGTGGCGCTGGGGCGCGTCGCCGCAGAGTACGGTACCCCCCTCGCCCTCTATGGTGAGGGGCGATGTGGGTGTGCCGCTGTCTTCGGGACGGATGAAGAGGGGCTCGTCCATATAATACCGTCCAGCGGAAATATGGATAGTGATGCCCCCCTTGCAGCGCGGGTCGTTGGTGCGACGCCACTCACGTGCCTGCCGCAGAGCCTCGTGCAGGCTTCCGCCCGGCGCGACGCTGATGGTGTCGGCAGTGGCTCCCGAGGCAGTGAGGAGGACGAAGAGGAGAAGGAGGATTCTATACATGGCTGATGGCTTCTCGGATGTGGCGGGTCTCGTCGGTGTGGTCGCGGTGGCATGCCACGCGGATGCTGGTGTCGCCCAACAGACCCTTGATGATGAAATGGTGGTTCTCTACCTTGAAGAACGGTTGGCGCAGCGCGTCGAGCAGCAGGGTGCTGCCCAGGGGGCGCAGGGCGTCGACCAGCGCACGTGTCACCTCACCGTCGAGGTGATACTGACGGGCATCCCACCCTGCTTCGGTGCAAGGCTCGGGCGAGGCGGTGACGGCGGTGATTCTCATAGGCTCATGTTGACAGGGGTTAGCGGACTATGCTGGCACTGATCTCGCCTATTGCATCGACGAGAACTTGCAGGTCAGCGTCGGTGGTGTGGCATGACAGGCTGGCGCGCACGGTGCCGTGGGGGTAGGTGAGCAATTCCTTGTGGATGTAGGGGGCGCAGTGCAGGCCTGTGCGCACGGTGATGCCGTAGCTGTTCTGCAGCATATACCCCACGTCGGAGGGGAGCAGGCCGCTGATGTTGAAACTGACGACGGGTCCCTGCCATTCGCCGCCCTCGCTGTAAACGGTGACGTGGGGGATGGCACGCAGCGCCTGGATGAGCCGGTTGGCCTGGGCATTGCCTTTCGCGAATATCGCCTCCACACCCTGTTGCAAGACTTCGTCGACCCCGGCCTTCAGGCCTGCCAGTCCAGGGATGTTCTGCGTGCCCACCTCGTATTCCCAGTCATCATTGGCATAGGTGACGACGGTGCTGTCGCGCCCCGTGCCGCCAAACACCGTAGGGCGCAGGTCGATGCCACGGCGTACGTAATAGCCGCCTGTGCCTTGCGGACCGAAGAGGGCCTTGTGTCCAGTGAAGGCGAGCATGTCGATGCCCCAGCCATCGACGTCGATGGGGATGCAGCCGGCACTCTGTGCCACGTCGGCACATACCAGCATGCCGTGTTCATGGGCGCTGTGGCAGAGCGATGCCATGTCGTGGATGTGGCCCGTGACGTTCGTGCCATGCGGGATGATGAGGATGGTGCCTTGCAGTGCCCCGTGGTCATCGGCAAGCTGTTGCAGCACCCGACTATAGGGCATCACGTCGACGCTGCGCTGTCCTTGTCCGTTGCTGATGGGCCGGAGCACGCTGTTGTGGTTGTCGGTGGTGGCGAGGATGGGATTTTCGACGCCACCCACCAGACGGTTGAGCGCATCGGTGGCACCGCTGGCGAAGAAGATACGGTCGTGGTCGGCGATATGGAAGAGGGTGCCGAGGCGCTGGCGCAGCAGCGACAAGGTGTCGTCGCCACCCATCGAACTGCGCAGGGCGCTTCGTGGGGCGCTTCGCAGTGCCTCTGCCACGGCCTCGACGATCGAGGGTGGTTTGGGGTAACTGGTGGCGGCGTTGTTGAGGTATATCATCGGTGTTCCCTGACGTTGAAATGCATCACCTCGGCTATCTGCCGCAACATTCTGGTGTGGTCGCCGAAGACGAGCACCTGATGGTGGCCGAAGTCTGCCAGTTGATGCATGAAGCCGCGCGCGTCGTCCATCCTGATGTAGTAGTAAGGTGAACAGTACACCTCGTCGAACTCCGACTTCAGCACCTCGCCGCGCTTCATGCTCATCGTGTCGGCCATGGGATTGAAACGGCCCAGCGTGACATACTTTCCATCGTTTTCGGTAAAGTCTACCTGCAGTTTCCCGCCGAAGCCCTGTCCGGTGAATGCCCACAGCTTGTAGCGCAGCGGTGGCTTCTCATAGCCGTTCATGCGGAGGGCGGGCACGGCATGGTGGATGCGCAGCACCTCGTCGGTCTCCATGTTGGGGTTGCCCATGAAAGCGGGGCGCCGTGCTGCCGCCTGCATGATGGTCATCGCCAGCAGCGCGTTGAGGTCTTCCTCGCAGCCGCTGGGGTAGCCCTCGTCTTTCAGCAGCGAGTGGCAGGTGCAGGGTGTGAACTTCCGCTGCTGCGGTATCTCGCTCGTGCACAGTTCATGACACGTGGTGGAGAACGCATTGCAGTCGTATGCAGCCATCATCTTCTTCGCCGCGAGGTAGTATTTGATGTCGTTGATGAACCACTCCTTGCGTACCTTCGTCTCCAGGGCACCGCCGAAGACGCGCTCGGCGATGGGCAGGGCCTCGGCATCGGTCACCTCGTCCATCCACCTGAAGATGTCGCGGAAGGGAACCTTCACGATTTCCATGCCGTAGCGCTGGCGGATAAGCTCGGGGTCGCGGATGAGGCTCTGCAGTCCGAAGGGCGGCATGCTGCCGTGGGTGAGCACGAGGGCGCGGGTGTGTGCCACCACCTTGCGCACCCATAAGGCATGGGCAATCTCGTTGAGGTCGCGCAGGTCCATGCACACATGGGCCTCCACGCCTATCGAACGGCAGTGGGCGGCGAAGTCGATGCCTTCGTTGCCGTTCTGTAGGATGACCACGGGCTTGCGGTAGCGCTCGAGTTTAGGGATGCGCCAGTTCATGCAGAGGAAGAAGTCTACCTCATCGAGGCCTTCCTCTATCTGCGCGTACACGTCGCGGCCCACCACGAAGGTCTCGTCGTAGCGGGCATCGACCACGGGCAACAGTTCCATCTCGGGCGTGGCATCCTTGAGCATCTCACAGGCGACATCGTAGGCAGCCTGTGCCTGGGCAGCCTCGGCTTCGGGGGTCATGTCCTTGGCATGGCCGGCGCGGCACGGACCTTCCCAGAAATGGGAGTGGGTGAGGCAGCCCACGATGGGACGTACTCTGAGCCTCACGTTCATGGCTTTTTCTTTCATATTTGGTGTTTATGTTTAGCGGGGAATGTTTTCTGAAGGGAAGGATTTTCTGAAGGGAATGGAAGGGAAGTTAAAAGGAAGTTAAAGGGACATATGACTTGTTACTCAGTCCATTTTTCCTCATCCTGCCCATTCTGCCCATTTTGCCCATTCCGCCCACGGGCGAAGCTCGGCAAGCGCATGGGCTCATGCCTATGATAAAGACTGAAAAATGAGTGAAAAGTACTCATTTCTTCGGTCTGAAATGGCGGCGGAACCAGTAGCCGAAGTCGAAGCCTACGGTGAACGACGAGGGATAGGCTTCGGTGCCGTCGGTGAGCTTGAACAGCGGCACGAGGTTCTGGGTGTAGCTGAGGGTGAACGGACCGATGGCTGCCGTCACCATCCACTGCGCCCCGAAATTGCGGGTGTGAAGGTGGCGCTCGTCTCTTTTTTCATTCGGGAAGCGGAAATAATAGTCACTTCCACCGACATAGAGTCCGATGCCTGTCTGCAATGATAATTGGCGGCCGTAGGTCTGCACACCTACGAGGAAAGGGATACGCACAGCGACAAAGGAGATGGTATTCTCCTTGAGTTCCTCGCCGATAGGGTAGAAATCCACGCTATGCCCCTCTTTTTTCGCCAACAGCCAGGGGTCAATCTGATACTGTTGGCTCATGAGTTGTATTCCCGTGGAATAACCCACGATACCTCTATAGAGATTTTTTGAGATTTGCAAGAAGGTAAGGCCGAAGTCAATCTTCCTCAGTGCGCCATGCCTGAGA
Source organism: Prevotella sp. (assembly GCA_017617615.1). Next base: position 33,860 of record JAFZVV010000002.1, on the reverse strand, counting down.
TGGTAGCCCGCTTGGCTGCTGCCCATGATGCCATCGCTCAGCCATGACGGACCGAACCATACCCATGGCAGTTGCGGATCGTAGCGCTCAGACAGTTTGTTGTCGTAATAGATGTCTTTGGGGTTGACACAAAGAAGCGTCAAGAGGCAGCCATTGGCAGATAACTGGTCCTTGGGCTTTGGATAAGAAGGCTTATCCAGTTGGCAGCCATTGGGAATGTAGGTACGGAGCGTCTTCGACGATGGGTCGAAGTCGACCGACACTTCGCCATAGAGGGTGTGGATGGAGGCTTTTACGCGGCCGATGCCCTCGATGGGCTGGGGGTCGATGATGAGGTGGCGCATGCCATGGGTGCCGGGTTTCTGACGGATGCCGGCGAGCGAGCGGAAGAACCACTCGTCTATCTGTCCGAGCATGAAATGGTTTTCCGACGACCCCTCACGTGGGTCCCATTGTTCGGTGAGTGTCGTGGCACCCTGTGCCAGTTGGAACCCGTAGCCAGGCACCTCGTCGTGATTGAGCATGCGGAAAAGCAACTCGTTCTGTCCGTTGTCGGCAAGCACACGGAAGAGGTAGCGGTTGCCCACGTCACCGGTGGTGAGCCGGTCGCCATGGGCGTGGATGTCGTCGATGAGGTGTCGCAGCACAGCGGCCTTATGCTCGCCGGTGATGCCGAGGAAGAGGGGCAGGGCATTGCTCGTCTGGCTGCCCGTGCCGTAGTAGCAGGAGTCGGGATGGAAGAACCGGCGGTTGAAGGCATCCACTGTCTCGTCGTAGAGCGCCTGGTAGCGCTGCCTGTCGGATTCATGGCCTGTCATGCGTGCGGCCTCGGTGATGAGTTGCAGGTCGTAGATGTAATGGGCGGTGGCGACGAGTGGTACGGGGGTGTTCTGCGCGAAACCAGGTCGGCGCGGACCGTAGTCGTACCAGTCGCCCAGGCCATGGCTCACGATACCGCTGTCGGCACGCGTGGTGAGGTAGTCGACATAGCGGCGCATCGGCTCATAGTAGTCGGTGATGAGCGTGCTGTCGCCATACATGTCGTAATACATGAAGGGGAGGATGACGAGCGTGGAACCCCATTCGGGGGAGTCGTCGAAGAGGTTGCCGAACGACACGTACTGTGGGGCGGTGGTGGGCACCATGCCGTCGGACTTCTGCGTGTCGACGATGTCGCGGATGATTTTCGGCACCAGCGTGGTCATGTCGTAGTTGTAGAGGAGCGACGGACCGCAGAGGTGGTCTTGTTCGAGCCATCCCAGTTTCTCGCGGTGGGGGCAGTCGGTGAGTACTGCCTGCATATTGCTGCGCTCGGCGCGCTCGATGAGGCGGTGGGTCTTCGTCATCCGCTCATTGTCACACCAGAAGGTGGAAGTCTCGGGGGCGGAGTTGTAGACGAAGCAACTCCGTAGCTCGTGGATGACAGGCAGGCCGTCGGGGTTGGGCTGTTTTTTCATCACCGCTCCCTCTACCTGGATATAACGGAATCCGTAGTAGGAGAAACGGGGATGCCATACTTCCTTGTCGTCACCCTTTAGCGTGTATTCGTAGAAATGTGGCCGACCCGTCTGGCTCTGGTCGCAGACCCCCTGGGGGGTGAGGCGCTCGGAAACAATCAGCGTGACTTTCTGTCCGCGCTGTCCCGAGACGGTGATGGCAGGATAGCCGGAGAGATTCTGTCCCATGTCGCAGACGATGGCGGTGGGCGATACCGTGCGCTTCGTCTGTCGGGAGGCGGACTCTAACGAGTCTTTGTCGATGGGATGACTCTTCTGGATGGCGTAGCGTTCCATGACCTTCACTGGCGGGGCGGTCTCGGGGCGCAACTGTCCCTCGGGACCTTCCACCGTCACCGCCTGTCGCCACTTGCTGTCGTCGAAACGGGGGTCGAGATAGCCTTCCTGTTCCATGCGGGCATCATAGGACTCACCGCCGTAGATGCTGTTGAACGTGATGGGGCTGGGTGTCCACCGCCAACTGTCGTCGCTCACCACATGGTCGGTGGTGCCGTCGTCGTAGGTGATGTCCATGCGCAGGAACAGCTGGGGAGGTCCGAAACTGGCCTGCAACTTGCTGTACCGACTGCCGCGCTGCACGTTGAAGAAACCATTGCCCAGGAGTACGGCAACGGCATTGTCGCCCTCACGCAACAGGTCGGTCACGTCGAAGGTGTTGTAGTATACCGTACGGCTGTATTCACTCCAGAGAGGGGCGAACTCGCTGTTGCCCACGCGCCTGCCGTTGATGCTCATCTCGTAATGCCCCAGGCCGCAGATATAGACCACGGCATCGGCAATTTGGTGGGTGGTGCGGAAACCCTTACGGAGGATGATGCTGCGTGAGGAGAGGGTGTCGACATCTGCCCAGCGGGCTACGACAGTGTCTTTCCTGAACACCTCGTTGCTCCATCGCCCGTCGGGGATATGGGCGGCACGCTTGGTAATGGCGCCTATCCATTGCGGACGCTGTATGGGTGTGATGCGGTCGGGTGAGGACGGTATCTCGTGCAGGTCGTCGGGAACTACGCGGATCACCTGTCCGTCGCTCCAGCCCGACCAGTCGTAGCCCGACCAGTGGTCGTGCTGTTTTTCCTTGTCGTTGGTGGAGTGATAGCCTATCCGCACGCGCCAGATGTAGCCATAGATGTTGACACCCAGATAGGGGAGTTCGATGAATTGACTCTCGCCTGAGGCTACGATGCCGCTGTCGTAGACGAGGCGGTCGGTGACGCGTTCGTACACCTCTATCTGGTAACAGTCTTGCGTGGTGGGCCAGCCGTTGTTGTCGATGTACTGCCATCCCACCCTCGCCTTGTCTTCCACGATGGCGACACGCCCTTTCTGGTGGTTGCAACTGGTCTGGGTGACAACAAGCCTGGCCGTGGCGGTGAGACAAACCACGGCAGACAGCAATGCAACTAACAGTCTTTTCATCGAAGCAAAAATAAACATTTCAAGTTTCGCATTCGCTCAACTAACGGAAGTTAAAGGGAAGTAATAAAGAAGTTAAAAGGGAGTTAAAGGGACATATGCCCTCTTCCTGACCATTTTTTGGGGATATTTACCCTATAGGAATGGCTTTGAACCTACTCCAAATCTTATTATCCCACTTGCGAAAGTTTAGTAAGCATTATTCCATGATTCCCGAAATGGAAAGACTGGAGGCCGCCTCGCAGCGACCTCCAAATATGATATGACTGTTGTTCAGATGCTTATTCGAAAACTTCTTCTTCCGCAGCATCCATGGCTTTCAAAATTCTGTTGAAGACCGATGTGAAAGCATTTGAATTAGCCACGAACATTTCAGACTCAAACCACCAGGAGCTGTCACCGATCATCAGTTTTATCATCTTATATTTGTTGATTTCCGGAATAAGGGAGGTGACTTTCGCCTTGGTATACGTTTCGCCGTAACCATACAATTTCATCAGTTCCACATAATAGGGTGCGCTGTCTGATTCGGAAACGCTGATAAAATAGACATCTCCTTCGCGCTTGAATTGTATGTCACCATCTTCATCAATAGTGGGTACGTATCCCTCTTCTTTCAGGAACGACATGATGTTGTTTCTCAGGGATAATTGTCCGGAATCAAGCGACTTCTGTGCATAAGACACAGAAAGACACATCGTCATCATAACGATCAGGCAAAACAGTTTTTTCATAATAGTTGATTTTTTTATTTTTGAATGATTGTTTTTATCGGTTTTCTTGATTCTTGGTTATTTTGAGACATTATTATTATAATAATCGGCGGTTGCGCCCTTGATCTCATCAAGACAACTTATATACTTATTGAACACCTTGCGGAAGTGGTCGATGGATGAACACCATAACTCTGAGGTGAAGATGATGGAAGAATTCCCTAGGCTTGCCTTACTACATCTTTGGTTCAGATTGGCGTAGTTGCATGACTCGTAGAAGAGTTGCTTGTCACCCTCAAGGTCGAACCCGCCTTTGTGGATTTCGATGTAGAAGGGGTCGGGGCCTGCTTCCACATAGAGCCAGTAGGCAGTGCCCTCTTTTTTCCAGACCAGGCTGTTGTCTTCTTCGTCGACGGAGGGAACGTAACCCTCTTCCTTGAGGAATTGTTGGATTTGGTTTCTGAAGTCCAGTTGTTCTGGCGTAATCTCACGGCTTTGGGCCGACATCTTCATGGCTCCCAAGAGGATGCATATTGCTATGAACATTATTCTTTTCATGATTCTACTGTTAGTTTACGGTTACTTTTGCAAAAGTAGTATTTTTTCTCTATTCCAAAAATAGTTTGGGAAAAAATGATTGATTTCTTTTTTTACCATGTCGATAACACTTGAATCAAAATCTCCGTCCCCATGATTCCCGATTCATCAATACACCCTTTCTGTAATGACCCCATCGCGGATGGTGCCCTCAACGATGTGGCCGCTGCTGTCGTGCAGGCGGAAGGTGGCGTTCCAATCACGGGGCCAGGCGGGGAAGAGGAGGTGGGCACCCTCGGGCGTTTCCTGGAGGAGCATCTCTTGAACGCCAATCATCGCCGAACCGCCGCGGTTGAGGTCGGGCGCCCAGTCGAAACCGGGCTCCCAGAACACGGGGAAGCGGTAGGGACCGTCGGCGAACTTCTCCACGCAGAGACGACGGGCCTCGTCGGTGAGTCCCAGGCATGCCGCCCAGATATTGTCCTGCTTCCATCCCTTGCTGCTGCGCATCGCCACGGCGTGTGGGTCGCGCAGATAGGTGTTGCGGGCGATGTCGAGACTGGGACGCCCCAGTCCATACACCCGCCAGGGGAAGACGGGGTAGAGTTGGGGCGTCTCCTCGTTCTGTACGCGGCTCCATGCCATGGCTGGCGCGATGCAGGTGTCGCCACCGATGATGTGCAATGGTATCTCAGGTATGCGCTCCAGGGGTAGGGGTGTGCCTTCGAAAGCAGCAGCCACGGTGCGCAGTGCGGCGATGGTGCTCGACGGGTTGTACGCCATCTTATACGTCTCGCATGCCGACCCGGGATAGATGATGAGTTGTCCGCTGTCGGTAAGCGCCTTGCTGCCCATCTGCTTGGCGAGATACTGGTAGTGCTCGTCGAAGAACTGCAGACATTGGGATACCAGCAGGCGGTAACGGTCGATGTTGAAGGTGGGCGTGTTGCTTGGCGTTTTTGCCGCGGTGCCCGACTGGTAGCCCTGCGCTTCGAGTATCATCATGCAGAACTCCAGTACGGTGTCCCACTCGTATTCCAGCCATGCGTTGCGCTCCGTGCCGTAGTCGCTGCCCTCGGGGTGCTTGCCGTATTCGGCGGGGTTGGGCAGTCCGAAATTCTCTGTCTGTTCGGTAAACGATGCCCCGCCATGGCCCCAGTAGTGGCGGGTGCGTGCCATGGCGTTGGGCAACATGCGTAGGTAGGTGTCGAACTGTGCCACCATCATGTCGATATCGCCGCTCTTCAGCATGGGCCAATAGACCAGGCGCTGGTTCTGTGCCGTCATCGTGCCGCCGCCCCATTTCCGGTAGTCGGGGGTGAAGGGGTTGGTGGGGACGCCGTCGGCCGATGGCCGTTCCACGTATTCGGGGTCGAAGGTGAACAGGCCTCCGTTGAATTTCGTGGGCCACTGACTGTAGGCGTTGCAGCCGAGCAGGTAACGGAACAGGTCGTAGTTGCGAGCAATATGGGCGGCATCGGCATTGCTGCCATCGGTCTGTATCCAACTGCGCTGCCAGTACTGGTGCCACCACTGCTGACTCCTCCGTGCCGATTCGCGTGCGCTTTTCGGCAGTACGGAGGGTGTGCCGTCACCATTGTCGAGCAAGAGGCGCAGGGTGGTTCGCCGCAGCATAGGACAGGTGTAGTTCCACGAGCGGTAGTCGGTAGAGGCATAACGCCCCTCGCTGGTGCCTGAGAAGGTGAAGTCGGGCACTTCGGTCACCACGCTCATCCTCCTACCGCCGATGGGGTTGTAGAGGCTGTCTTTGATGGCCTCGAGGTGTTCGTATGCCACGGTGAAGTCGAAGACGGTCTGCTGGGGGTTCTGGTGGGTGACGGTCAGGCGGTGGGTGTCGCTCACGATGTCATCGGCTTGGGTGACGCAGTCTTTCGGCACGAGCCATTTCCACGACGACTGTTGGCATTCCGTCTTCGTCAGCGGTCGGTCCTGGTGGCGCCAACTCTCATAGCCGAGGGTTGCATTGCGGGGCTTCGCAGAACGGATATCGACGTAGACCACAGGCGCATAGACATCCGCCCAGAGGGTGACCTGCATGCCACCCCCCTCGACCACTACCTCACCGCCGTCGAGACGGAGCGTCTGGCGGAAGTCTGCGGCACCGAAGGGGTTCCCGTCTACGTGCAGGCGCCAGCGCCCCGCTTTCAGCAACGTGTTGTTGGCATCGAACCACCCGCTCTGCGACACGTACCACAGCAGGTCGCCGTCCTCCACCCATACGTTCATGCCGATGTCGTGCCCTCCGCAGGGCATCGATCCGCTGGAGTTCTGACTCTGTGATGTCCACACCACGTCGCGCGGCACGTAGTCGGCAGCACGGAGCACGACCGAGAACGTCAGGGCGAGGAGAAGGGAGAAGGGTTTCATGAAGGGAAGGGGGAGTTAAAAGGGAAGTTAAAAGGGAGTTAAAGGGAAGTTAAAAGGACATATGACTTGCGACTCTATTTCTTGAAGGGGAGTTAAAGGGATGTTAAAAGGACATGTGACTTGCGACTCAGCCCATTCAGCCCATACAGCCCATTTTGCCCATTCTGCCCATCATCACCAAAATTTCAATCGGGCTTTGCCCGAAATCAAACCTCATTTTTTTCTTACCAGTCATCCGTGCGGAAAGAGCTGATGGGAAGGCCGTCGCAGAAGAGGTTGCCCTCTACCCAGTCGTGGAAGGCGTAGCGCACGGCGACGGGCTGTGCCACACTGTCGCTGCGCACATACACCCTGTTGCGCTCTATCCATGCCCGGGCGGGATGGAACACCCTGTCGCTGCCGGCAATCTCGAATAATGGGGTGGGGGAACTATGGTCGAAATAGACCCATTCCTTCGAACGCTCGAAACGCACGACGGCGGTGTCGCCCCGCACTTCCATGCCCTCATAACGTGCGAACACCGGAAGGCCGTCAATGCCGTAGGTGTTGCCCAGCGCGAGGAGGGCGAGTCGTTCGCCTGCCTGCCGTTTCTTGCGGGGATGGATGCATTTCTGCAGACCCGTGTCCAATAGCACTGCCATACCGGTATTGGACACCTGGCGCTCTACCAATGCCTGCTGTTCGCGGAGCAGGGCGCTGTTGGCGCCCCAGTTCAACGCCTCGTAGTTGTATGGCGCAATCTGACAGTAGTAGAAGGGGAAATCGCCCTGTTGCCATTCTTCACGCCATCCGCGAATCATCGTGCCAAGCATGTCGGCATAGGTGGCGTAGCGGGGCACGTTGTCCTCGCCCTGATACCAAATCACCCCACGCATGGTGTAGCCGATGAGTGGGTGCAGCATGCCGTTATAGAGTACGGTGGGGGTGCGGTTCTTCGACTTGATGTCATCCGCCGACTGCGGAATCTTCGCATCGGGGAATGCGCGAAGCCAGTCGGCCTTCATCCATGCCTCGCAGGAAGACCCGCCCCAAGCCGTGACGATGAGCCCCACGGGCACATCCAGCACGCGGCGCAGTTGGCGGCCGAAATAGTAGGCGGTGGCACTGAACTCACGCACGTGTGTCGGGGTGGCATCTTTCCAGGAACCGCCAATGGTGTCTACCGGTTCGAACTGACTGTTTTGTTTTACGGTGAACATCCGCAGTTGGGGGTCGGTACTGTTGAGCACGTCTTCCACGGCACCCTCTACGGGTTGCGCCTTGTACCCCTTCATGAGCATCTCCATGTTACTTTGTCCACTGCACAGCCACACCTCGCCGATGTACACGTCGCTGAGGATGGTTTTCTGACCGTCGTTGAAGGTGATGGTATAGGGGCCTCCCGCCTTGGGGGTGGTGATGGTCTGATGCCAATGTCCGTGACGGTCCAATGTTGCGCGGTAGGTGTGCTTGTCCCATGAGGTGATGATGGTCACCATGGCATGTTTCCGGGCCTCTCCCCAGAGGTTGACCGATGTCTCACGCTGCAGCACCATGCCGTCGCTGAAGATTTTGGGCAGCGTCACCTTGGCATGGGCTGTCATGACGATGAGGAGGCAGAGGATGATGGAATGGTATCTTTTCATGATTGTTGGGGGTTAGGGGGTTCTAGGGGGGATTTCTGGGGATATCTAGGGGGCTAGGGGTATCAAGGGATTTCTAGGTTGTCCTGGGTATGCCTAGGGATACCTAAGTTTTTTAGCGTCTTTAGGGCTTTTCTTCTCTGTGGTGATGACTACGGGCCCCAGGAGGCCTGCGGGAAGCAGGGTCTTTTCGGCGCGGCGGTATTTTGCGTTGGTCCAGATGCCTTTGAAGGGAGGCGTGCCTTCGTCGGCACCTTGGAGGGCGTTGGCCCAGGTGTTCACCACCTCGATGCAGAGGGTGTTCTTCCCCTTGCGCAAGGCAGGGGTGATGTCGACGCAATAGGGGTGCGTCCATGCCGTACCGCAGCAGATGCCGTTGACATATACCGTGGCGATGTCGTGCACCTCACCGAGGTGCAGTAGCGTCTTTCCTTTCCCCTTGCCGCGGAAGTTGAAAGTCTTGGTATAGGTGGCATGACCGGAGTAATATCTGATGCCCGGGTCATCAAAAGTCTCCCAACCTACGAGGGGCGTGTCGGTTTCTATGCCAGTCTCTTCAAAGGTGAGATGCCATGGGCCAGGAAGGTCGGTTATGGTGGGGCTTTCGGGGGCAGCGGATTCTCTGGGCTTTCCGGGCTTTCCGGGTTTTCCGGGTTTTCCGGGGAGACCATATTTCGTGGTGGTGGCGAAGGGCTTATCGGAGAAGAGGCAGAACACCGATCCATATGGGGCGAGGGTGATGGCGTCTGTGGCTTGCGTGGTTGTATCGGTAAGGGGGTCGTAGAGGTAGCAATGGGCACGCCTTGTCCTGCACCGGGGATTGAAGGTGATGGTGCGGTCGGTCTGGTTGCTGAAGAAATAGAGGTCTTCGCTGTCGGTCTGCCGGTGCGTGTAGTCGATGCCGATGGGCAGCACCACGTCGGGTGGGATGCCGAGACTGCTGAGGTCGCTGGAGATCCAGGGGTGTTGGATGACGCGCGCGCCTTGTTGGCGCAACGCCGTTACCCGTTCGTCGCAGGCAAGGATACTGTCGGGGTTCATCAGGTGGGTGGGAGGGATGACAAGGGCTGCATAGCGCATGCCGTCGCGGGTGACCACCATACCGTCTTCGACCCGCATGCCGCTGAGCACGTCGGCATTGAAAGAGTCGTATTTGTAGCCATGGAGCGGGTTTACCCACTCCTCTGCCTTGGTCATGTTGCGGGTGTGGCTCACGCCTACCGGACTGGTTTCCATGGGTTGTCCTTCATTGGTGAGGCGCAGTGCTTCACGGTGTAGGAGGGAGTCGCCCAGCAACCCGGGAAGGATGTGGGAGAGTCGTTCGGGAAGCAGCGCGCGCCGTGGCACCTCATCGCCGATGTACACGGCAAGGTCGACCACGGGTTGCCCTTGCTGCAACAGGCGCTGGCACCGTGTGATATACTGTGTGAAGGCAGGCATCTCTCGCCACCAGGTGTTGTCGCGTTGGAAAAAAGTGCCTATGCCGTCGAGTGTCATGCCGGGACGGCGGTCGGTCCATGGGTTATGGGTGTTGACATGAAACACGATGCTGTTGATGCCCAGGCAGTAGTTGCGGTCGAGCAGGGGCTTCAGCATGCCCGGTGTCTCGTCCCATGTGCCGCGCACCTCGGTGAATCCCTCGGCTTGAATGATGGGCTTGCCGTAGACATGTGCGCCGCTGATGGCATCAAGCATGTCGTTGGGCTTGTCATGCGTGGGCGAGTGGAGCCAGAACTCCCCCATCGGGTAGTCGGCATGCCGGTAGTGCAGCAGTCCGTCGCTCACCATCGTGGGTGCCACACATTCGGTGGAGAGCCTTACGCCATAGCGCCGTGCCGCCTTTTCCATCTCATCGAAGAACACCTCGTCGATGAGGTCGGCGATGGTCTGGCGGATGTCGCGCAGCACCTGGTCGGTCTGTGCGCTGCTCCCCATGGGCACGCCGGCATAGACGGGCAACCAGGGCGTGATGTCGTAGCCACGGCGCCGTGCAAACTCTTCGGCGAACGTGCTGCTCCAGTTTTGCGACCCACACTCCCAACTGTCGACATGCAACCGGGTGAGCACTGACTTCGGTGCACGGGCATGTATCTCGCCGAACCAATGGCTCAGTTGCTTGCGGATGGCGGTGCGCGAGAACTTGTCGCACTCCAGTCCACGTCCGCCGCCACCAGTGGCATTGGCATGGCCTGTTGAGGTGTAACCCATGCGGAGCACACGCCATCTGCCTGGGGGAAGGGTGTTCGCGACGCGGTCGCCATCGAGCGAGAGACGAAGGATTCGTGCTGGTGAAACGCAGTCGGCATCGGCCACGGGGAATGCCTTGCTTACCCGCCATGCCACGCCCGACTTCCCCTCGTAGCCGTCGACCACGGCGTCGCTGCCCAGTTCTATCCGTGCCACCTTGAGCACGGGCTTCCACTTGGCGGCATCCATGTCCTCACTGCCGGGGTCGCTGCCCACGGGCGTCCAGTGCATCTTGAAGAAACGCGCCCGGGTGGCGGGCACGGCATAGGTGGCTTGTGCATCGGTGTTCTGCCATCCCTGTCGGGCAGGTTCAATGTCACGCACATGGTGGTAGCTGACGCCGTCGTCGGAGGCATAGAGTTGCCATCGGTGTGCCTGATAGTTGTTGCCTCCTGTGATGATGCGGATACGACGGAGGGTGAACGGCTGGTCATATTCGAAGAAGATGTCGCAGGGGTCGTCGCTGCGGAAGGGGAAGTCGACCGAGCACTGAGGCTGTGCTGCATCGTGGTTGATGACGGGAATGGCGAAGGTGGCGATGTCGCGATAGAACCCTTCGTTGGCTTGTGGCTGACGGAGGACGAGTCCCTGCTTGTCGCCTTCGACGATGGTGTCCGTCCATACCACGCGTTGCATCGACTCCTCGGGTGTTATCCACGGACCACCGCCCAGGGCGAAGCCGTCGGAGAGGTGGATGCCCATCTGCAGTCCCAGACTGTCGGCCACCTGGCACACGGTGTCAATATGTTTCCACCACTCTTCCGACAGTTGTCGTGCGGTGCCACCAAACTGTGGTCCGTCTGAAACGTCTTTGATGGGCATGAGGTAGAAGCCTGCGATACCCGCGTCCTTCATCCCTTGCAGGTCGAGTCGGATACCCTCGTCGCTCACACATCCGTACATCCAGTACCAGAAGGTCCACGGGCGGGCATCGGCATCACCACGCGGCTCGTCGGCAGCCATCGTGAGGGTGGCTGTCAGGAAGAGGATGCAGAGGAGGAGGGGTTTCATTAATATTGAAAATTGAAGATTGAAAATTGAAAATGAGTCAAGGAACGTTGTCCTGAGATTCTGCATTTAATGGGTTTATGAAGTGGCCTATTCAAAAGACAGGAGTGCCCTGATGTGTCCTGCGCCCGCTGCCCAGTAGGGCTGTGCGGAAGGGCCGTTGAGGTCGGTGGTGTTCACCTTGTTGCGCACGGCAGGGATGACCTTCAGCAGCGACAGGCCGGTGTTGGGCAGGTCGTAGAGGATATGGTCGCGTCCGTCGCGCGGAGCATAGACGCCTACGAAGCCGGAGCCTTCGATGGGCGTGAGGCAAATCTTCCCTTCGCCGGTGCCCAACTGCATCCATCTCACGTTGGAGAAGTAGCCTTTGAACTCAGGGTATTCGAAGGTCTCGCCGGGGATGGGGTCGTTGTAGTCGGTCTGCCAGCACCCGTACTGTGGTCCTTCCATGCGGTTCTGCCACACACGGTAGGGACCGTTGCCCACCCATTTCTTCCAGCGCATCTGTTGTTCCGGGTAGTCGAAACTGATGCCCATGAGGTCTACTACGCCGGTGAAGTTGTAACAGGCATCGATTTCCACCTCGCCCTGTCCCAGGAATGTCCACCTCACCTTGTCGAGTGAGCCGTGGCGGTATTTCGCCATGAGGGTGTGGTCTTGCCACTCGAAACCGTCGAACACCCCTTGGTCGGCATATTCGGTGTATTGTGTCTTCTTCTCAAAGGCCTGCTTGTCGTCGTGGTTATAGAACTGGTCGAAGGAACGGTCGCTGCGGCGCAGCGCCACGAAGCGAGGACCATTGCCAAGACTGATGGTGCTCTTGCCGACAGTCACGTCGCATAGCCTTCCGTCTTTTTTTGAGAAGCGGTAGACGGCGTTGCCATTGGTCACCTTCACGAATTCTTCATTTTCGTCGGTGGTGAAGGGGTCTTGATAGATGGCAATGTCGTCGAAATAGGGACCGTCATCGAACCGCCAGGTGAAGAGTTCTGCACCATGGGGGTCGATGGCTTTCACTTCGAGCACTTCGAGCACGTCGGCATCGTCGGGCTGCCTGAGGTCGATGGTGGTGGAGTCGCCGGGCTCCACCTCCGGCAGCGACAGTGTGCCCTTGCCGTGCTCTTTCTCCTTCGTGTCGCCGGAACGATGGTCAAGGGGCATCGTCAGCCAGCGGTAGTCGAGCCGACAGTCCTTCAGGTTGGTGAAGTCGTAGCGGTTGGTGACGGTCAGGTGGATGTGGGAAGGGTCTTTTGAGTCTTTGGTCGTCACTTGTACGGGACACCATATCTGCTTGATGGTGTAGTACGACCCTTCCTTCTCGAAATGCGGTCCTACGATGCCATCGGCACCATAGTTGCCCACGCAGTCGAGCATCCCGTTGAGGTCGGTGCGTACCACCCCTTGGTCGCAGAGGTCCCAGAGGAACCCTCCGGCACAGCGTGGGTTCGACATCATCAGTCGCCAGTAGTCGGCGAGTCCGGCACCATGTCCTCCGTCGTAGAGGCCATGCAGGAACTCCGTGGGCATGAATATCTCTTTCTTCCGCATGTATTCGGCGGTCTCGCCATACGAGCGGTAGTGCTTGGTCTCGAAGCCGTTGCGGTTGGCCCAGGGATAGAGCACCACGCGCTGCTGGGGGTCGAACTTGTGGAAGAACGGTTCCAGTTCGTAGTTGAACCCACCCTCGTTGCCGTTGCTCCAGAAGATGACCGAGGGATGGTTCACGTCGCGTGTCACCATCTCTTCCACCAGTTGCTGTCCCACGATGGTCTCGTGAGCCCTGTGCCATCCACTCAGTTCGTTCTCCACATAGAGGCCGAGAGAGTCGCAGGCATCAAGGAACTCCGGGTCGGCAGGATAGTGTGAGAGCCGCACGGCATTCATGTTCATGCTCTTGATGAGCAGCACGTCTTCGATGTTTTTCGCCTTCGACAGCGTGCGTCCGCTCTCCGGACGGAAAGAGTGGCGGTTGACGCCCTTGAAAATCACTTTCTTGCCGTTGATATATACGCCGTCGCTCTCGCGGTATTCGATGGTGCGGAACCCGAAGCGCTCGCGCTCCACATGCAATGCCTTGCCGTCGGCATCGCGAAGGGTGAAGACGGCGGTGTAGAGATGTGGTGTCTCCGCAGTCCATAGCAGGGGCGAAGGCACGGTGAAGTCGGCCTTGAAGGTGTCGGCGGCTCCCGTTGCATGTCCCGTTCCCACCACCTTGTTCTTCCCGTCGATGATTTCCACGTCGATGCTGGCTCCCGGTGTGGCGCGGTTGAGGAAGATATCGGCCTTGAAACGGCCGTCCATGCCTGCATCGATGGCTACGCGCCGGATATTGCGCATGGGCTTGCTCACTACGTACACCGGACGGAAGATGCCGCCGAAGTTCCAGTAGTCGGCACGCCGCTCCGCCATGTTCACCTGCTTGTTGTCGCTCTCCTTGCTCACCTCCACCTCGATGCGGTTGCGTTTCTTGCCGAAGAAGATACGATCGGATACATCGTACTCGAACCGGTAGAAACCGCCTTGGTGCACCTCGCCCGCCTTCCTGCCGTTGATGGTCACCTTGGTGTCGGTCATCGACCCCTCGAACACCAGGAACACCTGTCGCCCGGTCCATTTCCCGGGCAGGGTGAACTCGTATCTGTAGAGCCCTTTCTCGTCGGCAATGCCTTCAGGTTGTTCCTTGCCATAGAAACGCACACCATATTGGTAGGTGCCGAATCCCTGCAGTTCCCAGCACGAGGGCACGCCTATCTTGGTCCATTTCCCTGCATTGCGCCCGTCGGTGCAGTAGAAGTCCCATTGCACCATGTCGTCGCATCCCGTTCCGCTGAGATATTGGCGGTGGGTCGCCACGTCGTTCTGTGCCCAGATGCTGAGTGCACAGAGAAACAGGATGGTGAAGCATATCGTTTTTCTCATTTTCGTAGTTTTTTTCTTTTTGGGGTGGTTTTCCGGGATTTCGGATAAACCGCACGGGACTTATATCTCCATTATCCTTACATGCAGCGTGTGCGGTTGCATGGGGATGGCGTACTTGGTGAGCACGCCGGGACCGCATGAACTGTTGCCCAGTCCCATCACGGCAGCATCGATGTTGAGATAGATGAACTGGGCATCCTCCACGAGGTCGCAGTCGTGGGTGGTGGCATAGAGGTGGGCGGTGCTGTAGGGTAGCGCGGAGAACGAGAACGGCTTGTTGGTGCAGGCGATGCGCCAACCCTTTCCTTTGTTGTCGGTGAGTTCCACAAACGCCACGTCGTCGTGGTTGCCGCTGTCTTGCGGACGGGGATAGTGCACGTATTGCTGTGCCACGGTACTGTGCCACAGGCCAATGGCGGCGGCGGTATGGCGGTCGGGGTAGTTGTCTGTCGGTCCGCGGCCGAAATAGGTCAGTCGACCGTGTCTCTTGGGCAGGACGAGGGTGATGCCCATGCAGGGTAGTGGCGGAAGGTGGCCTTCGGGCGTAAAGGTAACGGTGAGGTCGATGCTGCGGTCGGACAGCACGGTGAAGTCATATTCCGCCCTGACCATGCCTTTGGCTGTCAGATAGGCCATGGTGGCTCTCGCCCTTACTGCGCCGCCTGTCGTGGGTTCGGTGGCAAGGGGTGTGATGACGGAGTCGCGCAACTGATCGAGCCCTTGTTCTTTCCAGTCTTTGGCTATCCAATTGCCGAAGCCCTTGTCGTTGTCGGTTGGGGCACGGAAGAGATGCGGTCGCAACATGCTGAAGAATTCGTGCGCCCATGCCAGCTGTTCCGTGGATGTGGCCCGACGTGATTTTTTCTTGTCTTTGCCGTGGAGTGCCTGCACATACCATTCCGGGTCGGTGACGAACTGTTGGTGTGTCACTTCATGACCAGCTTTTGCCCACCGCGTGTCGTGCTTGAGGGTGGCGTAGACATCAAGGAGGCCGTCATGGTGGGTCTGGCGGATGTCGAAATCGTCGGCCGACACATTCGTGTCGCGCAGGACGGTCTGCACCTGTCCATCGACAAGGGCGAACTGTATGGGGGAGTAGACTGCCTTCACCTCGTCGTATTTCGGGGTGGGCTGGCGGTCGCTGCTTACGATGCCCTTCACGCAGAAGGCCTTCAGGTTGGGCTGGTCGCCGAAGTCACCGCCATAGGCAACCATCCGTTTGCCTTCGCGCTGGGAAAAGATGCCTTCGTCGGCCCATTCCCAGATGAAACCACCCAACATACGGGGATGGCTGTATATCTCATCCCAGTATTCGCTGAGGTTGCCGAGGGCGTTGCCCATGGCATGGGCATATTCGCTGGTGAGCACCGGGCGCCGGTCGCTCGTGTCGCGTGCGATGGTGAGCAACCGTTCCCACCGTGCGTTCTCAGGACGCTCCATGTTGTTGTCGGCCACGCCGGGATTCAGGTAGTCGTCTTGCGTACGGGGATAGAAGCGCGAGATGACATCCACCGCTTGGGGGTCGCCATGTTTGCCGAAGGCCTCGGCACCGCTGCCCTGCGCTCCCTCGTAGTGCACGGGACGCGTGGGGTCGTACTCGTGTGTCCATGCCGCGGTGAACGCGAAGTTCGGACCCCATCCCGCCTCGTTGCCCAGACTCCACATCACCACAGAGGGGTGGTTGCGGTCGCGTATCACGAGGCGCTGGGTGCGGTCTGTCCATGCAGCCGCCCATGAAGGGTCGCTGGCCAGTTGTCCGCGCAGACCATGTTCTTCGATGTCGGCCTCGTCGATGACATAGAGTCCGATGCTGTCGCAGAGCTCATACCATCGTTCGTGGTTGGGATAGTGGCAGGTGCGCACGGCATTGATGTTCGCACGTTTCATCAGGAGGATGTCTTGCAGCATGCGCTCCTCGGTCATCACATGTCCTGTCACGGGGTCCATCTCGTGACGGTTGACGCCACGCAACCGCACGGGCTTGCCGTTCACCAGCAGCTGTCCGTTCTTGATTTCCACCTGTCGGAACCCCACTTTCAACGCTACCTGTTCGACAACGGCTCCCGTGGCATCGGTGAGCGAGAGGCGTAGGGTGTAGAGGTAAGGTGTCTCTGCCGTCCAGAGGTGGGGATGCCGTATGTTTGCCGTGAGCCATCCCCATTTGGGATAGCCACGCTGTGGCGTGCGGTCGTTCATGACGGCAGCCTTGTGGTCGGTGTTGAGCATGGGCACGGCATCTTGCGTGAGCACGCTGTCGAGCACCATGTGTCCTTCCTCGTCGGTGAGGCAAGCCGTCACATGGAAGCCTTCGCCCTGTTCCTTGCCGGTGACAGCCAACTCAGGATGGATGATGATTCGTGCGTCCTCGTAATGCTCGTCGAGCAGGGTGCGGATGCCGATGTCGCGGAAACGTATCTTCGGGGTGGCGAAGAGGGTGACGCTGCGGTGGATGCCTGCCAGCCGCCACATGTCCTGGTCTTCGAGGTAACTGCCGTCGCAGTATTTCAGCACTTGCAGCGTGATTTGGTTGTGCGGGCCGTTGAGGTAGTCGGTGACGCGAAACTCTGCCGGCTCCATGCTGCCTTGCGCGTATCCGGCGAGATGGCCGTTCACCCATACATAAAAGGCGCTGCCCACGGCACCGAAACGCAGATACACCTCCATGCCATCCCATTCCCTGGGGATGTCGAACGCACGGCGGTAGACGGCGGTGGGGTTACGCTCTTCGAAGGCCGTATAGGTCTTCTTCGGCTCACCCATTACACGGGGCGGGTCGATCTTGAAGGTGTAGCCACTGCTGCAATAGATGGGGGTGCCGTAACCATTCATCTCCCAGTCGCCGGGTACGGGGAAGGTGGTCCACGACGAGTCGTCGAAGGTAGGCTCGTAGAACCCTTTCGGTTGGGTGTCGGGCGTCTTGGTCCAGTGGAACTTCCACTGTCCGTCGAGCGACATCTGCCTGTCACCGGGATGCGTGCCATAGCCGAAGAAATATGCCCTTGGCGCCTCGCGGCGGATGTGCTGCACGTTCTGGTCTTCCCAGTCGCGGTGCTGGGCGAGGAGTACCTGGCAGCACATGGCCATTGTCATTGTCAGCAAAATGACGATGCCCCGGCAAAAGGTCAATGGCTGTGGCTCTTGGTTCTTCATCGGCAGGATTGTTTAGGAGGCAAAAGTGTAGAAAAAGCAGTTTGCAGTGACAAAAGTAAGGATTATTCTCTGAAAAATCAAATAAAAATGTCTTTTTGTGCAACATTCCCGGCGTTGGTGTGAGGGGTTTGCAATTTTTTCATGTAATTTTGCACGAGTTTATTTTGAAGTTCTGCCTACGGCTTTCCGGAAAGTCCGGAAATCATCGAATGTCCGTAATCCGGAGCCCTAGTGAAAAAATATTGGAAATGAAAAGAATACCTATCCTTTTGACTGTCTTGATGGCGATGGCCATCATGGTGTCGTGTGAGAAAGAAAAGAAATCCACCATCCGTAGCAAGATTATCGTGCCACCGCGTGAGGAGGTGGTGGTAGATACGCTCATCCATAAGATGAACCCCACCGACAATGAAGAGACGGTGAAATGGCTTGGCAGTACCTATAAGGTGGCGGTGAGTCGATACACCTCCGACAGTCTCTCGGTGGTGACCGACAGCAATGGCAAGCGCTACCGCAACAATGTCATCAGCGTGAGGATTACGCGGGCTGATGGCAGTGTGTTCTTCGAGAAGAAGTTCACGAAGAGCCTGTTCAACGACTTCGTCGACGAGGCATACCTCTCGAAGAATGTCATTCTGGGACTGGTCTTCAACGATGCCGACAGTAATGGCATCCATTTTCTTGGTAGCGTGGGCTCGCCCGATGAGTTGTCGGAGGAGTATATCCCCTTTATCGTTACCATTTCACGTATGGGCGACGTGAATATCGAACGGGCCCGTATCGATGTGCCAGGCGACTCCGTGGCAGGCATTGAGGCTACGGTGTGATGCTATACCTTTCTCCTTCTCCCTGCATGGTCATGCCTTTCGGGCACCGCACCAACCAGGCTCGGAGAAGGACTGAAACCTGATGGAAACATCTGAGGCAGATTTAGATTAACCCTAAAAAAAAGAACACAGAACCAGAGTAAACCCTCCTGCAAGGGAATCTGCGAAAAGGGTTACTCATTAAACTAATACTGAAAGACTTAACAAAATGTTGTTATGATACAACTTAGCATCATTGTGTCTGTTTACAAGGTGGAGGAATATATCCGTGATTATATGGAGAGCCTTTTCCGCCAAGGTCTGACGGATGACATTTTTGAACTCATCATCATCAACGACGGCACTCCAGACCACAGCATGGATGTGGTGGCAGACATCATCAACGCTCATGACAACATCCGCGTTGTCAATCAAGCAAACCAAGGGCTGTCGGTGGCACTCAATGTGGGACTCGGCATGGCAAAAGGCGAATACATCCTTTTCAACGACCCCGACGACCTGTTGGTCGAAAACAGCGTGGGACCGCTGTTGGCACATGCCATGTCATCCAAGCCCGATGTCGTGTTGGCTCAATTCGTCACCTTCGCCGACGAAGACGTTTCTACACCTCTCCATGTCAACCAAGAGGCCTTGCAGTCTGAGGAGAAAACGGGGAGAGACATCCTGTTGAAAGTCCTCAGTCCCTATTGTTGTTATAAATGGCGTGCGCTATACCTCCGCAGGTTCCTGTTGGAAAACAACATTGGCTTCGTGCCCGGCATCTACTTCCAAGATATACCTTTTATCCATGAATGTTACCTCAAAGCCCGGCGATGCCTTCTCACCAATTGGACCATCTACAGATATAGAGTGAGGAGGCTTGGCTCCGCAACCAATACGTTCTATTACAAGAAGGCGATGGATTTCAGCATTGTTGTCAAGGAGTTATGGAAATTGTCGCTGATGGAAGGCATCACAGCCGAAGAAAGACTCAAGGTTCGGGATGACGCATTCGTTACACTGATTTGCTTGATTCGATGGACCGTCACACGCATTGATAGTGCAAAAGAAAGACGCGAAATCATGGACCGTTTGCATAAAGACACTCTCCATATGCGTTTTTCAAACGGTTGGAGACAACGTGTCGTGACCATCCTTCTTCACCATTTCCCTCGATTGTTCTTGTTCATCCAAGAGTTGAGGAAAAGATAAGATGAACCAATTACCCCCAATCGGCCTTGACCGGTTGGGGGTAAACGATGTTGGGCTTTTTCTTGTCCCGTCTTTTTCCAGGTGGGGCTCTTTACTTTTTCTTAATCAGTTTCTTCACTTTCTTCACCAGTTGTTTCGAGGGTGCATCGCCTTGGAACGGCTCCAGCTGCCAGCGCACGGTCCAGGAGAGAGACTCTCCGGGGGCGAGGGTGGTGTAGGCACCCTGACTCTCCAACTCGATGTAGGTCTTGCCCCGGTTCACATACACCTGAATCTCTGCCTCGCCGGGGGCGGGCTGACCGGGGGTGAGGTCCTCAAACTTCTTCAGGAGCAGCAGGCCGTTGTTCAGGTAGGCAAGCCATCCCTTGCCGTCGGCATTGATTTTCCTGTTCTCCCGCGCTTCGTCGGTCTTATACCATACAGCGCCATCCGAGGCGGTGAACGCCATGAGGTTTGCCGGGGTGATGCCGTCTATTGGCGCGTCGAAGAAAATCAAGCCCTCGTTGGGCACGCGGGTAATCTCCCATGGCGCCACCTTCCTCGACTCCTTGCCGGCATTGATGATGCTGTATTTCACCACCAAAGCATGGTTGCCGTCGTCGGTGCTGAACGCTTTCTTGATGCGGAATCCCAGTTTCTGATTCACCGCACTGGTAATGACCAAGGGGTTGCCGTCGTGCTCTATCTCATAGGGATATTTGTCGAATTCCTGCACTGGGGGCCAGTTCCACTCTTTCTGGGGACTCGTCCAGAACGTGCTACCGAAGGCTTCGGGCATCTGCGACTGTGAGATGACCTCCTGTCCGTCGTATTTCAGCGACAGTACCTTGCCACCCGCACCGGTGTCGATGGTGGCGGAGAGATGGCCAGTCTTCATCTCGCGGATGGGGTCGGGGAAGATGATGCGGTAATGGCCGCTCAGGTGCATGAAGGCGAAGAGACGCAGCAGCCCGTCGTAGTAGGCATCGAAATAGCCGTCCTCGAAGGGCTCGTGCTTGGCCTCCCAAAGAGCCTTGACAAACTCCTTGCGCTTGTCGTGGCTGCATAGCATCGAGGCGGCAGCCGAGGTGGCCACCAGTCCGATGCTGTGGCGCAATTTACGGAATCCGCCGGCAGGAAGAATCTCGTTGCCCTCGGGCAGCGTGCCGTCGGTGCGGTACTGGTCGACGAAGGTGTCGATGCCTTGGCTATAGAGGAAGTTCTGTATGCGCTCGCCATACTGACGCTGCCAGTCACGGTCGGCGCAACTCCATTCGTAGTCGAGGGTGATGTTCATCGGCACACGCCAGGAATCGTAGCGGAAGTTGTTGCTGCCGTTACGACGCGGAGCCTGTGGCTGTGCCTGTTGCCCCTGTTGCTGTCCATGCTGTCCCTGCTGCTGTCCTGGTGGTCTGCCCGGGAAACGCGGCATCTGCATCTCGCTGCCGTCATACTGGCACATGTCGGGGTTGAGGCCTGTCTCGGGGTGTATGGCCTTGTGCAGGAACTCGCGGCTCTTCCGGGCGCACTCGTTCCAGAATTCGCTGCGGCCGTCGTCGGCAAACCGTGCCCATACCTCATAGAAGGCAGGGATATGATACGAGGGGTCGGTATAGCGCTGTCCGAACCCATCGGGTGTGAAGGTGATGAGCTTCGTTTCCGGATCGATGAGGAACATCTTCTGTGGACCTGTCTGCTGCGGTCCGCCGAAACCGCCGAAGCCGCCTCTCTGCTCGGGCTCGTATTCCTTGGGCTGGATGCAGTTGAGGATGCGTTGTGCCTCGGCCTTGTAGTTGATGCCCGTGTCGTCGCCCCACTGGTTCGAGGCGAAGAGCAAGGCGGTAATGAAATAGAGCTCGCCGTCGGAGGCTGCCCCCTGCGCATTGCGGGTGCCATCGGTCTTGCAACTCCAGGCAAAGTAGCCCTCACGGATGCCGTCCTGGTGCTGCATGTATTTCTTGCTCCAACGCCACAGGCGGTCGAAGATGTCTTTCTCGCCGAACTGTACGGCGATCATCAGACCATACGACATTCCCTCGGTGCGCACGTCGTGGTTCTTGATGTCGGAGATGTATCCCATGGAGTCGCCGACTTCGAAATACACCTTGTTCGGACCGTGGAACACGTCGTCGAAGACTTCCTTCAACTTCTTCTCCACGGCATCCGACCGATAGCCCATCTCCACGAAGAGGTTACGATACTGACGGGTTTCAAATGCCCCTTTCTCCCAGGGACCTTGCGAGCGCATAGGCCATTGTCCCATTGCCATGAGGGGAAGCATGATGGCGATGAGACCTAACAGACAAGTTTTTTTCATTATTTTTCTTGAATTATCAATTTGCTTGCAAAAGTAGGCAAAATACCCCAATCACTTTTCCTTGATTGTATCAGATGTTATAGATATTGTTACATGCACGGCAATGGGCCAACACCCAACATGCCGTGCCTGTCATCCGAAGAAAAAAGTAGAGACGGAATGGATGTTTCCCGTCTCCGATAGTGGAATGCCCGTAGGTGAATGCGGAAGGTCTGGTTTTATTCCGGGTTGGTGATGTCGCGGAACTGTCGGGGTGTGATGCCCAGTGCCTCCTGGATTTTCCTGTTCAGCGTGCGCACGGTATTGAAGCCGGCATCCATGGCGATAGCTTCAATGCTGTACTGGGGATGGTCTTTCAGCAAGCGAAGTGCACGCATGAGGCGTAGGAAGTCGAGGTACTTGTCGAGCGAGTGATAGATGGTCTTCTCCTTGTATAGCGTGACGATGCGGGTCTGTGTCGTTCCCACGAGTTCTGCCACTTCCTTGAGTCCGAATTCTGGTGTCAATGGAATCTCCTCACCTTCGAGACGGGCCTCGATGAGTGCCAGCAGTTCCTCGTCGTCGCGCAGGTCGGCCTGTGCCATCACCTCGCGGTGCTTCCTCACGAGGTCTTTCAGCCATTCCACTCTCCTGCGTACCTCATAGTAAACGTCGATTTTCTCGGCCAGCATCATGTTGCGGGCAATGAGCATCTCGGTACCCTCCACCAGGTTCTTGTTCACTTCTGCCAGTCGTGCTACTTCAGCGCGCAACTGTTGCATTTCTTTTTTTTCTTCGTCGTTCATCATGGGATTCTTATATATGGTTGTTGATAGCGTAGTTAAGTGGTTAGGTTGCGAAATTACGCAATTTTTTTGAAAACACCGCTGGTTAACTTCATTTTTTGATTGAATCGGATGATTTCGGGTGCCGGAAATGTGCTAAATGATGCCACAATGGGGTTTTTCCCTCAAACATTAGGGAAAGGCCTATCTCACTTTAGGCTTAATCCTTTTCGTAGGCATCCGGTTTGCACTACCTTTGCCGTAGAAAACAACGAATAATAACCATCAAAATATTACCATTATGAAGAAGATGATGCTCATGGCAATGATGATGACGATAGCCATCTCGGCCAACGCAATGACATACAATGCCTCTCGCAGCGAGGCCCTGTTCCTCAGCGACAAGATGGCATACGAACTTGGTCTGACCAACGAGCAGTACGAGGCTGTGTATGAAATCAACCTCGACTACCTGCTCAACATGAACACCCATGCCGACGTGCTCGGTCCCTGGTGGGAGGTGCGCAACCGCGACCTGCGTTTTGTGCTCAGCACCTGGCAGTACGACCGCTATCTGGCCAGCTCCTACTTCTACCGTCCGCTCGTCTGGAACGGTGGCTGGACGTTCACTATCTACAGCCGTTATGCGCATGGCAGGATGTTCATGCATCGCCCCGCAGTGTATGTGAGCTTCCGCGGAGGTCACAACCATAGGAGTGCCAGCTTCTACGCCCGTCACCACTTCAATCGTCCGGCAGCCCCCATGCATCATGGTCACGGTCCTTCAGTAGGTCACGGCAACCACGGTCCTTCAGTAGGTCACGGCAACCACGGTCCTGCAGTGGGTCACGGCAATCACGGTCCTGCAGTGGGTCACGGCAATCACGGTCCTTCTGCCAGCCGCGGCAATCGCGGACCCTCCGGCCGCTCGTTCGGTCACAGGTAATCCATACCCCTGATATACACAGCATGAGCAATCATGATGCACCAAAATCCCCACACTTCTTTGCGGAGTGTGGGGATAGGTTTATTTGTACTTCCCAAGAATCAATTTTCAATTTTCAATTCTCAATTTTGAATGGGCCGAAGGCCGAAGCCTGCATCATTTGGTGTCCTTCGTTTCAAATCGCTTCTCCAGGATATGCGTGGCCATCGAGTCGGCCGACTGCAGGATGGTGACAAGGGGGAAGTTGCTGTTGGCAGCCCCAATGCTCTCTTTCATCTCGTAACTCTGGAAGTTCAGGTCCCATGCACCCATGTGCCAGCGGATGGCCATGATTTCTGATGACTTCAGTTTCAATCCTGTTAGCAGCAGCATCACTACCGACTTCTCCCCATGGCCGATGGGCAAACTGGAGTAATCGGCTACATAGCCCATGTACGATTCCCATCGGTTGTTGGCATCCTTGCGCCATTTCTCCGTTTCCTTATAGGTGATGGCCTTGCAGAAGTCGTGGAGCAAGGCAGCGATGACCACATTCTCCGTCTTCACCTTCTCCTCCAATTCGGAATCCAGACCTGCCAGTTGGTCGCGGATTTTCAGCGCGAGGCAACAGACGATCATCGAGTGTTCCAACAGGCCTCCCTTGTGGTTGAGGTGCTTGCCGGCTGAGGCAGGAGCCGTGAAAAAGCCTTTCTTTTCAAGTGCCACAAGCACTTTGTCCATTCCTTCTCGTTGTGTCTCTTGGAGCAGGCGGATGAACTCCTCTTTCAGTTTGCCCAGTCGCTCTTCTTGGTTTTTTTCGTTTTGGGGCACTTCAAGGAGCAGGCGTACGATATCTTCTTTCATCATATTACGGGGTTTTGCATGATGTGGCAAATTTAGGAAAAAAAACCGAATTACAAGCCTGTAGGATGAAGAAAAACTGAAGCGACGACAATAAAGCCCGTAATATTTTGCGCTTTCGATTTCTTTTTCTTACCTTTGCACCGCCTTAACGGAAATGCGCTTGTGGCGGAATTGGCAGACGCGCTAGACTTAGGATCTAGTGTCTCACGACGTGAAGGTTCGAGTCCTTTCAGGCGCACCATAACACGGGGACAGGTCTTTGATTGCGATGTAAATTCAATCAAAAACCTGTCCTTTTATTTGCAACACATCATGAAACAGCTCTTTTTAATCCTCTTTCTTTTTTCCATCGGCATGGCATCACATGCTGAAGAGGCAAGCCTTGACTCGGTATCGTATGTTTTTGGTGACAAGGTCATCCGTTCTTTTGTTGAAAACAAGGATTCCATGCTCCCTGCATTCGAATATAACAAGGACAATCTTGCTGAACTGATACGCGGTTTGGAAGATAATCTTGTCTATATGAAGTATTCGCAGGATTCCATCAAGAAGCTTTCCTTTAATCTGGGTGTGATGCAAGCGGTGTTCTTTTCAGATGGCATCCAATCTCAAAAAGATGTGATACCATTCGATTGCATCCTGGCAGGTTTGACGAAAGTGGTCCATCACGAGTTGACGCTGCCGCAGGACACCATCAAAATCAATGCATTCATAAAAGGACTGCCCCAGGACATGGATCCTGTTGATTTACCAGAAGAGGATAGATGTCGATTCTTTACTTATTTTGGCATCATGAAAGGATTGCAGCCAGGCCTTCAGGGGTATATCCATGAGGCGACGGGAAAAACCGAGAAAGAAGCCCCCGCAGATTATGAAGCCTATGTTGCTGGATTTGCACACATGGTGAAAATGCTGTCATTTGATGGCCAGCAAGAATCAGAACTTCGCCCTTATGATTATGGGACTTTTATTGGCAGTTCTGTTCTCTTGGAACAGTTTTCATTCCAATTTACGAAAGCGGATTTCCTGGAAGGCTGCCGTGCTGCAGCGGGACTGATTGAACGCAAAATCACTGTTGAGGAATCAGACCGGATTTTTTCAAAGGCTTTTCCAGAGAGCGAAGCACCAACAATCATTCAAGAAGTAAAATAACTGAGTCCACTTAGAGTGGACTCAATATCTCTATTTCAGCAGACAGTATTTCGCGGAAATATAAAACTTCGTGCCATTGAACATGGTCAGGTAAAAACCATTCTTCTTACCCAGATAGGGTAGTCGGGTACCCTTCGGAAGGTAGTAGGGTTCCCACTCCGCCATTAGTCCCCAGTCATCGGTATTGGGTTTCCTGTTGTCGCGGATAAACTGGTTGTGATACACCGAGGCGGTGCTTGCCGCATTGTAGCAATAATATCCGTAGGTGGTGGAAGGGCCTTGCCTTAGCCTTACGTTCGTGCCATTAATCTGGATGTAGCGTTCGCCGTTTGACCCAGGCAGACGGGTAACGTTTTTGGGAATCCCGACATTGGCTGCAGGGTAAGGCCAAAAGTCGTATGTGTCGCTCCCATCGTCCATCACCGTGATGACTTCACCCTTTTCCAAGGTTACTGACTGTGACCAACGGGGGTCTTCATACGTGTAGTTACTTTTCATTACGACAACGATTTCCTTTGGCTCGCCTTGGGCCATGACATCGACAGCCTGACAGAAGAATGCCATGACCGACAAGAGAAGTACATTTGCTTTAATCATAGATATAGGTTTTTGTGTTTCCAGAATAGAATGGATTGGCTGACGACCAGTACGGCAGTTGCGGACACCTGCCGTGCTGGTCGGTGGTGTGGCTCAGATTTCCGTATCTCCTCCCAGGGGCAGGTTGTCCGACGAGCCGCCTACTGATACATGCAGCGCTCCGGGCTCGAGCATCCACGTCTGGGCAGCCTCGTCCCAATGGCAGAGGTCGGCACGGCGCAGGGCTATCGTGACGGTCTTGCGCTCTCCTGCCTTCAGCGCCACACGCTGGAATCCTTTCAGTTCCTTCACCGGACGGGCGATGCGCGAATGTGGCCGTGAGACATATACCTGTGCCACCTCCTCGGCATCTGTCGCCGACGTGTTGGTAAGCACGAAACGCACCTCCACGCCACTGACCGTAGGCGTCACCGTGAGGTCGCTGTATTGGAATTGCGCATACGACAGGCCGAAGCCGAAGGGGTAGGCGGGTGCCACGCCCTTGTCGTCATACCAGCGGTAGCCTACCAACTCCTCTTCGGCATAGGGCGCGACGAGTTGCTGACGGCGGTCGTTGCTCCTGTTCTGCTGTAGTCCCACGAAGATGTCGCCTTGGTCGTTGTTGTCAAGCTTCTGGGGGTAACTGCCCGTGGCATAGGCGGGCACGTCTTCAAGCTTCTTGGGCCATGTCATGGGCAGTTTGCCTGAAGGCGATATTTTGCCTGTGAGCACCTCTGCCAGCGCCTGACCACCCATCGAGCCATTGAACCATGACGCCAGCAACGCCCCCGACACCTCGCTCACCGTACGCACATCGACGGGACCGCCCGACACGATGACGGTGACCATGCGCTTGTTGGCCTTGGCGAGGGCGGTAGCCAACTCGTCCTGATCTGAGGGTAGCGTGATGGTCTTGCGGTCGGACCCCTCGGTCTCCACTTCGCGGTTGTCGCCGGCGAAGAAAACCACGAGGTCGGCACGCTTCGCCGCTTTCACGGCTTCGGAAAGGAGTTGCTTGTCGGCAGGCTGCTGGGGCTCCTGGCGCTTCGCGCGCAGTTCACGGGTGAAACTCTTGTATCCCGGCACATAGGTAATCTTCGCCTGGTTGCCCACCAGTGCCTGCAGTCCTTCCAGGGGTGTGATTTCGCGGTTGGTCTTCACTCCGGCACCCACGCCACCCAGTGCCATCTTGGTGACGGCATTCTCGCCCACGACGAGGATGCGTTTCGTTCGTTTCAGGTCGATGGGCAACAGCTGCTGGTTCTTGAGCAACACGATGGAGCGGCGCGCCACCTCTAAGGCAGTCGTCATCTCCTCGGGATTACCCGTAGCACGGCGGTTGGCCTCCTCTTTGGCAATGGGGGGCACCGTGAGGCGCACACGGAGAATCTCCCTCACCCGCTGGTCGATGACCGCCTCGCTCACCTTGCCCGCTTTCACCGAGTCGAGTAATGCCTGACCCATGAAACGGCTGCCTGGCATCTCCACGTTCATGCCCGCTGTAACGGCATCGACGGTGGAATGTACGCCACCCCAGTCGCTGATGACCATGCCAGGGAACCCCCACTGCTGACGGAGGATGGTGGTGAGCAGCCGCTCGTTCTCCGAGCACCAGCGTCCGTCTACCTTGTTGTATGCTGCCATCACCCCCCATGCGTCACCCTCGCGTACCGCCATCTCGAACGGCCGGAGGTAGATTTCGTGCATGGCGCGGTCGGAAATGTGCACGTCGACGAACCCACGGTAGTCTTCCTGATTGTTCAGGGCATAGTGTTTCAGGCAAACGGCGGTGCCCGTCTCCTGTGCTCCCATGGTATAGGCCACGGAGAGGAGACCGCTGAGCAATGGGTCTTCGCTCAGGTATTCGTAGGTGCGCCCGCCGGTGGGGATGCGCTGGATGTTGATGGCAGGTCCCAGAATCATGTCCTTGCCGCGCAGCCGCGCCTCATGTCCCATGCCACGGCCGTAGGCATGTGCCCACTGCGTGCTCCATGTGGCTGCCAGTGCCGACCCTGTGGGGAAGAACGTGGCGGAGTCGGTGGTCAGGTGCAGCGAGTTCCAGGAGTGTGGCTCCATCTCCTCGCGGATGCCGAAGGGTCCGTCGGCATATTCCATGTCGGCGATGCCGAGGCGTGGAATGCCCTCCGAGGAGAACATGTTCTTGCCATGCAGCATGGCGATTTTCTCTTCGAGGGTCATCTTGCTGATGAGGCTCTCAATCTCTTGCTCATGGCTGGTGAGGCGTGAGCGGTAGGGTTGTGCCAATAGCGTAGTGGCCATGGCCATCGCCGCAATGACGATAAGCGTTCTTGTAGGGTATCTCATAATTATTTCATGTTTCAAGGGTTTTATGAAGGGAATGGAAGGGAAGTTAAGCGGGCTTCGCCCGATTGAAGATTGATTTCAGCCTTCGGCTGATTGAAGATTGATTTCAGCCTTCGGCTGATTGAAAATTCAAAATTGAAAATTGATTTCAGCCTTCGGCTGATTGAAAATTCAAAATTGAAAATTGAAAATTGAGTTCAGCCTTCGGCTGATTGAATATTCAAAATTGATTTTCTGAAGGGAAGTTAAAGGGAAGTTAAAGGGGAGTTAAAGGGAAGTTAAAGGGAAGTTAAAGGGACATATGATTTGCGACTCTGCCCATATTGCCCATATTGCCCATTCTGCCCATTAAGCCCATCATCACCAATATTTTCAATCGGGCTTCGCCCGAAATCAAACCTCAAACCACATTTCAGTATCCCAGTCCGATATAGCTGTGGGCTGGCAGTTGGATGTCGAACACGGTCTGATTGTCGGTATAGCCCACAAACCGCCAGCGGCTCACGGGCACCTGGGCGGGCTTGTACTCCTCGCCGGTGAGCAGGTTGCGAAGCTGGCTTATCTTGGCGTTTACTACCACACGTAGTTTTACGGCATTGTCGTTGAAGTTCTCCACCACCATGGTCTTGTTGTCATAGGGGAAGAGCGACACCTTCGATGGTCCTTCGATATATGCCCCCACGTCCTTGCTCATCACGCTGCGGATGATGTTGAGCGCACCGGCGGGGAAGTCGTAGAGGTTGCCGAAGTCGTCGGGGATGGTGAGCACGAAGAGGATGCCCTTCGAATAGGTGTCGCGCAACAGGATGGGATAGCCCGAGACGCCCCCGGTGAGCGGTCGGCCGGCACTCACCACCTCCCAGGCGTCGTTGGTGAAGTATTTCACCTGGGGGATGATGAACTCACGCTCCGACTTGCCCGAACGGCCGAAGTCGTTGACGATGGCTTTCAGGTCACCGCAGTAGAGTTCCACCACGTCGGCCAGGTCGTCCTTGATGACCTTCAGCAAGCCGGTGGTGATGATGACGTCGCCACCCTTGCGCAGTTGCCGCTTGATTTTCTCCACCAGCTGTGGGTCCTTGGCTGCTTGTTGGGTGAGCAGGATTTGCTGGCGGTCGTCAAGCCACTGCGGGTGCATGTCCATGGGCAGTCCGATCATGCCGAGGTAGTTCTGCAGGAAGTCCTCTCCCGAGGAGTGATAGGGCTTGTATGATGCCAGTCCGATGGGCTTGCCCAGCAGACTCATCAGCCGGTCGGTCTGATGGAGGGTCTGGTCGGCAAAGCGGGCCATCGTGCTGGGGGTGATGGTCTTGCCGTCGCGGGTGTAGGGAGCCACCATCTCGTCGTAGCGGAAACTGTTGCCGCCCTCCGACTGCCATGCGGCGCGCATCGACGGCGAGATTTTCACTTCCACCAGTTGCATGTAGTTCCAGAGGATGATTTCAGGCACACGGCCAAGCATCGTCAGGTGCAGTTGCTCTGCGTAGCGGTCCATGCTCATGTTGATGCCGCCGGCATCCACCCATCCGCCGAGGTTGCGGCCAGGGGCGATATTCTCGAAGTAGCGCACGATATTGTAGCTCAGGTAGTTCTGCAGGTGTTGTGCCGAGGCGGGGTCGCGGGTTTCGGTGCCTGTCCAGATGCCATCGAAATAGCTGGGCTCCTCCTCGAGGTTGAATCCCAGGCCGTGGAAGTGGTCATACCAGTTGGGGTATTTCACGATGACCTTCACCTTCGGGTTCACCGCCTTCGCGGGTCCCACCACCAGTTCGCGCCCGGCATCCGCCATCAGGCGCAGGCGGTATTCCGTCCAGCTCTTGCTGCCCTTGGCGGCTATCTCGTCGTCGTTCTTCAGGTCGATGAAGAAGAAGTCGTCGAGGATGATGTCATCGAAGAACTTCGCGGTGTATTCGGAGATATGCTTCACCATCTGCCGTTCGTCCTCACGGGCGTAACTGTAGGTCTCGAAATCGGTGGGCTCCGACCGGGTGAACGTGATGCCACCGCCTACCTCCAGTCCCTTCGAAAGGAAGAATTTCTTCACCTTGTTGAGCGTCTTCTCGGGCACGATGAACGCGTCGCGGTGGGTCTCGAGGTAGATCTTGTCGAGGTCTACCTGGCTGCTCACCGTCTCCCAGGTGGATTTCAGGAACTTCTCATCGTCCATGCGTGCCACGTCCTGTGCACGGATATAGGTCGACACCTTGAAGTTCTTGTACTTGCCTGCCTGCATGGTGGTGGCCAACAGGCATGCCAACAGCATCATCAGTTTTCTTAGGTTCTTGTTCGTCATTTCAAATCAGGCATTTCTTTAGGTATTGTTCTTGTTTTTCTCAGATACTCCGAAGGAGTGACGTCATACATCATCTTGAAATGGTGGGAAAACCGCTTGGCCGGAGTTTTCTCGTGTTTACATGATGGATTTTTGCAAAATTATAAAAAAATAATGGATAACATACATTCTTCCCTGTTTTCTTTGTAAGGCAAGTGTTTTTAACTTCCGCAAGTAGGAATAATTAAGGACTATAATAGGGTTAAAACTATTCAGAAAGGGAAAAATATACCTCCAAATGCTAATTAATGAGGCAATTTTCAATCTTCAATCTTCAATCTTCAATCGGACGAAGCCCGTTTAAGCATCCCTTTAACTTCTGAAAGTTGAGCGAAACTTGAACAGTTTCCCCCTTCCCCTCCTTCTTGTTCCCTACACGACTTTTTTCCGTCAGACGTAAAAAATATGGATTTTTTTATATACTTTTGCAACGAAACTAATCTTCCGTTATCCAAACAAGATGAAAAAACTCCTTATCCTCACCACGCTCCTGGCCGTCGCTTCGATGGCCCAGGCACAAGACAAGCTTTATGCCGATGAGTTCCCCCTCGGCGACGTGACACTCCTCGACGGTCCGCTGAAGAAAGCCCGCGACCTGAATATCAAGACCTTGCTCCAGTACGACTGCGACCGCCTGCTGGCACCCTACCGCAAGGAGGCGGGACTCACCCCCAAGGCCAAGGCCTATCCCAACTGGGACGGGCTCGACGGTCATGTGGGTGGCCACTACCTCACCGCCATGGCCATCAATACCGCCACGGGCAGCGACGAGTGCCGCCAGCGCATGGAGTATATGCTCAGTGAGTTGCAGGAATGTGCCGATGCCAATGTCAGGAACCACCCGGAGTGGGGCAGGGGATATGTGGGCGGCATGCCCGGCAGCGACCGCCTGTGGTCTACATTCAAGAAAGGTGATTTCGGCACCTATTTCGGTTCATGGGCACCGTTCTATAATCTCCATAAGATGTACGCCGGGCTGCGCGACGCGTGGGTGTACTGTGGCAACGAACAGGCGAAGAAACTCTTCCTGGGCTTCTGCGACTGGGCCATCGACCTCACTGCCGGACTCTCCGACGAACAGATGGAGCGGATGCTCGACAACGAGCACGGCGGCATGAACGAGGTGCTCGCCGATGCCTACGCCATCACCAAGGAGCGGAAATACCTCGATGTGGCAAGGCGTTTCTCCCACCGCCGGTTGCTCACGCCGATGTCGCAGCGCCAGGACTGTCTCGACAACATGCACGCCAACACGCAGGTGCCGAAGGTGGTGGGCTTCGAGCGCATCGCCGAACTGAACGGCGACGAGACCTTCCACAATGCCAGCGCTTTCTTCTGGGACATCGTCACGGGCGAGCGCTCACTGGCTTTCGGCGGCGACAGCCGTCGCGAGCACTTCCCCAGCAAGGAGGCGTGCACCGACTTCATCAACGACATCGATGGTCCGGAGAGTTGCAACACCAACAATATGCTCAAACTCACCGAGAACCTGCACCGCCGCAATCCCGAGGCACGTTTCGCCGACTATTATGAACTGGCGACGTTCAACCATATCCTCTCCACCCAGCATCCCGAACACGGCGGTTATGTGTACTTCACACCAGCCCGTCCGCGCCATTACCGCAACTATTCTGCTCCCAACGAGGCGATGTGGTGCTGCGTGGGAACGGGCATGGAGAACCACGGCAAGTATGGGCAGTTCGTCTATACGAAGAAAGGCACGAGCCTCTTCGTCAACCTCTTCGTGGCTTCCGAACTCAACTGGAAGGAGAAGAATGTGGTGCTGCGTCAGGAGACCGCCTTCCCCTATGGCGAGACGAGCCGCATCACGGTGACCGGGGGAAAGGGTGAGTTCCAGCTGCTCGTGCGCTACCCGGGATGGGTGAAGCCGGGAGAGTTCGCCGTGAAGGTGAACGGGAAGCCTGTCGACATCGTCACGGGTCCGTCGTCGTATGTCGCCATCCAGCGTAAGTGGAAGAAGGGCGACGTGGTGGAAGTTTCCTTCCCCATGCACAACAGCGTGAAGTACCTGCCCAACGTGCCGCAGTATGTCGCCCTCATGCATGGGCCCATCCTCCTCGGCATGAAGACGGGCACCGAGGACCTGGCACACCTCATCGCCGACGACAGCCGCTTCGGACAATATGCCAGTGGCAGGAAACTGCCCATCAACGAGGCGCCCATCCTCATCAACAACCATATCGACGACATCGCCAACGAGTTGCAGCCCGTTGCAGGCCGTCCCCTCCACTTCACGCTCAGCACAAGGATGGAGAACGGCATCCACAACGAGTTGCAGCCTTTCTTCGAGATTCACGACGCACGCTATATGATGTATTGGCTGGCGCTCTCGGAGAAGAACTACAAGGGCTATCTCGACGGACTGGCCCGAGAGGAGCAGGAACGGCAGGCCCTCGAGGCCCGCACCGTCGACAAGGTGCAGCCGGGTGAGCAACAGCCCGAGACCGACCATAAGATGGAGACCGACCGCTCCTATACCGGTAATTCCAACGATGTGTTCTTCCGTGATGCCCGCGACGGCCATTATTTCAGTTACCTGATGCAGACCAACGGCCTCACCGACCTCAGTCTCCGGCTGAAGTACTGGGGCGTGGGCGAGTGGAAGACCCACGAGTTCGATATCTATGTCGATGACACCCTTGTCCAGTCGGTGAACAACACCGGCAAATACCGCATCTCGGAGTTCAAGTACGAGACCTATCCCATCCCCGCCGACCTGCTCAAGGGCAAGTCTCAGGTGCGTGTGAAGTTCGTTGCCAAGCCCAACAAGCAGATTGGTGAAATCTACGAAGTGCGGTTGGTGAAGAACTAACCTGCAGACGCCATAGAAACGCAATAGAGGCACCCGATTTGGGTGCCTCTATTGCGTTTGGTTTTCGGCTATCACTCTAATGCCCATAAGTCATTAGGGCGCGGAAGGCGTCGCCAATAGTCATTTGACATATGCATAGAAATTATCATAAACGCATCGCTTGCTCTTTAATGCTTTTTCGTACAGTCCTTTGTAGTAAAGTGTTTCTTCTTCGGAATCCCACTCTGTATTGACATCAAATGGGCATATAAAATCCCATGA
>JAFZVV010000001.1 GCA_017617615.1 Prevotella sp. | reverse complement strand
CGATGATTCCTGCTTCGAACTGGGCGGATTCACCTTCAACAGCAACTACTTCCCGGAGTGGAGTTACTGGTCGGGATTCGCCATCTCGAACCGCACGGAGACCTCCTTCGTCAACCTCACTCCCGACCAGTTCAACAGCTGTGTCGGACACGGTGTCAACGGCTCGGAGAAATACTGCGTGGTATACCCGCAGGGCGAGGAGATTGAGGTCAACGACCCTGAAGGCAAAGTCATTTCAGGCTTCTACGCCACCAACGAGGCATGGGCTGTGGACGCCATCCTCAACGGCGACGGCATGACACCGGGTGCTTTCACCACCGGCGACTGGTACAAAGTGACCGTCATCGGCACCCATGCCGACGAGACCACCGAGAGCGTGGAGTTCTACCTCGCCGACTACCGTTCGGAGAACGAGGCCGAGCATTACTATCTCGACTACTGGCAGTGGGTGGACCTCACTCCGCTGGGCAAGGTCACCTCTGTCACCTTCCGTCTCGACAGTTCGAGAAAGAACGACTGGGGCATGACCACACCGGGATATTTCTGCATGGATGACTTCAACGGCGTGCCAGATGAGACAGCATCTATTCGCCACCACTTCACCGCACCGTCGACGACTGCAACATCGATACATACTCTCGACGGCAAGGCCATCAGCAGCCTGCAGCGCGGCATCAACATCGTGCGCATGAGCGATGGCAGCGTGCGCAAGGTCGTGGTGAAATAAAGGAAACTATAACATAGAAGACAACACGACGGAGAGCCGGCACTGAAGATGGGTGTCGGCTCTCTTTTTGAAAAATTTCCAGGAAAAGGAATGTAATATGATTTTTTCTTTGTACTTTTGAACTCCGTAAGCGTCATAAGGAAAACAACGCAAAGATAGGCTGTCGTTTACGACCTACAATGGACGGTATTTCAAAAAGACTATATTACCCATTAAAAACCAACATTTATCAATGAGAAAATTGCTTTTCAGTTTTGCCATTGCAGTAGTAACTGTTGCAATGGTGTCGTGTAGCAACAAAGCTGCACAAGACGAGACAGTGGATGGAGAGGACACCACTGCCGTAGAAGAAGGAGTTCCTGCACAACAGGAGGTGGCCATCGAGGACCAGACAGAGCTCGACTGCCCCAACTACACCATCAAGGTGCCGGAAGGATGGAAAGCCCGTAGCCGCATGGTGAACAATTCATGTGTAATCGGCTACAAGGAGCCACCCTTCACCACCGCAAGTCCAGATTTCAACAGTATGGGCATGGATGCCTACAAGGCCGAACTGGAGAAGCAAGGTTTCCAAAGCATTGACGATATCACCGCCAATGGCAATACATTCAATGTGTTCTATACCGACAAGACCAAAGACAACACCCAGGTTGTCTACATCGCAATTCCCAAAGGTGAGGGACTGGTCACGGTTAAGCTGTCGGACGGGGCCCACAAGATGGACAAGTTGGCTGCCAAGGAGGCTCTCCTCAACCATGCCAAGATCATTGCCCAAAACATCACGCTGAAGTAAACATCTACTCCTCTGATATGGGGTTGCCTTCTGGCAACCCTTTTTTTGTGCCTCTGCGACAAAAAAAACGGGTAAGACGAAACCATATTTCAGTTTTTTTTCCTATTTTTGCGAAAATATGCAATTCTATTGCCTAAGGTGAGACAACACCCCACATTATTACTACATTTATCAACCTTAAACATAGCATTTTATGGCAAAAACACCTACCCCCCATATCGGGGCACAATACGGCGACATCGCCGAGACCGTGATCATGGCAGGCGACCCCCTGCGCGTGAAACTGATGGCAGAAACCTTCCTTGAGGACCCTAAACTGTTCAACCAAGTCAGGGGAATGCTGGGATATACCGGCACCTATAAAGGCAAACGCGTGAGCGTGATGGGACATGGCATGGGCATCCCCTCCATCTCCATCTACACCTATGAACTCTTCAACTTCTACGGCGTGAAACAGATTATCCGTGTAGGGTCGGCAGGGTCCATACATCCTGACCTGAACATCGGTGACCTTGCCATCGCCATGGGAGCCTGCACCGACTCCAATTACGCAGCACAGTATGAGATGCCGGGAACCTTCGCTCCCATCGCCGACTTCGACCTGCTGAGAGGTGCCGTAGACGAATGCGAGCGCAGGGGCTTCCACTACAGAGTGGGCAACGTGATGTCTGCCGATGTGTTCTACTCGGAGAACGCCCACAACGACAAGTGGATAAACATGGGCGTGCTCGCCGTTGAGATGGAGATAGCAGCACTCTACATGAACGCCGCACGCTCGGGCAACCGTGCCCTGGGCATCTGCACCATCTCCGACAATATCATCACCGGTGAAGCCCTCTCGGCAGAAGAGCGCCAGACCACCTTCACCAACATGATGAAAGTGGCATTCTCGCTGGTATAGGCATGAAGAGAGCCGTCGTCTTGGGCGCCTCGTCGGGCATCGGCATGGAAGTGTGCCGACAACTGCTCGACGAGGGATGGACATTGGGTGTGGCATCGCGCCGCACCCATCTGCTCATGCAACTGAAAGAGCAGTGGCCCGACCATGTGGTGGTGGCTACCATCGACGTCAACGACGAAGAGGCTCCACAGCAACTGCTCGACCTCATCGCCACCCTCGGCGGCATCAACTTGTTCTTCTATGCCCCAGGCATCGGCAAACAGAATCCTTCGCTCGAAGCCGACATCGAGATGGCTACGGTGAACACCAATGCCATGGGATTCACCCGTATGATTGGCACCGCCTACCGCTATATGGCCGAAAATGGTGGCGGGCATATCGCTGCCATCACGTCGATAGCCGGTACGAAAGGCCTGGGTCCTGCTCCGTCGTACTCTGCCACAAAGGCTTTTCAAAACACCTACCTACAGGCACTGGAACAGTTGGCGAACACCATGGGGCACCACATCCGCTTTACCGACATCCGCCCTGGTTTTGTGGATACGGCCTTGCTCAACGATGGCAACCACTACCCCATGCTATTGCAAAAAGAAAAGGTGGCCCAGGAAATCATGCAGGCCATCCAGCATAAAGACCATGTGCGGGTCATCGACTGGCGATGGCGCATCGTCACCGCTTTCTGGCGGCGCATCCCAAGATGGATATGGAGAAGATTGAAAATTATCCGGACTATGTCCGATTGAAAATTGATTTCAGCCTTCGGCTGATTGAAGATTGATTCCGGCCTTCGGCCGATTGAAAATTGAAAATTGAAAATTGACTATTTCTCAACTTTCGCAAGTGGGGATGTCTAAGGAAAACAATAGGGTTTAAACTATTCAGATAGGGAAAATAATACCCCAAAATGGCCATAAAGAGGACAAATGTCCTTTTAACTTCCCTTTAACTTCTCTTTAACTTCCCTTTAACTTCCCTTTACTTCCGATAGTTGAGCGAATGCGAAACTTAAAAAAATAATATATGGAACAGAAGAAACATTACAACGTCGTGGCAGCCGTCGTCGTAAACGACGGCAAATACCTTTGCATGCAACGGTGCCGCTCGAAATATGAATATATTTCAGAACACTGGGAATTTCCTGGTGGCAAGGCAGAGGATGGTGAGAGCGACCACCACACCTTGGTGCGGGAAATCAAGGAAGAGATGGACTGGGACATCTTTGTGGGCAAGAAACTGTGCAGCGTCGTTCAGGAGTATCCCGACTTCTCCATCACCCTTACCGCCTACCTCTGCAAAGGTGGTGACGGAGAGTTCAAACTACTCGACCACCTCGATTACAAGTGGCTCGAAAAAGATGAACTGGAAAAACTGAACTGGACAGAGGGTGACCGCAAATTGTTGCCTTATCTGTAGATGACATAACTGCCACCGTCGCTCTGACAGTATTTGCGGAGCAACTCCTGAATGAACTCGGCATTTCCCCTCACCTGCGCCTCGTTGCCGTCATAACCGTTGATGAGCACGAGCAGGTGGGTAGTGCTGAGTTCTATCTTTGTGCGCTCGTGGTCGCTCGTGGGCGTACCCACACCGCCCTTCTCGTCACGGTATACCGGCAAACCCTCGATGTTGATTATCCCACGGCCAATGCCCTCATAGGGCTCACCTGCCCTGCCGATGCCCAGGGTCAGGGTGTCGCCAACGAACTTGTCGGCATCAAAGCCCCCGATGCTATAACCATAGGCGATGCTTGCCAGGTTGATGAGGTCGACGAGGGTGTCGATCTGGTAGAGCGGCTTGCCCTGCAGCATCCTGCGGATGAGCGCCTCAGCGGCAGGCCGGTATCTTGAAGGGTCCTTGCCACAGGCCTTGTACACCCGTCGTGTGGCGGCAATGCCTGAAAGGGTCTTCAGGCTCTCCGTTGTGAGTTCTGCCCTGAACCGCTCGCCCAAGGCGTTGATTTCCTCCCACAACGGGGCACAATAAGGGGTGTTTACGCCATAAGCCTCCACGGCTGCGCCCACAAAGCCCGGACAAACCTGCTCTATCTCCTGCGATACGATGATGTTCATGATTCGTCATTCTTCTTGTTAATCATTTCAAGAAACTCTTCCTCGTTGACAATGGGGATACCGAGTTTCTCGGCTTTCTGCAGTTTAGAAGGTCCCATGTTGTCACCGGCAAGGATAAACGAGGTCTTGCCGCTGATGGAACCGACATTCTTGCCACCATACTGCTCAATCATCACCTTGTATTCCTCGCGGCTGTGATGGGCGAAGACACCACTGATGACGATGCTCTTCCCTGCCAGTGCATCACCGGCAGTTTGCATCTGTTCCTCCGAGAGACTCATGCGTAGCCCGTATTCCCGCAACCGCGCGATAATCTCCTGGTTCACGGGGTTCTGGAAATAGCCCACCACGCTGGCGGCAATCACCTCGCCCACGCCCTCCACCTGCATCAGGTCTTCTGGCGTGGCGGAAGCCAGGGCGTCGATGTTCTTGAAATGGCGGGCCAGTAACCGTGCCGACGTCTCGCCCACGAATCGGATGCCTAAGGCAAACACTACACGCTCGAAGGGCACGTCACACGAGGCGGCGATACTGTTCACGATTTTTTGCGCCGATTTCTGCCGTGACCCGTCACCATTGATGTCCTGCACGGTGATGCGGTAGAGGTCGGCGATATTGTGGATAAGACCCTGACGATAGTAGTCATCGACAGTTTCCGGTCCTAGCGAGTCGATGTTCATCGCCTTCCGGGCGATGAAATGTTCGATACGCCCTTTGATTTGTGGCGGACACCCCGCGTCGTTAGGACAGTAATGCGCTGCCTCACCCTCGTAGCGCACCAAAGGCGTGCCACACTCCGGACAGTGGGTGATGAACCGCACTGGCTCGGCATCAGGCTGGCGGCGCTCCACATCAACACCCACAATCTTCGGGATAATCTCTCCACCCTTCTCCACGTACACATAGTCGCCCAGGTGCAGGTCGAAGGCACGGATGAAGTCTTCGTTGTTGAGCGTGGCACGACGCACTGTCGTACCGGCGAGCTGCACGGGGGCCATATTCGCCACCGGCGTGACGGCACCCGTACGTCCCACCTGATAGGTGACCTCAAGCAACTGCGTGCACTCACGTTCTGCCTTGTATTTGTAGGCGATGGCCCAGCGCGGACTCTTCGCCGTGAACCCCAGCGCACGCTGCTGGCGCAGAGAGTTCACCTTCAGCACCACACCATCGGTAGCCACGGGCAGGTTGCGGCGCTCCGTGTCCCAATAAGTAATAAACTGCATGATTTCCTCGAGGGTCTTCACCTTGCGGATGCCCTCACTTACCTTGAACCCCCAGCCACGGGCAGCCTCGAGGTTCTCGTAATGACCATCGGAGGGAAGGTTGTCGCCCAACAGGTGATAGAGGTAGGCATCGAGGCGCCGATTCGCCACAAGTTCCGACTTCTGGCTTTTCAGCGTGCCGCTGGCAGCATTGCGGGGGTTGGCAAACAGTTGTTCTCCCGCTGCCTCACGCTCAGCATTGAGTTGGTCGAACACCTTCCATGGCATGAGAATCTCGCCACGTATCTCAAACGAACGGGGGATGGGCACCACCTGACTGAAGAGGTCGAGTCCCCGTTGCTGTTCCTCCCATCCCGGCAATACCAGGGGGATGGACCGGATGGTCTTCACATTGCCCGTCACGTCGTCGCCATGCACACCATCACCACGGGTCACGCCCCGCACGAGTTTTCCCTCCTCATAGGTAAGCGATATCGACAGGCCGTCGTACTTCAGTTCACAGCACACCTCGAAAGGCTCGCCCCCCAACAGCCGCGACACGCTGGCATACCACTCTGCCACATCCTGCTCGCTGTAGGTATTGGCGAGCGACAGCATGGGATAGCGGTGAGCCACCTGGGTAAATTCTTGGTTGAGGTCGCTGCCCACACGTTGTGTGGGCGAGTTGGGGTCTGCCATCTCGGGATGTTTCGCCTCCAAGTCCTGCAATTCGTGCATCAGGAAGTCGAAATCCTGGTCACTGATAAGGGGTTGGTTGAGCACATAATACCTGTGGTTGTGCTCATGCAGTTCACGCCGCAACTGAATGATTCGCTCTTTCTCGGTCATGGTAAAAAACTTTCTGGTGACAAAATTACGAATAAACGAGAGCAAAACGAAAAAGAATCCATTCTTTTTCTTTTGCCGAGTGAAAGTAATTTCGATGCAGAGCGTCAAAATTACGAATAAACGAGAGCAAAACGAAAAAGAATAGCAAAGCATTTCGGTTTATTTTCTTCCATATTATCTTGCAAGTTTGAAGAAGATTCGTTTTTTTTGCCAAAAGAGTCATCTTCGGTTTGCAGAAGAGCTGTGTCACTCTGCAGGTCATTATGATTTCTAACAGTGTTCGTCGTCTTGTCAAATGCCGAAGATCCTCTTTTTATAAGCAGTCAACAACCTTTTTTTTCTTCTTTTCGTAGTTATCAAAGCTAATTTCGACCTCAAGAAAGTTGCAAAAACTTTATGATTTATAACATTATATATAAATAAAAAGAACTTGTTTTAAAATCAAACCGAAACCTGCATTTTTTTTGCCATATTTGCATATTCTTAGCGAAACTACATCAACAATTCATTAAAATGAGAAAGACAACCGTAGCGATGTTGTTGCTGACACCAATGCTGTTGGCAGCCCAAAATCCCATCATCAGCGGCCAATTCTGCGCCGACCCCACGGCCCGCGTATTCAACGACAGGGTCTACGTCTATCCCTCGCATGACATTCCCGCACCCGAGGGACAGCGACAAGACTGGTTCTGCATGGCCGACTACCATGTGTTCTCTTCGGATAACCTCACCGACTGGACCGACCATGGAATGATCATCTCACAAGAGGATGTGCCTTGGGGCAACCCACAGGGCTACTCGATGTGGGCACCCGACTGTGTGAAGAAAAACGGCAAGTACTATTTCTACTTCCCCAATGGTTCGAAAGCCGGACGCGGATTCAGCATCGGTGTGGCGACTGCCGATAGGCCCGAAGGCCCCTTTACCCTTGAGGCCGAGCCCATCAAGGGCGTGTCGGGCATCGACCCCTGCGTACTCATCGACGACGATGGCCAGGCCTATATCTACTGGTCGGGCATGGGTATCCGCGGTGCCAAACTGAAGGACAACATGAAGGAACTCGACGGAGAACTCACCGCCATGGAATTCCCCCGTCGTGAGGGGCAACAGCCCCCAGCCGGTGCTGCCCAGAGACCAAGAATGATGGTAGGCGGACAGCAGATGGAAGGTCTGCCCGAGGGATTCAAGGAAGGTCCGTTCGCCTTCAAGCGTGGCGACTGGTACTATCTCTCCTTCCCCTGGGTGCGTGGCGACACCAGCGACGGAAAGAACCCCACCGAGACCCTGGCCTATGCCATGTCGAAATCACCCCTCGGTCCCTGGACCTTCAAGGGCATCATCATGGCCGAGCACGACAACGGCTGCTGGACCAACCACCACAGTCTGATAGAATACCGCGGTCAGTGGTATCTCTTCTATCACCGCAACGATTACTCACCAAATATGGACAAGCGCCGTTCGGCACGCATCGAGAAGGTGACGTTCAATGCCGACGGCACCATTCAGGAGGTGAAGCCCACCATGCGTGGTGTGGGTATCAAGCCTGCGACGAGCCGCATTGAGATTGACCGTTTCAGCGATGCTGCCGCCGGTGTCACTACCGAATACCTCGACACCACCAACTACTTCCGCGGATGGTATGTAGACCTGCCGAAGAAAGGCGACTGGGCACGCTTTGCCGACGTCGATTTCAACACCGTCACCGATGGTTACCTGGTTGTCTGCGCCAAGGCCAATGCCAACACCAGTTTTTGTCTGCGTGAGAAGAGTGCCACGGGCAAGGTCATTGCGAAAATCGACATGACGGTGAAGAGCGAGCAAGGCCCGTTCCGCCGCGACATGAGCGGTCAATGGCTCACCCTTACCGCACCACTCGAGTACACCCCCAAGGGTGTCACCGACCTCGTGGTCACCTGCGAGGGCGAGGGCGTGGCTGTAGACTGGGTGCTGTTCAAGAACCGCCCGAAATATTTCTCGCCTGCCACCAGCCAGGCCGCCCGTCCCGATGACAACGGCTTCATCCGTCGATGGATGCTCCTCGACCCCATCGACAAGCCCAATAGCGGAAACACCGTCTTCACCGACAGTTACCTGCGTGAGCACTTCAACAGGGAATACTTCAAGGGACAGCAGACCATCTTGCCGAAGGACGGCCAGAAAGTCAATGCCGTGTTCCAGCAGGAGCAGGCTCCGGCAGGATTCGGACGTGGTGCGCGCCAAGCAGAACCAACCGAGCCACAGGTCAAGACCGTGAAGCAGACCCTTACATGGCATGCCCTCGACAGCGAGAACTACAACGTGAAACTGTTCCGCTTTGCCGAGAAATGGGGAGAGAAGGTCTATGGCGTGCTCTTCTGGGCCGTCACCGTCATCGACTGTCCCGAGGAAATCAAGGACGTGCGCCTCGCCGTAGGTTCCAACTCCGCCTCGATGTGGTGGCTCAACGGTGAGGAAGCTCTGCTGCTCTCCGGCGACCGCCGTATGGTAAAAGACGATGCCATGTCGTCGCGTCTGACGCTGAAGAAAGGCCGCAACATCCTTCGCGGTGCCATCATCAATGGTCCCGGCATGAGTGACTTCTGCGTGCGTTTCCTCGACGAGAAGGGCAATCCCGTCACCAACTTCACCATCAATTTACAAAAATGACAACAACGATGAAAAAGATACGCTATACACTTGCCGGCGCAGCCACCGTGCTCGCCCTGGCCATGGCACAGACTACCAGCGCCCAGATTGGCAAACCCTATATCCACGACCCCTCGACCATCGCTGAGTGCGATGGCAAATACTACACCTTCGGCACAGGCGGCGGTGGACTCATCTCTCCCGACGGATGGACCTGGGAGAGCGGTGCCGAGCGCCCTGGTGGCGGTGCAGCCCCCGATGTGCTGAAGATTGGCGACCGCTACCTGGTCATC
This sequence comes from Prevotella sp., assembly GCA_017617615.1. The sequence continues at coordinate 37,169 of JAFZVV010000001.1, read as the reverse complement.
TACGGTGCCACTGGTGGTGGTCTTGGCGGTGGGCACAACGGCCGTATCCTCACGATGTGGAACAAGACCCTCGACCCGAAATCCCCTGATTTCAAATATACCCAAGCCATCGAGGTGTGCTCTTCCGACGGCATGGAGGACAACGATGCCATCGACCCTGGCATGCTCCTCGACCCCACGACAGGACGTCTGTGGGTGAGTTATGGCACCTATTTCGGCACCATCCGCCTCATCGAGCTCGACCCTGCTACGGGTGAGCGCGTAAAGGGCAACGTAGAGCAGGACATCGCCATCGACTGTGAAGCGAGCGACCTCATCTACCGCAATGGCTGGTACTACCTCCTTGGCACTCACGGCACCTGCTGCGACGGTGTCAACTCCACCTACAACATCGTGGTGGGCCGTGCCAAGAGCGTCAACGGTCCATATCTCGACAATGTGGGCCGCGACATGTATCATGGTGGCGGCAAGATGGTCATCGCCGCCGGTGACCGCGTGACAGGCCCCGGTCACTTCGGACGCACCGTCATCGACGAGGGTGTGGAAATCATGTCGTGCCACTACGAAGCCGACTTCGACCAGGGTGGCCGTAGTGTGCTTGGCATCCGTCCGTTGTTGTGGAAGAACGACTGGCCCGTGGCTGGCGACCGCTTCAAGGGTGGCACTTTCGAGATTGAGTCGGAGCGCCGTGGCTATGCCCTTGAACTGGCCGTTGACTTCGTGCGCATGAATCAGGCACGCCAAGGATGGTTCAACCGCGACCAGATGGAGCAACCCGTCAAACCCGTGGAGAACCAGAAACTCGAGGATGTCATCGGCACATGGCCTGCCGGCAACATCCCCGCCCGTATCGGCGACTATATGTTCCGTCCACACCAGCGCTGGACCGTCACTCCCGTCGACGGAGCCGGTGGTTATCTGGGTGGCCCATACTTCAAGATTGTCATCGAGGGCACTGACCGCGCCCTTGCCGCCACTGCCGACAAAGAGGTGACCACTGTTCCCGCCTTTACCGGAGCCGACGAGCAGCTCTGGCGCATCGAGCAACTCATCGACGGCACCTTCCGCATCATGCCGAAGGTTGTTCCCGGCCAGGAAGGGCTCAACAAGCACCTCGTGCTCTACTCCGCAGGTGACAGCACACCAACACTCGCCACCTACGACTTCAGTAGCGACAACTCCAAGTGGAACTTCCGCAACCATTGATTTCGGGCTTCGCCCGATTGAAAATTGATTTCAGCCTGCGGCTGATTGAAAATTGAAAATTGAAAATTATATGCGAGAAGCCCGGGATTGACCCGGGCTTCTCGCATATTAATTATTCAAGTTTCGCATCGCTCAACTAACGAAAGTCAAAGGGAATGTTTTCGATAAACCAAATGAGCAGAGCCAAACTTGTTTGTGCTATGCCATGGCGAGAAAACATCGGCGAAGCCAAGTAAAAGAGAAGTTAAAGGGAAGTTAAAAGGACATTTGTCCTCTTTATGGCCATTCTGGGGGATTTCCATCCCTTCTGCATGCTTCGACTCTACTATTTATACTCCATCTAACCTACTTGCGAAAGTTGAGAAATTTTCAATCTTCAATTTTCAATCTTAAATCAGCCGAAGGCTGAAATCAATCTTCAATCAGCCGCAGGCTGGAATCAATTTTCAATAGTTACATTGATTTTCTTCAGCGCGCTGTCCTGAGAACTATTGCCGTAGAACACCTCGTAGGTGCCGGGCTTCGTGCGCATGGTATTGGTCTCGGTGTCGAAGAGTTCGAACGACTTGGGTGTGAGCACCAGGTGTGCCTCCGCCATCTGCCCGGCCTTTACCGCTACGCGCTGGAAAGCCCGTAACGACTTCAGCGGTCCTTCGGTGTCGCGCGGGTCGCGTACATACACCTGTACGATTTCCACACCATCGCGCTTACCCACATTGCTCACCGGCACATCGAGCACGAAGTCTTTGCCCTGTGATGTGAGGCGTGCCTCACCCACCTTGAACTGCGTATAACTCAGGCCATAGCCGAAGGCGAACAGCGGATCGTTGAAATAGCGGTAGGTGCGGCCCTTCATCGAGTAGTCCTCGAAGTCGGGCAATTGTGCCGATGACTTATAGAACGTCACGGGCAGTTTTCCACCAGGGTTGTAGTCACCGAAAAGCACGTCGGCGACGGCCTGTCCACCCTCCTGTCCGGCATACCATGCCTGGACGATGGCGTCACAAGTCTTCGTTTCGGGCTCCAGCGCGATGGCAGAACCTGAACAACAGACGAAAATAACCGTCTTTCCTGCGTCCTTGAGGGCCTTGAGGAAGTCGCGCTGCACCTTAGGCAGTTCAATGTCGGTGCGGTCGCCGCCCTTGAATCCCACGGCATTCACCGGCATCTCCTCTCCCTCGAGGGCTGCCGAGATACCTCCCACAAACACCACTTTGTCGATGCCCTTGAGTTGATTAATGGCATCCTGATAGTCGATGGGGTGTTCCTTGGCGATGTTGATGTTCAGATTGGCATTCCAAGTCTTCACATGATGGAAGCGCACCTCGATGTTGTACGACCTCCCAGCCTCGGCATTGATGACGGTGCGGGTGGGTGTGGTACGCCAGGTGTGCTGTCTCACCTTCCGCACGCCGTCTACATACACCTCGAAGTGGCCGCAGCCCTCCACGTTGAGCACATACTCTCCTGCCTTGACGGGTTTGAACACCGTCTCATACTTGGCGGAGAAGTCTTCTATCTGTACGCCGGGGGCGAAGTTGTGCATACCTGCCGTGGTCACAGCCATTGGCGTGGTGTAGTAGCGTGTGGTGACGCTCTTGCCACTCATCGTGGTATCATTCCAGAAGGTGCCTTTCATACCCGGTTTGCCGTCGAAGGAACACTGGTTGCCCATCAGACATTCCATCACCTTGTCGTAGGTAAGATCACAGCCGGTGAAATGCACCAGTTTGCGCTGTTTCGTCTTGATGCCGTCGAGGATGGTGATGGTGTGATTGGGCATGCCGTTGTAGTTGCCCCACATCATCGGCGCATCGTCGGCGTTCGGGCCGATGACGGCAATCTTGCCGTTGTTCTTCTTTAGCGGCAACACGTCGTTGTTGTTCTGCAGCAGCACGATGGCCTCGCGTGCCATGTCGAGCGCCAGTTGGCGGTGGGGCTTGGAGTCCATCACCGAATAGGGGATTTTCGACCACTCCACCAACGAGGGGTCATCCATCTCGCCTAGGTCGAAGCGCCCTTCAAGGAGCCGTTTCACGTGCTTGTCGACCTCAGCTTCGGAGATGAGCCCTTGGCGCACGGCATCAGGGATGCTCTTGTAAGCGTATTCGAAGCCGCACTCCACGTCGGTTCCTGCCAGGGTGGCCTTGGCAGAGGCGTGGGTGGCGTCTGTCGATGACCTATGCGAGGTGTAGAAGTCGCTCACTGCACCGCAGTCACTCACCACAAGGTATTTGAACCCCCACTCATCGCGCAGTATCTGCTGCAACAGACGGGAGTTGCCGCAACACGGGTCGTCGTCGAGGCGTTGGTAGGCGCACATTACCTCGCGCACCTTCGCATCCTCCACCAACGTCTTGAAGGCGGGTAAGTAGGTCTCCCACAGGTCGCGTGCCGACACGTCGGTGAGGTTCGCGGTATGGCGGCTCCACTCCGGTCCGCTGTGCACGGCATAGTGCTTGGCGCATGCCCATAGCTTGCGGTAGCGGGCATCTTCTGGTCCCTGCAAGCCACGCACCACGGCAGTACCCATCACCGAGGTGAGGTATGGGTCTTCACCGTAGGTCTCCTGCCCTCGTCCCCACCGTGGGTCACGGAAAATGTTCACGTTGGGTGTCCATACCGACAGGCTGTGGAATTTCTCGTCCTCACCGCCGTTGAGCATACGGTGGTTGTACTGAGCACGGAACTCCGTACTGGCTACGTCGAACACCTTGTATAGCAAGGCATCATCAAACGACGACGCCATACCCACGGGTTCGGGAAACACCGTCACGTTGCCCATGTTGGCAGCACCATGCAATGCCTCGCTCCACCAGAAGAATTTCTTTATTCCCAAGCGGGGGATAGCAGGACTCTCGTCGAGCATCAGCATGGCTTTCTCCTCGAGGGAGAGTCGGGAGCAGAGGTCGGCAGCGCGCTCCTTCGCGCTCAGGTTAGGGTTTTGGTAAGGCAGGGTCTGGGCATTCAGATGCAGTGCGCCAAGTCCTGCCAAAATAATGAAAATAAACGTTTTTCTCATAATAGCGAATAATGGTTTTATCTGTTATAGGTATAGGTGATTGTCGGGGTTGTCTTTCCATGTTACGACAGCGTAGCAGTTTTGGGCATCAGCCGATGTCATTTCCAGTATAAAGCTGGTAGTATTTTCCTTGGAGCGCGATGAGTTCGTCGTGCGTACCCCGCTCGATGATGCGTCCCCGCTCGAGCACGATAATGCAGTCGGAGTTGCGCACCGTCGACAGGCGGTGAGCGATGACGAAGGTGGTACGCCCACGCATGAGCGAGTCCATGCCCTGCTGCACCATCCTTTCGGTACGTGTGTCTATCGACGAGGTGGCCTCGTCGAGGATGAGCACAGGCGGGTCGGCAATAGCGGTACGAGCGATGGAGAGCAACTGCCGCTCACCCTGGCTGAGGTTCGACGCAGTGCCACTGATGATGGTCTGGTAGCCGTTCGATAAACGGCGGATGAAGTCGTCGGCTCCCACGAGTTTCGCTGCCTCGATACACTCCTGATCGGTGGCATCGAGCCGTCCGTAGCGGATGTTGTCCATTACTGTTCCGGTGAACAACTGTGTTTCCTGCAACACCATGCCAAGACTCCGCCGCAGGTGGCGTTTCGAGATGTCGTTGATGTTGATGCCATCGTATTGTATCTTCCCGTCCTGGATATCGTAGAAACGATTGATGAGGTTGGTGATGGTGGTTTTCCCGGCACCCGTGCCTCCCACGAAGGCAATCTTCTGTCCGGGCATGGCATCGAGCATGATGTCGTAGAGCACCTGTTTCTCGGGCACATAGCCGAAATCAACCATGTCGAAACTCACACCGCCTTCCACTTTCGTAAGCTGACCCTCAGGGGTCTTCCACGCCCAGGTCTCCGTGCGGTGGTCGGCAACGGTCACGGTGCCGTTGTCGTCCATGGTGGCATTCACCATCTCCACCTGTCCGTTGTCGGTTTCCTGCTCCTCGTCGAGCAAGTCGAAGATGCGCTCGGCTCCTGCCGACGCGTTGAGCACGCTGTTCACCTGCTGACTGATTTGCGCGATGGGCTGCGTGAAGTTCTTGTTCAGAGTGAGGAAGGCCACAAGGGTACCGATGGAGAGGGCCGTGCTGGAATGCATGGCGATGGCGGCACCCACCACGGCGATGAGTACATAACCGAGGTTACCGAGATTGCCGTTGACGGGCATCACGATATTGGCTATCTTGTTGGCGTTGTTGGCGCTCGACCGCAGTTCCTCGTTGATTTCAGCAAACTGGCTAATGGCCTTGTCCTCGTAGCAGAACACCTTCACCACCTTCTGTCCGGTCATCATCTCCTCGATGAAACCGTTTACCTTGGCGAGGTTCTGTTGCTGTGCCACGAAGTACTTCCGCGACATCTTGCCAAGATAGGTGGTGGCGTAGGCCATCACCACCGCCATGAAGAGCGATACACCGGTGAGGGGCAGACTGAGCACCACCATGCTCGAGAAGGTCACGGCGAGGGTGATGAGCGAACTGAATGCCGAGGGGAGACTGGAACTGATGACCTGCCGCAGGCTGTCAACGTCGTTGGTGTAGGTCGACATCACGTCGCCGTGGGAGTGAGAGTCGAAATACTTGATGGGCAACTGCTGCATGTGTGTGAACATGCTCTTACGCAGACGCAGCATCGTGCCCTGACTCACGCTGATCATGATGCGGTTGTAGGCATACGAGCACGCCACGCCCACAATGAGCACGGCAGCGAGCTTGAGCAGTGCCATCGCCAAAGGCGAGAAGTCGGGGTTCGCCGTGCCGATGAGCGGTAAAATATAGTCGTCGATGAGCGTACGTGTGAAGAGGGTTGACATCAGTGTGGCAACCGACGACACAATGATGCAGGCGAACACCAGGAGGAAGGAGAACCTGTAGTGCTGCATCACGAATTTCAGCAACCTCAGCAAGGTGGCCTTGCGGTCTCTCGCCTTTTCGTTGTTGGCAAAGACCTGTCCCGGAGGAGTGCGCATACCCATTCTCATAACTTCTTCGTTTTAGGTTTCTGGCTCTGTTTCTTCTGCCGACGGTTCTTCTGTGGCTCGTCGAAGTCGCCGCCATCCTCGTTCTGCAGGGTGTAGATTTCATGGTAGATGGCATTCTGGCGCAAAAGGTTTTCGTGCGTGTCGAAGCCGCTCACCCGTCCTTTGTCAAGCACAAGGATGCGGTCACAGTCTTTCACACTGGAGATACGCTGCGCGATGATGATTTTCGTGATGTCGGGCAGGTCTTCACGGAAGGCACGCTGGATGGCTGCATCGGTGGCGGTGTCGCAGGCACTGGTACTGTCGTCGAGTACGAGTACCTTAGGGTGTTTGAGCAGGGCGCGGGCGATGCACAGGCGCTGTTTCTGTCCGCCCGACACATTCACGCCACCCTGTTCGATGCGGGTGTCATAACCGTCGGGCATCTGGTCGATGAACTCGTCGGCACACGCCATCCGACAGGCTTCCTTACATTCCTCGAGGGTGGCCTCGCCGTTGCCCCACCGCAAGTTGTCGAGGATGGTGCCCGAGAAGAGCACGTTTTTCTGCAGCACCACGGCCACGGCATCGCGAAGGGTCTCGAGGTCGTACTGCCTCACGTCCTTGCCGCCTACCATCACGCTGCCTTTCGACACGTCGTAGAGGCGGCTGACGAGGTTGACGACCGACGACTTTCCGCTACCCGTACCACCAATCACGCCAATGGTCTCGCCGCTCTTTACGTGGAACGAAATATTCTGCACGGCATATTCACCGCTACCACCTTTATAGGCGAAATAGACGTGGTTGAAGTCGACCTTGCCGTTGGGCACTTCCATCACGGGTTTCTTGGGGTTGACGATGTCGGCCTCTTCGTCGATGACCTCTGCCACGCGCTGTCCGCTGGCGGCGCTCTGTGTGAGCATCACGAAAATCATGCTGAGCATCATCAGCGACATGAGGATGCTCATCACATAGGTGAAGAGCGAGGTAATCTCGCCCGTGGTGAGCGTGCCGCCCACGACGAACTGTGCACCGAACCATGAGATGGCGATGATACAGCCATAAACCACGAGGTTCATCACGGGGTGGTTGAGCGCCATCAGTCCTTCGGTGCGCACGTAGAGTTTGTAGAGTGCCTCGGCGGCCCAGGTGAACTTTGCGTTCTCGTGGTCTTCCCGCACGAAGGCCTTCACCACACGGATGCCAGAGATATTCTCCTGTACGTTGCGGTTGAGTTCATCGTAGTGCTCGAAGACCAGCTTGAACAGTCCTGCCACCCTACTGATGAGGAAATAGAGAAACACCGAGAGCACCACCATGGCGATGAGGAAAATGAGACTCATTCGCACGTCGATGAGGAAGCACATGAAGATGCTCGACACCATACGGAAAGGCGCCCGCACCGAAATGCGCAGCAATTGCTGAAACGCGTTCTGCAGGTTGTTCACATCGGTGGTCATGCGGGTGACGAGTCCCGAGGTGCTGAACTTGTCGATGTCGGAGAACGAGAAAGTCTGGATGTTGCGGTACATCGCGTCGCGCAGGTTACGGGCAAAACCCGTTGAGGCGTATGCCGAGTAGCGGCCAGCGGTGATGCCGAAGAAGAGACTCAAGGCGGCCATGGCGAGCATGATACCACCGTAGAGATATACATTCTGCATATCCTTGGCGGTGATACCGAGGTCGATAAGCTTGGCAGTAACATATGGGATGAGCACGTCCATCACCACCTCGAGCGAGGTGAAGACAGGCGTGAGTATCGCGGCCCGCTTGTATTCCTTGACTTGTGCGGCGAGGGTTTTTAGCATTTTCTTGGTGGTTATGGGGTTAATAAGGACCTTACGGACGATAAGGATTTCGAGGTTCCAAGGTATTCCCTCCTACATTATTCTCCCCACCAAAGTGGGGAATGACGGTAGAGGTGGGGCTTCAAAAGCTCCATTTGGCTGCGATAGTGGGGATAGCGTAGAAATGGTCGTTGCGGCCGTTCTTGTCGAAGATGAAATTATTGCTTATCTCCACTTCGGTGCCCAGACTCAACTTCACCTGCTTGCATCCGCGCAAGGCATTGATATTTATCCACAGTTGCGGTTCGGTGATGGTAATCCAGTTGCCGCGCACGCTTGGGTCATACCAACTGTCGATGAATCCAGAGAAGGTGAAAAGTCTATTGGAAGTATTGAGAGCCCACACTGCCGTGGCCTGGAAACCGCTGTAGGGGCGGTTCCATGGGTGCTGTCCCTTGAAATAGTATTTATAGAGTGCCTGTATGGACAAGGATTGCGTGAAATCGACGTTGCCCCAATTCCAGGCGAGTCCGGCAAGAAACGCATGCTGGAAACGGGTCGACATATCGTTCAACTGACTGGAAGCCGTTCCGCCATCGTATTCCACGTGCGCTGCCCACCGTTCATCCCACCAGATATTGAACTCACGCGATATCTCCCAATACACGCCCGCCACACCATCGTGGAAATAGTCGATATCGGCGAAGAAAAACGTGTTTCCCCATCTGTCGGGCTTATACATTTCAAGGGTGGTGGTCACGCTGGGACGTACCGACAGTTCGTCATACAGCGAATGTCCCAAATCGTAGTGCAACTGCACGTTCTGCCCCCTGACGATGAAAACCGCCAGACAGAGCAAAAAAAGGATAAGTGTTCTTTTCATAAACATACGAGGTTTTCAAGACGACGGCCATCTCTATCACCGTGCTCTTTTATAGACGCCCAACTCCACCTTATACCATCCTTCGAGATGTCGGCTGTCGGCATTGGTGTTTTCAACATACTTCACTTTCTCCGGAGTGCTGACATACACCCACTTGAAGATGGAAACGGGACGGGTGCGGTTGGACACGCCACCGTAAATCCTGTCCTGGGTAAGCGGGATGCCCACGCCCTTGATGTCGTTCGACAAGTTGGTATAGAACCTGTCGGCATCGGCCTTCATCTCGAAATAGAAATCATAAAACATCTTGTCTTCATACCAGTCGTAAAAGGCAAGGCCGAGGGGCACGTCACGGTAAGTGAAGTCGAAGGTGTCGTGGGCATGCAGTCCGGGGAGCATGGAGATGGACTCACATTGGCCGAAAGCAGCGGTAATCTGCTTTTCCGCATCTTCCTTGGTTCCCATATAGCCAGTCAGGTATCCGAAGGGGAAATAGAGCAGATCCTGGATGGTGCGCTCCCTCACGCTGATGGGTGTGGGGGCAGCAGGGGCTTTCAACTGGCGCGAAGAGGCTGTAGTGGTGGTCCTGGCCCGTTTCCTGCCGGTGCGGCTCTGTGCATCTACAGGTGAACAGACAAGGAGAAGTGCGCCCAACATCATGATGGGCAGTATACGGAAAGAAAATGTCGTTTTCATATGATCTGATATAAAGTATACAATATGACTATGGGGCTCTAAACGGTTTTCCGCCGCTAAATTAACGAAAATAATCTTTTAGGCAAAACAATTCCCCCAAAAAGAGGGTGCTTTTTATTCATCATACATCTACTATATCATTTTTTTTTTTTACTTTTGCCACAGATATGAGAATAGATATCATTACCGTATTGCCTGAGATGCTGGAGGGATTCGTTCACGAGTCAATCCTCGCGCGTGCACAAAAGAAAGGACTGGCAGAGATACACCTGCACAATCTGCGTGACTACACCACCGACAAATGGCGCCGTGTGGACGACTACCCCTATGGGGGATTCGCCGGTATGGTGATGCAGTGCGAACCCATCGACAGGGCCATCTCGGCACTGAAGGCGGAGCGCGACTACGACGAGGTCATCTTCACCTCGCCCGACGGGGAGCAGTTTTCACAAGCCATCGCCAACGACATGTCGATGCTGCACAACATCATCATCCTATGTGGACACTACAAGGGCATCGACCAGCGTATCCGCGACCACCTCATCACACGCGAAATCTCCATCGGTGACTATGTGCTCACGGGGGGTGAACTGGCGGCGGCAGTGATGGCGGATGCCATCATCCGTCTCGTGCCGGGAGTCATCAGCGATGACCAAAGCGCACTCTCCGACTGTTTCCAGGACAACCTTCTCTCCGCGCCCATCTATACACGTCCGGCAGACTACAAGGGATGGAAGGTTCCCGACATCCTGCTCAGCGGCAACGAAGCAAAAATCAAGGACTGGGAGATAGAGCAGAGCCTGGAGCGCACCCGCCGCCTAAGGCCCGACCTATTGGACCACTCATAGAGATGTCTGCTCAGCACAAGTCTTCTTTTATGCGATTGTCATGCAGATGACCGAAGAACAACTTGCAGCAAAGAAAAAAAACGCGGGAGAGAAGAAAGTCTCGATGAAACGTCGTGATGACCATCATGACTACAAGGACCGGCGGATGTATATGATTACTCTGGAAGTGGAAGGAAGGCTGCCCGTCTTTGGCCGATTGGCAGGTGATGCCTTTGCAGAAAAAGGCAGCAGCGACGAACCGCGCATAGAACTGTCAGAACTCGGGAAAGCCGTTGAGAACGAATGGCTTGCTATTCCCCGTCATTTCCCACAAATAGAAATACGTGCCTTGCAAATGATGCCCGACCATATGCATGGCATTCTTTTTGTAAAAACGCCATTGCCGGTGCATTTAGGGCATGTCATCTCTGGGTTCAAGGCAGGATGCCGCAGGGCACTGAGAGAAATGGCAAAGCCCCTAACGACTGTTGCGGCAAAGCCGCAACCTACGGAGAAGCCTTCTACACTGGCCTGTCAGCACGTCACTTCTCCGCAGGCGGCGGCTCTACCGTCGCAAAGCATAGGCCGCCTCTCCCCTTCTCTCTTCGCTAAAGGCTACAACGACCTCATTCTCCGCTCATACAATGAACTGCCGATCTGGCAGAACTATCTACGCGACAACCCTCGCCGCTTATTGATGAAGCGGGCCCGCCCAGAATGGCTGCGACCGGTTTTCGACCTTCACATCGGTTCATATCGTTTCAGTGCCATTGGCAACCGCGACCTACTATCATCGCCCTGGCGCATCGCCGTGCGCGTGTCTCGCCGAATGAGCGACATAGAAATAAGCAAAGCTGTCAACTACTATCTTGAAGCCGCCAGAAAAGGAGCCGTTCTCGTATCTCCGGCCATCTCGCCAGGTGAGAAACAGGTGATGCGGGCCGCTTTCAACGAAGGTCTGCCCACCATCGTCATCATCGAGAATGGCTTCACCTCATTGTCGAAACCTCATGGCGAACAATTCCATGCCTGTGGCAGAGGTGTTCTTCTGATGCTTTCTCCATTTGAGCATCACAACGAAAAGAGGAAAGTCACTGCCGAGCAATGCAGACTGATGAATCTCATGGCTTTGGAAATCTGCAGATGAGAATGGGCATTCAGGCTGCCCAAGCGGTCTATGCCTGATTAAAAAGAAGATTGAAAAAAACAACCTTTTCAAATATGCAGGCTTCAGCATAGTTTTTGCATAATAATTATATTGTGTTTTAGAAAAAATCATTAACTTTGCCACGTGCAAGAACCATTAACATCCAATATTATGTTCAACAAAGAAACATATATCAAGCGTAGGGCTATGCTGAGGAAACTCGTGGGCAAAGGACTCATCGTGCTCTTCGGCAACAACGAGTCGCCCTGCAACTATCCCAACAACGCCTATTACCCATTCCGGCAAGACTCCACCTTCCTCTATTACTTCGGACAGAAACGCGACGGACTGGTGGGCATCATTGATGCCGACAGCGGTGAGGAGACGCTCATCGGAGACGACATCGACATCGAAGACATCGTGTGGTATGGCAGCGTGGACAGCGTGGCCGACCTCGCTGCACAGGTAGGCGTGAAACACACCGCGCCCATGAGTACGCTGAAGGCACGCTGCGACGAGGCCACCGCCAAGGGTAGAAAGATACACTTCCTCCCACCCTATCGCCACGACATCAAGATACAGCTGATGGACCTGCTCGGCATCCATCCCCGTGAACAAAAAGCCGCCGCATCGATGGACCTCATCATGGCCGTGGTGAAGATGCGCAGCAAGAAAGAACCACAGGAAATCAAGGCCTTGGAACGCGCCGCCGAAATAGGCTACAAGATGCATACCACTGCCATGCAACTCATTCGCCCCGGTGTGAGCGAGAAATTCATCGGTGGACAACTCGACGGCATCGCACAGTCGTATGGCGCCATGCCGAGCTTCGCCACCATTTTCTCACAGCATGGCGAAATCATGCATGGCAACCCCTCCACCGCACTGCTCGAGGACGGACGACTCGTGCTCTGCGACTGCGGTGCGGAAACCATCGACCACTACTGCTCGGACAACACCCGCACGATGCCCGTGAACGGCAAGTACACGCAACGCCAACTTGAAATCTACTCCATCGTGGAGGCTTGCCACGACCATGTACTCGACGTGGCACGGCCGGGTGTGAAATACATGGACGTGCACTTCGCCGTCTGCCGCCTGATGACCGACAAACTGAAAGAACTGGGACTGATGCGTGGCGACACCGAAGAGGCGGTGAGGGCAGGCGCACACGCCATGTTCCTGCCACACGGACTGGGACACATGATGGGCATGGACGTGCACGACATGGAGAACCTCGACCAAATCAACGTGGGCTTCGACGCCGAGACACGACCCAACCTCGAACAGTTTGGCACCAACTGCCTGCGCATGGGCCGGCGACTCGAAGAAGGCTTCGTGGTGACCGACGAGCCAGGCATCTATTTCATCCCCGCACTAATCGACGACTGGAGAAAGTCGGGACACTGTGCGGAATTCCTCAACTTCGACCTGTTGGAGACCTACAAGGACTTTGGCGGCATCCGTATTGAGGACGACGTGCTCATCACCGCCGATGGCTGCCGCTTCATCGGCAAGGACCGCATACCATACCATCCCAAGGACGTAGAGGAATACATGGCAACATACAGGAAATAACACCAAAAACATCATACAATGAAAAGAAACATCTTATTGGCACTCGTGGCACTTCTTGCCATCGGTGCACAAGCCCAGGAACAGAAGAAGAACGAAAACAAACCCGTTTTCACCACAGTGAAGGAAATCCCCATCACCAGCATCAAGGACCAGAACCGCTCGGGTACCTGCTGGGACTACTCCACCCTTAGCTATTTCGAGGCCGAGATACTGAAAGCCACAGGGAAGACCTATGACCTGTGTGAGAGTTTCGTGGCCAACAAGACCTACATGGACCGCGCCATTCAGGTGACACGCCTGCACGGTGACTGCCAGTTCTCACAGGGCGGAAGCGCCTACGACGTGCTCTACTGCCTGAAGAACTACGGCATCTGTCCCGAAGACGCCATGCCCTTCCCCGGCAGCCTCTACGGCGACTCACTCAACAACTTCAACGAGTTCTTCAGTATCATGAGTCCGTATGTCGACGCCGTGGCAAAGAACAAGGCCAGCAAAATCTCCAACCAGTGGAAGAAAGGTCTGCAGGGCATCCTCGATGCCTATCTCGGCGAATGCCCCGAATCCTTCGTGTTTGAGGGAAAGACATACACCCCGATGCAGTTCGCACAGTCGCTGGGCATCAACCTCGACGACTACGTGTCGATTACCAGCTTCTCTCACAAGAAATACTACACACAATTCCCCGTGGAAGTGCAGGACAACTGGCGCAATCCGCTGTCATGGAACCTTCCGATGGACGACATGATGCGTATCATCGACAATGCCATCGCCAAAGGCTACACCGTGGCATGGGGCGGTGACGTGTCGGAAGACGGCTTCACCCGTCAGGGTCTGGGTTATGCCATCGACGGGAAGAAGGCACAGAGCCTCGCCGGCAGCGACATGGCCCGCTGGCTCAAACTGACCCGTGCGGAGAAGACCAACCTGCTTGACTCGCTGGGATGCACCGTGCCCGAAATCACCCCCACACCGGAGCGCCGTCAGGAACGCTACGACAACTGGGAACTGACCGACGACCATGGTATGCTCATCTACGGACTCGCCAAAGACCAAAACGGGAAGGAGTACTATATGGTGAAGAACTCATGGGGTGAGGCCGGTGAGTACAAAGGCATCTGGTACATGACCAAGGCCTTCGTCTGCGACAACACCATGGACTATCTCGTCAACATCAATGCCATCCCCAAGGACATCCTCGACAAGATGAAGAAAGCCCGCAAAGAACAGCCGCTGGGCGACTAATTCCTTACGAAAATACACAAAATTGCTCCCGCTTCAGGCAAGTGGGAGCATTTTTCATGTCATCACGAAAAAAAACACGGTCGCTGGGATAACAAAAAGCTACCCTTATTCGTTACATTATTAAAAAGGTCGCATACTTGCCGCAACAGGCACCAACCACCACAAAAGACATGAGACGCATCATCCTCTTCCTGACTCTCGCCTGCCTTCTCGGCAGCGCACAGTCATTAGCGCAGACCAGCGCCAGTGCGGTAACCCATGTCGTCTCACCTAAGAAAAAGGTGGGAAGGGCGCTCACGGCAGAAGAAATACAAGCGAAGGGCGACGACCTGACACGCAAGGCCACAGAACTGTCGAAGGAAGCACAGCGTGACGAGGCCATCCGTCTGCTCGACGAGGCCTGCGACCTCTATCAGCGCGCCGCAGGGATGTTCTACCAGAACAGGCAGAAAGGCAAAGAAGTGGGTGCCCTCGACGGACTCGCCAAGGCCCTGCGCCAGAAAATATTCAACCTCTACGAACTATCCTTCGACGACGACAGCTACAAAAGTACTTGCGAGAACCAGACCAACATCTACCGACGGTCGTTCGCAGCCTTCCCCATTTTCATACAGAAACTCAACTACGGGCTTGCCTCCCTCGCCATTACCCACGAAGCCTACGACAAGGCATTACCCCTGCTCGAGAGCGTGAGGACAAAGGGCAGTCAGAACCCAGAGTCGGAATCGCTCAAGACAAAGTCGATGGGCGAGATGGCACTATGCCATCTCCACCTCGGACATGACGACAAGGCACGGCGCATCATCAGGGAGGCCATACAGCGTGCCCCCAGCGACCAACGACTGCGACAAATACAAAGAGAAATCGCCCAAAAAGTGAATTTGCAATAAATAATCCAAAAAACACGCCCAAAGTGCGCCAATTTGGATTATTTTTTGTATCTTTACCCCCAAATAGCCTTGCGAGGGCTATTTACCCTCGTCTCCCAAGCCCTAAAAGGAGACCACGGAAGCAGACAATAAGAATAAAAACAACATAAATGCACTTTAAATGGAATTACGAACCACCTACACCAGACCAGAAGAAAGCAGCTGACGAGCTTGGCGAGAAATTGGGCATGAGCCCCATCCTCGCCCAGTTGCTGATCAAACGTGGCATTACCACGGAGTCTGCTGCCAAGCGGTTTTTCCGGCCACAATTAGCCGACCTTATCAACCCGTTCCTGATGAAGGACATGGACGTAGCCGTAGACAGGCTCAACGATGCCATGGGAAGAAAGGAAAGGATATTGGTATATGGCGACTACGATGTAGACGGATGCACGGCGGTAGCGCTGGTGTACAAGTTTCTGCAGCAATTCTATTCCAACATCGACTACTATATCCCCGACCGCTACGACGAGGGATATGGTATCAGCAAGAAAGGACTGGAATATGCGAAGGAAACAGGTGTGAAATTGATTATCATCCTCGACTGTGGCATCAAGGCCATCGAGGAGATTGCCTACGCCAAGAGCATAGGTATTGACTTTATTATCTGCGACCATCACGTACCCGACGACGTGATGCCTGATGCCGTGGCCGTTCTCAACCCCAAGCGTGAGGACGACACCTATCCCTTCAAGCACCTCTGTGGCTGCGGAGTGGGATTCAAGCTGATGCAGGCCTTTGCCAAGAACAACAGCATCCCCTTCTCACGCCTCATCCCCCTGCTCGACTTCTGCGCGGTGAGCATCGCCGCCGACATCGTGCCGGTGACAGAGGAGAACCGTATCCTCGCCTTCCATGGGCTGAAGCAGCTCAACCAGAACCCCAACATCGGTCTGAAAGCCATCATCGACATCTGCGGCCTCAACGGCCGTGACATTTCGATGAGCGACATCGTGTTCAAGATCGGTCCACGCATCAATGCTTCGGGGCGCATGGAGAACGGCAAGGAGAGCGTAGACCTGCTCATTGAGCGCGACTTCGCCACCGCCCTGAACAAGGCACGCCACATCAACGAGTACAACGACAAGCGCAAGGACATCGACAAGCAGATGACCGAGGAGGCCAATCAAATCGTTGCGAAACTCGAGAGCCAGAAACACCACTCGAGCATCGTGCTCTATGATGAGAACTGGAAGAAAGGCGTCATCGGCATCGTCGCCTCACGGCTCACCGAAATCTACTTCAGACCCACCGTGGTACTCACACGCGACGAGAACTATGCCACGGGGTCGGCACGCAGCGTCGCCGGCTTCGACGTCTACTCCGCCATCAAGCACTGCCGCGACCTGCTGCTCAACTTCGGTGGTCATACCTATGCCGCCGGACTCACCCTGAGATGGGACGACATCAAGCTGTTCCAGCAGAAGTTCCAGAAATACGTCGAGGAACATATCCAGCCCGAGCAGACGGAGCCTCTCCTCAACATCGATGCACAAATTGACTTCAAGGACATCTCATCGAAACGCCTCCACAACGACCTGAAACGCTTCGCGCCCTTCGGTCCCGGCAACGAAAAGCCCATTTTCTGTACCGTGGGTGTCTACGACTTCGGCACGAGCAAGGTGGTGGGCCGTGATCAGGAACATATCAAGCTTGAACTGGTAGACTCGAAGTCGAACAACGTGATGAACGGCATCGCCTTCGGACAGAGCGCCTCGGCACGCTACATCAAGTCGAAGCGTAGCTTCGATATCGCCTACACCATAGAAGACAATATCTACAAGCATGGCAGCGTGCAGTTGCAGATAGAGGATATCCGCGCTGCAGAAGATGAAGAGGGCGAGAGCAAGCAAGACTAATTCTTCGGACACCTGAAAGGCACATTTCCGTGGACAGATATCAGGAAATACTTCGCCAATACTGGGGTTACAATGACTTCAGGGGCATTCAGCGTGAAATCATCGAAAGCATCGGCAGCGGGAAAGACACCCTCGGCCTGATGCCTACCGGTGGCGGGAAGAGCATCACTTTCCAGGTGCCTGCCCTCCTCCAAGGGGGCGTGTGCCTCGTGGTGACCCCGCTCATCGCACTGATGAAAGACCAGGTGACCCACCTGCGCCGTAGGGGCATCCTCGCATCGGCCATCTATACCGGCATGACACACGAGGAAATCGTGACCACCCTCAACAATGCCGTTTTCGGTGGAGTGAATATCCTCTATGTCTCGCCCGAACGTCTCGCATCCCCCCTCTTCCTCGCCAAGCTGCACTACATGAAAGTAAGTTTCATCACCGTAGACGAAGCTCACTGCATCAGCCAATGGGGCTACGATTTCCGCCCCTCTTACCTGCGTATCGCCGACATCCGCAAGGTGTTGCCCGACATCCCCGTACTCGCACTCACTGCCACCGCCACGCCACAGGTGGTGGACGACATCCAGGAGAAACTGCGCTTCGCCGAAAAGAATGTCTACAGCATGAGTTTCGAGCGCAAGAACCTCGCCTATATCGTAAGGAACGCACCCGACAAGTTCACCGAACTCACCAACATCCTCCAAACGGTGAAAGGGAGCGCCATCGTGTATGTGAGGAGCAGGAAGAGGAGCAGGGAGACCGCCGAACTGCTCAATGCCGCCGGTATCTCTGCCACCTTCTACCATGCCGGCCTCGACCCTGCCGTGAAAGACGCACGCCAGAAAGCATGGCACGACGACGCAACGAGGGTGATGGTGGCCACCAACGCCTTTGGCATGGGTATCGACAAGGCCGACGTGCGCCTCGTCATCCACATCGACTGTCCCGACTCTCCTGAGGCCTACTTCCAGGAAGCAGGAAGGGCGGGACGTGACGGGAAGAAGTCGTATGCCGTACTGCTCTACAACGCCTCCGACCGACGCAAGCTCAACAAGCGCGTGAGCGATACGTTCCCCGAGAAGGAATACGTGCGAGAGGTATACGACCATCTGGCCGACTTCTTCCAGATGGGCGTAGGATACGGCGAGGGCGTCACACTCGAGTTCGACATCGACAAATTCTGCCGTGCCTTCAAGCATTTCCCCATTCAGGTGGATGCTGCTCTGAAAATCCTGCAACGCGCCGGATACCTGGCCTACGACACCGACCCCGACAACAGTCCGCGACTACGTTTCCTGCTCGAGCGCGACCAGCTCTATATGCTCCACAACAACTCACCCGTGGAAAACAACGTCATCACGGCATTGCTGCGACTCTATGGAGGACTGTTTGCCGACTACTGTTTCATCAACGAGAACATGGTGGCGTTGAAGGCGGGCATCGACCCCCAGACCACCTATATGGTGCTCAAGGAACTGAGCAAGCGCCATATCCTGCATTTCATCCCCCGTCGCAAGATGCCTGCCATCTGCTACACCCAACGGCGTGAGGAAGGCCGTCGCCTTGCCATTACCCGAGAGGTATATGAAGAGCGAAAGGAAAGCTACATCCGACGCATCGACAGCATGATTGAATACGCCACCAATGACATGGTGTGCCGTAGCCGACAACTGCTGAGGTATTTCGGCGAGGAGAGTACCCACGACTGCGGTCAGTGCGATGTATGTATCGCCCACAAAGACGCTCACGACACCAATGCCTCACAGTCGGCTACGCAGCGCATCCTCACACTGCTCGCCGACAACCATCCACACCACGTCTCAGAACTTCACGCCCTTGGCATTCCCAAGGACCGCCTCGACAACGCCCTTACCCTACTGGTTCAAGAAGAGCAAATAAGGACAGACGGTGCCTTCCTTTTCCTGGGAAATCCCAAAGCCTGAGAATACCCAGATAGCTTTTTTTGCTTCATCAACAACACCCGAAATAAAAAAGGAGCCTCTATGTTGAGAAGCTCCTTACCTTACCTGATTTCATCATCAGTTGTTTTCTGGACGCAGTTTGCGTACCGTCTCGCCGGCGCGCCACATCTCCTTGTTGCGCATGGCTTCCAACTCCTTCTCCAGACCATCACGATAGTCGGGCTTGGAGTTGGCATCGATGGAAATCTGCGCCTCCTTGCCCGTCTGCACCGACAGGTAGAGCCATTCCATCACAGGCTTGATGGCTTCGCGGAAACGCGGTGCCCAGTCGAGGGCGCCACGCTGGGCTGTAGTGGAACAGTTGGCATACATCCAGTCCATGCCCTTCGCACCGAAGAGCGGGCCAAGACTCTGAGTGAGTTCCTCCACAGTTTCGTTGAAAGCCTCGGAAGGAGAATGACCATGCTCGCGAAGCACCTCATACTGGGCCTCGAGCAGCCCCTCGATGGCACCCATAAGCGAACCACGCTCACCGGTGAGGTCGGAAGTAGCCTCACGCTCGAAGGTGGTCTTGAACAAATATCCGGCGCCGATGCCGATGCCGAAAGCGATGGTACGCTCCTCTGCCTTGCCTGTAGCGTCCTGATAGACGGCATACGAACAGTTGAGTCCGCGACCCTCAAGGAACATGGTGCGGAGCGAAGTGCCCGAACCCTTCGGAGCCACCAGGATAACGTCAACATCCTCGGGGGGTACTACGCCAGTGCGGTCGTTCCAGTTGATGGCAAAGCCATGTGAGTAGTACAATGCCTTACCCTTGGTGAGGAACGGCTTGATGCGATCCCACACCTGTATCTGTCCGGCATCAGAGAGCAGCATGCAGACGATAGTACCTTTCTCGGCAGCCTCCTCGATGGAGAAGAGTGTCTTTCCCGGCACCCATCCGTCGGCAACCGCCTTGTCGTAGGTCTTTCCCTCACGCTGTCCGACAATCACGTTGAAGCCGTTGTCGCGCAGGTTGCAAGCCTGTCCGGGCCCCTGGATGCCGTAGCCGATGACAGCAATGGTCTCGTTTTTCAATACCTCACGTGCTTTCTCCAAAGAAAACTCCTTGCTGGTGACCACTGTCTCGATAACGCCACCAAAATTCATTTCAGCCATATTCAAATTGCTTTGTGCAGCGAGTCAAATGCTCGCGGCGGGTTGTTATATATTGATTTCTTTCTTACCTTATGTGAAAAGTGTGGCAAAGTTACGAATAAGCGAGCGGAAAGCAAAACAAAACACGAAGTTTTTGCTTTCTTGCCCGAGCAACAGCATCTTTGGCGTAGTAAAGTTACGAATTGGAAGCGAATTGGCGCAACAAACTTTCATTCTTTTACAAAAGCCACCGCACATCTGCAAATTTCCACCTCGTCACTGTCTGCCGACGCCTTCACCACCCGCACGACGAAAGTGAGGCCATCGTTGGTCTCACGGTAGAGGCGTAGCGTATCCCCGGCATGTGCCTCTGCCACATATGCCACCTCGAAACGATGGAGGCGGTGTGAAGCATACCACTCGAGCGAGAAGAGGTCGAGCACATGCTCGATATACTTCACGCTATTCACATGTCCGTTGATATCGATGTCGTTGTAGCGTGGATGTATCTCTGCCACGAGTTCACCTTGTCCGCTGCTGTTCACCCTCGAACTTTTTGCTATCGGACAGGGTTTGTCTTTCTCCACATACCCGAGCAGCGCCCCGTCATTGACATCGAGAAGATTGGCGGGCTGCCGCGTCTCGGTATCGATCATTGCCCATATCGAACGGCCATAGCCATACACCTTACCCGTCTGCTGGTCGATGACCTTGAAATTGCGCTTGGTGAAGAAACGCATCGCGCTCTCCACCCATGTCTCCACGTCGAAGCGGGCATACATCCGAGGCATCTCATCCATCTCCACGGCCAGGCGCGAGAGCACCCACGTCTTGTTGATGGTGTTGAGGAAGGCCATGCCGAATCCACGGTCGTGCGAATGATAGTCGGCGGCATTGAGCAGGTGATTGCCCAGATGTCCCATGAAAAGTCTTCCCGAGAAGTCACAATGGAATGGCTCAGCAAGAAAGCCGTAACGTCCTACTTTATCCATTTTCGTGTTCCGTTTGCCGTTGGTCAAGGAATGCGCTTACCTCCTCCTCGGTGCTCCTAGTGATGGCAATGCGACCGCTGCGCGTGTACTGGAGCACGCAATCGAACTCGTTGAGCGCCTTGAACAACGCCACGATATCCTCTGTCACGCCACTTTTCATCACTGCCACATAGGTGGGGTTCACCTCAGTAATCTGGGCATCATAGCGCCGTATGATACGTGAAACCTCGGGATTATCGAGCACGGTCTGTGTGGAGAGTTTATAGAGACCTGTCTCACGAATGAAAAGTTGATCATCTGTATAGAACTTGGCCTTCACCACGTCGATTTTCTTCTCTATCTGCCGGGTGATTTTCTCTATCTGGTCTTTGTCGCTCCATGCGGTGATGGTGTATTTGTGCACCCCCTCAATGCTCGATGCCGACACGTTGAGACTCTCAATGTTCACCTGCCGGCGCGTGAAGACCGCCGTAATCTGGTTGAGGATACCCGCGATATTCTCCGAATAAACCAATAATGTATAGAAATTCTTTTCCATTTCTTAATGATATCAACTGTCCCTTCCTAATCAGACACTAATGTCGAGCATCATCTCATCGACACTCATGCCCGGAGGCGTTATGGGCAATACGTTGTCTTCTTCCAAGATGGCACACTCGAGAAGGAAAGGCCCTGGTGTAGCCAGCATGTTGTCTATGGCTTCCTGCAGGTCGTCTCTGATAATGGCCACCTGATAGGGAATGTCGTAGGCTTTTGCCACCTGACAATAGTCGGGGTTCATCATGTGCGTGAACGACTGCCGGCGATTGAAAAACATGTCTTGCCATTGCCTCACATTACCCAAGTAATTGTTGTTGAGGATAATCATCTTCACCGGGGCCTGAGTCTCCATGATGGTGCCCATTTCCTGGATGCTCATCTGGAAGCCTCCATCACCCATGAACACGCAGATGGTGCGTTGAGGAGCGCCAAACGTAGCACCTATGGCTGCCGGCATGCCGAAGCCCATCGTGCCCAAGCCGCCACTGGTGACGATGGAACGCTGGTGGTGGTATTTGAAATAGCGGCAACTGAAAAGCTGGTTCTGTCCGACATCGGTGACAAGTATGGCCTCGCCCTTCGTCGCCTCTGCTATCGCATTCACCACCTCGCCCATGAGCAGTGGTCCACTCTTGGGATGGATGGCAGGCTCTATTACACGCTGACGCTCCATTTCTGCCAGTGGCTCAAAACCCTTGCGCCACTCAAGATGGTCGGCTTTGTGCAGCAGTCGGGTAATGGCGGGCAGCGTGACCTTGCAGTCACCGATGACCGGTATATCACATTTTACATTCTTGTTGATCTCGGCCCTGTCGATATCAAGGTGTATTACCTTCGCCTGTCGTGCGTAGGTGTCGGTGCGGCCTGTCACACGGTCGCTGAAGCGCATGCCTATGGCGATGAGGACATCACACTCCTGTTCTTTCACGTTGGGTGCATAGTTGCCATGCATACCCAGCATGCCCACGTTGAGTGGATGGTTGCTGGGGAGGGCAGAGAGACCGAGCATCGTGCGCCCGGCAGGAATATCACCTTTTTCAAGGAAAGCAGCCAGTTCGGCCTGTGCTCCGCCGAGTTCCACCCCCTGTCCCACCAACGCCAAGGGGCGCTTGGCATTGTTGATGAGTTCGGCTGCCTGTCGCACACATTCCTCATCGACTTTGGGATAAGGCACGTAACTGCGTATGAAATCAACCTTCTGCGACTGCCATTCCGTAGTCTGTGTTTGCGCATTCTTGAGGAAGTCGAGCACAACCGGACCGGGCCTGCCGCTGCGGGCAATGTAGAAAGCCCTGCTCACCGCCCATGCCACGTCTTCGGGACGCCGTATCTGGTAACTCCATTTCGAGATTGGCTGTGCCACACCCACGAGGTCCACCTCCTGGAAGGCATCGGTACCCAGGGCTGCCACACCCACCTGTCCGGCGATGACCACGATGGGCGTCGAGTCCATCATCGCGTCGGCCACGCCCGTGAGGGTGTTGGTGGCACCGGGACCACTGGTCACCAGACAAACCCCCACCTTGCCGCTCACTCTCGCATAGCCTTCGGCGGCATGTGCTGCAGACTGCTCATGGCGTACGAGGATATGTTCGAATGTCTTTTTATCGCCACGCGTATAGTCGTAGAGCGCATCGAACACAGGCATGATGGCTCCTCCGGGGTATCCGAAGATGGTCGTCACGCCCTCGGCCTTGAGCGACCGCATGAGCGCCTCGGCTCCTGTTATGATATCTTTCATCCGAATGTCGTATTAGTCTTCTATGATTCGCACACCGCCCTTGTCGGCAGAACTGACGCTCTGTGCATAGGCCTTGAGCGCCTTGCTCACCACCCTCTTGCGGGTGAGGGGACGTTGTGGACGCTGAGCCAGTTCGTCATCGCTCAGCCGCACGTTGATGCTGCGGTTGGGGATGTTGATTTCGATGATGTCGCCATCGACGACCTTCCCGATATTCCCTCCCGAAGCCGCTTCGGGAGAGATATGACCCAGACTCAGCCCTGAGGTGCCTCCCGAGAACCGTCCGTCGGTGATAAGCGCACATTCTTTACCCAAATGCATGCTCTTGATATATGAGGTGGGATAGAGCATCTCCTGCATTCCAGGACCACCCTTTGGTCCTTCATGGGTAATGACCACGCAGTCGCCACTCTGCACCTTCCCACTGAGGATGCCGTCGCAGGCATCTTCCTGTGAGTCGAACACCTTGGCGGGACCTTCGAATGTCCACAATGCAGGGTCGACGCCTGCCGTCTTCACCACACATCCGTCTTGCGCGATATTGCCGAAGAGCACGGCGAGACCGCCGTCCTTGGTGTAGGCATGCTGGATATCGCGAATGCACCCGTTGGCACGGTCGGTATCAAGCGATTCCCATTGCGCATCTTGGGAGCCCATCTTGGTGGTGAACCTGCCACCTGGTGCGCTATGGTAGATACGGCTGGCCTCAGGGTCGACATCTTCTGGGGCGACCATGATGTCGTACTTGCGCAGGGCCTCTACAAGTGTCATACCATCCACTCGGTGCGCATCGCCCTTGATGAGCCCGCCGCGGTTGAGTTCGCTGATGATGCCGAGGATACCTCCTGCCCTGCCACACTCCTGCACGCTGTAGCGCTGCGTGTTGGGTGCGAGCTTGCACAGACAAGGCACCTTGCGGCTCAGCATATCAATGTCGCGCATCTGGAAATCGGTGCCCGCCTCCTGTGCCACGGCAAGCAGGTGTAGCACGGTATTGGTGGAACCACCCATGGCAATATCGAGCGTCATGGCATTGAGGAAAGCATCGCGTGTGGCAATAGACCGTGGCAACACGCTCTCGTCGCCGTCGCGGTAGAACTTGTAGGCGTTGTTGACAATCAGGCGGGCAGCGTCCTTGAACAGCCGCACGCGATTGACATGGGTTGCGAGGATGGTACCATTGCCAGGGAGAGAGAGTCCGATGGCCTCGGTGAGTGAGTTCATCGAGTTGGCGGTGAACATGCCCGAGCAACTGCCGCAGCCCGGACAAGCACAACCCTCCAGTTCCGCCACATCGGCATCACTCACCGATGGGTCGGCACCTTTCACCATAGCGGTGATGAGGTCGGCATTCTCGCCTCTCCACCGTCCGGCCTCCATCGGGCCGCCACTGACGAAGACAGCGGGTATATTCAGTCGCATGGCTGCCATGAGCATGCCAGGAGTCACCTTGTCGCAGTTGGAGATACATACCATGGCATCGGCCTTATGGGCATTGACCATATACTCCACCGAGTCGGCGATGATGTCGCGGGAAGGCAACGAATAGAGCATGCCGTCGTGACCCATGGCAATACCGTCGTCGATGGCTATGGTGTTGAACTCTGCCGCATAGCATCCGAGTTGCTCGATCTCTTGTTTCACAATCTGGCCAATCTCATGCAGGTGGGTATGACCCGGAACGAACTGCGTGAACGAATTGACCACGGCAATGATGGGTTTCCCGAACTGTTCCCTCTTCATGCCAGCGGCAACCCAAAGCGCCCTGGCTCCTGCCATCTTGCGACCTTCAGTGCATATGGCGCTTCTCAAAGGATGTATCCATTCCATAGTGACAATTGTTATTGTGAGACTGCAAAGTTACGATTAAGCGAGCAAAAAAACAAAATATTTTTGGCTTTTTGCTCGCTTAATCGTATCTTTGCATAGCATGAAGGAAGGATTGAAGACCATCACTTTTTTGCAGGCAGCCATGATATTGGCAGTCATGGTGTTGTGTGGTTGTTCCAACGCCAAGCCACCATACTGCATCATGCCAGAAGACTGCGCGCTACACACCGGTGACGTGGTGTTCAGACGGGGCAGCGGACTGACAAGCCGTACCGTGATTGCCCTCGATGAGAAAGGCGAATACTCGCACGTGGGCATCGTAGTCGATTCTGCGGGCGTGAAGATGGTAGTACATGCCGTGCCCGACGAACCCGACTTCGAAGGCGACCCCGACAGGGTGAAGATGGATACACCCGCGCAGTTCTTCTCCTCAGTCTATGCACAATTGGGCGAGGTGTGTCGCCCCACCGACTCCCTGGTGGCACAGCAGGCGGCCATGGAAGCCTTGAAGGTCTACCACCGCCACACACTCTTCGACCATGGCTACGATGACAGCGACACAACCCGCATGTACTGCACCGAGCTCGTGGTGCATGCATTCCGCAAGGCCGGGGTGGAGCTGGTGGGCACGGAGAAGCACTATGTCGACATCCCCATGTTGAAAGTGGAGTGCTTGTTTCCCTCCGACATTTTGTCTTCGGATTTTTTGAAATCAATCTATAAGTTTAACAATTAAAAAATGATTACTATGAGAAAAATGATGTGGATGGCATGCCTGTGCATGCTGGCAATGCTGGTAGCAAACTGCGGTAAGAAGATCAGTGAAACCCAGGAACTGGCTGAAAAGTATATGGAAGCCCAGAAGAACGAGGACGTGGACGCCATGTTCGACCTGATGCACTTCGAAAACGACAACCAGAAAGAGGGCATGAAAGCCATGGTGAAAGAGAAGATTACTAAAAAATCGGACGGTTACAAGAAAGTGAAGAGCTATTCGTTCGTTGAGGAGACAGTAGATGCAGAGAAGGGCACCGCTACGGTGAAATTCGACATCGTCTACGACAACGACAGTACCAAGCAAGACAACGTGAAGCTGAAGAAGTACGACGGAAAGTGGATGGTCGACAGCGGGAAATAGCCTCCCTACCCTTTCTCACACCACTGCGGCAAGGCAAGTGAGAATCCCTACCCAAATTAAAACGGAAAGATGTTTATACTCAAGTCGCTCCAGTCTTTCGGCGAATACCTTCTGCTCATGGCCCGCACCTTTTCCAGGCCAGAGCGGATGAGGATGTTTTTGAAGAAATACGTGAAAGAGATGTCGTCGCTGGGTGTCGACTCCATTGGCATCGTGCTGCTCATCTCGTTCTTCATTGGTGCCGTGATATGTATCCAGATGAAGCTGAACATCCAGAGTCCCTGGATGCCACGCTTCGTCACCGGATACACCACACGCGAGATCATGCTGTTGGAGTTCTCCTCCTCCATCATGTGCCTCATCCTCGCAGGAAAGGTAGGGTCGAACATCGCATCGGAACTGGGTACGATGAGAGTGACACAACAAATCGACGCCCTCGAAATCATGGGTGTGAATTCCGCCAGTTATCTCATCCTGCCCAAAATCCTCGGCATGATTACCATCATGCCCTTCCTCGTGATTTTCAGCGCTGCCACAGGCATCCTCGGAGCCTATGCCACAGCGTATATAGGGCATGTTCTACCCCCCGATGACCTCACGGTGGGCTTGCAGCACGATTTCAAGGCCTGGTTCATGTGGATGAGCATCATCAAGAGCCTCTTTTTCGCCTTCATCATCTCAAGCGTATCATCCTACTACGGCTATACCGTGAAGGGCGGTTCCGTGGAGGTGGGCGAAGCAAGCACATCGGCAGTAGTGTCGAGCAGCGTGCTCATCCTGTTCTCCGATGTGTTCCTCACACAACTCCTCTCATAGCCATGATAGAAGTTAAGCATCTATACAAATCGTTCGAAGACAAGGAAGTGCTGAAAGACATCAACGCTGTCTTCGAGAATGGCAAGACCAACCTGATTATCGGTCAGAGTGGATCGGGAAAGACCGTGCTGATGAAAAACCTCGTGGGACTGCTCGACCCCACCAGCGGTCAGGTGCTATACGACGGGCGCAACCTGGTGGCGATGAACAAGCGCGAACGCATCGCCCTGCGGCGCGAGATGGGGATGATTTTCCAGAGTGCAGCACTCTTCGACTCGCTGTCGGTGCTCGAGAACGTGATGTTTCCCCTCGACATGTTCTCGGACATGAACTACCGCGACAGGGTGAAACGGGCACGCGAGTGCCTCGACAGGGTGAACCTCGTAGATGCCGAGAAGAAATTCCCTGGCGAGATTTCGGGAGGCATGCAGAAGCGTGTGGCAATAGCGAGGGCCATTTCGCTCAATCCACAGTACCTGTTCTGCGACGAGCCCAACTCGGGTCTCGACCCGAAGACCTCACTGGTTATCGACGACTTGCTGAGCAGTATCACGAAAGAGTACAACACCACCACAATCATCAACACCCACGACATGAACTCGGTGATGGGCATCGGCGAGAACATCATCTTCATCCATGAGGGATGCAAGGACTGGCAGGGGAAGAGTGACCAAATCATGGGGTCGACAAACAAGCGTCTCACCGACTTCATCTTCGCCAGCGACCTGCTCAAGAATCTCCGCAACATGGTGAACGAGCAACAACACAAAAGCCAGGAGTAAAGTGCTTCTGGTCTTATCCAACACAAAGGCACAGAGATACAGAGACCATGCATTCTCCACATCTCTGTGCCTTTTGTCTATGTAGCCCGGACATAATCAAAACGACAGGATCCCAGCCGTTTGGCTGGGATCCTGTCGTTTATCGCATGAACCACACTTCGTCGCGTTCTACCATGGGCACCACAATCCGCTCTTTCGTACTATCGGCGAAATGCACTTCGAGGAACACATTGGCGGCATGGGCACTGTCGTCGCACTCCACCCTCGTCACCTCGAATGCCGCTATGCCCTGATGCGCTTCACGCTGCCGGTCGACATACATCTTTGCGTTCGCCACCAACAGGGAGTCGTAGTCGCCTACATCACCAAGATGGTGGTCGAGACCTGCCACGAACACGTCGTACTTCCCTTCAAGCAATGCATCGTAATAGAGTTTTGCCGTACGCGAAGCCACCTCGGCAGCATCATCGGCATGGGGCGCACACCCCACGAAGGCAAGGGCCATGACAAGAGGCGCCACCCAAAGAAGCTTTCTCATTTCTGACGGATGAACACGTTGATGGGACATCCCGTCATCTGCCAGTTCTCCCGGATCTTGTTCTCAAGAAAACGACGGTAGGGCTCTTTCACATATTGTGGCAGGTTGGCATAGAAGATGAAGGTGGGTATCTGTGTCTCAGGCACCTGCATACAGAACTTGATCTTGATATACTTACCCTTCACTGATGGCGGCGGATAAGCCTCGATAAGGGGCAGCATCACCTCGTTGAGTTTGGCTGTGCCCACCTTGGCGGTGCGGTTCAGATACACCTGCTTGGCGGTCTCGAGCACCTTGAAGATACGCTGCTTGGTGACTGCCGAGGCAAAGACGATGGGGAAGTCGGTGAAAGGAGCCATGCGTTCGCGGATGGCATTCTCGAAGGTCTTCACCACAATCTGGTCCTTGTTTTCTACCAGGTCCCATTTGTTTACCACCACGACCAGCGACTTGCTGTTCTTCTGAATCAGCTGGAAGATGTTCATGTCCTGTGCCTCGATGCCACGGGTGGCGTCAATCATCAGGATACACACGTCGCTGTTCTCAATGGCACGGATGCTACGCATGACCGAGTAGAACTCCAGGTCCTCGGTCACCTTGTTCTTGCGACGAATGCCCGCCGTATCAACGAGGTAGAAGTCGAAGCCGAACTTGTCGTAACGTGTATAGATGCTATCGCGGGTAGTGCCTGCGATATCGGTGACGATATGGCGGTCTTCACCGATGAAAGCATTGATGAGACTGCTCTTTCCTGCATTGGGACGTCCCACCACGGCAAAGCGGGGGATACCCTCCTCAATGTCTTCTGAACTGTCGGAACGGAGATTCTCGAGCACCTTGTCGAGCAAGTCGCCCGTACCGCTGCCCGTAGCCGAACTGATGCACACGGGGTCGCCCAGACCCAGCTTGTAGAACTCCGCAGCCTCGTAGTATTGGTCGAAGTTGTCGGCCTTGTTTGCCACAACGATGACAGGCAGTTTCGAACGGCGCAGTATCAGTGCCACATCCTCGTCCCAGTCGGTGAGGCCGGTAGTGACGTCGACGAGGAAGAGCACCAGGTCGGCCTCCTCGGTGGCGATGACCACCTGTTTGCGGATTTCTTCCTCGAAGATGTCGTCGGACTTGACGACCCATCCTCCGGTGTCGACCACGGAGAACTCCCTGCCGTTCCACTCACACTTGCCATACTGGCGGTCGCGGGTAGTGCCTGCCTCGTCGCTCACGATGGCGCGGCGAGATTTGGTGAGTCTGTTGAAGAGTGTGGACTTGCCCACATTGGGGCGTCCCACGATAGCTACAAGTGCCATATGCGTGTAATGATTATACTGTGTATGGATTTACGAACAAATAACTGTAGGATGGCAAGCCGTGATGGCAGCGTTTCTATTCGGGATTGTAACCGAAACTGTCGAGTTCTTTCTGTGAGGAGCGCCAGTCTTTGTCTACCTTGACGAAGGTCTCGAGGAAGATGCTCTTGCCGAAAAACCTCTCCAAAGCCTTTCTTGACTCCGTGCTCACTTTCTTCAGAGCCACGCCCTGATGCCCAATGATGATGCCTTTCTGCGAGTCGCGTTCCACGTAGATGATTGCACTGATACGGATGAGTTTCTCCTCTTCCTTGAACTGCTCCACACGCACCTCCACCGAATAGGGTATCTCCTTGTCGTAATAGAGCAGGATTTTCTCGCGGATAATCTCGCTCACGAAGAAACGGGCAGGCTTGTCGGTTAGCTGGTCTTTGTCGAAATAGGGCGGACTGTCGGGCAGCAGTTCCCCGATACGCTTGAGGATGAGGTCGGTGCCAAACTTGTTGAGTGCCGAGATGGGCAGGATTTCGGCTTCGGGAAGGAGACTGTGCCACTTCTCTACCACGGCCACCAATCCTTTCTGGTCGGTGAGGTCGATCTTGTTGATGAGCAGCAACACGGGGATGGTGAGTTTACGCACCTTCTCGAGGAAGTCGAGGTTCTTCTCGGGGTTCTCCACCACATCTGTGACATAGAGCAGCACGTCGGCATCGGCGAGTGCCGAAACCGAGAATGCCAACATCGACTCCTGCAGTTTGTAGTTGGGCTTGAGTACGCCCGGGGTGTCGGAAAACACGATCTGCATGTCGTCGGTATTGACGATGCCCATGATGCGGTGACGTGTGGTCTGTGCCTTGAAAGTGGCAATGGAGATGCGCTCGCCCACGAGTTGATTCATGAGGGTGCTCTTCCCCACATTGGGGTTTCCTACGATATTTACGAATCCTGCCTTGTGTTTCATCTTTCCTTTCGACAAAAAAACGCATCTTTTCATGTTTGAAGGATGCGTTGTAGAGAGTACTTTCTTTATTTCTTCGGTGCCGCGGCCTGTGAGCCGTCGTACGCCCATCTCAGATAGGATGCGCCGTGGACGAACCCGGCGCCGAAAGCCGTCATGATGATGTTGTCGCCCTTTCTCAGCCTGCTCTCATAATCCCATAGTGCCAGGGGAATGGTGGCAGCACTGGTATTGCCGTAGTGCTCGATATTGACCATTACCTGTTCGAGAGGCAACTCCAACCGCTTGGCCACTGCCTCGATGATACGCATGTTGGCCTGGTGGGGAATCACCCAAGTGATGTTGTCCTTGTCAAGACCATTGCGCTCGGCAATGAGCGCGCAGTCGTCGCTCATGCTCGTAACGGCATAGCGAAACACCGTGCGACCCTCTTGATAGAGGTAATGCAGACGGTGGTCAACGGTGAAGTGGGATGGCGGACAGACCGACCCTCCCGCTTTCATGTGGAGGAAAGGCAGTCCTTTCCCATCGGTACGGAGGATGGAGTCGACGTATCCCAGGTCTTCCTCTTCAGAGGCTTCAAGGAGCACTGCTCCGGCACCATCACCGAAGAGCGGACAAGTGGCGCGGTCGGTATAATCGACCATCGACGACATCTTGTCTGCACCGATAACGATGATTTTCCTGTATCTTCCGCTCTCTATCAGGCAAGCCGCATTGTCGAGTGCATAGAGGAAACCGCAGCATGCGCCCCAGAAATCGAAGGCGAAGGCATTTTTCAGTCCCACTTTGCCCAACACGATGGAAGCGGTGGAGGGGAATTTGTAATCGGCTGTCGAGGTAGCCAAAATCAGCGCATCGATACTGTCAGGATCGACGCCTGTCTTGTTGATGACCATCTTGGCAGCCTTTCGGGCCATATAGGAAGTGCCGAGACCCTCTTCGGTGAGGATACGGCGCTCCTTTATTCCCACGCGCGTCATTATCCACTCGTCATTGGTATCGACCATGCGCGACAGCTCCTCGTTGTTGAGCACATAGTCGGGCACATAGCCACCAACACCAGTGATAATCGCTCTGACTTTACCCATTATTCAACGGTTTCCTTCTCAATAGCGACCTTGCCTCTGTAATAGCCACAAGCCGAGCAAACGGTGTGGTATACATAGTAAGCGCCGCAGTTAGGGCAGAGTGCCAGTGTGGGTACCACTGCCTTATCATGAGTTCTTCTCTTCAGTTTACGAGTCTTCGACTGTCTTCTTTTAGGATGTGCCATTTTCTTGTTATTCTTTAATTATTGATTTTAGTTTCTTCAATTCATTCCATCTGGGATCCTCCGCAACCTCTCCTCCTTCTTCGCTGCTGGCAGAGAGCTGGCTGATGCGCTGGAGCATGTCGGGGTTGCAGCTGCCGTCTTCATGTACATGCCTCATGGGCACGGCCAATGCTATGAACTCATAGACCAGCCAGGCCACATCGAGAATGCCTTCGTCGGCAGGGATGGTGAGGTATTCGTCGGTCTCCTCGTACGTGTCGCCCAGACGCACCACCATCTTGTTGTCGGTGTTAATGGGTAATGACATGTCGTCGAGGCATAGGTCGCACACGACAGTCACCACGCCCTCGGTATGGAAATCCAGCTCGAAGTGTTGGGCTATTTTCCTCACTTGGAGTGTGACAACGACGTCGCCGCCCGTTATCTCCTCACTGTCGATGGCATCAAAACAAGCGTTGTCGAGCCTGAACTCATAATGGGCTTCATCTGCTTTCAGGCCCTTCAAGTCTATCTTGAATGTATCTAAATTTCCCATTGGGCTGCAAAGTTACTAAATTTATTTGGAATAGAATCAAAAAATGTCGGAAAAAACTAAACATGCAGTTCAATTCTGAATGTAGTGCCCTTCCCTATTTCTGAGTTCTTGACGAAAATCCTTCCCTTATGGTACTCCTCAACGATGCGTTTTGCCAACGAGAGGCCGAGCCCCCAACCACGTTTCTTCGTAGTGAAACCAGGCGTGAACACGTTTCGCAGGTCTTTCTTCTTGATGCCCTTGCCGGTATCGGCCACCTCGATGATTGCCTTCTCATCGTCTTTCTCCACATGGAGAGTGATGGTGCCCTCACCCTCCATGGCATCTACGGCATTCTTGCATAGGTTCTCGATGACCCATTCGAAGAGCGATGCATTGACATCCACGATGACATCGTCGTCGGGGAAGTCGGTTATCATGGTTACCTTGGCCGACGTGCGCCTGTTCATATACTCCACCACATGGGTCATTACCTGCGTGAGGCTGGTGGGCACGAGTTCGGGCAATGACCCTATCTTGGAGAACCTGTCGGCGATGAGTTGGAGGCGTTTCACGTCCTTGTCCATCTCGGGCAGCAGGTTGTCGTCGGGATATGTCTCGCGTAGGATTTCCGTCCATGCCATCAAACTCGAGATGGGTGTGCCAAGCTGATGTGCCGTCTCTTTCGACAGTCCCACCCACACTTTGTTCTGCTCTGCACGTTTTGAGGTGAGCAAAGCAAAGATGGCCACCACCACAAACACCATGACGATGCCCAACTGAACGTATGGCCATGAAGAGAGACGCTTGATCATCACCGAGTCGTCGTAGCAGACGTTGTTGTACTCGCTCGTGCCTTCCTCGCCCAGGTAAATCTTGATGGCCTGGCCGGCTTCGAGCCATTTCTTCCCGAGGATGGCGGCATGACGTAGACTGTCGTCATAACTGTCACCTGCCAGGTCTACATTCCTGAAAATGAGAGCTTCGTCGTTGCTGTTGAGCACGATGACGGGAATGGTGTTGTTCTCGTCGATGACTTTGAGGACCAGGTTCAGGTCGGTATTCTCGTCGGCATTGTTGAGGGTGCGCATGGCTTCTGCCCACACTTCCATTTTCTGGTGTTCCTGCACGGAGAGGTCGCGCACCAGATAGTGTGAGATGAAAAGTGATGCCACGGCGATGAGCACCGCTGCCACCACGAGAATGATTTTTACTTGCCTTATTCTGTCAGTCCATTGCATAGCCAATAGAATAACGCCTGAAACGTAGTTTTATTATCCGAAGAAGAAATAGCTGATCAACACGGCAGCTATCATGCCGGCGATGTCGGCAGAGAGTCCGCAAGTGACGGAATAGCGGTATTTCTTGATTCCCACGCTTCCGAAATACACGGCAAGGATATAGAACGTGGTATCCGTACATCCTTGGAGCACGCTGGAGAGGTGACCGATGAAGGAGTCGGGACCGAAATGCGCGAAATTCTCGAGCATCATGCCACGTGCCCCTGGTCCGCTGAGGGGTTTCATCAGTGCCACGGGCAATGCGCCCACGAAATCAGAGTTCAGTCCAATGGCTTCCACACCTGCCTCCACGGCATGCTGCAGCATCTGCAGCCCACCCGATGCCCTGAACACCCCCACTGCCACGAGGATAGCCACGACATATGGTATGAGTGTCACTGCCACATTGAAGCCGCCCTTGGCTCCTTCGATGAAGGAGTTGTAGACATTGAGTTTCTTTCTCCATCCCGAGTAGATGAAAATCATGATTGCACCGAGAATCATGATGCTGGTGAGCACACGGCAGAAATTCTGCATCTGCTGGTTGTCCATTCCCCAGATAAAGGTGAACAGTCCGGCCACGAACACTGCGATGACAGCAAACAATGCCATGATATACCGGTTGAACAGGTTGATGCGCTGGTAGATGGAGCACACGATAAGTCCTACGATGGTAGAACAGAGCGAGGTAAGGAGCAAGGGAATGAACACGTCGGTGGGGTCGGCAGCACCAGCCTTGGCACGGTAGGCCATGATGGAGATGGGAATGATGGTGATGCCCGACGTATTGAGCGTGAGAAACATGATCATCGAGTTGCTGGCCGTGTCCTTGGCCTTGTTGATGCTCTGCAGTTCCTGCATGGCTTTCAGTCCCATCGGCGTGGCGGCATTGTCGAGCCCAAGCATATTGGCGGAGATGTTCATGAAAATGGCTCCCAAGGCTGGATGGCCTTTGGGAATCTCAGGGAAGAGGCGTGTAAGTACCGGACTAAGGAAATTGGCCAGCTTGTTGATGAGTCCACTGTCCTCTCCTATCTTCAACAGCCCCATCCACAGGGTGAGTGTGCCGGTGAGTCCGAGACACATCTCGAAACCATCTTTCGACATTTCGAAAGTGGAGTCCATCATGGCGGGCAGTGCCTCCATGTCACCGAGGCACAGTTTAATCACCCCCACGAGGAACCCGAGGGCAAAGAGGGCTATCCAGATATAATTGAGGGCCATGGCTTAGTTCTTCACCGTCTTGGAGGGGTCGAAATGGCGTTTGCGCTCAATCTTCTGCTGGCGCATGGCCTTGATTTCGAAGGGCAGGTCGTCTACTTTCTCGTCTTTGATGATGACCTTCATGCCCTCAAAGGCGTAATGGTTGCGGAGCTTGATGATGTCGGCATCCTTCAGACGGATACATCCCTCGCTGGCTCTTCCGGGTACACTCAGCTCGTTGTTGGTACTGCCATGTATACCTATGCCGCTATGGCCGGGAGTGACCAGGCGCAGGAACCAGTCGCCATACGACTTGATATTTCCGCGGCCGTCCTTGAAGTCATGCTTCCAGGTCGAGGCATTCTGTATCTGTGAGATAGTGAAAGGCTTGGCGAAAGGATTCTCCTTGTCGCTGTTGCAACTGCTTGGCGTCTTCTTGTCGCCACGCATCTGCTTGTTACCCACGTGTTGTCCGAAGCAACAGTCGTAGCGTGCGAGCATCACCGTGTCCTTGTCTTGTATCTCATACACATACAGATAGTAATCTTTCTTCGACATGATGATGAAGCAGTTGCGGCGGTTTTGCATCATGTCGGGGTTGTCGATGGTCTCGTCGGGGATGGTACGCACGCAACGGCTTCCATGGTCATCGACCACGTTCTCTTTCACATCAGAATATTTGAAGGACTTGTAGGGGCCATCCTTCCCTTCTGCGGATTCGTAGGCTTCAGTAATGCCATCCAATAGGTCGTTGAGTATAACTGTCTCAGCATCTTGTGCCATGACCTGACCTGCCATGACCATGGCAAAGGCTACTCCTATAATAAACATTTTTTTCAAGGACTTATGATTTTATGATTATGATTCTATGAATTGATAATATCCAAGCGAAGGCAAATACCTCACCTACTCCACGAGATAGGTGTATTGTTTCGACATATAGTAGTGTTTGTTCATATACACCACCTCATACCAGTCGCCATTCTCGCCCACACACTCCAGTCGGGTACCTTTCTTCACCGACTTGGTGGCACCTTTCTCGTCCTTCAGATATCCGGCCTTGAGACTCGGACCGAAACGGAGACGCACGCCATCGCCATTCACCACTACCTGCTGTGATTTCTTGGGATTGTAGTTCACGGGAGCCTTGACTGTCTCGGTATCAGGAATGTCCTTAGCCACAGTTGTGTCGGCGGGTTCATCGACCATGTCGTCGTCGTCGGAGCCAGCAGCGGAATAATGGTAGATGGCACCTGCAATGAGTAGCAACGCCAACACGGCAATGATGAAGAAGAGGAATTTACGGTCGTTCTGTTGACGTGGTGCACCAGGCAAGATTACGTCCTGCTTGTCTTCATGCTGATCCTCAATAGGTTGTTCCATGTCGGTGTCGGCCTGTTTCTGGTGGAATTTCTTTATCGACCTGCCACAATACGGACACAGATTCGCATCATAAGGGATTTGCCTCCCACAATGTTGACATTGTATCATCTCACTACTTTAATAAAGGGAAAGCAAAGGTAAGACTTTTTATCCGATTTGTGCCCTGTAGCAAAGCAAAAAGATGTTAAAGGGAAAACATACAAACCAACAAACAATAATCCAAACGATTATAGGAACTATAGTTACTATAGACACTATAGTTACTATAGATACTATCGCTACCACAGGGCACAAAAAAATCTCCCCGGATGCCCTGGGGGCTTCCGGGGAGCGTCTGAAAAAAGAAGGCGGTGACCTACTCTCCCGCATTGCATTGCAGTACCATCGGCGCGGGCAGGCTTAACTTCTCTGTTCGGGATGGGAAGAGGTGGGACCCTGCCGCAATAGCCACCTGATCATAACGTCCGCACATGGCACGGGCCCCCTGCGGGGACGCCACGGCGTATGGCCGACACGGCACAAGCAAGGGACCGCAGGGAAAACACACGACGCCCTCCCGGGATGCAACTGAACGCACGGCAGGGGGAAAGTCTTCGGGCAATTAGTAGCGCTCGGCTTTGACGTCACCGTCTTTACACCTGCGCCCTATCGACGTCGTCGTCTGCGACGG
>JAFZVV010000014.1 GCA_017617615.1 Prevotella sp. | reverse complement strand
TTGATTCATCTGATTTGCACCTTGCATAATTATAAAATGCAAAAGTACAAATTCAAATCGAGTAAAAAATATTTCTCCGTAAACCATTGAAAGTAAAGAATTTAATTAATCAAATCTGGATTTTCTCCGGACAGTAGTGCTGTCAGATATGAAAATAAAAGTTTTACTCTTGTTGACATCCATCTTGATGGTTGTTGCATGCGTGGACGAGAGTGGATCAAATACCGATTCTTTAAACGTCATCAAACACCATGAAGAGACAAAAGAAACTCCTGCCGCTGTCAAGTCAAGCAAAGATTTAGGTAAAATGCCTACAGACATTAAATTCTATAAAAAAATGCTTATTCGTTTCTGTAAAGTTAACTACAAGAAGAAGTTTGGTGAAAATTTCAATGAAAAGGGTTTTTATTTGAACAAAAAGCCGAAGCTTGTAAACGACAGCACTGTAACTACAGAAGGCTTACACAATAATAATACGGATTTTAAAGCCACTATCAAAAGGTTTGCTGAGGATACCTATAAAATCACTTTTGAGATAAAAATGGAAATAGAAAACGACTTTAGTAGATGGAAACGCTGGGATGACACTACTGATACAATCATTTATAAAGAGTAAGGAGGATGAACAATGAAGATATTTTCTTTTTCACAAATACAAATTATTCTGTTGACATTGCTTTTTGCATTGTCTTTGACAGCTTGTAGAAACAACAATAACACAGTTTCCCAACCAATTTCGGAAAAAGCCCCAGGGAAAACACGACCGAAAATAGGTTTGGTTTTAGGAGGTGGCGGTGCTAAAGGTTCGGCAGAAATCGGTGTATTGAAAAAGCTTGAGAAGATGGGCATTCAAGTTGACTACATCGCAGGTAGCAGCATGGGGGCAGTAATAGGCAGCCTCTATGCTGCTGGCATACCAGCCGAAAGTATAGAGCAATTCATGCTTAAGAAAAAATGGATGAAATTATTCGATAAAAACAAAATAAATATTACTAAAGGAATAATTACAGGAGAAGAACAAGATCATAGTAACATAGGACTTGTTGTTCGCCCATATCTTCAACGAGAGTTAGACCGTGTTTTATCTGATAAAAAATGTCATTTGTTTGAGAACCTTAAGATTCCCTTCAGATGCACCGCCACAATAGTGGAAGAAAGCGGTAAATTCAAAGCTTATACTTGTGAAGAAGGTGTAGTGGCAACAGGAGTGGTTGCGTCAATGTCGCATCCATGCTTCATATTTCCATGGAAACACGAAAATATGAATTTGTATGATGGTGGAATACTCAACAACCTGCCTGTGAACCTTGTGAAAGACATGGGTGCTGACATCATCATAGCCGTCGATATTGAAAATAGTAAAAAAATCCGAACAGATGAATTCGCTTACTTCTTGCAAAATTCGGACTACGCTTTTTTATATACAGAAATAAAGGGAAAAATCAAAAAGCACATTAAATATTCAGAACCCATCATAAACTGGCTTGAACATCGACCGGATATTGAAATACGTGAAAATTTCATAAAAGAAGCCGAGAACAACGACTCATTCATCTATATTCATATCGATTTAGATGATAAAAGCGTAGCTGATTTCACAATTGGAAATATCAATGATATGATAAAAAGAGGTGAAAAAGCAGCGGAAGAACATCGGGCAGAATTGGAAAGAGTCCTAAAGGCAATAAAGTAAGAGGAATTATGGGTTACTTCGGAAGTAGGATGTACAATTTGTTGTTCTTTTTTATCACGAATTGTAGAATTTAAGAATTTAAGTATAAATCATTGTGTAATTCTTTAATTCGCTAGTTCGTGATAAATCAATAACTTGATATTGGCCACCCTTTAAGAATTATCTAAAGCATAAGGACTAAAATATAAAGATGGTTTTCTGCAAGACATAAACTATACGAAAAGCAAGAAAAATTGGGTGATTAATGCAGACTTCAGGAAAGTAACATTCTATTAAGGTTGGTATGCTACAATACCATTTTTTGAAGCCTGTCGGGAAAAAGGCGGAACAATAGGGAAAGAGAAAAGGCGGAGACACTGAGTTTATCAGAGTTTCCGCCTTTCATAGCATAATCGGGCATATGCTTGATTAGGTCTCTTTCAAACATAACATACGATTTTGCGTGCAAAGATACATTATTTTCTAAAATATAACCACTTTTTGTCAAAATCTTTCTAAAACATAACCAATGTCATGAAAAATCCTTCAAAAATATAACCAACATTCTTGCGTTTTTCATCAAAATTCAACAGTTGCTCTTGAAAGAAAAGAAGAAAGTCATTAAAACCGAGGGTCTCGTTATACTTGGTGACGGACTTGGCATCTGACGTCAGTTCCTTGACTGCGGCTTTCAGGTCATCCGAGGTGGTGCCGCTCAGGGTATAGATTATTGTCTTCTCCACATCCTGTCCTCCTCATGGCAATCTCTTTTTCCGCTGTTTCTCCCATCCTTTCGCTTTTTTTCCTTATTTTTGCAAAAAATCTGCCCGTAGGGGTAATGATTCTTCATGCCTGGCGGTATAATAGACAAAACAGCAGATAAAGATGCAAGAAAAAGAACGACAGTTTGAACAGCTCTTCCATTCCGAGTACGGCAGGATGTACCGGGCCGCCCATATCCTGCTGGGCGATGAGGATGAGGCGAAAGACGCCGTACAGGATGTCTTCGCCCACCTCTGGGACGGCCGTGTCGTCCTGCGCGAGGAGTCGCAGCGCACGTTCCTCCTTACCTGCGTCCGCAACCGCTGCCTCAATATCATTGCACAACGCCAACGACACAGGGAAGCCGAGATACAACTTGCCCTCGCCGACATGCCCGATGACCTGGGACCTTGGCTGGGGAAAACCGACGACGAACTGACCTCGATGATCCAGCGCTACATCGATGAACAGCTCACGCCGCAGACGGGACGTGTCATACGCATGCACTACGACGATGAACAGTCGTATAAGGAAATCTCCAACACACTCGGTATCAGCCTCTCTGCCGTCAATAAGCACATCGTGCAAGGTCTGAGGAAACTTCGACAGAATTTTAAGGTGGGGTCTTAGCATCCCGTAAAAAACCGTAAGGAAGCATGAAGAACGAAAAGCAAATCCGTATGCTGCTCCACCCGGAGCAATACACCGACGGGCAACTCGACCAGATGCTCGACGACACCCAAATCCCCGTGCCCGACGTGGAAGAGGAATGGCAACGTTTCAAGGCGCGTGGGCAAGGCAAGCGGCGCCGTCAGCCGATGCGCTGGGCAGCCATCCTCATCACCGTGGCAGCACTGTCTGGCATCTCCTATGCCGCCATCCACCACTTCAGCAAGGTCAGGGAAGAGCGTGCTGCTACAGCCACCACGGTGCAGCAACAACAGCCCACACTTCAACAGGAGGAGAAGAGGTTGGTGCCACAAAACATCGTGACTACCGTGGAAGAGAACGACTCCACCCGACACGACCAGCACTTCAACAACGTGCCGCTGCAGCAAATCATGCAGCAGGTGTCGCAAGACTATGGCGTGACCGTGGAATTCAAGAACGCCGCAGCACGCGACGTGCGCTTCTACCTCAACTGGGACGCAGACGAGACTCTTCCCGACATCATCAACCGCATCAACCACTTCGAGAAGGTGCACCTTACCCTCTCCGGCGAAACCATCACCATCAATTAGACCACCATGCGACATCTTTATATCATCATGATGTGCCTCTTCGCCACGACGGCTGGGGCACAGCAACTCACACACGTCTTCCGCAACACCTCGCTCTCCGAGGCGCTCATCTGGATAGACAACGCACAAGACAACTATAAAATCAACTTCATCTTCGACGAACTCGAGGATTTCACCGTTACCACCACGCTCAGAAATGCGTCGGTGAAGGATGCCGTGACACAGGTGGTGGGATTCTACCCCATGCGCGTGAGCATCGACAACAGGGACATCTACGTGGAATGTGTGCAGAAGGCTGAGACGAAAGTCTCGGGACACGTCGTCGACGAGAAGGGGAAACCGCTTCCCTATGCCACGGTATCGCTCCTCGCACAGAAAGACTCTGCTTTCATCACCGGCGGCGTGAGCAACGAGAACGGCGACTTCGTCGTGCCCTGTCAGCCACAGCGCCTCATTGTGAAGGTGACGTGCATCGGCTACCAGACGGTGACACGCAACGCGCCCGTAGGACGCCTGGGCACTATCGCCCTCCAGCCTGAGACGTATGTGGTGCAAGGGGTTACCGTGAAGGGCGAGATACCGCAATACAAGATGACGTCGGGCGGCATGACGGTCGAGGTGCAACACTCCGTCCTCCACGACATAGGCACCGCCGACGACCTGCTCTCGATGATGCCGATGGTGCAGGGCAGCGACGGCAAGTTCGAGGTCATGGCCAAGGGTGAGCCCGAGATATACATCAACAACAAGAAGGTGACGGATGCCGGTGAACTGAAACGGCTGAAGTCGGTCGACGTCAAGAGTGTCGATGTGATTACTGCTCCTGGAGCACAGTATAATGCAGAGGTGGATGCCGTTATCCGCATCAAGACCCTGAAGCCACAGGGCGACGGATTCAGCCTCATGGCCACCAGCCAGACATGGCGAAACAACAGGTGGAACAACTACGACGACCTGACCCTGAAGTATCGCACCGGCGGACTGGAGGCATTTGCCAACGTGGCGTTCGACTGGGAACACTTCAGCAATGACCAGGAATTGGACCAGGAGTTGCATATCAGCAAGGATATGTTCGATATACATGCAGATCTGCCTTTGAGAAGTCGCTGGGCTAAATTCCAGTACCAGGCCGGACTCAGTTACGATTTCAGTACAGACCATTCCGTAGGACTGAGTTTCTCGTCGCAAAAAAGTCTTTTTGGACACATGAAGACAATAATGAACCAGCACTATCAGAAAAACGGGGACTTCTACGGAGACATCATTCTGGGAACGGTTGCCGATGAACCCGATAAACCCGTATGGGAACTGAATACATACTATATCGGAAAGGTGGGGAAACTGGGCATCGACCTGAACACCACTTGGCTGCGGCACGAATCGGAAGACCGTCTCGACCAGCTGGAGCTGAGCCAAGAACTGGGCGACCGTACCATTACCACTGTCAACGCGGAGAAAAACACGATGGTGGCAGGAAAACTGGTGCTGAGCTATCCCATCTGGAAAGGCATTCTGCGAGGTGGGTCGGAGGTCACATCCACCGAGAGCCACGGCCGCAACTTCAATAAGGAGAACATCATTCCTGAGGCCGACAACGAGATGAAAGAAAAGAATGTGGCCGGCTTTGCCGAATACGAGATGCAGTTAGGGCAGTGGCACCTGAATGCAGGACTGCGCTATGAGCACGTAGCGACGGATTACAGCTCGTTGGGCATCTGGCAGCCAGAACCCAGCCGCACCTATAACGACTGGTTCCCCAACGTGTCGGCAGCGTGGCAGAAAGGCAAGTGGGGCGCACAGTTGAGTTACAGCAAGCGCATCACCCGTCCGCCCTACAACATGTTGAGCTCGATTGTCATATACGACAGCCGTATGCTCTATGAGGGCGGTAACCCCCTGTTGCGCCCCTCGGTACGGCAGAACATCGACTTCAACCTGACTTATTCATGGCTGAACTTCATGGCTGGCTTTACCCGCGAGAACGACTTCTTCACCCATGTGGGTCAAGTATACGACGAGGTGAACGAGATAGGAATTTTCAGACCAGCCAACTTCGACCACCAGGACCGTGTCTATGCCACCATCGTCGCATCGCCCAAATTCGGGTTCTGGCAACCCTCTGCCACGCTGCATTACTACCAGCAGATGTTCGATACAGAGAAATACGGTGCGCCGAAGAAACTGAACAAACCCGAGTTCAGCTTCAGCCTGCAGAGCTGGTTCCTCATCAACCCCACAACCAAGGCACTGCTCTATGCCAGCTACACGGGAAGCAACCACTGGGGATTCATGTATCGTGGCAGCAGTTTCTGCATGAACGCCCGACTGCAGAAGACCTTCTGGAACGGACGCCTGACAGGTGCTTTGTATGCCAACGACATCTTCCGCACCGCCAAGACAAAGATAACTACTTACTATGACATCGGCAAGACAGCACAGGATGTCTACAGCTATTCGCAACAAGTAGGACTCACCCTCAGATACAACTTCAATGTCACCAACTCGAAATACCGAGGCACTGGTGCCGGAAACGAAGAGAAGACCCGTTTTTGACGGGTCTTCTGACTTTTATTCTTGTAAGATGAACGAATGCGACATTTAAATACAATAATTATGCCGTAATAGAGTTATATAGTATAGTTGGAATATGTATTTTGTTCATCCGGAGATTTCCGATATACTAAAGAAAAGATGTCGCATCATATATTGCTTGTCCTTGTGGCTCTGGTCATCAGTGCGCTTTGTGGATTCATCATGATTCCACAAATCATCAATTTCTGCATGCGCAAGAACCTCTACGACATTCCCAATACGCGAAAAGTGCATAAGAACGCCGTGCCACGCCTTGGCGGTATCAGTTTCATGCCCAGCATGTTGCTGGCATTCCTTCTGGCTGTGCTCGTCATGGACAACCTGACAGGGAAGGAGAACGTGTCGATCAGTTTATGGACATGCTCGTTCTTCATCAGCCTGCTCCTGATCTATAGTGTGGGGATTATCGACGACCTCATCGGTCTGGGTGCCAAGACCAAATTCACGGTGCAGATTATCGCTGCCACTTTGCTGCCCGTCTCGGGCTTGTATATCAATAACCTCTATGGCTTTCTTGGCATCCATGAGATACCCTTCTGGTTTGGCGCACCGCTCACGGTATTCATCATCGTCTTCATCGACAATGCCATCAACCTCATCGACGGTATCGATGGATTGGCGGGCGGTCTGTCATTTCTCGCGCTCTGCGGCTTCCTCTACAGTTTCTATACCGAGGGAATTATCACATATTCCATTCTCATCGCAGGACTGATGGGGGTGCTTCTCTCATACCTGTATTACAATATCTGGGGCGACCACACCCGAAACCGCAAGATTTTCATGGGCGACTCCGGTAGTCTTACCCTGGGGTTCATCCTCGGCTTCCTCTTCGTGAAATATGCCATGGACAACCCCAACGTCATGCCCTACCACAAAGACGGACTGATGATATCAATCACGATGCTCACCGTGCCGATGTTCGATGTGGTGAGGGTCGTCATCATGCGCCTGCGCAACCACCGTCCGCTCTTCGATGCCGACAAGAACCACATCCATCACAAACTGATGCGGGCGGGCCTTAACCAGCATCAGACATTGGCGTGCATACTGACGTTGGCTGTACTGTTCACCATGCTCAACCTTCTGCTCATCTTCGTTTTCAATCTGGGCATGACCTATACGATTCTTATTGATATTGTGTTTTATTTCATCTTCAATTACTTCGTAAACAGGAAGATTAAGCAAAACAAAGGCTTGGCTTTTGTCGTGGTTGAAAAAAGCGACACTTGAAAAAAACGATGTTTGAGAAGAACAGAAGGCATCCATAGAAGCCTTTTCTGTCGGGTAGCGACCGATTATGACTAAAGTTTCCCCAAAATGATTCTCATCCTTAGCCAGAAGTCGTTGGAAAACCTGCCCATGGTGTAGCGACGGTCAATGAACAAAGCCCATCTGTTTCTCAGGCTTTTCCTGTAATTGGCAACCTTTTCGACGGCTGCTTTGTTCGACTCACTCATTTCCTGGGCATGACATTCGAGGAGCTGCTGGGCCATCTCTTCACGCTCATGTTGCTGGCGAAGTG
Organism: Prevotella sp.; assembly: GCA_017617615.1. The sequence goes on along the minus strand of JAFZVV010000014.1, from coordinate 54,350 downwards.
TTTTCAGACGCTGTAGCCGGCGGCCCCACACTTCTTTCAACGAGCGTTTCTGGCCTATCTGGTTATGGGCATGTTGGCGGTACAAGATGAAAGAGCGCTTGTCGTAATACACCTCACCTGTGGCCATCGCCACCTGGTAAACCCAGAAATCGTGTGCAAAAACCCATTTGGGGGGATGCTGGCAGATGCTTTGCCTGAGTGCTTTGTTGAATACCATGGTACAACCCACGGTGAGGCATTTCACCATGGCGGTATGGATGTCGAAGGTCAGGTCGTCGGGCTTCACGAGTCCTTCGTCCTGGCCGTCTTTGAAGTAGTTCATGTTCGACCCGTAGAGCTTCTTCTCCCCGCTCATCTGCTCAAGAGCCGCTACAGCCTCGGATAGTTTCTCCGGCAACCAGATGTCGTCGTGGTCGCACAACGCATAGTAGTCGGCTTCCGGGGCATGGCAGATAAGGTGCATGAAACTCATGGCCCATCCCAGGTTTTCGCCGCCATACCATCTCAGCCGGCCTTCGTCCTGCCATCTGGCGAGTATCGAGGGCGTGGAGTCGGTCGACCCGTCGTCTCTTACGAGGATGTCGACCGCCACATCGCGCTGGGTAAACAGTGACTGCAACTGTTCCTCGAGGAACAGTTCTCCGTTATATGCCGAAAGCAACACGCACACTTTCTTCATGACACTGGTTTTTGGATAAAGGCTTGTAAACGATGACCTGATGTACATTATTTTAACTGAAATAATCATGCATTATTGTTTTGCGTTCATATTAATCTTACTTTCTCTCTGCATTATTTTAGGTGTGGGTAATGTGTTATTCTTGAAAAAACGTTATCTTTGCAATCAACCAACGACAATACGCAATGAAAGAGTCCACAGCCCCAATCAAAGTAGTGCCCATTAGTCCCGACCCTAAGGGAAAGGTGGATGGCATAAGCACCTACTGCCATGCCCTCGCACAACTCTTCGAAGACTGCGACGAGGTGGCGGTGACGCCACCATTGAACTGTCCGGTTAAGGAGTCGAGGTTGGTGAACTTCGTCTTCGGATGGAAGAACCTCTACAAGACGATGAAGGCGACAAAGGCCGATGTGGTGCATGTCAACGGATATACGGCTTTCAACGTGTTCCAGTCGTTGGTAATGGCACGGCTGCTGCGCAAGCGGGTTGTCTATACGGCACACTGGCATCCCTTCAGGATGCTGAGAAGACCGGCACTGGGCAAGGTTTTCTTCTATGTGCTCATACGGCCGTTCCTGGGCTTCGCCGACAGAATCGTGACCATCAATTCCGAGGATACGGCATTCTTCAGTTTCGCCAAGGACAGGGTTCGCCGCATACCGCACTGGAACCGTTTCAAGGCCGACGTCCTGCCGGCCCCGGTGGAGAAAGACAAGCGCATGATTCTCTTCATCGGGCGTTTCAACGCGTTCAACAAGGGTTTCGACTATCTCTACCACCTGCCAGAGGGGGAGTACGACATCCACTGTGTGGGGAAGGGTGAGGTAGAGGTGCGTTCCGACATGACCATCCACACCAATATCCCCGACGAAGAACTCAGGGCGCTCTATGCCAGGGCTTCGCTGGTAGTCATACCGTCGATGTATGAGGCCTTTTCATATGTCACCCTCGAGGCGCTTGCCATGAATACGCCCGTGCTGATGTCCGACAGGGTAAGGATTGCCGATTACCTCGGCGACTGTCAGGGCGCGGAGGTCTTCGCGTATGGCGACTTCGATGCCTTCGTGCGCAAGGTAGCCACCCATATCGGCTCCCCGGTCGACAGGGAAAAGGTTCTCGAAATCTTCAGTCCGGAAAACATCCGAAAGAAGTATGCGGAGGTGTATCGGGAGGCAATGGGTTGAAGCAGAAAGCCTTTTGTTTTTCCTTCCCATGATGCGTAGTTCTTGGCATCATCGGTCAGCAATCGGTTGCTCAGTAGAAAATGGCGGTTGTGATAGTTGGATAACTCGATTATTATGCCTAAATTTGCACCCTTGCAACAAGACAGGCAAAACATACAATCAAGATGGAAAAGAGATTAGACAAGACGATGTGGCTGCTGATTGTCATCTGCGTGCTCACCGTCATCCCATTCTTGGGCATTTATGACTACAATACCAAGGGAGAGCCTCGCGAGAGCATCGTGAGTTACACGATGATAGAGTCAGGCAACTGGATACTTCCCAGGAACAGCGTGGGCGAGATGGCCTACAAGCCACCCTTCTTCTACTGGGCGGTGGCAACTGTCAGTGCCATCTGGGGAGAGGTGAACGAATTCACTTCCCGTGTCCCGTCGGCCGTTGCCTATATCTTGCTCACAATAGGCACATTCCTCTTCTATGGACGTAGGTGTGACAAGAAATTGGCGCTTGCAACTGCCTTGGTGGCATTCACGTCATGGGAATTGCACCGCCAGGGCTTCAACTGCCGTGTCGATATGGTGCTCACGTTCTTCATCGTGGGGGCACTGATGTTGCTGTACCGATGGCATGAGCGGGGCATGCGTGGCATCCCACTGTTGGCCGTCCTCCTGATGAGCCTTGGCACGCTCACCAAAGGACCGGTAGGTGCATTGCTGCCATGCTTGGTGACAGGTATTTACCTCCTCTGCCGGGGCGTGAACTTCTTCCGTGCCTTTTTCTCGATGATGGCATTTGGACTGCTTTCATTGGTTTTGCCTGCCATCTGGTACTTTGCTGCATGGCAGCAAGGCGGTCAGGAATTCATCGACCTTGTGATGGAAGAAAACGTAGGCCGAATGACCAACACCATGTCATACAACTCATGCGTTGAACCATGGTACTACAACTTCATCACCCTCGTGCCCGGTTATCTGCCATGGGTTATCCTGGCACTGATGGCACTGTTTGTGGTAGAGTGGAAAAAGATGGGCAAGGCTTGCTCTTCCTCCGACGAAGACAAAAAGCCCAACATCCTTTCACGGATGACATCAGGCATACGCACGGCATCACCCATCAACCTGTTCTCCCTGCTGGCCATCGTGGTCATCTTCGTGTTCTATTGCATACCCCAAAGCAAGCGCAGCGTTTATCTGATGCCCATCTATCCCTTCATTGCTTTCTTTATAGCCAAATTGCTGCTATGGATTCATCAACGCCACCCTCGTATCTGGGTTGGCTATTGCGGCTTCCTTTCGGTGGTAGGCCTCGTCCTGGCATTGGCTTTCGTGGTGCTGAAATGGAAACCCATAGACCAAGGCTGGTTTCATGGCCGTCATGGTTTCCAGAACTATTCCATGGTTCTCCATCTGCAACAAGCAGGAGAGTGGTGGCGATGGCTGCTCCTGGCTCTTGGCGTTGTGGTGTTGGCAGGATGGTGGAAGAAGAAAAGGTACTTCTGGGGTGCCATGGCATTGATTTTGGCCATATACCTTCATGTGGATGCCATATACAAGCCTGCAGCGCTCAATGCCAAATCGGTAAGAGGTATTGCTGCCAAGGTAGACGAGATGGTCCCTGCAAACAAGGGCAGGCTTTATGAGTTTATTGAGGATGGTGTCCTTGCCAAGGGCGACCCCGTGCATTATTTCGAGATGAATTTCTACCTACACGACCGGGTGGCGAATTTCTACAAAGACAAGCCATCGGAAGGCTTCCTCATGATAGGCACGGACGATGCCGAACGGTGGTTGCCGAAATTCAGGGAGGAGGGCTATCGCTTCTCAAAGGTCTACGATTCAGGTGAACAGCGTGTGACAGGCCAGCCGATGCTGCTGCTGAAGTTCGACAAACAAGTCGGAACACCTGCTCCCGACAGTCAGGAAGTCGTTACAGAATAAACCGTCAGTCAAGGAATTCCTTGACAGTATAGAGTGGTCTGTGCTTCACCTCTATATACATCTTTCCGATATAAAGACCCACGCCACCGATGCTTAGGATGCAGATACCGCCCACAAGCCAGATACTGAGTATGAGGGAGGCCCATCCCTGCTCTGCTGTCCCAACAATGAGGGAATAGAGCACATACAACCCGATGAGGAAACTGACGAAGATGAATACCAGGCCAAGATACATGATATAGTAAATGGGCTTGACGGAGAACGAGGTAATACCGTCGACAGCCAGGTTGAGCATCTTGCTGAGCGTGTATTTCGACTGTCCTGCCTGCCTCTCCGTTATCACGTCATCTACTGTCGTGGAGTCGAAGCCGACGAGCGGTATCAGGCCTCGCAGATACAGGTTGCGCTCCCCATATTGTGACAAGGCCTGCAACACTCTCTTGCTGAGGAAACGGAAGTCGGCATGGTTGAACACGCTCTCTACGCCCATTTTCTTCTGCAACTGGTAGAATGCCACTGCCGTCATCCTTTTCATCACAGGGTCGGCCTTTCTCGACACTTTCACCCCATACACGATGTCATAGCCTTCTTCGTAGGCGTCAATCATTTGCTCAATGCAGTTGATGTCGTCCTGCATGTCGACATCAATGGTGATGACAGCCTCCGAGATGTCCTTGGCTTGCATCAGTCCTGCCATGATGGCATGTTGGTGCCCTACGTTTCGAGCGAGGCAAAGGCCTTTGAACCGTTTGTTCTCATCGTGCAGGTGCCTGATGATTTCCCAGGTGTTGTCTTGGCTCCCGTCGTTTACCAAGAGCACAAAACTATCGGGCGATATCTTGCCCTTTTCAATGAGACCGTCGAAAAGGATGTTGAACTTTTCAGCCGAAGTTTGTAATATTGCCTCCTCGTTGTAGCAAGGCGAGACTATGGCCAGTTGTAACATGTCTTGTTTTATGATAGTTGAAAGTGGTATGAAGACCGACAGGAAAAACCTTTATTTCGTGAGACGTTTTTTCTGTTCGGTTGCGAATGGGGCATAAGTGCCAAACTGGTGCCCGTGTTTCTTGAGCATCTTCACCAACCTGTCGAGCCGTTCCATCATTTGACGTCCGCTATGGTTCTTGATGATGAAAGGCATCTTCAGTTCGGGGTGTTCCTTCAGGTCGTAAAACTCCCAGGGATGGAAGTAGGTGACAAAGTATCCATCGTGCCTGAGCACCCTTCTCACCATGCTGTGGTAGAGCCATTCAGGCAGGTTGTGCAAGGCAAGCCAGAAGAGCGGGAACCGTATGACGGGCGTTACGGATGCCGGTATCTGCACCACGTCGCCTTTCATGAAGCATGTTCTTGGGTCGGTGAGGTGCATGTATCTGCCGGGTATGAAAGCAGGATTCAACGATGAGTTGTAGAGATAGCCTGCTTTTGCAATGTCGTCATCGCTTACCGGGAACATCCTGGGCTGTCGGTAGCCCATGGCCTGCTGTCCTATGGCTGCTTCGAGTATTGTCTTCGACTCTGTCACGTCGGAAGGCTTCGGTTGCCAGTGGTCCACGCCATGACATGCCAGTTCGTGCCCTTCGTCCTTGATGCGGCATATCGTGTCAGGGGCGTTCTTCACGAAATTGCCCGTGCAAAAGAAGGTGGCTTTCACACCATTCTCTTTCAATACATCGAGTATCCTGTTTGTTCCTATGACAGAGATTTCCATACCCTGTTGCAAAGAGAAGTCTACTCCATGTTCGCGTGGAACGTCAAACTCTTCGGTGTCAAAACTTAGAAGAATCATGTCTTACGGTTTCTGTTGTCTAGTATTGTTTATAGTCTTATCTGGTTCGACTGGTCGGAGTCGGTGAAGAAGCCCATGCCGATGCGCTGCTGGCATATCAGGGTGGTGAAGAAGGTGAACTGGATGACGTTGACGATACTCATCATCACGTTCTCCTGGAAGAACTGCAGGGCGAGCACATATACCACATACACATAGAGGCATTTCCCCACGCTGCCACCGTTGCGCGCCATGCGGTAGGCCAGTCCGCTGAACACGCCATAGAACATGGCGAAGAGCGCCACGCCCTTGTATTTGAAGTCTTCGAAGAATGGTTGGAAGACGGTATAGACATTCGTGGGCAGCGGTACCCACACGAACTCCTGCAGTTTGGTGTTCACTTCGTAGTCGCCGCCAAAGCGGTTGAGGAACATGTAGATGGTCTGGAACGTATGTGCCCCCAGTTGTGGGGTGAGGTCTTCCTCCACATATTCGAAGGCCACGGCAGGCGACAGGATGTAGATGGCGAAAAAGTCGAGGAAGGTAGTGGCTTCGTTGGGGTCGCTGTCCTCGCTGTAAGAACGTGCGCCGTTGATGAGGAAGAACACCAGCACGAGCAAGGACGACGAGATGATGATCGACCGCATCTTGATGACTTTTTTCTCATAGAGAATGAAGAGTATGGCTGCGAAAAGGAAGAAAAGCAAGCCCTTCTCCATGATGGCAAAGGCACTCATCAAACAGGCAATGATGATGGTGATGAGTTGCCAGAGCGGTACTTTCGGGTAACGCCAGAGGCCTATTACCACCAGCGTCTGGTTGAGCACGTAGGAGTAGTTGAGGAATCCGTAGTTCTCGTCGCCATACACTGCCAGCATGCGGATGTTGTTGAGCATGTCGGCCGTGTCGAACATCGACACCACCTGGATGATCTTGTAGAGGTAGAGTGGGGTGATGACCATCGAGATGACATAGAAGAACGTGAAGATGCCCGTGTTGATGTCGGGCACCTGTGAGAGCGTCTGCCCGGAGTTGTTCCTCGGCAATACGTAGTAGGTAATGAGTGCTGAGGCGCAAAAGATGGGGAGCCATAGGGCAAGACAGGCATGGAACTGGTCGCCGAGGGGATAGAGTAGGTCGCCCTGGAACTGGAACATCACCACGATGGCCAGCCAGATGACGGTGGTAATCGTCCATGGCGAGAAGATGTCGCCCATCTTGAAGAACAGGAAGGCGGCAAGCATGAGGCTCATGAGGATGATGAAGATGATGTCCATTTATGCCTTGCTTTTGTATTCTTGGTATTTGCGGCGTCCCAACGCCCACCACGAGACGAAGACGGTGGCGATGAAGAGAAACGCCAGGGCATAGCCCGTGGTCGACGGACCTGACGACTTGTTGGGCACGGTGGCGTTCTTCAGTACGGCGAACTTGAACGAGAACTTGTCGACCACGGCCTTAGCGCGGATATATTGCTCGCATTCCCTGGAATAGTCGCTGAAGGTGTTCTCATACTCCTTGAGCAGGTGGTCTTCCATCGACGACGCCTTGGGCGACGTGAGGTCGGCATGGGTGTCGCAGTAGCGGGTGTACTCGTCGCGCGCCTTTTCGTAGCGTTGCTTGGCACTTTCCATCTTCGACGCAACGGTCATCAGGTCGCGGAAAGCGCGAAGACGGGAATGTTCCATCAGTTGGCACTGCAGGTGCTGGCGCACCGAGTCGACGAGCATCGCTGCCACCACAGGGTCCTGGTCGGTCACCTGCAGGGTGATGGTGCCGTATTTCGACGATACCTTCGAACGGATGCTGGCACGGATGATTTCAGTGACACGCTCTTTCTCGGTGAGCGTATCGCTGGTGAAGGCCTTTGCCAGCCTTTCCCACCACGACGACTGGTGATGGCGGAGGATATAGTGGTAGTAGTCACAGCCGTGGCCCTCCACCCGCACGTGTGTCATCTCTTCGATGAACTTGGGCGAGGTGACCAGGCGGTAGTAGACGTCGGGCGTGCGGATGCCCTCGTTCTCGTTGATGGCACCTTTGGCCCATGCGGCGAAACTGTTGAGTCCGAGCAACAGATCGGTTTCCTTGTGCTCGTCGGCAATCTTCACCTGGGCGCTGTAGGTGTTGGGGATGCCGGCACAGATTACGAGGGCGGCAGCGATGGCAATGGCCCAGGCAAGCACATAGGCACGCCAATGCCTCACGCACTCGCCCCATGCGCTCCATGTGCCTTGACTTACAGTCCCGTTGTCGCTCATGTAGCTGTATTACTCCAAGATAAACACTTGCCTGCGTTTCTGCCACATCAGGATGATTACCCTGAGGGCGGCTCCGAGAAACATGAACAGCAGCATCATGACGAGTTTCGACTTGTTGGTGTGCTTCACCGGAACGGATGCCGACTGCACTACGGTGAAGGCCGGCGTGTTCTCCTGCACCTTGGCTTTCGACAACTGCAATTGTTCGTAGACCTGGGTATAGGCGTTGTACTTCAACTGCATGTCGTTCTCCAGGTCGTCTTGCTTGGTCTTGAAGGCTTGCAGCATCAGTTCCTGGTTGGCATCCGAGTAGGCGGCATATTGCTGGCGCGCCTTCACATATTGCTCCTTGGCTTCCAGGAAGAGTTTTTCCATGTAGGCCAGGTCGTTGCGCGCCTTCTGCGTGCGGTACTGCGTGATGAATGCCTGCAGGCGCTCACGCACCGAATCGGCCATGGTGGCGGAGACCACAGGGTCCTGGTCGGTCACCTCGATGGAGATGACGCTGGTCTTCTTGTCCACGGTGCAGTCGATGTTCTTGCTGATGTTGTGGGCGATGTCGTATTGGTCGCGGGTAAGGCGGAAGGGGTTTACCTTCGTGCTGTCGGTAGAATAGAAGCCGTCGTCTTTCTTGATCATTTCCACCAGTTTCTTCAGCCAGTTGGCTGGTGCCGTATACCATGCCCTCCTCGTATGGTTCTTCAGATAGTCGAAATAGTCGGTTGTCACACTCCCGTCCTTGTTGGTCACCTTCACGGGAAAGAGATTGACGATGAAGTCGCTCGACTGTATCAGGTCGGGGTAGATTTCGGGGTAGATGGCGTCGTTGCTCTTGGTGAAGTCCATGTTCATGCCCACCATCGACGCCAGCGACGAGATGTTCGAGGTAAGGCTGTTGCTCGTGGCTGTCTCCGGGGCGAGCATCACAGAGGCCTTGTATTCCTTGGGCGTGCCGAACGACACGGCGAGACCGAGTATGGCCGCCAATATGAGAAAAACCGCCATCATCCATTTGTCGTTTTTGATGGCACGCATCAGACCAAAGTAGTCGATGATGATTTTCTTTTTTCTATGTCCTTCCATTCTTATTTCGATTTAATAGGGTTTCAAGCATGATGGGCAGAGCCGAAGGCTTTATCTCTGGTTCGCCCTGTCGCGGTATCTTTTCTTGTATCTGATGTATTTCCATACAGAGCCATAGCCCAGGCTGCGGAGCATGCGGTAATGGGCCTGGTTGTTGCGCAGGATGCGGAACAGGTTCTTCAGGCGGTATACGAGGGTCACTGTCTTTACATCCCGGGCACCCACGGCATTGAGGCCGTGCTGCCTGTAGCGCACGAGGGGTTTGTTTACGGCGCTCACTACCCCCTTGTCTGCCAAGGTGCACAATGTCACCCAGATGTCGTGCATCACGGCGGCATCGGCAGGGAAACGGATATGCCGGCGGGTCTCGGCATTGAACATCATCGTGCTCCCCGTGACGAAGGGGATGACACATTCGTCGAAAGTCGTGAGAAGCTCCAGGTGTATGCCTGTGTAGTTCATGAACGATTCGTCGATGATGTGCATTTCACTGTCGGCCACATAGAGGTCGGTATGGACGACAACGGGTTTCCCGGGATGCATAGCCTCTTGTTTCCGCATCTCCGCTCTTGTCAGTTCCACTTTTTCCTTGAGCCACTCGTCGTCTTGGTCAGCGAAGAGATAGTAGTCGGCATCCACCTGTTGCACCATGCTCAGGAAATTGGCACATGCTCCGTGCTGCGGTGGATAGTCGAGCACCTTGATGTTGTCGTGCCTTGTGGCATATTGGCTGATGATGTCGGGCGTGGCGTCGGTCGACCCATCGTCGTGAACGAACAGCGTCCAGTCCTGGTCGGTCTGCGAAAGGATGGAGTCGATTTGCTCTTCCAGATGCCTCGCCCCATTGTAGGTGGCCATGAGTATCGCTGTCTGACACTTTTCCATATCCGTTTATTTGAGCCAGATGCCGCGGGCCTTGCCCTGCATGATACGTCGGTATTGCCAGATGTTGACGAGGAGGCCGGGCAGGTTGACGAGAATCATCGTCACGACGATGGTCTCGATGCGTGCGCTCACGCCCTTCACCGCTATCCAGGTGAGCGGGACGAACACCACGGCTGCCGAGAGGGTGAGGATGAGTTGCAACGTAAGGGCGCCCATGCCGTTGAGGTAGTAGGAGTAACTCATGCTGGCCAGGATGACATACATGTATATGGCCATGAGCACGCTCAGCGTGAAGGGTATCTCCACATCGCCTACCCACACCTTGTAGACGGGTGCCGAGACAAGGGTCATAAGGGCGAGGGCGGCTGCCACGACCAGCATGATTTTGTCCATGCTGCGTCTCGACGTGGTGACCCAGGCCTTGTCGCCACGCTCCCAGGCATCGGTGGTGGCGGTCCAGAAGGGGGCGCTGACGATGGTGAAGAGCATCATCACGATGCTGAAGTAGCGGTAGGCTATTTGGTATGGGGTCACCATCGCGGGGTCGAAGAGTTTCGATATGAGGATGTTCGACGTCATGAAGAGCAGGATGCCCGCAATCTGCAGGACGAAGAATTTCACGCCGATATTGAAGAGTCCCTTCACCGCCTGGAGATTGAAGAACTTGATCGACGGGCGCAACTCCGGGTAGCGCACGTAGAACGTATAGGGATAGGCGAGAAGGTAGGCCACCAGTGGGGCGCAGGTGTTGACGATGGCCACTTGCATCAGCGAGCGGCTGCCCGAAAGATACACGGCATAGGTGCCGACAAGGGCAAGTGTGTGGCCCGCAGTGACGAGCAGGTTGTTCACGGCAGGCAACTGCAGGCCGAGGTAGAGGTTGCCGATGAACTTGAAGATGAACGTCGCTGCGACAAAGATGATGGAGACGATTACCACCTGGGTGAGGTCGCTCACCTTGTCGGGGTCGACGTTGAGGAAACCGTAGAGGTCGATGGCATGGGCCAGGCCGATGGTGACAAGCATCACGGGGATGATGATGACCACGAGCATCACGAATGTCGAGGTGACGCACTCCCGTGCGCGTGTGGTGTCGCCGTGGGCGAGATGGGTGGCAAGGTTGTTGCGCATGCCGTTGCCAAGGCCGATGTCGAGGTTGTCGATCCAGATGAGCATCGTGCTCACGGTTATCCAGATGCCGTTCTTGTAGTCGCCAAGGCAGTGCAGGGTGACGGGCACAAGCAACAGTGTGACCACCCCCGACCATCCCTTGATGAGAAACGATACGAGGATGTTTTTCCACATCAGGGCGGTGCGTGCGTCGGTGCCAAACAGTTTCTTCACGTCTATCATAAGCCTGCGCGATGGGTGTCATGCCCGCATGGTCATGACGGGCAACCTACTTGATGATGTTGACGATGGTGGCGATGATGGCGGCAAACGAACCCACGGCGGTGGCGATGCTCAGGCGCTCCTGCATGGTGGTCTTGGTGATGGCTTTCGACGGCACCACGATTTCGCAGCCGGGTTGTGGCTTGGCTCCGTGGCTCACCTTCGCCACCTTGCCGCTCATGTAGATGATATAGGCCTGGCGCTTCCGGGCGTTGGTGCCGTAACCGCCGGCCTGGTCGATGTAGAAACTCGCTTTCTTGCCGGCCTCGAACACCACGGAGTTGGGGTGCATCACCTCGCCGCTGATCTTCACCGTTCCGGTGTATTGTGGCACGATGATGCGGTCGCCCTCGCGAAGCACGATGTCCTCGTCGCCACCGGGATTGTTGATGGCCTCCTCCAGGTCGATACCCACGGGATAGGTTTCGCCCACTTCATATTTCTTCAACTGCTGCGACTGTGCCTGCTGGCTCAGGTCGCTCAGGTTAAAGTTGGCATTGCCGCTCCTGGCCATCTGCTCCTGGAGGTTGAGCTCGGCTTGCTCGCGTGCTTTCTTCTGCGCCTCGATGGCATTCAGACGCTCCTCCTGGGTGTAGCGGCGCTCCAGACGGGCACCCTTGGCATAGGCGCGGTCGTTCACGCCGCCGGCAGTGCGCACGAGGTCGCTCAGGCGCATGTTCTTCGACGAGATGGTGTAGGTGCCGGCAAACATCACCTCGCCCTCAATCATCACGTTCTGCTGCTTGTATGAGCCCGGACTCTTGCGTACATACACCTCGTCGAAGGGCATCAGCGTGAAGCCAGGCTCTCCTTCAATCACGAAACCGTCTTTCAGCGCGAGGCTGAAGGTCTGGGCGATGATGGAGTCGGTGGTCAGCGCGTTGGGATTGGTGACACGGCGCGACACGTCGACCTTCATGGTCGAGGCGGTCTCGGTGAGTCCGCCGGCCTGAAGGATGAAGTCTTCTATGGTCTCGTTGGAGGCATAGCGGTAGATGCCGGGGTAGTGCACCTCGCCATGGATGGTAAGCGTCTGGTTTTCCATCAGGTCCTGGCGTGTGGGGATGAACAGCACGTCGTTGGGCTTCAGTTCCACATCGGCCTTCGTGCCGTTGAGGATGCCGTCGATGTCGAGACGGAGCACCTCAAGGGTGCGGTCGGCCTTCATGCGATGCATCACGGCATGGGGGGTGAAGGCTTCCTCGCGCAGACCCTCGGCATGCTCGATGAGGGAGCGCACGCTGGTAATCTCACCGCCCACCTGGTACATGCCGGGACGGAACACGGCACCCTTCACTTCGGCCATGTTGCTCCAGCGGTCGAGGATGGAGTCGACGGTGATGGAGTCGCCGTCGGCAAGCTTGAACGACGACATGTCGAATTCGTCGACGTTGTAGATGGAATATTCGCGGCCGGTCTTGCGTATCACGCGCACCGACTGCCTGTAGGCATCGCCTGTGAAGCCGCCGGCATACTTGATGAGGGCAGCAAGGCTCTCGTTGCGCTTCATCTCATAGTACATCGGGCGCTTCACCTTGCCGTCGATGACCACGAGGCAATCGTACGACCCTACCATAATCATATCGTTGTCTTGAAGGCGCACATTGCCGGAGAGACGGCCGTTGAGGAGATAGTCGTAGATGTCGACGGTGGAGATGAGTTGGCTGTTGCGGTAGATTTTGATGTTGCGCAGCGTACCGATGTCTTTCACGCCACCAGCCATGTAGAGGGCATGGAACACCGTGGCGAAGGCAGAGAGGGTGAAGGTGCCGGGGGTCTTTACGTCGCCCACCACGTTCACCATGATCGAGCGTGTCTCGCCCACGGTGAGACGGAGTTTCGAACTCTGGTAACGGGAGCCGAGGCGCGATCTGATGGCGGAGTTGGCCTGGGCCACGGTCATGCCGCCCACTGCCACCGGGCCAAATCCCTCGATGACCACGGTGCCGTCGGGCGACACCGTGCCCTCAATGGTCTTCTGCGACGCGCCGTAGATGTCGATATACACGGCATCGCCAGGGCCCAGACGATAGTTCTCGGGCGTGGCAATGTTCATGTTGGGCTCAAAGGTGAGTTTCTTGTTGTTGAACAGGTCGTGGCCGTAGATCTTCTTCTTCTGGCGTTTCATCTGCTCCACGAGGTTCTCGTACATCGTGATGGTGTCGCCGGGAAGCCATTCGTTGAGCTCGTCCTGGAACTCAAGGAAGTCGTCGTCGTTCTCGTCCCATGTGCGGGTGGTGTTCATCTGCTCTGGACGTATCTGCATGCCCTGATTGTAGCGGGTGGCATCTTTCATGTAGTCCTGCATGCGGTCGTCGTATTGCGAGTCTTGATATTGCGACTGTTGCTTCTTGCGGTTGCGTGTGCGGTCGTCCGACGACTCCGTATCGTTCGACATCGTGCCGAGGCCCTGTTCCTTAGCCAGACGCTCATATTTCTTGCGTACACGCCTGATCTGCGTGATGTCGACACCACGCTGCATCAGTTGCACCACGATTTGCTGTTGGGTGGTGCCGGCCTCGTGCTCCTTGATGATGAAGCGGAACACCTGATCGTCGGTCATCGACGACTGTGCCGCTGCACATAGGGGCAACAGCAAGGCCACCAAGAAGAGGATTACTGTCTTTCTCATATGTTCATGTGGTTGTAGGCTGGGCTCAGAATTTCTTCCCGCTCAGCACGTTGTATATCGTACTTAGAATGATTTTCATGTCAAGGCCCAGCGACCGGTGCTCCAGGTACCTGATGTCCATGTCGAGACGCTTGAGCATCTTCTCCATGGTGTCGGTGTAGCCGTTGTAGAGGGTGGCCTCGGAAGTAAGGCCGGGTCGCATCTGGTATATCAGTTCGTAGTCGTGGGTGTGTTCCATGATCTGGTTAATGAAATACTTGCGCTCCGGACGGGGACCCACCAGCGACATGTCGCCCACAAGGACGTTCCACAACTGGGGCAGTTCGTCGAGGTGATGTTCGCGGAGGAAACGCTCAAGGGGCGTGGATTTCACGCTGTCGCTCTTCGCCACGAGTTGAGGACCCTCGTCCTCGACCACGGTGCTCAGCGTGCGGAACTTGTAGATGGTGAAGGGCTTGCCGCCATAGCCTATGCGCTCCTGGGCGAAGAATACCGGACCGTTCTTCTGGATTATCATAATCAGGGCAATGACGAGGAACAGCGGAGAGAGAACGACAAGGCCAAACAGGGCACAGACAAAGTCTGTGACCCGCTTCACGCCGCGCTGAAAGGCATTCATCGCGTCGTGGCTGTATGCCAGGCTCGCCGCCTGCTCAGAATATACTCTCGCCAATCGATCGTGGTCCTTTTACGTTCCTATTATATATAACCCGTTTTTTGCAAAATTGTTGCAAAGGTAGTGGTTTTTCTTCGAAAAAAAGCGAAATGACGGCATTTTTTCCTTAAGCGAGGGCTCCACTTTCAAATATTCTTACTATTTTTGCACTGTTGGACAGGGAGGGTGTCCATGTGGGTTCACGGCGCCACGGCATTTCCTCCCGCCACTGAAGCGTGTTTCGTATTCATGCCGTGATTCATTAAAAACTACCATGAAATGTTAGAAAAAATCCTATCCCCGGAAACGTATTCACTGCTGGGTATTTGGGCGATGAACTTCTTCAAGAACCTCATCATCGCCATTGTCGTCTACCTCATCGGACGGTGGATTATCAAATGGATCAACAAACTCACCAAGAAAGCGCTGAAGAAGAGCAATGTAGACCCATCGCTCTACACTTTCCTCAAGAGCATCATCAGTGTAGTGCTCTGGCTCGTGCTGATTATCATCATCATCTCCATCCTCGGCATCGAGACGTCTTCATTCATCGCCCTCTTTGCTTCGGCTGGCGTTGCTATTGGCATGGCCCTCAGCGGCACGTTGCAGAACTTCGCTGGAGGCGTGATGATTCTCCTCTTCAAACCCTTCAAGGTAGGCGACTTCATCGAGGCACAGGGCTTCATGGGTATTGTAAAGGAAATTCAGATTTTCAACACCATCATCACCACCATCGACAACCAGACGGTGATAATCCCCAATGGTGGTCTCTCCACGGGGGCCATGAAGAACTATACCAAGGAGAAATACCGCCGTGTCGACCTCGACTATACTTTCGCCTATGGCACCGACCTCGACAAGGTGAAGGCTGCCATTTACGAAGTGCAGTCTGCCAACCCGCTTATCGTGCAGGGACCGGTAGACGACTCTCCGGTGGTAGCAGAGCCATGGACAGGTATCACTGAATTTGGTGAGAAGGGCGTCATCGTCAATACCCGTACCTGGTGCAAGACCGAGGACTACTGGACGGTGTATTTCTACATGAACGAGACGGTGTACCAGCAACTCAAGGACCGTGGCTTCATGTTCCCTGTAGGACGTTTGAATGTAAATGTCCAAGAGAAGAAATAATTGAAATCACCCTTTACAATAAATATCGAAAAAGGTGAATCGGGAAGTTAAAGGGACACAATAACTGTTTCGTCAAAGGCTGACTCAGAGGCTGAACAATAGGCTGAACGAGAAATTCATATGTCCCTTTAACTTCCCTTTAACTCCCCTTCCATTCCTTTAGATAAATGTGCGCAATAGCAGGAATCATATGTTTTAACGGCAATGCCGACGAGAGAGAAATCCATGAGATGAACGACCGCATGACGCGGCGCGGTCCCGACGATAGCGGGGTGTTCGTGGATGGGCGTGTGGCATTGTCGCACCGCCGGCTTTCCATCATCGACATCGAGACAGGTCATCAGCCGCTGATGGTAGACGACGGCAACGTTGTCATCGTGTATAATGGCGAGGTGTATAACTTCCAGGAGTTGCGGGAGGAACTGATACAGCGGGGAGCGACGTTCAATACGAATACCGACACCGAAGTGGTGGCACAGGCTTACCTTCACTACGGCTTGCGCTCTTGTCTGGAGAAGTTGGAGGGGATGTTCGCCTTCGCTATCTATGACCGGCGCACGGGTGAGGTGCATGTTGCCCGCGACCGGTATGGAGAAAAACCGCTCTTCTATATCCAGGAACCCGATGGCTTCCGCTTCGCTTCAGAACTCAAGGCATTCAATCCACGCGAACGGCATTTCGGCATCGACAAGACTGCGCTCAATCTCTTCCTTACCCTCGACTATGTTCCGGCACCGTATACCATCTACCTTCCCATACGCAAGATGATGCCAGGCACATGGACCACCATCTCGCGCGACAACAGCATCACTACCCACACCTACTACCGTGTGCAGGAGGTGGTACAACCGCTCGACATCACTGAAGAGGAGGCAAAGGCGAGGTTGAGGACGCTGCTCAAGGAGTCGGTAAGGAAACGCATGGTGGGCGACGTGCCCCCAGGGGCATTCCTCAGCGGCGGCATCGATTCGAGTGTGGTCTGCTGCCTGATGAACGAGTTGTCCGATGAACCCATACGCACCTTCTCCATCGGTTTCAATGAGCGGGAGTGTGACGAAACAGCCCGTGCCGAACTGCTGGCACGCCATATCGGGGCAAAACATACCAAATACACGCTGCAGTATAAGGATGTAATCAATGACCTCGACGACCTGATAGCCTATTACGACGAGCCTTTCGGCGACTCTTCTGCCATCCCCTCGTATTATGTGGCGAAACTGGCACGGAAAGACGTGAAGTTTGTGCTTACCGGTGATTGTGCGGATGAAATGTTCGCTGGCTACCAAAAATACTTGGCCGACTATTACGCACGTCGTTACAAGCGTGTGCCAAAGGCATTGCGTGTGGTGTTCGAGAAGATGGTGGCGGTGTGCCCCATCAATGGCTATACCAACAACATCCTCAGGAAGATGAAAAAAGTCATCCGCTCGTCGCAGGAGAGTGGGTTCGGCCTGTATTACGGCATGCTCTGCCAGGGCTTCACCGACGAGCAACGTAAGGAGTTGCTCTCAGCAGGGAACTATGAGGATATCAAACCGCTCTACCAGCAGCGATACGATGCAATGAGCGATCGCTATTCGTTCTTGCAGAAGCAGCAGTTGCTCGACGTGGAGAGCGTGCTCGAGGGGTGCATGTTCCCCAAAATCGACCGCGCCTGTATGTATAACTCACTGGAAAACCGTGCCCCGTTCATCGACAGCAGCATCTTGGAACTGGCTCTAGCCATGCCCGATAGACTGAAGTTGAATGGACGCAACAAGAAATACATCCTGAAGGAGACATTCAAGGACCTACTCCCCGAAGCCACTCTTCGCTTCTCCAAGAAAGGCTTCGACGTGCCGGTAGACCGGTGGCTCCGTGAGGACCTCCGCGAAGACCTGGAACGGCTCACCAGCAGGGAAATGATAGCACGCCAGGGACTTTTCAACTACGACTTCATCCAGACCGTCCTTCATGAGCACTTCACCGGGAAGGAGAACCACAAGAACAAACTGTGGAACCTCTACGTGTTCCAGAAATGGTATAGCAAAAACATGGAGCCTACGAAAATGACAAGGTAAATGGTGTCGGGGTGCGTATCTTTGCGCACGAACCAAAACCTTGTGAAATATGAGAAAGATAACAGCGCTGCCAGTGTCATATCGGATGATGACACTGGCAGCGATTTTCATGGCATGGACTGTGATGCCCTCCTGCACCCCACGGAAAACGTTAACCGAACAGATAGTCGTCCACGACACGTTGCACACCTTCCATACCGACACCATACGACTGTCTGCGCATCGTTCCCGCGCCGATACCTTGAGGGAAAACACGGTGCATGTCATCACCCTAAGGCAAGACTCCGCCCGTACCGACACCGTGAGGGTGGAAACCCTGCGGGAGCGGTGGCATATGATATATGTCACAGATACTGTCCATGCCTATCGCCACAACGCCGACTCGCTGCAGGCAGTGAAAAACCGGCAGACGGTCAAAACGCAAACGGTGAAGCGAAACTTCACGGTGAAGTGGTGGCTTTCCGCCGTCTTGATATCAATTGTGGTCCTCGCGGTGCTGAGGTGTTTTAAAGCAAAATAATCAACATCAGGTATGAAAAATGGTTTGTTTTTCTTTTAAAAATATCCCTGATTGTCCAAATTTCACGAAATGATAAGTTTTTTTCACGAAATGATAAGCCGAAAAGCACTGTTTATGCCGAACTTTGCAACCGTAAAACATCACCCGTCATGGCAAAGAACAATTATCAGGATTCTGCTATGGACTATTCCATGTGGTATCTCGAGCATCTGCTTAAGATGGAGGATGTCATGGGGCAAAAACTGGAGGAGAAAATCAACGAATTGCTGGAGCGCAAACTCCGCGACTACGTGAGAAAAGACGACCTGACTGCCCCCTTGGAAACGAAGTAACATTTTCTATTTTAAACATTAAATTAATCATTAAAAACAATTATGAAAGCAATTTTCAATTTTGCAATGGCTGCACTCGCAGTAATCGTTATGGCTTCTTGTGGTAATGGAATCACCAAAATCGAAGGTGAGACTGTAGAAACCCAGTACTACTCACTCGTCGTGCCCACGACTTGGGAGCAGAATTCAAACAATTCCGACACCAACTTCCGCATCATGAAGAAACTGGATGAAGGCTGGGCTACCATGACCATCTATGCCTATCCCGACCGTACCAGCGAGCCTGCAGAGGCCAACTCGGGCAATGTCAACGCCGGTTACACCGACAAGGGCGACGTCAAGTACGGCAACAACACCTTCAACGTGGCAGTGAAGGAGGAGAAGAAGACCAGCACCCTCTATACCAAACTTACCGAAAAGGGCCTGATGCTCATCTCCGTCTATAACATCTCCATCGACGACCCCGAGGTGAAAGCCATCATCGAGAACATCACACTGAAATAATAAGCAGTTTTTTACCCATACTATCCCTTTGCCAGAGGACATCCGTCCTTTGGCAAAGGTCGTTTATGCTTATGACAGGAATAGAGGGTAGGGGAGCGACGACATTCGTCCCTTCAGTTTCCAATTTTCAATCCAATCAGTTGCAGCCCCCAAATTTTTTCCCCAAAAAATTTGGGGGTTGCGGAATTTGTTGTATATTTGCAGCCCCAAAGTCTTGGTGAGCAACGACAATCATGTGGCGCCATCATCGACATGAGGGAATATCAGATTGACAAGTTGCAGACTTTCAACTGTTTATAAAAACGGGGTTGACTGGATTTGACAGCAAGTTGAGATGGTAGGTAAGCACGCGGAGTGACGGCTGTATACTCCTTAATCCATTCGGTCGGAAAATTAATTGGCAACAATCAGTATGCTCTCGCTGCCTAATCGAAGTACAGTAGATTACTGGCTTTATCCCGCCACCAGGTGACGGGACGAGACGTCGCTCCAAGGATGTTGTTCCGAATCTGAGGACCCAGCGGCGCAGGTAAATCGGAAATAGTCGCGTCAGGCCCCGATGGCGTGATGAAATTCAGGGGATAAGGCTGTAGTTGGTGGTCCAGGTCTTGCTGCAGCTCGAAAACCAAAGTCTGGAATAAGCGTGTAGAAAGCTTATGGTTTCCTTGTTTGGACGCGGGTTCGACTCCCGCCAGCTCCACCTTTTTGCTGATTTTCAGCAATTTTACCACCACCCCAAATAATGAGGGATGGGAAAACAAAGACAATGGGGAAAGAAGATGTATCGATCTTCATTTCCCCATTGTCTTTTTCGGTAGACCCATCTTTGTCAAATGGGAGAGCAGCGAGTTTTTTCTATGTCGCTCACAAACAGTTTGTCTTGGATAACATGCGCTGAGTTACCTATGCTGTTTGGGATGGAGTTTCTTGTCGATCTTGAACTCCATACGCAGTTCCTTGACAACCGACTTGGTGAGGTAAGTCTTGGCCTGATGCTTGCTCGTATTGAAGAGAAACTCCAGACGTTTGCCGCCCAACGGCTTCTTCTGTACGACACAGGTGGAGGTGTTGGGCTCGCCGAGCCGTTCGCTGCCGGTTGATGCACGCCCCTTGAACTCCATGGTAGTGTCCACGTCCTTGTCGAAGAGGTCCAATATGGCATCCAGCGTGGCAAAGGCCTCGTCGGAGGTGGCACCGAGGCAGATGCAGGTCTCCTTGATGTCATCGAATGCGGCATCGGTGATGTCGTCGCGTATAAGCCCTAAGAGATGCGTCACCCTGCCAAGCCCGAGGTAGTATCCGAAGGTGCCGTCCTCATCCATATAGGTGAAGATAGAGTATTCGCCTTTGTCGCTCTCCGACTCGGCTATTTCCATCCGCATGCCAACAGGGATGTTTTGTGCTTTCGCACCCATTGTAAATATCATGGCAATGGCCATCAATACTATCTTTTTCATAGTCTTTTTGTTTTGGGAATGAATTGTAGAAATTATCCTTGTTTTAT
This sequence comes from Prevotella sp., assembly GCA_017617615.1. Next base: position 33,820 of record JAFZVV010000014.1, on the reverse strand, counting down.
ATCCTTGTTTTATATCTGCTGCAAAACTATAAAAATATAATGGAGAAACAATCGTTTTCTGTGAAAAAAAGAGTTCGCTTGAAAAAGAGCTGATAAAACAACATGATTATTTTGTTGAATGGCAGTTTTTTTCTACTTTTGCACAATTATTTTTTAAACACAACTTTCGCAGGTAGGAATATTTAAGGGCTACAATAGGGTTAAAGTTATTCAGATAGGGAAAAATATACCTCCAAATGGTAATGAATGGGGCATATGTCCCTTTAACTTCCTTATAACTTCCCTATAACTTCCCTTTAACTTCCATTAGTTGAGCGAATGCGAAACTTGAATTAATGATAAGATATGAAAAAGAATTTGAGAACGGCTTCACTCTGCATTCACGCAGGATACAAGCCCAAGAACGGTGAACCCATCGAACTGCCCATTATCCAAAGCACTACATTCAAGTACGACGACTCCGACGAGATGGCACAACTCTTCGACCTGAAGAAGGAAGGCTATTTCTACACTCGTCTGCAAAACCCCACCAACGACGCGGTGGCTGCCAAGATAGCTGCCCTCGAGGGCGGTGTGGGCTGCGTGCTCACTTCCAGCGGACAGGCTGCCAACTTCTACGCCCTGTTCAACATCTGTGAGGCGGGCGACCATGTGGTCACCTCGAACGAAATCTACGGAGGCACCTTCAACCTCTTCGGCGTTACATTGAAGAAACTGGGCATAGCGTGCACTTTTGTATCACCTGAGGCAAGCGAGGAAGAGATACAGAAGGCATTCCAGCCCAATACCAAGGCTTTGTTCGGCGAGACCATCTCCAACCCAGGCTGCGCCGTTCTCGACATTGAGAAATTCGCACGTATCGCGCACCGCAATGGCGTGCCACTCATCGTAGACAACACTTTCGCCACCCCCATCAACTGCCGGCCCTTCGAATGGGGTGCCGACATCGTGACTCACTCCACCACCAAATATATGGACGGTCTGGCCACACAGGTAGGAGGGGCTGTGGTAGACAGCGGCAACTTCGACTGGATGGCACATGCCGAGAAATACCCAGGACTCACCACGCCCGACGAGTCGTATCACGGACTCACCTATGTGAAGGCCTTCGGAAAGATGGGATACACCACCAAACTCGTAGCACAACTCATGCGCGACCTTGGAAGCATCCCCGCCCCACAAAATGCTTTCCTGCTCAACATGGGCCTGCAAACACTGCACCTGAGAATGCAGCGACACTGTGCCAATGCACAGCGTGTGGCAGAGTTCCTCAACGACGACCCAAGGGTGGCATGGGTGCACTACTGCGGACTGCCCGGCGACCACTACTATGCCATCGGACAGAAATACCTGCCCAACGGCTCATGCGGCGTCATCGCCTTCGGACTGAAGGGCGACCGCGAGACCGCCATACAGTTCATGGACTCGCTCGAGATGATCAACATCGTCACCCATGTGGCAGATGCCCGCACCTGTGTGCTCCATCCCGCCAGCCATACCCACCGCCAGCTCTCCGACGAGCAGTTGCGTGAGGCAGGTGTCGCGCCCGACCTCATTCGCCTCTCCGTGGGCATCGAGGACGTAGACGACATCCTCGACGACATCCGTCAGGCCTTGGACAAAATCTAAAGGTAATTCCTAATCTTCAATCTAAAATTTTAAATAAGAAATGTCTTTAAAACTCACTTCCTTTGCCATGATTATCATGGCGTCTCTCTTTGCCATGCCTGTCATGGCACAGCATACGCAGCAGTCGAAAGACAAGGTAGCTTATATTCGTAAGTTGTACAGCGAGGCACAGGCCAATGCGAGCCGTTCTGCCGACAACAAGGTCAGCGTCACACAGCGTGAAAAGTCGGATGGCCATCTCGCCGTCGTCACACAAGACTTCTTCTATACCGTCGGCATCGTCGAGGGTCCGGAAATACCATATTATAAACTCAACCTCCTCCGCCGCACCGTCAAGGGGAACGTCAACACCTACGAGGAGTTCCTCTTCGATGCCGAAGAGTCACTCGTCTTCTATTTCTATTCGGGTGAGGAAGAAAAAGGGGTGAAAGTGGAGACGCGATGGTATGCGGGGGCTGCCGACGACGGCACAGCCCTTACTGTCAAGAAATTCACTGATACTAAGACCAACAAGGATGTGACCAGCCGCTATGCCGACCGCCTTGGCATGCCTTGGGACGAAGGGTTTATGCTTCGTTATGCCCACGACATGCAGGAGGCCTTCAACCACATCACCCTTCGCGGTTGGGATTAAAAATTCAAGTCTATTCGTAGAGATATGACAAAAACTCTCCCCAAAAGGTCATTTAAAGGGCATATGTCCCTTTAACTCCCCTTTAACTTCCTTATAACTTCCCTTTAACTTCCGTTAGTTGAGCGAATGCGAAACTAGAGTTCCATAACTTGCAAAAGTTGATTTAAACGCTATTCACATGAAAAAAATCCTCTTCCTCCTTGCCCTCCTTCCTTTGTCTGTCCATGCCCAGGAGTTGAATGGTCCATGGAAAGGGAAGTTGGTGGCAGGCCTGCAGACACTAACGGTGCTGCTGCATATCGACCAAGACGCTAAGACCGTGTCGCTTGATGTCCTGGAACAAGGGGCCGACCATGTGCCCATGGAGGTGAAGTGGCTCTCTGCCGACTCCATACATGCCGTCATCAAGGCCGCCAACGTCAGTTATTCGGGAAAACTTGTCGATGGCAAGTTGAAGGGCACTTTCTGGCAGGGAATGGGATTCAAACTCGATTTCGAGCCGGGAGAGGTGACCATCAACCGCCCACAGGAACCACAACCTCCTTTTCCTTACACGACAGAGGAAGTGACCTTCGTCAACGCTGCCGCCAATGTCACTTTGGCTGGCACGCTCACTTATCCCGTGGGCTATAAGAAGAAAAAATGTCCGGTGGTGATCATGGTGACGGGCAGCGGGGCACAAAACCGCGACGAGGAGTTGTTCAAGCACAAGCCCTTCCTCGTGCTCGCCGACTGGCTTGCCCGCCATGGCATTGCCAGTTTGCGCTACGACGACCGTGGCACGGCTGCCTCGACAGGTGACTTTGCCGATGCTTCCACCGCCGACTTCGCCGAGGATGCTCGTGCGGGAATCCAGTATCTGAAAAGCCTGAAGAAATTCCGACAGGTGGGCATCATGGGGCATAGCGAGGGGGGTGCCATCGCCTTCATGCTTGGCAGCGAAGGGGTGCCGGATTTCATCGTCAGTCTGGCAGGGCCTGCCGGTCGCATCGACACGATGATGGTTCATCAACTCAACCTGATAGGACGCTCACAGGGTATGACCTCCGACATGGTGAAGACGACGGAAGCCGCCCGCGATTACCTGAAGAAGAGTTCCAGTGGCAAGTGGATGGACTATTTCATCGATATGGACTTGACTCCTTACGTGCAGAAGACCCTCTGTCCGGTGTTTGCCTTAGGTGCAGAGAACGACCTCAATGTGCCGCCCGTGTTCAATACCCCGGCGTTGGAGAGTAACCTGCCCAAGAACAAGCACAACCTCATCAAGGTCTATCCCGGTCTGAGCCATTTGTTCCAGCACAATCCCACGGGCAGTCTCTCTCAGAGTTTCAGCATCGAGGAAACCATCGCCCCCGAGGTGCTCAACGACATCTCCGACTGGATTCTCTCCGTGACGAAACGATAAGTATTTTTTTATTGAAAATTGAAGATTGAAAATTGAAAATTGAAGATTGAAGATTGAGTCAACTTAAAAAATTGACATAATTTACGCGGTAAAGGCAATTTATACTCTGAAAGGAGCCGTCTGCCAACCGCTCAAGATATAGCGGGGTGAGAGCTGCTCGGATGTGAAATTTGGATTTGTTTTTCTTTTTCTTTTTCTTTTTCTGGATAAATATTTGTCGGATTGAGGAAATGTTCCTATATTTGCCAATGTTTAATCCTCTCCAAAGAGAAACTTAATAACTTGTAACAATAAACCTGGAATCATGAAAAAACTATTTACTCTATTGGCATTTGTTGCCTTGTGTGTCACCGCTTCGGCGCAATCTGAAAACGGTGATGGTCCCTTGAAAGTGCTTCAAAGTTCCCTTTCCGGTGATGCGGATGGTGACGGAATAATTACTTTTTTGGATTACACTGTAACCCGAGACTATATTCTGGGCAATCCTCCTGAGACTTTTTTCTTTGAGAACGCCGACATGAACAATGACGAAGAAATCACTGTGACAGATGTACAGAAAATCGTAGGCTGTTTTAATCCATATTATTCTCTCTTGAGCAATAACAGTAATGTTGACGACAGCAAGAGAATCAAAACTAGGCCTGCTGCCAATGCTTATTTTACGGTAGACGAAGTAGATGTGATGCAGGGCAAAAAAAGCAAGGTCTCAGTCTGTTACGATTGTGATGGTGATGTGGATTTCTATGGATTCCAAGTGGAATTACTGCTCCCCATGGGTTTCCATGTTGTATCGGCCCAATTGGGTGCGGAAGTATCGGCAAATAACCCCAATATGGAACTTCAATACTCTTGTCGTGAAAGTGATCAAGCCAATGTGTTTCTCGGTACCCAGCCTGATAATAATACCATGCCTTTTGGTGAAGGTATCGAACTCTTCTCTTTCTACGTCGAAGCCGACGAGGATATAGAAATTGGAGAATATCCTTTTGGGACAACGAGGATTGAATTCGCTTCCGACGATAAAATTCTCGGCCGCTCGCAGACCCTCGTTCTCAATGTAGTCCCTTATGCTGCCAGAGTACTTTTAGACACCGATACATATCTACCTATTGAGTCTGAATTTCCTGAAGATGTGATTGTGAAACGTCATGTGAGTGCTGGTGTCTGGTCTACCCTCTGTTTGCCTTTTGAACTGTCATACGACCAGTTGATGGAGATTTTCGGTGAGGGTATGCAACTTGCTGAGTTCGACGGCACAGAAATTTCCTCTGAGAATGAGAATGTTCTTATCGTGCTCTTTGAGACAATAGAGGATGGGCTTGAAGCCAACCATCCCTATTTGATCAAGTCGGAGAATGAATTGGAGGAGTTCACTGTTAAAGACGTTGTAGTGTGGCCCGACGAGTATGATATCCATTACCAGGTGAGCAACGATTTCTTCCATGGTACGTTGATGTATGATGATTATTATGCTGAAAACGGCCATCCTTTGGTCTACATCAAGAACAACAAGTTCTATTACAACGAAGTGAGCATCTTAATGAAAGCGTTCCGTGGCTATTTCGAGTTCGAGGATTTTGAACCCGCACAACAAGCCAACACCTTGTTCGTGGTCGACGGTGAGCCCACCACTATCGAAGGCTTGAGTGTCGACGGCCGTGAAATGACGAGCGGTGATGTCTACAGTGTAAGTGGCATGTATATGGGACGTGCTGAGAAAGTGATGAACAGCCTTCCCCATGGTGTCTATGTCATCAACAACAAGAAAGTAGTTGTGAGATAATTAACCAAAAAAGAAAGGAAGCAACGATGAAAAAGACATATATGATTCCCATTTGCGAGTGGTATGCCATGGAACATATGGCTGTCTTGGCGCAGACCATTACAGGCGGACCGGGTGGTCCCGGCTGGGGTGGCCAGGGTACAGGTGACGGTGATGCCAATATGGGCTATTTCGATGATGATGATTTCAAGCCGTATACCTCTGACAGAGTTTGGGATGAATAAAAAAGCAAGGCCGAAGCCTTGCTGGTTAAAGTGAAAGAACGCGATTCACATCTTCAATTTTCAATCGGCATATTTATTTCATCCCTAAGTGATACATGATGAAGCCATAGATGTCGGCCTGCTCTTCCAGCACCTTCGCCATGGGCTTGCCGCCACCGTGACCCGCCTTCGAGTCGATGCGGATGAGCACCGGGTTGTTGCCCGTCTGGCAAGCCTGCAGCGTGGCGGCAAACTTGAACGAGTGGGCAGGCACCACACGGTCGTCGTGGTCGGCGGTAGTGACGAGGGTGGCGGGGTAGGCCGTTCCTGGGCGCAGGTTATGGAGTGGTGAGTAGCCCAGGAGGTATTCGAACATCTCGCGGCTGTCGTCGCTCGTGCCATAGTCGGGAGCCCAGTTCCACCCGATGGTGAACTTATGATAGCGGAGCATGTCCATCACACCGACTTGCGGTATGGCTACGGCGAAGAGGTCGGGCCGCTGTGTCATGCACGCACCTACAAGCAGGCCACCATTTGAACCACCTTGTATGGCCACTTTCTCTGCACTGGTATAACGCTGGGCGATGAGCCACTCCGTGGCAGCGATGAAGTCGTCGAACACGTTCTGTTTCCTCATCTTCGTGCCGGCGAGATGCCATTCCTCACCATACTCGTTGCCGCCCCTGAGGTTCACCATCACATAGATGCCACCCTTCTCGAGGAAGGGGATGCGCATGGCAGAGAACGAGGGCGTGAGGCCGATGTTGAAACCACCGTAGCCATATACCAGCGTGGGGTTCTTGCCGTTGCGCTTCAGCCCTTTCTTGTAGGTGAGGAACATCGGCACGCGAGTGCCGTCCTTGCTGGTGAAGAACACCTGTTCGCTCACGAAGTCGCTGGTGCGGAAACCCACCTTCGGCGCATAGTAGACCGTGCTCTGGTCGGTGGCGATGTCGTAGCGGTAGATGGTGCCGGGCACGGTAAACGAACTGAACGAATAGAAGCACTCCTTGCGGTTTTTCTTCCCGCTGAAACCGGCACTGCCCACAGATGGCAGATGTATCTCACGTAGCATCTTGCCGTCAAGGGTGTGGAGGAAGGCGTGGGTCGACGCATCCTGGGTATAGGTCACCAGAAGATGGTTGTCGATGATGTCGGCCGACTCCACCACACCGTCGCCTTCTGCCACGATGGTGCGCCAGTTGTTGATGCCGGGATTATGCAGGTCGGCAGTCACGATTTTGCCTTTGGGCGCATCGTAGTTGGTTTGTAAGTACATCGTGTCGCCGATGTTCTCCACAAAGTCGTATTGGTAGTCCATGTCAGAGGTCATCTGCAGGAATTGTGAGTTCTCCTTGCGCAAGTCTCTTACAAACAGGTTGTTACCCGACCCGGCACCGCTCTCGTAGAGCACCATGATGGTCTCTTCCTCGTTCACTCCCACGCCATAGAACCGCTTGGGATAGGCGGGGTTCATGTAGAACAATTCGTCATCGCTCTGGGGCGTGCCGATGCGGTGGTAGTATATCTTGTGGCACTCGTTCACTGCCGACAACTCGTTGCCCTCCACAGGGTCGTAGGCGCTGTAGTAGAACCCGTCGCCATGCCAGGCGGCACCACTGAACTTCGTCCAGAGGATATGGTCGTCGAGTTGCTGGCCGGTAGCAGCGTCGAGCACATAGATTTCTTGCCAGTCGGAGCCGCTGCGCGAGATGCTATAGGCCACATATTTGCCGTTGTGCGAGAACGCCACGCTCTGCAGGGCCACCGTGCCGTCGCTGCTCAGTTGGTTGGGGTCGAGGAACACACGCGGGGTGCCGCCCAGTTCATCCATCACATACATCACGCTTTGGTTCTGCAGACCGTCGTTCTTGTAGAAATACCATTTCCCGTACTTCTCAAAGGGGATGCCCGACCGCTCGTAGTTGGCCACCTGCTGGAGCCGCTCAAGCAGTCGCTTGCGCTGTGGTATGCGGTTCAGGAAGGCATTGGTGACGGCATTCTCTGCCTCCACCCATTGGGCGGTCTGCGCACTGGTGTCGTTCTCGAGCCAGCGGTAGGGGTCTGCCACTTTCGTTCCGAAATATTCGTCTACGGTGTTGTCGCGGGGTGTCGCGGGGTAGTTGATACGTTGTGCCGAAGCTGCAAGTGTTAGGGTAGCCATGACTATGGAAATGATTGTTCTTTTCATGATGCGATGGATAAAAATGATTTTGGTGTTTGTTGATGTGGCGAATTTAGCGAATAATCTTCAATTGACAAACTGAATGGGCGAAATAGTGCCATGAAAGCAAAAAAATGTTATTTATTTGGCTTTCCGCCCACTTATTAGTATATTTGCGGATTGAATAAAAAGAGTAGGAGGTTAGGAAACAGGAAAGGACTGTCGATGGGTAAGCGTCAAGTCACAAGGGATTGAGCGCCGGACACCAGAAGCAATGGTATCGTCCCTTTAACTTGGCTTCGCCGATGTTTTCTCGCCATGGCATAGCACAAACAAGTTTGGCTCTGCTCATTTGGTTTAACGAAAACATTCTCTTTAACTCCCCTTTTACTTTCCTTCCATTCCCTTCTCAAATCAAATTGGAAATGTAATGAACATCGGAAAAAACATCCTGCGGTTTCTCGACCGCTTCAAGTATATCATCGTCGGCATCCTCGGTGTGGTGATGCTCACTGTCGTCGGCGAGAACAGTCTGCTGCAGCGATACCGCTACTCGAAGCAAATCAGTGAGTTGGAAGAAGAAATCGACAAACAGCAGACACGGTTCGTGAAAGACTCTCTGCGCCTGAGCGAGTTGGAGCGCAATCCCGATGCCATCCGCAAGATTGCCCGCGAGCGTTATTTCATGAAAGCCTACGACGAAGACATCTTCGTGCTGAGTGATGACCTGGAAGAAGAAGAGGAGGCAGCCCATGCGACAGCTCAGTAAATGGCAGACTATCGTCTATCTCATCGGTGCCGTCCTCATGGCAGCCGGTGCAGGATGTTGTGCGTTCCTGTGGCATCCCAGGGTGTTCTGTTGGGTATTCCTCGTTGGAGCCATCCTCTTCGTCGCCATGCAGGCACAGCAGCGTTACGAAGGCAACAATTTCACTATCCGCCGGCTCCGCAAAATCATGTTGCTCTCGGGTGCCTGTTTCATCATCGCAGGATTGCTGATGGTCGATACCTATTACCAGTTCCTCATGCATTTCATGTCGAAGATTACCTATCTCACCTATTTTTACAACAAGTGGGTCATCTTCGTTTTGGTGGGAGCCATCCTGCAGATGTATTCCACCCATAGGATAGGCAACGAGTTGGAAAAAGATATTAAAAAAAGGTAAAAGTGGGCGATATTACCTAAAATAATATGAAATTTTTTCCTCACTTCGATTATACATAGTATTTTTGTGTGCCAAAATCACATGGCAACCTAAATTATGACTAAATATTTATCCTTCTTCGCGGTGTTTTCAGTATTGATTTCTGCCTCTTCGTGTATGAAATCATACAATATCGAGGGTTCGTCAGACATCTCCAGTCTCGACAGCAGGATGATGTATCTCTCGACATTGGGAGACAACCAACTCAAGGAACTCGACTCCACTGAGGTCGTACACGGGAAGTTCGGCTTTGCCGGTACTACTGATTCCGTGCGCATGGCTTTCATCACATTCGGCAATACCGGACGGCTGCCCCTTGTGCTCGAGAGTGGCGACATCACCGTAAGGGTGAACAACCAGAAAACGGAATGGGGCGGTACACCCCACAACGACAAGCTCTACCAGTTCATGACGACACTCTCCAGCCTCTCGATGCAATTGAATGAACTCGACCATGAACAGACACGCGCCTTCTTGGATGGAGAGGATATGGAAGAAGTGAATGCCCGTCTCTCGCAGCAGGCACTACGTATCCACAGCAGCATCGACTCGCTGGTCACCACTTCCATCAGCGAGAATTTCGACAATGTCCTCGGACCGGGGTTCTTCATGCTCTACACCTTCGGCTCCTATCCCGAGATGTCACCATGGGTGATGGAACTGATGAGCAAGGCTTCCGATTCGTTCAAGAACGACCCCTATGTGAAGTGGTATATCAACGAGGCGCAATACCTGCAAAATGTGAACAACGGACTGGAAACACCACCAACAAATGCTGCGCAGGCTTCGGCCGCACCACCGCCAGCCACCGTGCCGCCACCCTCGGCACCCACTCCTGCCGACCTGGCAGCACCCGCCGCGCCCGACACCATGGCCGCTGCAGCACCTTAAATACTTGTCTGCAAATGAGAACACTCATCTCGAATGCGACAATCATCAACGAGGGAAAAACCGCATTCGGACACATCGTCATCGATGGAGATACCATCAGTCAGGTTTCCCTTGACAGAGACACACCCCATGGCTCCTATGACCGACGCATAGACGCCATGGGGTGCGTCGTTATGCCTGGCGTCATCGACACGCATGTGCACTTCCGTGAACCGGGACTCACACAGAAGGCCGACATCGAGAGCGAGAGCCGAGCTGCCGCCTATGGCGGTGTCACCACGTTCTTCGACATGCCCAATACCGTGCCGCAGACGGTGACCATTGAGGCACTTGACGAGAAGTGTCGCATTGCGGCAGGGAAGAGCCATGTCAACTATGCCTTCTTCTTCGGTGCTACCAACGACAATACCGCGTTGCTCAGGCAACTCGACCATCACCGTGTACCCGGAATCAAGTTGTTTATGGGCTCCTCCACGGGGAATATGCTCGTCGACAGCGACGACGCACTGCGTCGGCTGTTCGCAGAGGCCACACTGCCCATCGTGGCGCATTGCGAGGATACGACGATGGTCAACAGCGCCATGGCCGATATCATCTCGCGCTTTGGCGATGACCCGCCCGTGACTCTCCACCCCCAGATACGCTCTGCCGAGGCATGCTATGCCTCCACGGCACATGCCGTAACGCTGGCAAGGGAGTATGGGGCGCGGCTCCACGTCGCACACCTCTCCACCCAACGTGAACTGGAACTCTTTGAGCCGTGCGACGTTACCCGGTCTTTGCCAGGGGTTACCGCCGAGGCAGTGGTTGCCCATCTGCTCTTCAGCGATGCCGACTATGCCACTCTCGGCACACGGGTGAAGTGCAACCCTGCCGTGAAGACCGCCGCCGACCGCGATGCCCTGCGCCGCGCCCTCGCCGATGGCACCATCCTCACCGTGGCAACCGACCATGCACCACACCGCATCGAAGACAAGCAGGGAGGATGTCGCCGCGCGGCATCGGGCATGCCCATGGTGCAGTTCTCGTTGCCTGCAATGCTTCAGCTATCCGACGAGGGTGTCTTGTCGCTCCCCCGTCTCGTGCAACTGATGTGCCACAACCCAGCCATCCTCTTCGACATCAGCCGACGGGGATTCCTCAGGCCGGGCTACAAGGCCGACGTGGTGGTGGTTCGCCCCCATGCGCCATGGACAGTCACGCCTGGCGTCATCCAGAGCAAGTGTGGGTGGAGTCCCCTCGAGGGACGCCGCTTCGACTGGCGTGTCGAACATACGTTCTGCAACGGGTACCATGTGCTCGATGACGGCTGTTTCGACGACACCTCCCGGGGCGAACAAGTATTATTCCGTTGTTGACGGCCATGAGAGAAGTCATGTCATATGCCATACACGAGGTAGAGCCGTATATCAACTGGCTCTATTTCTACCATGCTTGGCAGATGGGGAATAAGACCCGCGAAGGACGGGGAGAGTTGCATGACGATGCAATGGCCATGCTCCGCGACTTCGACCGCGAATACGCCACCCATGCGGTGGTGGGCATCTACGAGGCCAACAGCGAGGGCGACGACATCATCGTGGGCGGACTGCGCATGCCGATGCTACGGCAGCAGACGCCCGACCCCGCCGTGGGGGCATGTCTCTCACTTGCCGATTTCGTGAGGCCCGCCTCTACGGGCATCGCCGACAGGATAGGGGTCTTCGCCGCCACCGTCGACATGATGATGGAGAACAGCCATGACGACGACCCCTATGCCCGCATGCTTGCGCAGACACTGGCCGACAGGCTGGCAGAGGCCACGGCAGAGAAGGTGCATCAGGAGGTGCGCACACGGCTCTGGGGATATGCTCCCGACGAGCACCTCACCATCGACGAGATGCATGCCGAGGCCTTCCAGGGCATCCGTCCGGCAGTGGGCTATCCCTCATTGCCCGACACCAGCCTCAATTTCATCATCGACAGGCTGGTAGACATCGGCGAGATAGGCATACGCCTCACCGAGCATGGTGCCATGCGTCCGCATGCGTCGGTCTCCGGTCTGATGATTGCCCATCCCGAAGCACGCTATTTCAACATAGGGAAGATTGGCGACGACCAGCTGCACGACTATGCCATGCGGCGTGGCGTGCCCCTGGAACTGGCACGGAAGTTCCTCTCTACAAGTATTATGCGATAAAAGACAACATTCATGATAGCAAGATTCTGGCCTCTTTTTTTCCTGCTCATCCTTTTGCCCGACTATTACCTCTATAGGCGGTATGTGTGCCGCTATACCAAGTCGGTGGCACTGAAGGTGGCATGGTGGGTCATTACCTCCGTACTCGTCATTTATACCATCATTCTGCTGTGCTCCACTAATTTCGTGCCCGAGAACCAGCGATGGCTCAATTTCTATCTCCTCGTTCTCGGCGTGTTCACCCTGCCCAAGGTGCTGTTGGCCATCGTGGTGGGCGTGGCCGACTGGCTGAAAGGGAAACGCCGGTGGCGGCACCACTTCGGCATGACCACGGGCATGGCCATGGGCTTGTTGGCGGCGGTGCCCACGACATTCGGTACGTTCGTCGGTTTCCAGCATTTCGATGTCAACAGCGTCGACTGCTATTTCTCCGATCTACCCGAGGCTTTCGACGGCTACCGCATTGCCCTTTTCTCCGACGCGCATGTGGGCAGTTATACGTCGGGCGATGAGCGGGTGCTCGAAGAGGCGGTCGACTCGCTCCTGGCGATGAACGCTGATGCAATCTTCTTCCTCGGCGACATCCAGAACGTGGGACCGTGGGAACTGAGGGAGAAACTCCCTGTGCTCGGCAGGCTGAAAGCCACCGACGGTGTGTTCTCCATCCTCGGCAACCATGACTACTCCACTTACCTGGGTGGCAAACCCCGCCAGAAACTGGCGTACGAGAAACAGACACAGCAAATGGAACGCAACATGGGATGGCACTTGCTACTCAACGACAACTATGTGCTGCACCATGGCAACGATAGCATTTACCTCTGTGGCATGGAAGACAATGAAAAGGTGAACACCGACCATGGTTACGGACGCGTGGAAGATGCCGTCGAGGGTGTAGGCAAGGGACAGTTTGCCATCCTCCTGGCGCATAATCCGAGGAGCTGGCGCACGCAAGCGCTGCCCAAGAGCGACGTGCAACTGACGCTGAGCGGACACACCCACGGCGGACAGATGAGTCTTTTCGGTATCACCCTCACCTCGCTGAGATACTCCGAAGACAAGGGTCTCTATCAGGAGGGCGAGCGACAGCTCTTCGTTACCAAGGGACTGGGTGCGCTCATTCCCATGCGATTCAACGTCACCGGCGAGGTGGTGCTCCTCACGCTGCACCGAAAGACTTCGCCTGAACAGCAGAGTGTGTATAACGAGAAATAAATACTTTTGGTATCATGAAATACATCTATCGTATCTATCAGTTGTTCATCGCCATACCCTTGCTGTTGGTATGGACCATCATCATCGCCTTAATGGTTGTCATAGGATGTGCCATCGGAAATGGACATTTCTGGGGCTATTATCCCGGAAGGTGGTGGGGAAAGGCATTCGTCCGACTCATGCTCCTGCCCGTGAAGGTAGAGGGGCGTGAGCATCTGGAGAAAAACCGCTCGTATGTCTTCGTGGCCAATCACCAAGGCGCCTTCGACATCTTCCTCATCTACGGATTTCTGGGGCGCAACTTCAAGTGGATGATGAAATACCAGATTCTGAAAATTCCCTTTGTGGGACAGGCTTGCAAGGCATCGCACCAGATTATCATCGACAAGCGTGGACCGAAACGCATCAAGGAGTCGTACGACAAGGCGCGTGAGGTGCTCAAGGACGGCATCTCTCTCGTGGTATTCCCCGAAGGGGCACGGTCGTTCACTGGTCATATGGGGAAGTTTACGCGTGGCGCGTTTATGCTCGCCGATGAACTGCAACTGCCCGTAGTGCCACTCACAATCAATGGCTCTTTCAATGTCATGCCCCGCACCAACGACTGGCATTTCGTCAATTGGCACCCGCTGAGCCTCACCATCCATCAGCCTCTCTACCCCGTAGAGCAAGGCACAACGAACATCACCACCACGCTCAACGACAGTTACCAGGCGGTGATGTCGGCGCTCGTGCCCGAATACCAGGGATTTGTCGAGAACCCCGACCAGTGAATTTCAATTACAGGGCCCTTAGAAAATATTTTTGAATATTCAATTTTGAATTTTCAATATTCAATATTCAATTTTTAATTTCGAATATTCAATTTTCAATAATAATATGTATATTTGCTCCTTGAAACGGTTGTCACAGTATAAAAGAAACTAACACTTCAATCATGAACCAGTCAGACAGCATCGTTATCATACCTACTTATAACGAGAAAGAGAATATCGAAAAGATTATCCGGGCGGTGTTCGGTCTGGAGAAGAGTTTCCATGTCCTGGTCATCGACGACGGGAGTCCCGACGGCACCGCTGCCATCGTGCACAGACTCATCGGAAGTGAATTCTCCGACCGCCTTTTCATCCTCGAGAGGGAAGGGAAACAGGGACTCGGCACCGCCTATATCATGGGATTCAAGTGGGCGCTGGAGCATGGCTACGACTACATCTTCGAGATGGATGCCGACTTCAGTCATGACCCCAACGACCTGCCACGCCTCTACGCTGCATGCCACGACGAGGGCTACGACCTCGCCATCGGCTCGCGCTATGTCAGTGGCGTGAATGTGGTGAACTGGCCCATGGGAAGGGTGCTCATGAGTTATTTCGCGTCGATATACGTCAGGCTGGTCACGGGATTCAAGATTCACGACACTACTGCTGGGTTCAAGTGCTACAAACGACGTGTTCTCGAGACCATCGAACTCGACAAGATACGTTTCAAGGGCTATGGGTTCCAGATAGAGATGAAGTTCACTGCCTACAAGATAGGGTTCCGTATCAAGGAGGTGCCTGTAGTGTTCGTCAACCGCCGTGAGGGAGTGAGCAAGATGAGCGGTGGCATCTTCGGCGAGGCATTCTTCGGCGTGATGCGCCTCCGGCTCGACGGCTGGTTCCGTAAATACCCGCCCATGCCCAAACAAAATTGATTCCGACCTCCTGTCGATTGAAAATTGATTCCGGTCTTCTGTTGATTGATAATTGAAAAAAATGTGTTAACGAAAATAATTATCAATTTTCAATCTTCAATCTTCAATAAAAAAATCTTCCCATGACCATCCAAGAACTACAGCAATCTTATGGTGCCGCACCACAGTGTGCGGCATTGGCCAAACTGTTGGGTGATACCAGGAAAGGCACCATACACCTCAAGGGATTGGCGGGGTCGGCAGCGCCACTGCTCTTCGCAGCCCTCGATACCCGCATCCATACCATCATGCTCTTCATCATGAAGGATGCCGACACGGCGGGGTATTTCTACCACGACCTCACGCAGGTGATGGGACAGGAACAGGTGCTCTTCTTTCCGTCATCGTTCAAGAGGGCAGTGAAATACGGTCAGCGGCAGGCCGCCAACGAGATATTGCGCACCGAGGTGCTCACACGCCTCTCGGCTGTGGCCAATGGGGCAGTGAAGGCCGGACAGTCGACATACGTCGTCTCCAGTCCTGAGGCACTCAGCGAACTCGTGGTGACGAAGAGCCGGCTCGACGAGCGCACCATTCCGCTGCAGGTAGGACAGACCATCGACGTGGGAGAACTGACGGGGAGGCTGCGCGACCTCGGTTTCGAGATGCACGACTATGTGTATGAGCCGGGACAGTTCGCCCAGCGCGGAAGCATCATCGACGTCTATTCCTTCAGCAGCGAATACCCCTTCCGCATCGACTTCTTCGGCGATGAGGTAGATACCATCCGCACCTTCGACATACAGACACAGCTGTCCAAGGACATGAAACAGCACGTGGAAATCGTGCCCGAGATACTCGGAGGCGAGAAGATGCCCTTCCTCAATTTCCTGCCCGAAGATACCGTGATGGTGGTTGACGACCTCGACTACGTCACTCAGACCATCGGGCGCATCTACGACGAGGGCTTCTCTACGCAGGCCATGGCAGAACGTCTCGAAGGGGCGGACGAAAGGCAGCGCGACGAGATCATGCGTGAGATGCGAAAGGAGAACCAACTCGTGAGCGAAAGGCAGTTTGCCAGGGAAGCCGAACGGTTCAGGACCATCGAACTGGGTACGCAACCCCATGAGACACCCGATGCGTCTGTTACCTTCGACATGTCGCCGCAGCCCATCTTCCACAAGAACTTCACGCTGTTGCGGCAGACCCTCGACGACTATATCCTGAAAGGCTATAAGGTGTTCATGCTCTCCGACAGCACGAAGCAGATACAACGCCTCCACGACATCCTCTCGGCCGACGAAGAGGGGATGGAGATGCCACCCGTAGCCTTCACCCCTGTCGACAAGACCCTCCATGAGGGATTTGCCGACAACACACGCCGGGTATGCTGTTTCACCGACCACCAGATTTTCGAGCGCTTCCATAAGTACAACCTCCGCTCTGATGCCGCACGCGCGGGGAAGATGGCACTTACCATGAAGGAACTGCAGGAGATGGAGCCGGGCGACTATATCGTGCACGTCGATTTCGGCATAGGGAAGTTCGGCGGACTGGTGCGTGTGCCCACCAAAGATAGTTACCAGGAGATGATACGCATCATCTACCAACGGGGCGACATGGTCGACGTGTCCATCCACTCGCTATACAAGATATCGAAATACCGCAGGGCCGACAGCGGTGAACCGCCACGGCTGAGCACGCTGGGCACGGGTGCGTGGGAGCGCATGAAGGAGCGCACGAAGAAACGCATCAAGGACATCGCGCGCGACCTCATCAAACTTTACGCGAGGCGGCGCCATGTGAAGGGCTTCGCCTTCAGTCCCGATACTTACATGCAGCATGAGCTGGAGGGAAGTTTCCTCTATGAGGACACGCCCGACCAACTGAAGGCTACCAACGACGTGAAGGCCGACATGGAGAGTCCGCGCCCCATGGACCGTCTGGTGTGTGGCGACGTGGGCTTCGGCAAGACCGAGGTGGCGGTACGGGCGGCTTTCAAGGCTGCTGCCGACAGCAAGCAGGTGGCGGTGCTCGTGCCTACCACCGTGCTCGCTTTCCAGCATTTCCAGACGTTCAAGGAGCGTCTCGCCAACCTGCCTGTGAGGGTGGATTATCTCTCGCGCGCACGGACGGCGAAACAGGTTCGCGAAATCCTCGTCCAACTCAAGGAGGGGCGCATCGACATCCTCATCGGCACGCACAAGATGTTGGGGAAGAACGTGGAGTGGAAAGACCTCGGACTGCTCATCATCGATGAGGAACAGAAGTTCGGTGTGTCGACAAAGGAGAAACTGCGCACGATGAAAGCCAACGTCGACACCCTGACCATGTCGGCCACGCCAATACCACGCACGCTGCAGTTCTCCCTCATGGGTGCCCGCGACATGAGCATTATCCGCACACCACCGCCAAACCGCTATCCCATCTATACCGAACTCACCACCTACAGCCATGAGGTCATAGCCGATGCCGTGAATTTCGAGATGAGCCGCAACGGACAGGTGTATGTGGTGAGTAGCCGTATCAACTCGCTCCCGGAGATAGCACGCCTCATCGAGAAATACGTACCCGACGCACGCATCGCCATCGGTCATGGACAGATGAAACCCGAGGAACTGGAGAAAATCATCATGGGATTCATCAACTACGACTACGACGTGCTCATCTCTACCACCATCGTGGAGAACGGCATCGACATACCCAATGCCAACACCATCCTCATCAACGACGCACACCGCTTCGGACTCTCCGACATCCACCAGATGCGCGGAAGGGTGGGACGGTCGAACAAAAAGGCGTTCTGCTACCTGATGGCACCGCCAAAGGCATTCCTGCCTGCCGACGCACGGAAGAGGCTGGAGGCGGTAGAGAGCTTCTCGGAATTGGGTAGCGGCTTCAACCTCGCCATGCAGGACCTCGACCTGCGCGGTGCCGGCAACTTGCTCGGGGCAGAGCAGAGCGGGTTCATGGAAGACCTGGGCTACGAGACTTACCAGAAAATCCTCAATCAGGCCATTACCGAACTGAAGAACGAGGAGTTCAGCGACTTCTACGAAGAGGAAATCGCCAGCGGACGTGAGGTGAGCGGCGACGAGTTCGTGGAAGACTGCTCGCTGGAGAGCGACCTCGAGATGTATTTCCCCGACAACTATGTGCCGGGAAGCAGCGAGCGCATGCTTCTCTACCGCGAACTCGACAACATCGTGAGCGAAAGCGAACTGGAGGCTTACCAGAAACGACTCGAAGACCGCTTCGGCAAGATTCCGCGCGAGGGAATGGAACTGATGCAGGTGGTGCCGCTACGACAGCTGGGCAAGCAACTGGGCTGCGAGAAAATCATCCTCAAGCAGGGCAACATGCAGATGCGTTTCGTGAGCAATACCGACAGCCCTTTCTACCGCAGTGCGGCATTCTCCAAGGTGTTGCGGTTTGTGAACAAACACCTGCGGCGGTGCAAACTCACCGAGGCTTATGGGCGCAACTCGCTCAATATCAAAGGCGTGGAAACGGTGGGCGAGGCGGTGTTCCTGTTGCGGGAGATGATCAATGAGACGGTGCTCACCGATTAAACGCCAGCAGAGATGACCATTCTCATCACCATCCTGGGCTATTTCCTGTTGTTGCTCGTCATCAGCCGACTGACATCGGGAAAGACCGACAACGATACGTTCTATCGAGGAAACCGACGGTCACCATGGTATATGGTGGCGTTCGGCATGATAGGCGCGTCAATATCGGGCGTCACCTTCGTCAGCGTGCCGGGCATGGTGATGGGCATCGACATGACGTATATGCAGACGTGCCTGGGGTTCATCCTCGGCTATGCCGCCGTGGCGTTCGTGCTGCTGCCCGTCTTCTACCGCCACAACCTCACCACCATCTATTCTTACTTGCAGCCACGTCTCGGCAACCGTTCCTACACCACGGGGGCTTCGTTCTTCATCCTCTCGAAGATGACGGGGGCGGCGGCACGGTTCTACGTGGTGTGCATCATCCTGCAGCGTTTCGTGCTCGATGCCTATGGCGTGCCCTTCCCCCTGACCATCGTCCTGATGGTGGTGCTGATATGGCTCTATACCCGCCGCAGCGGCATCAAGACGTTGGTGTGGACCGACACGTTGCAGACGTTGTGTATGTTTGCCGCGCTGGTGTTCATCATCCTGCAGGTGGTCAGCGCGCTGGGGTGGTCACCTACAGAAGCGGTGAGGCAGGTGGCTGCCGATTCGCATAGCCGCATCTTCGTCTTCGACGACCCGATGTCGAGACAGTATTTCTGGAAGCAGTTTCTCAGTGGCATCTTCATCGTCGTGGTGATGACGGGACTCGACCAGGACATGATGCAGAAGAACCTCACGTGCAAGTCGTTGCGCGAGGCGCAGAAAGACATGTGCTCGTATGGCTTTGCCTTCGTACCCGCCAACCTGCTCTTCCTGGCGCTGGGCGTGTTGCTCGTACGCTATGCCGGGGTGCAGGGGGTGGCATTGCCTGAGGCGGGCGACAGTCTGCTGCCGATGTTCGCCGCTACCGGACAACTGGGGCAGACGGTGGTGGTGCTCTTCACCATCGGCATCGTGGCGGCGGCGTTCTCGAGTGCCGACTCCGCCCTTACCGCCCTTACCACCAGTTGCTGTGTCGACATCGTGAAACGTCCCGACGATGAACGGCTGCGCCGTAGGGTGCATATCCTCATGGCTGTGCTTTTCGTGGCATTCGTGATGTTCTTCCGTTGGGTAGACTCGCCCAGTGTCATCGATGCCATCTACACGATGTGTTCGTATACCTACGGACCGTTGCTCGGGCTCTTCGCCTTCTCGCTTTTCACCAAGCGCCGGGTCTACGACCGCGTCGTGCCTTACATCGCCGTGGCATCACCCCTCGTCTGCTTCGCCGCCGATATGTTCACGAAGACCTGCACCGACTACCGCTTCGGCTACGAACTCCTCATGCTCAACGGTGCCCTCACCTTCTTGGGACTGTATTGCTCATGCATAAAAAAATCTAAATCTGCAGATTCCTAATTTTTTTTCATTATTTTTGCATCATCAAGCCAATCGCTTTTAATACCACCAAAATAGAACTTAATAAATCACCATTTGTTATGAGGAATTATAATCTTGACTTTATCTCCGACGAAGCCATTTTTAATCATGTAAAATCAACAGTTCAACAATATCGTCGAAGTATAAACCTCTCAGAGTTCAATAAAAACATTATTGATCCGATTAAGCTCACGTTTGACTCCAAAATTTATGGACAAACCATTCGTCAGACAATAGAATCTGAATGTATACGTCAGATAGATAAGTCCAATAATAATTGTATTGGATATTTCCATCAAAACTTGTTCAAATATGCGGGTAATGGATGGGAGGTTCCTGCCAATGGGGATAAAGGTGGTTTTGATGTTCTCAACGAAAACCTACACATCTTTGTGGAGATGAAGAACAAGCACAATACGATGAATTCAGCCAGCTCGCAGAAGACTTACATTAAGATGCAGGGGAAAATATTGGAAGATGATAAAGCTACATGTATGTTGGTTGAAATAATCGCGAAGAAATCCCAGAATATAAAATGGACAATAAAGGTTGATGGGAACACACGTTCACATAAACAAATTCGTCGCGTTTCAATAGATCAGTTTTATGAGATTGTTTTTGGAGAAAAAGATGCATTTTTCAAACTATGTAAGGTCTTACCTGTAATTCTGGATGATGTAATTGCTGAGGATGAGTCAGCGAAATTGAAGAATACGGTTTACGATGAATTGGACAAGGCCGACTTTTATAAGAGTTTGTATTTGCTCGCTTTCAAAACATATGAAGGATTCGAAAATTTTTAATAATGACCACATTCCTTTCTGCAACTAATTTAGCTGACCTTACAGGCACCTCACTAGCTACTACTCAAAAATGGGGTGAAAGTGGCTTGTATCCGTATCATAAGAATGATAAGGGAAAAGAGGGCTTCTATATGGAAGAACTATTGGATATAGAACCCGTCAGAATGATGCTTGAAACTCATTGGGATGAAGAATTTTATGTTTCTCCACTACGCGATTACACTTCTGTTGAATTATTCGCAGGAGCAGGAGGGTTAGCTTTGGGAATGCATATGGCAGGCTTCCGTCATATACTACTCAACGAAATCGATTCGATGGCTTGTCAAACACTTCGCAAAAATCATCCCGAATGGAATGTTTTGGAGGGAGATATTCATCAAATTGACTTTACTCCATTATATGGAAAGGTAGATTTCCTATCTGGTGGATTCCCATGCCAGGCTTTTTCTTATGCTGGAAAAAAAGGAGGCTTGAACGATACACGTGGAACTCTTTTTTTTGAATTGGCTCGGGCTGTTAAGGAAATTCAGCCTAAAGTGTTCTTAGGTGAGAATGTGAAAGGGTTGCTTTCCCATGATAATGGTAATACGCTGTCCATTATTAAAAATGCGATTGCAGAATTAGGATATAAATTGGTCGAACCACGAGTCTTGAAGGCCATTATGTATCAAGTTCCTCAAAAGCGAGAGCGTCTGATACTCATTGCCATACGTAATGACGTAGCACAAAAGGTGATGTTTAAATGGCCTGATCCATATAAACGTGTGATGACGTTACGTGACGCATTTTTCAAAGGTGAACTTTTTGGGCAAGATGTTCCCATTTCTGACGGACAAACCTATCCAGCCAAGAAAGCACGGGTGATGGCTATGGTGCCTGAGGGTGGTGATTGGCGGGATTTGCCTATTGAAGAGCAGAAAGAATATATGGGTGGAAGTTTCTATTTGGGTGGTGGAAAAACAGGGATGGCTCGCAGATTATCAATGGATGAGCCTTCATTGACATTAACTTGTGCTCCTGCTCAAAAGCAAACGGAACGGTGCCATCCATTGGAAACACGTCCTTTGACCGTTCGTGAATATGCACGTATTCAGACATTTCCAGATGAATGGTGTTTTGTCGGCAATTTAGCAGATCAATATAAACAAATAGGAAATGCTGTTCCTGTTAACCTCGCTTATGCTATAGGTAGGTCACTTATCCGGTTGTTAAATGATTTGGATTCACAAGAGCCAGAAGAAAGCCAGTATGAAGAGGCAAATCGCATAGCTCATGGTATGATTCCACCAGACTTGTTTGCGATTGATATGTTTGATGTGAAAAAAGATTTTCCTGATAGTATTGTCAGTAACAGATTTGTTGAAAAGAATAAAGTAGATAAAAGCAAATTGGATGATTCGAAAAATGTCTTGGTCAGTTTGGTTACAAATGAAAACATGACCTTTTTCAGTCAGCAAAATGCCAGGCTTTATTATACTGGTAAGAAATTTCCATCAACAGTAAAACTGAACAAATTGTATTACTTCATTCCCTATATCAAAGGCAAGGGGATACGTGATCTTTATATTATTAAAGTTGCACGTGTGGGAACAAAAAATGAAGTCATCCAAAATTGTGGCGAGAATGATTTCCGTTTGGTTTTTGAAATTGCTTTTGTTACTCAACTATTCGAGGACTATAAACCTTACAAGTTGAAAATATGGCATAATTATACGGATACGAATTTGAGAGCTATTTTATCGATATGAGATGGTCACTTTTCCTATTTAGAACTATTGATGGTTTTGTTTTAGAATAGGTAAAACCATTTGAATTCATAGGTTCTGCCATTAGTTTGACACTATTTATATCACTAAAAAACAATTGTACTTCTATAAAAGCGAACACGAATCTACAGTATTTGGTAGATTCGTGTTTGAAAATTCTATAAGTCGGGATACCTCTAAACAATTATCATGAGGAATCATTGGTGTAGCCAAGCATTCATCTCGTCTACGTTATCGAAGGTAGTGACCTTGCCTTGTCTTGCTTGCTCGAGTGATTCTTCTATACGATGGAAGAACTCTTCTTTCGTAAAGAGCGTAGGATCTTGCTTCTGCTTTACAACTCTGCGCAAATACTTGGCCACGCGGTTAAGCAGATTCTCGTCTTCGGCTATAATGCCAAGGTTACGTAAAATTTCAGCACTTAGGGTGTCTTTCTGTACAGGTGACATATATTCTATTTTTTTCTTTCTGCTGCAAATATAAACATAAAATCCGAACATACAAATAAAACAACAATAAATTGAACAAACAGGAAAAGGACAGCCACAGAGTCTCGGGTGAGAAAAAGAGTTTAATCATTTAAGGCAAAGAAGATTCCGCGTTTCAGGAATGGCAACAAAAGTGGGCACCACGTGGTGCATTTAGGCTTCGGGGATGGGGGAGTAGCGAATTGTTGCAGAAAGACCTTTCAATCCTATTAAACCAAACCGACCAAACTTAATCTAATTAGAAACAACGTTTTTAATTCATCAATCAATCAAATGAAGAAAGTTTATTTAGCAGCATTGCTTTCCCTATCTTTGACGACAGCCAATGCACAAGAGCCAAGAATTCCAATGTTTGGCGCTCAACAAAACTACAATGTGAAATTCGACGAGTACAAGGAAGCGCCACAGGGGTTCGACCAAGAGCGTGCGGGAATTCCTCACGGAACCGTGGAACTCATTGAGTATCAGTCAGAGTCAGTTGGTACAACCCGTAAGGCAAATGTCTATCTGCCACCAAAGTATGATAAGAAGAAAAAATACAGCGTGCTCTACCTGCTGCATGGTATCGGTGGCGACGAGAACGAGTGGTATAAGGACGGTGGCGTGCCAAACATCATCATGGACAATCTCTATGCCGACGGAAAGGTGGCCGACATGATTGTCGTCATGCCTAACGGACGCGCACAGAAGGATGACTCACGTGCTGGAGGTATGGGGTCGTTCAGGGCATTCGGAGATTTCGACAAAGATCTCATCGGAAGCCTTATTCCTTATATCGAGAAGCACTACAGCGTGTATAGCGATAAGGACCACCGTGCCATCGCCGGTCTGTCAATGGGTGGTGGACAGTCACTCAACTTCGGTCTCGGACACATGGACGTGTTTGCATACGTAGGAGGCTTCTCGTCAGCACCAAACACACAGCGTGCGGCTCAGCTCATTCCTGATGTAGACAAGGTGAAGAAAGAGAACAAGCTCCTCTGGATGGTATGCGGTGGCGCTGATGGACTGATTGGTAACAGCATACAGCTCAAGGCATTCTGTGATGAGAATGGCATTCCTTGCACGCTCATCAACTATCCTGACGGACAGCACAACTTCGTCGTTTGGAAATATGGCCTCTACAACTTCGCACAGCTGATTTTCAAATAATCACAATTTTCAATCTTCAATTTTCAATTTTCAATCGGGCGTAGCCCGGAATCAATCTTCAATTTTGAATTTTGAATTTTCAATCGGGCGCAGCCCGGAATCAATTTTCAATTTTGAATTTTGAATTTTCAATCGGGCGCAGCCCGGAATCAATTTTCAATTTTGAATTTTGAATTTTCAATCGGGCGCAGCCCGGAATCAATCTTCAATTTTCAATTTTCAATAGGGCGCAGCCCGAAATCAATTTTCAATATTAATCCCATTCACTAATATCCGCCTTCTCCTTCACTGCCTTTTCCATGCGTTTGGGCAGATGGGGGAAGAAGGTCATGCCTGTGATGCGCTCCACCTGTTTGATGGTGTTCACATATAGGTCTTTCTTGCGGTTGCCGTCGGTGTTGCGGCAGATGAAGCCGATGCCTTTGGGGCTGTTGTCGTTCAAGCATACGATGACCTTGAAGAACGCCTCGGGCACGATGACCTTGTTCTGACCAATGGTCTGATGCTCTTGACGGAAGAGGACGGGACCGCTGACGATGTAGACGCCACCATGTTTTTTCGCCCACCGTCGGCACGACAGTTCTATTTGGTTCCATGTGCCGGCATTCAGGTTGCCATTCTGAGGACAGCAGTTCGTGTAGAGGAAAGACTCATACATGGCCTCGCTGTCCCATTTGTTGTCGCCTGCCGGACACATGTGTCCGTGGGTCCATCCGCTGCCCTTGTAGTCGCCGTTGTTCGCCCTTGGCATTGGAACATCCATGTCCTCATGCCAGGCGTTGCCGGGCCGTCGTGCGTTGCCATCCACATGCGCTGCCGTGAGGTGCCATGCCACCCAGTTGGGCAACCTGGTGTCCTTGTTGTAGGATACCACATAGCCTTTCCTGTAAAGGATTTGCTCTGGTGTATGCTTAAGCGGCGAGGGGATGTCGATGTCGTGCGTCGGGCGACGAACGTTGTCGCGGATGCTGTTGTTGGCTGGTGTTCCTGAAGAATAGGAACTCATGCTGTCGCTGTCGGCCCCTCGTTGCACGTTCTTGCAATTGGTGCTGAAAAACAAGATGATGGCGAGAAAGACCAGCACGATAAAAGAAAACCGGTATTTTTTCATGGGGTTGCGATAAAAGGTCGGAATGGGGAGCTTTAGCGAAAAGCCCCTCACGCGGAGGGGCTTCGATAGTAGTGATTGTCGTCAGTGTCTCACACGCCACGGAGGAAACGGTCGGCCTCGATGGCTGCCTTGCAGCCGCTGGCAGCGGCGGTGATGGCTTGGCGATAATGGGGGTCGGCCACGTCGCCGGCAGCGAAGACTCCGGGGAGTTTCGTGCGTGGTGTGCCGTCGATGGTGATGATATACCCCGTCTCGTCGGTGTCGAGCCACTCCTTGAAGATGTCGGAGTTGGGCTTGTGGCCGATGGCAAGGAAGAAACCGTCGATGGGCAGGTCGTAGCGCTCCTCGTCGGGCTCGCCGAGGCGCTTAACCACATGAGCACCCTCCACGCCGTCGGTGCCGTAGAGTCCCACGGTGTTGTGCTCGAATAGTATCTCGATGTTCTCGGTCTCCTGTACACGGCGCTGCATCACGTCGGAAGCACGGAGGAAGGGCTTGCGCACAATCATATAGACCTTCTTGGCCAGACCGGCGAGGTAGAGGGCCTCCTCGCAGGCCGTGTCGCCGCCGCCCACCACGGCCACCGTGCGCTTGCGGTAGAAGAAGCCGTCGCAGGTAGCACAGGCCGAGACACCCATTCCGTTGTATTTCTTCTCGTCGTCGAGACCGAGGTATTTTGCCGAGGCCCCGGTGGCGATGATTACCGTGTCGGCGGCAATCTCCACACCACGGTCGGTGGTGAGGACATAGGGACGCGCACTCAGGTCGGCCTTCACAATCTCGCCGTCGCGGATGTCGGTGCCCAGCCTTTCGGCCTGCGCACGCAGGTCGAGCATCATCTGGTTGCCGTCAACTCCCCCGGGATAGCCAGGGAAGTTCTCCACGATGGTGGTCTGCGTGAGTTGCCCGCCGGTGAGCATGCCACAGTACTCCACGGGCTGTAGGTTGGCGCGCGAGGCGTAGATGGCTGCCGTATAACCGGCAGGACCACTGCCGATGATGAGGCATTTCACGTGTTCTCTCTCTGCCATGGCGGTCTACAAAAGGTCGATGATTTGCTTCTCTATCACTTCAATCTTCTCCGTTGGCTCGAAGCGTGCCACCACCATACCCTTCTTGTTGATGAGGAACTTGGTGAAATTCCACTTGATGTCGGCGCTCTCCTTGTAGTTGGGGTCGGCCTTGGTCAGCATGTCATCGAGGATATGTGCGATGGGGTGCTCCATGTCCCAGCCGGCAAAGCCCTTCTGTTCCTTGAGGAACTTGAACAGGGGGTCGGCATCGTCGCCGTTGACTTTCACCTTCTTGAAACGGGGGAACTCAGTGCCATAGTTGAGTTTGCAGAAACTGTGTATCGACTCGTCGGTGCCGGGAGCTTGTTGGCCAAACTGGTTGCAAGGGAAGTCGAGGATGGTGAAACCCTGGGCATGGTGCTTCTCGTAGAGTTTCTCCAACTCCTCGTACTGAGGGGTGAATCCGCACTTGGTGGCGGTGTTGACGATGAGTATCACCTCGTTGGCATACTCCTTCAGCGACACGGTACCACCTTTCCTGTCTTTTACAGTGAAATCGTAAATCGTTCTCATTTTGTTTTATAATGTATTGATAAGGTGTGATTCTTTTGATTCTTGCCGGAATGAAGCCCGGACTTTGCAGTTTGTTACAAAATTAAGGAAATTCAGAATGATTGCAAAATTTTTAATGCCTATTTTTGTTTTTGTGTGATTTTTTATGTTTTCATGATGATTTTCCTCTTACATTTAGGGAAAACCCTATTCAAAAAGGGGGGAAACATTTGTGAAAGATGAAAAATAGGCTTAATTTTGCGGTAGAAAACAACAAAAGACAACAAACAACAAACCATTAAACATTACAGATATGAAAAAGTGGATTTACAACATCGGATGGGTCATGATGGCCTTCGTCACGCTCTCACTCACCAGCTGCGACGACGACGTGGATATCGCCCGCACACTTGAGGGCACATGGGAGGGCGACATGTATGCTTCTACCTACTATAACAATCGTTATTATGATGCATCATACAGTCAGATATGCTTTCTCCGCGACCCCTATACCTATTCTTCGGGTACTGGATATTGGGTAGACTACTACGACAACAACTACTGGGGTAGTTACAACTATGTGTCGAGCCATATCGAGTTCACTGTGAAGAACAGAGTCATCACCATCTACTTCGTAGAAGACAGGTCGAGTGTCTCCATCTATGACTACTCGCTCTCCGACAGCTACTTCCAGGGAAATATCGAGCTCTATAACGGTGAGCGCCGTCACTTCAGGCTGAGGCACGTCTCTTCTCCAAACTGGGGTAGTTATGATCGTTGGGGATATAGCTACTACGATGACTACTACTGGAGCAACAAGAATGCACTTACCTTCTCTGACGACGAGGATGCCAAGGTCGACAACGCCAAGGCCGTGGTTCCAGAGGCTCCGGTACGTGTCTTCCGCGACAAAGAATAAGGCCAAGGCCACAATGCGGGCAGTATGCACCCCAAGGCTGCCCGCAGGCCAAAGGTCTGCTACTATACAGGGTAAGGGGACTGACAACAGTCTCTTTGGCTCACATCACATAAATAATATTGAACTTTCTTTAAATCGCGTATAAAATGAAAAAGCTTGCTAACCTCCTAACATGGGCTTTGATGGCTGTCATGGCCGTCACCCTCACCAGTTGCGAAGATGATTACTGGTATTATGACGAGCCGCCAGCACCCTGGCATGGCGACTACTATAAAGATGCATATGTGCCCGATGACGACAACAGCGACTATCTCATCTCGATGGCCAGCGTGCTCAGAGGTCAGTGGGACGGCACCATCAAGACAGAGTATGTGGACGATTACGGACAGACGCAACGGGGTACGTACGGTGCCGACTTCCAGTTCGACCAGTACAAGGCCAACACCATCAACGGTCGTGGACGTGAAATCGACTACGCCGATACGGAAGAGGTCTACAATATGCGCTTCAGCTGGTATATCGACAGCAAGACCGAGGATATTTACTTGAAGTTTGACGACGGGCGCGAGATGCTGGTCACCTCGTTCCACCTCGACGACAACTCGTTCTATGGCACGATGGAGAGTGTCGACGGACTGGAGGTGGATGAGTTCAACCTCACCCGCTACACCTTCTCGAACAAGGGCCTCGTCTTCGACGTGGAGTAACAGTCAGAGCCACATCATAAAAATCCCCTCTCACCCGACAAGGCGAGAGGGGATTTCTGTTTTTGTTGGAAGGTTTGATTCGGAGAAGTCTTGTTTCTTTCTTTCCGCTTCTCTTCATCTTCCTTCCATTCCCTTCAATCTCAATTCAC
This sequence comes from Prevotella sp., assembly GCA_017617615.1. Next base: position 5,132 of record JAFZVV010000014.1, on the reverse strand, counting down.
GCTCCTGAATTTCTTCAGCACATCACACTTGCTCACGTATTGTGGCATTGTGGCGCTGCTCTGCTTCACGTAGGTGTTGAGCGCGGCGAGGGCATTAAACTGCCTTGCGCCACGGCGGGGGATATAGATGTACTTGTCGGTGTTGAAGTCGTAGTCGATGTCACACCACGGGTCTTGCGGGATGAATGCCAGGGCATAGAGGCTGTTGAGGCGGAGTGTGGCATCATTGCTCAGTTTGCTCTCTTGCAGGTAGTCGATGGCTTTCTGCACGAAGTCGGGACGTGCCACGCGGGCGGAGTCGGTGCAACTGTGTCCGTAGGCGGTGAGCCACCAGCAGTCGCCCCAGTAGGAGGCCTGGTAGTAGCGCTTGGCCAGGTCGTAGGCTACCTGTGGACGTGTCTGGTCGTTGGCAAGGGTATATTGCTCGAGCAACTGGTTCATCTCACGGCAGAAATCGGCACGCCTGTTCTTGGTCACTTCGGCTTGGTGCATTCCTTCCTCATAGGTCTTCTGGCGCTCTGTCCAGCAGGGCTTGGTATAGTCGCGGTTGGCGAGATACCAACTGATGTTCAGGTTCTCGTAGAATCCATTGGGCACCTTGTCGAAGTATTTGATGGCCTCGGCGAACTGCCCTTCCTCAAGATACTTGGTGCCGATGAGGTCGTTGAAGAAATCGTCGTCGAGTCCGAAGTCTTTCTTTGCGTAGTTGAACAACGGATCGTTGCTGGGCTGACGTATGCCGTCGTAGACTTTCACGACCCGGCTTGCCAGCATCTCGTTGAGGTGCATGAAGAGTTCGGTAGAGTAGTTGGGGTTCCATGAGGTGGGATACCTCAACTCATGGAGCATGGTCTCGTTCTCTGCCATGTAGACGAGGAGGGTGGCCATGTCGCTGCGCCCGCTCTGGTGGTAGCGTGGGGCAAGGTTGTTGAAGACGAGGCGGTCGAGCACTTCGATGTAGTGGTAGTCGTAGTCGTTGATTCCCGTCTGTGTGCCTCTGCCGTCTTTCATCTTGCCTTCAAGCCATTTCAGCTCGTTGGTCATCCATTGGCTGAAGTTGCTGTCGAGGTTGGCACTCTTGGCAGCCACCACCATGCGTATGGCGCGGGCATTGTCTTTCATGCGCTGGGTGCCGTTGGCGTCTACGGCCTTATTGAGGGTGGTCATGGCATCGTCGTACATGCCGAAGAGGTATTGTATCTCGCCGATGGCTGCCAGCCACAGGGCGGGGGAGTCGGTCTTCTTCTTGTCGACCACCTCACGGGCGTAGGAAACGAAGTTCATGGCCTCGTTGCGCAGGATGATGCGGGAGTCAATCCAGTCGGCGGCATCCTTGTCGCCACCATTGTCGATGGTCTCCTGGGTGTTGTTCACGAAGTCCTGCACGAGGAAGTTGATGGTGGCGGAGTTGGGGTTCTCGGCCATGATGGTCTTGATGCCTGCCAGGTTGCGGTGCTTGCGCATCGCCCATTTGATGCTCGTCATGTCGCCCTGTTCGGCGTAGATGTTGCAGGCCTCGGTACGCTGCCCGTTGTGCAGCAAGGCACCGGCGTAGATGTTGCGGGCCATGTCGCGGTAGACGCTCTCGGGCAACTTGCTGGCCTTCTGTTTCCAGAGGTTGATGTTCTGGGTGTGGTTGCCGAGCACCATGTTGGCGCGCATGGCGAGGAGGGTCCACTGGGGCTTCAGCTTTGTACCCTGATAGGCATTCGACTTGGTTATCATGCTGTTGAGGTCGCGCTTGCGCTGTGCCAGTTCTTCCTTCGAAGGATAGCTCCATGTCTCCTTCAGTTGGTCGCAGATGGCGATGTAGGTGTTCAGGCTGTTGAGGTAACTCACCATCTCGTTGTCTTTCTTTTTCTTGGCGATGTTGAGCAACTCCTCTTCATTCCAGTGGTATTGTTCCACGGCACCATTGGAATAGTTCTTCCAGAACTGGTTCATTCGTTCGGTGAATGCGTCGTTCGACATGATGTCGCGGTGGATAACGCTGAACAGGTAGTGGTTGTGGGTGTATTCCCCACCACAGGCCCATCCTGGTGTGCACAAGGCGATTAGCGCGATGCTAATGATTAAAAATCTTTTCATAGTGGTATTTGTTAAATCGTTGTATGTTATTCTTGCTCATGTCGAAGATAATGACCTCGCCGTTGGCGTCGGGCCGCAGGTGGCTCACCGCCTCTTTTACCTTTATCACCGTTTCGGGCTGGGCCTCGCGGATGAGGATGGTGTCGCCGGGCAATTGTGGCAGGTCGTCGTCGCCGTGCATGATGCCCACGAAGTGGTTGCCGCGCACCAGCAGTTGCCATTCGAAAATGGGGTAGGCGGTGGAGAGCGGCAGGCTGTAGCCGGCGATATGCCTGAGGTAGGGCTTCACGGCGTCTTCCTCGAGGATAGGATTATGGGCGAGGTCGGCCACATTGCCGGTGTTGTACATCATCAGCACGCCATGGTCGGCAGGCGGTGCCTCGTCGGCGAGCTGGTGCAGGCGTATGGTGACGGAGATGTTGATGTCTTTGGCGTGGGCGCTGTCGCGCAGGCGCTGCAGAAAGGCGAAATAGGCTTTCCGTGTGCGTGCGGTCCAGTCGCAGTCTATTTGTATCTCGTGCACGTCGGTCACGTCATGGGTCTCGCACATCTGCAAAATGCGTCCCAGTAGTTTCTGGTCAAGGTCGCTGGTGTCGTGGTGGAAACAGTCGTTCACGATGAACACGGTGGGCACCACCTCCACCCCTTCGGGTATGGGCGAGGCAAAGCGTACGGTGGCGTTGGGCATCGCCTCGCCATCGGTCATCACCACGTCGAAGAAACGCAGATAGATGCGCCCCACATGGTGCTGTGCGAGGAACTGCAGTTGGGTGGAGTCGGTCTCGAAGGTGGTACTCCAATAGTAGGCGGAGTGCTTGGTCTCGGTGCCTTGCGGTCTGTCGTGGCAGGCTGCCAGCAGGACCAGTCCCCAAAGGAGGTATATGAAATGTATGATAGGTGTCCTGTACAGGAGTCGCATATTCGTTGTCGCTGTGTTGTCAATGTGCGGCAAAAATACGCATTTTATTGATAACGTAATACGTTTTTTGAAGTTTTTTACGCATAAAGTAAAACAAAGCGGAGATACAAAGAAAAAAACGCTGTATCTCCGTGCCTCTGTGTTGAATTTCCAAGTGATATCACCGCAGGCTCCATGCCGAGGGGTAGACGACTTTCTCTGTCGCTTCCTCTATGTCGTCGGGTAGGTTGCAGAAGAAGTCGATGCCGGTGAGGCGTTCCAGTTGGTCGATGCTCACCACGTAGTCGATGAGGTTGTCGTTGGAGTGGTCGGTCTCATAGTGCTCCGTCCACAGGCCGATGGCCTTGTAGCCCTGACTGTTCTTGCAGAGCACGGCCATGAAGAAGTACTTGGGCACGATGAGTCCCTTGTTCGTCGTCCGGAGAATGTTGATGGCCTCGTCGATGGTGCCGCCCTTGCAGATATATAGGGTGTCGCGGAAACTGTTCTGGTTCCATGTGCGGCTCACGATGTTCTCCATCTTCAACCACAGTCCGGCGTTGAAGACGTTGCGCTGTGGCTGCATGTTGGTGAGGTAGAACGTCTGGAAGTTGGCTTTCGAATTGTTGAGCCGGTCGTAGGAGGGCAGGATGTGGCCGTGGTCGTAGCCCGACCCGTAGTAGGGGTCGCTGCTGAAATAATAGGCAGAGGGAAGGTCGGGGTCGTTGGGATACTGGGGATTGCCCTCATAACGCGACACGTTTTTCTGACTGTTGCCCTTGTGCAGCGTGTAGCAGGTCCATCGTTGCGACTTCTTCAGACAGTCCCATTCCACCATGAAGTTCACTTCGTTGTCTACATGGTGTATAATCACGAGATTGTCGTCGGTACCCTTGATGCGGGGCACTTCCAGACGGGCGTATTCTCTGACCGTGGTGGGGTTGGCATTGATGTTCTTCGTCTTCTTTTCGCGCTCGGCGGGCACGAGGTCATCGTTGCTGCTGCCGCACGAAACAAAGACCATGGCAGCTGCCATGATGGCGAGGAGGATGGTGGTGTGTCTCATAGGCTTTACTTGGATTGAAAAAAGGTGCATCCTGGCGTATATGCAACTACGCTTCAGACGCACCTTGTTGTATGCTGTCACCAGGTTGGCGACGATATGTGTGAGCCAACGCCCACGTTTCCGTTACTTCTTGATCTTGCCGTAGCGGCTCATGAAGCGGTCGACGCGGCCAGCGGTGTCGACAAGCTTGTTCTTGCCAGTGTAGAACGGATGCGAGGTGTTGGAAATCTCGATCTTTACCATGGGATAAGTCTCACCTTCAAATTCCACTGTCTCATTCGTCTTGCATGTGGACTTTGTAAGGAACATATCGCCGTTGGACATGTCCTTGAACACGACGGGGCGATAGTTTTCTGGATGGATACCTTTTTTCATTTTATTGTTAAAATTGATACTGTTAAAAAATTCTTTTTTACGTTTGGGGTGCAAAGTTACGAAAATTCCCGATACCCACAAAATTTTCTTCTATAAAACTCATCCTTTTTGTGTCGTTTTACAGATGATTAACATAATGGTGGGTCATCGTGCCTGTTCAGCGAATGGGTGACTGGGCGAATTCGCCATTTCTCAGTCAAGATGAAACACCTCTTCCATTTCTGCCCACCATTCTCCTTCGCGACGTGTGTCGAGGGGTTGCTGGCAGGGGTCTGTGAGTTTCCACCATTCTTGTGTCACGGGGTCGGCAGCCATGCGTGCCATGTCTTTTTCGTAGTCGTCGCCAACGTATTCGTATGTGCCGAACAGCAACTGGTCTTTGAGGAAGATGGTGTAGTTCCTGATGTTGCACAACGTGATCATTTCCAGTACTTTGGGCCACACCGCAGCATGTAGCCGCTTGTACTCTTCCATCTTCTCGGGCTTCACCCCGATGACAAATCCATATCTATTCATAATATTATTGGGTTGTAGTTAATGAGGTGTTCAAGGGATATATCTGCTTAATAGAAAGGAAAGGATGTAAAGGGAATGAAAGGGATATCTACTCGTTTTGTCCGGCCTCTTTCCTTTTGCAATTACATGGAAGGATTGAAAATTTTCAATTTTCAATTTTAAATTTCAATTTCAATTTTCCTCCACATA
>JAFZVV010000015.1 GCA_017617615.1 Prevotella sp. | reverse complement strand
GAGGTTGACGAAGGAGGTCTCCGTGCGGTTCGAGATGGCGAATCCCGACCAGTAACTCCACTCCGGGAAGTAGTTGCTGTTGAAGGTGAATCCGCCCAGTTCGAAGCAGGAATCATCGCCGAAGTCGTTCTGGTAGCCGTCGGCATTGACTTCGATTTCCTCGAAAGTCACTACATCGCCAGCCATGCCGTTGATGCTGAAGAGCAGTGCGGCGAATAAAGAAAAGTAGATTTTTCTCATAACAGTGATTTTTAGTGAATGAATATGATAGATGTTGGTTTTGCTCTTTTAGTTATTAATGTTTGGTGCTTGTCTTTCGGCGTGCGGCGGCATCGAGCGATGCCTCCAGGTGGAGGTCTTCGGCACCACCCACTTCGGTGGATGTCTCGCCGAGCCATCCACACGACTGGTTCTCGCCACTGTAGACGCGCACGAAGTCGATGTAGTCGAGCTGTACGGGCTGGCGGTGGCTGTCTACAGCCCATCCGATGTCGATGCTGCATGCCTGGACGTCGGTGTTGGCGGCATTGTCGGCATAGCCGTAGCGCAATGCACTGAGCACCCAGTACTGTGTGCCGTTCTTGCCTTGGTTGGAGCCGTTCCTGGGCAACAGGGTACCGCGGAAGGTGAGTGGAGTGTTTACCCATAGTGGGAAATACTCCTGTGTATGGAAGGTATTGCGCTCCACGAAGCCTTGTTGCCCTTGGTTGTCGGTCCAGGGGATGTTGGCGAGTGGGCTTGGGTTGTAGGTGATCTCGTAGTTGTATACCATCAGCGAGGCGCTGTCGGTGTCGGCACTTCCGGCAATCTCGTACCATGGGTCATCGGCGATGCCGTTGTGGTTGAGGTCTTGCGACACCATCACGATGCCGGGTTCGCTGTTGTCGGTATAGGCATTGCCTTTGATATAGATGTCGCGCTCTCCGGGCACGTTGGCGATGCTGTGGTCGAAGTGGAAGGTAATGTATCCGCCATAGGCACCTAATGTCACCAGACCACCGTTGTTGTCGCCGATGGCCTCGGTGCATTTCGCTGCCATGCTGGCGGGAGTGTCGCCCTCGGTGTATGCGGGCATGGTGTTGACGAACTGTCCTGGAGCGGGCATGTACTCGTCGACGGCGAGGATGTACTTGCTATAGACGGCGGTAGTGTCTCTCTCCGGGATGACAGGAGCCTTCAACTCATGAGGTACGAGAGCGAGGTGTCCGGGGATGTCGCCAGTCCATGTTACCCATTTGAACTGTCCGTCGCGGTCGAAGCAATAGAGTTTTCCGCTCGACACGTAGTTGGTGGCATCGGTCACGTAGATGTCGTGGTTGGATGGGTTCACCAAGATGCCATAGGGGGTCTTGAAAGGGTTATCGACGGGTGGGATGACGACATGGTCGTTGACTACACGGCGGCTCTTCATGTCGATGATGCCGAAGTTGCCGGTATATTGTCCTTGTGCGGTAGCATTGCCGCCGTAGAAGTAGATGGAGTCGCCGAGGAGGCACATGCCGCTGACGGGAGTGTCGATGGAATCGGCCACCGCCATCCAACCGTTGGCATTCTTCTCGAGCATATACAGGCGCGAGGGCGTGGAGAGATAGTCGCCGCGCGATGCCACCCACAGCCGTCCGTGGCTGTCGGCACGGATGAGTGCGAGGTTGGGTGCCACGTCGATGTCGTACTGGTGGGTGAAGGTGTTGAGGTCGATGACGCTCACCCGTCGGTCGTAGCCCTTGCCGTGGATGGCCTGGTAGCCACCGCTATTGGCGACGTAGAGCTTGCCGTCGCAGATGGCGAGTTCATCGGGTTGGTAGCCTACGTTCACTTTCCCGACGACCTGCAGCGAGGTGGTGTCTACCTTGTACACCCCACCGACCACCGATTCGGCATTGATTTCTCCTACATACGAACTGACGTAGGCATAGCGCCCGTCGAAGGCCAGTGACCGGCAGTTGGGGATGTCGACATGTCCGCGGCTGACGGCGGTGGAAGCATCGGCCACCTCCACTTTGTTCGACATGTTGACCACCATCCACAGGCTGCTGCCATAAATCTTGATGTCGTTGCCCACATCGCCGAGTTCCATCACCTGGTTGGGGTTGCGCGAGGGATAGATATTACGTGAGTAGACACCTGTGGTGAGGTCGAGGTAGTCGAGGGTGCATTTGTTGGAACCCATGTTGCCCTCGTTGAGCACATACAATCCGGCATACTCGCCGTCACTGGTATCGCCCGTGGGGTCGTGGGTGGGGTATACTACGATATTGTCGTCGCGGCACGAGGAGAGTCCTGCCACGATGAGAGTCAGCCAGATGAGCAATGTCCATCTCCCGCTTTTGCAATATGAATGGTCGTATGTCATTGTCGTATTATTTTGAAGGGAAAGGAAGAATTTCTTGAAGGGAATGGAAGGGAAGTTAAAGGGGTGTTAAAGGGGAGTTAAAGGGACGTATGCCCTGCGACTCTGTCCTTGGCTATTTTCCATTTTTAATCTTCCATTTTCAATCTTCAATTTTTAATCTTCAATCTTCAATTTTCAATTTTCAATTTTCATTTTCAATTTTTATCAGCCGAAGCCCGGAATCAAAATTCAATATTCAGCGCTACGTTGTAGTTGCGCTTGGGCATGGGGTAGTTCACGATTACGTCGTAATCCTGGTTGAGCAGGTTGTTCACTTCGAGTGTCGCCTTCCAGTTCATCTTGCCCCACTTCCATCGGTACATCAGGCTGATGTCGTTGGTGTACCATGGCTCCATGTGGTTGTATATGATGTTCTCTTGCTCGTTGTAGCGTTCACCGGCGTAGATGAAGCTATAACTCAGGTCCCATCCCTTGTACGACAGGTTGATGATGGCGGAGCCACTGTGCCAGGGGATATAGGGTATCTGGTCGTGGTAGTAGGGCGTGGCGGGGTCGGTGACATCGCGGGCGTCTTGATATGTATATTGCACGCGTCCGGTGATGGTGAAGTCGCAGAGGGGCTGTATGTCGGCCTCGGCCTCAATGTCGATGCCTTTGATATGCACCTTTCCGAGGTTGAGCATTGTCCAGCGGAACTGCTGTCCCTTGGGGTATGCCACAATCTTGTCTTTTACGGTATTGTAATAGCCGTCGGCCTGTACGCCCACATGTCTTACGATACCCGTAACCCACGACTTGTTGAGCACCAGTCCTACGTCGTATTGCTTGGCGGTCTCTGGGCGCAGCATGGCATTGCCCATGTCGGTGTAGTAGAGGTCGTTGAAGGTGGGCATACGGAAACTCCGCTTCATGAACGCCCTCAGCGAGAGCATCTTCCCACGCAAGGGGTAGACGTTGGCGAAGACGGCGGGTGTCCAGCGTGAGAGCAAGGGCTGACTGCCTCCGGTGCGTGTGTGGTCCTTGATCATCGAGAGGAGGATGCTCGCCTGTAACTTCACTTTGGTGTAGTCGACGGCAGTAGCGACGGAGACAAGGTTCGACAGGCGGGTGGGGTAGGCGAAGTTGTAGATGTCGGCATTGAGCTTGTTCCAACGCAGGTCGTAACTCATCGACGCGCTCCAAAGGGGCAGTATCTCGTATACGTGCGAGGTGGTGAAGTAGAACTCTTGCTGCCAGTAACGGTTGTCGACGGGCAGTTGGGTGGAGTCGCGGTTTTCATAGCGTGTGCGGTAGTAGGCGAACTTCGCCATGGCCCTGCTGCTGAAGCGTGGGGTGAAACTCTTCTGCCAAGCTGCCTGGTAGAAGTTGTTGAGGTCCCATTGCCGTTCGCCGCGGTGCCACACGTTGTTGACGATGGCACCGGGGATGCCACGCTCGGAGTTGTAGAGGTAGCCTTTCACATACCAGTACCCTTCAGGGATGACGCCGTGGAGGTTGGCTTCCACGCGCTCGGCATGGATGTCTCCGTTCTGGCGTATGGCGGTGGTGTCCCATGCCGTCGTGCCATCGATGTTCACGCGACGGTACCTGAATTTGTATTTCCCGCTGGCATTGAGGAAACCGGCGCTCATCGACAGGCTGAGGTCGTCGTTCAACTTCTGCTCGTAGAGACCAGATAGGCGTATCATGTCGCTCGACCCATATTTCACGCTCATCTTCATATGATGGGTCTCGCCATACGAAAACCAGGGACGGTGGGTGCGGATATATACCGACCCGGCATTGCCGAAGTCGCTGGCAGTCTGGAAGATGGCACTCTTCTGCCCGTTGTATAGCGTCACCTCGTCTACATTGTCGAGCGAGAACTGTCCCAGGTCAATCTGTCCGTTCTGTGCGTTGCCCAGTTCCACGCCGTCGTAGTAGATGCCCAGGTGGTTGGTGCCCATGCTGCGGATGTTGACGGTCTTGATGCCGCCCACACCGCCATAGTCTTTCAACTGAAGGCCTGAGAAATAGCGCAGGGCATCGGCCACGGAGTGGGTGCTGAGTTTCTCGAGTTGCTCGCCGCTGAGTTTCTGCGAGGGGATGACTTCGCGGAAGGTGAGTTTCGAGGTGACCACTACCTCATCGAGATGCCGGATGCTGTCGCTCCCGGTATCTGTCTGGGCATGGGCAACGGTCATCCCTATACCCAGGAGGAATGCCATGCAAATTCGCTTCATTGTATAAAGGGTTCTGCGCTACCATACATCGTGGCAGTGAGATATTAACGCAACGGCAGGTCTTCTGACTACGTTGTCGTGCTACCAACGCCTTCCCGGCAGGTGGGCCAGTGGCTTTGTTGGGCGCATAAAGGACAACTCACAGCAGCGGGACTGTCCGGGATTCTCACCCGATTCCCTTTTCATCACATGAATTGTGAACCAATTGCAGTGGCAAAGTTATAAATAATTCCGCAATAATTGCATGAAAAACTGCAAAAAAACATGCGTGAGGTGTTTACACGAACACGAATTTACCGAATTCACACGAATATAAATCATTCGTGAAGATTCGGGGAATTCGTGTTCGTTATAATGGGGCGAGGAAACTTCAGTTGGGAAAGACAGGATAGAAATAACGAAGTGATGAATGTTGCTGGAAAAATACTTCAAAATGACACGTAAAAGGTGCTTATGGAAGTTGTTTTTAACAAAAACAAAGAAAAAAAACAGCAAAATGTTTGTAGAATCCGACAAAAAGTTATAATTTTGCAGCCGTATCAAAAAAAGACAAGCATGAAGACCTACAACACCTATTATTACTTTTATTTCTACTTTGCAAGCATTTGTGAAGCGGGAAGTGGCATGTAGACTTCAAAGAACGACGATAAAGGCAGAGCGCCTACAGTCTGATTCCCGCTTCGAAAGAGGCGGGATTTGTGTTTAATTATATAAAGGATTAGAATGAAGAGAGTAGCAATCCAGGGTCAGGCCGGGTCTTTCCACGACATCGCAGCCCATCTGTATTTCGAGGGCGAGCAGGTGCAACTCATCTGTTGTGCCACCTTCGAAGAAGTGTATGCCCAAATCAAGAACGACCCCACCATCATCGGTATGACGGCCATTGAGAACACCATCGCTGGCAGTCTACTCCATAACTACGAACTGTTGCGCGACTCGGGAGCCACTGTAGTGGGAGAGCATAAACTGCACATCCGCCACTGCATCTGCTGCCTGCCCGACGACGACTGGGACACTATCGACGAAATCCATTCCCATCCCGTGGCATTGATGCAGTGTCGTGGCTTCCTCGCCAAGCATCCCGAGTTGAAGGCTGTGGAGACCGAGGACACGGCAGGTGCTGCCGAAGAGATTATGGAGAAGCAGTTGCGGGGAAAAGCCGCCATCTGCAGTGCCGATGCAGCCCAGTTGTATGGCATGAAAGTTCTCGAGGACTCCATCGAGGACAACAAGCACAACTTCACCCGTTTCCTTGTGGTTTGTGACCCCCGTAAGGCCGACTTCCTCCGTCCCCTCGACAAGACCGACAAGTCGAGCCTGGTCTTCTCACTGCCCCATGAGGAAGGCGCGCTCTCCAAGGTGCTCACCATCCTCTCGTTCTACAGCATCAACCTCACGAAGATACAGTCGCTGCCTATCATCGGCCACGAATGGGAATACCTGTTCTATGTCGACGTGACATACAGCAACCTCATCCGTTACCGCCAGAGCATTGATGCCATCATACCACTGACTAAAGAACTGAAAATATTAGGAGAATACCAGAATGGAAGACAGACCAATTAGCATACAACCCGCCGACAGGCTCAGCCTCGTCCAGGAATACTACTTCAGCAGGAAACTCAAGGAGGTGGCACGCCTCAATGCCGAGGGGCGCGACATCATCAGCCTCGCTATCGGTAGTCCCGACATGCCCCCTTCGGCGAAGACCATTGAGACACTTTGTGAGGTGGCGCATCGCCCTGATGCCCATGGCTACCAGCCCACGATGGGCACGCCGGAACTGCGCGAGGCCATGGCGGCTTTCTATAAGCGGTGGTATGGCGTGACGCTCGACCCCGCGAAGGAGGTGCTGCCCCTCATCGGCAGCAAGGAGGGTATCCTCCATGTCACCCTGGCTTTCGTCAACCCCGGAGATGGCGTGCTCGTGCCCAATCCCGGTTATCCTACCTATACCTCGCTCAGCAAGATTCTCGGTGCGAGAATCGTGAACTACAACCTTCGGGAGGACAACGGGTGGCAGCCCGACTTCGACGAACTGGAGCAGATGGACCTCACTGGTGTAAAACTGATGTGGACCAACTATCCCAACATGCCTACCGGTGGTGATGCGAGGATGGAGACCTATGAACGGCTCGTTGACTTCGCACGCCGACATGGCATCGTGGTGGTGAACGACAACCCCTATTCGTTCATCCTCAACCGACATCCGAAATCGCTCCTTCAGGTGCCAGGCGCCAAGGAGTGCTGCATTGAGTTCAACTCGATGAGCAAGAGCCACAACATGCCGGGATGGCGTGTGGGACTGTGTGCCACCAACGCCACGTTCATCTCGTGGATACTCAAGGTGAAGAGCAATATCGACAGTGGCACCTTCCGTGGGATACAGCTCGCTGCCGCCCAGGCCTACGACAATGCCGACGAATGGCACCAGGAGGCCAATATCGAGACCTACGGCCGTAGGCGCGCCATCGCCGAGACCATCATGACCCGTCTGGGATGCACCTTCGACGCCAGTCAGGTGGGGATGTTCCTCTGGGGAAAGATTCCTGCGAAATACGATGACGTGGAACAGCTCACCGAACGGGTACTCCATGAGGCAAGGGTGTTCATCACGCCAGGCTTCATCTTCGGCAGCAACGGCAACCGCTACATCCGTATCTCGCTGTGTGCCAAGGATGACAAGATGCGCGAGGCCCTGAAAAGAATTGAAGCCTTGGAATGGTAAAGGCCTTTGGCCTATTCAAAATTCAAAATTGAAAATTGACTTCAGCCTTCGGCTGATTGAAAATTGATTTCAGCCTTCGGCTGATTGAAAATTCAAAATTGAAAATTGAAAATTGAAAATGGCAAATAGCCAAGGGCTGAGTCGCAAGTCAATTGTCCCTTTAACTCCCCTTTAACATCCTTTTAACTCCCCTTCACTTCCCTTCAAAATACTTTTCCCTTCAAAAACAAACAAAACAACATATCATATGGAATTGGAACTTCAACCCCTGAATTTGCCCAGCGACAATGAGCGACCTATCGTCATTGCAGGGCCATGCTCCGCTGAGACCGAGGAGCAAGTGATGACCACCGCCACGCAACTGGCACGGAAAGGCTGCCATATGTTCCGCGCGGGAGTATGGAAACCACGAACCAAACCCGGTGGATTCGAGGGCAACGGCGAAAAGGCACTGCCCTGGATGAAAAGGGTAAAGAACGAGACGGGAATGCTCGTCACCACCGAGGTGGCTACACCTGAACATGTGGAACTGGCCCTGAAATACGACATCGATATCCTGTGGATAGGTGCTCGCACCTCGGCAAACCCTTTCGCCATGCAGGCGCTCGCCGACGCGCTGAAAGGCGTCGACGTGCCGGTGCTGGTGAAGAATCCCGTGAACCCAGATCTGGAACTGTGGATAGGTGCCCTTGAACGCATCAACCAGGCAGGGGTGACGCGGCTCGCTGCCATCCACCGCGGGTTCTCCAGCTACGACAAGAAAATCTACCGCAACCTGCCCATGTGGCAGATACCCATCGAACTCCGCCGCCGTATTCCCAGCCTGCCCATCCTCTGCGACCCCAGCCATATTGGCGGGCGCCGCGAATTGGTGGCACCGCTCTGCCAGCAGGCCATGGACCTGGGACTCGACGGACTCATCGTGGAGTCACACTGCGACCCCGACCGTGCATGGAGCGATGCCGCACAGCAGGTGACCCCCGACGTGCTCGATTATATCCTCTCGCTCCTCGTCATCCGCGACGAGACACTCACCACCGAAGACATCCGGGAACTCAGGAAACAGATTGACGAACTCGACAACCAACTCATGGACCTGCTCGCCAAGCGCATGAGGGTGTGTCGTGAGATAGGACAATACAAGAAAGAACACAACATGACCGTGCTGCAGCCCGCCCGCTACGGAGAAATCCTCGACAAGCGTGGCGCACAAGGCTCGCTTTGCGGCATGGGAGCCGACTTCGTGAAGAAGGTGTTCGAGAGCGTGCATGAGGAGAGTGTGCGCCAGCAAATGGAAATCATCAACAAATAGGAAACCAACATGAGAATACTGGTACTGGGAGCAGGAAAGATGGGGAGTTTCTTCCTCGACCTGCTGAGTTTCGAACACGAGACCGCCGTGTACGAGAAAGACCCGAAGCGCATGCGCTTCACCTACAACACCCAGCGGTTCACGCAACTGGAAGAGATACGTGCGTTCGCGCCCGAACTTGTCATCAACGCCGTCACCGTGAAGAACACCATCAAGGCGTTCAACGAGGTAATACCATATCTCCCGACCGACTGCATCATCAGCGATATCGCATCGGTGAAGACAGGACTGAAGGAGTTTTATGAGCAGGCAGGGCGCAGGTTCGTCTCCACACACCCCATGTTCGGCCCTACTTTCGCCAACCTGCAACAACTCAGTGAGGAGAACGCCATCATCATCAGCGAGGGCGACTATATGGGGCGTATCTTTTTCAAGGACCTCTACCAGCGCCTCGACCTCAACATCTACGAATATACTTTCGACGAGCACGACCGCACCGTGGCCTACTCGCTCAGTATACCCTTCGTGAGCACCTTCGTCTTCGCTGCGGTCATGAAACACCAGGACGCTCCGGGTACTACTTTCAAGAAACACATGAACATTGCCAAGGGGGTGCTCAACGAAGACGACTACCTCTTGCAGGAAATCCTCTTCAATCCCTATACCAGCGACCAGGTGGCACAGATACGTACCGAGCTCAAGGAACTGCTCCAGATTATCGATACCAAGGATGCCGAGGGCATGAAGGAATATCTTAGGAAAATTCGCAACAACGTGAGGCGTGACATCAAGATAGAGCGTTAGAAATATACCTCAAAAACAACCTTCCGTTATGTCATTGTCACTCCTGCTCGTCTCCCTATTCACCTTTGTAGAGCTGAATTGTGAAAACCTCTTCGACTATCAGCACGACGAGGGGTTCAATGACTATGAGTATCTGCCAACGGCTGCGAAAAAATGGGAAAGAAACAGATATTGGAACAAACTCAATAACATCGCCCGCGAACTCGTGGCATGCGGCGAAGAAAACGAAGGGTGGACACTGCCCGACATGATAGCCCTGACCGAAGTGGAGAACGACACGGTGATGCGCGACCTCACCCGGCGGTCGCTGCTGCGTGGTGCAGGCTATGAGTATGTGATGACGCGCTCGGCCGATGAGCGTGGCATCGACGTGGCATTGCTCTACTCGCCTTTCTCGTTCAGGATGTTGAGCCATTATGCCCTCAGCGTGACACCGCCGGAAGGGAAACATGCCACACGCGACATCCTCTATGCCAAGGGACTCCTCGTGACCGGCGACACCCTGCACGTGATGGTGGTGCATGCCCCCAGCAGGGTCGACGGCGAGCGTGCCACACGCCCCTTCCGGTTACGGGTGGCAGATCGGGTGGAGCAGGCCATCGACTCGCTGATGGCCTACGACCATGAGGCAAGGGTGGTGGTGGCAGGCGACTTCAACGACTATGTGGGCGACAGTGCGCTCTCACGGCTTTGTGCCCGGCTACTGGTGAACGCCACGCTGGAGGCGAAAGGCACCAACGGCGCAAAAGGCACATACAAGTTCAGGGGGAAATGGGGAAGCCTCGACCATGTGCTCGTAAGTCCGGCCATGCACGCTTCCTTCCATGACTGCCGCATTTGCGATGAACCCTTTCTTCTCGAAGACGACGAGCGTTATGGGGGCAAGCAGCCCCTGAGGAATTTCAACGGACCACGATGGAAGCGCGGCTTCAGCGACCATCTGCCACTCATCGTTCGATTTGATTTGCAGAAATGAGGGTGTGTCAATGAATGAGTGCCCCTTCGGGGCAGAAATGGTAAAAAATGGGTAAGAAAATGAAAAAATAGCAAATAAAATTTTCTTACCATTTTCTTAAAAAATTTCTTGACATTTCTCGCCGAAGGCGACTAAAAAAAGGAGTGCCCCTCAGGGCAGAAATCTTACAAATCTGACCAAATCACACAAATAAAATAGATTTGAAAGATTTTGAATAGATTTTGTTGGATTTACTTTCCCTCGCTTCGCGAACAGTTTAGAGAGGTTGCGTATGCTACACATCCGCGACCGTTGGTTCTCGCCGAGGCGACTGAAATATAGAGTGCCCCTTTGGGGCAGAAATCTTACAAATCTGACCAAATCACACAAATAAAATAGATTTGAAAGATTTTGAATAGATTTTGTTGGATTTACTTTCCCTCGCTTCGCGAACAGTGACCGGTGGTTCTCGCCGTAGGCGACTGAAAATATCATTTGACATCCCTCATCTATTTTTTCATCTTGTAAAAAAAGTGGCTGCAAATGAACAGCGTTTGAGTTTTTTTACCTATCTTTGCATGCTATAGTCACATCAAAGTGTATAAAAATTAAATAAAACAATAAAAACAGACAACAACGACTATTATGTTTGAAAATCTAAGCGACAGACTCGAACGCTCTTTCAAAATCCTCAAGGGTGAGGGTAAGATTACGGAAATCAACGTAGCCGCAACGCTCAAGGATGTAAGACGTGCACTGATAGAGGCCGACGTCAACTACAAAGTGGCCAAGAACTTCACCGACACCGTCAAGGAGAAGGCGATGGGCATGAACGTGCTCACTGCCGTGAAGCCCGGACAGATGATGGTGAAACTCGTGCACGACGAACTGGCAACGTTGATGGGCGGCGAGACTGTAGGCATCAATCTCAAGAGCAAACCCGCTGTCATCCTCATGTCGGGACTTCAAGGCTCGGGAAAGACAACCTTCAGCGGTAAGTTGGCCAACATGCTGAAGACCAAACAGCGTAAGAATCCCTTGCTCGTGGCCTGCGACGTCTACCGTCCCGCTGCCATCCAGCAGCTCAAGGTCGTGGCAGAGCAGATAGGCGTGCCCGTGTATGCCGAGGAAGACAACAAGAACGTGGTGGAGATTGCCAACAACGCCTTGCGTGAGGCAAAGGCCAAGGGCTACGACGTGGTCATCATCGATACCGCCGGACGACTCGCCGTCGACGAGGAGATGATGAACGAGATAGAGACGCTGAAGAATGCCGTCAACCCCGACGAGACGCTCTTCGTCGTCGACTCGATGACCGGACAGGATGCCGTGAACACGGCGAAGACCTTCAACGACCGTCTCGACTTCGACGGTGTGGTGCTTACCAAGCTCGATGGCGACACCCGTGGCGGTGCCGCACTGTCCATCCGCACCGTGGTGACGAAGCCCATCAAGTTCATCGGTACGGGAGAGAAGATGGAGGCCATCGATGCCTTCCATCCCACGCGAATGGCCGACCGTATCCTCGGCATGGGCGACGTGGTGAGTCTCGTGGAGCGCGCCCAGGCCCTCATCGACGAGAAAGAGGCCCTCGAACTGCAGAAGAAAATCCAGAAGAACAAGTTCGACTTCAATGACTTCATGAACCAAATCCAGCAAATCAAGAAGATGGGTAACATCAAGGACCTCGCTTCGATGATTCCCGGCGTGGGCAAGGCCATCAAGGACATTGACATCGACGACGATGCCTTCAAGGGTATCGAGGCCATCATACAGAGCATGACCCCGAAGGAGCGCACCCACCCCGAGTGCCTGAACCAGAGCCGCAGGATGCGCATCGCCAAGGGCTCGGGCACCACCGTGCAGGAGGTAAACAAGCTCATCAAGCAGTTCGACCAGACGCGCAAGATGATGCAGATGGTGACCAACACCTCGAAAATGAACATGATGATGAACGCCATGAAGGGCAAGATGCCCAACATGCCCAAATAAACCGGAAAGATGACACTGATAGACGGAAAAGCCACTGCCGCCGCCATCAAGGGCGAGATAGCCGAAGAAGTGAAGGCCATTATCGCGGCAGGCGGGAAACAACCCCATCTGGCCGCCATCCTCGTGGGACATGACGGCGGGTCGGAAACGTATGTGAAGAACAAGGTCCTTGCCTGTGAGGCATGTGGGTTCAAGTCCACACTCATTAGGTTCGAGGACGACGTGACGGAAGAGGAACTGCTTGCCAAAGTTGAGGAACTCAACCAGGACGAGGATGTCGACGGCTTCATCGTACAGTTGCCGTTGCCCCGGCATATCGATGAGCAGAAGGTCATCATGGCCATCGACTACCGGAAGGATGTCGACGGCTTCCATCCCGTGAACGTGGGACGCATGGCCATCGGACTGCCGTGCTTCGTCTCTGCCACCCCACTGGGCATCCTTACCCTGCTCCGCCGTTATGGCGTGAAGACCTCGGGAAAGAAATGCGTGGTGCTCGGCCGCAGCAATATCGTGGGAAAGCCCATGGCACAACTCATGATGCAGAAGAACTACGGCGACGCCACCGTCACGGTGTGCCACAGCCATTCCGCCACCCTGCGTGAGGAATGCCGCCAGGCCGATATCATCATCGCCGCCATCGGACAGCCCGACTTCGTGACTGCCGACATGGTGCGTGAGGGTGCCGTGGTCATCGACGTGGGCACCACACGCGTGCCCGACAGCACGCGCAAGAGCGGCTACCGCCTCAATGGCGACGTGAAGTTCGATGAGGTGGCACCACGCTGCGAGATGATCACCCCCGTGCCGGGCGGCGTGGGGCCGATGACCATCTGCTCGCTGATGAAGAATACCTTGGCTGCGGCAAAGAAAGAATACTACCAAT
Organism: Prevotella sp.; assembly: GCA_017617615.1. The sequence continues at coordinate 17,749 of JAFZVV010000015.1, read as the reverse complement.
AACGTTTCATGTGATGACTGCCGAGGAGTATTACAGACTGGGAAATGAGTATCGGAAGAAAGGCGACTGGCAGATGGCGCTCAACAACTACCTTGAGGCCATCGCCCTCGACCCCGACAGTCCCGCCGTGCAGGCCAAGGAGATGCTCGACGACATACTCAATTTCTACCATAAAGACTATTATAATCCGTAACAACTGCCTTTTGTGGCATAAAATCTAATCATTATGAGTAAATTAAAAGGTCAAATCTTGGTAAACACGAACAGGTGCAAGGGATGCAGCCTGTGCATTGTGGCTTGTCCGAAAGGGGTAATCGCCCTCGCCGACAAGAAGGTCAATGTGTCGGGATATCCCTACATCGAGGCAAAGACCCCCGACGAGTGTACCGGGTGCGCCTCGTGCGCCATCGTATGTCCTGACGGATGTATCACTGTCTACCGTAAAAAAATGGAGGGTTAGCAGATGGCTGAGCAGGAAGTAACATTGATGAAAGGCAACGAGGCGATAGCCCACGCTGCCATCCGTTGCGGGGCAGATGGATATTTCGGATATCCCATCACACCGCAGAGTGAGGTGATTGAGACGCTGTGCGCCCTCAAGCCCTGGGAAACCACCGGCATGGTGGTGGTGCAGGCAGAGAGCGAGGTGGCCTCGATAAACATGGTCTATGGTGCTGCCGGTGCCGGCAAGAAGGCACTCACCTCGTCATCGAGTCCGGGTGTGGCACTCATGCAGGAAGGTATCGCCTATCTCGCAGGAGCCGAACTGCCGGGCGTGTTCGTCAACGTGCAGCGCGGTGGTCCCGGCCTGGGTACCATCCAGCCTTCGCAGAGCGACTATTTCCAGGCCACGCGTGGCGGTGGAAACGGCGACTACTACGTCATTACCCTCGCACCGTCGTCGGTGCAGGAGATGGCCGACTTCGTGGACCTGGCTTTCGAACTGGCATTCAAGTACCGCAACCCGGCAATGATTCTCAGCGACGGTGTCATCGGACAGATGATGGAGAAAATCGTGCTGCCGCCCTACAAGCGTCGCCGCACCGACGAGGAAGTCATCGAGCAGTGTCCGTGGGCATCTGTGGGAAAACCGCGCACCAGAGGCGTGAATGTCATCACCTCACTGGAATTGAAGCCCGAAATCATGGAGGAGCGCAATATCCACCTCCAGAAGAAATACCAGGAGATTCGTGACAAGGAAGTGAGATACGAGACGATGCACTGCGAAGACGCCGAATACGTGATTGTGTCGTTCGGTAGTGCAGCCCGCATCGCAGAGAAAGCGCTCGAACTGGCTCACGCCGAGGGCATCAAGGTAGGACTGTTGCGCCCCATCACCGTATGGCCGTTCCCCACCAAGGAGGTGAAGGAGATAGCCCATGGCAAGAAGGGCGTGCTCGTGGCAGAGATCAATGCCGGCATGATGGTAGAGGACGTGCGCCTGGCCATCAACGGCGAAGTACCTGTAGAGCATTTCGGACGCTTGGGAGGCATTGTCCCCGAGCCCGAGGAGATAGTAGAGGCATTGAAAACTAAATTGATGAAGTGATGGAAGCAAACGATATAATCAGTCCCGAGAACCTGGTTTACAAGAAACCGACGCTCTTGAACGAGGTGCCCATGCACTACTGTCCGGGATGCTCGCACGGCGTGGTGCACAAACTCATCGCCGAGGTGATAGAAGACATGGGCATGGAAGAGAAATCCATCGGCATCTCGCCGGTGGGATGTGGCGTCTTCGCCTATAAATATATCGACATCGACTGGCAGGAGGCTGCCCACGGCAGGGCTCCCGCCGTGGCCACGGGCATCAAGCGGCTGTGGCCCGACCGTCTGGTGTTCACCTACCAGGGTGATGGCGACCTGGCATGTATCGGTGCCTGTGAGACCATCCATGCGCTCAACCGCGGCGAACACATCGTCATCATCTTCATCAACAATGCCATCTACGGCATGACGGGTGGACAGATGGCGCCTACCACGCTTCTCGGTCAGAAGACATCTACCTGTCCGTATGGCCGTGAACCGGCTCTTCACGGCTATCCGCTGAAGATGACGGAGATTGCCGCTACCCTTGAGGGCACGTGCTATGTCACCCGCCAGAGCGTGGAGAACGTGGCTGCCATCCGCAAGGCGAAGAAAGCCCTCCGCAAGGCATTCGAGGCATCTATGGCTGGCAAGGGCTCTTGTCTGGTAGAGTTCGTCAGCACCTGTAGCAGTGGTTGGAAACTCACGCCGCAGCAGGCCAATGAGTGGATGCAGGAGAATATGTTCAAGTTCTATCCCAAGGGTGACCTGAAGGACACTACTGGGGAGTAGGAGTGTTTCACCAAAAAATATTAGACTATGAAAAAAGAAATCATTATATCCGGATTTGGTGGACAGGGCGTGCTCTCCATGGGCAAGATCCTGGCCTACTCAGGACTGATGGAAGGCAAGGAAGTTACATGGATGCCTGCTTACGGACCCGAGCAACGTGGCGGTACGGCCAATGTGACGGTGATTGTGAGCGACGACCGCATCTCATCGCCTATCCTGAGCCGTTACGACATCGCCGTGGTGCTCAACCAGCCGTCGCTCGACAAATTCGAGCCGAAGGTGAAACCTGGCGGTATCCTCATCTACGACAGTTATGGCATCATCAACCCGCCCACACGCAAGGACATCGAGGTGTACAGCATCAATGCCATGGACAAGGCTGCGGAGATGAAGAACGCCAAGATTTTCAATATGATCGTGCTCGGCGGACTCCTTCATGTCTGTCCGGTGGTCACCAGCAAGGGTTTGGAGAAAGCACTCTACAAGACCCTGCCTGAACGCCACCACGGCATGATTCCGCTCAACATGGAAGCCCTCGAGGTGGGCGGCGATATCATGAAGAAGATGTAACAGAAAGATAAATTCTCAACGGGGATGTGTCATCATTGGTGTGGCATATCCCTATTTCATTTTCTCTTTGTCTTTCTCTATTGGGTAATAGTTCCTTAATACGTTATCCCCTTTTTTCTCGTTATTTGGATTATTTAACTTTTAGACTTGTCATAATTATTCTTTTCCTACTATTTTTGTACTTATCTGTTAAGGTTAATTTTATACTTAATTAATAAATTCACAATTATATGAAATCATTATTATTGTTTTTTAGTTTTTTGTTTTCGCTTCATGTGTCATGTCAGGATTGGAGTGAACATAACATCAAAGGGGATGACTTAAAAGGAACATCCGATTCTAAAGCTTATGTATTTACTGATGGTGCTTATCACTTCATGTTTTGGGACAATGAAGATAATACATTTAGGCTGTTTCTTGATAAAGACCAAGGCTTTTTTAATTATTCAAGTTTAATAGGAAAACAGGGGTATCATATAGTTTTGGGATTAGTAGGTTTCTATGATAATTCAGACAAATTAGTTGACAAAATTGAAAATTTTTGTTTAGAGTTAGATGATGATGGAATGCCAAATAGTGCCCATCCCAATAGATATACAAGAATGGGGGGCAACAATAATAAAAATGTGAGAAAAATTTTAAATTACATTACTAATTCCAAAGGATACGTTAGATTTGTATATGAACTATATGGTGGAGGCGAATTTGACTTTCGGGTTAGATGTATGAAGTGAAGACAAGATAAAATGGGGTACATTAACAATTATGGGAAGTGGTTTGATAGATACAATAAAGATACTTTCCTACTTTATTTCCTAATTATATAAGACCCCACATTGTCTTTACAAATCTCCATCTCCAAGATCCCCCCGTAGGGAACGGAATGGGAGAAGGCGTCTTCCTCGCCGAACAACCCGGCGTAGATGCCGGCACTCACGATGACACCGCCATGGGTGAAGATGGCTACATGACGGAAGGGCTGCTGGCGCAGCTCGTCGAGGAATGCTGAGACGCGGGCAAGGAGCATGGGGAAACTCTCACCGCCCGTGGCAGGCAAGTGCATGTAGTCGTCGTACCAACGTTGCAGGGCGGGGTCGGTTATCTCGTCGTAGCGTTGCATCTCCCATTCGCCCATGTTCATCTCTTTCAGGCGGTCGTCGATGATAGGGGTGGGGAAGCCGCAGAAAGCCGCGAGCTTGCGCGCGCGGGAGAGCGGTGAGCAGTATACTTGGTCGAACACCTTTCCTTCGAGACACGAGCGCGTATGCGCAGCCTCCTCCTCGAACGTGTCGGCCAAAGGCACGTCGCTCCATCCGTAGCACGTTCCTTTGGGCACGTCGACGCTGGTATGGCGGATGAGGGTAAATTGCATTTTTGAAGGGAAGTTAAAGGGAAGTATTTCTTGAAGAGAATGGAAAGGAAGTTAAAGGGGAGTTAAAGGGAAGTTAAAGGGACGTATGCCCTGCGACTCTGTCCACTCAGCCCATTTTGCCCATTCAGCCCATCATCACTTCCATTTTCCATTTTTAATCTTCAATTTTCAATCTTCAATCGGGCGCAGCCCGGACTCAATTTCCAATGGTGGTATATGCAATGGCGCAGACCACGAGATAGACGCTCAGTTCAACGAGGAGGAACATTGCGCCGCAGCAGTCGCCGGTGTAGCCCCGCAACTTGTTCCATATCTTCAGGTAGAGGAAATACATCACCAGACACGGTACGAACACCACAAGGTGCCACTTGTCGGTGATGCCGTCGGAGAACAACAGCAAGGGGATGATGGGCAGTAGACCTTGGAACGCCAGACCGATGCTCCCTGCCACGTTCACCTTGCGGTATACCACCTTGTTCTTCGCCTCTGCCTCGGTACGCGCGTAGGGCATCATCTGCACCACTTGTCCGGCGAGCATCTTCGAGAAGGGGTCGGCAGCCAGTACGGTGAGGGCGGCTGTGGCGGGAGGCAGGTTTGACAGGGCGAGGAAGAGCAGGAGGAAATACAGCACCAGACCCAGCACACCGTAGGTGCCGATGTGGGAGTCTTTCATGATGCTGAGGATGCGGTCGCGGTCGTTGCCGCCGCCGAACCCGTCGCAGAAGTCGGCAAGACCGTCTTCGTGCAGTGCCCCTGTGATGAGCACCCGCACGAGGATGGCGAGGGCCACCACAAGGGGATAGGGGAAGATGGCGGGAGCGAAATAGAGGATGGCAGCCATTACGCCACCGGTGAGCCAGCCCGTGAGGGGCCAGAACTCCACTACGGCGCGGTAACTCTCTTTCGGGGGTTGGTAGATTCTCCAGAATGGCAGGCGGGTGAAGAACACCAGCGCTGCCCACAGGTTCTGGTACCATGTAGATGTGTTTCGTGATATTCGCATGGTGTTTAGAAATATTTCGTGATATTCGCGTGCTCGAAAGTGTTCATTTCGTTGACCATTCTTACGGCGCTCTCGATGATAGGATAGGCGCAGAGCGCACCAGTGCCCTCGCCTAAGCGCAGGCCCAGTTGCAGGAGCGGCTGGGCATCCATCAGGGCGAGCATCCGGCGGTGTCCGCTCTCATCGCCGCAGTGGCCGAAGATGGCATAGTGGAGCACGTCGGGGTAGAGGCGTGAGGCGGCGAGCATACACGCCGTCATGATAAATCCGTCGACCATCACTGCCATGCCGAGTTCTGCGGCACGTAGCATTGCACCGATGGCACCCACCATCTCGAAACCGCCGAAATAGCGCACGATGATGCGGGCAGCGTCAGGGGAGGTGGGGTTGTCGACAGCCTCGGGATGCTCTTGCGTGAAATGCCGGAGGGCTTCACGCAGCACTTCGTGCTTATGGCGCAGGCCGCTGTCGTTGAGGCCAGCCCCGGCACCGATGCATTCGTCGAGGGGGATGCCGCCGAAAAGACTCATCCAGATGCTCGACGGTGAGGTGTTGGCGATGCCCATCTCGCCGACGCAGAGGATGTTGCAACCCTCGGCAGCGCACTCTTCAGCCAACTGCGCGCCGGTATCGATGGCCTGCCAGTATTGCGCTTCGGTCATGGCTGCCTGGTGGAGGAAATTGGCGGTGCCACGCGCCACCTTGCTGTGGATGATACCACTGACATCGGAGAGGTCGTGGTCGACGCCGATGTCGATGATGCGCAGGTGGAAGCCATGCTGGCGGCAGAACATATTCACGCCCCCGCCGCCCTTGGTGAAGTTCACCATCTGTTGCCATGTCACCTCACGGGGCGATACGCTCACCCCTTCGCGCTCGATGCCATGATCACCGCCGAAGAGCAGGTGACAGGGATGGGAGAGGGTGGGGGAGAGGGTCTGCTGGATGAGGCAGAGTTGGGCGGCAAGGGTCTCCAGGCGGCCCAGTGCACCCTTGGGCTTGTTCAGGTTGTCGATTTTCTGCGTGATGGCAGCCAGCAACCGTTGGTCGGGCTTTTGAATATGGAATGTTCTCATGGCTGAGATTTGATGTTGACGGGGATGCCACTGACCATTAGTATCACGGTGTCGGCGCGCGAGGCGATGTATTGGTTCATCCATCCTTGCAGGTCGGTGAACCGGCGCTGCAGGGCGTTGTCGCTCACGCCTCCCGAGCCTATCTCGTTGGTGACAAAGATGAACGTGGCATCCTGTGCCGTGAAGCGGTCGAACTCGTCTTTGGCTTCGGCGAGTAAGTCATCGGTACTCACGTGCTTGTCGCGCGAAGCGAAGTAGATGTTGGTAAGCCATAGCGTGACACAGTCGATGAGCACCACGCGGCCGTTGACGTCGTGGCGGCTCAGGTAGCGTTCCTCCTCGATGTTGGTCCAGCAGGGGCCGCGGCGGCTTTGGTGGCGCGCTATGCGCTGCCGGAACTCTTCGTCCCACACTTTTGCCGTGGCCATGTACACGGGATGGTCGCTCAGACTAAGCGCCATTGCCTCGGCGTGGCTGCTCTTGCCCGACCGTTGTCCGCCGGTGATTAAGATGATTCTCGTCATGTTTGCAAAGGTAGTGCAAACCGAACGCAATACAAAATTAATCGAAGTTTTTTGCATTGCTGAGGTGCCGCCTACTTTCGCCACGTAGTGGCAAAGGTACGATTAAGCGAGCGGAAATCCAAATTTTAATTGGAATTTCCCGAGCGTGAATACCTTCGGCGAAGCCAAAGTATGATTAAGCGAGCGGAAAGCGAATTCTTCTGCTTATCCCGAATTGTTAGAATTATCGAATTCTCTCATATGATTATAATTCTCTAATTCTCAAATTCGGGATATTCTAAATAAAGACGAAATATGTGTTCGCTTCGCTCACCTAAAACAAGTTATAACAAGAGGATACAACTTTGTTGTGAAACAACAATTAAATTGTGTTAAATTATGCTGATTTGTTCCAAGCAATGCGGAAATTTTATATATTTGTAACATCAAGCCTTGGGCCTTTCTATGTGTAAACTAATTGATTGCAAATCAATCGTCAATACTCTATTCAACACTTTGTTTTTTCTGCTATTAATCCTTAAATACTGAGAACATGAAATTTTTACGATTACCCCAAAAGATGTGGATATTGCTATCCGCCTTTCTTTTCATTGTGGTTTCTGCGCAAGCGGTTACAAGAAAGACAAGCCATGAAGCTCCTTTTGTCAATGGCGTGAATGCATCAAATTTAGCGACTGACGATGAAAACGTCACCATTACTAGAAACCTAACCAAAGATCGTTGGGTTACCCTCGTGTTGCCATACAACGTAAGTGACCTCAATAACATTAACGGCATCAAGGGCGAGGCCTTGGAATATGATGACCTGAAAGTGGAGTGGAATAAAGAAAAGACTGTTTGCAACATAACCCTTTATTTTTCTACAGTGGAGCGGATGTGGAGCGGTTATCCCTGTCTTTTCCGTGCGGTGGAATTCCCCGATGGCGGAGATTCTGGAGAACTGACCGTCTATAAAGGCCCCATGTCTGATAAGCCCACAGATGTCGACATCGTCACCAGGACGATTATAACAGACGGTATTTCAGTGTTGATGAAGGGCACATACGATGGCTGTACATTGGATGTTGGTGATGGTTACACCTACTTCTACTTCGGCTATGACCCACAGGCAGAGGTGCCATACAACTTCTATATAGTTGACCAAGGTACTGTTGACATCGGCTTCTCTCTCTGCTATTTTAAAATTGAAAATGCCAGCGAAGCCAATAGTTTTAACTTGTTCTTTGGCCAAGATGCCGCTAAAATCAACCAGGTGAAAATCGTTGTCGACAACAAAGACGACAAGGTTTACAACCTGAATGGTCAGCAAGTAACTGGCAACCTCTCTAAGGGCATATACATCATGAACGGAAAGAAAGTATTGGTGAAATAATGAATAAGGAGGAACAAGACATGAAGAAAAAATATGTATCTCCATGTGCAAAATATATAGCCATGTCTATAAAGGATGACTTAACGGACGTGTTTGGTCATACAGGAAACTCGTCCATCCCCGAAATCGGCTTCGGCGGCGGAAATTCTGAGGCTCCACCCCCAAGTGCCAATAAAGGGCTTTGGGATGAGGATGAAGAAGAGTATTGAGTTGTTTTTCTTGAATGACAGATAACTGCAAGAATGGAGTTGGTTTATGCCAACTCCATTTTTCTCTTCTTGCTATCTTGATGTGTTGGAGAAATCCCTTTTGGACACTGTCTTTCACAAAAACACGAAAAACGTGGCACACAAATCCATTTTTAAGGCATAAAGTTTGTATTAATCAATATTTTTTTATTAATTTGCGCCAAATATCCATTCATTCAAGGTGGGTCGTGCCTTCGTAAGTGCCGATACCCTCGTCTTTTGGCAGCCGAAAGGCAGATGACCCGTCATCGTTTAAATACTCATGGAATTCTACAAAACCACCCTAAACAAAAAGAAGTGATGAAAAAGATTTGTTTGTTTATTGCCGTCGCTCTCATGGCATTCACGGCATCGGCACAGACCGTGGTAGAGAGCAAGAATTATGATAATATTTACGTGGGCATCAACGGCGGTGTGGCAGTCAAGACCACAGGCGTGAAGTGGTGCAACAACCTCGACCCGACAGTCGGTCTGCGTCTTGGCAGGTGGTTCACACCGGTCGTAGGTCTTGCCATCGACGGTACGGCTTACCTGTCGAATAAACCTTATGTCTCTACCGGCACGTTCGTCCGTGCCACCAACGTGTCGTTGTTGGGAACGCTGAACCTCACCAACTGGTTCGGGGGCTACAAGGGAACACCTCGTTGTTTCGAGGTCGTCGGCCTCTACGGACTGGGATGGGGACACCTGTTCTGCTCCGACCACGACATGTATGAGCCAACCAACAAGATGACTTCGAAGGCCGGCATCGACCTCACCTTCAACTTCGGCAGCGACAAGCAGTGGCAGTTCATCATTGAGCCGTCGTTCACCTGGGCTTTCCTGTCTAACTGTAACCAGCCTGGTGTGCAACCTGCCTTCAAGGCATCGTTTGACGGACAGCAGCCCCACTATAATGTCAACAACTCCGCATTCCAGGTGAGTGCCGGTTTCACGTATAAGTTCCGCAACTCCAACGGCACGCACAACTTCAAGATTGCAGGTCCGGACAATTCTGAGATAGACCGTCTCAACGGCATCATCAACAGCCTGCGTGCAGAACTGGCCCAGAAGCCCAGAGAGGTGGTGAAGGAAGTAGTGAAGGAAGTGGTGAAGGAAGTGCCCGTGGCAGGAAGAGAGGTTAAGGTAGAGAACCTTGTCTTCGTGACCTTTGCTCAGGGCAAGTCGGTGCTTACTGCAGAGGCCCAGGCCGCACTCAACAACGTGAAGGCCGGTTCACATGTGCAGATAGTGGGAACGGCATCGCCCGAGGGTGACCCCGAACTCAACCAGCGCTTGTCGCAGGCCCGTGCCAATGCCGTGGCCGACTACCTCCGCGACCGTGGCGTCGTCGTCGATGAGGCTGTGGGCAAGGGCGTTCAGGGCACGACCTCCAACCGCCTGGCCATCGTGTATGTGAAGTAAAGCATTCATACAACACTGTTTTTTGTCAACACAGGGACACAGGGACACAGAGAAAAAACTCTGTACCTCTGTGTCTTTGTGTTGAAATGGCTTCGCCGAAGGTACTCTCGTTCGGGCAAGAAAACAAAAACTTCGTGTTTTGTTTTGCTTTCCACTCGCTTATTCGTACTTTGGCTTCGCCGAAGGTACTCGCTCGGGCAAGAAAACAAAAACTTCGTGTTTTGTTTTGCTTTCCGCTCGCTTATTCGTACTTTGGCTTCGCCGAAGGTACTCTCGTTCGGGCAAGAAAACAAAAACTTCGTGTTTTGTTTTGCTTTCCGCTCACTTAATCGTACCTTTGTCAGCAAGAAAGGGCTTGAAATGGAAATCAACACTACAACGAATTCAGAAAGCATGGTGCTGCGCACCGAAGGACTGGTGAAACGCTATGGCAAGCGCACGGTGGTCAACGACGTGTCGATCAATGTCAGGCAAGGCGAGATTGTGGGACTCCTCGGCCCCAACGGAGCAGGGAAAACCACGTCGTTCTACATGACCACAGGCCTCATCGTTCCCAATGCCGGACATATCTACCTCAACAACCAGGACATCACCGGATTCCCCGTATACAAACGGGCAAGGGCAGGTATCGGCTACCTCCCTCAGGAAGCCAGCGTGTTTAGGAAGATGAGCGTGGAAGACAATATCAGGTCGGTGCTCGAGATGACCAAACTCAGCCGGAAGGAGCAAATCAAGAAACTCGAGAGCCTCATCAGCGAGTTCAGGCTGGGGAAGGTGCGCAAGAACAAGGGCGACCAATTATCGGGCGGTGAGCGCCGGCGCACGGAGATTGCACGATGCCTCGCCATCGACCCCAAGTTCATCATGCTCGACGAACCCTTTGCCGGTGTCGACCCCATCGCAGTGGAAGACATCCAGCATATCGTATGGCAGTTGAAATACCGCAACATCGGCATCCTCATCACCGACCACAACGTGCAGGAAACACTCACCATTACCGACCGTGCCTATCTGCTCTTCGAAGGCCGTATCCTCTTCCAGGGAAAGCCGGAGGAGCTGGCAGAGAACAAAATCGTGCGTGAGAAATACCTCAGCAACAGTTTCGTGCTCAGGAAAAAAGACTTCCAGACCATCGATGAGGAGCGCAAGGCACGCGAGCGGGCGGAAAACAGGGAGTGACATTGTGGAAGGCCCGTAGGCCAGTGGCAAGGTCATTAAAAGGGCATATGTCCCTTTAATTTGGCTTCGCCGATGTTTTGAATATCTTCGACCTCTGTCGTGACTCGGCATACTAAAAACGAGTTTTTGTCTGCCCTCGCTACTCCATCGGTTCTCGCCATAGCATAGCACAAACAAGTTTGGCTCTGCTTATTTGGCTTAACGAAAACATTCCTTTTAACTTCCCTTTAACTTCCTTTTAACTTCCGAAAGTTGAGCAAATGCGAAACTTGAATTTCTGATTCAAAACACAAGAGAATATAGATAGTGGCCGAAGGATATGAGCAACCATATCATGAGGGCTATGAGCAGAAGCAGGATGATGAGCACAATGGCGGATTGCCATGCCCGTTGATTCACTTGTTTGATGATGGCTTCATCACCATCTACAAATCCCTGAATCATTTCCATGTTCTGGATATTGGCACGGTGGAAGAAGTCGATGATGTCGCCAACGAAGAAAGGTATCATGCCCATCAGCACGTCACGCAGTGCATTGTTCAGGACTGCCAATGTCAGGGGGATGCTCTTGATGATGTGCAACGAGAAATAGACGAACGGCACAACGCAGAGCAAGGCAATGGCATCACCCCATCCGGGAATGACTCCGATGAGCGCATCCAGATAGTAGCGGTCCATGTAACGCGTCAGAATGCCCATCGTCTGATAGGCCTTGTTGTCCATCAGCCGCTTGCGTCGCAGTTCCCGTTTCTCTATATTCAAATCTTTAAGGATTGATGTATTTCTTGCCATCAACAACCCTGATGCCCTTTGTGCGGTCCTTTTCGTTCACTTGGCGGCCGGTTAAGTCGTAGGTGCCATTCCCCCTTTTTACTTTTTCTTCATCTCTCACATCCTTGACCACTGTCGGCTCTTCGCTGAACTGCCAACAGTCAAAGTCCATCTTCGAATTTCCTCTGCCCGAGAACGCGAAGAACAGGTCGTGGACGCCTGTGATGGGCGTGGTCAGTTCGAATGTGATATCCTGCCACTCACCATTGGTCGATTCCAGCGTCACGCGTGCCACGGTAGGACCCATCTTGTCGTCGGTGCGTATGGTAAATATGCTCTTGTTCTCGGCACGCAATCTGGCGGTGAACGACCGGGCGCCTGTCTCACCGAAGTCCACGCCGCGCACTTTGATATAATTCCCCGACTTGATGTTAGTCACATAACAGCCATTGTAATCGCCCTCGCATCTCACGCCCACACTTTGGTTGATGGTCTCTGCCTCTTGGCGCACATAGGGGTTGACGTTCTGCAAGGGAGCGACACCATTTGCCGTGGCGGTGATGAAAGGCAGCGTGCCATCTTCGTTGGGCGTATATTCCTCTATACAGGTGGCACGCTTGAATCCGCCGCCGTCAGGCAGTTTGCCGTTGTGGTAGAACAGGTAGTGGTGTCCTTTGTACTCAACACTGCCACCGTGAATCGTGAAACTGTTTTCTGCCTCACCCATCATCTTGCCCTGATAGGTCCACGGACCGGTAATCTTGTCAGCAGTGGAGTAGGCCCAGTGTTCGGGTACGCCACCGGCGGCATACTCCAGGTAGTATTTGTCGCCTCGCTTGTATATCCATGATGCCTCCTCGAAATTGGTCTTGGGTGTGCCGTCGTCTTCGTAGCCTTTGTAGGGACCGAAAGCTGTCTCGTCCTTGGTGTTCACCTCTATCTCGCCGCTGGCGAGTGATGTCATGCTGTTGGATAGTTTGGCAAACCAAAGCATGTTGTTGCCATAGAAAAGATAAGCCTGGCCGTTGTCGTCGATAATCACCGACGGGTCGATCTTGAACCACCCTTTCACCAACGGTTTCTTGATGGGGTCGTTGTATGGTCCGGCAGGGTGGTCGGCCTCTGCCACCCCGATGCCGGGATATGCTTCTCCCTTGATGGTGGCGGTGACATACCAGTACCATTTGCCGTTGCGCTCTATGCACTGGCTGGCCCAGCAGTCGTTGTCCTGCTTGGCCCATGAGGAAAACGTGGCCGACGTCAGCGGTGTCCCCCGGTACGTCCAATTCACCATGTCCACAGTACTGTATAGCAGCCAGTCCTTCATGGTGAAATAGTCGTTCAGGGTGACATCCTCGTCATGGTCGACAAAGAGGTAAAGCGTGTCACCATGCACATAGGGTGCTGGGTCGGGAGTGTACCGGTCGCAGATGATGGGGTTCTGTGCCTCGACACCCGTAGCTTGCAGCATGATGAGTAAAACCACCAGAATATGTCTGGGAATCAATCGTGTTGTTTTCATTTTGTTTGTCATTCTTCTTTAATCACAGCGACAACTTCATAACGATGTCCACTAGGGGCATTTGCCTGCATTTTGTCTTTTCCTTTGTGTGTACCAGAAGTCATCTAACGGACAGGGTAGGTTGGGCTATGAAAGGATTACCGACACAAAGTTAAAAGTTTATTTTGAGAAAAGCTAGGAAAAAGAGTTTTTTTCAAAGTTTTAATTCCTGCGAATAGTCGAGGATCGCCACGGCTCATCACACGCATTTCCTCACGCACACGCGCGCAGGCGTTGTTGTCGTTGATATTTATTCTTTCTTCTATTAATCCTTTATTCTGTATTGTGCCGCTGGCTGTGTCGGACGCTGTGCCACAGGGTGTGCCCTGCGGTGTTGCCACGTCACAGCGAGCGGGCTGTGTCGGCATCGTGGCGTACGCCTTCGGTGCCTCATCTTTCTCGTTGTCCCTCAACGATTTAGCAACGGTGGAATACGTCTTCTCCGTTTCCTTTGCTTTGGTTGGTGCTGTCTCTCCTGCTGTGCCGTTCCCTGTGCCATTTGCTGTGCCATTTGCTGTTCCGTCGGATGTGCCATCCCCTGTGACACGGATGATGGTGATGCCGTTCTCCACCTTCAGTGTTATCCTGTCGTTCTGTGCCATCAAGCTGAGGAAAGAGCGCACGCCCCTGACGGTCCACTGCCATCGTTTCGCGAGGGTGCGCAGCGACACCGACCAACAGTCTTTCTGCCAGACTACCGTCTTTCCGCCGAAGCGTAATCAAGGGGACAGGTTTTTTGATTCTATCCACAATAAATGGCCAACAAGGAATCAAAAACCTGTCCCCTTGATTCACCCCTTGATTCACGATGTCGACCCATGCCTCAATCATACTGAATACGCGGGGCTGAAGCCATTCTTCAGAGATGAAGATGGTGCGTGGGAGGGTGATGTGTCCTTTTTCCATATTTTGCGAATGCGTGACATTTTCTTTTCTCACTGGCAAAATTATGGCAAAACGATACCGCTGTCATGACATTTTCGTATGGACGGGCTTCGTCCTTTCAGTTCTATTTGCTGCCATTATTCGATGACTAAAAACAATCGTTTTTTTTGTTGAATAACTCAACTCCTTTTAGTAAATTTGCAGACGAAATGAAATTATTTGAATAAGTATTGGTGTTTGCAGTTATCCTCCTATAGCAAAATATTCTATCCGACGTCACCTTTTGCTTTCTTGTACTGTTATGTATATGAATCGGTTCAAGGAAACAGAAGTTTAACAATAAAAACATAAGAGTATTATGAGAGATTTAATCCCGATTTTGGTACCCATTACCTGTGGATGCGTACTTCCCATCATGATTATCTGGTTTTTCATCCGCAATAAGATGAATGACACCAACAAACGTACGGAAATCGTGCTGGCTGCCATTGAGAAGAACCCAGACATGGATATAGAGGAACTGATAAACAAGATTTCACCCAAGAAAAAACTGTTGAAGGAGAAGTTGCTCACAAAACTGCTGTGGGGCTGCATCACCGCCCTGTTAGGGATTGTTTTGATAGGATTAGGTGCATGGCTTGGTTTTGTCGGGGGGAGCGACCCTGTCAACATTATGACGGCCACATGTTTTGGATGTATCTTGATGGCCATCGGCATTGCCTTCTTTATCAGTTATTTCATTGGCAAGAAGATGCTCGTCAGGGAGATTGAAGCAGAAGCACAACAACTGACAGCACAGGCAGGGAACAAGTGACACGCGACGTATTCATAGCCCAGGTAGAGCGCGAACAGGAGGCCCTCCGTGGCTTCTTGTTCGCCCTCTGCTGTGGCAACAAAAGTGATGCCGACGACCTGGCCCAGGACTCGCTGGTGAAGGCCTACCTCTCGTCGGCAGGCTATCAGGAAAAGGGACGGTTCCGCTCATGGCTTTTCAAGATAGCCTACAACACATTCCTCAACCACAAGGCGAGTTGCCGGACCATGGATACACTCGATGGAGCACGGAAGGTAGTCGGCGACCTGTCTGCTGAAAGCGGTTTTGAGCACCAGAGCCTCTATCTTGCCCTACGTACTCTGCCGCCAAAAGAGCGTTCGGCCATCACCCTCTTCTATCTCAACGGCTACAATATCAAGGAGATAGCCGCCATTACCGACACCTCTGAGGATGCTGTGAAGAAGCAACTCTCGCGAGGCCGTGACAAACTTAAAGCAAGACTGAAGCTATGACCAAAGACAAAGCACTTGAGGAACTGTTCCTCGCCCAGCAACCCCATTTCGACGACAACGCCGACTTCATGGCTGCACTCACCCGTCGGCTCGATGCTGTGGAGTATGTCCGTCAGCACCAGGAGGCTACCATCCGTCGCTATAAGATGGCTATGGTCATCGCTTTTGTCGTTGGCGTAGTCAGCGGAGCCATTACCATGGCAATTGTTCTTTCCATGCCTGCCGGCATGCCACTGTTCCCCGTTCATGTGCAATCGGGCATCCTCCTATGGCTCGCCGAGAACTCTCGCGTCATTCTAACCACCATCCTCGCCTTGTTGATGAGCCTCGGCACGATGAGCATCATCAGTAATATACAAGACATCCTGAATATGCAGAAGAATCACATCATGACGGAAACAGCAAATATTTGAGTAAACCGCGCTACTCGGCAGGAACGTCACTCTCGCGGAACTATGTTTCTACTTCTTCATTTGAAGTTCTATATGAGGTATCGGAACGATAAATGGAATTGTTCTTACTATATTTTCGAACGAATTCTTCTGCGTCCTTTTTTGTTCTTGGGTAAGGTACTCTCTCTCCGCTAACCGGGTCATACAGTGTTTGGAAATTGAAACCGTTATTAACTAACAACTTTATGATTTCCCATTGGGTAGAATCATCTTTTGATGGAGCCTTAAACTTCTCATTTAAGAGAATCATGGGTTCCAAACATACAGGACAATTCTTTTTGTTCTGAAACTTCGTAAAATCAGTTCCTGCACTGAAACACTTATGGCAATGTAAACAAACGTATTTATGTCCCATAATTTTGATTTCTAATTCATCATATGTTGGCCGGGATTAAACCTGCTTCATTCCTTTCTATTCAGGAAAATGGTTATTAGCATTTCCTCGCCTCGGTTTAATTGCTTCAAATCATCGAGGGTATAAAACAAGAGAATTGTTTGTTTTTTCTTTCACATGAATTACCAGAAATTAACCATGAATTACCGGGAAAATGGAATATATGTCCAATTCATGGCATATTCATGGCCATTCATGTTAACGTTGAATTGCTTCAAATCATCGAGGGTATAATACTTGTTGTCTTAAAGCATCCAAAAAATGTCATTGACATCGCCTTCTTCCACCCACCAACTTTTTGGAAGGTCATTTTCAAGCCCATACCTTTCCATCAAGTCTTCGATTTCGTTAGCAATATCATCATCTGCAAATTCTATAGGACAACGATACCTTACCATGTCCTCCAGTGCGAGCGCTTCGTCATGTTCATTCCACGAATGCTTCTGACGGACATAATCAATTGCTTTTTCAAAGTGTGTCATTTTTCGTTTAAATTGCTTCAAATCATCGAGGGTATAAAACTTTAAAAAGCGTTAGGATGACAGGATTGACAGAAAGCGCCAGTCTTGTCATTTTGATATTATGGATTTCTCAGCTTCGTAGAAATCTTTGTCTATACTGAAAGTTCTATAGTTCTTTCCATAGAATCTGATTTCCAATGTATCACCGTCTTTCGTTTTATTGACCAAACGCATGTTCGTTACTACGCCTTTGATAGGTCCTCTAATCTTTTTTGAATCCCTCAAATTGGCTATTACATCCACACCTTCTGGCACTTCTATTTCTCTGTTGTATTCTCTGAATGAATAGAATTCATAATCGTCTATACTTATATGATCTTTAAGGGTGTTGTCACATCCAGTTAGACCAGTAAGCAATAGTAAGGCGACAATCAATATTTGTTTTTTCATGACTTTCATTTGTCTTTATGTTTTTTTGTTTTGTTTTGTGTCTTAATTGCTTCAAATGCTTCAAATCATCGAGGGTATAAAACGGCAGAAATATACTCAAACAAGTATGGTAAACTGACAACAAAGACATATTATAAAACAAGAAGAGGGACCTCTCAACGCATAGATGACTTAAAAACGTCCCCTCGCCTCACGTCCGTAACGGATGGAGCATCTCCTCTTCTAATTGCAAATATACCACAACTTTTTGAAACATCAATAAAAAACAATTAAAAAAAAACACTACTGTCCGGAGAAAATCCAGATTTGATTAATTAAATTCTTTACTTTCAATGGTTTACGGAGAAATATTTTTTACTCGATTTGAATTTGTACTTTTGCATTTTATAATTATGCAAGGTGCAAATCAGATGAATCAAGG
>JAFZVV010000013.1 GCA_017617615.1 Prevotella sp. | reverse complement strand
CAGGATCAAACTCTCCATTGTATAGTAATGTATCTTGACCGACCCCCTAAGGGGCCGCCTTGTCTCTGTATCAGGACGCCTCGTCTATCTCGTTCAAAAAAGCACCTTCACATATGCCACATGGGCATATCATTGACGGCTCGTATCTTCTACCCACGCCACCACCGAAATGCCACGAAGGGCGAGGAGGCGGCGCTGCTTCTTGTACTACTTGTCTTCTATGTAAATCTCTCAAAGAACGCTTATTCTTGCACGCAAATCGGGGCGATAACCCCGAAAGCGGATGCAAAGGTACGGACTATGCCGGCAACCGCCAAATTTTCGGGAAGGAAATTTCACGAAAACATGAAAGTTTTCGCATTTCTTGACAAAATGAGGGATTTTCAACGAATAAAGAAGCCTTGAAGTGGATGAAGCGGACTATAACCCTCCCCCAAAACAAGATTCCCCGATCCCCGACAATGCAGGGAATGAAGGAAAAAAGCCCCAAGTAGTTGCTGTTGTGAAAAAAAAAACGTATTTTTGGGGCATGAAAGGATGCATGTATCTCCGTCGGCTATCTCTATGCGCATTATATTTAATAATGTGTATGGTGGTACATGCCCAATCGTATAGTTACAACACCAAGTTCACCATCTCGAAGAAAAATTTTGTAGACAGCATCCCCATCGAGTTCGTCGACGACCAAATCTACCTGCGTGCCACCATACGCGGCAAAGAATACAGGTTTTGTCTTGACACGGGCTCAAGCCAGGGTATCGTCTACAGCAGCAGCGACTTTCCCTATACCAAGAAGTTGGGCACCATTACCTCTCACGACGCCAACGGCCACACGAGCAAGATTGAGGTAGTGCAATACCCTGACTTTCTAATAGGCGGCTTAGTGGTCAGAGGCTACGCCGGCTCTTACATCCCCTCCAGCCAGCGCCACACCGCCTTCGACGCGGTGATAGGTTTCGACCTCTTCAACAAGGGCCTCACGGCGAAAATCGACGTAGAGAACAGCGTGCTTGTACTTACCGACAACTACAAGTACTTTGACTTCGAGCCGGGCTATTCCACGAAATACCGTCTGGTGAGGTGGGTGCCCAACATCAAGGTGGGTATCTACCATTACTGCATCGACGAAGCCCGTTTCGACACTGGCAGCCGCCGGCTGTATGAGATGTCGAGGAAGAGTTGGAAAACCTTCATGGAACAGTATCCCGATTTCGACACACAGGTAGAAGGTGTGGGTTACGGGCGCCGGTCCATAGGAACCTTTGGCGCGGAAAAGCCAGGCGAAGTGGCTTTTCTCTGGCTTGACGCCGTGCAATGGGACTTCTTCACGTTCCACGACTACCACACACTCACCACACAAGGCAATTCCCGCATCGGTGCCGGCATCCTCAACTATGGCAATATCATCATCAACCCCCGCCGCAAGGAACTCATCTTCCAACCATTCGACGGAAGCATGTCTTGCTATGTGAGCAATGAACAGACCGAGATTGCCTTCGTGCCCATGAACGGACGTGCAGCGGTGGGCCTGATATGGGAGAAAAGCAAGCAGTATGCCAATGGATTTCGCGAGGGCGACATCATCCTGTCGGTAGACGGCACCCCTATCCTGTCTTTCCAACACTTCCTCAATTACCCGTTTGTCAACGCCCGCAAGCACCGGTTCCTTGTGCAGGGGAAAGATGGCACGACACGAATCATCGAAAGCGAGCGGTAACGGTCAACAGGCATGAACCCGGTTGTTATCCCGGGTCAGTGAATCTAAAAAACTTGGCGCAGACGCATTAGGCAATGGAAAACAAAAGCTCCCCTTTCCTCCACGCATGGAGGTTAAGGGGAGCAACATTATTCAGAGAAAAATCTATTATTACTACAAGGAGTTTTCTATTGGTTTTCGGCAGGTGCCTCGTCGATAAGTTCCATGAACTGGTCGAGCTTCGGCGTGATGATAATCTGCGTGCGACGGTTGCGCTGACGACCGAGTTCGGTATCGTTGCCGGTGAGCGGGTTATACTCACCCCGTCCCCCTGCTGTTAGGCGCTTGGGGTCTACACCAAAGTTGTTCTGGAGATACTGTACCACGCTTGACGCACGGAGACAACTGAGGTCCCAGTTGTTGCGGATATTCTCGCGGGAGATGGGCACATCGTCGGTGTTGCCCTCCACAAGCACATCGTAGTCGCTGTAGTCGACGATAATCTTGGCAATCTTGCTCAGTGTCTCCCTGGCACGGCTGTTGATCTCATAGCTGCCGCTCTTGTAGAGCATGTTGTCGGCGAGTGAAATATAGACCACGCCCTTGAGCACCTGGATATCTACCTCCTTCATCTCTTCCTTGCTCAATGAGCGGGTCAGGTTGTTGGTAAGCACCATGTTGAGCGAGTCGCTCTTGCTCTTTACCTCCACCAAGTGGCGGATATACTGGTTCGACTCGTTGATCTGGTCGACCAGTTTGTCAATACTCACGTTGTTCTGGCTGGCGTTGCTCAGACTCTTGTCGAGCGACCTCTGCAAACGGGCATAATCCGCCTTGGCCTGTGCCAACTGCTCTTCCAGGCTCTGCACGCGCGCGGTACTGGCAGCCAGTTGCTCCTTGGCATCCTGGTAGTTGCCCATAAGTTGCCGGTTCTCCGTCTGGCAATTGAGCAGGTCTTTCTTGCTGGCACAGCTTGACATCAGCAGCACCACAGCCACCAATGTCAGCATGAAAACATTTCTTCTCATATTCTTCAATCTTAATAGTAAAACTTGTGACGTTAACGTTTAAAAATGGATATCTCAAAATCTGTCATTTATTAGACGAGCAAGTGACAAGATTATTGAATGCGTTTAATCAATTTTAACCAAGAATGGGTCGGTTTATTGATTATTAACGATTTGGCCCATAACCGTCATTCGCCACGGAAACAGAAGAAGCGTTTCTCGTGGCGAATGACGGTTATGGTAACAGAGAGTGACTAGAATTGCATGATAAGAGGGTATTTCGCAATGGTGCGCGACAGTTTGATTTTCCACATGCCATACATCTGCTTGATGTTCTGTGGCAAATGATTGGAATCGCGCAAACGAATAAGAATCTCCCTCAGAGGACGACCAGGGTGCTGGTCTTCATCGTTCAACAAACCGGCGTGGGCCAAAGCGAGATTGGCCTCTATCTCGTCGATTTCATGCCTGCCCGTGCGTATCATATACTCGTCAAGGCATTCTTGCAGGGTTTGTAATTTACCGGTATCCATCATTTGAGATTTTAATGTTTGAGATGTACAAATATAACAAAAAAACAGGGCACTTTATTCTTCTTTCCGTGAAAATTTGAGCATCTTTAACATTATTGCATAAAAATAGAGTATTTTGAAACAAATTCATGCAAATTTTAAGATATATGCAACAATCTGAAATAAATATGCGTGTATTTGTTACAATTATGCAATCAATAGAAGAGAAATAGAGGCCTTGTCGTGGCGTTCCACGTTCTTGCTCCAAAAGCAACATGTAATGCCCTGATGCAGTCCAGAAAACAATATCTTTGCATTCGCTGTTCCAAAATTTAACCATCAGTTGAATTTTGTCACGACTCAGCAAAGAATATGCAAGCATATCTTTGCATTTGCTGTTCCAAAATTTGGCTTTTCGCTCGCTTAATCGGACTTTGCCACTCCGTGGCGAAGGTACTACCGCTCGGAAAAGCCCAAATAAATTTGGCTTTTCGCTCGCTTAATCGGACTTTGCCACTCCGTGGCGAAGGTACTACCGCTCGGAAAAGCCCAAATAAATTTGGCTTTTCGCTCGCTTAATCGTACCTTTGCACCTAAATTAGAAACAAGCAAACAAACTCATGATTTATTTTTTCAAGACCCCGTCTGGGAATGTAATAGCCACAGAGAGCGAACACCAGTTAAGCAACGAAGAAATCAGCAAGTTATGCTGGCTTTACGGAGATGCCACATGTATCGAAGAGCCTGAAATGAAAGGGTTCTTCGTCGGTCCTCGCCGCGAGATGGTGACTCCATGGAGCACCAATGCCGTGGAGATTACGCAAAACATGAACATGAGCGGCATCACCCGTATCGAGGAATACTTCCCCGTAGCCGACAAGGATGCCGACCACGACCCCATGCTCCAGCGCATGTACAACGGCCTCGACCAGCGTATCTTTACCGTCAACCACGAGCCAGAGCCCATCAAACTCGTGGAAGACCTGGAGCAATACAACGAGCAGGAAGGCCTTGCCCTCTCTCCCGAGGAGATAGACTACCTGCACCATATCGAGAAACAGCTCGGCCGTCCACTCACCGACTCCGAGATTTTTGGATTTGCACAAATCAATTCCGAGCACTGCCGTCATAAGATTTTTGGTGGTACCTTCATCATCGACGGCGAGGAGAAGGAGTCGTCACTCTTCGCGATGATCAAGAAGACGACCAAAGAGAACCCCAACAAGATTCTTTCAGCCTACAAAGACAATGTGGCCTTCGCACAAGGACCGATGGTGGAGCAGTTCGCCCCCAAAGACCAGTCTACCTCCGACTATTTCGAGGTAAAAGACGTGGAGAGCGTCATTTCCCTGAAAGCGGAGACCCATAACTTCCCCACCACAGTAGAGCCCTTCAACGGAGCTGCCACCGGCACCGGCGGAGAGATACGCGACCGCATGGGTGGTGGTGTGGGCTCCTGGCCCATCGCCGGTACCGCCGTGTATATGACCGCCTACCCCCGTCTGCTCGACGACAACGGGCAGCGCGACGGCGAGCGCGACTGGGAAGACATTCTTCCCGTGCGCCAATGGCTCTACCAATCGCCCGAGGACATCCTCATCAAGGCATCAAACGGTGCCTCCGACTTCGGCAACAAGTTCGGACAACCGCTCATCTGCGGGTCGGTACTCACCTTTGAGCATCAGGAAGGAGAAGAGAAATATGCCTACGACAAGGTCATCATGCTCGCCGGTGGCGTGGGCTACGGCACCAAGCGCGACTGCCTGAAGAAAACACCCCAGAAAGGCAACAAAATCGTGGTGGTGGGCGGCGACAACTACCGCATCGGTCTGGGCGGCGGTTCGGTATCATCAGTAGATACCGGTCGCTACTCCAACGGCATCGAACTGAACGCCATCCAGCGTGCCAACCCCGAAATGCAGAAGCGCGCCTACAACCTCGTGCGCGCCCTCTGCGAAGAAGACGTCAACCCCGTGGTGAGCATCCACGACCACGGCTCTGCCGGACACCTGAACTGCCTCTCGGAACTCGTGGAGGAATGTGGCGGCAGCATTGACATGACCCGCCTGCCCATCGGCGACAAGACCCTCTCGGCGAAGGAAATCATCGCCAACGAGAGCCAGGAGCGCATGGGACTGCTCATCGACGAGAAACATATCGACCATGTAGCGCGTATTGCAGAGCGTGAGCGTGCCCCGCTGTATGTCGTGGGCGAGACCACCGGCGACGCCCACTTCTCGTTCGTACAGGGCGATGGTGTGAGACCCTTCGACCTCGATGTGGCACAGATGTTCGGCCACTCCCCCAAGACCGTCATGACCGATACCACCGTGGAACGCCATTACGAAGGCGCCAGCTATTCCGCCAACGATATCGACCAGTATGCCGAACGCGTGCTACAGCTCGAGTCGGTGGCCTGCAAGGACTGGCTCACCAACAAGGTAGACCGCTCAGTGACAGGCAAGATTGCACGCCAGCAATGCCAGGGACCGCTCCAACTGCCCCTCTCCGACTGTGGCGTGGTGGCCCTCGACTACCGCGGTCGAAAAGGCATCGCCACCGCACTGGGCCATGCCCCACAGGCAGGCCTTGCCTCGCCCGAGGCTGGCAGCGTGCTCTCCGTAGCAGAGTCGCTCACCAATATCGTGTGGGCTCCCCTGGCCGACGGAATGAAGAGCCTCTCACTCTCCGCCAACTGGATGTGGCCCTGCCGCTCACAACAGGGCGAAGATGCCCGTCTCTATGCTGCCGTGAAAGCCCTTAGCGATTTCTGTTGCGCACTGCATATCAACGTGCCTACGGGTAAGGACTCGCTCTCGCTGAGCCAGCAATACCCCAACGGCGAGAAAATCATCTCTCCGGGCACGGTAATCGTGACCAGCGGTGGCGAGGTGTCCGACATCCGCAAAGTGGTGTCGCCCGTGGTGGTAAACGACAAGAACTCGTCGCTCTACCATATCGACTTCAGTTTCGACAGCCTGCATCTTGGCGGGTCGGCCTTCGCCCAGTCATTGGGTAAGGTGGGCGACGACGTGCCCACAGTGAAGGAGCCCTTGTATTTCGCCGACTGCTTCGATGCCATTCAGCAGATGATCAAGAAAGGCTGGATTATGGCGGGCCATGACGTCAGCGCCGGCGGTCTGCTCACCACCCTCCTCGAGATGTGCTTCGCCAATCCCGAGGGTGGCATGAACATCAACCTCTACAACATGAAGGACGACGACGTGGTGAAACTGCTCTTCGCCGAGAACCCCGGCGTGGTGATACAGGTCAGCGACAAGTACAAGTTCGAGATGCGCGAACTGCTCGAAGACCTGGGCGTAGGCTTCGCCAAGATCGGCTACCCCACCCCAGGTAACCGCACGCTCAACGTGAAGAAAGACGGATGGGAACACTCTTTCGACATCGACCACCTGCGCGACGTGTGGTACAAGACCTCCTACCTGCTCGACCGCAAGCAGAGTTTCAACGGACGTGCGAAGATGCGCTTCGAGAACTACAAGAAACAACCCCTGCAGATGCTGTTTGGCAAGAACTTCCACGGCAAGTTGTCGAAATACTACCTGAGTGCCGACCGCCGCAAGGCCAGTGGCGTAAAGGCAGCCATCATCCGTGAGAAAGGCACCAATGGCGAGCGTGAGATGGCCTACTCGCTCTATCTCGCCGGTTTCGACGTGAAAGACGTGATGATGACCGACCTCATCAGCGGCCGCGAGACCCTTGAGGACATCTCAATGATCGTGTTCTGCGGCGGCTTCTCCAACAGCGATGTACTGGGCAGTGCCAAGGGATGGGCAGGTGCCTTCGTCTACAACCCCAAGGCAAAGGAAGCCCTCGAGAAGTTCTACGCCCGTGAAGACACCCTCTCGCTCGGCATCTGCAACGGCTGCCAGTTGATGGTGGAACTCAATCTCATCAACCCCGAACACGAGCACCGCACCCGTATGCTGCACAACGACTCGAGGAAATTCGAAAGCAATTTCGTGAACCTCACCATACCGCAGAACGATAGCGTGATGCTCGGCTCGCTCAGCGGCAACCGCTTGGGCATCTGGGTGGCCCACGGCGAAGGCAAGTTCTCGCTGCCCGAGAAGGAAGAGAAATACCATGTCGTGGCCAAATACTCCTACGAGGCCTATCCTGGCAACCCCAACGGGTCGGACTACAGCGTGGCAGGCATCTGCAGTGCCGATGGCCGTCACCTGGCCATGATGCCCCACTTGGAGCGCGCCATCTTCCCCTGGCAGAACGCATGGTATCCCGCCGACAGACAGCATGACGAGGTAACCCCATGGATAGAAGCCTTCGTCAATGCCCGTCGTTGGATTGAGCAACACAGAAAATGATGTCGGACCGTATCTACTGGCAGCTGTTCAGCGACTTCTTCAAGATTGGCGCATTCACCCTCGGCGGTGGATACGCCATGATTCCCATCATCGAGAGTGAGGTGGTGGACAAGCGCCGTTGGCTCCGACAAGAAGAATTCCTCGACATCATCGCCATCGCGCAGAGTTGTCCGGGGGTGTTCGCCATCAATATGAGCGTGTTCATCGGCTACAAGTTGCGCAAGTTGCCTGGTGCCGTGAGCGCCGCGTTGGGCTCTGCCCTCCCCTCCCTCATCATCATCCTGCTCATAGCGATGTTCTTCACACGCTTTCAGGACAACCCCGTGGTAGAGAGCATCTTCCGGGGCATCCGACCGGCGGTGGTGGCATTGATAGCCGCGCCCACGTTCAACTTGGCGAAGAGCGCAAAAATCTCGCTCTCCAACTGCTGGATACCCATTGCCAGCGCACTGGCGATATGGCTCATGGGCGTGAACCCCATGTATATCATCCTCATTGCCGGTTTCGGCGGTTACCTCTACGGCAAATACGTAACACCCACAGAACAATGATGCTATTCCTCCAACTGTTCGTCACATTCTTTGAGATAGGCCTCTTCGGTTTCGGAGGAGGATATGGCATGCTCTCGCTCATCCAGACCGAGGTGGTGCGCAACCACGCATGGATGTCGTCGGCACAGTTCACCAACATCGTCGCCATCAGTCAGATGACTCCCGGCCCCATCGGCATCAACTCGGCCACCTATTGCGGATATACCGCTGTGAAAAACGCCCACATGAGTGAGACGATGGCCGTGTTAGGCAGCTGTACCGCCACCTTCGCCCTTGTCCTGCCCTCATTCATCCTCATGATTCTCATTGCCAAGATGTTCCTGAAATACATGAACACGCCCGTGGTGAAGAGCATCTTCAATGGTCTTCGCCCCGCTGTGGTGGGCCTATTGGCTGCCGCTGCCCTGTTGCTCATGAACAAGGACAACTTTTCTTCATGGTACGAGAACAGTTGGCAGTTCTGCATCAGCGTGGCACTCTTCATCGCCACCTTCGTGGGTACCCGTTTCCTGCGCATCAATCCCATCCTCATGATTTGCTTTGCGGGATTTGCCGGGTTGCTGCTACTCTACTGACAATCATATCGCATAATCATATCAACAAAGAGACACGGAGTTGTATTTCTCCGTGTCTCTTTGTTGATTGAACTTGGGACGCTGGATGCCCAGTACGAATAACGTGTCTCTTATTCCTCTTCGAGGACCGGCCAACCATCGTCGGTCCAGCGCATGCGTCGCTGCACGAGAATGGAGGCACCGCCTTTGTCGATGGCGTAGCCGTGGCAGATAAAGAGGTCGGTGTCGCCGAAATGATAGGCAGCGGAATGACCTACGGCCTCAAACCGTTTCTTGTCACCTTCAAAGACCACTGTGCCACCACCCTCTGCCATGTCATTACCCGACGCATCGAGATAAGGGCCATCTACCTGTCGGCTCCTTCCCACTGCCACGCGGTAGGTACTCTCCATACCGCGGCAGCAGAAGTCATACGACACGAAGAGATAATAGTAACCGCCGTGCCGGAAAATGAAAGGAGCCTCGATGGCATTGGTACCGGGTTCTGACTGCAAATCGGCATGATGTCGGGTGGCAATCACTTTCTGCTCACGTGGTTGGGCAAGGTGCATGGTATTGTCGAGCCGCGCCAGTTGTATGCCACCCCAGAACGATCCCCACACCATCCACGGACAGTCGTCGGAGTCGATGATGATGTTGGAGTCGATGGCGTTCCAGTTGTCGCGCAGACGCTGTGAGCATACCACGGCGCCACAGTCTTCCCATCGGGTGTCGGCGCACAAGGTGTCGGCACACATCACGCCGATGGCCGACGTGTTCTTGGCAAACGAGGAGCACGAGTAGGTGAGCCACCACTTGCCATGCCACCTGATGAGGTCGGGCGCCCAGATATGGCTTTTGAACTCAGGTACGGAATCATGGGTCCATGATGGGATGTCGGTGATGACACCATGGGGAACCATCGTCCATGACTTGCGGTCGGGCGAAGTCATCAACTGTATGCCGTGCCCGGTGCTCATCATATAGTAAAGGCCGTTGTCGTAGGCCATCACCGGGTCGTGCACCATGGCGGTGTCGGTGGTGAACGCACGCATCTGCCTACAGCCAGTCGGTTGGGCCGTGACCATGGTGGCAGAGAGCATCAGTATGGTAAAGAATAGAACTCTCATTACAGGAATCGTTGCTTATTTCTTCTTTCCCCAATACGATTTCCCGCCATTGATACCCGAGTAGACGATAGTGTGGCGACGAGGCGAAGCCTCCCAGTCGCACTCACGCTGTACCTTCAGTTCCACGCCATTGGCGGTGAGGGTGTTGGAAGAAGCATTGAAACTCCATTTCCCGCCCTTCCACACACCGTCGGTTATGGTTCCGTCGGCAGCAAAGGTTATGG
Organism: Prevotella sp.; assembly: GCA_017617615.1. Next base: position 77,756 of record JAFZVV010000013.1, on the reverse strand, counting down.
TCGACGACTCCTTCATATTGCCATAGCTGTAGCCCAGGTCGATATGCTCCCAGGTGCCGGCAATCTCATCGGCCTTGATATCCACTTTGGGAACGGCAGCATAGCGCTCGGGCATCACCACGGGCCATCCCGAGGAGAGCCACTGTATGCTGCGCACGCCACCCATCATCACGGCATTGGGCGCATTACCTCCCGCTGTAGTCGGGAAACGCTGCTGAGAGGCATAATACCAATTGCCGTTACCATCATCAAACACGGCACAATGGCTGATACCTACCCATCCCTGGTTGCCGGTGAACTTATACGGGTGGGTGAGCACCGTCTCCATCCCCGTATAGGTGCCGTCGATGGTCTCCGAGCGCATCACACGGGTATTGTAAGGCACGTCGAGGGCGTCGTAAGCCATGAACAGATAGTAGTAGCCATCGTGGTACACCACTTCGGGAGCCTCGGAACCCTGCCATCGGTTGGAGCCCCGTGTCCAGATGCGTTTTCCATAGCCGTTTGCAGTCAGCCCGGCAGGCGAAGAGGCCCAGGGGTCACCCAGTTCGGTAATGGTCTTTCCGGTTTCGGGGTTCAGTTGTACGGCAGCAAAGCCGCTATGCCATGAACCATAGATGAGCCAATGCTCTCCGGTGGGTGTTATGACGAAAGAGGGGTCAATGGCGTTGAAGTAGAAGTAAGCGTCCCAGTTGTTGGCGCTGGCGCGTTTCCATCCATCCTTTCCCTTGTCACTGGAAGAACAGATGACAAACCCCTTGTCTTCCCATTTGTTGGAACCCGGGTCGGAGGTTTCCATCAGTCCGATGAAGGCACGTTCCGTCCACGAACCGTCGAAATTGGCATCTGTATTCTGCTTGCCCGTCTTGATATAGTTATCGACCACGATACAGTAGTACATCCGGTATAGTCCGTCTCTCACCTTACGAACGCACGGTGCCCAATAGCCATACGAGGGATTGGCAATGGGGTCGAGTCCCTGTTTCTCCCGGATTTCGTTGAGCTTTGTCTTCACCCACTCAGGAGCTGTCGTCATCGTTCCTCCCAGGTATTCCCAGTTCACCAGGTCGGCAGACCGGCGGCAATGGAAATGTCCACCCGAGACATGGGCATTGCCATACGAGGCATCGGTCTGGTACATATAGAAATAACCGTCTTCAGCCTTCATCATGGTGGGGTCGTGCACGTTGGCCAGGTTCCACTGTGAACGTTTGCTCCAGTCGGCAATATTTCTATAATCATCTACATAGGTAGGTGCCTTCCAGTTGTCGAGGTCGGAGGTTGTAATGGCTTCCGTGGTGAAACTCACGTCATCTGAGTAGACCACGGTGCTGTTGTTCTGTGCATAGGCACGCACATGATAAGTGGTGTTTTCCGACAAGTTGGCAAGGGTCACCATCATGTTCGATGCGGTGGCCGCCACTTTCGTGTCGTTGATAGTAGGTTTCTCCGTCTTGGCATAGCAAAATCCGCGACTGGTGATTCCCGACCCAGTGGCTGTTGCCGATACCACTGCCGACGATGACGTGATGGAAGAGACTACAGGTTTCGAGACCGTCAGCGGTTTGTCTCCGCCTGTAATTTCATCATTGTCGTCGCCACTGCAAGAGAACAAGCTCAAACCGATGAAGGAGAGAAAGAACAATCTAAAGAAGTTCTTCATATGAATTTTGTAGTTTGTCTGTTTTTTGAAATAGCCTGCGGGCACGTTAGTGTCCGCAGGCATGGTGTTTCTTCGGTTTTACTCAAATACCAGGTGGCTGCCATCAACGGTTAAGCGGAAGTAGAGACTACCGGCGTCAATCGGACTGATACCGATGTAGTCCTGCTTGTAGGTCACGCCATTGTTACCCACCATGACGCACTTGACATCGGCTGTCGAGCCATGGTTGGTGACAGAGACAGTGACCATGGCCTCATCCATGGCAGCGAGCCACTCTGCCCAGTCGGACTGTCCGCCGCTCGGTGTGCAGGCACCGTAGCTGTCGCCCCAGCCATAGTTGTCGGCGCGTACAACGCCATATTCCCTGGTGCCATCACTTGTCAGGACAACGCAGAAGTTGTTCCAGTTGGCAACACCATTGGTGAAGTTCTTGAAACGTGTGGTACAAGTCTGGCCTACGGGCACCTTGATATCCTGTGAATGGGCACCCCAGAAACCAGTCGAATTGTCTTCATTGCCCACGACATCGTCGAACTCAAGGTGACATCCGTCGACGGTGAAGCGGAAGTAGAAGTCATTGGGATTGACGGTATTGATGCCGATGTAGTCCTGGTAGTAGGTGTTGCCGTCGGTACCCACCATGACACACTTCACATCAGCGGTTCCGTCGCCGTTGTTGGTCACATAGGTTGTCACCTTGGCACCATCCATGGCGGCGAGCCATGCGCCCCAGTCGGACTGTCCTCCACTCGTGGTGCAGGCACCATAACCATTACCCCAACCGTAGTTGTCGGCACGAACGACGGCATACTCTGAATTGTCGGCAGCACAGAGGACGACGACGAAGTTGTTCCAGTTGGCCACACCATTGGTGTAGTTGGTGAAACTGGTCACGAATGTCTCCTTCGGTCCTACCTTGATGTTCTCGGAATGAGCGCCCCACCAACCCGTGGAGTTGTCGCTGGCACCAATCGACGTGTACATCTTGTCGACCACCTCGAACGTGGCATAACCGATTACCGGCGTATTGCAATTCTCACCCTTGTAGGTCTTGTTGTAGACAGCCACCAGTGTCTTCGTGCCAAGCCCAAACATGTCGGGGATGGCCTGGAACTGCAGGTCTGATGCCGGTACGGTCTTCGACACGCCCTGTTCGAACTCCACTTCAGCACTTACATTGGCCATGGCATCGGCAAGTTCGGTACCCTGAAGCACCTTGCGGGGCACGCTCTTCAGTGTCATCGACAACGGCTGCTTGTCCTCTGCAGAGGTGCATCCGCCTATAGGCTCGATGTTGGTGGCGAGGAAATTGATGTATGAACCCTCTGGCACGAGGAATGCGCGGATGGTGGTATTCGAAGCATCGGCATTGAGGTTAACCAGCGGTGATGTCTGTTTGTAAATCTTCGTTACGGTGCCGTTGGTTATCTTGACGATGAGTCCACCCTGTGAGCGGTCAATGGTCAGCGTCACCTTTCCACCGAGTTTGTCGACACCCTCATCGGTATCGGTACTGAACGTGAGTGTGCTCTCCACCAGACCACGGTCGATATAGTCGCCCCATTCCGAGTTTCCGCTCGGCTGGTGGTCGTAGCGAATGGCACCATACTCCTTGTAATTGCCTGCTCCACGGTCCTCGTCATTGGTAATGATGAGCGCGAAGTTCTTATAGGTGTTCGATGCTTTGGGATTGATGTTGAGGTTGAACTGTGCGTTCCATGTCTGACCTTCAGGAATCTGGTAATACTTCGTGAAAGCCGCCCACCATCCGGTGCTGTAGTCAGTGGCACCGATGGTGTACACATCCTCCATCATGCCTTCCAGTTCCTCCTCACCTCCAGTGTTGGCCTTAGCGATGGAGTCAATCCGCTCTGAGAGCCAATCCGGAGAAAGCATATTGTAGAGGTCGCCGCCTTCGCAGCCCGTGAGCGTCATCATTCCAAAGGCCGCTACACAAAAGACGGTTGCCAGTTTATTTTGATGTCTCATGATTCTTGGTTTTTATAATTATTATTTATCCTCTATTTGTTCAGATTGACTACAGGATGTATTGTCCAGCCTTTCTCGGAGAAGTAAGAGGAATTGTCGGTACTATAGTTGGCAGAGTTTCCAACAAGGTTGGGATTGTCGTTGAGAGTACCCTGGTAGATGGGAAGGAACTCATGTCCCTGCACATAGGTGTCGTAAGAACTCTTCAGTTCGGCATCGCTGGCAATATCGGCATAGTTGACAGGTTCCTTGACCCTCGACTTGTCGGTAGTGCGGCGGAAGGTACCATGCTCTTTGAGTTGCTGCATGCGGTCGGCACTGTAGAAGAATCCCCAGCGGATGAGGTCGAAGCCACGTCCGAACTCACACCCGAACTCCTTCGGGCGCTCCACGTTGGCAATCTGCTCAAACAACTTGTCCTTGCTGTTGAAGTCCGAAAGGCTGAGGCTGGGCAGGTCGACACGGTTGCGCACCTGATTGATCCAGTCGATGGCCTGCTGTGTAGGACCATTGATCTCGTTCTCGCACTCGGCAGCGCGGAGCAACACGTCGGAGTAGCGCATCAGTCGCAGGTTGATGCCACAGTGCAGACCAGTGATGACCGAGGTATAGAGCCCGCTGCGCATGTTGGTCCACTTGGCGATGGGCAGTCCGCCGTTGGAGTTATTGGTCACGATGTTATCGGCAGCGGTCATCTGCAAGCCATAGCACATGTTTCCATATTCGAAGCCTTCCCAGTCGGCCTCATAAGTACAGATGGTCCAATAGAGGCGCGGATCGAGTTTACCGGTGTTGGTGCGCTCGGCCTTGAAGAGCTGATACAACCAAGGCGAAGCCGAGATATCGGCCCATCCTCCGAAGTCACCAGGTCCGAAATTACTCTCTATGGCATGGCCTTGGGTAGCGTAGGGACTGGTGTTGACAGGGGTCCACTCGTCATCGGTGCCCTGTGAGCCATAGTCGAGGAACTGCACCTCGTAGAGGCTCTCGGCATTGTTCTCGAAGCCAGGACCTTCACGGAAGTTGTCGCCATAGTTGGCCATCAGTTTGTATGTGCCATACTGTCCAGCGATGATGGCCTTGAGCACCGTGAGTGCCTCGCTATATTTGTGGCGTGCCATGAGTGTGCGGGCATAGAACCCGGCAGCAGCACCGCATGTGGCTCGTCCGTTGGCCCATTCGCCACCAGCGTCTTTCGACGGCAACAGTTGCATGGCCTGGGAGAAGTCTTTTTCTACCTGGTCGAGCACCTCATCGTATGTGCTGTTTGATGCATAGAGTCCATCCAATGTGGAATAGGCGCTGTAATCGGTGATGAGGATGGGGTTCTGGTAGTAGCCTGCGAGATTGTAGTATCCCAGTCCACGGATAAAGAGCGCCTGTCCCTTGATGTGTCGCATCTGTTCGTTGAGGGCGGAATCGTCATCACCACAGCGTGAGAGCACGAAATTGCAGACGTTGATGGTATAGTACCAGTCACGCCATGACCATTGTCCTATCTCATCGGTAATGGGTTCGTCGAGGTCGTCGAAAGGCAGGTACCATACCTGCGAGGAGTTCCATGCCTCATCACCACGGCAGACGTCGATGTTATAGCCTACACGGGCGTATGTACCCTCCATGCGGGTATGGTTGTATGCGGCAATGATGCTCTCCTCCAATTCTGCGGCTGTATAGCCGAAGGTGCCTGAGGTCTGCTGGTTGGGGTTCACCAGGTCCAGTTTGTCGTCACAGGAAGTCAGCGTGACGATGCCCAGCAAGAGGGCGAAGGATAATTTATATAGTTTCATAATGAATGCCTTGTATTTGGATTAGAATGTGAAATTGATACCGGCCATGAAACTGCGTGCGCTTGGGAACGAGCAGAAGTTGTAGCCCGGTGTGAATGTTCCACCAGCATAGTCGACATTATAGCCCTTATAGCCTGTGAACGTATAGAGATTCTGTGCCGACACATAGGCGCGTACACCAGAGACGACGCCATGGAACCACTTGTTGGGGAAGTTGTAGCCCAGTTCCACATTGGCGATTTTCCAGTAGGCTGCATTCTGTATCTTGCGCGAGCTGAACAGGTCGTTCCAGGCCAGTGTGGCGTTGTTGGTGGCATAGGTACGTGGCACGTTGGAGAGATAGGTCAGTCCATCCTCCGACCAGCGGTTGGCATCGAGCACCGCCACGTCTTTGTTCCACCAGCCATAGCAGGAGTTGAGGCTGTTGTAGATATCGTCGCTCACATGATAGTCGAGCGCACCAAAGGTAGAAATGCTCAGGTCGAAATTCTTGTATTCCAAGTGGGCGCTGAAACCGAAATTCACCTTCGGCAGACCACTACCCAGCACCACCTGGTCGCTGCCATTGACGACACCGTCTTCGTTAACATCCTTGTAGAGGCAGTCGCCGACGTTGGCTCCTGACTGAACAGCATGGTCGTCGAGGTCGGCCTGTGTGCGGGCGATTCCCTCATATACCCAACCATAGAACTGTCCTACTTCCTTCCCCACATAGGTGGCATAGGCGCCGGTGATATATGAGTCGGTACCAAAGCCCAGCGAGGTCACTTTGTTCTTCAGGGTGCTCACATTCGCACTCAGTTCGTATTTCAGCGCATGGTCACGGTTACGATAGGTTGCCGAGAACTCGAATCCGGTATTCTCCATCGAAGCGGCGTTCATCGTCACCGATGTATTGGCCACACCGGCACTGGCAGGCACGGGAACGGAGTAAAGCAGGTCTACCGACTTGTTCTTGAACCACTCGGCGGTGAACTCGATGCGGTTGTTGAACATGGCGAGGTCGATACCGACGTTGGTGGTCTTCTTCTTTTCCCAGGCAATGTTCTCGTTGACGAAGGTAGAGATGGCAGAACCTGTAATGGGTGTGTTGTTGAAACTATAGGTCATGTTGTTGCGTGCCATGGTGGTCTGATACATATACTCACCGATGTTCTCGTTACCAAGTTCACCATAACTGGCACGCACCTTGAACATATTGACGATGTTGCGGTTGATGGGGAAGAAATCTTCCTTGTCGAAGCGCCATCCCACGGAAATGGAGGGGAATGTACCCCAGCGGATATTCTTGGAAAGACGTGAACTGCCATCACGACGGATCACTGCCGAGAGGAGATACTTGCCGTCGTAGTCGTAGATCAGACGTCCGATATAGGAAGCGAGGGCATGCTTGTACTCATAAGAACTCGAATAGGTGTTCTCTGCATTCTGCAGCTGCAGGAAGTAGGGTTCTGTGAAGTTCTTTCCCCATCCAGTGAGCGTAAAGGTGTTTTCTTCCTCGTAGGTCTGTCCCACCACGATGTTGAAATGGTGTTTCCCGATATTGCCATCATAGTTGAGCGTGTTCTCCACCAAGAAGTCAGAGTATCTCCGTTCGGTTTTGGTGAGGGTCTCGTTGCTCTTGTCGAGATAGACGCGGTTGCTCTGTATCCATGCCGAAATCCAGGTGTTGTCATTGGCATGGGTCTTGCTGTAAGAGAGGTTTACTTTGTAGCTCAGGGAGTGGTTCTCGCTATGTATGCCCACCATCTTCAGCAAGTCGACTTCTGCAGAACCTGTGGCCACGATGCGGTCGACCAAGGTGTTACGCGAAAGCAAGTGGTTGACGAGCAATGGATTGGAAGCAGAAATATCGCCATGTACGGTATCGTAATAGACGCCATATCCGTATGCGTCGTAATTGTAGTTGCTGGCAGAACCCACCTTGTCGTCGAGCACCCATGTCGACTCGTCGTACGCCTTGATAGTGGGTTGCATGAGCAGTGTTCCGCGGAGCACGTTGGTCACGTCGCCATAGAGGCCCTGCACATATTCCGAGGCATTCGACAATGCCATGTTGTCTTGATTGGAGTGGGAATAGACAAGACTGGTGCGGAACTTGATGAATTTGGTTTCCATGGTGTTGTTCACGCGTGCGGTGAAGCGCTCGTAGTTGGGACCAGCACCTTCGAGTGTTCCCTTCTGGTTATAGTAGTCGAGACCTATATTATAGGTATTGTGTGCACCGCCACCGCTGAAGTTCACATTGTGGTTCTGGCGGATACCGGTCTTGAACACCTCGTTGAACCAGTCGGTGTTGGTATTGTCCCGGAAATGGTATCTGCCGTCGGCTCCCAGACTGTATCCACCGGGGAGCGGCGTACCGGAATTGGCACATGCCATGCCGATATACTGGCTGTACTGGTCGGCATTCATCACGTCGTAGACACCTTCTGAAATATAGTCGGCACCGAAATAGCCCTTATAGTCTACTTTCAGAGGCTGGTCTTTCTGACCGTTCTTCGTGGTGATGATGATCACGCCGTTGGCGGCACGCGAACCATAAATAGCACCTGCCGAAGCATCTTTCAGCACCTGAATGGTAGCGATGTCGTTGGGCGAGAAGTCGCGTATGGTGGTTCCCATGGGCACACCGTCGATGACATAGAGCGGTGCAGTGCTGCCGAAGGAGCCAATACCACGGATTCGCACGGTGGGGTCGGCACCTGGCTGACCATCCGACGTGATTTGCACGCCAGCCACCTTTCCTTCGAGCATGGTGGAGATGTTGGAGTTGGATACGCGTTTCAGCTCATCGGCGTTTACGATAGACACCGAACCGGTGAGGTCGGCTTTCTTCTGCGTTCCATAACCCACTACCACTACTTGTTCGAGCAGGCTGTAGTCGGACTCGAGCTGGATTTGTCCGAGTGCCGAACGGCCTTGGACAGCCACCTCAAGGTCTTTGAATCCCACATAGCTCACGACGAGGGTCGCGTTCTGGGAAGCCTCCAGCTGGAAGTTTCCGTCGATGTCGGTCACACTGCCACCCTGGGCACCTTTCACCCTGACGGTAGCACCGATGAGTGGTTCTCCTTCATGGTCGACGACCTGTCCGGTGACCACAAAGGTCTGTGCCTGTTCCGTTGATGCCATTACCGGAGCCGGAAGAGAGGACAGTCCTCCCATGGCACCCCAGAAGAGCATCGCAGATACTAATACTTTTTTACTCATTTGATAATAGATTTGATAAAAATTATGATGATTTTTATTATAGTCTACAGAAACCCATCTGCTATAATGTAGGCAAAGAAGGTTAGGTTGATCGGTTTAGAAGTCGCTGCAAAGATAACACGGCCCCAAAACCGATAGGTGGACAAAATAAAATAAGAGGTGGACAAAGTGAAAATCAGGTGGACAAACAAAAGTGAAGAAGTCCACTCATTGGATTGTGTGGGCACACACTATTTTTTACCCCAAGAACTTGGACTGACTCCAAATTCCTTGGTGAAGCATCGGGTAAAGTATTTCGGGTCATTGAATCCCACGCTGAAAGCAATCTCGGCGATATTGCGGTTGGCAGCATTTCGCTCCAGCATCTTCCTTGCCATGTCGAGCCGGTAGTGGCGCATGAACTGTCCGGGCGACATCCCTGTCTCCTCATTGAGTTTCTTGCTGAGAAGCGTTCGGTTGATGCCCATCTGCTCCGACAGTTCCGTCACCCCGTATTCGCTGTTCATGTAGTTTTGCTCCATGAATTCCACGATACGTTCCATGAAGGGTTTCACCGACTGTGCCGCCAGCTGGTCATCGGCCATCGCAGTTTTGCTGACACTCTCGGCCATGCGTTTGCGGTTGTCGATGATGCCCTGGATGCGTTTTTGCAGTGCCTCAGGGTCCTCACTCTCCCGCAGCGCGTCTTCGATGGGTCGCATGAGTTTCTCCTCCTCCTGCCGTCTCAGTTGACGCACCCTTTGCTTGTAGAGTGCCACGGCGGCAGCGAGCAAGGCCAGAAGCACAAGGGAGATAAACCACCATGACTTATAGAAATAAGGTTTCACGGCGACCTCTACCGAGACGACACTGTCCTTGCCACTGTTAAGCGCCGAAGCATACCTCACTTCAAACACATAGTCGCCGGAGGGCAGACTGGTGTATCTCACGGAATGCTCACCGGGTTCGAGCAAGACCCATTCTTTCTCCAGCCCTCTCATCCTATAGCTATATACGCCTTGAGTTTCGTTGCCGTAGTTGAGGGCAGAGAAATCGATGACGAGCGACTTGTTGCTCTCGTGCAAGCGTATGACCTTGGCGCAACTGATATCTTCGTCGATATGCCCATCCCCCGCTACGGCATCCTGGTTGTCGATGGTGAGATGAGTGAGATGCAGGCGTGGCGGTTTGGCCGACACGAGGCTTCCTGAGGTCAGACAAGTAAGACCTTCCTGACTGCCGAACCACAAGGTACCGTCATCCCCCTTCATTGCCCCATTCCAATAGAACTGCTGGCAGAGCAGGCCGTTTTCTTCTCTCAGCGTGGTGAAAGCTCCTGTTTGTGGATTGAGCACGGAGAGTCCGTTACCCGTGGCAACCCACAGTTTGCCTTCATTGTCCTCTACGATGCCTTTTACCGAATTGTTGGCCAGACCGTCGTTGGTGGTATAGGCCACGTAGATATCCTTTCCGTCGTCACCCGTCTTACGTCTGTAGAGTCCATAGCCGTTGCTGCCCATCCATAACGTGCCGTCTTGGGTCTGATAGAAACAGGTTATCTTGTCGATGATGCCGCTCTCGGGATTGTCGAGTTTGTCGCGCAGGTGCTGGAAGGAGAACTGTCCGTCGGCATTTCTTCCCTTCCCTACGTCGATGACGTAGGCACCTTCAAGACAGCCAATCCACAATTGCCGGTCATGGTCGATGAGCGCGCCTATGCAGCCACGTGCCAGAAGACAGCCCTCAAAAGGCTCCACAAGAGCCTGACTGCCGAAATCATAGAAGAAGATTCCGTCGTTGCTGCCTATCCACAAACCGTTATTGATATTGTCGTAGGCCATTGCCCCCACGAAATTGAGCATGGGAGCATGCCGTGCATCGACGCTGAGCCTGCTGATGGCGTTGGTCTTCATATCCATGCAATTCACGCCACCACCCCATGTTCCTATCCACAACCTACTGCTGTCGGCAACGAGACTCGACACGGAGTTGTGAGACAACTGGCTGTTGTGCGTAGTGAAATGGGTAAACGTGCCGTCGGGATTCTTCCTGTTGAGCCCGCCTTCCACCGTACCAACCCATAGCGTGCCGTCGGGTTGCATGTGCATGGCATTCACGGCATTGGGTGAGATGCTACTGGGGTCGGCTGTATGTTCGAAATGGTGCAGTGCCAGCAAACGTGGACTAAGGCAAATGGCTCCGGCGGTTTCCGTGCCTATCCACAATCGCCCATTGTCCTGATGTATGCAACTCACGAAATTGCTGCCCAGAGGCCATGGAGCGGTGGAGGTGTTCCAATGCTCGAAATGCTGCCCGTCGGGCATGAGGAAGTCAATGCCACCCAGTGTTCCTACGACGAGGGTGTTGTTGGCTGTCATCGCCAGGCAACTCACGAAATCGTGTGAGAGCGACATCGCATCCTGGCCATGGCTATACGCCAGGAGCCCTCCGGCATGAGGGCTGAACAGCCTCAGTCCGTGATTGGTGGCAATCCACACCTTCTCGCCCTGTCGCAGTAGAGCGGTGACATAGAGGTCGTTGAGCCGCGACAAGAGGGGTGATATTTCACTTCTCACGATTCGCTCTCCCTCGGCAGCCATCCTGAAAATACCGCCATCGATACTCGCCCACACCTTCCCATTGCCATCGATATCGGCGATGGCTACACTCGGGGTATTGCCGATATACGGACAACTGACGATGTTCTTCACGCTGCCATCCTCATGGAAGGCCACGCAATGGATATGCGACATGGTGACAAGCCACAGCTTCCCCTCCTTGTCGAGCACGACGTTGACACCCCGCTGCTTGAGGATTTCCTCAAGCACCCTGTCCTTGGATGCGGGCGTCGCCACGGTCATCGTGCGCATGTCGATGACCTGTGTGTATTCGTCGAACACCATCCACAGACGGTGGAACTTGTCCTCACAGACTTTTCTGGAAGAATGGCTTCTCCACTGAAAGCCCTGCGGACGGGTATAGAAACTGGAGAAACCGTATCCGTCGTACCTGACGATACCTCCGCCATATGCCGACAGCCATACAAATCCCTCGCTGTCGGTGAAGAGGTCGTTCACATTATTGCTGGGGAGCCCATCCCTCATGTCGAGAGTCGACACATTGTATTGCTCCAGAAATGTGCGCTGGGCCATCAGTCCCAACGACACGACCAAAAGGAAATGGAGTAATACGAACCTGTGTGCAAGCATGACTTGTCTTTGTGGATGGACATCGTGATTAAGTCTTGCAAAAATAAGCAAAAAAACTGCATTTAGGACATTTTATCCTCTTTTTTGAATGAAAAATCTCCCACAAAACCAATTTTGCGGGAGATGGGAAAGAGCCGGGAAGGTGTTTGGGCTACCGTGAATGTCAGAACTCCACGATGAGCGTCTGTCGCGGACGCAGATTCACGTCTTTGTCGAGCCTGACATGACGGCGGGTAATGACATCGGTGGCAGTGGTCGTGGCACCAATGATTTCGGCATAGCGTGCCACCTCAAGGGTAGCAGCTTTCGACGTGCCGTTGAGGATGGTCATTACCGTCTTGCCCTGATACTGGCGGGCAATGACATAGACGCCATGCCACGGGATGAACTGCGTCTGCTTGCCTTTCACCACCACATCGTTGCCCTGACGCCAGTGGAGGAGCCTGCTACACCAGTCGAACATGGCGTTCTGTGCCTTCGTCCTCCCCTCGCGCGTGAAGGCATTGCTCTTGTCGCCCTTGAACCCACCGGGGAAGTCCTTGCGCACATTGCCGTCGGTCACCTCTTTCGTGCCGTTCATCAGCACCTCGGTGCCATAGTAGAGTTGCGGTGTGCGGTTGATGGTGAGCAACAGGGCCAGTGCCTGTTTCAGGGCAAGCGTGTCGGTGCCGTTACCCAGGAAGCGGTCGGTGTCGTGGTTCTCGATGAACGCCATCACACCCGACGGGTTGGGATAGAGGTAATCGTATACCAGACTGTTGTAGATGCGGTTGAAGCCATTCCACCAACCGTCGGTCTCCTCGTTCTTCGCCATGTTGATTTTCTCGAAGAAGCTGAAGTCCATGACGGTCTTCAGGTAACTGTTCTCCTGTGCCAGTTTTGAGCCCTTCTGCCAGGTGGCGGTATAGGCAGGCTCGGTGACCCATGTCTCACCCACGGTGTTGAAGTTGGGATATTCGTTGTCGAGCGTCCTCATCCACTTTGCCATGGCATGCGCATCGGCATAGGGATAAGTGTCCATGCGTATGCCGTCGATGCCCACCGTCTCAATCCACCAGATACTGTTCTGGATGAGATAGGTCATCACATGGGGATTGCGCTGGTTCAGGTCGGGCATGGTGGGCACGAACCATCCCTCCACCGTCTCTCTCTTGTCTACCTCAGAGGCATAGGGGTCGACTACTGGCGTGAGTTTGTAACTGGTCTGCAGGAAACTGGTTCCCGTGGGGTCGGAAGAGCCTTTCGACTCCTTCAGCCATCCAGGCAGGTTAAGCCAGTCGTGCGAGGGCATGTCCTTTACCCATGGGTGCTCGAAGCCACAGTGGTTGAAAATCATGTCCATGACCACCTTCAATCCGTGCTGGTGGGCTTCGTCTATCAATCTGCGATACTCCTCATTGGTACCGAAGCGTGGGTCTACCTTGTAATAGTCGGTGGTGGCATAGCCATGATAGGTACTGAAGCCATTGCTGTCGGGAGAGTTATTCTCGAGTACCGGCGTGAACCACAATGCCGTCACGCCCAGTTCCACGAAATAGTCGAGATGCTGGCGCAGTCCCTCGAGGTCGCCGCCGTGACGCAGACTGGGCTGACTGCGGTCTACGACATAACTGTTCATCCCCTTGATTTGGTCGTTGGCATCGCTGCCGCTGGCAAAACGGTCGGGCATGAGCATGTATAGCACATCGGCATTGGAGAAGCCTTCGCGCTGGTAGCCTGGCTTCTCACGTTTCTTGAGTTCATAACTCACACTCTTTTTCTGTTTGCCGATATTGAACTTGAGCGTCATCGTGCCTGGCTGGGCACCCTTGAGGTTGAGATAGACCAACAAGTAGTTGGGACTGTCGAGCCTGACGACGCTGTCGACGACCACACCGGGATAATCGGTCGACACCTCGGCCTGACGGATGTCCTTGCCATAGACCATGAGTTGCAGGCATGGGTTCTTCATGCCGGCAAACCAGTTGGCAGGTTCTATATGGTCGATTTTCGGGGCAGCGCTCATTGTCGTGGCAAAACTAAGGAAGATAGCGATGAATAATATGTTTCTTCTCATTGTTGAATGATGGTTAAAAGATTATCTATAGTGAAAGCGAAGAGGAAAGACCTTAAAAGCCTTGACTAATCGTGCAAGATGAGTGCCGACTGCGGGTCGACGACCACTTGTCCGCCCTCCACTTGGCCCAGACCGTCCTCGCAAATCTTGTTGTCGCAGATTACCACGGTGTACTGTCCTTCGGGAATCTCCACCACTTTCGACTCTTTGTTGCCATTGAGCACCACGTAGATATTGTTCCACTTGTCGCCACCCGCATGGTTTTTCAGCACGAAGGCCACCAGGCAGTCTTGTGTGGGCAGGAATTCCAAAGAGCGCCGCACCGCATCGGCTTTACCCAGTCGGAATGCGGGATGGTTCTTGCGCAACTGGATGAGTTTCGTGTAGTACTCAAAGGCGTGGGCGTAGCGCAAGGTGTTGTTCCAGTTCAGCTGGTTCACGGAGTCGGGCGACTCGAAACTGTTGTGCACCCCTTTCTTGTCGCGCAGCATCTCCTCTCCCGAGAGGATGAAGGGCACGCCTTGTGAGGTGAAGACAGCCGTCTGTGCCAGCAGGTCGAGGCGTTGCAACTCATCGGGAGTGATACCTGGCACCGAGGAGCGCAGGCGGTCGACAAGGCACATGTCGTCGTGACAACTCACGTAGGATATCATCTGGGTGGGCTCCACCGCCCAGGGCTCATCAGCGTAGTTCACCTCCTTCATGTTTACCTGTGGGTGGGCGATACCGCCCGCGATGCCGAACTTCAGGCTCTCCTCCTCACCCGGCAGACCTGCGAGGAAGGCTCCTTTAGTGTCATCGTTGAAGGGACCGCGGAGGGCATCGCGTATCTCATCACTGAAGGCAGCGATACGCGGCATCTGCGGGATATGGGCTTTCACCCCGAGTTTCTCCTGCGGATAGGCACATGTTCCTGCCGACCACCCTTCGCCATAGATGAAGATGGAGGGGTCGATCTCGTCGACAGCCTTACGGATGGCATTCATCGTCTCGATGTCGTGCACCCCCATGAGGTCGAACCGGAAACCGTCGATATGATACTCGTTAATCCAGTATTTCACCGACTCTATCATGAATTTCCGCATCATGGGCTTTTCCGAGGCTGTCTCATTGCCACAGCCCGAACCGTTGCTGTATTGGCCGTCTGCGGTCTTACGGTAGTAGTAGTCGGGCCAGGTACGCTGGAAATTGCTGTGGTCGATATCATAGGTGTGGTTGTAGACGACATCGAGGATGACGCGTATGCCAGCCTTGTGCAAGGCCTGCACCATCTGCTTGAACTCACGGATGCGGCAGCTTGGCTCGTAGGGGTTGGTGGAATAACTGCCTTCGGGCACGTTGTAGTTCACCGGGTCATAGCCCCAGTTGTACTGAGGCTTGAAAACAGGACGTGCCGGCACCACACCGTCGGGCAATGTGGCATAAGCCTGCTCATAATACAGGTCGGGGTCGATGCGAGTCTCGTCCACCGAACCGAAGTCGTAGGAGGGCAGGATATGAATGGCATTGACACCTAATGTCTTGAGGTGCTGGATGGCCCAGTCCTCAGTCAGTGCGAGGAATTTCCCGGGATAGTTGCTGCTCACACGCTTGACAAAGAACTCCCCGGGGTCGAGGTTGACGTTGCGGGCAATGGAGAAGTCGCGGTGGTGCATCTCGTAGATGACGAGGTCGGCAGGTGACTTCACTTGCGGTCTCTTATCGTTTTCCCACCCTTCAGGGTCGGTCTGCCGCAAGTCGACGATGGCGGCTCTCTTGCCATTCACTCCCACCGCCTTGGCGAAGACGCCCGGTGTTTCCTTCCAGGTATCGGGATTGTTGTTTCCCCCGATGGAGAAAGTATAGAAAGTGCCATAGGGAATGCCTTTCTTGTTCTTCAACGTGGCGGTCCAGATGCCATCCACATATTTCATCTTGAGGGTCTTGTAAGGACGTCCGCCTTCTCCCCTGGAGTAGAGGCGCACTTTCACCTTTTTCGCGTCGGCGGGAGCAAAAAGCTGGAAGGTGGTCTGCTGTGGGGTTACCACACACTCCCGGAAGTTGAAATCCTGCGCATGTGAGGAATATGAGCAAAACAATGCAGTCAAAACGGTCAGTAGTTTTTTCATTTCAGTATTGCCTTGGTTGGGGAAAAGAAGTGGGCATGCCGGCATCGGCATTCCCCACTTCGTCTTCGTATGGTTATCGTGCCATAGTGCGGATGGCAGCAGTCTTACACATCATTGTGCAATCAGCGAGATGGCGAAGCCTCCTCCCGGTGCTTCGGTGAGTTTGAGCACGTCGCCTTTCTTCACCGTCTTGTGTGTGATGGTGTAGGCCTTCGGATTGTCCTTGAAGTGGGCGTTCTTGGCATCGGCATAGATGGTGCAGTCATATTTCCGTCCCTTGTCCAGGAAATCGAGGCGCAACGTGGTCTTGTGTCCGTTCTCGTCGCACTTGCCTCCCACGAACCAGTTGTCGGTGCCCTTGGCTTTCCGTGCTACGGTGATGTAGTCGGCAGGCTCGGCCTCCAGGTATTTGGAGTCGTCCCAGTCGACGGCGACGTCGCGTATGAACTGGAAGGCATCATCGAACTTGGCATAGTTCTCGGGCAGGTCGGCAGCCATCTGCAGCGGACTGTACATGGTGACGTAGAGGGCGAGTTGTCCGACGAGGGTAGTGTGCACATAGTTGGGATTGTCGCTCCATGTGTTCAGCTGGGTCTCGAGGATACCCGGCGTGAAGTCCATCGGGCCGCCCTGCAGGCGTGTGAAGGGCAGGATAACGGTATGGTCGGGCCGGCTGCCGCCGAAGGCCTCATACTCCGTACCCCTTGCGCTCTCGTTGCCTACGAGGTTGGGATAGGTGCGGCAGAGTCCTGTCGGGCGCACGGCCTCATGGGCATTCACCATGACATGGTGCTTGGCGGCTTCCTGTACGCAGTAGAGGTAGTGGTTGTTCATCGACTGCGAGTAGTGGTGGTCGCCGCGGGGGATGATGTCGCCCACATACCCGCTCTTCACGGCATCATAGCCATATCGGTTCATCAGGTTGTAGGCAGCCTCCAGATGGCGCTCGTAGTTCTGTGTCGACGACGAGGTCTCATGGTGCATGAGCAGTTTCACGCCCTTGGCATGGGCGTAGTCGTTGAGCATCTTGATGTCGAAGTCGGGATAGGGCGTGACGAAGTCGAAGACATCGCGTTTCCACATGTTCGCCCAGTCTTCCCATCCCACGTTCCAACCTTCCACGAGCACCTCATCGAGTCCGTTGGCGGCAGCGAAGTCGATATACCGCTTCACCTTCTCGTTGTTGGCGGCATGGCGGCCGTTGGGTTTCACCTTGCTCCAGTCAATCTGGTCGAGTTTGATCGATGGGTAGTCATTGGTGTAGTGCCAGTTGCTCTTCCCTACAATCATCTCCCACCACACGCCGCAGTATTTCACGGGATGAATCCACGAGGTGTCCTCAATCTTGCACGGTTCGTTGAGGTTGAGGATGAGATTCGACGACAGCATGTCGCGGGCATCATCGCTCACGATGACCGTGCGCCAAGGAGTCTGGCAAGGAGTCTGCATGGCACCCTTCAGTCCGGTGGCGTCGGGGGTGAGATGGCTGACAAAGGTCAGGGGTGCAGGCAAGGGATAGGGCGACGGTGCCGGGTTGGGGGTATAGGCATTGCTTCCTCCGCCCAGTTGCTCTGTGAGGTGTTTGGTCTGTGCATCCACCAGTTCAAGGTGCATGGTGGCATAGTCGACGCAGGCCGCCTCGTGGATGTTGATGTATAGTCCATCGTCGCTTTTCATCTGCAAGGAAGTCTGCACACCCGTCTCGGAGAAGACAGCCACGGAGGAGTTGCCCCAGTTGACGGCCTCTCTCATGCGTCCCCTGATTTCGGAAAGCCTGGTCTGCTGGGTTTCCTGCTCCTGGGTGTCGTAATCTCCCGGGAGCCACCATGCGATATGGTCACCGGCCATGGCAAACTCGGTGTGCTCGTCCTTGATGAGGAAATAGTTGAGTTCGTTTTGCTGGGGGAACTCATAGCGCAGTCCCATGCCGTCGTCGTAGACACGGAAACGGATGGTGATGCGCCGGTTGGTGGACTGCTGGAGCAGATTGACAGCCAGTTCATTGTAGTGGTTGCGTATGGTGGCGGTCTCACCCCATACGGGTTTCCACGTCTCATCGAAGGTGCTGGTCTGCGTGTTGGTCACGGTGAAGCCGTCCATGAGGTCAGTCTCCTCAAGTCCCTTGCTGGCATGCTTGTCTTTTGCCAGTTCAAGTCCCAGCCTACTGGGTTTCACCACATCCTTGCCCTTGTAGGTGAGCTGGTATGTGGGGCATCCTTGACGAAGAGAGAAACTGAGGCACACATTGCCATCAGGTGATTTCACGTCCTGGGCTACTGCCGTCACCGACAGCAGTGCCATGATGAAGAGTGTAATATTTCTCATAATTGCGTGGTTGTTTATCTTCCGCTTTGGGAGACCAGTTCGGTGATATTGTCGCAGAACTTATGGTCGTTGAGTAGTTGCTCTATGGTGAGATGCATACGGTAGCGCCAATAGTGACGGGGGTTGGCGGGGATGTTGATGCGCTCGGCATTGGCATCGGCCAGACGGATACGCTCGTCGATGGCGAGCCAGTCCTGAATGGAGAGGATACAGAGCATCGAGGGACTGGTGAGGTGTCGCGAGACAATGTCGCGTGCGAGCCATCCCGGCAGTGGATGTGGTGCTTCACCGCCTCGGTAGAGCATCGTGTTGTAGTATTCCTGCGTGCGCTCCATGTCTTCATCCCACCATTGCCGGAGCGTTGGCATGTCGTGGCTGGAGATGGTACATACCGAACGGTATGGATTGCGCGAGAGGTGTCCGAACCTCACGCTGGGGTCCTTGGGCATCGACTGCAACTCCAGGCTGAGCACGCGCAACTCGTTCATCACCCACGGCACGCAGTCGGGCACCATACCCAGGTCTTCTGCGCAGACGAGCATCCGGGTGGCTTCCACCAACAAGGGGAGCTTGCGCATGGCCTCATGATACCAGAACTGGTTGTTGCGACGGTAATAGTAGTCGTTGTAGAGGCGGTTGAACACAAATTTGTCGTGTTCGGAGAGCGATTCGTAGATGAAGTCGAACTGCACCGAAATCCGGGGATGGAACTTACTGGCATCGCGGTGGTCGCGGAGGAAGAGCACATCGCTGATGAGGGCATACAGGCCGTCGCGCAGCATGACGCTCACTTCGTCGGTCTTTCCCTCGAAGGCGGCTTCCACCTTCCGCTGGGTATTGTAGGCCTCACGCATACGGTAATAGCCGTCGCCCTTGGGTTCCACGAACGTTTCCTTCACTGCTCCGGCATGCTCATGGAAGATGCGGTCGAGAACCTCGTCAGTGATATAGGGCTGCGTGAAGAACTCCTCACGGAATCCCAGTCCGTAGGCCTCTATCTCTGGCACCGTCATGGCGAGCGCCGGTGAGAACTGCCCCAACAGCCCATGTACGGAGTCGATGGGGATTTCCCAGATACGGAAGAAGCCGAGCACGTGGTCGATGCGGTAGGCATCGAAGAATTTCGACATATTGGAAAAGCGTCTCACCCACCAGGCGCAGCCGTCGGCAAGCATCTCTTCCCAGTTGTACGTGGGGAATCCCCAGTTCTGGCCATTGGCAGAGAAATCGTCGGGGGGAGCTCCTGCCTGACCGTCGAGATGGAAGTAGCGGGGTTCCTGCCAGACGTCACATCCATACCTGTTCACGCCGATGGGGATGTCGCCCTTGAGGATGACGCCTTTCTCCCGGGCATACTCATGCACTTCCTCCATCTGTGAGTTGAGCACATACTGTACGAAATAGTAGAATGCCACCTCTTTGTAGGCCTTGTTGCGTGAGGAAGAGAGGCTCTGGCGGTCGGCCTCGTCCCAGATGTTATGGTCGGGCCATTGGCTGAAGTCTGCCGTGCCATACTTGTCGCGGAGCATGCTATACTGGGCATAAGGCACCAGCCACTGCTTCGTTTCCTCGAAGAAATGCTTGAACTTCGACGTAGACATGACCTTCTTGCCTTCCTGAGCGAAGATTTCCTTCAGATAGGCAGTCTTGGCTGCATTCACACGCTCGTAGTCTATCTGGGGCAAGGCATTGAGTTCGGCCCTGAGCTGCTCCATCTCCTGGCGTAGGGTTTCGTCGGCAATGGGTGGTAGGGCATCCAAGTCGGCATACTGGGGATGGAGGGCGAAGATACTGATGCAACTGTAGGGATAGGAGTCGGTCCAGGTATGTGTGATGGTCGTGTCGTTGATAGGAAGAATCTGCAGCACACGCTGGTGGGTGAGTGCCACCCAGTCGATCATCTTGCGCAGGTCGCCGAAGTCACCAACACCGAAGCTGCGCTCCGACTTGAGCGAGAACACCGGCACCAGCGTACCGGCACATTTCACGTCATAGGCATCGAAATGCGCCTCAGGCAACTCATATACCACCACGTCGCCGTCTTCCATCACAGGAAGCGCGATGCTCCTGTTATCGGCATTCTCCCATATCGGCGCCACCTGGTCGTCCTCATGGAGGATGATGAACTTCATCTCAAACCAACCGGAAGACAACTTCGTGGCATCAACATCGGCTATCCACTCGTTGAAGTTGTGCTCCACCATCACCACGGCATTCTGCGGCTGCCAGTTGCCCAGCACCGTCTCGCTGCCCACAACAGCCAGCCGCTCATTGCGCCGGAGTTGTGGCGCGCGCACCTTCAGCCGCACGGTGCGGGGGAAGGCGTGCTGAAGGGGGTGCATGCGCTCGTGGCGGTTGATGCACTCTGTCATGGCCGAGCTGTAGAGATAGGCGTTGTCGGGGATATCCACCCAATGGTCGTAAACGACATACCGCGTGGCCTTGCGTGCCGACAGTTCAAGGCGATGGGTCTCAAGGGTCCATTCGCGGCGCACTTCCGTGCCGTCGCGCATCACGGTGTAGAAATAGTCAAGCGAAGTGCCCACCTTGAGCAACGAATTGACATCACACGACCAATTCCGGCCATCTATAGTCGACATCTTATACGAATTGGTCATCTTCTCACCTTCGCTGTCCGACGAGACCACATTCAGGATGAGCATCTCGCCAAAAGCGGTGTGATATTCCAAGTTAAATCGTAAATCCATAGACAAATAGGTTAGTAATTTTTGGTAAAATTACAAATTATCCAATTACGTTATTCCCTTGGTTATTGATTTTTCCCCTTTTGCCTGTGCAAACGTTTGCATATGATTGTAGGGAAACGAAGAATGAACGATGAAAAATGGGCTGCGCACAGGCACAGCCTATCAGAAAAAGAGAAAGGAAAGGAATAGACGCCCTACATAAAAACGAGGTTCCGACTCTCTCGAGCCAGAACCTCACGCGCAATGTAAAATTCAAATTTCACCCTTCTGTTTAAAGTGTATAATTAAGACAAACTACTATAAAAGCTATGGAAGTCATGTTGTTCGTTCATGACTATGTTGTTTGTGATGGTTCTCGTCTTTGCCTCACGATGCAATATGGCCAGCAGGTTGCGGGATGAGGTGGCCAAAGCGCGTGAGGCTGAATGTTCGGACTCGAGGAGGACAGTCACCCCTCCTCACCGATGTGTGTCAGCCTCTGGCACGTAGGGCCGACAAGCGACTCTCTTCAATTCCGAGCGGCATTGCCAGTCCTACGGTCAAAGCAACTACTAACGTTTTAATAGTTTTCTCAAACATTAAAATAAACTAATAAAAAAATAAACCTAACCTAAAAACTTTGCTGCAAAATTATATTTTTATCAAAAAGGATGCAAATTCTGATGTAACATGGACTTTTTAAAAAGTAACCGCTGAGGAATAAGCAAGACTATCTTAAAAAAAAGATACAACTCATATCCTTAAATCGGTGAAAAAAAGGTATATTTGCATTCACAACCAATTCACTACTCACTATGATGAAAAGTATTTCAAAAATCATTCTTGCTGCGGTCTTTTGCATCTTCCCCTGTCTCAAGGGAATGGCTGCCGTAGACCCCAATTTCTACATCTTCCTCTGTTTCGGACAGTCGAACATGGAGGGGAATGCCCGTCCTGAGGCACAAGACCTCAAGAGCGTAGGCTCACGATTCCTGCTGATGCCTGCCGTCGACGACGCCCAGCGTGGCCGCAAGGCCGGCGAATGGTGCGAGGCCACTCCCCCACTCTGCCGTCCGAACACCGGCCTCACGCCTGCCGACTACTTCGGCCGCACCCTGGTAGCATCGCTTCCCGAAAATATCCGCATCGGTGTCATCCACGTGGCCATCGGGGGCATCAAGATCGAGGGGTTCATGCCCGACGAGATAGAAAACTATGTAAAGAACGAAGCGCCCAACTGGATGAAGGGCATGCTCGAGGCCTATGACAACAATCCCTACAAACGGCTCGTCGAGCTGGCCAAGAAGGCACAGAAAGACGGTGTCATCAAGGGCATCCTGATGCACCAGGGCGAATCGAACACCGGTGACCCGGAGTGGGGAAAAAAGGTGCAGAAGGTATATGATTCCTTGCTTGGCGACCTGAAACTGAAGCCCGAGGAGGTGAACCTCTATGTGGGTGGCGTGGTCCAGGCCAACGGCCAAGGTGTCTGCATAGGCTGCAACAAGCAGATTGATGAACTGCCCCAGACCATACATACCTGCCAGGTCATCTCTTCCGAAGGTTGCACCAATGGTCCCGACCGCCTGCATTTCGACGCAGCCGGCTACCGCGAACTGGGTTGCCGCTATGGCGAGGCCGTAGCGCGCTTCCTGGGCTATGAACCCAAGCGCCCGCAGTTTGAGGTACCCGTAACCATTGATGTTCCTGCCGATGCCTTCCTGGCAGAGACCACCATTCCCGGCAACAAGTTCCCGATGGTAGACAAAGAGGGCCGTGCCTACTTCCATGTACAGGCTCCCGAAGCCAACAAGGTGGTGCTCGACATTTGCGACAAGAAATACGACATGCAGCGCGACGGCAAGGGTGGCTGGATGGCTGTCACCGACCCGTTGGTGGTGGGCTTCCACTATTATTTCATTAATATAGGTGGCGTGAACTTCATCGACCCGTCGACAGAAACCTTCTTCGGCTGCAACCGCGAGGCAGGTGGCATAGAGATTCCCGAAGGTCCCGAGGGCGACTACTACCGTCCGCAGAAAGGCGTCGCCCATGGTCAGGTGCGCAGCATCTACTACTGGTCGGAGTCGTCGAAGGAGTGGCGCCATGCCATGGTCTACACGCCTGCCGAGTACGAGTTGAAGAAAATGCAGAAGAAACGCTACCCCGTGCTCTACCTGCAACATGGCATGGGCGAGGACGAGACAGGCTGGACGAAGCAAGGCCACATGCAGCACATCATGGACAACGCCATTGCCAGCGGCAAGGCCGTACCGATGATTGTGGTCATGGAGAGCGGCGACATCAAGGCACCACCAAGCAACTTCGGCGGCAGACAGGGCACGAACGACTACGGCAACACCTTCTATCCCGTGCTCCTCAACGACCTCATCCCCTATATCGATGCCAACTTCCGCACCCTCTCCGACCGTGAGCACCGTGCCATGGCAGGACTGTCGTGGGGTGGTCACCAGACTTTCGACGTCGTGCTCACCAACCTCGACAAGTTCTCCTACATGGGCACCTTCAGCGGAGCCATCTTCGGTCTCGATGTGAAGACTGCCTACGACGGTGTGTTCAACAATGCCGAGGAGTTCAACAAGAAAATCCATTACTTCTTCATGAGCAGTGGCACGGAAGGCATGGACAAGATGTTCCGCACGGCAGAAACCGTGAAGCAACTCAACGAACTGGGCATCAATGCCGTCTACTCGGAGTCTACAGGTACAGCCCACGAATGGCTCACCTGGCGCCGCGGACTGAATGAGTTCATCCCACACCTCTTCAAATAACAGACACCGTTCTGATTGTTTTCAACACAGAGATACGGAGATACAGAGAAAAGAAGCAAAAACCTTTGTGCCTTTGTATCTCTGTGTTGATATTGAGGGCGTGCCAAATTATGGGCATGCCCTCTCTTGTGCTTTTACTGTATTTCACAACAAAACGTTTGGCTGAATCGAATAATATCGCTACCTTTACATCGTCAAAAGACCGGTAACTATATGAAACACGTAATCATCTGGATTATTGCCCTCGCCGCCATAGCCTGTGGGCTGCTTCTTTGCGAGAGCCACTTCTTATGGAAGGCACAGGAACTGAACTTGTTTCTCCATACGTCACTATTCTTCAAACAGCAGATGGTGGTGCCTGCTGGCATTCTCACCTATGCCGGCACATGGTTCACACAGTTCTTCTACCACCCGTGGATGGGTGTGGCCATGCTCTGCGGCTGGTGGCTGTTGTTGCTGTGGCTGCTGAAGCGAACCTTCGCCGTACCCTCCCGATGGGCCTCGCTCCTGCTCATTCCCGTCGCACTGCTGTTGCTGACCGATGTCGACATGGGTTATTGGCTGTATATCCTGAAACTGCGCGGACACTTCTTCCTTACCACCATCGCCACCACAGTAGTAGTGGCACTGCTCTGGGGATTCCGCTCACTGCCCGACAAATACTGGTTGAGAGCCATCTGGATGGCATTCACATGCATTGTAGGATATCCGCTGCTGGGTATCTACGGACTGGCGGCAACACTGCTGATGGGGCTCTGGTCGTGGCGGCTCATGTCACGCGGACGTGCCATCGCCTACACCTTGATTGCCATACTCATGGCTGTCGCCGTCCCACTGTTATGCTACCGCTATGTATACCATGAGACCAACCTGGCCAACATCTACTATGCCGGGCTGCCACTCTTCTACATCACTGAGCGTTACACCCAGTACTACATACCCTATTTCCTTCTGGCGCTCTTCATGGTTGTCATGGTGTGCCTGCCACTGACGGTGAAACGGGAGAAACCGGAACCGAAGAACGAGAAGAACAAGGCATCTGCCGCGAAAAACAAGCAGAAAGCCAAGGCATGGATGCCATGGGTCGTCGAGGCTGCCATGCTGGCCGTCATCGCATGGGGGGTGGTGCATTTCTGGTACAAGGACGAGAATTTCCACCACGAGGTCAAGATGCAGCACCTCATCGACCAGACCGACTGGCAGGGTGTGGTGCAGGAAGCCGCTACCCAAGAAGACGAGCCCACACGCGCCATCGTCATGATGAGGAACCTGGCATTGTCACGTCTTGGATGCCAGGGCGACATGATGTACCAATACCGCAACGGCGCGAAACTCTACAACGGTCCTTCCGAAATGAGTACGATGATGGTGGTGGGTCCGCTGCTCTACTACCACTATGGCCTGCTGAACAGCTGCAACCGTCTGAGTACGGAGATGGGCGTAGAGTTTGGCTGGCGTGCCGAGCACCTCAAATACTTGATACGGTGTACGCTGCTGAATGGCGAGAAAAATTTAACCCGGAAATACATCCATATCCTGAAGGACACGCGGTTCTTCGGGGAATGGACTGCAAGGGCAGAAAACCTGCTGAACAACCCCCAGCAGATAGCCAAGGACAGCGAGATGGAACCCATCACCCATATGCTACACTTCAAGGACGTGCTGAGCAGCGAGCAAGGTCTTGTGGAGCGCTTCCTGATGAGGCAATTGGCCAAGAGCGACTATACCGACGACCCTATCTTCCAGGAGCAGTCGCTGCTGGCTTCACTATGGGTAAAGGACCCTGCTCTCTTCTGGCATCACTTCGGCATCTATATCTCCAAGCATCCTAACGGGCCCATCCCCGTGGCCTATCAAGAGGCCGCCTACCTCTTCGGCATGCTGGAAGACCGTCCCAACATGGACCAGATACCGGTCAGCCAAGGTGTCAAGGACAGCTTCAACAAGTTCTTCGAGACTTTCTCCCAGTTCGAGGGCATGAAAGCAGAAGACGTGCACAAACAGATGGGACTGATGTACAGCAATTCCTTCTTCTATGATTATCATCTGATGTCTAACCTTCCAGAGTATTGAACGACATGAAAAGACTCACCTCATACCTCATACCGCTGACATCCTGCATCCTGATGGTGGCATGTGGCCCGTCAGTACCGGCTGAATATGCGCAATCGGACAAGTGGCCTGCCATCTATCCCGACTATGCCCAGGTGACAGTTCCTGTGAATATAGCACCACTGAGTTTCGAATACGACGGTCAGGCCGACGAGATGGTAGCACGCTATGCCGTAGGCAACAACGAAATCGTGTGCAACGGACAACCCTCCATCGATGAGTGGCACGCATTGGCAGAGAAGGCAAAGGGCAATGCCATCACCGTCGACGTATACACGCGCAACGGTGACCAATGGACACGTTTCAAGCCCTTCAACATCTATGTCTCTCCCGACTCCATCGACCCCTATATCAGTTACCGTCTGATAGCACCGTCGTATGTCACCTACGAGGCGCTGACCATCAACCAACGCTGTCTGGAAAACTATGACGAAAGCGTCATCTACGACAATATCCTCTGTGGGTTTGAGAAGGACGGACAGTGCATCAACTGCCACCACTACCAGCAGTACAACCCCCAGCGCATGCAGTTTCATGCCCGCCAGAACATGGGCGGCACCGTCATCGCATACGACGGCAGGATGAAGAAGGTGAACATGCGCAACGACTCCATCCTCTCTGCCGGTGTCTATCCTGCCTGGCATCCAACACTCAACCTCATCGTCTACGCTACAGACAAGACCCTCCAGAATTTCCATACCGTCAACCCCAACAAGGTGGAGGTATACGACGAGGCAAGCGACATCATTGCCTACAACGTGGAAACCGACGAAGTGACGAATATCGAGAACAGCGAAACCGAATTAGAAGTGTTTCCTGCTTGGGCTCCCGACGGCAAGACGCTCTATTACTGCAGCGCCCACTTTGAAAGGCAAGACACGGCAAGGACGAGAAGCCAGGAAGTGCAGAACCGGTTCCGCGAACTGAAGTATAACATCTATCGCAAGGCCTTCGACCCCGAAACCCGTCAGTTCGGTCCCCGCGAACTGGTGTTCGATGCCGCTGCCATCGACAGCAGCGCCACCTTCCCGCGTATCTCGCCCGACGGCCGTTACCTCCTGTTCACGATGGGACACTATGGCTACTTCCACATCTGGCACCATGAAGCCGACCTTTGGATGATGGACTTGGCAAGCGGAGCAGTACGTCGCATGACCGAGGTGAACAGCCCTGACACCGAGAGTTACCACTCCTGGTCGAGCAACGGCCGCTGGATTATCTTCAGCAGCCGACGCAACGATGGTGATTTCACACGTCCCTTCATCGCACACATCGACAAAAACGGACATGCCACGAAACCCTTTGAACTGCCCAGTGAAGACCCCGACTATCACCGCCAGTTCCTGCGCAGCTACAATGTTCCTGAGTTCATGACAGGTCCCGTCACCATTACCCCACAGACCTTCGCCGACATTCTCAAGGGTGATGCCGTAGACGTGAAGTACGTGCCGAGTTTGGGCACGAAATATTAAAGAAAAGCAATAAACAATATGTAGGGGCGCAGCATGCTGCGCCCCTATTATGTTTCTAAAGACCTAAAGTCCTTAAAGACTCTAAAGACCTTAAGTCCCGCTAGACATTAAAGACCTTTTAAAAAACAACTCGTGCGCCACATTTCCGCATGAGCAGGAAAGTGACGCACGATGAAGTTATATACCCTCTATAATTGAATAGAGATCAAGGTATTATTTGGCAATATACTTCTTACCGTTGGTAACCACGATGCCCTTGTAATCCTTCGATACACGCTGGCCAGCGAGGTTATAGGTAACGGTAGGAACAGTGTTCTTGCTATTCTCAACGGTGCTGATGCCGTTCGGGTCTTGGTAAACTTCAGGATTACCTCCAAGAATCTTCACGTAGAAGTTCTCTGAACCAGTCTGATTGATCAGCGACTCTCTTCCGTCAGCAGTCTTCCAAACCACGTCCTTAATATGGTACTCGTTGGCGCTCTTGATTTCAGAGAGGTTGAATGCGATAGACTGCATGTCGCCTTGGTTTTGAGGCGTAGGAATCGTGAAATTATATACGAAGTCCTGCCATTCCTCAGTGAAGTTTACATCGCCAATTGCAGCATAATGCAGGTAATTGCCTGGAGTGGAATGAATCTGAGTGGTAACCTTTGCAGGGATACTGGCCTTATACTTGAACTGAACAATGGTTTCATCACCCACAGCAAACGGTTTGTTGGCCACAATCCAGAACTGGTTGTCCCATGCCTGACCGGCGGGGTCTGGAGTAGGAATTCCAAGTTCTTCAGCCTCTGCAGCCGTATATTCTCTCTCAAGTGCATTGATTACGATCTCTGTCGGGTTAGCTTTGATTTCGGGAATCTCATCGATTGTACCCTCGAGCATCTCGAATGCCATTGCATTGAAGTAGTCGTCAATGTAAATCTTCCAGATACCGGTGCCCGGGAGAGAGATCTTGGCAAGGCTGGATGCAGTGTAGGGAAGCCAGTTGTCGGGATTGTTCGTGATTTCACCGGCAGGCTTAAGGGTATTGCTCTTGAATGCAGCATCGTTACCACAAACAGTAGAAACCATGATCTGATTGACATAAGCGTTCTTCTCACCGATAGTGGCAGTCCAATACTCTTCGGCTTCATCGTATACGAACTTGACAGCATTGTCGAAGTCATACTCAAGACCTGTAGCCAGGTTTGAACCGGCAACGAAATAGCCTTCTTCAAGTTTCATGCTCTGCCATGAGAGGTCATCGAAATAGAAGTCAATGGCATCCTTGTCATTCTGGTTCAGCTGGAATGCGATAGACCAAGTGCCGCCCATATCATCACCGAGTGTCATCGTACCGTCGAAATCCTGCCACTCTTCTGTGAAGCTAACGTCACCGATAGCATGCCAGATAAGGTAGTCGGAGGGGTTCTGCTTGTGGCACTGAGTAGCTACCGTTACGTTCTTCGAAGCCTTGTAGCGGAAGTGAATCTTCACCTGTTCGCCAGACTTCCAAGACTTCGGTGACTGAATCCAGAACTGGTTGTCCCATGCAGAAGCATCACCTTCGGTGTCGGCAACTTTTCCATGAACGACGAATACGTGGCTACCGTCAACCTCTTCGATTGTAGCAGGGAATGGATCCCAACCACCATCATCATTCATATTGACGCCTTTCTCCTTACCCCATGCACAAATCAGGTAGTTCTGTGACTGGTCGTTGAATTTCACGTTAGGATCGGCCCATGGAGTCTCAGCATTACCCATGTAAGTAGCGATTGGTGAACCGTCAACGATGACAGGCTGTCCGTCACTGGTAAGCCACTCTTGCCATACAACAGGCTTTTGAGGCTTCTGCGACTCATAAACAGTCACGTACTTCCATTCGATGGTTCCGGTAAAACCACCGGGCTGTGCGACGAGGTTACAAGAAGCACCAGCGATTCCGCTGTACTCCCATTCTATCTCTTCCCACTCAGTGCCGATTGAAGCGGTGCCAGCAGTTTGCTGGCCATCTCCCCAACCCCAACCCATGTTGACGTTGACGTTGACGGGTTCTGAAGCCTTAACCATGGCCTTGACTTTGTAACTGCCGTCAATCTGAGTAGGGATGTTATCAGCAATGAAATACTGGTGCCATGCGGGTGATTCCAAGGCAATCCTGTAGTACTGAACACCATTTTGTGTCGTTACGATAACATCGCTGGTTTCACCTGCTTCGTTATCCAAAGTAACATACTTGTAGTTGGCGCCCAAGTCGGTCATCACACCGTCATACCACTCAGGCACATAGCCCATCACGTAGAATGGGAAGCCAGTGTTGTTTGAGTAGTCAATCTTGTAGACTTCTACCCATTCTGCTGCCCTTACTCCCATGAAGCAAGTCAACAGCGCAATCAGAGTAAATAATTTCTTCATAATAGAAATAATTTAGATTAATAAATAATAAGAGGATAATATAATTATGTTATTAAAACTTTTGAAAGATAATTGCCAGGAAAATCGGAAAGATTCCTATTGTTCACCGGCAATTATCTGTCAGGTGAGTTCTCTACTTTCCGCTGAGCGCATCACAGAATGCCTTGTAAGTGGCCGTGCGCACCCAGTCTTTGGTATTGCTGTCGATAGCCCAAAGACCTACAGGGTCGCTGGTGTCAACCATGCTGCCTTTGCAGAGGCCTGCCTGCTTGTCATGTGGAATCTTGTTCATGTAACTCTTGATGACGAAGCCATAGTAGTCGGCAAGTTTCTGGCGCTGCTCTTCCGTAATGTCCTTCGCCGATACATTCAAGCCCGAAGCATCCAGATACTTGATGTCGAAGTTGGAGAGACGCACCAATTTGCCCGAAGCAGCAAGGTTCGAAAGAAGATTTTCAAGCGATGCCACGTTGGCTGCCTGCTTTTCAGGATCCTCACTATAAGCAAGGTTCAATTTCGCGTTGATGCCATCAATCTTTGCACCCTTGCTGTCCCAAATCTGAATCCAGTAGTTGAGACTTGCCATCTTCTGGGAATCATCAAGACCCGACTCACTGATAAAGAATCTCAACTGTGCGGGATCGCCCTCATATTTCTGATAGGCAGCGCTTGCTGCCCTTGAAACTGCCGGAGCATAGTTCTCACTGCCAAGCACATCCTGCCAGAAAATAAGGTCGGTAGAGTGCTTGATGTCGAACATACCGTTGTCGAGAACGGCTTTCGTGTCGAGGGGTTCGTCGATGAGGTCGAACATATTGATACGTCCGGCGTTGATTTTCATCAGACCTTCACACCAGGCATTGATGGCATAATCGATGGTGTCGTTTCTTTCCTGCTCTGTCTGTGGACGATGGTTGTCGGGGAAGTGGACGACCTGAACTGTCTTGATATAGACATCAGAGTTCATGTTACCCTCAATCATCAGGTAACCCTCTGTCGCTCCTTCAGCAGGCATTGCCTCGATGACGACCTTCTGCCATTTGCCAGCCTTGATCTGGAACTTCTTGTCACTTCCACCATCCTGGATTTTGTTGTCGGCGAAAGTACAGACAAGATTGACCTCATCATCGACCTTGGCATTGAATGTGATGGTGTACGTGCCAAGAGGGTCTATGTCGAAGCCTTCTACGATGCGCGTCTTTCCTCTTCTGCTCTTGGGAACCTTAAGCGCATTTTCATTACCATCATAATTCTTGACGATAACCGGCTTAGTGCCTTCTGCCGTACCGGTGAACTCCTCCATGGTGGTGTAGTCAACGGTCACGTCTTCAATAGGGTCGACCGGGATTTCAATAGGAGCGGTAAGCACTTTCAGCCATCCGTCTGCCTGATTGGCATTCGCGAAGAGCGGACTGCCGTAGACCTCATAACCTATTTCTTCCACGTGGGAGAGCAGGTCGCTCATATCGAGGAAGTTCATCACACCCTTATCGTTGATGATGGTACCCGACATCAAGGAGGTTCCGAAAGCTACATTGTCGAAATTGGTGACAGCAGCAGAATGAGCCAGGTCCTGCTTGTTGAAATCCGACACCTTGAGCGTGGTGCCGAGCGACAAGTTGGGATACTGCTCTCTGTTGATGTATGACTTCACTGGAGCCAGGTCACTATATGGCGTGACATAAGTCGGATCGGGCTGAGCGCTAAATTCGTCTGTCACGTTATAGTCGGCACAGGAAACTGCAAGTGTTCCCGCAACCAACATCATGAGACCATTTCTAAAAATCTTGTTCATATGCTTAGCCTCCTAAATTATTTAACGTACTTTGGTGAGAAGAATACTTTCTTGTTTGACTCACGAGTCTGAACAACAAGCGTATCGGCTGTTGAAACCTGGATGTCGCTGTTGTTGAATTTCACTTCGTATGCCAGACGGAGGATATCACGCTGTACGGGTTCTCCGTTCATGCTTCCCCATTGGTAGTCCTTGTATTCAGCCCTTTCTGTTCCCTTGACAATGAATTCGCCGGAGCCGGTGGCCGTTACGTCCTCATCATCAGTGGATATGGTGCACTGATTTCCATTGAAGGTGAGGATGAGGTTGCAAGAAACAGACGCGCCACTCGCCCGCTTGAAAGAAACAGGGAATATGGCCTGTGACATGTTCTTCGTGGTGATGCCGCAAACTTCGTCGTTCTGGTTCACAGGGTTCTCCTTGTAATGCTCCAGGTCTGAGTTAACGAGGGAGAAATCCTTGCGGACCACTGTCATGGTAGTGCCCTTTTCAGTCACGTTGTCCACACCACGGCGAATATATTTTCCCTGCCAGGGGTTCATGTACTTCACGCAGTAAAGCACATAGTCCTTGGCCAGGACATCCCAGTCCTCAGTATTGGTACGTGAGGGAGAAAGACCTTCACGTGGCGAGCCAGTAAGAATATGGTCAATGCCTCTGGCGTTCTTCATCACCAGTGGAATGACATAGGTGTTCTCAATGGCTTTCGCATCGTTGAAGAAAGCATCCGTGAACTGTACTTCCACATAGCCACGGGGTTCACCATTGTAGGGAATGACATTGGATGAAAGGGTGTAGTATGCCGTTGGCATGGGAAGCACCGGATTTGACGCGTTCCCGCCGTCATCGACAAACCAGAGGTTGTCGCAGAGTGACTCATCGACAGCAATGTCTACGTATGCGTTACGTCCGCCATAAGCACCACCCATAGTCGACCATATCCGACATTTGTGTTCGTTGTCGAGCGTATTGTCGTAGATGTCGTTGCCAAGCACGAGTGTACGTACGGGGAATTGGTATGCGAAGTAGGCTGTTGTACCTCCTTCATAGTCTGGGAACTCTTGATCTGCATTATAGCACGACGCACAGGCGAGAGAAAGAGTCCCCAAGGCTACTCCGAATATGTATTTTGAAAGTTTCATAATTCTTATGGTTTACTATTTCTGTTTTTTAAACCTTGAAATTGATTACCAACCCTTATTTTGCTTGAGGTTGCTCCATTTGAGTATTTCACCCTTTGGAATTGGTCCGTACCACTGATAGGAACTGTCGTATACACGCTCCTCAACATCGATAATGTTATAGGAGAGTTCACCACTTGCTTCGTCGCGGTCGATTTTCATGCCCCTAACAGTTTCATTGATTGGCAACATCCAACGGCGGAGGTCCCAGAAACGCTTGTTCTCAAAGCAAAGTTCAAGACGACGCTCATTGCGGATGAGGTTTGTCATCTTGGCCTGGTCGGCAGCACACTCTTCAAGATACACATCACCTTCGGGAAGCGGCTGTCCAATCTCGTTCGTACCGAGTCCGGCACGCTCACGGATGGCCTTGATCACATCGTACGCAGTGAAACCAACACCGGTCGGGTCGGCCTTGGGTCCCCAGGCATCGTTGGCTGCTTCCGCATAAGCCAGGAAGATTTCAGTGTAGCGGATGCGGGGATAGATATGCTGTTGCTCAATGAGAGAACTTGACTGTGGACTGACGTCCTCACGGAGAAGTTTCTTCAGGTAATAGCCAGTACGTGTAGAGTAACTGTTCTTGTTGATGTTGTCTTCTGTCTCGTTCTTGTCGTTCGGATAAGTACCAGTGATGACCACGGTCCTTCTGAAAGTCGTACCGTTATAGAGGACATCATCCGTAAGACGCGGGTCACGGCTGGCATAGGGATTCTTGGGATCATAGCCCGACCTGGCATCGGTGATAGGAAGACCACTGCGCATGGGGAATGCGTCGACGAGGTTCTGGGAAGGATTGACACGACCATTGCCATACAGTGTTGGCGGGAAGTTCTCCTTTTCCTGATCAGCATTCTTACGACGGTCTTCGCGCCAGAGGATTTCTGGCATTTCCGAGGCACTGGGTTCAAGTTTTGTAGAATTCTTGTACCAGATGTTGCCTGTATTGTCAAATCCATCCATTCCACCAATGCGCTTGAGTACATTGGCGCAAAGCGTTGCTGCCTGGGCAGAAGTCACGCCGCTCTGGTCGCGGAAGGCGGGACTTGCGGCGAGCAAGGCAATCTGTGCCTTGATGGCCTCGGCAATCTTACCCGACATCAGACCAAAAGCCTTGCCACCGAACACAAGGTTGAAATTGGAATAGTTCGCGCCAAGAGCCTTATACTTTGCAGGGATATCATCAACACTGCTGATGTCTACATAATCCATGGGGAGATATGCCATGGCACTGTCGCAGTCGGCGAAACACTGCTGCACGCACTCGGCAAAAGTATTGCGTGGCAGATTGAAGTCGGAACTACCGTCTTCGGGGGTGGTCAGTATGGGCACGCCATAGAGGATGCCGTCGTCGGCATAGCCACCATGAACCTGAAGCAAATAGTAATAGAACAGGGCACGCAGTCCGAATGCCTCACCTTTCAGGCGGTCGATGAACAACTGCTGCTTGGAAGCGGCACTGGGAGCCCATTTCACCTTTTCCACGATGGAGAAGAAGAGGTTGACATACTGGATGCCATCCTTGCAATTGTCCCACACAGACATCGGATTGTTGTCTGCCTGCCATGTACCCATGGCCATGTTCCGGTAACTGCTGTTCAGGAGGTTGGTGACAGCATCATCCGTGGCGATGTCCGTCTGGGTAGTCGTCATATAGGGAAGACGGTCGTAGGCATACATCAGCAGACCGTGTGCGTACCTCGACTCCTCGGTCATGTCTTCCGTCTGTCGGTTGTTTTCATCTGCCGGCTCAAACATGTCATCGCATGAGCAGAAAACGAGGAGACCGATGAAATACAATATAATGTGTCTTGTCTTCATTTTCTTCAATTTTCAGTTTTCAATTAAAGGGTTACCTTAACACCGAGATTATAGAAACGGGTCTGTGGTGCGTAGCCTACGTTTGTCTCCATCAACTTGCGCTCCTTGGAGATCGTGAGCAGATCGTTTCCGTTCACATAAACCGAGAGAGCCTTTACCCACTTTCCAGTAAACATATCCGATGGGAAGTCGTAGGTCAGTTGTACCTTGCGGAGATTGAAACGGTCGGTGCTGTACAGCCAGAATGTGGAATTGGCTGCATTGTTGGCAGAACTCAGTGAAGTCAGACGAGGATGGGTAGCCGTATCTGCTGTGGCCTGAGTCCAACGACCACGGGCATTAACCGAATACTTGGCATCACCGCTCATGTAGTAGTAACTGCCGTTCTTCATTCCGGATGCGCCGAACTGGCCATTGCCGAGTACGAAGAGCGTGAAATTCTTATACTTGAGGGTAAGGTTCACACCCATAGTGAGGGGTGCACCGTATGTGCCCCACTTGCCCAGTTCTACCTGGTCCTTGCTGTCGATTTTATTGTCACCGTTCACATCCTCGTACTTCAAGTCACCGGGCTGGATGGTACCACCAATCATCGGAGTCGGGAGGTCCTTCCTCAGCGTGTACTTGCCGGTTTCACTGTTGTAATCGAAGTCGCTGACCGAGTAGAAGCCCTGGCACCTATAGCCCCAAATGGCATCAATAGGACGTCCTTCCGCTTTTTGGTAATCCCATTCCACGAGTTCATCGTACTTTTTATAGTTCGTCTTGAGATACGTACCGACGACACCGAGTGCAGCGTGAACCTGACCAAGTTGTTTCTGGACCGTTACGCTGAAGTCAATGCCCTGGCGGTTCTGGAGGTTGTTGTTGATAGCCGGTTTGAATGTACTTCCGGAAATGCCACCCTGCAAGTAAGAGGGGAACATGGTCGGGTTCTGGATAATAAACCCATCCATATCCGTATTGAAGTAGGTAATGTCTGTGGTAATCAACCTGTTGAAGAACGAACCACGAAGATTGACGGAGAATTCCTTGCGATGGACGAAGTCGAGGGCGGGGTTGCTACCTGCTGTGGAATACGTACGGTTTGTACTGGATCCTTCATTCCATGAGAAGTTGCCTCCGGTATTTCCCCACTGGGCAACGTAGATATAGAATTGCCTGTCGCCCATATAGACATCGATATCCTCGTTCAGGTCGCTGTATGAGGCGCTGAGCAAGAGGTCGTCGACGAAACTGTCTTTCAGAAAATTCTCCCTGGCAAGATTCCAGCCGATGGTGAACGAAGGCGAGATGGCTTCGCGGTTGCCTTCAGGAAGACGGGCAGAATGAACGCCTGCCAATGACACATCAGCAAAGTAACGTTCCATGTAGTCGTAACCGACCTGAAGTCCTAAGTTGGCATTCGCATAACGATGGTATGTGCCACTGGCCGTTGTCGTATACATATTAGCAAGAAGCATACCGGTGACATGATGCTTGCCAGCAAAGGTGTGTTCGTAGTCGAAATGTCCGTTCCAACTGATGGTCTGGCGATACGCTGAGTTCGACATGGACATGTGTCCCGTGACGACTTCGTCATTCTGCTGCGTAATGCCTACGATGGCGTCCTTTGCGTTATAGTTACTCCAAGTTGGGATGAACACCGCATACTTGTTGTTATACGACAGGCTGTATTTAGCGGCATAGTCGATAGAGAACAAGGTCTTGAATGACAAGCCCTTCACAAACTTGTTCATGTCGTAGATGATACCTGCATCGAACTGGAACTGACGGCTTACATCAGTTGACCTGCCACCGAAATAGCAATCAGCGATGGCATTGGTCTGGGTGGTTTTTGTACCGCCAGGGAAATACTTGCCATCAATGATGTTGAGCGACTTGCCAAGGATGGCAAGAGCCTTGGAGGCATTGGGGTCGACCATGTCGATGGGAATCAGGGGGGCTGCGTTTTCCGGGAAGTTCGGACGCATGGTTGATGCCTCACCCCAGAAATCGCCCTTGTTTACGTTAGCATTGTAGAAGGTAGCGCTTGCATTGGCGAAACCCTTGATGACCTTGTTGACCACGAGGTCGACGTTACCACGTACGCTGAAACGGTCGGTGTAGTTGTCCTTGGCCACTCCGAAGTTCAGGAGGTCTTCGCTGCGGTAGTAGTTGATGTTCGTGTAGAAGTGGGCACGAGCACCACCACCCTGTATCTCCACCGTACCCTCGGAACGGTTGTATACCTTGCGGATATACTCATCCGAATAGTAGTTCACGTTGGGATAACGGTAGGGGTTAAGGCCAGAAGCATGGTTGTAGATATCCTGCTGGCTGTATCTTGGGTCGAGTCCGTCATTGGCACGGGCCTCGTTGTAGAGCGTCATGTACTCTGCGGAGCCAAGATATTCGGGGAATTCCTTAGCCACGTGGAATCCTGTGTTGGCATTGGCCACGATCTGAAGTCCGTCGACCTTGCCACGCTTGGTGGTAATCAGGATTGCACCCTTCGCGCCCTTCGAGCCATAGAGCACCACGGCCTGCGCACCCTTGAGGAAGGTTATCTGCTCGATTTCAGAAGGAAGCACGTTGTTGGAAGGGCGCTTCACTCCGTCGATGATGACGAGCGGAAGGTTGCTGTTGTCGTTGGTGTCAAGACGGTCATCGTCCATACCCCAGAGGTTGCCGCCATTCCATCCACCCACAAGAGCATACATGTCTTCAAGGCTACTCATTGTATAATCCTTCTTCTGTAGTTCTTCCATGTCAACATAGGAAATGCCTCCGAGAAGATGGTCGGGATCCTTGTCGCGGAAAGCAACATGGACTTTCTTTTTCACCACGATAGAGTCGCCGTCAGTGACCTCGTCAGTGACCTGGGCATTGACTGTCAGCGGCGCAACAGCAAACATGGCAAAGAGAAATATGTTTGTTTTTATACTTTTCATAAAAATGTCTTATTAATCATTAATCGGTTGTCGTTAATCATTAATCTTGTCTTACCATCCCGGATTCTGTGCAAATCCTTCGTAAAGATAAATATCCTTGTCGGGAAGCGGGAACCAGTAGTGCTTGGATTCCAAACGACGAGTGATAAGTTCTTGTTTATGGAAATTACCTACCTTCGCGTCCTTTGGATCATGGTCCTTGAACCACGAGTCGGCTTCCAGACGCTCAAACTCATGAGAGTATTTCATGGTGTAAGGAGGCTCTGTAAGGAGGAGCCAGCGCTGGAGGTCGCACCAGCGGAAACCTTCGAACGAAAGTTCCACTGCGCGCTCACGGCGTATTTCATCAATGAAGTGCTCCCTGGTGTCGCGGAGGTTGGCCGGTACATGTTCCATGGGATAATCAGCAGAGTTGACACGGTCGTGGAGTGCGTTGATGGCATCGACAGCCGACAGTGACGGACAATATTCAGGTCTTACGTTCAGGTCGTTCACACCATTTGCGATGGCAGCCCTTGCCTCTGCATACATCAGATAAATGTCGGCAAGGCGCATATAGGGAAGATAGCATTCGAATGCGTGATCCCAGTCGTACCATCTGTCACCTTCGTTATGCTGGTGGGGTACCAGTTTCTGGATGAAATAGCCAGTGCTGCTACCATGGTCGATTTCACGCATGGCGCCACCGGTGAAAAGGTCACAGTACTCCAGTTTCTTCTGAGCGGCTGACAAGCCGTCCGTACTGAGCACATAGTGGAAACCATCGAACACCATATCATGATAGAAGCGTGGGTCGCGGTTCTTGTATGGATGCTCCGGATCCCAGCCCGACAATGGGTTCAGCACATACTCGCCATTCTGCACAAGAT
This sequence comes from Prevotella sp., assembly GCA_017617615.1. The sequence goes on along the minus strand of JAFZVV010000013.1, from coordinate 39,362 downwards.
AGATAGGCTGTCCGTTTGCCATTCCGTACTGGTCGATGAGGTTGGCTGTCGGGTGATGGATGATGTTGTCATGATCTACAAGACCTGCTACCTTCGGGCCAAAAATCTTTGCGCAGTTCCAGTTGGCAGTGTTCAGACCAGAATTCACACCACGGAAGATGGCCTCACATGTGCCAGGCGTGTTCCAGTTCTGCTTCTCTGTCCAGAAGATGTCGGCGTAGCAAGTCTCAGCATTCTCATCACGCACGTGGTCGTAGATGTTAGAATACTTGTATTCAGCAAGCTTGTATTTCACAGTTCCCCTGTTGACCATGTCAAGGGCCTTGCCGAGCGTCTCGGCTGCCTTCTTGCAGTAATTGACATCATAATCGTATGTCTTGCCATTGGAACTGGCGCCTAAAAGCTGGGCGACACCACCGTTCTTGGTCTTCTCGAACTCCTTCATGAGCGGAGAACCTGCCCAGAGATAGCACTTGCCCAGATAGCAGAGCGCCATGAACTTGTTGATACGCAAATCGTTCTTTCCCGAAGTCTGCATACCGGCAAGCGTCTCGTCCCAGTCAATAGGAAGGAGATTGTATGCCATTTCGAAGTCTTCGGCGCAACGGTCAGCACATTCCTGGAAAGAAAGTCGGGGAAGCTCTGGAATGCTATTCGACTCGAAAGCTTCGTCGATGTATGGAAGGCCACCGAAGTAGCACATCAACTCGAAATGCCACCAGGCACGGAAGAAATACATCTGCCCGAGCAACAGGTCGCGCTCTTCGTCTGTTCCAACAAGCGACTTGATGTTCGCGATACCCATATTACACTTACGGATGCAATACCATGAGTTTCTCCAAAGTGAACTTCTGTCACCATTCAACCAGCACTGGCTGTTGGTCCACCAGTTACGGTAGTTACCAAGGTCTACCTGATGGTCCATGTGCGCATAGCCTTCTGGGTTGTGAACAGCGTCATCACCAAAATTCCATGAGGTACAATAGTTAACCTTCTCCTTGTCAGGAATCAGGTTATAGATTTCCTCTATATACCCTTGGAAGTTGCGGTAGTTCTTGAATGCCTCATCCTCTGCCACGATAGACTCCGGGTCCTTGTCGAGCCAATCCGTGCAGGAAGTGAAGGAAGCAACGCCCATCAGGAGCAGCGAACCACACAAAAGGGTTTTGATGTTATTATAATATTTCATAATAGTAAACGCAATTATAGGTAAAGCTTAAATCCGAAGTTATAACGTCTGACTGTGGGGTAGGCACCGCCGCCACCACTCCAACCGTAGTTACTCTCACGGTCGTCAGGCATCTTTGTGATAAGGAAGAGGTTGTTGGCATTCAGGTATATCTTCAGACTGGAAAAACCAAGATTCTTGATCCAGCCCTTGGTCCAAGTGTAAGCGACTTCCACATTCTTCAGACGGAAATAGGAACCATCGAAGAGATACTGTGTACCATCATTGTAGGCTACCTGCGTGGTGAAACGTGGTACGACCACTACGCCATTACCATCTATGGGATTCCACCATTTACCATTATCATATACCGTAAGGAGTTTGTCATTGAAAGAGGGGAGACCTACGTCACGGGTGACGCCTGTCACACCATACAACTGGGCAAACATGCTAAAGCCTTTCCATTCCCAGCCGATAGTGGCATTGTAGGTGTGCTCCGGGTTTCCGGTATAGCCGTAAGGAGCCTGGTCGTTGGTCTCGTCAACGACACCGTCGCCATTGAAGTCAACGATATAATGGTCGCCGATGAGCACGTATTCGTCACTACTCTGACGTTCAGGCACACTATAAAGTTCGTCGTAAGTGCCTATAAAGCCGTTGTCAATGAACGAAACATATTGTCCCTGAGAATAGCCTTGTGCCTTGCGATAACTGGGGAACAATTTGGGGTCATCCTTCAACTTGATTTCATTGTGCGCATAGGTATAGTTGGTGTTTGCCCAGAAGCGCATACCGTTCTTCAATACCTTATTGAAACGAATCTCAAGCTCAAAACCTACGTTCTTGATTTCACCCTTGTTGACGTCAGGAGTCTTTGCTGCACCATAATATGAAGGCACAGAACGGTTGCTACCTGAAATGAAGATGTCGTAACGGTCGTCGCGGAACCAGTCGAAACTACCTGCGAACATACCTCCGAGGAATGCATAGTCGAAACCGATGTTCTTCTTCGATACGGTAGCCCAACGGAGGTCAGGGCTGGCAATGCTGGCTTCCTTATATCCTGTAAACGGACTGTTGGAGTGGTCGAGAGAGACGGCGTAAGGACCAATGACTTCCCAGGTAGTGAGGTAAGCCCAACGGTCACCGGCGTTATCGTCACCAATCTCACCGATAGAACCACGGATCTTGAACATGTCGACGATTCTCTTTTCCTTCAACCTTTTCATGAACTTCTCTTCCGAAACCATCCATCCTGCAGCACCTGAGCAGAAGAATGCGAAGCGGTTGTCGGGAGAGAACTTCTGTGAACCGTTGTAAGCACCGTTGAACTCAGCGAAGTACTTGCCCATCAAGTCATAGGTGGTACGGAAGACCCAGTCCTCACGGCGATTCTCGAGGTCGGCGTTACCTGCACTGATACGGCGCTTCCAGTTACCCATGGCTGTAATGTTATGGATACCGAACTGGCGACCCCAGAAGAGCTGGAGCGACATTTCCGTGGCTCGGCTCGTGTAACTGACGCTACCTGCCTGAGTGGTCCAGTCGCGACTCTCATAGAAATCGAAACCTGTTGTAGGATCAATGGAATTCTCATAAAGCAGCTGACCATCCTCTGGAAGCATGTATGCATTCTTCACGGTGTGGAGGTCGGAAATACCACGGCTACCCTCATTGAACTGGTTGTCCCAGGAAATCGTACCGCGGGCGACAAGACCCTTTGTAACGAAATCGAGATTCTGTTCGAGAGAGAAGTCGGTGAAGATGCGGGTGATGGTACCCAATTCATAACCCGACGTGGTGACGCTCATGGGAGAGTTCTCAATGTTGGATACCAAAGGATAGTAACCCCAAGACCCGTCAGAGAACTGTACTGGGAAGAGGTTGGGCGGCATCTTATAGGCACCCGACCATTTCTGCTGCTGGAAGAACTCGCCGTTATTGCCATAGTAATAACGTGGGGTCTTCTGCTGGGCATTCGAGCCTGCCAGGTTCACCCTGAACTGTGTGGTTTTCGTAATCTGGAAGTCAAGGTTCGAACGTACATTCAAACGATTGTAGGTATAACCACCTTGATATCCCTGGTGATTATCCCAGACCCTGGTCATGTCACCTTCGTTCTGGAAGTCGAAGGCCACGAAATACTTGACAAACTTGGTACCACCCGACAAGTTGAGGTTGGTATTATAAGATAAGGTGAAGTCCTTGAACATCTCCTCCTGCCAGTCAATATTTGGATAACGTTCAGCCTGACTGTAGTCGCCGAGGTAGTTGCCATTGGCGTCATAATTGGGCTTCACAGTATAGTCCTGGTTGCGGAAGAGGTTGATGAAGGTCTGCGGGCGATAGTATACCCATGAAGCGGCACCTCCGATGGCAAGTTCATGCTCGATGGCCTGGTTGCGGAACATATAGCTATCGTAGGAGTCGTACTTGCGGGGGAGTTTCGACACGGCCTTCAACGTAGCGTTGAAACCGACATCAATCCTTGCCTTGCCTTCCTGACCACGCTTGGTGGTAATCAGGATAACACCGTTGGCACCCTCGACACCATAAACGGCCGTTGCAGATGCGTCCTTCAACACAGAGATGGTAGCCACAGACGTGATATCAACAGCCTTGATTTCACGCTTGACACCGTCGACCAGAATAAGCGGCTGGGCATCCTGGTTCCAGGCTGCGGCACCACGAATGTAGATTCGCGGGTCCTCTTCACCTGGCTGACCAGTAGAAGCGATTGTAGCGATACCGGGGAGGTTACCCGTAAGGGCGGCACTCACACTACCGATACCTGCTGAACGTTCAAGCACTTCGCCCGTGGTCTGGGTGATGGCACCCACCACAGAGGCCTTTTTCTGTTGGCCGTAACCTACTACAACGACTTCTTCCAGTTCGGCGTCGTCAGCGAGGGAAACCTTGATGTTTCGCTGTTTGCCAACCTTGACTTCCTTCGTGGTCATACCGACATAGGAAAACACCAACACTGAATTCTCCGATGGCACCTCCAGATGGAAGTTACCGTCGATATCAGTCACCGTTCCCAGGGAAGGTTGTCCTTTCACTAATACCGTGGCTCCAATCAAAGGATCCGCAGCATTGTCTGTGACAGTACCCCTTACACTGATGCCATTCTGGGCATGTAGCATGGCGCTGCATGTGAACAGCATCAGAATCGCGGGAATGGTCTGTCTAATCAGTTGCTTTAGATTCTTCGATTTTGACAGATTTTGATTCATAAGTTGTTAGTTATGTTATTAGTTAATTAAAATATTTCAATTATTGGATAAATTATGGTAGTCCCAAAAATAGGTAGTTTAAACAGATGTCGTTATTATGGTTGCATGCCATAAGAGACGCAAATTTACCACTTTTCTTTTAAATCGCGTTAAATATAATGTATCACGAGCTTGACGTTTTATTCCAAATAAACAATTTGTAACATACGCAAAAGCCGTGTCATTTGTACACGAAAAAAGGTATCGCGTATTTGGCACTATGCTGCAAAGTTATGAAATACTCTCCACACTTGCAAACATACACTCATCTTTTTTTCTCGGAACGGTGATACCATTTGGTCATGTTATCATTAATATAATGTATATACATTATTATATGAAGACAGGTTCTTCCCCATTTTTTACCTGAAAGGGTATACGCTTGTATTCCATCGGCCTTGATTTCCTGCCAAAAGGCAAAAAAACGCCAAATCCTTTTGCGCATTGGTTGAAAACTCTTATCTTTGCATCAGTTTGTCGATGAGACGACACCTACGACGCAATGAAAAAATACCTTCTGATTATCCTAACCCTTCTGCTGAACACCTTTTCCGGACATGCCCAATTAGGCAAACTATTTGAAGCCGACAAGCAACTATCCAGCAGTTTCGTCAACCAAATATACCTCGATCGTGATGGTTTCATTTGGGTATCCACCCGTAACGGTCTTTGCCGCTACGACGGTTACCAATTCCGTATTTTTAAGAAGGAGACCGACGAGAGCATGCTCAGCAATTACGTCAACCACATCATGCAAGACCGCAAGGGTCTGTTCTACATCGGTATGTTCGGCGCACTGCAGACCTACGACGGCAATGCCTTCCGTGAGGTGAAGGTGAAGATTCTCGACGGTCATGTCGTACCCTGCTACGTCACTTCATTTGCCGAACTCCCTTCAGGGACGGTGATGGTCGGCACGTCGGGGCGTGGCGTAGTGCAGATGGACAGTCCCACGTCGGCCCATCAGTTAGGCGGAGCATTGGCGCAGTTGGTAGATGTCCAGCAGTTGATGTGTGACCGCCGCGGACAGCTCTGGGTCGTCTCCGAGGACGACGGCCTGGTGGTATGGGCCAACAATCATGTGGTGGGTAGGTATTTCCAGGAAGAACCATTGCGCAAGCAGGTGCTCCGTATCTGTGAAGACAAGAGCGGCAACATCTACGTAGGCACTCGCAAGAACGGCATCTATCGGCTTTCGGGCAATACCTTCGTACCCATCGAGGTGACCAGCGGCAGGTCGGTCACCGAACTCTATTGCAGCCACGACAACAAAATCATGATTGGCTGCGACGGCCAGGGCACCTGTATCTACGACCCCGCCACAGGCCATCTCGTAGACAACCCTTTCTTCAGCCGCGACGTGGACCTCTCACAGGCCAAGGTGACAAGCATCACCGAAGACCAGGGCGGCAACGTGTGGATAGGCATGCTCCAGAAAGGCGCCTACACACAGCCCTACACCCCATCACCCTTCCATTACATGGGCTTCAAACTCGGCAATCGCAACATCATTGGCCAGGCCTGCGTGCTCAGCACACTCTTCGACTCGAGGAAACGGGCATGGGTAGGCACCGACAAAGACGGGTTATATATCCTCGATGAGACCGGAAGCACGAGCCGCCATATCACCACGGTTCCATCCACCATCCTCTGCATGACCGAAGACCCCCAGGGACGCATATGGGTGGGCAGTTTCAATGAAGGCTGCGGATGGGTAGACCCCGTCAGTGGCATTTTCCACCGCCAGCAACTACCCCAGGGCGACCAAGTGAGCGTCTTCGGCATGGTGGCCGACAGCTACGGCCATCTATGGATGGGCACGATGGGGCATGGCCTGCTGTGCCTCAACATGAGCGACGGACAGGTGAAGACCTACACGGTGAAAGGGAATGCACCGTGGGACCACTCCAAGAACAGCATCATCAACGACTATATCTCCAAGATTTCCATCTCGCCCGACGGCAAGCGCATCTATTGTGCCACCACGATGGGTCTTTGCTGTCTCGACATCCAAAGTGATAGCTGGACGAAGGTCTTGGGCACCAATAACCTGCTCTATAGCACTCCCGTACGCATAGCCAAGGAATATGACGGCTACTTGTGGATAGGCACCAATACCGATTTCTGGCGTTACAACCTGCGCACGAAAAAGCTGGAGAACATGGAGGCCGGCCTGCCGAAAAACGGCATTGCCTCGATAGAAAAAGACCTGTCGGGCAAGTTATGGATTTCCACCGACCATGGACTCTGCCGCCTCGACCCCAAGAGCCTCCAGAGCGAGAGCTACTTCGTCGACAACGGCCTGCAGTCGAACGAGTTCAGCGACGGTGCCTCCTTCCTCTCCCCCGATGGCATCCTGCTTTTCGGTGGCGTGGGCGGCATCTCCTGGTTCAAGCCATCCGAGATTGTGAAGAAGAAATGGGATGCCCAGGTGAGAATCACCGATTTCATCATCAACGGCAAGTCAATGACACCGGGAAGCCGTTCGGGACATTACCAGGTTTGCGACACCGCCGTGATTGCCTGCGACAGGTTCGAACTGAGCAGCCACGACAACTACTTCGTCATCAGCCTCTCCACACTCACCTACGACAGTCCGGAGCATATCACCTTCCTCTACAGCATCAACAACGAGCCGTACATCAGGCTACAGCCAGGCCAGAACGACATCACCTTCTCACACCTGTCGCCTGGAAAATACGTGTTCAAGGTAAAGGCAGAGCGCAACGAAGTCACGACGCCCGAACATACGTTCACCATCATCGTCCACTCACCCTGGTATAGGTCACGTCTCGCCACCATACTCTACCTGCTCCTTCTCGGCGCTGCCCTTTGGGCATACCTCTACTACCGTCGCAAGCGCGAGCAAGAGAAACTGCGCATGCAGGAGCATATCCACGCCGAGGAAATGGGCGAGGCAAAATTGCGTTTCTTCATGAATATCAGTCATGAGATTCGCACGCCTATGACCCTCATTATCACCCCGTTGCTTGAACTCATTAAACAAGAACACAATCCCCAGAAGAAAGGCGTGCTCGAGACGATGCGCCGTAATGCCGAACGCATCCTCAACCTCATCAACCAGATGATGGACTTACGGAAGATCGACAAAGGCATGATGCAACTGCATACACAGCAAACCGACCTCATCAAATTCGTGGCCGATATCCACTCCCTCTTCGAACTGCAGACACGTGCCAAACGCATCAATCTTACCTACGAGCACGACACCGACCGCCTGCCAGTATGGATAGACCGCCAGCAGTTCGACAAGGTACTGGTCAACATCCTCTCCAATGCCATCAAGTTCACCCCCGCCGACGGCGAAATCAACGTGCGGGTGACCCATGACGAACAACAAGCACGGATTGCCATCAGCGACAACGGCGAACAAATACCTCCCGACAAACTGGAGCGTATCTTCGAACGGTTCTACCAAACCCCGTCGAGTGTCAACGACCGCAACCTGGGTACGGGCATCGGTCTCGACCTCACCCGCTCACTCGTAGAGATGCACCACGGCACCATCAAGGCACAGAACCTCGACGAGGGGTGCGAATTCATTGTGTCGATACCTCTCGGAAACAGTCATTTCAAACCCGAGGAAATCACTGAGAAAACAGAAACCCCCGACACCGAAATCATCACCCCCGAAGAGGCAGACAGCCTGATGCGCCCAGTGGAGATACCGCTGAAGAGCAACCAGTGCACCACCATCGTCATTGCCGAAGACGATGACGAGATACGCCAGTATCTTGAACAAGAGCTGTCGCAGTCGTATGAAGTAAAGTGCTGTACCAATGGCCGCGACGCACTCGCCATGGTACTGAAGTGCAACCCCGACCTGCTGCTCTCCGACATCATGATGCCCGAGATGGATGGCAATACACTCTGCTCTACCGTGAAGAGCAACCCTCAGACCAACGACATCCCCGTGGTGCTCCTCACTGCCAAGACCCGCGAGGAAGACAAGCTCGAGGGCTTGGAGACCGGAGCCGATGCCTATATCGAGAAACCCTTCAACATGGACATCCTCCTGCGCACCATCCACAACCTCATCCAGAGCCGCCAGCACCTGCGCATGAAATACGGGCGCACCGACAAGATGGAAGAGCATGTGGAAAGTGTGAGCATCAAGTCGCCCGACGAGAAACTCCTCGAGCGCGTGATGATGGTCATCAACAAGAACATCTCCAACTCCTCACTCAGCGTCGACAGCCTGGCCGACGAAGTGGGCATTAGCCGCGTGCACCTACACCGTAAGATGAAGGAACTCACGGGCAAGACACCCCATGAGATTATCCGGAATATCCGTCTGAAGCAGGCCGCCAACCTCCTGGCCTCTGGCGACATGAACATCACCGAGGTGGTGTATGCCTGTGGATTCGGCAACGCCGCCTCATTCTCAACCATCTTCAAGCGGTTCTACGGCATGTCGCCCCGCGACTACATGCAGGAACACCTCAATCAGGAATAAAATGAAAAAAGAGAGCTCTGGCTCTCTTTTTTCATTGAATCCCAAGAGATGTTACTTACTATCATGCTTCTTGAAATAGTCGTTGTACATCTTGATGCTGAAGACGATAACACTGCAAATGGTCGTGATGAGGTTGGTAAAGAAAAGGGCCCAGAGCGTGTCGGGCTGATGCAATATGCCCTGCAACATGAAACACGCGCTGCCTATTCCCATCATCAGGAAAGTGGGTAATGCTATACCATCCGTATTCCTTGTGCGAATGGTCTGGATGGCTTGGGGCAAATAACCCAGTATCATCGTGATACTGGCTGTCCAACCCAATATTTCAAACAATAATCCTTGTTCCATCTTATTATTTTTTTAAGGTTATTGTCAGGTCGGTTCTTTCGGGTTAGCCCGAAAGAACCGACCTGTTATGATTGATATTACTCTTTGTGTTCTTCCTTGATGATATTCACGCAGAGCGCACCGAGGATGAACAGCACGCCTGCCACTATCATCATCGAACTCTGCCTCGAACCCACGAAGTGAAGGATTGATCCGCCAAGCAATGCTGCCACAATCTGCGGCAGGCATATCGTGCCGTTGAAGAGACCCAGGTAGGCACCCATATGCCCGTAGCCTTTCAGGGCATTGGTAACGAAGGTGAACGGCATGGCCAACATGGCAGCCCATGCACAACCGATAAGCAGGAACGGGACAATCATCAGATACTTGTCATGGACGAAAGGAATGAGGATAAATCCGATGCCGCCAATGACCAGGCTGAGTGCATAGGCCAGTTTGGTATTGCTGAAACGCGGCAGGACGGCAGCCCAGCACACGCTGCCCAGCGCCTGGATGGCATAGAGCACGCCCGTCCAGTTGCCAGCCTCCTGGTATGCCTCCGACTTAGGATCGGTGGTGCCCCACACTACTTCCGACACAGCATCCACCACGTAGGTCCACATATAGAGCATGGCAGCCCAGCAGAAGAATTGCACCAGTCCTACCTTCCAGAACGTGGAAGGCGCGTTTTTCAGCAGCACGAGCCAGTTGGCACTGTCTTTCTTCCCCTCTTCCACGGCATGATACATCGCATATTCCTGAGGGGGCATTTCACGCACCTTCGCCGTGGTATACAACACACAGAGAATGAGGATGAGCGCGCCGATATAGAACGACCAGATGACCGTGTCGGGGACGACGCCTTCGGGAGCAACATTCTTCAGTCCTACCCACGCGAAAATGTAGGGGAAAAGGAAACCCATCACACTGCCGGCATTGCAGAGGAACGACTGGATGCTGTAGGCCTTCGCCTTCTGTTTCTCGTTCACGAAGTCGCCCACCATCATCTTGAAGGGTTGCATCGCCATGTTGATGGAGGTATCGAGCAACATCAGGGCGAAGAGTCCGAAGATGAGGGCGGCCTTCACCGACATGCCGAACGAACCAGCATTGGGCAGTAGGCACATCACCGCCACCGCCATCGCGGCACCCACGAAGAGATAGGGTATGCGGCGCCCGAAGCGGCACCAGGTCTTATCGGAAAGCGACCCTACGATGGGCTGCACGATGATGCCCATGAGCGGAGGCAATATCCAGAAGAAACTGAGCGAATGAGGGTCGGCACCGAGCGTACGGAAGATACGGCTGATATTGGCACTTTGCAGTGCATAGGCTATCTGTACGCCGAAGAAACCGAAACTGAGGTTCCAGAGTTTCCAAAAACTCAAATCAGGTCTTGTTTTCATAATAGTATAGGTTTTGTTGCTTTATTTCGTATTCTTGTCATCAGGCAGCGCCCTTGTGGTGCCCCTGACGATAAGGCGCGTGCGCACCACGCGTTTCTCCACCTTGCCCACAGGTAACTCTCCCTCACTTTGGGCAATGAGGATGGCAGCAGCCTCCCTGCCCACCTTGTTGCCACGCTGTTCCACGGTGGTGAGCATCGGGTCGCAGGCGATAGCGCGCTCACCATTGGTAAAGCCACATATCGACACGTCCTCGGGCACCCGCAGCCCCATGCGTTTCGCCGTATAGAGGATGCCGATGGCGGTATCGTCGTTCACGGCAAAGAAAGCATCGGGCCTGTCATCCATTTTCATCAATTCCGGAGCCACCACCTCGGCATCGGCACGGTTGTCGCAGAAACGGATATAGCGGTCGTCTACCGTCAGGCCATGACGCACCAAGGCATCATGGTAGCCGTTGTAACGGTTTTTCGAAATCTCGAGTTTCATCGACGACCCGAAGAACGCGATGCGCCGACACCCCGTCTCGATGAGGTAGTTCACCGCCGTCATCGCGCCCATATAGTCATCCACCACCACACGGCTGGTATTGATTCCCGTGCAGATGCGGTCGAAGAACACCAAGGGGATATTATGGTCGAGGAGTTGCTTGAAATGGTCGTACCGCATCGTGTCTTTCGCCTGCGACACAATCACGCCACACACCTTGCTCTCAGAGAATGCGCGGCAAATACTCACCTCACGCTCATATTGCTCCCCACTCTGCGCCACCATCAGGCGGTAGCCCCGGGCAGAAGCCTCCTCCTCTATCCCACCGAGAATCGACGAGAAATAGAAATGGTTGATCTGAGGCATGATGACGCCGATTATATGCATGGGGTGCAACTTGCTGTGCCTGAGCGACTCCGCTATGGCATTGGGCGAGAAATGGTGCTCCTGGGCATACGCCTTGATGAGCGCACGCCGCTCTTCACTGATGCGGGGACTGTCTTTGAGTGCCCTCGACACCGTGGCCACCGACACGCCCAATGCACGGGCAATGTCCTTCATTGTGATAGGAGCGTTATTCATCTTGTGCAAAACAATGCGTAACAAAAAAATATTTGCCTCGACAGCGACTGTTTTTGCAAAGATAATGCAAATCGTGACACGTTGTTTTACACCTTGTTATAAAAAAAGAAATAATCTGCGCAATCGTTTGCATTACTCAAACACAATATTTTAGGAACAAAAAGAACAAACATTGCGAAAGAAATTTAATTTTGCAATTGAAACACTATGTTCTTGGATTATTCCTGGCAGACTGCGAAGCCTGTCCGTTGATTATGTTAGGATGCATTTTACAGCTATTAACTGACGAACTAACCATTCGGCTACAATTATATAAAACCTATATAAAAATAAACTTAATAATTAAAAATGATGAAGCAGGTAAATTTTGCAAATCCTGTTAGGTTGCTCAGCCTCCTTGTGGGGTTGTTCCTATCAGTCAGTGCCTTTGGACAGTCATTCACTGTCAACGGCCATGTGAAAGATGCTACCGGCGACGACATTATCGGTGCCACCATCCGTGTTGTAGGACAGCAGGGCGGCGTGATTACCGACTTCGACGGTATTTTCTCCATTGAAGCAAAACAAGGCGACGTGCTCCAGATCTCATACATCGGCTATGAGACGGCAGAGGTGGCCGCCGCTCCCCATGTGGAGGTGGTTTTGCAAGACGACTCCCACTCCCTCAACGAGGTGGTGGTAATCGGTTACGGTGTGGCCCGCAAGAACGACCTCACCGGTTCGGTGACTGCCCTGAAGCCCGATGAGAAGAACCATGGTATGATTACCAATGCCCAAGACATGATCCAGGGTAAGATTGCCGGTGTGAACGTCACCAACGGCGGTGGAACTCCTGGTGGTGGCGCCACTATCCGTATCCGCGGTGGTTCGTCACTCAACGCCAGCGAGGACCCGCTGATTGTCATCGACGGTCTGGCCATAGACAATGTAGGAATCAAGGGTGCCGCAAATGGTCTGACAATGGTCAACCCCAACGACATCGAGAGTTTCACTGTACTGAAAGACGCCTCGGCCACTGCCATCTACGGTAGCCGCGGTTCTAATGGTGTCATCATCATCACCACGAAGAAAGGACGTTCCAACATGGCTCCGAAAGTGAGTTACAACGGCAACGTGTCCTACTCAGTAAAGAAGAAGACACTCGACGTGCTGAATGCCGCGGAGTATTCCAACTTTATCAGGAGTTATTACGGTGCCGACTCTGAGGCCGCTGCACTCTTGGGCAAAGCCGACACCGACTGGCAAGAGGAACTCTTCCACCCCGCAGTGAGCACCGACCACAATGTGACGGTGCAGGGCGGTCTGAAGAACATGCCCTACCGCTTCAGCGCCGGCTACACCGACCAGAACGGTATCCTCAAGACCTCTAATTTCCAACGTGTGACGACGAGTGTGACCCTGAACCCCTCGTTCCTGCAGGACCACCTGAAGTTCAACATCAACGGCAAATTCATGTATGCCCACAACCGTTATGCCAACGAGACTGCCCTTGGTGATGCCACCCGCATGGATCCCACACAGCCCATTACCTCCACAGATGACAAATACAAGAACTATCATGGTTACTGGCAATGGACCGACAGTGGCGCGTCGCTGAAAGACAGCAACTACCCCACCATGTGGAACCGCAACACCGTGGCCAACCCCCTCTCCCGTCTGTACGAGAAAAACGACCGCGCCAACTCCTACGATTACATGGGCAACGTGGAAGTCGACTACCAGATACATGGTTTTGAGGACCTGCGCCTCCATGCCAATGCCAGCGGCGACTGGGCCAACGGTCAGCAAGACACCGACTATGCCCCATGGGGACCCAGCAATTTCTACTATGGAAACAGCGGATACACCTACGAGAAGAAATACAACCTCACCTTCTCGACCTATGCACAATATTACAAGGATTTCCTGAAGACCCAGCATTTCGACATCATGGCAGGTTACGAATGGAGCCACAGCAAGCACTCCGGAGATAGCCACTATGCTGGCCTTTATCCCATGAGCACCTCTCAGGTGATTACCCTCGACGACGGCACCACAGCTCCTGCAGCAGGAAAACCCTATAATGCAACTACAAGCATCTGGAAAACGGAGAACTACCTCGTGAGTTTCTTCGGACGTGCCAACTACATCGCTTGGGACCAACTCATGCTGACCGCAACCATCCGTCATGATGGTTCTTCAAGGTTCAAGGACCACTGGGCTACCTTCCCCTCATTCGCCATCGGATGGAAGATCAACGAACTGCCATTCCTCAAGAATGTCAACTGGATGGACGAATTGAAAGTCCGCGTAGGTTGGGGTAAGACCGGACAGCAGGAATCCATCGGCGACTACAACTATTTCGCCTCCTATAATGTCAACAACACCAATGTGGACGGACGCTATCCTCTCATCGGCATCAACGACAGCGGTTTGCTCTATCGTCCAGATGCATACAACCAAGACTTGAAGTGGGAGACAACGACCACCAAAAACCTCGGTCTCGACTTCCAGTTCTTCCACAACCGTGTGAGCGGTAGCGTTGATGTCTATCATCGCAAGACCACCGACCTGATCAACTGGGCATCGGTGTCGGCCGGTTCCAACTTCCGCAACCAGGTGGTATCAAACATCGGTTCGCTCGTGAACAAAGGTGTGGAGGCATCCTTGACCGTCCGCCCCATCGTCACGGAGAATATTCAATGGGAAGTCACAGCCAACTTCACCTATAACAAGAACGAGATTACCGAACTCACCGGCGAGTCTTCACTTATCCTCACAGGCGGTATCTCAGCAGGTACCGGCAACCAAGTGCAAGCCCACACACCAGGTTATCCCAAGCGTTCGTTCTATGTATACCAACAGGTATACAACGATAATGGCATACCTCTCGAAGGTGTCTATGTAGACCGCAATGCCGACGGCATCATCAACGACTCCGACCGTTACCTCTACAAGAGCCCCGATGCGCCTTACACCGCAGGCCTGAGTTCACGCGTGCAGTTCTGGAACTGGGACTTCGGTTTCGGACTCCGCGCCAGTTTCGACAATTATGTGTACTGGGACAAGGAGGCAGGATACTCCAATGTGCCGAAACGCTATGACTCATCATTCGGCTATCTGCAGAATGTCATCCCAGGAGCCGTGGAGCGCAACTGGTCTACCTACGACCACGCTCTCTCCGACTACTTCGTACACAATGCATCATTCCTCAAGTGCGACAACATCACACTGGGCTACTCGTTCAACAACCTCTTCAAAGGTGGTTCTTACAATGGCATCACCGGACGTGTCTACGCCGCCGCCACCAATGTCTTCACCATCACCAAATATGAGGGAATCGACCCTGAGGTCTTTGGAGGCATCGACAACAACATGTACCCAAGGCCCTTCACACTGCAACTCGGCGTGAACCTCAACTTCTAAAATTGAAGAGTGAATATCGAATATTGAACATTTTAATATACAGAAGACTATGAACTTAAGATATTTCAAGAATATGATTCCAGCAGCAGCAATTGTTGTTGCAGGACTGAGTTCTTGCACCGGCGACCTGGATGTCACACCTATCGACCCCAGCAAGACGATGGTGCCTGATGAAGCAGCCCTCTTCACCAAGTGCTATTCCAACATGGCATTGCAAGGCCAGGGAGGCGCGAACGGCGACTGCGACATCGACGGCCTTGACGGTGGAACTGCAGGTTTTGTACGCCAGTTGTGGAACTCCAACGAGTTGACCACCGACGAGGCTATCTGTGCCTGGGGCGACCCCGGTATCCCAGCCTTCAACTACGACCAATTCGATGCATCCCATCCGATGCTTAAAGGATTTTACTATCGCCTCTACACGGGCATCGCTTTCTGCAACCACTATCTGGAGGTTTGCGCCGGTGTGGACGCCACCCGCGAGGCAGAGGTACGTTTCCTCCGTGCCCTCTACTACTACCACTTGATGGACGCCTACGGCAATGTGCCTTTCGCCACCAAACTGATGTCGGAATCACCGCAGCAGATCCAGCGCGCCGACCTCTTCAAGTGGATTGAGAGCGAACTGCTCGACGTGAAAGACAAACTCATGGCTCCTGCCGCCCGCAAGGATACCGAAAGCGGCTACGGCCGTGCCGACCAGGACGCTGCCAACCTGCTGCTCGCCCGTATGTACCTCAACGCTGAGGTCTATACTGGTACAGCCAACTGGGCTGCCGCCAAAGAGTATGCCGAGAAGGTGATCAACGGCCCGCACAAACTGTGGACCCAAGGCGTGAACGGCTGGAGCGCCTACCAGATGCTCTTCATGGGCGACAACGGCAGCAATGGTGCATCACAAGAAGCCATCCTTCCATTGCTTCAGGATGGTATAAAGACCACCGCATGGTGTACGACGCTCTTCCTGATGGCTTCGACATGGAAAGCCGATATGGACACCGAGAGCAACTATGGCACCAGCGAGTTCTGGGCAGGCAACCGCGCCCGCAGCCAATTGGTAGCCAAGTTCTTCCCCAACAACGATGCTCCGCAGGCTTCCATCAAAGACATGGCGGCAGCAGCCGGAGACGACCGCGCCCTGTTCTTCGGCATCGACCGTGAACTTAAGATTTCCACTCCTACGGAGTTCACCTCGGGTTATTCCGTAGGTAAATACCGCAACACCTATGCAGGAAGTGGCACTCCACACAACTCACAGTTCATCGACGCCGACTTCTTCTTGATGCGCGCTGCCGAGGCCTACCTCATTGCAGCCGAGGCCGACGCCCGTCTGAATGGTGGCACTACCACAGCCGCAGGTGCCAACTACATCAATGCACTGCGCCAGCGAGCACATACTACGACAGCGAGCAGCTATACGGTTAACCAGATTCTCGATGAGCGTTCACGCGAGCTTTACTTCGAAGGGTTCCGCCGCACCGACCTCATCCGTTACGGATACTTCGGTGGTGACCGCAGCGGCCAATACCTGTGGGAATGGAAAGGTGGAGCCGAGAATGGAGCCAGCTTCCCTGCTTTCCGCAACATCTTTGCTTTGCCCGATGAGGATGTGAATGCCAACCCGAACCTGACGCAGAATCCTGGATACTAAAGCTTAGCAATCAAGAAATCTATCATAAAGAAAATACACTTATGAAAAAGATATATCAAATCACCATGTTGCTGCTTGTCGGCGCTTTCGCCCTGACGGCCTGTGACGATGACAACGATTCAAACCCGATATTGACACAACCCACTTCGTTTGTGCTCAATAACCCTGCCATCACAGGTAACGTAGACTTGCAGAAATCACAGACTGTGGCCCTCACCTGGTCACAGCCCAGACCTTACAACAATTTCGATGCCCCTGTGGTGCCCACCTACACCGTGGAAATCTCACCCACAGGATCGTTCAACAAGGCATACGACCTCAACCTCGAGGACAATACCGGTGCCGACTTCTTCGCTATGGAAGAGACCTATACCAGTGGCCAAAACGTGGAACTCAACACCGAGACCATCGACCGCTGGCTCGTACGCCTCAACCAATGGACAGATGCCTCCATGGTACCTTCCGTGCTCGACCTTGCCATCCGTGTGAAGGCTGCTATCGTGGACGCTGGCTTCAACGAGTACAAACCCATCTATTCAAATGTGGTGAATCTCAAGGCCGTGCCCTACTACATCGAACTGAAACCTGCTGCTCCGATTATCTGGTACATGGTGGGTAACTGCATCGGCAACTCTTCTTGGAGCAATGGCGAGGTTGGCAACGGTCTTGTTCCGATGTTCCTCGTACCCAACGAGCAGTATGACCCGGCTACCGGTGGCGGTATGACATCATTCACCGGCTACTTCCCCGAGGAGGGACAATTCAAGTTCGTGCTCACTCCTGGCGACTGGGGCAGCCAGCTGAACTTCACCAACGTAAAGAACCCGGGCAGCTTCCTCGGTGACTACGACGGCGACAACCACAACATTGCCATCCTTGAGGCTGGCTACTACACCATCAATGTCGATACCAAGAGCAATGAAATCACCATCGACAAGTATGAAGGTAACGTGAAAGTCTATCCGCAACTCTGCGTGGCAGGCACCTTCAACGAATGGAGCGACACCGACATGACTCCTGTCTTCACC
The DNA here is from genome assembly GCA_017617615.1 of Prevotella sp. The sequence goes on along the minus strand of JAFZVV010000013.1, from coordinate 21,554 downwards.
CTTGACGGAAGCGAGAACCACATCTGGAAGTATGAGGTGAACGGCGGCGACAAGCTGAAGGTGAAGGTACCAGGCAGCTGGGAGACCAACTGGGGTTACAAGAGCGGCCTTGCCGGTGAGACAGACGGCGATGGCAACCTCGTGGTGCCCGAAGGCAAATACCTGTTCCTTTTCAACGACATCACTGGAGATTATATGTTGATGGAACAATAAGCAACCGAAAATAAAAAAGAAATACGACTATGACTAAGAAAATATTATTAGGAATGGCTCTTGTAGCCTCGTTGGCCGCTTGTACCGACGACTACAAAGACTGGCTCAGCCCACAAGTGGTCAACCAGCCCGAAACGGTTTCCTTTGGCAACGGCAGCATCACCACGGTAGGTACGATTGACTTCAACACCGTGACCGACGAGATGGTGAAGGTGTGCAGCATCACTGCACCCACCGCCTCCGACCCCGCTTTCACACCATCATATTCCATTACCCTCGGCGACGGGGCAACCTACGACATTACCGCCGACGGTATGATGAAAGCCTCCGACCTACAGGACTATGTGGTTTCTCAGTTCGGACGCCGCCCCGTGGAACGCACCATCGACGCCACCGTGAGCATGTGGCTCAGCAACGGCATTACGACAGTGAAGACCGCCACTTCGGATGTCTTCCACATCATCGCTATCCCGAAGGCACCGCAGATTTCTCAGAACTACTACATCGTGGGTGGTCCCAACGACTGGTTCGACTCCGCCAAGAACAAGACACTGAAGTTCTCGCACAGCGGAAAGGATGTCTACGAGGATCCTGTCTTCACCGTCATCTTCAACGCTTCTGAAGGCGACACCTGGTTCGCTATCGGCGACGACGAGGCCTGCGAAGCCATCGGCAACGACAACGACTGGTCGAAACTCTTCGGTACAACGAAGGGCAACGGCAACACCGATCCCACCGGTAACCTCGACCGCCGCTACAACCTCAGTGACGACGGCTCGTTCTGCGTGCCAGCAGGTCCGAGACTCATCAAGGTAACCATCAACATGATGGACTACAGCTACCAGATTGAGGCGCTGAACATCGCCGAGAACTACTACCTCATCGGTGGTCCGGGCGAGTGGAACAACTCCAAGGACCAGAAGTTCTCGCACAGCGACAAGAGCGTGTTCGACGATCCTGTGTTCACCTACACGTTTGAGAGCACTGGTGGTGAGATGTGGTTCGCCTTTGGCGACGACGAGGCCATCGATGCCGTGGGTGAGGGTGTATGGAACAAGCTCTTCGGTACGACGGGTGCCAGCACCGACCTCAGTGGTTCGTTCGACCGCCGCTACAACCTCGACGGTGACCACTCGTTCTGTGTCGACGGCAGTGCGAAGTTCTATCGCTTCTCCGTCAACATGATGACGATGACCTATGAAATCACGCCGCTCAACTTCAGTGAGTTCATTTATGTACCAGGCAATGCCCAGAAATACAACACTTCCGCAGCAGGTATGCCAGAATGGGGATGGACACCTGAATTAGCTCCTGCCCTCCGCTCAGCCAGTTTCAACGGTGTCTATGAGGGCTATGCCTACATGGACGGCGAGTTCAAGTTCACCAAAGAGCGTAACTGGAATGCCGAGTACAACTACGACAGTTTCACTTCCTATGGTCCGATGTTCACAGGTCAGGCAGGCACTGGCGGCAACATCAACTGCACCGAGCCCGGTTACTATCGACTCGTTGCCGACGTAGCCAATGGTTCGCTGACAGCCACGAAGGTCACATGGGGGCTGGTAGGTCCAGCCACGCCGGCCGGATGGGATGCCGGTTCCTATGTGGTCATGAACTACAACATGGCCGATGACTGCTGGGAGATCACCACAGACCTCAATGCCGACGAGTTCAAGTTCACCACCAATGGCAGCTGGGACATCAACCTGGGAGGCGACGCAGCCAACCTGGAGGAGTATGGTCCCAACCTTCGCATCAACGAGGCCGGCACATACACCATCAAGCTGTATCCCAGCCGTGCCCAGAGCGACAAGATGTATGCCACTATTGTGAAACAGTAATAACATAAACATTTGGCGAATATGAAAAAGTTTTTGAATATAGCAGTAGCTGTGGCACTCCTCTTCGGAGTGTCCACCGCTGCCCAAGCACAAGATGCCGACGAGTACTATCCCCACAACTTCATCTCGGTGCAGGGTGGAGCACAAGCCACACTCACCCACTACGACTTCATGGACCTCGTCACACCGCAGTTCGCCGTCTCCTTCGGCCGCTATTTCAACCCGAAGGTGGGTGCACGCCTCCACGTGCAAGGCTATGAGGCCAAGGGTGGGTTCCTGCAAGAACGCTTCCCCGGTCTTCCCAACGGCGATGCCGACTATAAGTTCAAGGCCATCACTGGCGACCTCGACCTGTTGATGAACATGTCGAACATCCTCTTCCCCAACCGTTCGTCGCAGCGTTTCAACTGGGTGCTGCTCACCGGTTTCGGCGTGAACTACGGATGGGACTTCGATGAGTACAAGGGCATTGTCAATAGCATGACAAGGGGCAACAATTTCTATGTGGGTCCCGACCAGTGTGGCACGAAGCACAGCTCCTACAATGGCCGCTTCGGTACACAGTTCGAGTATTGCTTCTCGCGTAACCTCGGTTTGAGCCTCGAGCTCGATGCCAACTTCAAGAACGACTGCTTCAACCTGAAGTCGAACTTCGACCCCGACTGGCAGATCGTGGGCCTCGTGGGCCTTACCTTCAAGTTCGGCATGAAGAAGAAGGAACTCGCTCCTGTTGTATTGCCTCCCGAGCCAGTAGTACAGCCTGCTCCTGTGGTTGAGCCGAAACCGGAGCCAAAACCGGAACCCAAGCCCGTACCCGTGGTGAAGGAAGAGCCGCTCAACGAGACATTCTTCTACATCATCCGTGAGTCTGACCCATCACCCGATGTGGTACTCAACAGAATCGTAGACTGGTGCAACAAGTATCCCAACAAGAGCATCAGCATCAAGGGATATGCCGACCGCGGTACCGGCAACCCGAAGATCAATGTGGGCTATGCTAAGGCACGCGCTGAGAAGGTGGCCAAGGCCCTCGAAGAGAGAGGCATCTCAAGGAGCCGTATGGACGTGAGCTCGTATGGCGACACCGTACAGCCATTCCCCGAGAACGACCGCAACCGCTGCGTGATCGTCGTAGGCGAATAATCAAGAAAATGTATCCTTTTCACGAGGGGGTGCGCATGCACCCCCTCGTTTTGTATGTGAACTGCAAGGATGCTACATGCCACGACCTACATCTTGCACACGACCCTTGGGTGTGCAAACGTTTGCATATACAAATTCGACAAAAAACAAGGCTACGGATGACAAAAAGGCGTTATTCGGCTTATTTTTGCATAAGAAATCAAACACTACCCAATATGAAAAAATTCTATACCCTCATCCTTTTTCTCCTGATGTTGTGCAACACCACGAACGGCTTTGCACAGGGTTGGCCATCCAACTACGATGGCGTGATGCTGCAAGCCTTCTACTGGGACTCTTTCACCCCCTCGCAGTGGCGCACCCTTGAGGCACAGTCGGCCGATATCGCCAACTATTTCAAACTCGTCTGGGTGCCACAGAGCGGACGGGCAGCCAACAACCCCTCGATGGGCTACGACCCCCTATACTGGTACGACCAGAACAGCAGTTTCGGCAATGAGGCGCAGCTGAAGTCGATGATACAGGCCTTCAAGACAAAGGGTACCGGCGTGATAGCCGATGTGGTCATCAATCACCGTGGAAACCTCACCAACTGGGTCGACTTCCCCACCGAGGTGAACCCCTATGACGGCAAGACCTACAGCATGTCGTCGACCGACATCTGTCGTGATGATGACGGCGGCGCCACCCTCAACTGGGCTTCACAGAATGGCTACTCACTGAGTGCCAACAACGACACCGGCGAGGGATGGAGCGGCATGCGCGACCTCGACCACAAGAGCCAGAACGTGCAGGACAACGTCGACGCCTACCTGAAGTACCTCATCAACTACCTCGGCTACACCGGCTTCCGCTACGACATGGTGAAAGGCTACAGCGGTTCCTATACCGGACAGTACAACAGCGCCTGTGGCGTGCAGTACTCCGTAGGCGAGTGCTGGGACGGCACTACCACTATCCGCCGCTGGATCGACGCCACGAAGACCAACGACCAGATACAGAGTGCCGCCTTTGACTTCCAGTTCCGCTACACCGTACGCAATGCCATCAACCGCAACGACTGGACTTACCTGGGTAAGCAGAACGAAGGCAACTGGCCCCTGATGAGCAACAACTACGAGAGTGGCAACTATCGCCGCTATGCCGTAACCTTCGTCGAGAACCACGATACCGAGCGCCGTGCCAACTCCGCCCAGGACCCCATCGTACGCGACACGCTTGCCGCCAACGCATACCTCCTTGCGATGCCGGGCACGCCCTGCGTGTTCATGACGCACTGGATGGCATGCAAGAAAGACATCAAGATGATGATCAACGCCCGCAATGTCGCCGGCATACACAGCATGAGCACCTACGCCAACCAAGCCAACAATACCAACTACTACGCTGTGCGCACTACCGGTGCCAACTGTGAGTTGCTGGCCGTGGTGGGATCACAAGCCGCCTCCTACCAGCCCAATGCCAATTGGCAGCAAATCATCTCGGGATACCACTATGCCTATTTCCTCCCCAAGAGTGCCGAACTGGCATGGGTAGACCTGCCTTCGGGAGAGTATGACGGTCAGCAGAGTGCCACGCTCACCGCCGTGAGCCAGGACGAGGGAGCCAAACTGGTCTACACCACCGACGGCAGCACACCCTCCGCATCGAGCACGGCCGTGGCGAACGGCACTGTCATCACCATCCCCACGGGCACCACTACGCTGAAGGTGGGACTCCTCAAGAACGGCAGCGTGAGCAGTATCATCACCCGCGAATACAACATCAGCACCTTCGAGCCCTACGCCATCGACATCTACGTGAATACCGATGCCGTGGGATGGAGCAGCGTGAACTTCTGGACATGGGGCGGCGACGGCAGCCATACCCCAGCCAACAGTTCATGGCCCGGCGACAAGGTGACGAGCACGGTGAGCGTGGAAGGAAAGAACTGGTTCAAGAAGTCGTACACCATCAACAATGCCACCGACGAGGTGAACTTCGTCTTCAGCACCAACAACGGCAGTCCGCAGACCGTCGACGTGGTGGGCATCAACCAAACTTCCTTCTTCGAGATTTCCTCCAATACCGAGGGTGGCAAGAACCTCGTCAACCAAGTGCCGATGGGCATTGCACTGCCCACCCTTGCCACCGAACGGAGTGCCGACATCTACAGCATCGACGGGCGTCTCATACGCCGTGGCAACCCCGGCTCCTCCATACAAGAGATGACCGTCGGACTGCCCGCCGGACTGTATATCATGGGCAACAAGAAAGTGGTGGTGAGATAAGCCATTTGCATAAACCATCCATATAGGCTCTATAGTCAACTATAGGGCCTATTTTCTTTTTATGCCAAAAGATAAAAGACCCAAAATTTGCTTTTCTCACAAGAAATCGGTATTTTCGCAGTCTGCAAACATACAACACCCAATGTAATCATGAGAAAGCTTTACACCCTTATCCTCTGTTTCATCACCCTTCCTCTCCTGGCCGACAACAAGTATGTTGGCGGCGACATTTCGTTGTTGCCTTCCTATGAATCGCACGGCGCAAAATACTTTGCCACCGACGGCACACCCATCACCAGCCTGCTCCCCTATTTTGGCGAGCAAGGCATGAACGCCATGCGCGTACGCTTGTTTGTCAACCCCGAGAACGCTCCTGCCGACCATCAAGGACAAGGGGTGGTACAAGACCTGGAATACGTGAAGACCCTTGGTAAGCAGATCAAGGATGCCGGTATGGCACTGATGCTCGACTTCCACTATTCCGACACCTGGGCCGACCCCGCCAAGCAGTGGACCCCTGCTGCCTGGGCCGACCTCAGCGACGACCAGCTCTACGACAAGATTTACGAATACACCAAGGAGGTGCTGCAAGCCATGAAAGCCGTAGGTGCCACCCCCGACTTCATCCAGACGGGCAACGAAATCAGCTATGGCATGCTTTGGGGACGCTCCACCGACAGCGCATCGCAACTGAAGAAGTGCTACACCAACAGCGATGCCAACTGGCCACGCTTCACAACCCTACTGAAAAAAGCCATCCAGGCCTGCCGCGAGGAATGTCCTGCCGCACAAGTAGTCATCCACACCGAGCGTGTGGGGAACGTCAGCGTGCTCAAGGCTTTCTACCAGAAGATGAAAGACTACGGGGTAGACTACGACATCATCGGCCTGTCGTACTATCCCTACTACCACGGCACGCTCAGCACGCTCAACAGCGCGCTCACCCAGATGGAGAACAGTTATGCCGACAAGAAAATCATGATTGTAGAGGTGGGCTACTACCACGACTGGCAACCCTCCAACGTGGCCTACGACCTCTCCTCTACTTACCCCATCAACGGCGAGGGGCAGAAAGCCTTCACGCAAGACCTTATCGGCATACTCAACAACCATGCCAATGTCAATGGCCTGTTCTGGTGGTTCATGGAGGCCAATGAATACGGGCTCAACTGGAACACCCAGCGTGTGACCGACGATTGGTATAACGCCGGACTCTTCGACAACCAGACCGGCAAGGCCGAGCCAGCCCTCTATGTACTGAAAGATTTCAATAACAGCGACATGCGCGTCAACGAGCTCGACAAGGCAAAGACTGCCACCGAGGCCATCTATACCATCGACGGCCGCCTCATCGGCACATCATTCAAGGACCTTCCTGCCGGCATCTATATCATCAACGGCAAGAAGACCATGTTGAAATGAACAAAGCACAACACCTAATACAATCGCCTTTACATAATCCTTGAAAATGAAAAGATTACTATCTATCCTCATCCTGACTTTCGCTGCCCTGACGACATGGGCACAAGCCACTTCTGCCCTCGAGCAACTCAAGGCCGACCCCAGAAAAGCCTACGGCAATGACTATCCCTATCATTTCACCACCGTGAAGCAGACGAAGGCACCACGAGGCTACAAACCGTTCTACATCAGCCATTATGCCCGTCATGGCTCACGTTACTACTGGACCGACAAACTCTATCTCGACCTCGATACCCTGCTCACCGACGCCCATGACAAACATCTCCTCACTGATGAAGGGGAAGCGTTCTACAAACGGTTCATGGCATGCAAGGACGAGCTGATGACAGGGGTGAGCGAACTGACACAGCTCGGATGGGAACAGCACCAGGGCATCGCCCGCGTGATGTACAACAGTTTCCCCGAGGTGTTCAAGAAAGGCGGCAACGTGCTCGCCATCGCCTCGCTGTCGGGACGCTGCGTGCTGAGCATGTCGGCATTCTGCCAGGAACTCGTGCAGTGCAACCCGAAAATCGAAATCCGTGAGCAGTCCTCACGCTTCACCCTCGACGGCGTGGTGCCCACCGACAAGCAGAACCCCTTGAAACGCGAATTCCCCAGGGTAAAGCCGCGCTACGAGAAAAACCGCGACCAGATTCATGGTGACAATTCCCTCCGTCAAAAAGTCATCTCACGGGTATTCACCAGCATCGAGGGGCTGCGAAAGAGCCCCGGCCGTCTGGCGGGCGACCTCATCAGCCTCTACACCACTCTACCCAGCATCAACCACGAGGGATTGATGGGCAACATCATCACCGACGAGGAGATAGCCAATCAATGGGAAGGGTCCAACCTCGGTTCCTACTCCTGGGTCTTCGGCCCACAATACGAGATGATTCCCATCCTGGAAGACATCATCAAGAAAGCCGATGCCGTGATTCAGGGCAGCAGTGACCATGTGGCAGACCTGCGCTTCGGCCACGACACCTGCATCGGACCGCTCACCGTCCTCATGGGCATCAATGGTGCCGACCGTGACCCCGAAGACCCCTACGAGGTGAAGAACTGCTACCAGAACTGGCAGACCTGCAAGGCCTCCAACATTCAATTGATTTTCTACCGTGGGAAGAAACGCTCCGACGATATCCTCGTAAAGTGTCTCCTCAACGGTGTCGAGGCCACCCTCCCCGTGCCTACCGACAACTACCCTTATTACAAATGGTCGGAATTCCGTCAGTTCTATACCCAACGGTGTAAGGCGATTGGAAATTGAAGATTAAAAATTGGAAATTGAAGATTGAAAATTGGAAATTGAAGATTGAAAATTGAAGATTGAAAATTGAAAATTGAGGGGATTCCTCTAAAAAAGGCGTATGTGGTCATGCCACATACGCCTTTTTTATGTTGAAGCTCAACTCGCTTAGATTTTCTCTACTTTCAAGGTCTGGTCGCAATAGTCGACGACGGCGGGACGGTGTGTGATGAAGATCACCGTCTTGTCATGACTTTCCAGAATGTTCTGGAGTAGACGGCGCTCCGTATCGGGGTCGAGGGCACTCGTGGCCTCGTCGAAGAGCATGATCGACCTGTCGCGCAACAGCGCGCGGGCGATGGCGATACGCTGTGCCTGTCCCTCACTCAGTCCGCCACCCGACTCCGAGCAGACGGTGTCGAGACCCTCGGGCAACTCCATCACGAAGTCGGCACAGCTCTTCAGCAGCGCCTCCTTCATCTCCTCTTCGGTAGCATCGAGCTTGCCCAGGCGCAGATTGTCGCGGATGGTTCCGCTGAGCAGCGTGTTCCCCTGTGGCACATAAACGAAATTGCAACGCATGCGAGGTGACAGTTTCTTATGCATGTGCTTGTTGTAAATCTCCACCTCACCACTCTGTGGACGCATCAGCGCGAGAATCATCCTCACAAGGGTGGTCTTTCCGGCTCCCGTCTCACCGAGAATGGCCGTGCAACTGCCTGGCTTGAAGTCAAACGACAAGTTGTCGATGACATTTCCCGGACTCTCCTCATAGGCGAAGTTCACGTTTGTCATCCGGATGCCACAAGGTGCCTTCACATATATCGGCGAGCCCTGCTCCTCGAGGGGGTTCTCCTCCAGTTCCATCAGACGCTCGGCAGCAGTGAACACCTGCACGAACTGCGGCACGAGCCGGGTGAGGTTCTTGGCAGGCACCTGCACACGGTTCACCAGTTGCAGGAATGCCGTCATGCCACCGAAGGTGATGGTGTGGTGCGACAACCTGAGGGCACTCCAGAGGAAGGCGATGAGATATCCCAGCGAGAACCCGAAATTGAGGATGAAGTTGGCTGCCACCGAGAACCATGTGCGTTTCACCACCTTCTGGCGCAATTCACTCTGCGTCTCCTCCAGTTTGTCGACCATGGCATCGTCGCTCTCCATGATCTTGATGAGCATGCGGTTCTGCACCGTCTCGGTGAGCACGCTCTGCACCTTACTGTCGGAGTCTCTCACTTCCCTGGTGAGCGACCTCATCTTCTTCATGTATACCCTGCTCAGGAGCACCACCACGGGCAGCATGCCCACGATGATGAGCGAGAGATACTTGTCGAGCACGAAGAGATAGCCGAAGGCACCAAGAAACATGGCTACGGTAGACACCGAACTGGGCAACACCTCGGTAAGGAAGTTGATGACATGGTTGACGTCCGTCTCCAAGCGGTTGATGACATCACCACTATGCCGCTTCTCCTTGCTGTGCCACTCCGACTTGAGTATCCTGTCGAGCATACGCTGCTGCATGCGGTTCCTTGCCTTGATGCCCAGGATGTTCTTCACCCACACCGCGGAGATGTTGATGGCGAAATTGCACAAAACGAGAATACCCATGATGCCTACTGCCCAGTAGAGGTTTCCTGGCTTGGAGTGGGCAGCGATATCGATGGCGTTCTGCAACGACCACACCGAGGCGAGGCTCACGACCACGGCCAAGAGTCCCAGCGTGGCGTTGAGCACAGCCTGGAAACGGTTGCCCTTCCATGCTGCCCATAGCCATTTCATGATTTCTTTCGCAGTGAAGGCACTGTCCTTCGTTGCAAAATATTCCTTGAATTTCTTGAACATGTCTATGTTATCTTGTATCTGCTCCCCACATCATCTTCTCCCTCAACGTGTGGAAATACTTGTGGGTGTTGCGTTTGATGATTCTCACTTGATAGGGTGCCTTGCGGATGGTGAGCGTAGTGCCTTCGGCACACTTCTCCGATCTGCCGTCGATGGCCACGAGGAAATTGTGATTGCGGCTCTCCACACGCAACCTCACCACCGCGTCGTCGGGCACAACGATGGGTCTGACATTGAGGCTGTGCGGTGCTACGGGAGAGAGGCAGAGCACGCCTGCCTGTGGCGCTATGATTGGTCCGCCGTTCGACAGCGAATAGGCCGTGCTTCCCGTTGGCGTGCTGACAATGAGTCCATCGGCCAGGTAATTGACGAGATGCTCGCCATTGATGGCAGTACGAATGCTGATCATCGAGGCGTTGTCGCGTTTCAGCACGGCGATGTCGTTGAGCGCATAGGGGCAGCCGGCAATGTGGCTCACCCCCTCGGTCTCCACCATGATGGCCACATGCTCCTCTATCTTGTAGTCGCCGGCATAGATGGCAGACAGGGCATGTTCAATCTCCGACGGTCCCACGTCGGCGAGGAAACCCAGCCTGCCCATGTTCACACCGACGATGGGTATGCCCTTGGCCCCTACCCTGCTTGCTGCCTTGAGAAACGTACCGTCGCCTCCCATGGAAATGACGTAGTCGGCCTCGAAGTCATCGCCCTCGAACACCCTGTCCACCTTCACGTCGATGTGCAGGCCATTGGTGAGAAACTCGTAGAACTCCCTGTCGACACACACCACTGCCTTCTTCTCGGAGAGGAAGGAGAGGATTTTCTGTATCGACACCGACTTCTTGGCTTGGTAGATATTGCCGAAGATGGCGAATCTCAGTTTTTTCTGCGGCATGGCAAAGTGAATTAGGCCACAAAATTACATCATTTCGCCGAAAACGAAGAAAGATTGTCGCAAAAGTATGCAGAAGAGCGGGAAAATGGATTTTTTTTTGTAATTTTGGCATCACGAAAAAAACGAAAAACTAAAGATAAAATAAATTGCGGCCTTTGGCCGTTTATTTTTCCAGGGAATTAAAAGGGAGTTAGCATACCTGAACATCAACACTATTCCACAATATGGCAAAGATATATGTTTTCATGGCCAATGGCTTCGAGGAAATAGAAGCCCTGGCACCCGTAGATATCCTCCGCCGCGGCGGACAGGAAGTGAGCACCGTGAGCGTGAGCGGCACACTGTGGGTGGAATCGTCGCATGGCATCACGGTAAAGGCCGACATGTTGTTCGACGAGAGCGATTTCGCCGATGCCGACATGCTTTTGCTTCCCGGCGGCATGCCGGGGTCGGTGAACCTCAACAACCATGAGGGTCTCCGCCTCTTGCTGTTGTCGCACGCCGAGCGCGGTGGCCGCATCGGTGCCATCTGTGCCGCACCGATGGTGCTGGGCAGCCTTGGACTGCTGCGCGGGCGCCGTGCCACCTGCTCTCCCGGCTTCGAGGTGTATCTCGAAGGAGCTGAATTCACCGCTGACCTGGTGACCGTCGACGGTAATATCATCACCGGCGAGGGTCCCGGCGCCTCGTTGCCCTATGCCTACCGGATTCTCTCTTTCTTCGTCGGCGACGATGCCGTGCACGCCTTACAGAAGAAGATGCAATACTTACACCTGATGGAATGCAAGCCTGAGTAGATGTACGACCTGCTGAGCCAAGACGTGAAGTTTGCCCCAGGAGTAGGTCCGAAACGCAAGGAACTGCTGAGCAAGGAACTGGGCATAGATACTTTCGGGCAGCTGTTGGAGTATTATCCCTACAAATATGTCGACAGACGTAGGATATACCGTTCCAACGAGTTGCTCGAGAGCATGCCGTTCATCCAACTGAAAGGCCGCATCCTCAGTTTCGAGACCTTCGACAACGGCAGACGCAAGAAACGGCTCGTGGCTCATTTCAGCGACGGCTACGGCGTGGTAGACCTGGTATGGTTCTCAGGGGCGCAGTATGTGCTCAAGCAATACAAGGAAAACGAGGAATACATCGTCTTCGGCCGTCCCACGGTCTTCAACGGCCGCTTCCAGGTCACCCATCCCGAGATAGAGCCGGCAGCCACTGCCCAACTGTCGGCCATGGGCATGCATCCCCATTATCACACCACCGAAAGGATGAAGAAATCGGGCATGACGTCGCGTGCCATGGAGCGCATCATCCGCGGTGTCCTCGACCGGCTGCCCTCTCCCCTGGAGGAGACGCTGCCGCCCTACATCACCAATCCCCTGCACCTCATCTCACGCGACGCAGCACTACGCCTCATCCACCATCCCCAGGATGCCTCCGAACTCGACCACGCGAAGATGCGGCTGAAGTTCGAGGAACTATTCTACGTGCAACTCAACATCCTTCGCTATGCCAGCGACCAGCGCCGCAAATACCGTGGATACGTGCTCAACCGCATTGGCAGGCATTTCAACGAATTCTATGCCCAACACCTGCCCTTCGCACTCACCAACGCCCAGAAACGTGTGGTGCGCGAGATTCACGGTGACATGAAGAGCGGTCGCCAGATGAACCGCCTGCTGCAGGGCGACGTGGGGTCGGGCAAGACCCTCGTGGCACTCCTCTCCGCCCTCATCGCCATCGACAACGGCTATCAGGTGTGCATGATGGCTCCCACCGAAATCCTCGCCGAACAGCACCTCAGCACCATCAATGCATTCCTCCGTGGCATGGACATCCGCGTGGAACTGCTTACCGGCATCGTGAAGGGGAAGCGCAGGCAAGAGGTGCTCGACGGACTTGTCGACGGCACCGTGAACATCCTCGTGGGCACCCATGCCGTCATCGAGGACAACGTGCAGTTCCTGCGCCTGGGCCTTGCCATCATCGACGAACAGCACCGTTTCGGCGTGGAACAGCGTGCCCGTCTGTGGAGCAAGAGCCAGAACCCTCCCCATGTGCTGGTGATGACCGCCACCCCCATTCCCCGCACCCTTGCCATGACCATCTACGGTGACCTCGACGTGAGTGTGATCGATGAGTTGCCTCCCGGCCGCAAGCCCGTGTATACACAACATAAATACGACGACCAGCTCAACAGTCTCTACCAGGGCATCCGCCGCCAAATCGTGGCGGGCCGCCAGGTGTATATCGTCTACCCCCTCATCACCGAGAGCGAGAACATCGACCTGCGCAACCTCGAAGACGGCTTCGCGCTGATGAGCGAGGTGTTCTCCGAGTTCCGACTGAGCAAAGTGCACGGCAGGATGAAGCCACAGGAAAAGGAAGAGGAGATGAGGAAGTTCGTGAGCGGCGAGACACAGATTCTCGTGGCCACCACCGTGATAGAGGTAGGAGTCAACGTGCCCAACGCTTCGGTGATGGTCATCATCGATGCCCAGCGCTTCGGACTCTCACAACTCCATCAGCTGCGCGGACGCGTGGGACGTGGTGCCGACCAGTCGTTCTGCATCCTCGTCACTACACGCAGCATGAGCAAGGAAACGAGCCGCCGCATCGACATCATGTGCTCCACCAACGATGGGTTCGAAATAGCAGAGGCCGACCTGAAACTCCGTGGACCGGGCGACCTCGAAGGCACACAGCAGAGTGGTATGGCGTTCGACCTGAAGATAGCCGACATCGCCCGCGACGGACAAATCGTGCAACTGGCACGCGACACCGCCCAACGCATCATCAATGAAGACCCCACCTGTGATAGCGCCACCCACGAAATGCTGTGGAAACGCCTGAATGCCCTCCGCAAGACCAATATCAACTGGGGAGCCATCTCCTGAAATGCTGTAGCACAACCGTCTACACCCGCCTTCATCCGGTTTTTGCAATATGCTGATTTACAGGACAATATTTATTCTTAATCTTATTGCGCCAGTATATTTTTAAGTGTTAAAAAGTCACTAAAAACTGTTAATCGCCTTTTTTTCTAAATTTTTATGCTTATCTTTGCATCGCAATTAGAAATAATCGATGTATTTTTTGTTGCGTCCATTATTTCAGTTGCGGCTGCAATTTGCGCACGCACACATATTTAAGGGTATTACTTAGAAACATATTTATGAATTTTAGAAGAACGATAAAGACAATTGCTATTACATTGGTACTAACCTCCTCCACACTGCCAATAGCCGGACAAGACCTGATAGCCAAGATGGCTCCCGTGGACAGGAAGGTAAGAACCCTTGACACACTTGCCTTGAGCACCATAAAGGAGAGAGAGAACATGGAATCTCCTTCTGCCGACCTCTACCAAGACTGGGACAACCGCTTCGCCCATAAGGCCACGGAACTGCCTGAAACCTACCGCATAGACCTGCGTGGATTCCACATGCCCACTTCGAGCCGCGTCATCACTTCACAGTTTGGACCGAGATGGGGACGCCAGCACAAAGGTCTTGACATCAAGGTCTATATCGGCGACACCATCCGCGCTGCCTTCACTGGCAAGGTTCGCATCGTAAGATATGAGGCCAAAGGCTATGGAAACTATGTGGTCATCCGCCACAATAATGGTCTGGAGACCATCTATGGACACCTCTCCAAGCACCTCGTGCGTGAGAACCAGGTGGTGCGTGCCGGACAGCCCATCGGTCTCGGTGGCAACACCGGCCGAAGCACGGGCTCACACCTTCACTTCGAGACCCGCCTCTGTGGCGTGGCGCTCAATCCCGCTCTCTTCTTCGACTTCCGCAACCAGGACGTGACGGGCGACTACTATGTGTTCCGTCGCAGCACGATGTCGAGCGAGTCGGCCAAAGCCACTGCTGCCCGTGGCCAGAAAGTGAGCAGCTACACCAAGGAAGAGGTCTATGGAGGCCGTCCTACCACATCAACAAGCCCCACGTCTTCCACTTCAACCACCAGGAGGAGCGAAGAGGAAGTATCGGGTGTCACCTTCACCAACAACCACCGCACGGTGCGTCACACCGTGGAGACCGGCGAGACCATTTACTCCATCTCGCGTAAATACAATGTCTCCGTGGAGGAACTCCAGCGCCTCAATGGGTTAGGCACGAGTACGAAGGTGCGTGTGGGACAGATATTGAAATGTTCGTAATCCGAAGCATATAACAAACTAAAATCTCCAACCGTCGATGGCTGGAGATTTTTTTTTGCTCTATTTCCGTTTTACGGTCTTCATCTTCGGTTTCCGTGATGAGGTGGCCGTCTGTTTTGTCGTGGTCTTGCCTACCTTTCCCTGTCTGGCCAGCGCCCTCTCCATGGGTTTTCCCTTCATCACCGGTATCTGTGAAGATACTGTCGTCTTCACCACCCGTTTTTCCTGTTTTACCTTGGCAGAGGGTGCGGAGGAGGAAACGACCTTGCCGCTTTTCTGGGTTTTCACTTGTCTCTGGGCACAAAGACTGCCCGGATAAGTCAAGGCGACCAACACCATCGTGGCCATCAACAATATTTTTTTCATTTTCATCAATGTTTTAGTTAGTTTATCTTTCGGTTAATTCGGAAGTGTAACAGCACAGCATCTTTCGCTGTACATACGCTCTTTCTACTTTTCCCTTCCCTTCTTAAATATTCCTCGCCATACGAACCACGCATGCATTGCCAGGGTGGAGAAAAGACCGTAATGCCGGCGCATCACGTCGAAGCGCTCACGCAACGATGCCTTATGATGCTCCGTAGTCTGTCCCTCCTCCATATACAGTGCCACAACACCCTCTACCCTACGCAATGCCGCGCCCTGCCGCTCTGCCTCACGCATCACACGGATACACCAGTCGACATCGGCAGAATAGCGGTAATGCAGGTCATAAGGCGTGGCCTTGGCGATGTCGCAACGGGCATAAAACGCCTGATGGCACACCAGCATGCCTTTCCTGAACGAACGCCAGGAGAGGTTGTCGGGCGGAGAGAGACGGCGGTGGTGCAGGAACTGCCAATTGCCGTCTACGATATCCGTATCGCCATACACGACGGCGGGCAGGCTGCCATCATCGCGTAGTGCCGCCTCCACCACCTTTCCTATCGTATCGGGAGCCGGCAAGAGGTCACCGGCATTGAGGAAGCACACATACTGTCCGGTCACCATCCGGAGTCCCTTGTTCATGGCATCATAGAGCCCGTTGTCGGGTTCCGAAACCGTCACCACCACATGTCCGTTGTCCGCCTCTGCCGTCTGTCTGGCATACTCCTCTGCCACGCTCATCGTATCGTCTGTAGAAGCACCATCGATGATGACATGCTCGATGTCGGCATACTGCTGTGCGAGCACGCTGTCGAGGGTAGGCCTGAGCACTTTCCCGGCATTGAAGGTAATGGTGACGATGGATACGGTTATCATATGCTGTAGTGCTTGAAAGCCAGGACCTCGTTGTATACCTCGATATAGCGCAGCGACACGGCGTCTTGCGCGTAGGTGGTGTTCACCTTCCTCACCGATGCCTGTCTGAGGGCATCGCGGTCGGCCTCTTCGAGCACCCACCTGATACCTCGTGCCAAGTCGTCGGCATCACGCTGCTGCGCCACGTACCCCGTCTTCTTATGGTCTATTTCCTCGGGGATACCCCCAGTCTTGAATCCCACGCAGGGCACGCCACATGCCATGGCCTCCATGATGGTGTTGGGCAGGTTGTCCTCCAGCGAGGGCAGCACGAACACGTCGACGGCGTTATATACCGTCACGATCTTCCGCTCGTCGCTCACATACCCTAATGGGAAGACGGGCAGGGCGAGTTGCCCTTCCAGTTCCTCGGCATGACCGCCGAGGATGGCCACCACGGTGTCATTGGCCATGTCGGGACTCTCCTTCACCAGCCGGCTGATGGCATCGGTGAGATAGGCCATGCCTTTCCGCTCGTCGGTCACGCGTTGCGAGACGAAGAGGATAATCCGCTTGTCGGCAGGCAGTCCGAGCGACTCCCTCGCCGCCTTCTTGTCGCTGGGCCTGAACACCCGCGTATCGATGGGATTGGGGATGCTTACCACTGGTTGTCCGGTGAGCAAGGCGCTCTGCTTGGCTTGTGTCTCCAGCCATCTACTGCATGTGACGAACGACACGTGCCGGTCATTGAACATCTGTTTCTTGCGGTTCCACACCTGCCAGGCCATGTCGCGCGCCGAGCCGCCACCGGGCAGGAACCTGCAGTTGCGGCATACCGACTTGAAGGCATGACAGCCATGGGTATAGTGGCAGATGGCTGTTGCCGGCCATGCGTCGTGCATGGTCCACACCACGGGTTTCCCGCTGTCGAGCACCTTCTTGATGCCGTTGAGCGAGAGCATGCCCTGGTTCACCCAGTGCAGGTGTATCACGTCGGCCTCCTTGAACTCCCTCAGCCGTGTGATATCGTAGCCGGAGTTGGCGATGTCTATCTCGAAGAGGTGTTTTCTCGAAAAATGCAGTTTCATGAAGACCTTCAGCCTTTCCCTGAAGAAATGCCATTGTGCCTTCATGCCACCTTTCAGTCCCACCACGGTGATGCAGTCGGTCTCTTTGTCGCGCACCAGCATCTTCGCCTTCACTCCGTTGTTGTTGAGGGCTTCCATCAGGCGGTTGGCAGCCATCGCCGCCCCACCTGTCCGCTCGCTCGTGTTTACGATCAATACTCTCATTGTCTTGTCTTTGTGTTTTTACTCACGGTATACCTGTGTGGCAGATGCCTGGTTGGTGGCATAGACGAGCACCTCGGCTATCTGCACATGGTCGGGGGCAGCGGCAGCGAAATACACCACCTCGGCGATATCCTCACCCACGAGGGGTTTCACGCCCTGATACACCTTGTCGGCCCGTTCACGGTCGCCTCCGAAACGAATCGTGGAGAAATTGGTGTTCACCAGGCCGGGCTTCACGTTGGTCACCCGCACGGGTGTGTCGATGAGGTCGATGCGCAACCCGTCGGAGAGGGCCTTCACCGCCGCTTTCGTGGCACAGTAGACGCTCGCCCCAGCGTATGCGGCATCACCGGCACACGACCCGATATTGATGACGTGGCCTTTTCCCCGCGCCACCATACCGGGCACCACGATTCTGGTGATGACGAGCAATGCCTTGATGTTGGTGTCGATCATCGTCATATACTGGTCGAGGTCGCCTTCCTGCTGTTTGTCGAGCCCCAGTGCCAGTCCAGCGTTGTTCACCAAGACATCGATATCGTTGAAGTCTTCGGGCAGCGACGAGAGCATTTTCCGTGCCGTCTCCGTGTCGCGCACGTCGAAGGGCAACAGGAGCACCTCCGTGCCATATTGGTTTTCCAACTCTGCTTTCAGCGTCTCAAGTTTGTCTTTGCTCCTGGCATTGAGGATGAGGCGGCAGCCGTTGGCAGCGAACTTCCTCGCACATGCCTCACCGATACCCGACGAGGCACCTGTAATGAATATCGTCTTTCCTTTCATGATTGGTTTAGATTGAAGAGGCTACAAATATAAATAAAATTGATGAGAAACAGCAGATTTCCCCAACAAAACATCATGAGATTTCATATTTGTAAAAATACTCTTTTTCAATCCGTGAGCCGAAGTTGCTCACAATGCCCAAATCTTTCAGGGGGCAGGGGTGTTCTCTTGTCGATGTCAAAGTAAGCTACAAGGTCGAAGTCACTGAGAAATGCCGATTTACCGATATTGGATTCTATCACTCAATAGACAATACCACATGTATTTGGAGAACCATTTATTCCCGCATACCCCTTACATTATCACTTGTATGAGGTCAGCCAGTACTGCATCATTCGGCAACTCTACCTTCTAGATACCATTTCCCTAATCAACGCCCATTCTCACACTTACCCTATGTAACATCAAATTTATCATGATGAACGCTGAAATAAAAAAACGTTGGTGTGAACGTTTTAACTGTTCTTCTGTAGGCATCGCATTACACAATCTCGCGTCCGAAGGGAGTGAGGGCGATGTCGGCCAGTTTGAAATGCTGCTTACCGAACGGTATGCCAATGATGGTGATGCAGAAGATGATACCGAAGAACATATGGGTAAGCCATATCCAGATGCCGCCCACGAAAAACCAGATGATGTTCATCGCCGTGTTGAGGCACCCGCTGGTGGGTTTCTTCCTCACCTTCGACCCGAAAGGCCAGAGGGCGAGCATGCCGAGTTTGAGCGACTGCAACCCGAAGGGAATGCCGATGATGGTGATCATCATGGCGATACTCGCCAAGACATACTCGAGGGCAATCTCTATACCGCCAAAAACGAGCCAGATGATATTTCCCAATAATTTCATAAACGTGTATTTTTCGCAAAATTACAATTTCTCATTGGAAAAACAAGCACTATCGCAGAAAAACCACTTCATGCCACTCGCCTTTTTCATATGGGGCATAGCCAAATAGAAACGTGAGCCCTGGGAGAGCTCACGTTTCCTTATGTATAAACAATAGAATTTATTATTTCACCACGAAATCGAGGCTCTGGAGGTCCTTGTCGAGAGAGGAACTGCCATAGAGAATCTTGTAGCGTCCGCTGCGGGTGGACAACTCGTCGATAGATGGGTCGTAGTACTCAAACGCCTCACCGTCGAGCGTAATCACCGCCTTGGCAGTCTCTCCCGCTGTGAGGTCGACACGCTGGAAGCCCTTGAGCGACTTGATGGGTGCCTCGGGATAGTCGAGCGCCTTCACATACACCTGCACGACCTCTGTTCCGGTGCGGTTGCCGGTGTTCGTCACGGGCACGGTGATGGTCACCTTGCCATCGGGCTTCATCGATTTCTTCGACAATTTCGCCTTGCCAAAGGCGAAGGTGGTGTACGACATTCCATAGCCAAAGGCATAGAGCGGTGTGCCACGGAAATAGCGATAGGTGCGGTTGTCCATACTGTAATCACGGAAGTCGGGCAGGTCGTCGTTCGATGCGTAGAAGGTGACGGGCAATTTTCCGCTGGGGTTGCAGTCGCCGAAGAGCACTTCGGCGAGCGCTTTGGCACCACCCTGTCCGGCATACCATGCCTGAAGGATGGCGTCGCAGTCTTTCTCTATGGTGGCAAAAGCGATGGCTGAGCCAGAGCAGTTGACATAGACCACCGGTTTCCCTGTGCCGTGCATGGCATGTACAAGGCGCTGCTGCACCTTTGGCAGTTCGATGTCGGCCTTGTCGCCTCCCTCTCCCTCCATCTGTGCGGAGATGCCACCGATGACGATGATGGCGTCGGCAGCCTTCACCTCATTGGCGAGATCGGTGTAGTCGGCGAGGTTGCGCTCGCAGATGTCGCCACGGAGCATGGCGAAGTTGCCATTGCCGTGCTTGTACTCGATGACCATGTCATAGGTCTCGCCCTTGGTCACGTTGAACGACTTGTAATCCACCTGTCGGCGGAAGAACCCTCCCCGTTGTCCGCCAGGCTGGGCTTCCTCCACGGTCTCGCCGTTGATCTTCAGCAGGTAACCGTTGTCGGTCATGAGCGTGTATTTCATCTCACCAGTGAAGGTGGCCTTATACTGTCCGGTGATGCGCACCGAGAGATTGTCCTTGTCCACACCGTCGGCAAAGCCGTAAGCACCGAAGGTGGAGAAGTTCAGTTCGTTGTAGTATGCGGTCTTCACTGGCTCGCCCTCAAGATTCTTGTTGTTGTAGAACTCCACGAAGACGCCCTTGCCGTCGTTGAAGTCCTGCAGGTGATGGATGGTGTTGTACTCATCGGCCAACTCACACGCCTTGTGGTAGATGACACGTGCGCCGGGCACAGCAGCCTTGATACCCTCGAGGAGGGTGTGCTTGTGCTCCTCGGTGGGCGTGCCGCCGTAGTTGCCGTTGAGCAGTTCGGCATCATTGGCATTCGGTCCCACCACGGCGATGGTCTTGACCTGCTTCGAGAGCGGCAACATGCCGTTGTTCTTCAGCAGCACCATCGACTCCCTGGCGGCCTGAGTGGCGAGGGCATCGTTGGACTCACTGCTGATGACCTCGGGCTTGAGGTCGGCCCAGGGTAACATCTCGGCGGGGTCGAACATTCCCAGTTCGAAGCGTCCGAGCAAGGTCTTGCGCAGGTGGAAGTCGAGCGTCGATTCCTGGATGAGACCCTGCTGCAGCGCCTCGGCGAGCACCATGAACACTTTACCGCACTCCAGGTCGGTGCCGTTGAGCACGGCATCGACGGATGCCGAGAGGGCATCGGGATGGGTGCCATGCTGTCTTTTGTTATAGAAATTGTTGATGGCGTCGCAGTCGGTGAGCACGATGGCCTTATAGTCCCACTTGCGGCGGAGGATATCGACGAGCAGGCGGTCGCTGGTGCAGCAGGGCTTGCCCTCGTAGCGGTTGTAAGCACACATCACCTCGCGCACGTTGCCTTTCTTCACCAGGGCCTTGAAGGCAGGGAGATAGGTCTCCCACAAGTCGCGCATCGACACCGATGCATTGTAGGAGTGGCGCTCTGGTTCAGGACCACTGTGCACGGCATAGTGCTTGGCGCACGCGTGGGTCTTGAAATACTTGTCGTCGTTGCCCTGCATGCCAAGCACGGTCTGCACGCCCAGCACGGCGTTCATATACGGGTCTTCGCCGCAGGTCTCCTGTCCTCTACCCCACCGCGGGTCGCGGAAGAT
>JAFZVV010000012.1 GCA_017617615.1 Prevotella sp. | reverse complement strand
GTGTTCTCGGTATTTATCTGCTTTATAGAAAGGACACGATGTACAGGGACTGAAAGGGAGATCGACTCGTTTTGTCCGGCCTCGGTCCTTTTGCAATTACCTGGAAGGATGGAAAATTTTCCATTTTCAATTTTCAATTTCAATTTCAATTTTCCTCCACATAATCCACATACTCCCCTTCGTCATCATCGATAATCTTGCGGCCGGCGCGCTCGGGGTCGCGGGTGTCGGTGAGGATGTCGCCCTCGCTGGTGGTTTGTCCGCTGGCTTGTTGGTTCATGCTCTCTGCTCCCCGGCGCAGTTTCTGCTGCATTTTCCGTATTGACCACCACACGCGCAACACGGTACCTACCACGGCAGCGATGCCGAGGAGAATGATGAACAAAATGAACTTGATGAGGAACATAGACAAAAGGATGAGGAAGAGCTATCGGTGCCTGGCGCTGTCGTAGATGGACAGGATGACATACCAAGTGATGATGACGGCGAGCGACGATACACCGAGCCATGCAATCAGCGGGATGCAGGTGATAAGGAAGATGTATTTCGTCTCGTTGCCCTTCCATCCCCACTGCTTGAACTTCAGGGCGAAGAGGGGAATCTCGGCGATGAGCATCCAACAACTCAGCGCAATGAGCACCAGCACGATGGGTAGGGCAAACGACAGGTGCGTGAGCCTTGCGCCACCACCCACGATGAGCGAGCCCCAGAAAAGGGCATTGGCAGGCGTTGGCAGACCGATGAACGAGGTGGCCTGACGCTCGTCGAGGTTGAATTTCGCCAGTCGCAGGGCGGAGAAAGCGGTGATGAGGAACGCTACGTAGGGCAGTAGGCCCCGGGCACCATCGAGCCATTCGGGGTAGGGGAGTTGGTGAAGAAAGGTGAACACCATCATCGCGGGTGCCGCACCGAAAGTAATGACGTCGGCCAGCGAGTCGAGTTCCTTACCGATGGGTGACGACACGTGCAGCAGGCGGGCAACCATCCCGTCGAAGAAGTCGAATACCGCACCGATGATGATGAAGGCCAGTGCCCATTCCTGTTTGCCTTCGTAGGCGAAGGCGGTGGCGATACAACCTGAAATGAGGTTGCAGCAGGTGATGCTGTTGGGGATGTTGCGGGTGATGATGTTGGCCATGGTCAGCGGAGTTTGGCGATAATCGTCTGGTCGCCCGTCGTCGACTGCCCCATCTTCACGCAAATCTCAGCATCGACAGGCAGGTAAACGTCGACACGTGAACCAAACTTGATGAATCCCAGATGGTCGTCGATTTCACACTCCTCGCCGGGCTTGGCGTAGGTGACGATGCGGCGTGCCACGGCTCCCGCCACCTGGCGGCAGAGCACCGACACGCCAGAGGGAGTCTCGATGATGATGTCGGCATGCTCGTTCTCCTCGCTCGCTTTCGGGAGCCACGCCTTGTGGAAGTTGCCGTCCTGGTGCTTTACCATGGTCACCCTGCCGTCGACAGGGAACCAGTTGGCATGCACGTTGAAGAGGCTCATGAATATCGACACCATCACGCGGCGCTCATGGAAATACTTGTCCTCGTCGACTTCCTCCACCACGACCACCTTGCCGTCGGCAGGCGCCACTACGAGATTGTAGGTGTCGTCGACGTCGAGGAACCGTTTCGGGCAGCGGAAGAAGTTGAGCATGATGAGGTAGAGCACAGAGAAAACCGATACGAAACACCAGAACGGTGTCTTAGAGTCGAAGGCACGCCAAAGCAATACTGATATGGCTATCAGTATGAATAAACTGAATAAGAGGGTATCGTTGCCTTCGCTGTGTAGACGTTGTTTCTTGAGTTTGCGAATCCTTTTTCCCATGATTGATTAGGCTTTCGTCATTGGTGGTGGTATGGCAGTAGTCGGAATGGTATGTTGACACTTGGTTGCCAGACACCCCTTGACCTCGCATTTGGCGACAAAGTTAAAACTTTTTTGCCAATTATGCAAATAAAACGGCAGTTTTGATTTTCTGCCGGCAAAAAATGCAGACCACCAACATCCTTGCTCATGATTCACAGGATGAAGACGCCTGCTTTCTTTCCATTTTTTCTGCTGTCGGGTCACGGAAAAAGAAAATTTCTTTTTGCTCGACTGAAAGATATTTTGTATCTTTGCCACTCTTACTTTAGACCATCCGACTTTAGAATATGAGAGATTTCGTCCATCTTCACGTACATACATATTTCTCGATACTCGACGGACAGTCGAGCATCAAGCGACTGGTAGACAAGGCCATTGCCGACGGCATGCGTGGCATTGCCATCACCGACCATGGCAATATGTTCGGTGTGAAAGAGCTGTTCAACTATTGCAATAAGGTGAACGGCAAGCGGAAAGCAGACGGACTGCCACCCTTCAAACCCATCTTCGGATGCGAGATGTATGTGGCACGACGGAAGAAAAGCGACCGCAGCAAAGAACACCACGACCAGGGTGGGTGGCACCTTATCGTGCTCGCCAAGAACTACCAAGGCTACAAGAACCTCATCAAGCTCGTCTCACGGGCATGGGTCGACGGCTTCTACATGCGGCCGCGCACCGACCACGAAGACCTGGAGCGCTACCACGAGGGACTCATTGTCTGTTCGGCATGCATCGCCGGTGAGGTGCCCGACAAGATTCTCAAGGGCGACATACAGGGGGCACGAGAGGCCATAGAATGGCACCAGCGTGTCTTCGGCGACGACTACTACCTGGAACTGCAGCGCCATGAGGTGCGCGACCCCAGCATCCGGGCCAACCGCGAGACTTTTCCCCTGCAGCAGCGCGCTAACAAGGTGCTGGTGGAACTGGCACGAGAGTATGGCGTGAAACTCGTATGCACCAATGACGCACATTTCGTGGACCAGGAGAATGCCGAGGCGCACGACCACCTGCTCTGCCTCTCCACAGGCAAGGATCTCGACGACCCCACCCGCATGCTCTATTCCAAACAGGAGTGGCTGAAGACACGCGCCGAGATGAACGAGGTGTTCGCCGACATCCCCGAGGCGCTCGACAACACCTGCGAGGTGCTCGACAAGGTGGAGGCCTATTCTATCGACCATGCTCCCATCATGCCGTTCTTCCCCATACCTGCTGACTTCGGCACCGAAGACGACACCCGCAAGAAATATTCCCCCGAACAACTCTTCGAGGAGTTCACTCGCGACGAGAACGGCAACGAAATCATGTCGCACGAGGAGGGAGAGCAGAAAATCAAGAAACTGGGCGGCATCGACAAGCTCTACCGCATCAAGTTCGAAGCCGACTACCTGGCCAAACTCGCCTACGACGGGGCCCGGCGACTCTATGGCGACCCTATCCCCGAAGAGGTGGCAGAGCGGGTGAAGTTCGAACTGCACGTGATGAAGACCATGGGATTCCCTGGCTACTTCCTTATCGTGCAGGACTTCATCAACGTGGCCCGAAAGGAACTCGACGTAATGGTGGGACCGGGACGTGGCTCGGCGGCAGGGTCAGTGGTGGCCTACTGCCTGGGCATCACGCAAATCGACCCCATCAAGTACGACCTCCTCTTCGAGCGTTTCCTCAACCCCGACCGTATCTCGCTGCCTGATATTGATACCGACTTCGATGACGACGGGCGCGGGCGGGTGCTCGAATGGGTGGAAGACAAGTACGGGCATGACAAGGTGGCGCACATCATCACCTATGGCAGCATGGCCACGAAGAACTCGATAAAAGACGTGGCACGCGTGGAACGGCTGCCCCTCGAGGAGAGCAACCGCCTGTGCAAGGCCATCCCCGACCGCCTGCCCGACGGGATGAAGATGAACCTCGACAATGCCATCCGATGCGTGCCTGAGTTGCGCGAAGCAGAGGTGTCGGCGGATGTAAGGGCACGCAACACCATCAAGTACGCACGCATGCTCGAAGGCACGGTGCGCAACACCGGCATTCATGCCTGCGGCACCATCATCTGCCGCGATGCCATCAGCGACTGGGTGCCCGTCTCCACCGCAGAAGACAAGGCCGACCCGGGACACAAGTTGCTCTGCACACAGTACGACGGCCATGTGATAGAAGAGACGGGACTCATCAAGATGGACTTCCTCGGACTGAAGACGCTCTCCATCATCAAGGAGGCCATCGAGAACATCAAACTCTCCACGGGAAAGACCATCGACATTGACAAAGTGCCTATCGACGACCCGCTTACCTATAAGCTCTACTGCGACGGACGTACCATCGGCACGTTCCAGTTCGAGTCGAGCGGCATGCAGAAATACCTGCGTGAACTGCAACCGTCGGTCTTCGAGGACCTCATAGCCATGAACGCCCTCTACCGCCCGGGGCCCATGGACTATATCCCCGAGTTCATCGCGCGAAAGAAAGACCCCTCGCGCATCTCCTACGATATCCCCTGCATGGAGAAATACCTGAAAGATACCTACGGCATTACCGTCTATCAGGAGCAGGTGATGCTCCTCTCCCGACAACTGGCCAATTTCACGCGCGGACAGAGCGACACGCTCCGCAAGGCCATGGGAAAGAAGCAGATAGAGAAGATGAACGAGCTCGAGGAACTCTTCTACAAGGGCGGCACGAAAAACGGCTACGATAAGACCGTGCTCAATAAGATTTGGGAAGACTGGAAGAAGTTTGCGTCGTATGCCTTCAACAAGAGCCATGCCACATGCTACTCATGGGTGGCATACCAGACGGCGTATCTCAAGGCACACTATCCCTCGGAGTATATGGCTGCGGTGATGAGTCGCAACCTCGACAATATCTCTGAAATCACCAAACTGATGGACGAGTGCAAGATGATGGGCATCGAAACCCTCGGACCCGACGTGAATGAGAGCCGGCATAAGTTCAGTGTCAACAAGCAGGGGGCCATCCGCTTCGGACTGGCTGCCATCAAGGGCATGGGAGCAGCAGCGGCAGAGGCCATCATCGCCGAGCGCGACAAGGGGGGCGTCTTCACCGATGTCTTCGATGTGGTGAAGCGCGTAAACCTCACCACCGTCAACAGGAAGGCGTTCGAGAGCATGGTGCTCAGCGGCGGCTTCGACAGTTTCGGCATCATACGTGAACGGTACCTCGCACCCAATGCCAAGGGCGAGGTGTTCCTCGACACGCTCATGCGCTTCGGACAGCATTTCCAGGCCGAGAAGATGCAGGCGCAGATGTCGCTCTTCGGTGCCGATATGGTGGAAATCGCTACACCGCCTGTGCCGGAGTGCGAACCCTGGAGCAACATCGAGCGGCTGAACCGTGAGCGCGACTTGGTGGGCATCTATCTCTCTGCGCATCCCCTCGACGAATACAGCATGATTCTGAAGCACATGTGCAACACCACCTGTCCGGAACTGGCCGACAAGGAGGCTTTGGCAAAAAAGGAGACGGTGACGTTCGGTGGGGTGGTGACAGCAGTGAAGTCGAGGTTCAGCCGAAATGGCAGTCCCTGTGGCTTTGTCACCATAGAAGACTTCACCGGGTCGGGCGAACTGGCGCTCTTCGGCGAGGAATGGGCCCGGTGGAGGGGGGCATTGCAGGAGTCGTGCACCGTCTATGTCACGGCGAAGGCCCAGCGCCGCTTCCGCGACTCGAATGTCTACGACCTGCGCATTGGCGACATCCAGTTCATGCAGACAGTGAAGGAGAAGAACATCGATAAACTCACCATCTATCTTGAGAGCGACCATCTCGATGCCACTGCCGTGAGCGACCTCGTGGCAATGATTGACAGTAATCCGGGAAAGACATCGCTCTACCTGCATATCCACGACGCACAAGGCAACGTGCAGTTGCGAAGCAAGGCGAAACAGGTGGAACTGAGCTATATGCTCATGCAGTTCCTCGACAATGCCGAGGGGATGTCATATTCCATCAACTGATGGAAATAACACCTCACTTCTTCTTTGTCCTCCCCTCTAAAAACCTTTAGGCACTTTTGGCACAGTCTTTGATGTAATGGGATATAGCCCCATGGCGAAACGATTATAATTATTCACAATAAAACCAAGGAAAAATGGAAGTAACAATCACAACCGACAATTTTCAGAGTTATCTTAATGGCGACTTGCCATTGGTAGTTGACCTTTGGGCCACATGGTGTGGACCATGCAGGATGATAGCACCTGTTATATCAGAACTTGCCAACGAGTATGATGGCAAGATTGTGGTGGGAAAATGCGACGTGGAGGAGAACGACGACATCGCTGCTGAGTTTGGCGTACGAAACATTCCCACCGTGCTCTTCTTCAAGGGAGGCAAACTGGTAGACAAGATGGTGGGAGCCGCCAATAAGGCCAAGTTCGACGAGAAATTCCAGGCTCTTCTGGGATAACCCGACAAACTGCTCCCCCGAAAAATACAGCATCCGGTCAAAGAAAAGAGGGAATGCCCACGGGCATTCCCTCTTTTCGTATACGTTCAATCGGGCAATGCCCGGAAAATTACTTGAACAACAACTGTGCCATCTCGTAGAGGGCGCGACGCCAGGTGAGGAACTCATGGGCAGTGCCTTCCGACACATGGCCATGGGCGTTGAAACCAGCGGCTTGCAGGTCGGCCACCGACTTCTTGATGGCATCGGGCTGCTCCTTGCTGCCACAGCTCTCGAAGATGAGCTTCACCTGCTTCTTGTCCTTGATGTCTGACGGGGCATACTGGCCACCGCTGAACAGACCATAGGAGCCGAAGAGTTCGGGACGACGGAGGGTGATGAGCTTCGTCTCCATGCCACCCATCGACAGACCTGCCATCGCACGGTTCCACTTGTCGGCCTTGGTCTTGAAGTTGGCGTCGATATAGGGAATCAACTCGTCGCAGAGCACCTTTTCGAAGTCCTCGGCAGTGAACTGGTTCAGGCCACCGAAGCGAATCTCGTTGGTCATGCCGTAGGTCATCACGATGATGAAGGGCTTGATCTTGCCGTCGGCAATCAGGTTGTCCATGATGAGGTTGGCGTGGCCCTGGGTGCTCCATGCGGTCTCGTCCTCACCCCATCCATGCTGCAGGTAGAGCACGGGGAAACGCTCCTTCTTGTTCTTGCCGTATGACGGGGGCGTATAGACGAAGGCGCGGCGTACGCTGTTGGTGCTCTTCGAGGGGAACAGCACTTGCTGCACGAAGCCGTGGGGGATGTCCTGACGCATGGCGTAGAACGCACGGTCGTGGGCGGGAATCTCGATGCCGCTCTCCCAACGGGTGGAACCGAAGTAGTTGTTGGTACCGGGGTCGTTGAGGGTGCCACCGTCCACAGTGAGGTGATAGTAGTGGAAACCTTCGTCGAGCGGGGCAGATGTGGTGCCTACCCATGAACCGTCGTAGGTCTTGTGGAGCTGGGTTCCGGCATTGCCGTCGCCACCGAGACCAAGGCCTACCCTTACTTCCTGGGCATCGGGAGCCTCAACACGGAAACGGGCATAACCCTGTGAATTCACCTGCGGATATTGCTGACCGGGCTGGTTGAGCTCCGACGGTACGAAGTCTTCTTTCACACCGGGCTGCTCGGGGAAGGCGAGTTCGGGTTTGAAGGGCGGGCGCTGCTGGCCGAAACCACCAGGACCGCCGCGACGCTGACGCTGTTGGCGCTGTGCGTTCGGGTCTACCTTTGGTTTCTCGGGAAGTGGCCAGGCGGGAGCCTTCAACTGTTTGATGTAGTCGTAGGCCATCTTTGGCTTGTAGTCGCTGTCGAAGGGCAAGGGATAATTGTTCGGGCCAAGCCAGGAGTCACGGTCGGAGAGGTTCCAGAAGGTCACGCAGTCGATGACATCGCGGTGCTTGCGGAACACGCCGAATACGCGGGCGTACTGGTCGGCGAGGTGCTGCTTCACGCTGTCGCTCACTGCTACACCCTCGCGGCTGAATCTCAGCGCACCACCCATTTCGGCATTTACACGGATGTCGAGCTCGGTCACGTGGATGTGCTTCACGATGGTCTTGTACTTGCTGATGGCAGCATCAATCTCGGCCTCCGTCGGACCGTAGATGTTGTAGTGACCCTGCATGCCGATACCGTCGATGGGCACGCCGTTCTCCTTCATCCGCTTCACCATCTCATAGATGCGCTGGCTCTTCACGGGGTCGCACTCGTTGTAGTCGTTGTAGAACAACAGGGCGTTGGGGTCGGCCTCGCGGGCATACTGGAAGGCCTTGGCGATGAACTCATCACCTGCAATCTTGTAAATTTGCGACTGGCGGAAGGGATCCTCGGCCTTCGGGTCATCAGTCATGGCTTCATTCACCACGTCCCAGGCATAGACCACGTCCTTGTAGCGGTTCACCACGGCGTGGATGTGGTTGCGCATACGCTGGAAGAACACTTCTTTCGAGGGGTTGTCGCTGAACATCCAACGGCCGATCTGACTGTGCCACATCAGGCAGTGGCCACGGAGCTTGATGCCGTTGGCACGACAGAAGTTGGCGATGCGGTCGGCAGCTTCCCAGTTGAATTTCCCCTCCTGGGGCTCGGTAGGCTCGGGCTTCATGTCGTTCTCGCAGGTAATGCTGTTGAATTCCCTTTTCACGAGTTCGGCTTGCTCGGCGTTTGTCACGTTACGTTGGTTCACGGCAACACCTATCAGGAAATAGTCTTTGTAGGTGTCTTTCAGTCCCTGGGCAAATGCCGACGGACTGACGGCCAGGAAGGCCACAAGGGCCATGAGGCTGTAGAAATAGTGTTTCATAAATTATTGATGATAATGGATAGTTGTCTCCACGAAAAAAGGCCTTTTATAAATATATAAGACGTAGAAAACGTGTTTTGGTTTATTCCGTGTCGCCAGTTTATTGACTTTTTGCTTGTTTTTGGCACATTTCTTCTTCTTCTTCTTCTTCGGTAAAGAATGGCCCCATCGAGGGTATGGGAAATACTGTCGATGAGGCCTTGTCGGAATGTGTTTTCAGCGAAGCCCATGTCATGGATACATGGGATGTCCTTCGTTTAGAAGAAGATGGATGCCAACAGGTAGCACACCACCGTACTCACGGCGACGCAGATGAGTCCGGGAGCCATGAATGAGTGGTTGAGGACGTATTTGCCGATTCTTGTCGTCCCCGAGCGGTCCATGTTCACCGTGGCAATATCGGTGGGATAGTTCGGAATGAAGAAATAGCCGTAGGCACAGGGCAACACGCCGAGGAGCACCCACCCCGGGATGCCCAGGCCATAGGCCACGGGGAGCAGCGAGGCGATAACGGCTGCCTGTGAGTTGATGAGCACGGAGAAGATGAAGAACATCAGGGCTATCGTCCAGTGGTATTCACTCACCATCGTTCCCAGTAACTCCTTGATGCTGTCCATATGTGCACCGAAGAAGGTGTTGGCAAGCCATGCGATGCCGTAGATGGCAACCACTGCCACCATGCCCGACTGCCATACATTGCCTGCCACGGCCGACTTGGGCTTGGCATCGCAGAAGATAATCATCAATGCGGCTGCCGTAATGAGGATAATCTGGATGACGAGGTACATGTCGATGGGTGTGGCAATCTTCTCGGTAACGCCGGCCATCACGATGCCGGCACTGGCCAGCTTCTGTGGGCTAACCATCTTTCCAGTGGGCAGCAGCACGTCCTTGGCACCCTCAATGGCCTTCACTTTGTCGAAAGCGGGTAAGTAGTTGTGGAGGCAGGCCAGGATGATGATGAGGACAATGGTGCCGAGGAAGATATAGACGGCACGCTTGGCCTTCGGTGAGATTTCCTTGTCGAGGGTGGTTGCTGTCTTGCCATACACATAATCGCGGCCGGCCTCAGTGGCGATACGGGCTTGGAACTCCGGGTCCTTGTCGAGGTCAAGACCCCGCCGTGAACTCCATGCCGAGGCAATGATGACACCAACCAGGCATGATGGGATGGTGACGGCCACAATCTGCGGGATGGTGATGTGGAAACCGTAGACTCCGGAGATGGTAGAGAAGGCCACGACGGCTGCGGAAATGGGCGAGCAGACGATGGCAATCATCGAGGCTACGCTGGCGATGGCACAGGGCCGTTCGGGGCGGATGCCTTTCTTGAGCGACACGTCGGCGATGATGGGCATGAGGGTGTACATCACATGGCCTGTTCCTACCAGGATGGTGAGGAAGAACGTGCAGAGGGGTGCGAGGAAAGTGATGCGCTGCGGATGGCGGCGGAGCAGTTTCTCGGCTATCTGTACCAACCAGTCCATGCCGCCTGAGGCTTGCAGGACACCGGCACACGTCACGGCTGCCACGATGATGTAGATGACATCGGTGGGAGGGGTGCCCGGCTTCAGACCGTGGTCGAAGACGAGGATGGCCAGTCCCAGACCGGCGATGGCTCCGAGGGCGAGGCTCCCATAGCGCGATCCCAGATAGAGCGCCAGCAGTACGACGAGTAATTCTATGATGGTAATCAACATAATCTTTCTTTTATTAAGTGGTTAAACTACATGACTTAAAATATCAGGGAACTCAAGCCATAGGCTACCAGGGTGGCCACAGTGATATGGACCAGACCCGGCATCATGAAGGAGTGGTTGAGCAGATATTTTCCGATAGTCGTCGTACCAGAGCGGTCGAAATTCACCGTGGCAATATCCGATGGGTAGTTGGGGATGAAGAAGTAGCCGTAGACACTGGGGAGCACACCGAGCAATACCGGTCCGGGAATGCCCAATGAGTAGGCCAGCGGCAACATCGACACCACCACGGCGCCTTGAGAGTTGATGAGCACAGAAACAAGGAAGAACACGAAGGCGATAGACCAGTTGTACTTCGCCACGATGTCGCCAAGCATGGCTTGCATCTCTTCCGTGTAGTTGGAGAAATAGGTGTCGGCGAGCCAGGCGATACCGAAGATGGCCACCACAGCCACCATGCCCGACTGCCAAACCGGACCGAGGACGGCCTTCTTGGGCGATGCCTTGCAGAAGAGAATCATGAGGGCGGCAGCGGTCACCATCACAATCTGGATGATGACGTTCATCTTCAACTGCACCGTCGATGCCTCCGTGACGCCGGGTATCAGCACACCGGCCTTAGCCAACGCATCGGCAGAGGCTACGGTGCCGTCGGCAAACGTGAAGTCGGGTGCGTCTTTTATCGCCTTGATGGTATCGTAGGTCGGCAGAATGTCCTGGAAGATGGCAAACAGCACGATGATGATGATAGCACCGAGGAACACGTATACCGCATTCTTGGCCGACTGCGGGATTTCCTTGTCGAGGGTAGTCGCTCCACCACCATAGATATAGGCGCGGGTCTCGGGATCCTGTAGCTTCTTCTGGAACTCAGGGTCCTTGTCCAGGTCGAGGCCACGACGGTAGGAAACGGCTGCAGCTGCCATCAGACCCATGATACAGGCGGGGAAACTCACCATCAGCACCTGGGGGATGGTCACGTCGAAGCCGTTGGCGTTGGAGATGGTGACGAAGGCCACCACGGCGGCAGCGATGGGCGAACAGGTGATGCCCACCTGCGACGCGATTGAGGCCACTCCGCAGGGACGTTCCGGACGGATGCCTTTCTTCAGCGCAATGTCGCAGATAATCGGCATGAGGGTGTACACTACATGGCCTGTTCCCACCAGCACTGTCAGCAGGAAGGTACTCAATGGGGCGAGGAAGGTGATGCGGTCGGGATGCTTGCGTAGCATCTTCTCCGCAATCTGGATGAGCCAGTCCATTCCTCCCGATGCCTGCATGATGCCGGCACAGGTCACGGCGGCAATGATGATGTAGATGACATCGGTGGGTGGCGTGCCTGGTTTCAGGCCGAAGCCGAACACGAGCAGGGCAAGGCCGATGCCCGATATGGCTCCCAAGGCCAGCGAGCCGTATCGCGAGCCTACCCACAATGCTCCCAAGACGATGAGGAGCTGGATAATCATAAGAAATGACATAAGCAATTTAAGGTTTGGTAGTAATATCTGCAAAAATAACAAAAAAAATGATAATTTGGTTTGTTTTTGTTACTTTTTTTTGTTGTTGCGTGTATTTTTCTTATTGTGCTTTTTCTCATAGATGTGTCGAGAGCGAAAAAATTGAGATGAAAAGTGGCAATGGCTTTGCCGGAGATGATCATGCGGGGAAAGGAAAATTAAACTTGATTTTATTTTGCTTTTCGTTCTCTTCGTCGTATCTTTGTGGCGTAAAATACGATGATAAGCATTTACACCATAAACACGTTATCCATGAAAAAAACGCTATTATGTTTGTTGATGACAGCATTGGGCATGATGGCCGTTGCCAGACAGACGGCAGATTTCAATACTGTTCCGCTGCCACGTCAGTGTGGGGCACAGAAAGGCAACCCGTTTGCGCTCGCCTCAGCGCAGTCGATTGTATGCAATGGTGATGCCGACATGATGCGCGTGGCGCATTTCCTGTCTGATTATATCATTCAGGCCACGGGCCTGTCGCTTCCCGTAACTACGGGCAAGGCCACGAAGAACGCCATCGTCTTGCAAACCGACAAGAAGATGACGGCCAGGGAAGGATACCGCATCACGGTGAACGAGAAACTCGTGAAGATAGAGGGACCGACGGCACAGGGCGTGTTCTATGGCGTGCAGACATTGCGCAAGGCATTGCCCGTCGTGTGGCCCTTTACCACCACGGTAGACATAGTCATCCCTGCCGTGGTGGTGACCGACGAGCCACGGTTTCCGTATCGTGGCATGCACCTCGATGTGAGCCGCCACTTCTTTGGCGCAGACTTCGTGAAGGAGTATATCGACATGCTCGCCCTGCACCATATCAACACGTTCCATTTCCACCTCACCGACGACCAGGGATGGCGGGTGGAAATCAAGCGCTATCCTCGTCTTACCGAGGTGGGGGCATGGCGCCGGCGCACCGTGGTGGGGCGCAACACCGGACTCTATGACTACCAGCGCTATGGCGGCTTCTATACGCAGGACGAGATACGCGACATCGTGGCGTATGCCCGCGACCGCTTCATCACTGTGATTCCCGAAATCGACATGCCGGGACACATGGAGGCAGTACTCGCCGCCTATCCCGATTTGGGATGCACGGGCGGACCATATGAGGTGGAACCCAACTGGGGCGTTTTCGATGATATCCTCTGCGCGGGAAAGGAGAAGACCTTCGAGTTCATGGAAGGGGTGCTCGAGGAACTCATCGACCTTTTTCCCTCGGAGTATATTCATATCGGGGGCGACGAGGCTCCGCGCACTCGGTGGAAGACCTGTGCATTGTGCCAGCAGCGCATTGCCAAAGAGGGTATCCGCGGCGATGACAAGCATTCGGCCGAAGACCGCCTGCAGGGCTATTTCATGAAACGGGTGGAGAAGTTCCTCAACAGCCGTGGGCGCAAGGCCATCGGGTGGGACGAACTCCTCGACTGCGACGTGGAGAAGAGCACCACCATCATGAGTTGGCGTGGCGTCGAAGGGGGTCTGACAGCCTCGGAGCAAGGACATGACGTCATCATGGCGCCCACGTCGTTCTTCTATTTCGACTATTATCAGACACCGGAAGACCATTGGAGCAAACCGTTGCTCATCGGAGGGTATGTGCCATTGGAAAAAGTGTATTCCTTCGAACCGGCGCCCGAGAACCTTACCGAGGCGGCAAAGAAGCACATCATCGGCGTGCAGGCCAACCTGTGGACGGAGTATATCTACACCCCGGAGTTCGTGGAATATCAGGTTCTGCCGCGCATGGGGGCACTGGCCGAGGTGCAGTGGGCACTGCCCAGTCAGAAAGACTACGATGCCTTCAAGGTGCGTGAGCAACGCCTCACCACCATCTACGACCTACTGGGCTGGAAATACTGTGAAATAGCGTGGGAAAAAGAACCTAAGTAAGCCAGGATAAGCGTCTTTTGGGCTTATAGGGCCTGTGCAACGGCTCTAAGGCCTTTAAAGTCCTTAAGGACCTTAAAGCCCTTCCATTCCCTTCAAATAAATCATTCAAAAGTCTTGAAAGAATAGCCTTGTTCGCGGAGCCATTCGAGCGATGCGGGCAAGGCTGTTTTCAGTTTGTCGATGCTCTTCAGCGAGTCGTGGAAGGTGATGATGGACCCGTTGCGTGTGTATCGCTTCACATTATTGAATACATCATCGGCAGTCAGCCATTTCGAGTAATCGCGTGTCACCAGGTCCCACATCACGATTTGGTATTTCTTTCTGAGGAAATAGTATTGGGGCGGGCGCATCCATCCATGAGGGGGCCTGAAGAGGTGGGCACCGATGAGCTCGTTGGCTTTCTTGGTGTTCTCAACATAGGTCTTCGTGAGGTGTTTCAGTCCGCCGAGGTGGTTGAAGGTGTGGTTGCCCAACTGATGCCCTTCGTCGATGATTTGTTGGAAAAGATAGGGGTATTTCCGTACGTTGTCGCCTACCATGAAGAAGGTGGCGTGAGCGTTGAACTCCCTCAGCGTGTCGAGGATGAACGGGGTAGCCTGAGGTATGGGACCATCGTCGAACGTGAGGTAGACGGCACGCTCGTCCTTGTCCATGCGCCAGAAGGCTGTCGGAAACATCCAACGCAACCAGAATGAGGGCTGCTCAAGTATCATGGGGTAATGAAGGGTTGATGATAGGGAAATTGCAAAAAATCCAAGGGTGACACTCCGGGGAGCCTCACCCTTGGACAGTCTTTTACATCGAAAGGGAGCCTCCCAACTGCTGGAAATGCATCAGCTGCGTTTCCAACTGTTGGCTATGGCTGTCGACCCATTTCTTGTCGACGTCGCCCATGGCATCCAACAGGATGTCCATGATGTAGATATGGGTCTGGCACTCGTTCTGCGAAGCCATGAAATAGCTGGGACTCTGCGTCATATACCACGACAGGTATTGCTGTGAGGTCTTCCACAGGGAATTGGCCACTTCCGTGGCGCGTTTCTTGTTGCCCAGGGCAGCATAGGCCTTCACGATCTCCGTGCCGCCGTTCATGTATTCCATCGGCAGGTTGTACTCGGGAATCTCTTTCTCCATCTTTGCCAAAGCACGCTTCGCCTTGTCGGTCTTGCCTTCGTTGATGAGGGAGATGGCAAGCTGGGCGAAGAGGCGGCGGTGGGTGGCACACATACGGGCCACGGTCTGGTCGAGATAGACGCCTTTCTTGTCGAGACCGCCATACTTGAAGTCGTTCATCATGTGGTCGTACACCTTCTCGGTGTCGAACTTCTCGTTGCTGCCACGGGTGGTGAACGGCGTGATGCGGCTGGCAAGACCCTCCTGGATGAGGTTGTCGCCGAGGTTCATGTAGTTCTCGTCGCCCACGGTGATGGCAACGAATATCGGACGGGTCCAGTTGCACTGCGACAGCATTTCGAGAATCATCAGGTCGCCCTTGCCGAGGGTGCGGTGGCCCGAGAGCGAGATGACCATCTGGTCGGGGATGGAGTCGCTGAGGAGTTTCATGCCGCTCTTACGTACGGCGTCCTTGTCGATGGTCATCAACAGGGTGTCGGTGGGCACCACATGGGCATTGGCCTCCAGACCCACATAATTCAGCAGCGTGTTCTTGATGTCGCGCTGTTCGGCGGTGACGTCGTCGCGCACCCACAGCTTCAGCACGTTGCTCACCTCAAAGGGTTTGTCGCCCAGGGTCTTGTGAGCCTCTTCGGGGTATTTCTCGTAGAGTTCGCGGATGGCTTCCTTGAGTTCCGGCCGTACGGTCACGGCATCGTTGGTGCCCGAGCAATAGTCGATACGTGGCCACTTGATGGGCACGCTGGGCGAGTCGTAGGCGGGGCGCAGCATTTGGTCGATATACCAGTCGGTCTGCAGGTAACTCAGGTTGCACACGCGGGCATCGGTGCGCACACCTTCCGTTTCCTGGTTGTACCATAGTGGGAAGGTGTCGTTATCGCCGTTGGTGTAGATGATGGGGTAGCCGTCCTTCGGCAGCGACATGAGGTAGTTCTGTCCGAAGTCGCGGCAGGTGTAGCGACCGCTGCGGTCGTGGTCGTCCCAATTCTGCGATGCCATCTGTATGGGCACGAGGAGGCATGCCACGGCAGCGGCGGCTGTCACTGCGGTGTTCTTCAGTCCGAGTTTCTTCAGCCAGTCGATGATGGCAGCCACGCCGAGTCCGCACCAGATGGAGAAGGCGTAGAACGAGCCGGCATAGGCATAGTCGCGCTCACGTGGCTGGTTGGGGGTTTGGTTCAGGTAAATCACGATGGCGAGGCCAGTCATGAAAAACAGGAAGAACACCACCCAGAACTGTCTGATGCCGCGCTGTCCCCTGAAGGCTTGCCAGAAGAAGCCGAGGATGCCCAGCAGCAGGGGCAGGCAGTAGTACACGTTGTGCCCCTTGTTCTCCTTCAGGATGTCGGGGAGTTTGCTCTGGTCGCCGAGTCCGAGGATGACGTTGTCGACGAACGGGAATCCGGTAATCCAGTTGCCGTTCTCCTTCTCGCCGTTGCCCTGCAGGTCGTTCTGCCGGCCAGCGAAGTTCCACATGAAGTAGCGCCAGTACATGAAATTGCACTGGTAGCCGAAGAAGAACTTCATGTTGTCGAGGAACGTGGGCATCTTCACGTCGCCCTGATTATAGGCGGACGGCTCATATCGTCCCTGCACGTCGATGATGCTCTCATAGGCCTGGGCATGGGCAGCGGAGTACATGCGTGGGAAGAACATGTTCTGCACGTATTCGGGCTGCTGTTTCCAGTCCACTATGAAGTAGCTGTCGGGCTCGTCGGTGCTCTTCTTTTCCCTACGCTGGTAGATGGGCGCGCTCTTCGTCATCTTCACGTAACCATTGTCATCGGCGGCATACTCCGAGTTGTAGGCCTGACCGTAGAACAGCGGGCGGTAGCCATACTGGTCGCGGCTCAGGTAGTTGCCTAAAGTGAAGATGTCCTCGGGGGAGTTCTGGTCCATCGGGGGGTTGGCAGCTGAGCGGATCACTATCACGGCATAGGTGGAATAGCCGATGAGGAGCATGAGCATGCACAGCGACACCGTGTTCTTCACACGGGTGGAGATGAGCAACTTCCCTTTGTTCTTCGCATTCAGCAATAACCACAGTACGATGAGGGCTACGGCACCGATGGCGAACGCTTGCCAACCGTAGCCGTAGAATGGGATGCCCATCATGCCAACCGCCACGACGAACGAGATGTTTTGGCGGGTGAGGCTATGGTCGTTGTAACTCTCGTAGATGGCCCATATCACGGCAGCCACGAGGAGGATGATATATACGATGACACCGGTGTCGAACGGACAGCCGAGGGTATTGACGAAGAACAGCTCGAACCAGCCACCTACGGTAATGATGCCGGGCACCACGCCGTAGAGCACGAGGGTGACGATGGCAAACGACAGCAGGAGCACGAGCAACGACCCCTTCAGGTCGGCATTGGGGTTCTTGCGGTAGTAGAACACCAGTACGATGGCGGGGATACAGAGCAGGTTGAGCAGGTGAACGCCGATGGAGAGACCTGTCATGTAGGCGATGAGCACCAACCAGCGGTCGCTGTGGGGTTCGTCGGCCTGGTCTTCCCACTTCAGGATGAGCCAGAACACAATGGCGGTAAAGGCGGAGGAGTAGGCGTATACCTCACTCTCCACGGCACTGAACCAGAAGGTGTCGCTGAAGGTGTAGATGAGGGCGCCCACGAGTCCCGATGCCTCGATGGCAATGAGTTTCGAGGTCGACAGCTCGCTCCAGTCGCGCAGGATGAGTTTGCGGGTGAGGTGTGTAATCGACCAGAACAGGAACAGGATACACACCGCACTGAGCAGTGCGCTCATGATGTTCACCATATAGGCCACCTGGGTGGAATCGCTGGCAAACTGTGAGAACAGGTTGGCGGTGAGCATGAAGAAAGGTGCCCCTGGCGGGTGACCGATCTCGAGTTTGTAACCTGTGGTGGTGAATTCAGGACAGTCCCAGAATGGTGCTGTCGGTTCCACGGTGGAGCAATAGACGAAGGCGGCGATGAGAAACGCCAGCCATCCGAGCGTGTTGTCCACTAATCTAAACTTCTTCATTGATTCAGTAAAATGTGGGTTCTATTAAATTTTTGCAAAGTTAGTGCAAGGCGAGCGAAAATCCAAAAGAATCAAAGATTATTTTGGTTTTGGAGCCGCAGCCTAACTTCGATTCGGGAATCAAAGTTAGTGCAAACCGAGCGAAATGCAAAAAAGCAATTTTTATTTTCTGATGCCGCCTATCTTCGCTACGCAGTAGCAAAGTTACGAAAAGTCAGGGGAAACGCAAAAGGAAAACGACTTTTCATTTCAATGAGGCCGTTCAGTATGTCACAACTCTTTTCAATAGAGGCCGTTCAGTATGTTGCAACTCTTTTCAATAGAGGCCGTTCAGTATGTTGCAACTATGTTGCAACCAATCTCAGGAAGCAATCTCAAACCTCAAACCTAAAACACCATCTTCGACCCTACGGCGATTATCACATACCGCACGATCTTTCCCAGGAAGATGCTGATAGACGAGATGAGGAGGTTCGACCGCATCAGACCGAGGGTGATGCAGATGGCGGTGCCGATGACCGGCATGAACGAGAAGAACCCCATCCACGCCCCGCGTTTTCCCATGAACCGCTGTGCCTTCTCCAGTTTCTCGTGGTTGACGTGTAGATAGCGCTCTATCCACTCCATCTTTCCTTGATGTCCCACCCAGTAGTTGAACATGCTCCCTGCCCAGTTGCCTATCGTGGCATAGATGAGCAAGGGCATCGGACGAAGTCCAGTGGCAATGAGCATCATCATCACCACCTCGCTGCTAAAAGGTAGGAAACTGCCTGCTATAAAGGCAGATACGAACATACCTGCATAGCCATAGCTGACAAGAAATTCGATGAAGGCATCCATGTGTTGTAGACGATGATGGCAAGGGTAATGGCCATGATGAAGAAAAACGCCATGTTCGTAAGCCAAGTGTGGGTAAGGGTGATGAAATGGGCAACCAACGGCGCCGTGTTGACGATGACGAGCGCCAGGAGCAGCAAGTAGTGCTGGGGCTGGAGAAAGAGAAAGACGATGGTGAGCACGTCGACCACGATGAATATCTGGGTGAGTAGCCGCGTGCGTATC
This sequence comes from Prevotella sp., assembly GCA_017617615.1. The sequence continues at coordinate 68,212 of JAFZVV010000012.1, read as the reverse complement.
TTGTCCTGGTAACCCTTGCGGATGTAGTGCACGATGCCGATGAAGGCGAGGAGTACCGTCCAGCCGATGGCAAGCCACTGGTGTTCGCTAAAGACAGTGTAGTCGCCTATGGGACCAAACGCCCACAACTGGGCGAAATAGGCCCCCAGGCGCTCAATGCCCCCTTGATAGAAGTAATACCCCATCCCAATCCAGTAGGGTGCCAGCAGTCCCAGTACCGATGCCCAGAATGTCTTCGCCGTCATTGCCCTGAGGTGAGTCGCCATGAGCAGCCATAGCACGGGCACATAATACAGCATCTGCACCCACACCATGCTCGCCAGTCCGATGCAGAAAAAGCCATAGAACACCCATCCAGGAGATGGCTTGCGTTGCTCGCAGTGGAAAAGCGTAAAATAGACGGCGATGCCGCAGAGTTGGATGATGCCAGCGCGTAGGTCAGGGAAGATGAAAATGGCTGCCGCCGTGAGGAGGAGCAGGAATGCCGGAGTCGACTGGCTGGGGACACGCAGGAGGAGATGGGTGTTGTTGAGCTCCGCCAGAAGTGCCGTGGAGATAGCCAGACACACCAGCTGCATCCACAGTCCATCGGTCACCAGGCCCGACAGGTAACAGGCACCGGCAACAATGAGGGCGGAGAGGGGTAGGAGAAACCGGCTCTCTGCCACGTTGTTCTGGAATCTCTTGAAAGCCATCCCAAGTCTTTTTAAGTAAGCCAATAATCATCGAGCACCTTTCACCGACAAATATGTCTTAACCGCAAAGTCGGTTTAAAGTGCAGGGCAATACGTCGCAATGAAGTGAAGTCTGCAAGGTGAAGCATTGCATTTCACGCCCCTATCCATGGAGAGGGGTTGGGGGTGAGGCTACAGGTCGCTTCCGATGTCGCTGCGGAAGTATTTGTCGGTAAATGTGATTTTCTGCGCCTCTTCGAAACTCTTGCGCAGTGCCTCTTCCTTGTCACGGCCATAACTGCTCACGGCTATCACACGACCGCCGGCAGTCACCACCTCGCCGTCTTTCATAGCCGTGCCACTATGGAACACGATGGAGCCTTCCACCTCGTTGATGCCGCTGATGGGATAGCCCTTCTTGTAGGCCTGGGGGTAACCGCCGCTCACGAGCATCACGCACACAGCGGCACGCTCGTCGAACACCACCTCTCGGCGGTCAAGGTCGCCGGCAGCCACGCCCTCAAAGAGGTCGACGATGTCGCTCTTCAGACGGAGCATCACACTCTCCGTCTCCGGGTCGCCCATGCGACAGTTGTATTCGATGACCATCGGGTTGCCGCCTACGTTGATGAGTCCGAAGAAGATAAAGCCCTTATAATCGATGCCCTCTGAGGCCAGCCCCTCTACAGTAGGCCTGACGATGCGGTCTTCCACCTTCTTCATCCACTCAGGGGTAGCAAAGGGCACCGGACTTACGCTGCCCATGCCACCGGTGTTCAGGCCAGTATCGTGCTCGCCGATGCGCTTGTAGTCTTTTGCCTCTGGCAGCAGTTGGTAGTGACGCCCGTCGGTGAGGACGAACACAGAACACTCGATGCCCGTGAGGAACTCCTCGATGACCACACGGGCAGAGGCGTTGCCGAACATGCCGCCGAGCATCTCACGCAACTGCTCACGGGCCTCGTCGAGGGTGGGGAGGATGAGCACGCCCTTGCCGGCGCACAGTCCGTCGGCCTTCAGCACGTAGGGTGGCTGCAGGGTTTCCAGGAATTTCATGCCTTCCTCCACATGCTCGCCATCGAAGGTCTCATAACGGGCAGTAGGGATGCCATGGCGCTGCATGAATGCCTTGGCGAAATCCTTGCTTCCTTCCAGGCGCGCACCGCTCGCCGACGGGCCTATCACGGGAATGGCGGTAGTACGCGGGTCCTGGGCAAAAGCATCATAGATGCCTTTTACCAAAGGGTCTTCGGGTCCAACGACCACCATGTCGACCTTGTTCTCCACGGCGAAAGCCTTCAGCGCATCGAAGTCATCGGCCTTGATGGCGATGTTCTCGCCTACGGTACCTGTTCCGGCGTTGCCGGGAGCAATGAAGAGTTTTTCACATCGTGGGCTTTGTGCTATTTTCCATGCCAGTGCATGCTCGCGGCCGCCACTGCCTAAAAGTAATATTCTCATATGTTGTTTTTTATTTTTGAGTTTTGAGTTTTGAGTCTTGAGGTTTATGTTTCGCCCTATCTTCAATTTTCAATCTTCAATTTTCAATCTTCAATCTTCAATCATCTCAGATAATCCTCAAAATACTGCGTGATGCGCTCATGCAGGTGCACACTCTTCCCGCCACGCATGTTGTGGGGTTCACCGGGATAGACGAAGAAGTCGGGTTGCGTGCCTGCCTTGATACAGGCATCGAGGAACGACAGGCAGTGTTGGGGCACCACCGTGAGGTCGTTCATGCCCTGGATAATCTGAAGGTGACCCTTGAGGTCCTTGGCCTTCGGTATCAGCGAGGTCTTCTCATAGCCCTCGGGGTTGGTCTGCGGTGTGTCCATGTAGCGCTCGCCATACATCACCTCATACCATTTCCAGTCGATGACCGGGCCACCTGCCACGCCCACCTTGAACACGTCGGGATGGGTGGTCATCATCGTGATGGTCATGAAACCGCCGAAACTCCATCCATGTACGCCGATGCGGTCGGCATCGATATAGGGCAGCGATTTCAGGAATTCTACACCGCGCATCTGGTCGGCGGTCTCCACCACGCCAAGTTGGCGGAAGGTAGCTTGCTCGAAAGCGAGGCCACGGTCCTTGCTGCCACGGTTGTCGAGGATAAAGAGCACATAGCCTTTTTGTGCCATGTAGGTCTCCCAGCCCCTCGACATGTAGTGCCATCGGGCCTCCACGTTGCGGGAGTGTGGACCGCCATAGACGTAGATGACCGTAGGGTATTTCTTTGTGGCATCGAAATGCGGGGGCTTCACCATGCGGTAATAGAGGTCGGTCACACCGTCGGCAGCCTTGATGGTGCCGCATGAGAACTCGGGCACGGCGTAGCCCTTCCAGGGGTCGGGGGCATCGAAAAGCACATGCCTGTCGGCACGGCCAAGGGTTACCAGCTCGATGCGGCGGGGCACGTCGGGCTCAGTGTAGTTGTCGTAAAGGTATTTTCCCGATGTCGAGAGGATAGAGGTGTGGCGCCCGTCATCCTGATAGGTGTTGGCATGGCAGCCACGGCCGTTGTCGAGCAGCGTGCGCTTGCCGTTGGCGAGGTTCACCTCATAGAGGTTGTTTTGTATGTCGCCAGCCTCGGTGGAGAGCACCACCACGCTCTTGCGGTCGCGACAGAACCCCACGAGGTCGAGCACCACCCAAGGTCCCTTGGTGAGTTGCTTGAGGAACTTGCCCTTGGTGTCGTAGAGGTAGAGGTGGTTGTATCCGTCGCGCTGACTCATGAGGATGAACTTGCCGGCATCCCAGGGCACGAAGGTGATGGGGAAGAGCGGCTCGGCATAGCGGTCGTTGTGCTCATGGTAGATGACACCCTCACGGTCGCCGGTGATGGCGTCGTAGGCCACCAGCTCGATGTCGGTCTGGTCGCGGTTGAGCTCGAAAATATAGATTTTCCTGGAGTCAGGACTCCATTGGATATTGGTGAAATACCGGTCGGTAGGATCGCCCGCCTTCAGGTAGATGATACGCTGGGTGGCCATGTCGTAGACCCCCACGGTCACGAGATGACTCGTCTCGCCTGCCATGGGGTATTTGTCGGGCTCCTCGGTGGCGATGCGTTTCGAGATGTTTACCTGGGGGTAGTCGGCCACCATGCTCTGGTCCATGCGGTAGAAGGCAAGGCGCTGGCCGTCGGGACTCCAGAAAGTGCCCTTGTAGATACTGAACTCATCGCGGTGCACGCTCTGGCCGTAGACGATTTCACGGCTGCCGTCGGTGCTGAGCTGGTGCTCGGTGCCGTCGGCGTAGCGTACATAGAGTTGATGGGCATCTACGTATGCGGTGGCACGTGAGGCGGCACTCCAGTCGTTGGCATCGAAACTGCCTTTCTGCTTCCATGTCACCTCTTTCTTCTTCCAGTCGTAGAGCATACGCCACTTTCCGTTCTCCACCATCACGAGTGTGGAGTCGGGGTAGGGGAACTTGGCGTAGTCGAGACGCACAATCTGCTCTTCCTTCGTGAGAAGGCCATTGATGTCGTTGAGTGTGAAGAGTGTCTGCTGGCGACGGGTCTTCGGGTCTATACTCACGCAGCCCTCGCGCTCGGTGCTCACGAGGATGTCGCCCCACCAGGTGTAGTATTTCGACTGGGGAGTCATGTAGCGGTAGTTCTTGCCGCCGTAGTTCAGGTCCTCGAGCGTGAAAAGCTTGTCTTGTGCCATCAGTGTGGTGGTGCCGACGATGGCCATGATGACGGCCATCAGCCGGTGTGTGTGGTTATTCGTCATTGTCGTCCCTCCTGTCGTTTCCACGGCGGCCGAAGTCGCGATGGCCACGGTCGCGGTCGCCACGGTGCCAGTCGTCGCGACGGTGACGGTCGTTGCCGCCCTTTTGCCATCCGCTGTCCTTGAACCGGCGGTTGTCGCCACGGCTGCCGCCTTTCTCCCTGCGCCCGCCGCCCTGGCGGTCGTTGTCGCGGAAGCGGCGGTCTTTCTCCGTCTTGCGGCCGGTGTCGTCTTCATCGCGCTTGAAGGAGTCGAGGCGATGGTGGTGGAACGTGAAGGTACGGATGTCACCCTCCTCGTTGCTCGTTTCCTCCTCGAGGCGTTGCTTGAACTCCCTGTTTTTCTTGAAACGGTGCTTCTCGGCCATTGCGGCCTTCTCTTCGTCGGTTTTCACAATGCCACCCTCGCTGCGGAACTCCTTGAGCTTGCCTTCGAAGATGGTGTATTTGCGAAACTCGCACTCCAGTGAGCCATTGAAGACGGGAATCTTGATGGATGGACGGAGGCCTATTTGCTCGAAGCACTCCTCACGGTAACTCAGTATCCAGGCCTCGTTGCCCACAAAAGCACGCTTCAGGCGCTCGCCGATGGTGGCGTAGGTGCCCAGCAGGTCGGGGGTGGAGATGCGCTCGCCGTAGGGTGGGTTGGTCACCATGATGCTCTTCTCGGAGGGTTGGGTGAAGTCCTTGATGTCGGCTTGCTCCACGGTGATGTCGGCAGTGAGGCCTGCGGCACGCACGTTGAGACGCGCCGTGTTAACGCACTTCATGTCGATATCGTAGCCATAGATATGATGTTCGAACTCACGCTCTCGGGAGTCGTCGTTGTAGATTTCTTCGAAGAGGTCGGCATCGAAATCGGGCCATTTCTCGAAAGCGTAGCTCTTCCGGAACACACCGGGAGAGATGTTGCGGGCAATGAGGGCGGCCTCGACGAGTAGCGTGCCCGACCCACACATCGGGTCGATGAAGTCGCACTCGCCCTTCCATCCTGTCATGAGAATCATGCCCGCGGCAAGCACCTCGTTGAGGGGCGCCTCCACCGATTCCTGGCGGTAACCGCGCCGGTGGAGCGACTCACCGCTGGAGTCGAGGCTCAGCGTGCCGTCCTCGTCGGCAATGTGGATATGCAGGCGGATGTCAGGGTTGGTCACCGAGATGTTCGGTCGGTTGCCCGTCCGCTCGCGGAACTGGTCGACAATGGCATCTTTCACCTTGTATGCCACGAATTTCGAGTGGCGGAACTCATCGGAGAAGATGACAGAGTCAACGGCGAAGGTCTTGTTGTTGTCGATATAATCCGACCACTCTACTTTCATTACCTCGTTGTACACGTCGTCGGCACTGCGGGCTTTGAAGTGGATGATGGGTTTAAGAATACGGATGGCGGTGTGGAGTTGGAAATTGGCCCGGTACATCAATTCTTTGTCGCCTCTAAACGACACCATTCTACGGCCAATTTGCACGTCTTTGGCTCCCAGTTCGGTCAGTTCTTGTGCCAGGATGGGCTCCAGGCCCATGAATGTCTTGGCTATCAGTTCGAATTCCATTTTTCTCGTTGTGTTTCAATAAAAATACATACCTTGTAGGAATGCGGAGCAAAGGTAGTGAAAAATCGGCAAACCAAAGGTTTATTTTGAACGCTTTTTTGTCTTTACCACAATATATTGATAAAAAACAATGTATTATTCTTTAAAGTTCCATATTTTACTTACCTTTGCATGTTCAAGGAAGTACGATATGCAATAAATGTCATCCGCAAGAAGATGGCAACAGACCCGATGAGGAAAACAATAAAAGACATGTCTCTGATATTCCTGTTCCTGGTGATGGCCATAGCCGTCCGGGCACAGGTCACCGGTATCGTCGTCGACAAGGAAAGTGGCGACACGATACCGTTTGCCAGCTTGCTCTACAAGGGACATCATGTGACGGCTGTGGGCGAAGCCGACGGCACGTTCTCCATTGAGCGGCACAACGGGTGGACACTCACCGTGAAGGCCGTAGGATACAAGACCTACACCCTCAGCGTGAAGGAAGGCATGGAATTGCCTGCCGTCATTAGGATGAAGCCCGAGGCACAGCGCCTCGAGGAGGTGGTGGTGAAATCGAAACGCCGTAGCAAATACAGCCGCAAGAACAACCCCGCCGTGGAATTGATGAAACGGGTGATCGAGGCGAAGAAACGCACCGATCTCGAGAACCACGATTTCTTCCAATACTCCAAGTATCAGAAGATTACGCTCGCCGTGAACGACGTGACGCCCACCGAACTGGAGGAGGTGCAGGAGCGTAAGATGCAGTGGATGCTTGACCAGGTAGAGGTTTGCCAGCTCAACAACAAACTCATCTTGCCACTCTCCGTCGACGAGACAGCGCTGCAACACGTCTACCGCAAGTCGCCGAAACAGCATAAAGACATCATCAAGGGGCAGTCGAGTAAGGGTGTGAACCAACTCATTGAGACCGGAGACATCCTCAATTCCATCCTCAAGGATGCCTTCACCGACGTCGACATCTACGACGACCAGGTAAGGTTGCTGAAGCATCCCTTCACCAGTCCGATAGGAAAGGATGCCGTGGCGTTCTACCGGTTCTATATCGAGGATACCGTGATGGTAGGCAAGGATTTGTGCTACCACCTGCAGTTCACGCCCAACAACCAGCAAGACTTCGGGTTCCGTGGCGAAATCTACATCATCGCCGACTCCTCACTGCATGTGAAGAAGTGTAACCTCACTCTGCCACAGCGGAGCGACGTCAACTTCGTAGAGGGAATGAAGGTGGAGCAGGAGTACATGCAACTGCCCAATGGCGAGTGGGTGCTCAATGTCGATAACATGATTGTGGAGTTGTCGCTTACCAACCTCCTCAGCAAGGCTGCCGTCATCCGCAACACCTACCTGCACGACTATTCCTTCGACGAGATACCCAAGTCGCTTTTCAAGGGCAAGGCCAAGACGAAAGTCGACCCCAATGCCCGGTTCCATGGCGATGATTTCTGGGGCGAATACCGGAAGGTGGAACTCACCAAGGGCGAGGACTCCATGGACGACTTCATCGACAAGATCAAGGGCGTGAAGGGATTCAAGTATATCCTCTTCGCAGCCAAACTCCTCATTGAGAACTTCGTGGAGACGAGCGGACCCAATGGGAAGAGCAAGTTCGACATCGGTCCGGTGAATACCGTGGTGTCGAACAACTTCGTTGACGGACTGCGATTCCGCTTCAGCGGACAGTCTACGGCAGCCTTCAACCCACACCTTTTCTTCAAGGGCTACTATGCCTATGGCACGAAGGGTAAGCGCCACTACTTCAACACCCAAGTCACCTACTCGTTCAACAAGAAGGAATACCAGCCCACAGAGTTCCCCATCAAGTCGGTTTCCTTCACCAATGCCTACGACGTGATGTCGCCCTCCGACAAGTTCCTTGTTACCGACAAGGACAATGTGTTCACGGCATTCCGATGGAAGAAGGTCGACCAGATGTATTTCTACCATCGGCAGGAACTGAAGTTCGACTGGGAGACGGAAGACGGCTTCCGCACCATCTTCGACGCGAAGGTCGAGAGTAACGAGCCCACGGGCGAACTGGCGTTCAACAGGCTCAGCGACGGGTCACCGGTCTATAAAATACGTACCACCGAGATGTCGTTGGGATTTATCTACTGTCCGGGAAGGACGTATATCAACACCAAACAGCACCGTCTCCCCGTGAATACTGATGCACCGGAGTTCTCCATCACCCATACCATGGGATTCGATGGCGTGCTGGGCGGAGAATACAAGTACAACTATACCGAACTGGGTATCTACAAACGTATCTGGCTCAACAGTTGGGGAAAATGCGACATCCACATCAAAGGTGGCGCTCAGTGGAACAAGGTGCCTTTCCCGCTGCTTATCCTCCCGCCGGCCAACCTTTCGTATATCCTCGATGAGGGAACATTCGCCTTGATGAACAACATGGAGTTTCTCAACGACCGATTCCTCTATCTCGACATCAAATGGGATACTAACGGTAAGCTTCTCAACCGCGTGCCGCTCATCCAAAAACTGAAGTTCAGGGAGGTCTTCGGCGTGAAGGGAATGATAGGCAGGCTCACCGACAAGAACAATCCCTTCCTTGAAGCCAATGCCAACGATGCCACACTCTTTGCCTTCCCCGAAGACACGCACCTCATGCATGGGGCAGAGCCTTATTGGGAATTGTTCGTGGGACTGCACAACATCCTGAAGTTCTTCGAGATAGACTATGTGCACCGTCTGAGTTACACGGGCTTCAAGGGCGTCCACCGTCATGGCGTGCGCGTGGGGTTCCATTTCAATTTCTAATCACTAAATTCCACCGATATGAGAAAAATCAGTAATCCATGGATACATAAAGAGGGATACGACTGCTTCGGATGCGCTCCCTCCAACCCCATCGGACTCCATATGGAGTTCTTCGAGGAAGGCGAACAGATCATCAGTTTCTGGCGACCGCAGGAGCATTTCCAAGGATGGATGGGCGTGCTGCATGGCGGCATCGTATCTACACTTATCGACGAAACGGCAGGATGGGTGGTAACACGGAAATTGCAGGCTGCAGGAATGACGGCAAAACTCTCCGTCAGTTTTCATAAGTCATTGATGGCCAATGAGACACAAATCACCATCCGTGCGAAAATCACACAGCAGCGACGGCAGTTTGTTGATATCCATGTAGAGGTGGAGAATGCCCATGGCGAGGTGTGTGCCGAAGGCGATGCCGTCTACTACGTACTCAACGAGGAGAAGTCGCGCGAGATGGGATTTGAGCACTGCAGCGTAGAAGGCGACAATCTCCTGCCATTCTGAAAAGTCCCTAAAGCCCTATAGTCTTTTAAGACCCTAACTTAGGTTTTTTAGTAGCAAAAAAGGCTGGCAACTGCCAGCCTTTTCCTATCAGATATTGAGTTTCTTGCGGAGTTCCTCAAACTGTTTCTGCACGATCTCCAAGCCACTGTCAATCATTTCCTTGGCCTTGTCGACGCCCTCTTGGAGGTTCTCACGGGCATCGGTGATACGCTCCTGCACCTCTGGGTCATTGAGTTTTGCCTGAGCCTTTTCCTTCATGTCTTCGAGATGTTCTTTGGCCTTGCCCAAAGTCTCGCGCAGTCCGTCCTTGCTGTCGCCAATCTTTTCGATGGCCTCGTCTTTCGCGCCACTCAGGCTCTCCTTGGCCTTCTCGAATCCTTCCTTGGCCTCGGCACCCACGCTTTCGGCGCGTTTCCGGAGGTCGGCCTTGATTTCATCTGAGTCGTGTGTGTCGAGGTACTCTACCAACTCATTGTATTTCTTCTGGGCTTCTTCTGCCATTTCGCCAATCCCTTTCTTCAGGGAGGCAATTATCTCATCAAAATCGTTCATAATATAATATATAAAAGGTTAATAGTAGAATATGCTTTCGCAGTGGCAAATATAATGAAAATTCTTTTTTGGAGAAAAAAATAACAAGAAAAAATCAAAAGTTGTTCTTCCATTTTCAACGATCTTGAATCATCAATCGGGTGCAGTACGCTTAATAAATCCTGAACCTCCATGTCTGGTTACCCTTTTCGAGCGACAGGTGCTCGCTGTCGAGCGAGGTGACCTTCAGGCGGATATCGGTAAATGGCCTGAGGCCATACGAGTCCTCTATCATCACCGTGTCTTTGCGCTCCCCTGCTATCGAATGGCACTGGATGAAGAGACTGTCGCCCTGATGCTGAAAGTTGCCGTATACCTCACCCTCTCCCAATGAGCGGAACATGACGATAGACCCTGAAAAACACACATATTGCGTATCGGAACCCGACAGACGCCACTGGCCGAACAGGTCGCCGGCTTCACCGCCCTCCTGACATGACGTGACGAGGAGGGTGAACAGGAGGAGTGCCTTAAAATATCTTGCCATGATAGCCAATCTTGATGTTGAATGTGGAACAGTCGCCGTAGATGTTTCCCTTGTCGAAGGCATAGGCCCCGCTCACCTGCCATGGCCCAATGCTGTAGATGCCCTGTAACAGTGCGTTGAAGGAGTGGTGCCTTGTGGCAAGGGGGGAGGAATACGTGCCCCAGCCTTCACGGTATGAACATTTGAACAGATAGGAGAGATGGTGGTTCAACTCGCCGTTGACGCCCAAGTGCCATGCCTTCACCCTGTTGTCACGGAATCCCGTATAGCCATCCTTATTATATATAGGTGACGTGATGAGGGCATTGCCTGGCGTCATGCCGTAGTGGGTGTAACTGTCGTAGAAGACATGGTTGTAGTAATTGTCGTCGCCAGTCACATAGTCGGTTATTTCGCTGCGGATGGGCTCGGGGTAGTCGTCGTTGTCCCAATGCAGTGGCCCCGACTGGTTCGTCGTCTGGAAATATTCCAATACCACACCCCTGACATATTGTCTTCCGGATGCCTTGTTGGTGTACTGAACACCCCAGAGACCGTCGTAGCCGTTGCTCTTCCGCATGCCCGATCCGTCTTCGAAAGGGTCGTCATAATATACCTGTAGTTGGTGCGACGGCGTGATGTTCCACCCCAACTGCACTGTCATCGTCCCGAGGTGGTTGCCGAAAATCCAGTCTTCCATCGCCTCGTTTTCTACGTAATACCTGTCGCCAAGGGGGAGGACGACGTTCCAGAAAGCTTTCAGACTAGCAGGTTTCGTCTTGCCGGTGAGCACGCCACGCTCATAGCTGTAGCCCGTACCGCCAAACTGCACCACGTGCTCTATACCCACGAGGATGAAGAACTTCCGGGTAGCAGGGGTGCGCAGATACAGGTGTTTCTGGTGGTAATAGATTCCCGTGGCATATATCTTGTTCACGTCGCCGCCCTCATGGAACCTCTCTTCACGATAACCGCTGTCCATGAACTTTCCATAGCCGAAGTCGAAATTGGCCTCTACCCATCCTTTGGTGTATGGCAGCGCCCAGAAGCCATTGGTGCCGAAATGGACCTGTGGCACGGGCTTGGCATTGGTGCCCTTGGCAAACGAACCACTCGAGAGCAGGTCGTCGCGCACCACTTGCTTCTGTTCGCGGCTGCCGGCCTCGATGAAGAACGGCCCGTACGACAGGTTGGCGAAACACTGCTGCAAGTATGCCGGATGGTCGCCATGCACGGAGGCCAGGGCATCGACGGTACCCGAGAGGATGAGGTCTTTCTTGAAGACATGCTCCACGCTGATTGCACCACGCAGGTATGCGGTATTCGAGCGGGTGCCCACCACATGATGGCGGTTGGTGGCCAGTTGGTATGCCGTGTAGTCACCGGTCCCTACGGATGCCTCGGCGGTCAGGTCGTAGGTGAGGTGGGTGCCCGTAGGCACTGCCTTACGTTCAAGGGCAATGGAATCCGTCAGGGTGTCTTGTGATTTCGCCGACATGGAAATCACAAGACAGTAGATGAGGGGGATGTATTGCCTATAACGCATGGGGTAGGGCAGTTTGATGGTTTTTGCTGTCTTGCAGAAGGAGATAGCAGAAGCGTGATGTCGCTCCTACAACATAAAAACGCTGTGCGCGCGCTTTTATTGTCTTCTACTCATGCTCCATATTTGCTCATTCCAAATTTTATTGTTATCTTTGCAGATACCGTGCGCATACAATACCGCGCCGCCGATGTTCAAGCGAAGCTTAATTTTCAAACATCGTGCAAGCCGAGTGCAATAGAGCTTGCTCTGATTGCCGAGACGCAGCCGATGTTCAAGCAAAGCTTAATTTTCAATTTTCAATCTTCAATATATTAATGAACGACCTGCTCATTATTCCCGACATACACGGTAGGACTTTCTGGCGAGAGGCTGTCGAGACAACCACATGGAGCCGTGCGGTGTTTCTCGGCGACTATACCGACCCTTATCCCCATGAGGGCATTTCGCCCGAAGAGGCCTACAACAATTTCATCGACATCCTCCATTATGTCATCGACCACCGCGAGCAGACCGTGCTCTTGCTGGGAAACCACGACATGCACTACAAGTCGCAGGTCTTCCGTAAACTCGCCATGGGGAGCAGATACTCACGCCGGCTGGCAGAACGGTACGAATATCTCTTCGCTACCTTCAGCGGGTATTTCTCCATGGCATACGAAGCGGAGTACGATGGGGTGCGCTGCTTGCTTACACATGCTGGCGTGGTGCCGGATTGGTATCGGCGACATGCACAGCTCATCGGTGAACTGAACGCCGAGAACCTGAACCATCTTACCGAGTCTTACGAAGGGATGGCGGCGTTGTCGGAGATAGGATACATAAGAGGCGGACTTGACCCCTGTGGCGGACCGCTATGGGCCGACTGCAATGAAATGGGGACACTCGACAATGGCCTTTTCCAGATTTTCGGACATACCCAGTCGTTCGACGGTCAGCCTGTAGTCACACCCAGCTACGCCTGTGTCGACACTCACCGCGCCTATCTCCTCAGTGAGGTGCTCGCCATGAGATAAGAATATGGAAACAAAAAACTTTGTTATTTGTTTCGCATTGCGCTCGGTTTTCACTACCTTTGCACCCAGATTAGCATAATTCGATATTTGAAAAGAAGGTAAAAATAGTATTTTCAATGGGAGGTTTTTTTGGGACTATTTCTGTAAACGACTGTGTCAACGATTTGTTTTATGGCACAGACTACAACTCACATCTCGGTACACGACGTGCAGGTCTGGCTACCTTCGACCCGGAGAAGGGTTTCAGCCGCTCCATCCACAGTCTTGAGCGCGACTATTTCAGGTCGAAGTTTGAAGACGAACTCGAACAATTCCAAGGATGCCAGGGCATCGGCGTCATCAGCGACACCGACCCACAGCCCATCATCGTCAACTCACACCTCGGACGGTATGCCGTGGTCACTGTGGCGAAAATCAACAACATGCCTGAGATTGCCAAGCAACTCCTCGACAAGCGCATGCACTTCAGCGAGATGTCGGCCAACAAAATCAACCAGACAGAACTCGTGGCACTGCTCATCAACATGGGCACGTCGTTCGTCGAAGGCATCAATATCGTCTACGAGAAGATAGAAGGGTCGTGTTCGATGCTTATCCTCACTGAAGACGGCATCATCGCAGCACGCGACAAGTATGGGCGCACACCCATCGTCATCGGAAAGAAAGAGGGGGCGTATGCTGCCACCAGCGAGTCGTCGAGCTTCCCCAACCTCGACTACACTATCGACCATGACCTCGGACCAGGGGAAATCGTGAAGTTGAAGGCCGACGGCATCGAAATTCTCCAGAAACCTTTCCCCAAGGAGCAGATTTGCGCCTTCCTCTGGGTGTACTATGGATTCCCCACCAGCGACTACAACGGCGTGAACGTGGAAGACATGCGCGAGCGCAACGGCTTCATCATGGGACAGGAAGACAAGACCGAGGCCGACATCGTGTGTGGTGTGCCCGACTCGGGCGTGGGAATGGCCATCGGATACGCCGAGGGACATGGCATACCTTATAAACGTGCCGTACTGAAATACACGCCCACATGGCCCAGGAGCTTCACACCGGGCAACCAGTCACGGAGACGTCTCGTGGCAAAGATGAAACTCATTCCCAACAAGGCCATCCTCACCGGAAGAAAAGTGGTGTTCTGCGACGATTCCATCGTGCGTGGCACACAGTTGCGCGACAACGTGCGCACCTTCTTTGAATATGGTGCCAGCGAGGTGCATGCACGTATCTCGTGCCCACCACTGGTGTATGGCTGCCCCTTCATCAATTTCACCAGTTCGAAGAGCGACCTCGAACTCATTACCCGTAGGGTGATACAGGACTTTGAGGGTGACCCGGAGAAGAACCTCGAGAAATACTCCACCACCGACACGCCAGAGTATCATCGGATGGTCGATGAGATAGCCCAGCGCCTGGGAATCACTACGCTGAGGTTCAACAAAATCGAAAACCTCGTGAAGTCGATAGGGCTCCCCAAAGACCGCATCTGTACACATTGTTTCGATGGCAGTGGCTGCAGGCATTGCCATAAGGCGGGTGCCGATGAGTAAATGTTAGGGGATGTTTTTGCTATAAAATTGACAGGATAAAACCTCGTAAATCGCATAAACTTTGTGATTTAGACCATTTTTTGGATACAAAAGTGAAATTTTTTTAGAAAAAATTTGCACATTACGACTCGTTTTCTTAATTTTGCCCCGTATTCGTGTTATTGTGACACCTCTACGGGGCACATGCATGATACATCCATACCATTCAATATTAGAGGATTGTCCTCCATGCGACATGGCGGAAATCACAACCTTCAAAACTTGTCACACTACAATTTCACTATTATGGAAAAAATGCGCTATGCAAAACCTGTCACCGAAATAGAGGTACAGACTTATACGGAAACCCCTCTGCTGGTTGATTCCTTCGAGACAACTGTTAATCCTGGAACTGGGAACTACAGGGAAGGCATTCCTTCCACGGGTGGATCGATTGGCAATCCTTCATTTGTTAGTGGCGGAAATAGCAACTATCTCTGGGAAGAAGAAGAGTCAGACTATTAAGTCTGGCACGAATTGCTGTAACCTAAACAAAACAGTCTGACCCTGTTTTTACACCATCCTTTCATAACAGGATAGGTGAATCACCATATATCCATGGTGGCTTCATATAGTGGAATTTTTACGATTGTAATCAGTGTAATCCCGTGAGGGGAGAGCATGCATTGTTGTCTATACATATTCATTTCACTATGGGAAAATTTTATGTAAAGCCGTGCATCACGGTGGATTGTATGTTGCCGGAAGGCGATATCCTTGGTTTGTCAAAACTGGGGATGTCATCTGTTGTCATTGAATATGCTGACTATGATGAGAAAAACCCGCCTTGTGAAGCTGACCTCAATGTTCAACCTAAAGGATTGTGGAACGATGAGGATGACTTGTAAGCCATACTTGAGGCTACTGGTGCTCATCATCGCTTGGACGGCTGCGGCACTATCATATGCCGATGAGGCCGACCCCAACGCATGGATGCAGGTGAAACTGGATGACGGCACAGAGATAACGGCAAAATGGGTTGGCGACGAGCACTTCCATTTCCTCGTCGACACCAACGGAAATACGTATATGCCCAATGCCAAGGGTACCTTCTCGCTTATCGACGAGGCAACCTTGGAACAAAAGCGCGAGGCTTTCATCCTTCAGCGTCTTAGCGAAGCCGAAAGCCACATGTCGTTGCGCAAGCTCTCGTCGAAGGAGAGAGACTACTACCCTGACAAGTCGAGTTTCCTGGGAAAGAAAAAAGGACTCGTCATCCTCGTCGAGTTCGGCGACGGTGACGGTAATGGAGGGACGGACGCTTCCACGGCGTGGAAGTTCTCACCCGATATCACTGGTGACACCAAGGCACATTTCAACAAATTCCTCAATCAAGAGAATCTATCGGAAGGAAAATACATCGGGTCGGTGCACGACTATTTCTACGACCAGAGTTACGGGAAGTTTGACCTTACCTTCGACGTGGTGGGCCCCGTCACGCTGAGCAAGAACAGCGCCTACTATGCCGGCACCACCAGAAATGAGAAAAGCGGCGAGATGGCAAAAGAGGCTTTCATTCTCGCCGATGAACTGGTCGACTACAGCGACTACGACTGGAATGGCGATGGTTGTGTCAACCAAGTGGCGATTGTCTATGCTGGAGGAGGCGAAAGCTCCTCGAATTCCATATGGGCTCACAAGTACACGCTTACAGAGAGCAAGGTCATGCCAATACAGCTTGATGGCATGACGCTCGACGTTTATTGCATGGTAAGCGAACTGACGAGTTCGGGAAACAAGAAGGTGCCAAGGGCAATAGGTACGTTCATTCATGAATACTCGCACTGCTTTGGATTCCCCGACCTCTATGATGTGGTACACTGGTCGGGCTATGGCGTGGGATTCTTCGACGTCATGGGCAGTGGCGAGAAAAACGGAAGTGGATACTGTCCGGCAGGCTATTCGGCATACGAGAAAATGTGCCTGGGATGGCTCGACCCCGTCGTGCTCAGCGAGTCGTGCAAGATCAGGGACATACAGCCCCTCTCCAAAAACGGTGAGACCTATCTCTTTTATACCGACAATCCCGACAGTACGGAATATTATATCATCGAGAACAGACAGAAAGACAGATGGGATGCCGGACTGCCGGCGTTCGGACTGCTGGTATACAGGGTGGATTTCAGTGAAACTGCGTGGCGCTACAATGTGGTGAACTGCTCCAGGTATCCCAAATACAACCAGCACGAACGGTTCAGGGTAATCAATGCCGACAACAACCCGTTGGTATATTACTACAACGGAGGATACTACGTAGGCTACGACTTGCAGACGGGCGTTCCCTTCCCGCAACCCGGGCACGATGCCTTCTCCGACTCCACCTACCCGCAGATGGTGCAATACAACGGTACAGACAAGAAGTATTTCCTCTACGGACGCGAGATGACCGACATCACACAGAATGACGACGGGACCATCAGCTTCGACTTCCACCTGCCCGACCAGGATGCCATGGTGATGCGTGGACTCTATCTCGACGAGATGACTGAAGAGCCTGCCACATACCTGGCATCGGAAAGTCAGTTGGAAAAGTATAACGTGCATACCAATATGTCGCTGAAGACCAACCGTTGGCTCACCATGTGGCTGCCGTTCCAGCTTGACGACAACGAGGTGAAGGCCGCCTTCGGCAATGACACCAGGGTGGCGCTCTTTACCGGTGGCGACGACCACTCACTGAGGTTCTCCGTCACACAGGATGGCATCCCTGCCAATACTCCTGTGCTCATATATATCCAAAGTGATAATGAACTGGAGCAGGTGGCTACCATGACACGACGCTTTGTGCCGAAGGCTTCCAGTCCGCTCACAGAGGCGGTGAACACCAAGGTGGGGCCTTTCACCTTCGTGGGCGTAAGTAATTACACCACGGTGCCGAAAGACTGCTATTTCTTCAGCAACGGCGCTTTGTACAAGTCGACAGGCACCACCACCGTGAAGGCCTTCAAAGGCTATTTCAAGACCGAAGGCAACGGCCTCAGCGCCATCGATGTGAACGTGGACGAGGGTGGACAACAGACTTATGTCGATGACAATCTGGTGAGCATCAGAGAGCAGAGTCTGGGCGATATCTACACGCTCAGCGGAAACATCGCACGAAAAGACGCCATGACCACAGAGGGTCTGCCCAAAGGGGTCTATGTGCTCAATGGAAAGAAAATCATTATCAAGTAATTTCTACTTTCACAGGTAGGGAAGTCAAAACTTCTTTCCTTTTATATCCCTTTTTCTTCGGATAGCGGAACAGAGGTAACGTGGGATTATTGGCTACTAAAACGGCGAAGTTGCTTAAAATCAAAACATTTCTTCAAAAAATGAATGGAATGTGAAAAATAAATTGTATCTTTGGGGCGATTTTTGGAAACGGCACTGCCGATATTAGTAGATAGATTATGACAGATAGTACGAAATGCCCCGTCTGTGGGAGAAATGACATTCCTGACTACACCAAGGGAGTAGTAAGGTGTCCTGATTGTGGAAGTGACCTGAAGGTCTTCAGGCTCCTCAATGAAATAGAGGCTGGCAGCGGCGTAACATCCGCAAAATGGAAACCTCTCGCCATACTCGGCTTCGCCCTCGCCGCACTCTTCGCACTCTTGTATTTCACCAAGAATCCAGAAGCCTCGGCTGCTGAGGCTAAAGAGCGTGTGTCGCTGCTCGAAGACTCCATCGCCGCACTTCATGAGCGGATAAACAATCCCGTAGCTGTCACAGCCGAGGTAAAGACAGCCACGGCCGATGATGAGAAGGCCCAGAAGACAGAAGAGGCAAAGACGGCTGCTGCCGACGATGCCCAGGCACAAAGCACAGAGAGCGTGACTGCTCCTGCCGACAAGGTGACCGTGAAAGACGGGAAGAAATACTACACCGTGAAGAAAGGTGACTCTTGGTGGGGCATCTCACAGAAACTATACAAGGGAAAGGTGAAAGACGAGGAGATAGCCAGGATGAATGGCATGAAACCTACCGAGCACCTTGAGATTGGACAGCAAATCCTCGTGAAATAACTAACAACGCCGTCTTATGAGTAAAATCGATGATTTAAGAGAAGAGATCCAGAAGATTTTCGAAGATAATATCCGTCTGAATAATTGGATTTCCACACAGGAACAGTCGAGCGACAACCAAGTGGGGGAAATATGCAAGGATTTCCTGCAGGTGCTTGAAGCCTTTGAATGGGCAGAAGACAGCATCCATGAGCGGGGACTTGACCAAAGCCGCATCTGCAAGGGAGCCATCGACCGACTGCTCACTGCAAAGGAGAAACTCCTCGAGGTGCTCGAGCGTTATGGTGTGAAGAAGGTAGACTTCCCCAATGGGGTAATGGATGCCTCGAAAGCGCAAATCGTGGGCACTGAACCCGACGACGAGAAAGAGGAGGGTACTGTGTTGAGAATCAAGCGCGACGGATTCTACAGGAAAGAGAAACTGTTGAGAAAGGCCGAGGTCGTGCTGGTGAAGAACGACTGATTCGTCCGACATCAATATTCCTATACAGGGATACGGGGATTTTCATTCTCTGTATCTCTGTATTTCTGTTTATATAGGTGGCAGATGTACAAAAATCGAGCGGCCGTGAGTGGGGTTGCCCCCATCACAGCCGCTCTCCTATAGATAAAGAATGAATGGATGGTTATTCTTTATAATGAACTGCCTAAAAGGCCCAAAACTATTTCTTTTTCGTGTCCGCGGAAGGCGCTACCTCCCTCGGCTTTGTCGCACTCGGCTTCTCCGCAGGGGCTCCTGCATCACCGGAAGGCTCACCGTAATAGTCGATAAACCATTTCATTTCTTCCGACTCTATCACCCGCTCCCCATCGTCATAGTCGAAGATGAAGTCGTCGAGAATCCATCTGCCGTCATAGAAGAGCAACTTATAGGTGACATCCTGCCCTTCGGGATAGTCCTGTATCTTGAAATGCACGTCGGCCCACGCCGAATCTTGCGACACATAATACACTTTAGTCACACTGTCGGAGAGAATGCGTACGTCGTCACCCATCAGACCCCTGAAACTGAAAGCGCGGAACACGGAGTCGGCATCGTTGCCCTTGTTGTAGGCGATGACGTTCTCGCATTGCTCACGCAATATCTTGATTCGCTCCGTCCAGTTATCACCGCTCATCTTATTGCGGCCGTTCATCACTTCGTCGGCAAGCAGCTTCATCAGCGCCTCGCGGATAACGGCAGGCGAATGGGTCTTCTCATAGGCATTCAGGGAGTCGCGGCGGGCCTGGTCGAGGGCGGCCAGACGGGCATTCTCCAAATCACGCGCGCGGCGGATGGAGTCGTGGGCGGCACGCTCCGCAGCCTCACGCTTCTGTTCCCTGTCGTAGTAATACCATCCGGCACCACCAGCGGCAAGCATGAGGATGACTATGATGATAAAAGCTTTTTTCATGCAGAAGGTTATTCTGTGCTTCCTTTGATGAGACCAGCCAATTCAGGAACCTCCCTGGCAAGAGACTTGTAGGCATTGTTGAAGGAGTCGAGGGAAATCTCCTCGCCATTCTCTGCGTAGGCCTTCAGGGAGTCGGGGGCGGAGAGGGTAAGCGCCTTGTTCTCATTGGTATGGTAAAGGGTGAATCCTACCATCTCGCCGGCTTCAGACTCCAGACACCACGTCTTGCCGTCGTCACTCCATACCTCACCGGTAAAGGGAGCGTCGTCAACAAACACTTTCTTGTCCTTGAATTCTGCCTGACCGATGGTGGTCTTCTTCTCCACACATCCCATGAGCAACAGCACGAGGGCTGCCGCAAAGGCACAACGTTTCATATACATTTCCAATCTGCGTTTTCTCGCTGAGCAGTAGCACAACCACATCATGTTCGACAATGTGAATACCATGTCCGATGATGCTATGATGCTATGCATGGGCAAAAGTACAAAAACAAAATGTACTTTGCAACTTTTTTGCAAAAAAAAACAAGCATACCTTCAGACCGATGGCATGCTCGTGTTCTTGTTTACTCGTTTGTGAAAATCATTGTCCACTTTTTAGAAGGCGTAGCTCATTGCTGTAAAGTACAAAGAAATCGTAGTCAAGTATTCTGGAAATCCTCAGCAAATCGTTCGTATCGATAGATTGTTTCGAGAATATCTTATATACGTTGGTGCGGCTGCATGACAATTCTCCTGCAAACCAGACCACCGACTTTCGCCTTTGTTTCAATGTCTGTTTGATTAATTCTCCAATGTGTACCAAAATATGATTTTTTATAAGGTTAGTGATGGAAGAGTCTGGTGGTTAGCCCGTCATCTAGTTTTCTTCTTCGCAAAAATACGCATTAAATGTCTAAATCGTCGTTAATTTGCGTTAATATCTTCAAAATGTAAACATATTAGCGACGTTAAAAATCAAATTGTAAATCTTTTACTGACAATTTGTTATGACCTTCTGGAGATTTGCCTTGCTTGATGTGCCAACTCCGTGAAAATGCCATGCCTGAAAATACTACAAGATGTATTTTTGCTGAAAAAATAGATTAACACATGGAGAGATTTACGAAAAATGAAGCATTGCTCGAAGAAGCACAGCGCTACTGGGAAAATGCAGCCGACTTCCGTCGTCGCCGCGAACGATGCAAACGCTACTGCTATGGCGACCAGTGGGGCGACCTCGTGATGATGGAGGGGCAATGGGTAAGGGAAGAACAGTATATTCGCAGCATGGGCAGCGAACCGCTGAAAAACAACTTGATCAGGCGATTGGTGAAACAGGTCCTCGGACTCTACCGCCAGCAACACGACGCTGCGACGGAAGGTGCAGTTGAACGGCTCAGCGGCGAGGATGCCGTGTTGCGTGAGGCCCTCGGCAGGATGCGGCGCCTCAATGACATGTGTGAACTCAATGCACGGGCACTCGAGGAATTCCTCATCTCGGGCATGACGGTGCAGCGGAAGACCTTTGGCGAGAGGCAGGGCCGACGGGAATGCTTCACCGACAACGTGTCGCCGGCACGATTCATCATCGACACTGCCTACCGCGACACACGGGGATGGGACGTGGGGCTGGTGGGAGAGATACACGACCTCGCTTTCGACACACTCTGTGCGGAGTTTGCCACCGATGCCGCCGACTGCGCGAGGCTCGCCGATATCTACGCTCCGGAGACTTATGCCGAGCGATTGACACGGACCACCGACTACTTTGCAGCGGCGAGGTCCATGGCAAAGGCATTCCGAACACCGGCAAACCCTGCGGCATGCCGCGTCTACGAACTGTGGCGGAGGGAAAGGCGGCCGGGATATCTCTGTCATGACACAGCTACCGGACAACTCTTTCTTACCGACGTGGCTGCCGTGGCCGACGTGGAGGCGGTGAACCAATGGCGGCACGACATGGCTGCTGCTGCGGGAAGGCCTGCCGATGCCGTGGCGCTTATACATACGCAGTGGATGATGACCGACGAATGGCGGTATTATTACCTCACGCCTTTCGGCGACGTGCTCTCTGAGGGCAGGTCACCCTATGCTCATCGTAAACACCCGTATGTGTTCAAGGCCTATCCTTACGTCGATGGAGAGATACACTCGTTTGTTGCCGACATCATCGACCAGCAGCGCTATACCAACAGACTTATCACGCTCTACGACTGGGTGATGAGGTCCTCGGCAAAAGGCGTGCTCCTCGTGCCCGAAGAGAGTATCCCCGACGGATACACCATCGATGATATCGCAAGCCAGTGGGCGCTCTTCAACGGGGTCATCCCCGTGAAGACCCGCAACGGTGCCTTGCTTCCGCAGCAGGTGGCTGCGAATGCGGTAAACGTGGGCATCAGCGAACTGCTCAACACGCAGCTCGCATTCATGGAAGACATCTCGGGAGTAAACGGGGCATTGCAGGGCAAGGCGGAAGGAGCCAGCGTGAGTGGCAAGCTCTTCGAACAACAGACACATAACGCATCGGTGTCGCAGCTCGACTTGCTCGATAGTTTCCGCAGTTTCCTCGACGAGGCGGAGCGCAAGGACGTGAGCAACCTGAAACAGTTCGTTGTTGGCGATACAGAAACAGCAGGCATCGCCTAATGCCATGCCTGCTGTAAAAGCTTATATGGTTCTTAAAGACCTTAAGGTGCTTAAGGTCTTAGAGCCGAATGCTTAGACTCTTAAGATCCAAATGCTTTGAGTCTCTATGGGCTGTACAACGACTCTAAGGCCCCTAAAGTCCTTAAAGCCCTTAGGCTTTATTTACATGGTGCCCAGGGCTTGAGCTGCTTGAAGAAGTCATTGCCCTTGTCATCCACGAGGATGAAGGCGGGGAAGTCGTCGACAACGATTTTCCATATTGCTTCCATGCCCAGCTCGGGATATTCCACACATTCTATCGACTTGATGCTCGACTGCGAGAGCACGGCGGCAGCACCACCTATCGAACCGAGGTAGAATCCGCCATGCTTCTTGCAAGCATCGGTGACTTCCTGGGTGCGGTTACCCTTGGCTATCATCACCAGCGAGGCACCATGGTCCTGGAACTCGTCTACGTACGGGTCCATGCGGTTGGCTGTGGTGGGGCCCATCGAACCGCAAGGATAGCCTGCGGGAGTCTTTGCCGGTCCGGCATAGAGGATGGGGTGGTCCTTGAAGTAGGCGGGCATCTCCTCGCCGGCATCAAGACGGGCCTTGAGCTTGGCGTGGGCAATGTCGCGGGCCACGATGATGGTGCCCTTCAGGTTCACACGGGTACTCACGGGATATTTCGACAACTCGGCGCGCACGGAGTCGATGCCCTTGTCGAGGTCGATGACGATGGCGTCGCCACCCTCGCCGGCCTGGCGCATCTCTTCTGGAATAAGCTCGGTGGGGTTGTCGTCCATCTTCTCGAGCCACACGCCGTCGGCGTTGATCTTCGCCTTGATGTTGCGGTCGGCAGAGCACGACACGCCCATGCCGATGGGGCAGGAGGCACCATGGCGGGGAAGACGTACCACACGGATGTCGTGGGCGAGATGCTTGCCGCCGAACTGTGCACCGAGGCCAATCTTATGGGCCTCTTCGAGGAGTTTTGCCTCCAGGTCGATGTCGCGGAAGGCACGGCCTGTCTCATCACCCGTGGTGGGCAGGTTGTCGTAGTACTTGATGCTGGCGAGCTTCACGGTGAGCAGGTTCTTCTCTGCCGACGTGCCGCCGATGACGAAGGCGATGTGGTAGGGCGGGCAGGCAGCTGTGCCGAGCGACTTCATCTTCTCTACGAGGAAGGGAAGCAGGGTGCCCTCGTTCTGTATCGTGGCTTTCGTCATGGGGTAGAAGTAGGTCTTGTTGGCAGAGCCACCGCCTTTGGCCACCATCACGAAACGGTATTCCATACCTTCCACGGCCTCGATGTCGATCTGGGCAGGCAGGTTGCAGCGGGTGTTCACCTCGTCGTACATGTTGAGCGGGGCATTCTGCGAGTAGCGCAGGTTGTCCTCGGTATAGGTGTTGTAGACACCGAGGCTCAGCGCCTCCTCGTCCTCAAACCCGGTCCACACTTGTTGTCCTTTCTCGCCGTGGATGATGGCGGTGCCGGTGTCCTGGCAGAAGGGGAGTATGCCTTTCACCGATGTCTCTGCATTGCGGAGGAACTGCAGGGCCACGTATTTGTCGTTCTCGCTTGCCTCAGGGTCGGTGAGGATGGCGGCCACTTGCGCGTTGTGCTCGCGGCGGAGCATGAATTCGCAGTCGTGGAAGGCTTGCTGGGCCAGGAGGGTAAGGGCTTCCTTGCTCACCTTGAGCATGGGATGGCCTTCGAACTCGCCCACGCTGACGCCTTCTTTGGTCAGCAGGCGGTACTCGGTCTTGTCTTCACCCAACTGGAACATGGGTGCATACTTGAATTCGGGTGTTTTTGCCATAATGTTTTGGATTTATAAGGTGGATATGCTTTGGTTATCTTCTTTTTTTGTAAGACATCATCCTTTCATCCGGTAATTCCAGAACTGGATGCTTCATTCCGTGTTAGTATCCGAAGATTTCCTCGGTGCTGAGGCGGTGTATCGGACCAATCTTCTCCAGGGCTTTCATGTCGAGTTCCTTCTCGTCGCCGAGGATGATGTACTTGTAGGTCTTGCCCACCATGTTCTTGCGCTCGAAATTGACGATGTCTTGCAGCGTCACACCGGGAAGGGCGTTGTAGATGCGCTCGTTGAGGTCGAAGTCGAAACCGCGTTTCTTTGCCCAGTAGTAGTTGCTGAGGATGCTGAACTTCGTCGTGCGGGCGGTCTGCAGGCTCTTTATCGCGCTCTGCTTGGCGATGTCGAAGGCGGCCTGGCTCTGCGGGATGGTGTCGATGATGCTCTTGAAAGTGCTGATGCAGTCCATCATCTTGTCGTTCTGCGACACGATGTAGGTAAGGAACGACTCGGGATGGTTCAGGCGGAAGGGCGTGCTGTAGTTGGCAGAGGCGCTGTAGGCCAGGCCACGGCTCTCACGGAGTTCCTGGAACACGATGGTGTTCATGCCTCCTCCGAAATACTCGTTGAACAGCGTACGCACGGGTGCCTCGTCCAGGTTGAAGTGCTTACCCTCATTGTGGTACTGTATCATGTAGATGTTCTTTGCCTCGTAGGGAGCGATATACACCTCGTTGGTGGGGGTGAGTTGCTCCATGTATTCACGGCCGGCGGGAACGGGCAGCAGGCGCTTGTTGGTCTTATGGTACTTGCCCAGCACCTTGTTCAGCTCCTTCTCGCTCATCGGACCATAGTACATCACGGTGTGCTCGTAGTTCTTCAGTCCTCCAAGGAGGTTGAGGAAATGCTGTGGGTCGGCTGCACGTAGCTCTGCCTCGCTGAGCATGTTGCGCTGGGGGTTGTAGGTGCCGTAGGTGACATAGTTCCTCAGTGCGCTGAAGTTCGAACTCTGGTTCTTTTTGGCATCCATACGGCTCTTCATCAGGAGGTCGACGAGTTGCGAGTAGGAGTCGGCATCGGCCTTGGCATTCTGCAGCAGGTCTTCGAGGAGGGCAAGGGCTGCCGACATGTTTTCGCTCAGTCCGTTGAGGTTTACGGTGGTGTAGAAGCTGTTTACGTTGACGGAGTAGTTGCAGGCGAGCTTGTAGAAGTCGAGCTTGATGTCGCTCACGCTCTTCTTGTCGGTGCCGATATAGTCGAGATAAGAGGGACCGTAGCTGAGGTTGAGGTCGCTCTCCTCGCCGAAGTCATACATGAACGTAAGGTTGAAGAGTCCGTCTTCTTCGTTGTGCTTGTAGAGCAGGGGCAGTCCTTTCTTCGTCTTTCCCACGGTGAGGTCTTTCTCGAAGTCGAGGAACCTTGGTGAGATGGGTTTCACATAGGCGTTCTTGATTTCGTTGAGGAACTGGCTGGTCAACTCACGGTTGGTGGGTATGGCGGTAATCTCGGGCTTGTCTATTTTCACCTGTGTGGAGTCGGTGCCCACGCGTTTATATACACATACATAGTTGTTGTCACCGAGATACTTGTTGGCAAAGTTCACCACGTCTTGCTTCGATATCTTGGAGATGCGCTCCACGTAGTTGGCCACGTCTTCCCATGACTGCTGGTTGATGAAGGCATTTACCATCATGCTGGCCCTGTTGCTGTTGTTCTGTATCGACTTGAAGAAACTGAGCTTCGCGTTGCTTACCACAGCGGGGATGAGGTCGTCGCTGAACTCGCCGCGTCGCAGCTTGCCCATCTCTTCGAGCAGCAACTGGCGCACTTCGTCAAGACTCTGGTTGTCTTTCGGGTAGCCGACGAGCACGAACGGCGAGTAGTCGGCCATCTCGTCGGCAAAGGCGCCTGCCGACATCAGCCGCATCTTCTGCTCAAGGTCCACCTCGAACAGTCCGCACTTGCCATTGGCGAGCACGCTGCTGATGATGTTGAGCGTGTCTACCTGTCCGGAGTTGGCCTTGCCGAAGCGCCATCCCATCATCAGGTATTCGGCTTCCTTGCCTATCACGCTGGTATCGCGCGGCGAGGTGATGGCTGCCTGTGGGGCGAACTGCGGGACGTTGAGCTGTGCGTTGGGTTTCCAGTTGCCGAAATACTTGTCGATGATGGCAATCACTTCATCGGGGTCGAAGTCACCTGCCATGCAGATGGCAACGTTGTTGGGCACGTAGTAGTTGCGGAAATAGTTCTTGATGTTGGTGATAGATGGGTTCTTCAGGTGCTCCTGCGTGCCGATGGTGGTCTGCGTGCCATAGGGGTGGGTGGGGAAGAGCAGGGCGTAGAGGGCTTCCCACATCTTACGCTGGTCTTGTGCCATGCCGATGTTCTTTTCCTCGTACACGGCCTCAAGCTCGGTGTGGAAGCCACGGATGACCATGTTTTGGAAACGGTCGGCCTGCACGCGTGCCCAGTTTTCTATCTCGTTCGAGGGGATGTTCTCCACATAGCACGTCACGTCGTTGCTGGTATAGGCATTGGTGCCTTCGCTGCCGATGGCCGACATCAGCTTATCATACTCGTTGGGGATGAAATACTTGGCGGCGAGCTGCGACACACTGTCTATCTCATGGTAGGCCTGCTTGCGCTCGGCAGGGTCGGTCATCTTGCGGTATTTCTCGTAACGAGCCTCGATATCGTCGAGATAGGGGGCTTCGGCCACGGGGTCGGTCACGCCAAACTGCTTCGTGCCTTTGAACATCAGGTGCTCCAGGTAGTGGGCAAGGCCGGTGGTCTCGGCGGGGTCGTTGCGTGAGCCGGTCCTGACGGCGATATTGGCCTGCAGGCGTGGCTTCTCCTTGTTCACGGAGAGGTAGACGGTGAGCCCGTTGTCGAGCTTGTAGATACGGGTCTGTGTCAAGTCGCCGGGCACGGTGGTGTAGTGGTAGTCTTTGGCGCCCAGTGTCATTGTCATGGCGCACGCCATGGCAATGAAGGTCAGTCGTATTTTCATTTGTTTGCTTTTTGGTTGGGGTTATGATTCTATCTTGATTTCGTTCTCATAGTCCATCTCTCCCTTCAGTTGGGTGATGAAGTTGTCGAGCACTTCCTTGTCCACGTCGCCGAGGGCGTATTCCTTCTCGGCATCGGCCTGTATCTCGGCAATCCATTTGCGGCGTGCGGTGATATAGTCTTGGTGGATGTTCTGTGCATCTTCCTCGGTGAGGGTTTCCAGACCGTAGTAGTCGAGAATCATCTGGTAGGTCCATGTCCAGCGATACTCCGAATAGTTCTGGTGAATCTCGGTGAACCGGTCGAGGATGTCATAGATGTCGATGATGGTCCCGTTCTTGATGTCGTCGACGAGGCGGTATTCCTCGGTCTCGGGAAGGAGAAGACCGGCAAGGTCGCTCCACTTGCCTTTGCCTATCGGACTCTTCGGCAGCTCGAGCTTGTGGCGCTTGAGCACTGCGCCCATGTAGATTCGGAGGGCCATGTCGTAGAGCTGGATGCCCAGGCGTAGGTGACTCGCCTTAATCACGTATTCGTGGTAGTTGTAGGTCGACACCCTGTCGCCAGAGGCAGCCTTCAGGCTCTCGAGCACCTGCTTGCCCTCGAGAATCTCGCCGGCGGAGAACGGACTGAGCCAGTCGAAGTTCACGATGCTCTTCTGTCCGCTGCGTGGACGCTTGTCGCGCTTCGGCCACTTGCGGATGTCGCGGTAGAGTCCTACGGTAGTGAGGTTGCGTGCGGGGTTCAGGTACATCGTGTCGCCGTAGGCGATGAGGTACGAGAAAGGCAGGTTTCGGGTGTCGGGGTGATACATCAGTTTTCCGAAGCACACCGAGAAGGTGCCTATCTGTGCCGGCATGAGGATGTATGCGCCGCTGGCAGTCTTCACACCGCGCTCGAGGGTGCCGTAGTGCATGGGTCCCATCTTGTAGGCGTGGTTGCTGAAGTTGGTGGCCGACCCGGCGTTGTAGAATGAGAACATTCCACCGATGAGCAGCGAGCTCTTGTGGTGACTGGCGGAGAACGGACCGCAGAAGGCAGCGCATGCCTCGCCGTTCGACATGAAACTGTTGGCGAAGAATATGCTGTTCTCTGCGGCGAAGCCGTTGGTAATCTTACAGGCCTCTCCCACGAAACAGTTCTCGAGCTTCACGCTGTTGAGTATCGAACTGCCGTCGTAGATGATGGAGTTCTCGCAAATCACGCCCGACCCGATATATACGCTGGCCTCGGGAATGCTCTTGATGGAGCAGTCGCTGAGGCGGCAGGCACCGCTGATTTCGCAGTCATCATTGATATGGGTGTTGGTTATCTCGCCGGTATTGATGATTTTCACGTTCCTGCCGATGGTACCGCGTTCGGGCACACTGGCCTCCACTTCCTTGCGGATGAGCTTGAAAATCTGCTTCATCAGTTCCTTGTCACGGTAGTGCTTCACCATGAAGGCGGCCAACTGGCTCGTCAGTCCGTCGAAGAGCATCACGTTGCCGTCGCCAACCTCGTTGAGTACGGAGATGAGGTTTCCTTCGCCGAAGGTAGCCCCCTCAGTGGTTTCAATGGTGTTCACGTTGCTGATGTAGCACTCATCACCGATGGTGTAGTTGTTGATGAAGTTTCCGATGTTCTCGATGAGGCAGTTGTCGCCCATCGTCACATTGCGCAGGGTGGTGCTCTTGATGCCACAGTGCTTCACGAAACCCTTGCTCACCTCTATCTCTTTTTCGAAAACGCCCATGCGTATCTCGCCGTAGAACGAGGTGTTTCGGATATAACTGGCATTGAATCCTGGTGCCACCATCACGAGGTCCCAGTCTTCTGCCTTGCAGCCGCGTTCTTCGAGCAAGGCAATTTCTTCTTGGTTTAGTTGTCTGTATTCCATTGATAAATAAGTGGTTATTGATTTTAATGATTGTTCTGAAATTCAGGTTTCCCCGTACGCTCATTCCTCCACCTCAGGGTATAGGAAATCGTTGTAGGGATATTTCTGCACATGTAGTTCGCGCACTTTCCTGTAGAGCACCGAGCGCAGTTCGTCGATGTTGATGTGTTCGCGTGCGGAGATGAAGATGCAGTTGTCGTTGAGTTTCGCCATCCAGGTGCGGCGCAACTCGTCAAGGGTGATGTTCTCTTTTGTCGGAGGGGTGAGGTCGTCGGGTTCCTTGTCAACCCAGTGGTAGGCATCAATCTTGTTGAAGACAATC
The DNA here is from genome assembly GCA_017617615.1 of Prevotella sp. The sequence goes on along the minus strand of JAFZVV010000012.1, from coordinate 38,707 downwards.
ATCAGTGGCTTCTCCGAACATCCCAGTTCGCTGAGGGTCTTCTCCACCACGGTAATCTGTTCCTCGAAGTCGGGGTGTGAGATGTCTACGACGTGGATGAGGAGGTCGGCCTCACGGGTCTCGTCGAGTGTCGACTTGAAGGAGTCTACCAGGTCGGTGGGCAATTTGCGGATGAAACCCACGGTGTCGGCGAGGAGGAAGGGGAGGTTTTCCACCACCACCTTGCGCACGGTGGTGTCGAGGGTGGCAAAGAGCTTGTTCTCGGCAAACACCTCGCTCTTCGAGAGCAGGTTCATGATGGTCGACTTCCCTACGTTGGTATAGCCCACGAGGGCTACGCGGATAAGGCGACCGCGGTTCTTGCGCTGTGTCGTCTTCTGCTTGTCAATCTCTGCCAGACGTTGTTTCAGGAGGGTCATGCGCTGGAGGATGATACGGCGGTCCATCTCGAGCTGTGTCTCACCCGGACCACGCAGTCCCACCGACCCTTTTCCGCCGCCCGAGCCCGAGCCACCGCCCTGGCGCTCGAGGTGTGTCCACAGACGTTGCAGGCGGGGCAACATATAGCGGTATTGTGCCAGCTCCACCTGGGTCTTGGCGTTGGCGGTCTGCGCGCGCATGGCGAAGATGTCGAGGATGAGCGAAGTGCGGTCGAGGATTTTCACTTTCAGCACTTCCTCGATGTTGCGCAGTTGCTTTGCAGAGAGCTCATCATCGAAAATCACCATGCCCACGATGCGGTCGGCATCCTCTTCGGCTTTGATATAGTCGCGTATCTCTTCGAGTTTTCCTTTCCCCACATAGGTCACCGATGAGGGACCGTTCACGCGCTGGGTAAAGCGCTTCACGGTCACCGCTCCGGCAGTGTCGGCAAGAAACTCCAATTCGTCGAGGTATTCTTTAGTCTTGGCTTCGTCTTGGTCTTTGGTAATCAAGCCCACGAGGACGGCAGTTTCGGCTTGCGCCTCAGAAATCACAAATTCTTTCATAGCTTTTGCAAAGATAGTGCAAACCGAACGGAATGCAAAATAAAAAAGCATTTTTTATTTTCATTTCTGAGGTGCAGCCTATCTTCGACCGCAGGTCAAAGATAGCCGAAGGTCTTGATATAGTCTAAACGAAAAAAGTTCTGCTCATTCGCACGCGAGTGAGCAGAACTTGTATGAAAATATCGATGAAGATGCCGTCAAAGGCACCCACATTTGATTAAAGATTAAATCAAGGAATCAGGGTGAACTTGTAGCCCAGTGTCAGTTGGAATCCAAGATTCTTGCTGTCGAGGTCGAATCCTTCAAAACCCTGCTTGTTGATTTTATCCACGTCGAAAATCTTGGTGAGACCAAAGACATAACGAGCGTCGAGCACAAAGTTGTAGAATTCATACGACAAACCCACGGGAATGGCAAAATCGAAAGATTTCACAAAACCATCATCAACGTCATTTTCTTTGCCGTTTACTTCTACTTTGGCGGAGAGATTGATTCCCGGCTGAACGCCTGCTTTAAGTGCAAAGCCTTTAAAGAGATAGACGTTGGCCACGACGGGTATGGTAAGGTAGTCAAACTTACCTGTGACATCGTAATCTTTCAATTCTGTACCTTGCTGAGAGTAGTTCAGACCAGCGGCGATGCTGAAGCGATTACTGAAAGTGTATTCGAACTCCGGACCCACAACCAGACCTACGCGGGCCTTGGTGTCAGCGGTGTTGTTGAAGTCAGCGGCACTAAAACCGATACGGGGTTGTAATGTCAATGAACCAGGTGCATGCTGAGCAAAAGCACAGGTTGATACCATCATGATGGTTACTAAAAGAAATAGTTTTTTCATTTTCCTAAAAGATTTAAATAAATAATCTATATGAAATTTGCCCCAAAAGGGAAAAAGGGACTTGCATCCTTATTCTATTTGTGATGGAAAAATCAATCAATCAGTTTCAAAAAACAAAAATAGTGTTTTTCTTTCAAATGACCAAAAAAAATTAAAAAAATCTAACGCAACTGTCAGAAAATGAAAGAAATCATACGTGAGAAACCTGCACTTCTGTCTCCTTCATTCCACTCCCAAGTATCATCTTCCATTGGTGCTAATCCTCTTTTACCCCTCATGGATTTAGATAAGCATACGAAAACGTTTGCGTGATTTTTTCGACTTTCGGCGGCTGGTAATTTGAGTCGAGTAGGTTTTTTCGTTATCTTTGCACTCGTAAATACGATTTTCAAGAATAGATAACTACATAAGACAGACTGCTGAAACATTCAAGAAGAAAGCCCCGGCGTGATGCCGGGGTTTTTGTTTTGAGGGTAATAACCATTTGAAAATCTTCATGAGCAAATGGCAGAGAAACGGGTTCATGACAAACTGTAGAGAAACAGTGCATATGTCCCTTTAACTTCCCTTTAACTTGGCTTCGCCGATGTTTTCTCGCCATGGCATAGCACAAACAAGTTTGGCTCTGCTCATTTGGCTTAACGAAAACATTCCCTTTAACTTCCCTTTAACTCCCCTTATTCGGGCGCAGCCCGAAATCAGAAAACAAACCCGAGATTGAAATAGAAATAGAGTTTTTCCGTGACGTTGCTGTATCCCATCGACCCGCCTATTGGTCCGGTGGGCGCATTGTAATAATAGCTCAGCAGTGCGCCCAGCATGGTCTTGCTTTTGAGCACATCTTTGTATTTGTCGCTGTTTTGCGCTGCTGCAAACCTCAGCAAGAGGTGGTTGTTCGTGGTCATGGAATATTGTGCCTGCATCTGTGCGGCAAAGAACTTGTCCCATTGTAGTTCCATGTTTCCCATTCCTGCAAAGGGCAGTTGCTGGTCTATGTAATGCCCGAACCATTCTCCTCCCACGATGTTGCTGATGATGACGGGTGTTTCTTTGCAATGAAGTAGCCTGCCATAGAGCATGGGTTGGATGGCGAGGCATCTTCCCACGGGAAAATTCGTGCGCCACATCATACTCACTTCGTGCATGCCGATTTCATCATGCAGTTTCACGAAATTGTCGGTGTAATACCCATACCGTGCACTGAACTTGCTTCCGCGTGTGGGGAAATACCAGTTGTTCTCGCTGTTGTAGCTCACTTTGGCGAAGTAACTGATGAAATGCTCGTGGTCGGGTATCTCCATTTGGTGTTCCTTGACTTGATCGAGTAACAGGTTGTTGTTGAAATAATAGTCCATGGCAGCACCCAGACTGATATGGAAATTACGAACAAAGAACGACAATGGCACAGCCTCGGCAGCTAGGCGGTTGTAAGTGAGGTTGTAGCTCTTCGCGCCATACTCAAACAGGTTGATGTCATTGCGGTGGAATGCCAGAGCGAGGGTGGGGTGGAGGAAATTGGTGGGGTGAAGCTCATAGTCGGCTTTTGCCATGATGTGCTTTCCGAGGCGGACAGTGAAGTCGAGTTGCATGGGTAGCCGCTTACGGAGAGGGAAGGCAATGTTCGACTGCAACGCTACCATCTCCTTGTTGTCGAATCGGATGCCGACACTCATCTTGTTGGGTTTCTTTTCGCCGGCGATGAAAATGATTCTCGCTGCCTTGGTGCCGTCGTCCATGTCGATGGCATTGTTCTCTACGCGGATGTCGGCACTCTGGTAGAACAGGTCGAGGCGGATGGACACGGTGATGAGATTGGCGCGCTCAGTGTTGATGCTGTCACCTTCTCTCAACTTGAATTTTGTCCGTAGAAAGGTCTCGTCGCTCGGAGTCATGTTCTCGAACCTCAGTTGTCCGATTCTGTAGGTCGGGTTGTCCGACAATATCGACTGGGTGATTATACGACGTGGTGGGGTTTGTGCGGGGAAGAGTTTCTCCTTGAGAGCCACTATCTCGTCCCAGTGTTCCATGGCAGCATCCTCACCGCGCTGTATCAGTGTGTCGATGGCCGAAGCACTGAAGGATGCCGTGCTGTATCCCTCCGTGTTCACGATAATGGGCAAGTCGGTAATGGCCATGTTCTCGTCAAACTTGTTCTTCGTGTTGAAGTCGACGATTTGCAGGAGGATGTCGCCGGTGGAGTTCAGCCGTTCCGCTGTCCTCAACTTGCTCGCTACCGATACGCCGATGATATAGTCGGCACCCATCTCTTTGGCGATGTCGGCAGGGTAATTGTTGCGTAGTCCGCCGTCTACAAGCACTTTGTCGCCTTTCCTTACAGGCGAGAAGGCACCGGGAATCGACATGCTCGCCCGCATGGCTTCGCTGAGCACGCCGCTATGGAATACCTGTTCGCTGTTGTCCACCACATCGGTGGCCACGCAGGCGAACCTGATGGGGAGGGCGTCGAAGTCTATGGAGTCAGTATAGGGAATGGTTAAGGTGCGGAGCATCCTGCCGATGTTCTTGCCGATGATGAAGCCGCCACCGATGGTGGCCCTCTTTTTCTTTTTCAGCCTCAGACTGGTAGAGAGGGCGTAGGTGTTGTGTTGTTCTCGTTCTTTCAGGCTTTGGTATCTCAGGTCGTCCTTGTCGGAGAGCACCGTCGCCCAGTCTTGTGCGCGAAAGAGGGAGTCGAGCCGCATGGCATCGTTCCCACAGGCATACAGTCCTCCGATGATGCTGCCCATGCTGGTGCCTGTGATGATGTCGATGGGCATCCCGGCTCTTTCAAGCACTTTCAGCACACCGATATGGGCCACACCTTTTGCACCACCCCCGCTGAGCACGAGTGCGATTTTCTTGCGCTGGGGCTCTTCCTGACCCATGCCCATCTGTGCGAACCCCACGACGACAGCAATGATGATGATGAGACGTTTCATGGCCTGACGTGTTCAAATGCTTTTTCTCTGCAAAAGTATAAAAATAACGGCTTTTTTTTATCTTTGAAAGAAAAAACTTTTACTCGACTCCCATTTTCCCCACCCATTCTTGTTGTTCTTTACGATAAAATTGTTAATATTGTGCCCCAAAATACAATATCAATCAACATCACTAAGTAAGGAAGCTCAACATTCGCAAGTAAGGGAAAGATAATATTTGAAGTAGCAAACGGCAGAGACCAAACCAGAAATATGATCGGAACCATCGTCAATACCGCTACCATCATTGTGGGTGGCATCATCGGAGCAATGCTCCATCGGGGAATCAAGGACAAGTACAAGGAAGTGCTTTATACGGGACTGGGACTGGCGTCGCTGGCCATCGGCCTCAATGCTACCATCTCGCATTTCAGCCAGTCAGAATATCCTGTGCTGTTCATCGTGTCGTTGGCTGTCGGCGGTGTCGTGGGAACAGCCCTCGACATCGACGGCCGTTTCAAGCGCATGGTCGACAGGTTCTCCAAACAGGATAACGAGAAGAAGAACCGGCTTGCCGACGGCCTTGCCACTGCCATCTTGCTCTATTGTATCGGTCCGTTGTCGATGCTCGGCCCAGTCTTCTCCGCCCTGAAGGGCGACCACACTTTCCTCTTCACCAATGCCACGCTCGACTTCGTGTCGTCGATGGTGTTTGCCTCCACCTACGGCATCGGCATGATACTCGCGGCACCTGTCCTCTTTTGTTGGCAGGGTATGTTCTGGCTGGTGGCCCGTCTCTCTGCCACGGCCATCAGCGATGCCTTGATGGCAGAACTGTTGATTGTCGGTGGCCTGCTCATCACAGGCAGTGGCCTCTCCTTGCTCCAACTGAAAGACTGCCGCACGCTCAACCTGTTGCCGGCATTGTTGGTGCCAGTCATCTGGTTCCTCATCCGCTCATTGATTGGGATTTAAAGGGTCATCGCATTTGTGATGAAATATCCATACAAAAGGGGCACCCGCTTAGGTGCCCCCGACTCGCCTGATGATACTTGCTTATTCTTATTTCAGGGCGAACTTGTATCCGATGGTCAGCTGACCGGTAGCACTGATGTAGTTCTTGTTTTTGAAGGGATGAACCATTCCGGGCGCGCTGCGCAGTTCCAGTACGATGCCACCGAAGTCGTAGGAAATACCTATGGGCAGTTTCAGGTCGAAACCCTCAGCCTTGTCTTCGAATGCATATTTATTAGGCACGGGAGCGGGCGACATGCCATGCTCAATCTTCTCGTTCACCTTGAAAGAGGGCTGCACGCCGATTTTCAGTGCGAGGCCTTTCCAAACGTAGAAGTTGGCCATGACGGGTATGTTGATGTAGTCGAGCTTGGCTTTCTCTACTACGTTGATGTCCTTGATTTTCGTCTTTCCACCTTCCTGTGAATAGAGCACGCCTGCCGAGACACTTAACCATTTTTTGATTTGATATTCAACTTCTGCACCACCTACGAATCGACCAAAATTTTCATAGTCCAGGTTGTCGTCATTCATGAACATGATCGGGCCGTTAAGACCTACTTTGGGTTGGAGGGTAAGCGAACCTACTTCACGTTGTGCGGAAGCACTCATTGCCACGATAGTCATCACTGCGATAAAAAACATCTTTTTCATCTTCTTTTTCCTTTCTTTTTTTAATTTTTATTTGTTATTTGAATTTTTACTTTTTCAGGTGGAGGGGAAGCCTGACCGTTGATTTTTTGCGTCGGACTGTTGTCCCTTCAACTTTTCGATGGCAAAATTACGTCGGGAAAATAACTCCTTCAAGAAATACCGTTGTTTTTTGTCAATAAGTAACGGACATGACACAATAAAATAGACAAAAAGCAGAAATATCCCAATTCTGTGTCCGAGCACAGCGTCAAGTCTTCTATTTTTGTGTCTGTACAAAGTGCAAAAACGGATAGGATTTCCGACATCTTGAAATACACTCCATTCGCCGTTTTGCTTGGAGAAGAGATGACAAAATGAGGGCAGTTTGTGAATTTTTTAGCCGTTTTTTATTCTTTTTCTGCAAAAAATAGTATTTTTGCTCCCCGTAAATAACAAAGAAAAACAACAAGAATATGAGACTAATTATCGAAAGCGACTATCAGAAAATGTCGAAATGGGCTGCCGAACACGTCATCAAACGTATCAACGAGGCACAGCCCACAGCAGAGAAACCCTTCGTGCTCGGACTGCCTACTGGCTCGTCACCCGAGGGAATGTATGCCGAATTGGTGAAAGCCAACAAAGAGGGTAGGGTGTCGTTCAAGAACGTTCTCACTTTCAACATGGACGAGTATGTGAACCTGCCCGAGGACCATCCCGAAAGCTACCACTCCTTTATGGCTCGCAACCTCTTCAACCATATCGACTGCCCGAAAGAGAATATCCATATCCTCAACGGCAACGCCAAAGACCTGGCAGCAGAGTGCGCCCACTATGAGGAGATGATTGCTGAGGCCGGTGGCATCGACCTGTTCCTTGGCGGCATCGGTCCCGACGGACATATCGCATTCAACGAGCCGGGCTCCTCGCTCTCCTCACGCACACGCGTAAAGACCCTCACCACCGATACCATCATCGCCAACTCTCGTTTCTTCGACAACGACATCAACAAGGTGCCGAAGCTGGCGCTCACCGTGGGCGTGGGTACCGTGATGGATGCCCGTGAGGTGATGATTCTCGTCAATGGCCACCACAAGGCACGTGCCTTGCAGGCAGCAGTGGAAGGCAGCGTCAACCACATGTGGACCATCAGCGCATTGCAGATGCACCCCCACGGCATCATCGTGTGCGACGAACCTGCTACCGACGAACTGAAGGTAGGCACCTACAAGTATTTCAAGGATATCGAGAAAGACAACCTTATCTAAGAAAATAAAACCTTATTATATAATAGCTGCGGTGACATCACTTCGATGCACCGCAGTTTTTTTGTTGCTTTTGTCGCACCTCCGCTTTGCAGTCCCTTCCGTTCTTGTTATATATTGTCTTTAAAGGAATTTCCAATTAAATGTAGTGCTGCAGATGGCAGAATTGAAAGATTTACCAATTTTTCATTTTTCATGCAATCGCATGTTGATGGTATCCGTATATTGCACCTGTACCAGGAACCCGTTGGGGGTGCGCTCGTCTTTTGTCACGAAGAGCCCGATATCACCTATCACTACCCGTTGTGCAGACAAGATGGTGTAGCCGTACGACTCATGGCCGTATTGTATGCTCTTGGTTGAAAGGAACGTACCATGCTCTGCCTGTAACAGCTCGTTGATTTCATTGAATACAGCCTCGCTGTTCTTCTCTCCTTGGCAGGTGATGACGGCCTTCGCTTGGTAAACCACATCTGTCGTTTCGTCGTGGAAGATGAACAGCAGGGCATCGTGGCCGGCATACGACCCCTTGAAGGCTTGCATGCCTTTGGGCAGCAGGGCACTGCTCTCCTTGTCGTGGCTGCAGCCCCTGGCCTCCAGTTCCTCTTGGAACTTTTGGATGGTGCCGTCGAGCGGTATGCCAAGGAATAGCACATGCTCTGTTTGTGCGCTCAGGTTTGCTGCCACCAACAGTGCCATAATGAAAGAAAGGAAATGTTTCATTAAGCATTATCCTTTTGGAGTTTTTCTTCTATTCTGCGCAGTCTGTCCGACATCTTGACGATTTGAATCAGAATGGCCCAAGCCACTACACTTCCACCGATGCTCCCCACGAATGTTGCCACCGCCTGGGGGAATGCCATGTCCATTTGTGATTCCCAAATGCCTTTGCTGACCAAAGTGCCAAACATGATGCCACCGATGAGTACCATCCACGCAATGACAACAATCAGTTTTTCTATAAGAGACCGTTTGTTTTCCATAATCTCAATGATTGGGTTGAGTTTGACAAATATATTAAATAAATACGATGAGGACAGAAAGAAAGACGACTTTTTGTGATGTGCTAAGGGAACGCTTTTCGCTGATTCAGGGAAAACCGCCAAAGGGGAAACGCATCTTCTTTTCAACGAGAGGTTGGATTCTCGGCTGCCAGTCGCTGTCGAAACGGTCAATGTGACGGTCGAGAAAGGCCAGACGGTCAGCGAGCCACTGTTTCAGTATCTCTATTTCCTCTTCGTAACTGCTTACACGATAGGCGGAAAACATCCCTGCGGCATCCATCGCAAACGCTCCGCCATCCATTCCGGGACCTCCCATCGGGAAACCACCACCAAATGGGAATCCACCCTGCGTACCCTCTCCCATTTGTGGGAATCCGCCCATCGGGAACCCGCCGCCCATTGGGGGAGGGCCGCCTTGTGGAAAACCGCCCATAGGTGGAAAACCGCCCATGGGTGGGAATCCCCCGCCTCCTTGAAAACCTTCTTGCGTAATCTGATTACGCATCTCTTCCATCTGCTTCTGAAGCTGTGCCAACTGTTGTTTGCGCTCTTCGCTCACAAGCAGTTCCGGAAAAGTCTGGAAATGGTGGTCTTTGGCTTCGGCCAACAGCGATGCCAGACTATCGATGTAAGCGTTGATGGACTCGTTGCTCAGCACATTTTTCCGCAGTTCCTGATAGCGCACCTTCACTGCCTTGCGGAAATTGGGGTCTTGCAACAGCCGTTGCCACATCGCAGGCGTGGGATTGTTGCTCGCACCTTCGAAGCACCAGGCCTCAGGGTTGTTGGCGTTGGCAAAGTTGGCATTGCCATAGGCCAGGTTGTAGTCCCATACAGGACCGGCAAAGAGTTTGCCCCCTGTGCCGTCTTCACGTTGTTTCTCCTTGTAGAAATAAGCGCTGCGCTTGTAGCCATCCGCATTGAGACTCAGTTCGGTATGGATGAAATAGTCCACAAACGAGGTGACATCGATATAACGCGCATACCCCTTCAACAGGTCGGCAAAGTCATCTGATTGTATCACCGACTCCACCGTGTCTACATAGTTTTGGATATAAGCCATCTGCTCGGGTTGCAACTTGCCCCTCTTCGGATAGAAACACGACCAGATGACCTCACTTGTCATGTTCCCTTCGCCGATGCCGGGCACTTTCGAGGTGAAGGTGAATTCGTCATCGCTGGAGGTGTCGATGCGTAGCAGATAGCCACCCGTCAGTTCTCGGCCAGAGGTATCGGTCTTTTTCAGTTTGCTGACGTTCACACGGTCTGCGCCCCGCTTGATGGCTTCGGTGAGGATATAGATGCCACGGTATTTACCGTCGACCATCAGTTCACACATCACGGTGCGCGGTCCCCAATGCCCCATGTCGCGCCAGAGTTTGAAGGCTATCGGGTCGCGCATCATCGAAATGTCATTGTAAGGCGCAAGCAACACCCATTTGCTGTGGGCAGGCATCCCCAGGAGACTCACGTCGAGTTCCTTTCCATCGGCGTCACGTGTTTCCAGTGTGTATTTCTTCTGGTTGAACCCCAGCGAACTGTTGCCGCGCAACTTGATGCCGATAGGACCGTCGTAGCCCTCTGTTTTCATGTGAGCCGGCACTTTTCTTTGTGAGTTAAGCGCTTCCGAGGTGGTGATGGCGATTGTGGGCAAGTTCTTCTGGGCATGTGCGCCCAACGAAAGAACTACCAGGCAAATCGACAATAACATCAACTTATTAAGTATCATATTAAATAAAATTCCTTTTTTCCTTCTGGGTATTTCCCCTGTCTACGTGCTTTGACTCTACTTCATCTCTTCACTTTCCTACTTGATAAAGTAGAGTCAGACAAAGGTATAAAAAAATACGATGAGGACAAAAATAAAGACAATTTTTTAATGAGTCCGGTTTCTCTGTCGTTTGCTCATGTAGATTTTCAAAAAGATTTTCAAGTGATTATAAGCACATGCGCCCCTTCAGATTTTGCATTTCTCAGTGCAGTTTTTGCAAAGATGTTCCTTGGTGGTGTAGTTGGGATGTCCTTTCGCATCTTGCATCAGACAATTGGGGTCGTCATCGGGACAATGAGGAAGACTGCAATAAGCATGAAAGAACTCATGTGCTGCCACTTTCCAGAGGTCTCTCTTCTTGTTCTTTATCCTGAAGTCTGATACCACGCACACATAGTGGTTGGACATAATCGACAGCCCATTCACGCCCCAGTCGGCTTTTCCTCTAAGGGTGCAGGAGATATCCTGATGGGTCAGCACGATGATCACATCGTGATGGTTCTCCTTGATGGATCTGATGATTTTGTCGGCCCGGTAACGGGTCTTGGCATCGTTGAGTAGACTGTCCGACAGTTGTATGGTAGGCAAGACATCGAAATCAAGTTCTATACCAGCACTTTCTGTAATCACGTTTTGGATTTTCGGTATCAGGGCCTTGGCTTCTGCCTGTGTGAAGTCGTTGCATGGCTGTAACATGACAGTAGGAGGACAACTGCATTTCTCGTCATCAGGAAGTTGCTCTGATTCTTCGGTTTTATTGCCTTGACAGCCTATCAGCAAAATGGCCAGCAGCGACAGCGAAAAACATACTTTTTTCATTTTATCTTTTGTTTTCAGGTTTCACATTCTCTATTCTGCACCCAATCATTAAGGGGTCCTAAATTATATGCCATTTTGGTGAAAAGGTAAACATTTCGAACGACTCTTCGCATAACGATACAAGAGCCAGCTGATGAGAAGATCGATTAAGAAAGCCACCACGAATATCAATATGTTGACCATAACATAACCCGACCATGTGTGTCCCGACAATTCCTGTAGTTCGACTATGCATTTTCTACATACCTCTTGTAGCGAAAGATTGTTGTAATGCCACCACACAGCTACCGTAACACACACATTCAGCGTCAGCCACATCGCTGACAAGGTAAGCGGCAGGTATTTGCCGATTCGACCAGCTGTCTTCGAGCGACCCCCATAAACACTTACAAGAAAGGCCGGAAGGGCACACAAGGGCAAGAATAGTGACTGAAGGTATATGTTACCCAACACGGTAGTTTCAAGATAGGTTTTCCCTAATAGAAGAGCGAATTCTGCCATGATGGCACAACATACGGCATAGAGCCCTTCGACGATATTGAGTGGTGACACCATACCCATGACAAGCCCCACGGTAAGAACCATCATACCCCATAACACTACCGCCCATCGCCTCAGCCATGGGAATAGGATCATGCACACGTTGGACAGCATCAGTGCCGTCCAGCCTCCCATAGATGCGAGGTATGCCACCTCCTGCCCATATCCCTCTTCTTTCAAGAGCATTTTTGCGAGTGGTTCTTTAAAGTTGAACCCCACATGCCATAATCCATATCCATACAAAAGGGAACAAAACAACGCAACAAGCGCCATGATGGGATGACGCTTCCAGACCAACGTGAGAAAAGCGGCAACCGCTGTCGTGAAATTCAACACTATAAGTACATTCATCGGATATTGTGTATTTGTTTGGAGTTATAAATATCGATTGGAGCCACCACCTCTTGGTCGAGACTGATGTCTCGCTGATAGATTCGGTCTTTCCGACCGATTAGATTGTAAGCGTACACCTTGCTAATTCCGCATAATTCGATGCCGAACAGCGTCTTATTATGGTGTATCAATTCATGGCAGTACATGAAGCCGGGAAATGACACGACTAACAGTACAATTCAGAATACGTTTTCTTCTTTTTCATATTTGAGCTATTCTATGGTTTTAGTGTTTTCCCATAATACGCAAATAGTAAAGTGGTTTTCGGATATTCTTTTACATATTTTTTAATTTTATAATAAGTTGGATAACTAACAGCAAAACATCCTTCACAAGCCTTTGTTAAAGGAAAATTTACATTCTTAAGATTAAAAGGAAGTAATGTCGCTAATACACACGGATGAATAAATATTCCTCTCTGTTCAGCATTACTATTTGATTCGCTTAATCCAATAAGTTTAATTGCTTCTATTCCGTTACTCATGGTAGTAAATCCATCAGTTCGATAAACGCCTAATGATGAGCATTCACTTCCTATCTCATTTGAAAATTCTGGTTTCGCTGCCGTACTGTTTCTTCCTTTACCATGAAGCACTACTCCGGAATATAATAAATAATCTTCACGAAAACCACTGATAAGCCATAACCTATCCTGACATGATGGTAATGAAAAATCCACATAAATAGAATAATCATTAACAATAAAAGTGCTATCAGATAAATGCTCTGCAGTAAATTTATTATCATTAGCTATATATTCATTCATATTTGGACAATCATGAACGTAACAACGCGAGATAATTATTCCGGTTAAGAATAGGAATGTTAAATACCTTAGTGTTTTTTTCAGAATTCTCATTTGATTTAAATTTTTCTCATAGTTTTTTACTGATGCAAATATAGTATATCATTGCTGTCGAAACCAAATTAATCATATGGACTTGTATGAAATCCCTTGTTTATTGTATAAAAGGAATATTGGAAATTAAAACGGGCTGCGCCCGATTGAAAATTGAAGATTGAAGATTGAAAATTGGGCGAAGCATAAATCTCAAACCTTCTATGGATGCGCTTCGGTATCGAAAATAAATGGGATTTATTTTGCGCTACGCTCGGCTTTCACTAATTTGGCCTTCGGCCGAATATAGGATGCGCCTCGGGCACAAAAATTAAACTTCGTTTTATTTTGTGTTCCTCTCGGCTTTCACTATATTTGCAGTCGAAAACAAAAACGATAGAGAATGAAGGGAAAAATAATATGGATCGCCCTGTTGCTGTTGGCTGGTGTAGGGCATGTCATGGCCCAGGCTGCGTTGGCAGCCGGCGGTTCGGTGGCGTCTCCCGACAAGCGGATTTCCGTTGACGTCATCAAAAAAGACGGAAAGATCATATATACCGTAACCTACGACGGGCAACCCGTAATCCTTGAGTCACAACTGGGACTCGTTGCCAACATCGGTGACTTCTCCGAAAAAATGGACTGGGTAGACGCCAAGTTCGACAAGGTGACGAAAGACTACACGATGGCTCAGGCCAAGGCTTCGCAGATACACTATGAGGCGAATAAGATGGACGTGACGTTTGAAGGCAGGGCCGGTAGGCTGATGGTCACTTTCCTCGTCTCCAACAACGACGTGGCATTCCGCTACTCCCTCTTCCGTGGCAAGAACGACAACCCGAAGTGCGCCGTCGTGGAACGCGAGGTCACCTCATTCCGCTTCCCCGATGGCACCACCACCTTCCTCTGTCCGCAGATAGGACCGATGCAGGGATGGGAACGCACCAAACCCTCGTACGAGGAAGACTATAAGGCCGACAGGCCGATGACGGAGCGCTCACAGTTCGGTCTGGGCTACACCTTCCCCTGCCTCTTCAGGTTGGGTGACAGCGGATGGGCGCTCGTGGGAGAGACAGGCGTGTCGAGCGGCTACTGCGGTTCGCGCCTGAGCGACTACGACCCCGCTAAGGGCTACACCATTGCTTTCCCCGAACAAGGGGAGTTTAATGGCATCGGCTCTGCCGCACCGGGCATCCCGCTCCCTGGCTCTACGCCCTGGCGCACCATCACTATCGGCCGAACGCTGAAACCCATCGTCGAGACCACGGTGATGTACGATGTCGTCGACCCGCTCTACGACGCCATCCAGCCCTTCAAGCCAGGACGTTACACCTGGAGCTGGCTCGTGTGGCAGGACAACTCCATCAACTACGACGACCAGGTGCAGTTCATCGACCTCGCCTCGGCCATGGGATTCGAATACTGTCTCGTCGACAACTGGTGGGACCAGAACATCGGTCGTGAACGCATGGCAGAACTCTCGCGCTACGCCCAGTCGAAGGGTGTGCGCCTCATGCTCTGGTACAACTCAAATGGCTACTGGAACGATGCCCCACAGACACCACGCGATTGCATGTCGACATCCTACGCCCGTGAACGTGAGATGCGGTGGCTCAAGAGCATCGGTGCGGCAGGCATCAAGGTCGACTTCTTCGGCAGCGACAAACAGGAGACGATGCGGCTCTATGAAGATATCCTCAGCGACGCCAACCGCTACGGCCTGCAGGTGGTATTCCACGGATGCACCATCCCACGTGGATGGGAGCGGATGTACCCCAATTACGTGGCGAGCGAGGCGGCACTGGCTTCCGAGAACCTGATGTTCTCGCAGCGCCACTGCGATATGGAAGGCTTCGAACTCACCATGCACCCCTTCTCGCGCAATGCGCTGGGAACGCTCGACTGGGGAGGCGTGGTGATGAACCGCCGCATGGGACGCGACAACAACAGCGGCAACTACCGTCGCTCGTCCGACACCTTCGAGATGGCTACGGGCATCGTGCTGCAGACAGCAGTGAACTGTGTGGCGATGACGCCCAATAACCTCGGTGAATTGCCACAGTTTGAACTCGACTTCCTGCGGGCGCTGCCCACGACATGGGACGAGACACGGTTCGTCGACGGATTCCCCACACGCTATGCCGTGCTGGCACGACGCCATGGCAACGACTGGTATGTGGCGGGACTCAACGGCACCGACCAGCCGCTCACCCTCACCCTCGACCTGCCGATGTTCGCCGGCACTACCGTGCGCTACTACACCGACCGTCAGGCAGCGAAGACACCCAACGCCATCCCCGAGGCTGAGTTACGACAACTGAAAGTCGACAAGAAAGGGCGCGCGAAGGTCACCATCCAGCCTATGGGTGGCATCATCCTTACCCGGTAACCACCTACACCCTATAAGTCCCAAAGGTTTCACCAACGACTCTATGGGCCCTAACGCCCCTAAGGCCCCAAAATATAAACCATGAACCCGCCAAGACAAGAATCCCGTGTGCTGAGATTCCTCAAGGACTGGACATTGCCCGTGGCCATGATAGCAGGTACGATAGTGTATCTCGTCTTCGCCTTTACGCCACAACTCGACGAGGCGGGCAGATTCTTCTTCCCCATCATCGATGCCGTCTTCCCGGTGTTCATGTTCCTCGTGCTCTTCGTCACCTTCTGCAAGGTCGACTTCCGGAAACTGAGACCGGTGGGGTGGCACCTCTGGGTGGCCCTCTTCCAGGTGACGTTCGTCATCATGGTGGTGGGGGCGGTGCTCACCTTCCATATCCAGGGCGAGAACCTCATCCTGCTGGAGGCATTGCTTACCTGCATCATCGGGCCATGCGCGGCGGCAGCAGCCGTCGTCACCGCCAAACTGGGTGGGAACCTCGAGGAGATGACTACCTATACGTTCATCTCCAACTTCCTCACCGCCATCATGGTGCCGGTGTGCTTCCCACTCATCGACCCCGCCGTCGACATGGGATTCTGGCACGCGTTCTTCCTCATCCTGTACAAGGTGTGTCTGGTGCTCCTCGTGCCCATGGTGCTGGCTTATGTCGTGAAACACCACATGCACCGCCTGCACCAGTGGGTGGTGGGGGTGAAAGACCTGTCGTTCTATCTGTGGGCGTTCTCGCTCGCCATCGTCACGGGGATAACGGTAAAGAACATCGTGCATGCCGACTCCACCGTGGCATTCCTCGTGGTCATCGCACTGTCAGGACTCATGGTGTGTCTGCTGCAGTTTGCCGTAGGGCGCTATGTGGGCCATTTCTTCCACCGCACCCAGGAGGCCGGGCAGGCGCTCGGACAGAAGAACACGGCTTTCGCCATCTGGATAGCGTATACCTATCTCAACCCGCTCTCGTCGGTAGGACCAGGCTGCTACATCCTCTGGCAGAACATCATTAATAGTATTGAGTTGAGATTGAAGATTGAAGATTGATTCCGGCCTTCGGCCGATTGAAGATTGATTCCGGCCTTCGGCCGATTGAAGATTGAAAATTTAAGATTGAAAATTGATACCGGCCTTTACGGTCTCTCAGGCCCATAAATGCCTATAATTGCCCATAAATGCCCATAATCGCCATAATTGCCTTTAAAAAATAAACAACGATATGAAAAAGAAACTATTGATCGTCTTGACGGTATTTTCCGCCACCCTCGCCGTTTGGGCACAAAGTCCGCTCGACAGCATCGACCTCGTGGTCAACAAAGTACTCGCGGGAGAACCCGTCGACAACATCGAGACAACCGAAGAAAACGATACCTGTCGTCACAACATCCTTATCTTCGGCGACTCCACGCTCGACGGCGTGGCACGCCGCTTCGCCGACTATGCCCGACAAAACGGATATACGATGTATTCGTCGGTGTGGTATGGCGCCACGGTGAAGTGCTGGGCTTATACCACCGAACTGCCCCGGCTCATCAAGAAAGTGAAGCCCACTTTCATCATCATCTCGCTTGGCACGAACGACCTGGGCTACCACGACATCGCCGCACGTGGTGAGGCGGTGAGGGAAATCATGCGTGAGATAGGCGACATCCCCTTCATCTGGATAGGTCCCATCTCGCTCAAGGCCATCGCGCGCGACCCCGGCATCGTGAACATGATTCGCGAGAACGTGGGTGCCGACCGCTTCTACGACAGTTACCACCTGAAACTGCAGCGCTTCCCCGATGGCATCCATCCCACCTTCGAGGCCAGCGGACATTGGGTAGACGGCGTGGCACGGTGGATGAGCGGTCCCGAAGCACGTCACCCCATCGTGATGGAATACCCGAGAACCACAGCACAGCAGTTCAAGCACGACGAGCGTCACCAGACGAAGTACAAGGGCACCAACAAGACCACGGGAAAGACGAATACGCTAAGATAATTGAAAATTTGTCATCACCCCTCCACACCAACGACGCTAAGGTCCTTAACGACCCTAAGGCCCTTAAAACCTTTAATCATTAATCATCATGGAAAAATCGAAAGACCTTAAACCCACGACCAAGAAGGGTAGGAAGCATTTGAAACCTTCCATCGCCCTCGAACAACAACTCAGTAAGCAGATTTACAGCGCCCTCCAAGGGACGGTGGTGGAGGCTGTGCTCAAGAAAATCAAGACATCAGGAGCCGACACCTACTGGCGTAGCAGCATGGAAGGCCATAGCCTGAAGGTGCAGGAAGACTTGCTGCCCGACTTCTACCGGCTGTGCCATGAGGTGAAGGAGAAACTGCACTTCGAGGAACCGGTAGACTTCTATATCACCGGCGACTCGTCGGTCAACGCATTCTCCGTGGCGGCAGAGGACGAGGGCGAACCGAATATCGTGAACGTCAACTCCGCCCTCTTCGACCTGATGACCGAAGACGAGTTGCGCTTCGTCATCGGACACGAACTGGGACACCTCATCAACAAGGATACCCGTCTTGCCCGACTCGTGCGCTTTGTCTTCCCTCCCGAAGCGGCAGTGCCCGTGTCGTTGCAATACAAGATACGGCTGCACGATCAACTGGCGGAGTTGGTGGCCGACCGCTATGGATATATGGCTACCGATGACCTGGGGGTGTGCGTGACGGCATTCTTCAAACTCGCCTCCGGCCTCGACCTGGTGAAGATGAACGTGAGTATCGACGCGCTCATCGCCGACAACAACCGTCGACTCAACTACTTCCTCAAAGACAAGGGCCTCAGCCGTGCCACACATCCCGTGAACCCCATCCGAGTACAGGCGCTCAACCTCTTCTCGACGATGACCACACAGAAAGAACTCAATGAAGGTATGGACGAGCTGATTTCCATCCTCCTCAAGGTGGGCAACAGCGAACTCGATGAATACACGGCGCAGTTTATCGTATCGGCGGGCATCCTCGTGGCAAACATCGACAAGGCACTGAACCTGGAGGAGTACCATGCCATTATCGAGAACCTCGCCGACCTGAAAATCTTCCCGCGGAAGTTCATCGAAGAGGTGATGGCAGGCGATATCGTGAAGACGTTCAACGACTCGGTGGAGAACATCCTCAAGGTGAACCCAGGAATGCGCGAGGACATGCTCGAGTACATGATTCAGATTGTGATTTCCGACAAAACCATCTCAAACGAGGAACTGAACATGCTCTACGACTTCGGCCGCAACGTGGGACTGAGCGACATGGAGGTCGCTACCGCCATCGCTGTAGCCATACAGAAGAACTATATCCCCAGCATGGAAGCCATTTCTTGATGGGTTTGAGGCTTGAAAATTGAGATTTAAGGTTTATAATAGTTCGCCCCGCCATCGAATGGCGGGGCGAACTATTGGTTTTTAGGGCCTTTAATGTCTTTAAGGCCTTTAAGGTCCTTGATGCCTTTAAGGCCCATGGCCTTGAGCTTATTTCTCTTTCTTGTTCACCTTCGTTGCCCAAATGAAGAAGATGATGAGGAGGATATAGGCTATCAGTGAGTAGATTTCGGAGAGGTGGTTCTCGAGCCATGCATCGTCGATGAAGTTCACTCCCGTGAAACGGAGGATGGCGCTCACCACGCCCATCAGGGCACCGCCGGCGATGAATCCGCTGGCTATCAGCGTGCCCCTCTCGCCACGCGCCTCATTCACGGCCTTGTCCTTGCTCCGTGTGGTCACAAACCAGTTGATGGCGCCACCCACGAGCAACGGGGTGTTCAGTTCGATGGGGATGAACATGCCGAGGGCGAAGGGTAGGGCAGGGACCTTGCACACCGTGAGCAGGATGGCGATGCCCGCACCGATGGCATAGAGCAGCCACGGAGCGCCCACACCGTTCATCAGCGGGTCGATGACGGCTGCCATGGCGTTGGCCTGCGGGGCGGCGAGGTTGCCGCTGGCAAAGCCGTAGGTCTTGTTGAGCAATATCATCACACCGCCCACGGTGGCTGCCGAGACGAGGGTGCCGAGGAACTTCCACGTCTCCTGTTTCTTCGGTGTGGTGCCCAGCCAGTAACCCACCTTCAGGTCAGTGATGAACGCGCCTGCCATGGAGAGGGCGGTACATACCACGCCACCCATGATGAGGGCTGCCACCATGCCGGCGGTGCCCTTCAGACCCACTGCCACCATCACCACGGAGGCAAGGATGAGGGTCATCAGCGTCATGCCCGAGACAGGGTTGCTGCCCACGATGGCGATGGCGTTGGCTGCCACGGTGGTGAAGAGGAAGGCGATGACGGTCACCAGGAGGATGCCCATCACGGCGAAGAGCAGGTTGCCCTTCATCACGCCCAGCCAGAAGAAGACGAAAGTGACGAGGATGGTGACGATGCTGCCGATGGCGATGACCTTGAACGAGATGTCGCGGCTCGTGCGCTCCACCTCTTCCAGGGTGGCGCCCTTGCCCTTCATCTCCTTCGAGGCGAGCGACACGGCACTCTTGATGATGCCCCACGAACGAATGATGCCGATGATGCCCGCCATGGCGATGCCGCCGATGCCGATGCTCTTGGCATAACTCTTGAAGATGAGTTCCGGACTCATCTCACCCACCTTGGTGGTAATCGTCGGGTCCCAGGCATTGAGCACCTGGTCGCCGAACAACAGGGCCATGCCGGGCACGATGAGCCACCATACTGCCAGCGAACCGAGACAGATAATGAAGGCATATTTCAGTCCGATGATATACCCCAGACCGAGCACGGCAGCACCGGTGTTCACCTTGAACACCAGTTTCGCCTTATCGGCCAACTGTTCACCGAAGGCGAAGACGCGCGTGGTGAAGTTCTCGTTCCACCAGCCGAAGGTAGCCACGACAAAGTCGTAGAGACCGCCTACCAGTCCGGCGACAAGCAACGGCTTGGCCTGGTTGCCGCCCTTCGCGCCGCTCACCAGCACCTGGGTGGTGGCAGTGGCCTCGGGGAAGGGGTACTTGCCGTGCATCTCCTTCACGAAATATTTGCGGAAGGGGATGAGGAAGAGGATGCCGATGATGCCGCCCAACAGCGACGAGAGGAACACCTTGTAGAACGAGGCCGTCATCTCGGGGTCATCGGGATACTTCGCCTGGAGGATATAGATGGCGGGCAGCGTGAAGATGGCACCAGCTACCACGGCACCCGAACAGGCACCGATGCTCTGGATGATGACGTTCTCACCCAGCGCGTTCTTGCGCTTGGCTGCCGTAGAGGCACCCACGGCGATGATGGCGATGGGGATGGCTGCCTCGAACACCTGGCCCACCTTCAGTCCAAGGTAGGCAGCGGCGGCAGAGAACAGCATGGCCATGATGATACCCCAAGTCACCGACCAGGCGTTCACTTCGGGATAGGAGCGCCCCGGCTTCATCACCGGTTCATAGCTCTCGCCCTCTTGCAGTTCCCGGAACGCGTTGTCCGGCAACTGGATGATGTCTTTTTCTTCCATTGTGATTATGATTTTGTTGGTTTTATCCTCAGGTATTTCCGCCACGCATACCACTTGCGGTGTTTCAGGTAGTCGTCATCGTGCTCGTGCAGATAGGCCTCGCGCTCGAGCGAGATGCGGTAGTAGGCACGCCCGGGGGTGGGCAGTTTCACCAGCCACTCCACCAGATACCATAGATAGAAGAACACGATGCCCATCTCCAGGAGTTGCGCAGTGTGTATGCGTTCATGGTTGATGAGCCTCGGTGTCACGAGGGTATCGTGGTGGCAGAAGAGCACCCCGAAGAGGTTCATGGCGGTGTAGCCTCGTGCCGGCAGGTATTTGTTGCGAATGATAATCATTAGGGGCAAAAGTACGATATTTATCCCGTTTTGCCAAATTATCGGCCCTCCGTTTGCAGGATGTATGGTTTTTTGCTAATTTTGCACGGATGAAACCATGCTTCATACGCACAGCCGCCCGATGGGTGGCAATCGTCGTCGTGACGGTAATGGCTGCCGCCACGGCCACGGCACAGTCGTTCCTCTCCACGCATACCCTCACGCTCGAGAAGAACGGCTGGAGCGCCTCGGTGGAGTTCCCTACCGAAGGCGACAAGGCCGTGGTGGAGAGCGTGAAGCGTTGGATTGCCGACGTGCTCGACATCGATGGCCAGCGCCACACCAGTTTCAACGGCATGTTGCAGGCATCGTGCGATGCCTTCCTGGCTTCAGGACAGTGGTTCAAGCGGTCGGTAATGGTGGAGCGGTCGTACGAAGACGAGGGGTGCGTCACCTTCGAGGCGATGGTCACCGACCGTGGCGAGGAGACCTGGCGGTGGGCCGACTGCGCTTCGTTCAGCAAGCGCGACGGGCACCGCGTGAAACTGAATGAGATTTTCAAATGCGACACCTCCGACATCTGTCGGCTGATGTGGCAGTATCGGGGCGACCTCACCCTCGATGCCGACGGTCCCGACGACCTGGTGCCCGTGAACGCCGGTTTCGTCGATGGCTGGGTGGTGGTCATCGGTCCTGCGCTGCATTATACGGGTGCGCCATTCCGCCTGCGCTACGAGGAAATCCTCCCTTATCTCCGCACAAGCGAAAACGGCTATTTCACCCACTGATGGTTTCTGCCCTTGTCAGAAACTGAAGAAATCGAAGAAGTAGATGATGGCTGCCCAGTTGCGGTTCTGCATGTAGCGCACGTTGCCTATCTGGCGGCCGTCCTTGTAGATGTCGCCGTTGGAGCGTATCTCGCCCACCTTGCGGCCATTCTCATATATTTCGCCATTGGAGCGCACGTCGCCCACCTTGCGGCCAGCCTTGTATACCTCGCCGTTGGAGCGGATATTGCCCGTGTTCCTTCCCGAGACGTAGATTTCGCCGTTGGAGTTGGCGCGTCCCACTTCCCTTCCCTGGATGAACACCGTGCCGTCGGGCTTGATGAACCCCACTTGTCGGCCGCTGTACCACAGTTCCATGTTGCGCTGTTGTTGGGTGGCCGACGAACTTGTCGTGGTCGTGGTGGTCACGGGCTTGGAGGTGGTCATCGTGGTGCTGGTACTGGTGGATGTGCTGGTGGTCACGGGGTAGGTGGTGGAGCGGGTGGATGCGCCTGAAGATGTGCTGGTGGAAGTGCCAGAGCTCACGGGATAGGTGGCGGTGCCGGTGGATGAACCGGTCGTGGTGGCACCGTTGTTGCCGGCGATGGCTCCGATGACGCTGCCCACCGTACTGGCTGTGCCGATGACGCTACCCACGGTGCCAGCGGTACTGAGCACGTCGCCCACCGTGCCCGTGGCTCCTGCCACATTGCCGATGACACTGCCTGTTCCTGTTACGGCTCCGATGATGCTACCGATGCCGTAGAGTGAGTTGCCTTGTGTGCCGCATCCTGTGAGCGTAGCGGCGGCGAGCAAGATGATGATGGCGTTTTTGTGTTTCTTGTTCATGATGATGGTTTTTATGAGATAATCGTGTTATTAGGCCTTTAAGAACGACGCCAAGAGGTCATGAGTGACGACTCTAAGGTCTTTAAGGTCTCTAAGGCCTCTAATGCCCTTCCCCTTCTTAGACTATTTGCAAAGTTAGAAAAAAATAATGAAAAGACTCCGGCTGCAGGTTTTTTATTTTTCTTCTCCTCTCTTTTTGCTGAATACATAAATGCCCCATGGCGGGTTACCGTGGGGCATGAAGGGTGAATTGTTTTTTTGGGGTTAGTTCCTAAACACCAGCTCGTTGCCGAAGGAGTCGATGACGATGGGTTTGTCGCGGCTCACCTCCTCGGCGAGGATGCGGCGTGAGAGGTCGTTGAGCACATAGTGCTGGATGGCGCGCTTCACGGGGCGTGCGCCGAACTCCGGGTCGTAGCCCACCTCTGCGAGGTATTCGATGGCATGGGGTGTCACCTCCAGTTCGAATCCCTGCGGGGCGAGCATCTTCTTCACACTCTCTATCTGCAGGCGCACCACGTCGGCAATCTCGCCCTTCGTGAGTGGCAGGAACATGATGGTCTCGTCGATACGGTTGAGGAACTCCGGGCGTATCGTCTTCTTCAGCATCTCCATCACCTGTGTCTTCGTCTCCTCGATGAGTTGGTCGCGGTTGCTGTCGTCGAGGCGTTCAAACTGCGACTGTATATACTGGCTTCCGAGGTTCGAGGTCATGATGATGATGGTGTTCTTGAAGTTCACCGTGCGTCCCTTGTTGTCGGTGAGGCGCCCGTCGTCGAGCACCTGGAGCAGGATGTTGAACACGTCGGGATGGGCTTTCTCTATCTCGTCGAAGAGCACCACGGAGTAGGGCTTCCGCCGCACGGCCTCGGTGAGCTGGCCGCCCTCATCATAACCTACGTATCCCGGAGGTGCACCGATGAGTCGCGATACGCTGTATTTCTCCATATACTCGCTCATGTCGATACGTGTCATCATGCTCTCGTCGTTGAAGAGATACTCGGCGAGGGCCTTCGCCAGTTCCGTCTTTCCCACGCCCGTCGTTCCCATGAAGATGAACGAGGCGATGGGGCGCTTCGGGTCTTGCAGGCCGGCACGCGACCGGCGCACGGCGTCGCTCACGGCAGTGATGGCCTCGTCTTGTCCGATGACGCGGCGGTGCAGCTCCTCTTCCAGATGGAGCAGTTTCTCGCGCTCGCTCTGCATCATCCTGGTCACGGGGATGCCCGTCCAGCGGCTCACCACCTCGGCGATGTCGTCGGCGGTCACTTCCTCGCGCACCATCGATGCGTCGCCCTGTGCCTCGTGCAACTGCCGCATGGTGTTCTCTATCTCCTGTTCCAGGGCCTGGAGTTTGCCGTAGCGTATCTCTGCCACACGACCGTAGTTGCCCTCGCGCTCAGCCTTGTCGGCTTCGAACTTCAGGCTCTCCATCTGCTGTTTGTTCTGCTGGATACGGTCCACGAGGGTTTTCTCGCTCTCCCATTTCGCCTTGAAGGCGGCCTCCTTCTCCCGCAGATCGGCGATGTCTTTGTCGAGTTGTGCCAGCTTGGGCTGGTCGTCCTCGCGCTTGATGGCCTCGCGTTCTATTTCGAGTTGTTTCAGCTTGCGGGTGATTTCATCGAGTTCCTCGGGCAGGGAGTCGCGCTCCATGCGCAGTTTGGCGGCGGCCTCGTCCATCAGGTCGATGGCCTTGTCGGGCAGGAACCGGTCGCTGATATAGCGTTCGGAGAGTTTCACGGCGGCGATGCAGGCATCGTCCTGGATACGTACCTGGTGGTGGTTCTCGTAACGCTCCTTCAGTCCGCGGAGAATACTGATGGCACTCGCTTCGTCGGGCTCGTCCACCATCACGGTCTGGAAGCGTCGCTCCAGGGCCTTGTCTTTCTCGAAATATTTCTGGTATTCGTTGAGCGTGGTGGCACCGATGGCCCTCAGCTCACCCCTGGCGAGTGCGGGTTTGAGGATGTTGGCGGCATCCATGGCTCCTTCGCTGGCACCGGCACCGACGAGGGTGTGTATCTCGTCGATGAAGAGGATGATGTGTCCGTCGCTCTTCACCACCTCGTTGATGACGCTCTTCAGACGTTCCTCGAACTCGCCCTTGTACTTCGCGCCGGCGATGAGTTGTCCCATGTCGAGCGAGAAGATTTGCTTGTCCTTCAGGTTTTCGGGCACGTCGCCGCGGACGATACGTCCCGCGAGACCCTCCACGATGGCGGTCTTGCCGGTGCCCGGTTCTCCGATGAGCACGGGGTTGTTCTTCGTGCGCCGTGAGAGGATTTGCAGCAGGCGCCGTATCTCATCGTCGCGCCCGATTACGGGGTCGAGTTTCCCGGCACGGGCTGCCTCCACGAGGTTTTTCGCGTATTTCGACAGACTCTGGTAGTTGTCTTCTGCCGACTGCGATTTCACGTTGCTCCCCTGGCGCAGTTCGTTGATGGCGGCGCGCAGGTCGTTCTCGCTGATGCCGGCATCGCGGAGGATGCGGCTGGCTGTCGACGGTACGGTGAGCAGGGCGATGAGCATGGGCTCTATCGACACGAACTCGTCGCCCATCTTCTGTGAGATGTCGAGGGTGCGTTGCAGCACGGTGTTCGTGCCACTGCTGAGGTAGGGCTCGCCGCCTTGCACGCGGGTGAGGTGACTGATTTCGCTGTCGGTCACCTTTTCTATCTGCGTGCCGTTGGCACCCGTCTTCTGGAAGATGTAGTTGCAGATGTCCTTGCCTTTCACCAGTATGCCTTTGAGCAAGTGCTCAGGCTCTATGGCTTGTTGGCCGTTTCGCTCGGCCGTGCTCACTGCTTCTTGCACGGCCTCTTGTGCTTTGATAGTGAATTTCTCGAATGTCATGAGGTTCTCCTTTCTTTATTTTGTTTTTTCTTTCTGCCTAAGAAACACAAAATCCATTCCTTTCGAGAAAAATATGACAAAATGGCAGAAAGGAGAAGCTTGATGGGCGTGATGGGCGTGATGGGCATGATGGGCGTGGTGGGGCGCCATGGGCATGATGGGCGCTATGGGCGTGATGGGCGTGATGGGCATTTATGGGCGCTTGGGCGCCATGGGCATGATGGGCATGATGGGCATGATGGGGCGCTATGGGCGTGGCAGCACCCACATTGCCCATTTCGCCCACTTTGCCCATATTGCCCATATTGCCCATTCCGCCCATTAAATATTCATCCTTTATTCTTCTTCATCCATTCCTTTCGGGTGCGATACATCTCTTCCTTGATGCCTCCATTCTCCTTGAATTTCTTTTTCTGCCATTCTATGAGGCCACGGATGAGTACGTCGCACTGGTGGATGAGCGTGATGGCGATATTGGCGATGGTTTCGTCGGAGCGCTCTTTGATTTTCTCACGGTAGATGGCAGAATCGAGGTGAGTCATGCAGAATTGGCGTGTCTGGATGCAGCGCGGGTCGTCGTAGGCCCATTGCTCCAGCCCTCTTACACGGAGATAGTCTTCATAGTCGAGCAGCAACTCGTGAAGTGATGCCCGGTTCACGTTGGTCAGTTTGATTTCCATCTCTCGCGATGTTATCCCATCAATATTTCCTTCGGCAAGGTTTTGCTTTCCTGAACGCGCGGCCTGCACCATCTGGTCGATGGTTCGGTCTCCGGCTTTCAGGAAGGTGTGTGCAAAGTAATACGTCACATCGTAGATGCACTCCGCCTTCTGGAAAGCCTTCAATGTGCGGTAGTCTTTGTTTTGATGTAGGAATTCCTTGTCATTCATAGGGAGATTTTTTTTATTGTTGTTATTATTTGATGATTATGGGCATTTTTGGGCGGTATGGGCATTTTGGGCGCCATGGGCATTTATGGGCGCCATGGGCGTGATGGGCATTTTGGGCGCTATGGGCATTTATGGGCGCGGTGCTTATGGGCGCCATGGGCATGATGGGCGCCATGGGCATGATGGGCGCTATGGGCATTGGGCATTTATGTGCGCGGTGCTTATGGGCGCCATGGGCATTTATGGGTGTGATGGGCGCCGGTGCTTATGGGCGCTATGGGCATGGCGGCACCCATATTGCCCATTCTGCCCATATTGCCCATATTGCCCATTAGATTATGTGCATTCCAAAAAATCCTTGATTTCTTCAATTACGGCTTCGCCCTTCTTGATGCCTTCTTCGTATACGGCTTGCATCTCGTCGGGGTCGTGCGAGGTGTGGCCGATGGGCAGGGGGGCGTCGGGGCGGATGACATAGGCGGCACCGGCTTGCTCGCGTTGTGCCACGTAATCCAGCTGGGCATTATACATCACATGGCGCTCGGCGAGGGCGCGCACGATGTTGGGATAGCGGCGCAGGCTGATGCGTATGATGCGCATGAAGGGGGTGGGCTTCTTGCAGAATCCGGCAGGCTGCGTGAGTATCACGACATTGCGGTCGTAGCCCTCGCGCTCGAAGAACTCCAGGGGGATGGAGTCGGCCGCACCACCGTCGAGGAGCTTGTAGCCGTCGAGTTCCACCACGCGCGACACCACAGGCATCGATGCCGAGGCACGCACCCAGTCGAAGAACGTATGCCCGCCCTCGTCGCACCGGTGGTATACCGCCTCGCCGGTCTCCACGTCGGTGCACACCACATAATATGCCGTGGGGTTGGCCTCGAAGGTCGCATTGTCGAAGATATCGTGCTTGGTGGGCACCTCATGGTAAGCGAACTGCGCCCCGAAGAGGTCGCCGGTGGTCAGCCACGACCGCAGGCTGCAGTATCGCCATTCCTTGGCCATGAGTTTGTTGTAGCGTATCGCCCTGCCTCTCTGCCCTGACACATAGTTGCAGCCGAAGGCGGCCCCTGCCGACACGCCCACGATGCCGTCGTATTGGATGCCATGGTCCATCATCACGTCCATCACACCGGCGGAGAAGAGTCCGCGCAGCGCTCCGCCCTCAAGTACCAGTCCTTTTTTCATCTTGTCGGTTGTTTAGGTAAACAGGCAATGGCCTGCATGGTGCAAAAGTAAGCACTTTTTCGCATGATGGCAAATATTTGTCTACCAAAAGCCAGCGCCGCTCGGTGTCGGAGGCCTTTGTCGGGTGTTGCTTGTAAATTTCGGCAATGGCATCTCATGGAAACAGATATGGAGCCCGATGGCACGCGTCATCAGTAGGTCGTCATGCTTGCCGTCCACAGCGCCGTAACTGCCGTTCTGGCGTCGCACGTAGGTAGCGTATTCGTCGAGGCATCGTGTGTCGCGCTCCACGTAGAGCCCTTCGCGCACGGCCTCCACCAGCGTGGAAATAATCTCGGGTTTTGTCTTCACGTTGGTGTGGAACCCATATTTCACGGGGGCACGCTGACGGATGTCCTCGGCACTCTGCCGGCGGGCATAGAGGTGTGGGTAGGCATCGCGTATGGCATTGAGGATATACGATGACTGGTCGCCGCCCTCGAGCCAGCGGTCGTCATCGTGGGTCTCGAGGGTGTTCGACTCCACCACGAGCAGGGCATCGTCGTAGAAATGTGCCACCTGCGCGGCTTTCCATGCCAACAGGTCCATGTCGATATGTCCATACCACTGCGCGCATATCTCCGGCCTGCCGCCTTCCATCATCCCGTAACGGTCGATGACACAGATTACCGACCAGTCGGCCTTGGCGCTGCGCCCGCCGATGTCTACCACCACGAGGTAACGGTCGCTCACATGCCCATCGTCGAAGGTCTCCGGAGGCGCCCATATCCAGAGCTGTCCGCCTTCGCTGGCGGTGAAGTGGAGGTCGTCGAGCGCCATGGTGCCTTTCGTTGCCTTGCCCGTGACATCGCCTTTCTGCCGTGGCGGTCGACAACACTCCCTGAGGCTGTTGATGTGGTAAGGGTCGAAAACGTGGGCACCCGACTGTTGGAATGCCTCGATGTCGTCGGAAGGGAATTCCGCCGCCATATTGCCGTGGTCGTTGTATTTCCTCCGTTCATTCACATACCAGTTGATGGCTTCGAGGGTGGCACCTATCTCCCACAGCCGCCACAGGTATCGCCCGGGTTCGCGGCGGTCGCTGTCGGTGGCTTCTTCTGTGCGGTGTTCCCACAGTAGCGTGGCAAAGCGGGTGGCATCGTCGAGGGGCAGCGCATACTGCTCTATCTGCCACCATGCCACGAAGAGGGCGTCGAACTGCGACTCCCCTCGTTTCGCCGCGTCGTATTCGCGTTGGAAGTAGTTGCCGGTGCCGTTGGCGGTCGACTCATATACAATCATCGTATACGGACGGTAAGAGGCACCGGCGCATGCCGAGCGGATGATGTCTTCGGGTGTCTTGTTGTCGGTCTTCCGCCAGAACGCCACCTCGGTGCAGTGCACCAGAGCGGAGTCGCCGCCGCGGGCGCTGTTGGGTGTCTCTGCCGACCCGATCTTGATTTTGCAGTTGCGCAGGGGGATATAGCGCAGCAGGCGGGTGTTGCGGTCGCCCACGATCTTGGCAGTGTTTTTCTTGCCGTGCCTGTCCTTCTTCGTTTCCTCGTCGGTGTCGTCCTCACCGTCGAGGGCGAACACCTCGCTGCACATCGCCGTGGGGCGACTGTCGGCATTGTCGTGTGCCGAGGGAGTCTCGCATAGCGTGCGGCATCCCAGCAGACTCAGCGGATAGCGCTCGAGCACCTTGTCGAACATGCTGCTCACCTCAGCCGAGGCGGTCTTCACATGTCCTACGATAAGTGAGTTGAGTCCTCTCAGGTGAACGAGTTGTAGCCACGCCATGTAGATTTGCGTCACCGTGGAACCACCCCATTGTCGGGCTTTCAATACGACGATGCGGATGGGCCGCCCTGCTTGTCGTTGCTGTTCGAAGGCCTCCACCAACCGGCGTTGTGGACGGTTAAGCGTGAAGGGAATGTCGTCGCCACCATCCTTTGGTTTGATACGCACGTAGCGCCATGCCCAGTAGAAGAAGTCGTGCCGGCAGCGCAGGGCCTCAAACTCTTCCATGGCATCGTCATGACTCTGGTGGGTGAGACGGGCATAATGGTCGATGTCGCCACAGAGCACCAAGCGGCTGATGCGGTCGTCGTCCATCATCGCATCGGGGATGTAGATGGGCGACGGCAGATAGCCCCTGATGCGCACGCAGGTGCGCGACAAGGGTGCTCCCTCGCCGGTGGCGGGGATGAAGGGTAGGGTGATAGCGCTGTTGCGCCGGGCATTTTCCTCAAGTAGTTGTAGGATAGGTGTGGTCATGAAGGCAAAAATAGGGTATGGCGTGC
This sequence comes from Prevotella sp., assembly GCA_017617615.1. The sequence continues at coordinate 8,673 of JAFZVV010000012.1, read as the reverse complement.
TGTAATCCATGCCATTTTGCTCTTCTTGATGAAAAGAGTAGACCTTGATTATTATCTAATCTTCAATTTTCAATTTTCAATTTTCAATCGGGCGCAACAAGAATAATGCCCGAAAAAAACAGCCGAGGAGGCTGTTTTTTTTGATTTGGTACAATAATTTACACCGACAAGAATCTCTTCTTGCCGGTGAAGTTTTTTCTAAAATGGTTTAAATTACTCGTCCCAGACGGAAGCACCGTTACCCAGCACTTCTTCGCTGCTCTGGATTAGCTCATCAGAAGCCTCTTCATGAATAGGAAGGCTGACAACCTCTCCGTCCATGAAATCCTCGGCGTCTATTGACTGAAGGCAAATCGCAGGGGTCATGTAAATTCTCTTCATGAAAGTAAGTGTATTTTAGTTGTTATTATTGTTCTAGTCAAATCAACCACAAAAGTACACTTTATATTCGAATAACTCAACTACAAGTAGTGTTTTCTACCTATAATTAACCTTTTTTAACATAATATTGTCTAATGATGACATACACGTTTTTCGTGTCCGCGTTCCCAGATGGATTTCCTGTCGGCTGCAGATAGTCCTCCGATGACGCTGGCTGGAGGTGCAGGTCTCGAAGGTACAGCGTTGCTCCCGAGTTGTCTTATTTCTTCGGCATTGCGCCGTTCGATGAGATATTCCTCTATTTTCATGTTCCTTCCCTTGATTTCCCCTTCGCGGGCGGCTTGCATGACATCGCGTTCGTAGTTCACGGCATGTGCGAGGTGCCGCAGCGTTGTCTCGCCGATTTCGCCTTTTGCCGTTTCGTCGAGGAGTGATGCCAGCAGTGTGGTCATCTGCTCGCGCTCATTGTCGGAGAAGTGCTGGCTTGTGGCGATGCGTTCTATCATCTCCTGGGGGGTGGGGATGGACTTGTCGGGTTCTGCCTGTTGTTCCACCGTTTCGGACAGGATGTCGTCCTCCTTTGCGGTCTGCGTGTCTTCAGCCAGTGGTGCTGTGGCTGGCGTGTGGTCGGTGTTTTCTTCGGGTGTCGGTGTCGCGATGTCTGCCTCTTTGGCATCGGTAGTAGGTGCCGGGTGCGTTTCAGAGGGTGTTTCAGGTGTCACAGTGGGTGTTTCTGGTGTTGTCACAGGGGGCGTCACATTGTCTTCGTGTTCGTGCATAGCATCCGTGTTGTCGACGGGCAATCTTTTCTTTTTCTTTGCTTCCATATTATTATATGTTTCGATGGTTGATGATGCAAAAATACCACGCACTACGTTGTTTTCCTTGTCATTTTCGTATAGACGAAGCGGTATGGAGCATCGGTTGTGAGGTGACAGTGAGGTGGGAGAAAATGCCGTCAACGACGTCGGTTACGTTCTTGGAAGAGGGTTTTGTGCCGTTTCCCCTTGGTCAGGCAGTTTTTGTGCCGTTTCGTAACCGCCAAGGTGTCAGGCGATTACAGAGAAACGGTCTTGTGCCTATGTTTTTCCAGTCGATTCTCTTGGCAAAGGGGGTAGGGGAGGACTATCTTTGCATGGCAAGAAACACAACAATACCATGAAAACAACTGAGAAAACAATGAAACGTGTGGCCCGTCGTGCGTCTTTTGAATACCGCGACGACAGGAGCCGTAATCTTTTGGAGGTATTCAACCGTTTGTTCAACGCCATTGCCGACGCCCGTGTGGAGGATGTGCTCCGTCTCGCCGTTGCCCATCCTGCCCGTCGTTTCTGGGTGAGTGAGGAGCGTGCGCTGCGTGTGGTTCATGAGATGGAGCGCACGGGGGTGCCGCCGTCGTGCAACGCCCTCAAGCGCGAGATGTATGAAGAAATCTACCGCCGTGTATGCATGGTGCGTGGCAGTCATCCCCGCTGGACCCTCGCGCGTTGTGTCGGTTATGTGGTCAACCAGGAGGCACCATCGTTTTATCTCTCGGTGAGCAGTGCGCATGCCATCCTGGTGAAGGAGAAGCGGAGATGCCGGATGGAGACCCTGCGACGGCTGTCGCGCCATTTGGCGGCATAGCAGGTCTGCGCCGAGAGAAAACAAGCAGCACGGAGACACCAAGATACAGGGTAAAGGAAAGACCGCTGTATCTTGGTGTCTCCGTGCTGGTTTTTACTTCCAGAAGAGTGATGTCACTGTCCGTCGCTGAGCTGTCGCAATCCTTCGGCGTAGTCGCGCTCGATGGCGGCGAGTGCCTCCTTGAACTCCATGCCGAAGACTTTCACGTCGAGCGGCTTGATGTTGGAGTACATGATGTCGAGGATTTCGGCATGCGCCTTGTCGAGCTCCTCTACGGTGGTAGCCTCTGCCATCTTGTCCATGAGCTTTTCCACCTCACCGGCATAGGCCTGTGCCGATGCCTTGTCGGAGCGTGTCGTGCGCCGCTCCCCGGTGTTGGTGCCGCCTTTCTTTGCTGCCGGACGTGCACTCTTGGTGGTCTTCTTGCTTGTGGTGGTGCGTTTCCGTGTGGTGGCAGGCAGCTCCTCTTCCTCCATCTCTTCTGCCGGGGCGTGCTTGATGTTGCGCACCACGAAGAACGCCACGATGCCCAAGATGACGCCGAGCACGCACATCCCCACGAAGAGGTTGAAGTTCTGCCAGGCGATGCCGAGCCAGTAGCCCAGGCCGATGGTCACTGCCGCCACCCCTAATGCCCAGAGGAAGCTCGTGCTCAGTTTGGTCTTGTTGTACACCCCTGTCCCCAGGATGCTGGAGTTGATATAGACACCCTTTTTGCTGATGTTCAGTTTTGCCCCTTTCGGGCCTATCGACAGGCTTGGCCCGGTCTTGCTGATGTTCAGCTTCACCCAGGGTAGGATTTTGATGGATTTCCGGATATAGGTAGGCATGTTTGGAGAGTATTAATATAAGATTGATGTATTGATTCAGTTGCCGTCTTCTCCGAGGTAGGAGTCTTTGAAGCCCAGGAAGTAGAGTACGCCGTCGAGGCCGATGGTGTTGATCGACTGGCGTGCGTTGGCCACCACACGTGGTTTGGCGTGGAAGGCGATGCCCAGTCCAGCTATCGATATCATTGGCAGGTCGTTGGCACCGTCGCCCACGGCGATGGTCTGCGCGAGGTTCACCTTCTCTACCTGTGCGATGAGTTTCAGCAGTTCTGCCTTGCGGTGTCCGTCCACCACTTCTCCCACGTATCTTCCGGTGAGCTTGCCGTTGTCGTCTACCTCCAGTTCATTGGCGTACATGTAGTCGATGCCATAGCGTCGTTGCAGGTATTCACCGAAGTAGGTGAATCCTCCGCTGAGGATGGCGATTTTGTATCCACAGCGTTTCAGCACCGCCATCAGGCGGTCTACCCCCTCGGTGATGGGCAGTTGTTCGGCTATCTCCCGCATCACGCCGACGTCGAGGCCCTTGAGCAGTGCCACCCGTTGCGTGAAACTCTCCTTGAAGTCTATCTCACCGCGCATCGCCCTTTCCGTGATGGCTTTCACCTTGTCGCCCACGCCGGCGCGCATGGCCAGTTCGTCGATGCATTCTGTCTGGATGAGGGTGGAGTCCATGTCGAAGCAGATCAGGCGTCGCATGCGTCGGTACATGTCGTCGCGCTGCAGCGAGAAGTCCACGTCCATGTCTGCCGAGAGCCGGAGCAGTTGTGCCTGCATCTCGCTGCGGTTGATCGACCCACGCAGTGAGAACTGTATGCATGCGCGGCTGTTCTGCTGTGGCTGGCGGATGCTCCGCCTTCCGGTGAGTCTGAGGATGGAGTCGATGTTCACCCCCTGACTGGCGATGACTTTCGTTGCCGCCTCTATCTGTGCTGCCGACAGCGTGCGTCCTATCAGGGTGAGGATGTATCGGTTTTTCCCCTGGCGTCCCACCCATGCCTCGTACTCATCGTCGCTGATGGGTGAGAACCCGATGTTCACGCCCAGTTCGGTGGCCTTGAACAGCAGTTCTTTCATTACCTGTCCCGAGTGCATCTCGTCGATACGGATGAGGATGCCGAGGGAGAGGGTGCTGTGGATGTCGGCCTGTCCGATGTCGAGGATCTGTGCTTCGTATCGGGCGAGGATACCCATGACCGACGCCGTCAGTCCCGGCCGGTCTTGTCCGGTGATGCTCACCAGTATTTGTTCTTCTTTGTTGCTGATAGGTATTGTCATGTGGTTCTGGTTTCGCATTCGCTCAACAAACGGAAGTCAAGAAGGGAAGTTAAAAGGAAGTTAAAGGGAATGTTTTCGTTAAGCCAGATGAGCAGAGCCAAACTTGTATGTGCTATGCCATGGCGAGAAAACATCGGCGAAGCCAAGTTAAAGGGACATATGCCCTCTTCTTAACCATTTTGGGGATAATTATCCCAATCCGTATGGCTTTGACCCTACTTCATATCTTGATTATCCTAACTTGCGAAAGTTGATTTATGCACATTTTTCGGCAAAAATAGGCAAAAAAAACGATAATGCGTCCAAAAGTGCCTTTTTTTGTGGTTTCACCCGTCAATTCGCTTCGTGGAGAACCCCCTCAGGCTGTTGAGCACCACGCTGATGCTGGAGAAGGCCATGAGGGCGCTCGCCCACATCGGTGTGATCTGGAAGTCGAGGCCCACGAGATGTGCTGCACCTGCTGCCAGGGGGATGCACACCACGTTGTAGAGGAATGCCCAGAAGAGGTTCTGCCTCACCAGTCTCACCGTCTTCTGGCTCAGGGTGAGCGCCTCGGCGATGCGCCGCAGGTCGTCGCCCATGAGTGTCATCTGTGCCACGTCGATGGCCACGTCGGTGCCCCCACCCATGGCGATGCTCACGTCGGCCGTTGCCAGGGCCTGCGAGTCGTTGATGCCGTCGCCCACCATCGCCACGCACTTGCCCTCCTGCTGCAGCCGCCGCACCAGGTCTTCCTTGTCGTGGGGCTGCACGCCGCTCTGATAGTGTGTGATGCCTGCCTCCCTGGCCCAGAACGCCACTGCCTCTTCCTTGTCGCCGCTCATCAGATACACCTCCACGCCCATGTGGGCCAACTGTTCCATCGCCTCACGGGCATGGGGCTTCAGCGTCTCGCGCTCGTCGAGGGGCAGGTCGTCGGCCTTGGTGAAGTCGATGGCGGGATTGGCGGTGGTCAGCGTGCCTGTCTTGTCTATCACCATCGCGTCGACGTGCCGTATCTTCTCCAGCGCGGTGGCATCCTTGATGAGGATGTTGTGGTCGGCGGCCTTCCCGATGCCCACCATCAGCGCGATGGGGGTGGCGAGTCCCAGGGCGCACGGACAGGCGATGACGAGCACCGCCACTGCCGACATGATGGCATGGGGCAGACCTGCGTTGCCGTCTATCGCCCACCATACGACGAAGGTGGCGAGTGCCACCACGACCACTGCAGGAACGAAGACCATCGCCACGCGGTCTACGGCACGCTGCACGGGGGCCTTACTCCCCTGCGCCTCCTCCACCATACGGATAATCTGTGCGAGGGTGGTGTCGTCGCCGGTCTTCCTTGCCCGCAGCCGGAGGCGTCCCTGGCTCACCACCGTCCCGGCGAGTGCCGTCGCCCCGCGCTCTTTCAGTACGGGTGCCGGCTCACCGGTAATCATCGCCTCGTCTACCCATGCACCGCTGTCGAGCATGAAACTCGTGGCCCATGTCACCGTGCCGTCTACGGGTATTTTCTCCCCTGCCCGCACCTCTATCACGTCGCCTCGACTGATGGTGGCGATGGGCACCTCTTCGGTCATCGCGCGGGTTGTGCCGTCGTCGGCATTCACCTCGCCTTGGTAGAGGCGTGCCGTCTTCGGGCGCAAGCCCACGAGTCTGGCGATGGCGGCGGCGGTGGTCTTACGGCTGCGCTCCTCGAGGAGGCGTCCGGTGAGCACGAAGGTGATGATCATCACCGAAGAGTCGTAGTAGGTGTGCCATGCCATGCCCCGCGACCCCCACAGCTGCTCGCCCCAGAAGGTGTTCACCACGCTGAAGACGAAGGCGATGGCGGTGCTTAGTGCCACGAGGGTGTCCATGCCAGCGGTGAGGTGGCGCAGTTGCTGCACGGCGCGGACGTAGAACTCGCGTCCGCAATACACCATGTTGAAGGCGGCCAGCAGCATCGCGGTCTGGTTGGCGACATCGCGGTTGCCCACCTTCGCCCATCCCATGGTGATGGCCATCACGAGTAGGGCTACTACCCACGACACGATGACTTTCTTCCTGAGCAGCAGGTATCCACGCCGCTCTATCTCCGCGGCGCTGCGGTCGGCCTCTATCACCAGGTCGTAGCCGATGGCGCTCACCTCGCGCTTCATGTCTTCGAGGGTGATGCGGTTCTCGTCCCATTCCACCAGTGCCGTGCGTGTGGGCAGCGACACCGTGGCGCTGATGATGCCGTCGAGCGAGCGCAGGTGTCGCTCCACATTGGCAGAGCAGGCTGAACAGGCCAGGCCGATAACAGGAATGGTCTTTTTCTGCATTTTCTTTCCTGTATATATTTTTGCGAAATTACCTTTTTTTGTTCAAATGGCAAAGCAAATGGGATGGTTTTTGAAAAATCAGCAAAAAAAGGTTTCCTTGTATTTTTGCTTTCAGATTTTTTCTTTATCTTTGCACTATCTATCCTCGCACAAAATTTGTGCCACTAACACTCTCTTAACCGTGCACATCGTCATCGCAGGAAACATTGGTAGCGGGAAAACCACGCTCACCAATTTGCTCGCCAAGCATTACGGATGGGTTCCGAAATTTGAGCCTGTCGACCATAACCCCTATCTCGACGACTACTACAAAGACATCCCGAGATGGTCGTTCGCCCTTGAGGTGTTCTTCCTCAAGCAGCGGTTCCGCGACCTCCTCGACATCGCCCAGTCGGATGCCACCGTCATCCAGGACCGCAGCATCTTCGAGGGGGTGTATGTCTTTGCCGCGAACAACCATGCCATGGGCAACCTCGACGACCGCGACTTCGAGTGCTACATGCAACTCTTCGAGTCGATGATGACCGTCGTCAAGGTGCCCGACCTGATGATATACCTCAGGGCGTCGATACCCCATCTCGTGCAGAACATCCAGTGGCGGGGTAGGGACTATGAACAACTCATGCAACTCGACTACCTGAAGAACCTCAACCTGCTCTACGAGGACTTCATCTACCACCAGTACAAGGGGAAGGTGCTCACTGTCAACGTCGACGAGATCGATTTTCTCAACCGGAAGGCCGACTTCGCGAAGATTGTCAGTCGTATCGATGCCAACCTCTTCGGTCTTTTCCCAGAAGAGTAAAAAGCACCCAAACCCCTTAGTCCCGATTAAAAAGTCCCGAGCAAAAAGCTTCGATTAAAAAGTCCCGAGTCAACGACTCTAAGGCCCCTAAGGCCCCTAAAGCCCCTAAAGCCCCTAAAGCCCCTAAGCCCCTAAAGCCCCTAAAGCCCCTAAGCCCCTTAAAAAAAGAATAATCATAAAAACCATATACTATGCACATCGCAGTAGCCGGAAATATTGGCTGTGGCAAGACCACCCTCACCAAAATGCTCGCCAAACGCTATGGCTGGGAGCCACGTTTCGAACCCGTAGACAACAACCCCTATCTCGACGATTTCTACGCCGACATGGAGCGGTGGTCGTTCAACCTCCAGATTTATTTCCTCAACAAACGCTTCAAGGAAGTGGTGGAAATATCTAAGAACGAAGGATATATTATCCAGGACCGCACCATCTTCGAGGATGCCCGTATCTTCGCGCCCAACCTGCACGACATGGGGATGATGAGCGACCGCGATTTCGCCAATTACAGCGACCTCTTCGACCTGATGATATCGCTCGTCGGTCTGCCCGACCTCATGATATATATCCGTTCCACAATTCCCAACCTCGTGGCACAGATATCCAAGCGTGGACGGGAATTCGAGAAGTCCATCCGCATCGACTACCTCCAGGGCCTCAACAAACGCTATGAAGACTGGATTGCCAACTATAAAGGGCATCTCATCATCGTCGACGGCGACACGTGTAAGTTCGAAAGCAACCCCTCTGACTTCAAGACCATCACCGACCGCATCGACGCGCAACTCTACGGCCTCTTCCCGTTCGACGAATAGCGCTGAACCACAGATACGAATATTGGTTTATCCCGAATTATAGAATTTTAGAATTCTCGACGTTCGGCCGAATTTGCCCTTCGTTCGGTCGAATTTGCCGCTCGGCTCTGCCGCTTGGCTCGTCCAAGAATTCGGCCGCATTGAGTATCAGCATTTGCAATGCGATTATCGGAGGATTAACGAACACGAATTTCACGAATTTCACGAATGCTTTTTTCGTGTCTATTCGGTAGATTCGTGTTCGTTTTATGCCCTGCGGAATGTCAAACTGTTTTTAGGTCATGAATGCCCATAAATTGCCCATGAATTATCCATGAATGATAATCCGACGCTGCCGCGTCGGCAAATTTCTGATAATTTCTGGATAATTCCCGGCAATTCATGTTATAAAGTAAATCGACCATCAATTCGAGCGAAGCCCGTTTAAGTTTCCCTTAAACTCCCCTTCTATATATACATCACGGCCTCCATGCGGCCGCATGGAGGCCGTGATGTAAAGTAATGATGAAGTCTTACAACTGGTCCCAGTCGTTGTCGTCATCTTCGTCATCCCATAGGGCGTTGTCGCCTGCTCGGGCAGGGCCTGAGCCGCCGCCACCGTATCCTATGCCTGAGCCTGTGACGTTGGTCACCTGCTTGGTCAGGCT
>JAFZVV010000011.1 GCA_017617615.1 Prevotella sp. | reverse complement strand
AGGCGGCGGCGCTGCTTCTTGTACTACTTGTCTTCTATGTAAATCTCTCAAAGAACGCCTATTCTTGCACGCAAATCGGGGCGATAACCCCGAAAGCGGATGCAAAGGTACGAACTATGCCGGCAACCGCCAAATTTTCGGAAAGGAAATTTCACGAAAACATGAAAGTTTTCGCATTTCTTGACAAAATGAGGGGATTTTGCGACAACAAATCGTTTACACCCATGCCAAAATCCACTTTTCCCATGATGAAGTGAGGAAAGAAGAGTTGAGAAAGCATATATATAATTAATATAAGGTAATACAATGTCTCAAGATCTGCGGGAAAGCGTCGTCGAAATGAAGGAAACATTAAATAATCGAAAAAAAACCGATGATGTTCTTTAATCTCACTCATTTTCCATAATTTTGCTGCGTTGCAACAAAAGCGTGCCAATCGTCTTTTGGCATCATATTTGCATGTAAAGTTTTGAACCATCAATTATCAATGAAATGAACGAAAAGGATTTAGCTTCAATCATCAGGGAGCAAGAAAGCGGCATCAATGTCCGCGAAAGAGAAAGATACATGCCCATGGCATTCTCCGTCCTCATGCGCAAAGTGTATGTGTGGATGACACTCGCCTTGGTCATCACCGGCTTCACCGCATTCTATGTTGCCCACTCCACGAGTTTCGTCTACACCTTGATGTCGAGTCAGGGACTGATGTGGGGACTAATTATCGCCGAGTTGGCTTTGGTAATAGGTCTTAGTGCCGCCATCCACAAGTTGTCGCTCACCGTGGCCACGTTGATGTTCGTGGTCTACTCCATCATCAACGGACTCACACTGTCCTTCATATTCTTTGCCTATACCGAGAGTTCCATCGCGCAGGTGTTCTTCATCACTGCAGGCACCTTCGCCGCCATGGCCCTTATCGGTTATACGACGAAGACCGACCTGACCTCGCTTGGGAAGTACCTCTTCATGGGGCTCATCGGCATCATCATCGCCACATTGGTGAACCTGTTCTTCCAAAACGACATGGTGACCACGGTGGTGAGTTATCTCGGTGTGCTCATCTTTGTAGGGCTTACCGCCTACGACTCTCAGAAAATCAAGGAGATGTGTTCGAGTTTCGAGTATGCCGACACCAATGCCCAGAAGATGGCCTTGCTCGGTGCACTTACCCTCTATCTCGACTTCATCAACCTCTTCATCTATCTGCTCCGCATTTTCGGAAGAAGAAACTAAGACAATTCATCATATCCATCGTGGTGGGCGAAAGTCGCCCACCTTTTTTTTTCGCCGCACGTAATCGTATATAACCTTCATCGCCGTTCAATTCAAATTATTTTCCACATATTATGCATTTTGGCGCATAATTATTTTGTGGTATGTTTGATTTTGCATAATTTTGCACCCCAGAAAGAATATTTATGCGCATATGAAGATCAAGAACAGCAGAATGGAAGCCCTGAAGATGCTGATTTCGAGCAAGGAATTAGGCAGCCAGGAAGAAGTGCTCCAGGCATTGGAGAAAGAAGGATTCAAGCTTACTCAGGCCACTCTGAGTCGTGACCTGAAACAGTTGAAGGTAGCCAAGGCAGCGAGCATGAACGGCAAGTATGTATACGTGCTGCCCAACGACACGATGTACAAGCGCATCACCAAGCCCCGTTCGGCGATGGAGATGTTGCAGACATCGGGATTCCTGTCCATCAGTTTCTCAGGCAACATGGGTGTCATCAAGACCCGTCCGGGATATGCCAGCAGCATTGCCTACAATATCGACAACAGCGACAGTCCCAACATCATCGGCACCATTGCCGGTGACGATACCATTTTCATCGTCATCAAGGAAGGGTCTGCCATCGATGCGGTCATTGAAGACCTCAGCGCGATTATCCCCAACATCCGCTAACCCTATTCCATAAGTCATTAAACAATAGAAAATGGAAGACATCAAAGTTGTGGTGGCTGATGCCTCGCATGAGAAATATGTCGACACCATTCTGTCGACGATTTCCGAAGCAGCCAAAGTGAGAGGCACGGGCATTGCCCGCCGCACCCCCGAATATCTTGTGACGAAGATGCGTGAAGCGAAGGCCGTGATAGCCCTCGACGGTGAAACGTTTGCCGGATTCAGTTACATCGAGACCTGGGGCAACAAGCATTACGTCACCACCTCCGGACTTATCGTACATCCCGACTACCGTGGCAGGGGCATTGCCAAGCGCATCAAGGAGATGACCTTCTCCCTTGCCCGTACCCGCTGGCCGCACGCCAAGATTTTCAGTCTCACGAGTGGTGCCGCAGTGATGACCATGAACACCCAGTTGGGTTACCAGCCTGTCACTTTCGACGACCTCACCGACGACGAGGCCTTCTGGCGCGGTTGCGAAGGTTGCGTCAACGTCGACATCCTGAAGCGCACCAACCGCAAATACTGCATCTGCACGGCGATGCTCTACGACCCCGAGGAACATCTTCCGGCAAAAATCCCTACCGAGGTGCTTGAGCGTATCAAGGAACTGGATGGCAAAGCAGAGCCATCCGCAGAAAACCCAGACAAAGAAACCATTAAATGATAAAGGTGGCACACCGTGCTGCCCCTAAAGCCAATAACATGACAAAGAAAAAAGTAGTAGTAGCCTTCTCGGGTGGTCTCGACACCTCCTATACGGTGATGCGTCTCGCCAACGAAGGTTACGATGTGTATGCCGCCTGTGCCAATACCGGTGGCTTCAGCGATGAGCAGTTGAAGAAGAACGAGAGCAATGCCTATGCTCTCGGTGCGAAACAATACGTCACCCTCGACGTCACCCAGGAGTATTACGAGAAATCGTTGAAATACATGATTTTCGGCAATGTGCTCCGCAACAACTGTTATCCCATCTCCGTCTCTTCCGAGCGTATCTTCCAAGCCATTGCCATTGCCCGTTACGCCAAGGAGATCGGTGCAGATGCCATTGCACATGGCTCGACGGGAGCCGGCAACGACCAGATCCGTTTCGACATGACCTTCCTCGTGATGGCTCCCGGCGTAGAAATCATCACCCTCACCCGCGACCAGAAACTCTCGCGCCAGGAAGAAGTCGACTACCTCAACGAACACGGTTTTTCTGCCGACTTCGCCAAACTCAAGTATTCCTACAACGTAGGCATATGGGGTACCAGCATCTGTGGTGGCGAAATACTCGACTCTGCCCAGGGACTTCCCGAGGAAGCCTACCTCAAACATGTCACCTGTGACGAGGAGCGTCTCCTGCGCATCACGTTCGAGAAAGGCGAGATTGTGGCCGTCGATGACAAGTCGTTCGACGACAAGGTGAAGGCCATCCAGTGCATCGAGGAGATCGGTGCTGCCTATGGCATCGGCCGCGACTGCAATGTAGGCGACACCATCATCGGCATCAAGGGCCGTGTGGGCTTCGAAGCCGCAGCCCCGAAACTCATCATCGAGGCACATCGCCTGCTCGAGAAATACACCTTGAGCAAATGGCAGCAATACTGGAAAGACCAGGTAGCCAACTGGTATGGCATGTTCCTGCACGAGAGCCAGTACCTGGAACCCGTGATGCCCGACATCGAGGCCATGCTCACCAGTTCGCAGCGCCATGTCAACGGCACCGTCATCCTCCGTCTCCGTCCGCTGGGCTTCGAGACCGTGGGTGTAGACTCCGCCGACGATCTGCTGAAGTCGAAACTCGGCGAATATGGTGAGATGCAGCACGGCTGGACCTCCGACGAGGCCAAGGGATTCATCAAGGTGCTCAGCACTCCCCTGCGAGTCTACTACGGCATCCATCCCGACGAGAAGAGATAACCTGCCGTCATACTACATTTACACCCACACATGATCAAGATAGGAATACTCGGCGGCGCCGGCTATACTGCCGGTGAACTCATCCGCCTCCTGCTCAACCATCCCGAAGCCGAGATCGCATTCATCCACAGCGAGAGCAATGCCGGCAACCACATCACCGACGTGCACGAAGGACTCTATGGCGACACCGACCTGGTGTTCACCGACGAGATGCCCTTCGACCAAGCCGACGTGCTCTTCCTCTGTTTCGGTCACGGCAAGAGCGAGGCTTTCCTTGCCCAGCACGCTGTGCCCGAGGGCATGCGCATCATCGACCTGGCGCAGGACTTCCGCCTCTCTGCCCCCGGCAACGACTTCGTCTACGGTCTGCCCGAAATCAACCGCGAGGCCATTGCCGGAGCCAGACACGTTGCCAACCCCGGATGCTTTGCTACCTGTATACAGCTCGGACTGCTGCCCGCCGCCAAGATGGGCATCATCCGTCAGGATGTGGCCGTCAACGCCATCACCGGCAGTACGGGAGCCGGACAGAAACCCACCGGCACCACCCATTTCTCCTGGCGCAACAACAACCTGAGCATCTACAAACCCTTCAGCCACCAGCACGTGCCCGAGATAGAGCAGAGCCTCCGCCAAGTGCAAGGCCACCTCGATGCCCATGTCGACTTCATTCCCTACCGTGGCGACTTCGCCCGTGGCATCTTTGCCACCGAGGTAGTGAAGACCGATGCCGATATCGACGATATCGTGGGTGCCTACAAGGCCTTCTATGCCGACGCCCCCTTCACCCATTATGTAGACAAGGCCATCGACTTGAAACAAGTGGTGAACACCAACAAGGCCCTGGTACACTGTGAGAAGTACGGCGACAAGTTGCTCGTCACTTCATGCATCGACAACCTGCTCAAAGGAGCCGTGGGCCAGGCCCTGCAGAATATGAACATCATGTTCGGCATCGACGAGACCGCCGGTCTCCGTCTCAAGCCGAGCGCATTTTAATACCATATCATCATGAAACTCTACGACGTATATCCCCTGCTCAACGTCAATATCGTAAGAGGTGAAGGCTGCAAGGTCTTCGACGACAAGGGCACCGAGTATCTCGACCTCTACGGAGGCCATGCCGTCATCAGCATCGGCCACAGCCACAAGAACTACGTAGAAGCCATTACCCGTCAGGCCAGTACCCTGGGATTCTATTCCAACTCCGTCGTCAACGACCTGCAACGCCAGTTGGCCACCCGTCTCGGACAGGTGAGCGGCTACGACGACTACCAGCTGTTTCTGGTGAACAGCGGTGCCGAGGCCAACGAGAATGCCCTGAAACTCGCCTCTTTCCATACCGGCCGCACCCGCATCCTCGTGGCGCAGAAAGCCTTCCACGGCCGCACCTCGCTTGCCGTAGAAGCCACCGACAACCCCAAGATCATCGCCCCGGTGAATGCCAACCACCATGTCACATACCTTCCCCTGAACGACATCGGTGCATGGGAAGCCGAACTGGCGAAGGACGACGTGTGCGCCTGCGTACTCGAATGTATCCAGGGCGTGGGCGGCATCCGTCTGGTAGAGAGCGACTTTGCCCAGCAGCTGAGTCAGGCATGCAAAGACCATGGTACCGTGCTCATCTGCGACGAGATACAATGCGGTTACGGACGCAGCGGCAAGTTCTTTGCCCACCAGTGGCTGGGCATACGTCCCGACCTCATCACCGTAGCAAAGGGCATCGCCAATGGCTTTCCCATGTCGGCGGTGCTCATCTCACCCCAGTTCACCCCCATATACGGTCAGCTCGGCACCACCTTCGGAGGCAACCACCTGGCTTGTGCTGCCGCCCTGGCCGTGCTCGACACCATCGAACAAGAACATCTGCTAGAGAATGCCCACACCGTGGGCGAGTACCTCATAACCCGTCTGAAAGCCTTGCAGGCCACCCAACCCCATATCGTGGAAGTGCGCGGCCGCGGACTGATGATCGGCATTGAACTCGACATCCCCCAGAAAGCCATCCGCGAACGGCTTGTCTACGAAGAGCATTGTTTCGTAGGCAGTTCAGGAACCACCACACTGCGCCTACTTCCACCCCTGTGTATCAGCGAGTCGGAAGCCGACGCCTTTATTGAGAAACTAACAAAAGCATTGTCATGAAGATATCCATCATTGGAGCGGGTGCCATGGGAGGTGCCCTTGCCGAAGGCCTCATGCAGAGTGATGCCGTCAGTGCCTCCGACCTCACCATCGCCGACCCCAGCGAAGCCGCACTCAACCGTTTCACCGACAGCGGAGCCAGCATCACCACCGACAACAATGCTGCTGCCAAGCACGCCGACATCGTGATGGTGGTCGTGAAGCCCTGGCTGGTAGAGACCGTGCTGAAAGGCATCAAGCCTTCGCTCGACTACCAGCGACAGATTCTCGTCGTCATCGCTGCCGGTGTCTCTTCCGAGTCCATTCTTTCGTGGCTTGACAAAGGCGACCTCGTACAGCCCAAGCTCTTCCTCGCCATCCCCAATACCGCCATTGCCGTGAAAGAGTCGATGACCTTCCTCGTGCCCGTGACGGCTACGAAAAACGAGACCGACATTGTTCGGCAGCTGTTCGAGGAAGTGGGACACTGTCTCCTCACCGAAGAACGGTTGCTGGCTGCAGGAACCACGTTGGCATCCTGTGGCATCGCCTATGCCATGCGCTATGTGCGTGCCTCGGTTGAAGGCGGCGTCGAAATCGGTTTCCGTGCCTCCGATGCCCAGCAAATCGTCCTTCAGACGGTAAAAGGCGCCGTGTCGCTCCTCCAGGCCACCGGCCATCACCCCGAGAGCGAAATCGACAAGGTGACCACTCCCGGTGGTGTGACCATTAAAGGCCTCAACGAGATGGAGAACGCCGGCTTCACCAGTGCCGTCATCCGCGGTCTGAAAGCGGGAATGTAATTGAGATTTGACCTTCGGTCGAATGTCGGCTGCGCCTCAGCATAAGAACAAGTTCTTCTGCATTCGGCTTGCACGACATTTGAGGTTTGGCTAATTTTCAATCTTCAATTTTCAATCGGTTAAGATGGCAGAGTGAATGCGAAACATGAAATATAAAAAAAAAACAAACCATATGGACGAACAATTGATACAGATAGGCGAGCGCCTGCGCGGCCTGCGCGACGTGCTCGACATCAGTGCCGAAGAGGTGGCTGCCCTGTGCGGCATCTCGGTAGAGAACTACCTGGGCATGGAGAAAGGTGAGAGTGAACTCTCTGTTGCCAACCTGCAGAAGATAGCCAAGCAATATGGCGTGTCGCTCGATGTGCTGATGTTCGGCGAGGAACCGAAGATGAGCAGTTACTTCCTCACCCGCAAGGGTCACGGAATGAGTGTGGAGCGCCGCAGCGCCTACAACTACGAGAGTCTTGCCAGCGGTTTCCGTGGACGTAAGGCCGACCCCTTCATCGTCACCGTGGAGCCCAAGCCCGCCGACACGCCGAAGGAGATGAACTCCCACAGCGGTCAGGAATTCAACATGGTGCTCGAAGGCGCGATGGAACTCACCATCGGTCCGAAAGTGCTTACCCTTCAGGAGGGTGACTCCGTGTATTTCGATGCCACCCAGCCCCATGGCATGCGCACGCTCAACGACAAGCCCGTGAGGTTTTTAGCCATCATCTTTTAACGACACACTCCCATGGTAGAAAGATTTTTAGAGCAGACGACCTTCTCTTCGGTGGAAGACTTCAAGCGTAACCTGCATTTCAAGATTAAGGAGAATTTCAATTTCGCCTACGACGTGATGGACGTCTGGGCAGAAGAGCAGCCCGACAAGCTTGCCCTATTGTGGACCAACGACCAGGGTGTGGAGATACGTCTGACGTTTGCCGACCTCAAGCGCAAGAGCGACCAGGCAGCAGCATACCTGCAGTCGCTGGGTATCGGCCGTGGCGACATGGTGATGCTCATCGAGAAGCGCCGCCTGGAGTGGTGGGTATCGATGCTCGCCCTCTGCAAGCTCGGTGCCGTGGCCATTCCTGCCACCCACATGCTCACGAAGAAAGACATCATATACCGCAACACCCGTGCCTCGGTGAAAGGCATCATCTGTGTGGGCGAGCCCTATGTGCTCGGTCAGGTAGCTGCTGCCATGCCCGACAGTCCCACGGTAAAGACCCTCATCAGCATTGGTCCCGAGGTGCCCGAAGGCTTCCACGACTGGATGGCCGAGATAGACCAAGCACCGCAGTTCGTGCGTCCCGCACATGTGAACGACAACGACGACACCATGCTGATGTATTTCACCAGCGGCACGAGCGGCGAGCCCAAGATGGTGGCCCACGACCATCTCTATGCCCTCGGTCACCTCACTACCGGTGTGTTCTGGCACAACCTTGCCGAAGACAGCATCCACCTCACCGTGGCCGACACGGGATGGGGTAAAGCCGTGTGGGGCAAGTTCTACGGCCAGTGGTTTGCCGGTGCCGCCGTTTTCGTCTACGACCACGAGAAGTTCGCCGCCGACAACATGTTGCGCCAGATGGAGAAATACCATGTCACCTCTTTCTGTGCCCCACCCACCGTCTACCGGTTCCTCATCCGCGAGGACTTCTCCCAATACGACCTCAGTGCCCTGCGCTACTGCTGCACCGCCGGCGAAGCCCTCAACCCCGCTGTCTACGACAAGTTCTATGAACTGACCGGCATCCGCCTGATGGAGGGCTTCGGACAGACAGAGACCACGATGACCCTCGGCACCATGCCGTGGATGGACCCGAAGCCCGGCAGCATGGGCATCCCCAACCCCCAATACGACATCGACCTCGTGCGCCCCGATGGCACCTCATGCGAGGATGGTGAGAAAGGCGAGATCGTGGTCAATACCAGCCATGGCAAGCCCATCGGCCTTTTCAAGGGCTACTACCGCGACGAGGAACTCACCAAGAAAGCCTGGGACAACGGTGTCTACCACACCGGCGACGTGGCGTGGCGCGACGAAGACGGTTACTACTGGTTCGAAGGGCGCATCGACGACGTGATCAAGAGCAGTGGCTACCGCATCGGCCCCTTCGAGGTGGAGAGCGCACTGATGACCCATCCCGCCGTCGTGGAGTGTGCCATCACCGGAGTGCCCGACGAAATCCGCGGCATGGTGGTGAAGGCCACCGTGGTGCTCGGTTCGGAATGGAAGCCGAAGGCCTCCGACGACCTCGTGAAAGAGTTGCAGAACCACGTGAAGCGTGTGACCGCCCCCTACAAATACCCCCGCATCATCGAGTTCGTCGATGAGTTGCCGAAGACCATCAGCGGCAAGATACGCAGGGTGGAGATACGCGCCAACGACAACCAGAAGAAATAGCCCATGAGCAAGAAAAGAATCGTGGTGAAGATCGGCAGCAACGTGCTGACCCGCGATGACGGCAAGCTCGACATCACCCGCATCTCGGCACTGGTCGACCAGACGGCATGGCTGCGCCAGCACGACTACGAGGTCATCCTCGTGTCGAGTGGCGCCATGGCGAGCGGACGTGGCGAGATTACGGTGTCGCGCCGTCTCGACAGCGTGTCGCAACGCCAGCTGTTCTCCGCCCTCGGTCAGGCGAAGCTCATCAACCTCTACTACGACCTGTTCCGCGAATACCACATCCCCGTAGGTCAGGTACTCACGATGAAGGAGAGTTTCTCCACCCGCCGCGAATACCTCAACCAGCGTGCCTGCATGACGGTGATGCTCGAGAACGGCGTGGTGCCCATCGTCAACGAGAACGACACGGTGAGCGTCACCGAACTCATGTTCACCGACAATGACGAGCTCTCCGGCCTCATCGCATCGATGATGGATGCCGAGACCCTCGTCATCCTCAGCAATGTCGACGGTATCTACGACGGGCCACTTACCTCAGCGCAGTCGCAGGTCATCCGCCGGGTGAAGACCGGCACCGACCTGAGCGAGTATATCCAGGCCGGCCGCAGCGGTTTCGGCCGTGGTGGCATGATAACGAAGTGCAACATCGCGCGCAAGGTGGCCGACGAAGGCATCCGCGTCATCATCGCCAACGGCAAGCGCGACGATATCCTCATCCATCTGGTGGAAAATCCCGAAGAGACGTTGCATACCGAGTTTGAACCCAATAACGACAATGTATCGGGTATCAAGAAATGGATCGCCCACAGCGACAGTTTCGCCAAGGGCGCGCTCCACGTGAATGCCCGTGCCTGCGAGGCCTTGCAGGGCCAGCGCGCGGTGAGCCTGCTCCTGGTAGGCGTCACCGATGTCGAGGGCGACTTCGAGGAAGGCGACCTGGTGAGCATCCTCGACCCCCAGGGGCAGAAGATTGCAGTGGGCCGTTCGGCCTACGACAGTGCCACCGCCCGCAACCTTATCGGCCATCACGACCAGAAACCCATCATACATTACGATTATCTATACATGGAATAAGAGAGAATGATTATGGAAAAGACTTTGCAAGATATGTTCGAGCGTGCCAAAGCCGCCTCACGCGAATTGGCCCTTACCGACGACAAGTGCAAGAGCGACCTACTCAACCTGTTGGCAGATGCCATCCTTACCCACAAAGACACCATCCTTGAGGCCAATGCCCTTGACCTGGCCCGCATGGACCGTGCCAACCCCCTCTACGACCGTCTGCTGCTCGACGAGAAGCGCCTTGCCGGCATCGCCGATGACATGCGCCATGTGGCAGCCCTCCCCTCCCCCCTCGGGAAGACACTGTTGGAGAAGACCCTTGACAATGGCCTTCACCTGCGTCGTGTCAGCGTGCCCTTCGGTGTAATCGGCATTATCTACGAAGCCCGTCCCAACGTCAGTTTCGACGTGTTCTCGCTCTGTTTCAAGAGTGGCAATGCCTGTGTGCTGAAAGGCGGCCGCGATGCCGACGACTCCAACAAGGCCATCGTGGCGCTCATCCACGACATCCTGCGCCAGCAGGGTTTCAATCCCGACGTGGTGCAACTCCTCCCCGCCACTCATGAGGCTACAGGCGAAATGCTCAACGCCGTGGGATATATCGACCTCTGTATCCCCCGTGGCGGCAAGCGCCTCATCGAGTTCGTGCGCGACAATGCCCGTGTGCCCGTCATCGAGACCGGCGCTGGCGTGGTGAACACCTATTTCGATGCCGACGGCGACCTGCAGATCGGGCGCCTTATCGTGAACAACGCCAAGACCCGTCGCGTGAGCGTATGCAACGCCCTCGACTGTCTCATCATCCATGAATCACGGCTGCGCGACCTCAGTGAACTTTGCGCCCCACTCATCATCAGCAACGTGGTCATTTATGCCGACGACCAGGCCTTTGATGCCCTGCAAGGCAAATATCCTGAGGAACTGCTCCGCCATGCCACTGCCGAGAGTTTCGGCACCGAGTTCATGGACTATGTGATGGCCATCCGCACCGTTCCCTCCATCGAGGCAGCCATCAAGCACATCAGCACCTACGGCAGCGGGCACAGCGAGTGTATCATCACCGAGAACCCCCAGACTGCCGCGAAGTTCCAGGCACAGGTGGATGCCGCCTGCGTGTATGTGAACGCCCCCACCAGTTTCACCGACGGTGCACAGTTCGGTCTTGGCGCCGAGATAGGCATCAGCACCCAGAAACTGGGTCCGCGTGGTCCGATGGCCCTCGGCGAAATCACTACCTACAAGTGGCTCATCGAGGGACATGGGCAGATTAGAAGTTAAAGGGGAGTTAAAGGGAAGTTAAAGGGACAATACTCCGTTTGCTCACCCTTGGAGAAAATAAAACTCGTTTTATTTTGCGCTTCTCTCGGCTTTCACTATCTTTGCAATCACACCCATTTCAACAAAAAAAACGACAATGAGCAAACCATTCCGCACATTCTTCAACGTAGAAGACCTCGGCGACCTGCGCTCCGCACTGGCCGAGGCGCAAGAGATAAAGCGCGACCGTTACGCCTTCCAGCAACTGGGCAAGAACAAGACCCTGCTGATGATATTCTTCAACAACAGCCTACGCACCCGTCTGTCGACCCAGAAGGCCGCCACCAACCTCGGCATGAACGTCATCGTGCTCGACGTGAACGCCGGAGCATGGAAACTCGAGACCGAGCGCGGCGTCATCATGGACGGCGACAAGAGCGAGCACCTGCTTGAAGCCATCCCCGTGATGGGCAGTTACTGCGACATCATCGCCGTACGTTCCTTCGCCGGACTTACCGACCGCGAGTTCGACTATGCCGAGACCATCGTCGGACAGTTCGTGCGCTACAGCGGCCGTCCGGTAGTCGCTATGGAGACCGCCACCGTGCATCCCCTCCAGGCCTTCGCCGACCTCATCACCATCGAGGAGCACAAGCCCGTGGCACGTCCCAAGGTGGTGCTCACTTGGGCACCCCACTGCCGTGCCCTCCCCCAGGCCGTGCCCAACTCCTTCGCCCAGTGGATGAACGCCGCCGACGTCGACCTCGTGGTGACCCATCCCGAAGGCTATGAACTTGACCCGAAGTTTGTGGGCGATGCCCGTGTGGAGTACGACCAGCGCAAGGCCCTCGAGGGTGCCCACTTCGTCTATGCCAAGAACTGGAGTTGTCCGGGCGTCACCCGTCCGTCGGACTATGGCAAGATCATTAGCCGCGACATGAGCTGGACCATCGACAGCGAGCATATGTCGTGGACCGACAACGGCTATTTCATGCACTGCCTGCCCGTACGCCGTGGCCTCATCGTCAGCGATGACGTGATAGAGAGCGACCACTCCCTCGTCATTCCCGAAGCCGCCAACAGGGAAATCTCTGCCGAGACGGTGCTCAAGCGCGTACTTGAAGACCTATAAACACATACTATGAGTAGAAGCAGAAGAAAACACAAGAAGAAGAACCGGTTGGGGAGAATGCTGAAGAAGACCGTGAAATGGCTCTCAGTACCCTTCCTTGCCTGTCTGGCCGCCGTGTTCTACAGCAACCATATCGTCAACAAGGCAGCCGAGGGCAAGTTGTTCTCCGACATCTCGGCCCTGCCCCACCGTTCCACCGCTCTTCTTCTAGGTACCAACCCCAAGGCGAAGAGCGGTCGTCCGAACTCGTTCTACACCCAGCGCATCGATGCTGCCGTGAAACTTTTTAAAGCTGGCAAGTACGACCGTCTGATTGTCAGTGGTGCAAGCGACGAGGAGGGGTATAACGAGCCCCTTGCCATGCGTGCCGACTTGGTGGAGCGAGGCATCCCCGACAGCATCCTGGTGCTCGATGAGCAGGGCGACCGTACCATCTATTCCGTGGAGCGTGTCAAGAAAACCTATGGTGCCGACTCCTGCACCATCATCTCACAAGCGTTCCACAACAAGCGCGCCATCTTCCAGGCCCAGCATCTCGGTGTGGATGCCATCGGCTTCAATGCCGCCGACTCCCCCTACCGCTACTGGCGGGTGAAAAACCACCTGCGCGAATACCTCGCCCGGGTGAAAGCCGTGATCGAAGTGAAGACCTACTGAGCCTCACCTTTACCTCAAGCCATTACCTAACCCAACAACCAATATGAGAAAAACACTTTTGGCATTGGCCATTGCGCTTGTGCTGCCAATAGCCGGTTGGGCCAAGAAGCCCAAGAAAATCACAATGAGTAAAGACGCGTTCATCAGCGGCCTGATGTCGCGCATGACCATCGAGGAGAAAATCGGACAACTCAACCTGCTCGATGCCGGACAGCTGAACACCGGTGTGGGCAAGAAAGGCGTGGAAGACCAGGCCATCCTCAACGGCGAGGTGGGCGGTTTCCTCAGTCTGATGGGCGTCGACCGCATCCGCGAGGTGCAGCAGTATGCCGTGGAGCACTCCCGCCTGGGCATCCCCCTGCTCTTCGGCCTCGACGTCATCCACGGCTACCACACCATCTTCCCCATCCCCCTCGCCCTGTCGTGCACCTGGGACATGGAAATGATTGAACGGACAGCCCGCGTAGCCGCCATCGAAGCCACTGCCGACGGCATCCCCTGGGTGTACAGTCCGATGGTCGACATCAGCCGTGACGCCCGCTGGGGCCGCATCGCCGAGAGTGCTGGCGAGGACCCGTTCCTCGGCAGCGCCATCGCCCGTGCCATGGTCATGGGCTATCAGGGCGACAAGCGCCAGGGCGGCCGTTACGCCACCGATGAGGTGATGGCGTGCGTGAAGCACTTCGCCCTCTACGGTGCTGCGGAGTCGGGTCTCGACTATAACGTCACCGACATGAGTCGCGTGCGGATGTACAACGACTACCTCGCCCCCTACCGTGCCGCCGTGGAAGCCGGTGTGGGCAGCGTGATGTCGTCGTTCAACACCATCGACTACGAGCCTGCCACCTCCAGTTGCTGGCTCCTCACCGACCTACTGCGCGAGCAATGGAACTTCAAGGGTTTCGTGGTGACCGACTACGGTTCTATCGGCGAGATGCAAGCCTGGGGCTGTGGCGACCTGCAGGAGTGTTCCACCCGTGCCCTCAGTGCCGGTACCGACTTCGACATGTGTTCACGAGGCTTTGTGGGCACGCTGAAGAAGTCGCTCGACGAAGGCCGCATCACCGAGAACCAGATCGACATTGCCTGCCGGCGCATGCTCGAGGCAAAATGGGACCTGGGACTCTTCGACGACCCCTACCGTTACTGCCAGTACACTTCGAAGACGCAGAAACCGTTGCTCTACACCGACGAGTCACGAGCCCTCGCCCGCAGGATTGCCGCCGAGAGTTTTGTATTGCTGAAAAACGACAACAACCTATTGCCCTTGAAGAAGAAAGGCAAAATAGCCCTCGTAGGACCGATGGCACATGCACCCAACAACATGCGTGGCTGTTGGGCTCCCACAGCCAACAGCAATCCCAATCCATTCTCCACTCTTCTTGAAAGTCTGCGACGTGCCGTGGGAGAGCAGGCAGAAATCAAGTATGCCAAGGGCAGCAACATCCATGCCGACGCACAGATAGAGGCCAATTGGGAGGTCTTCGGTACCGATATCCGTGACCCGCGCTCCGAGGCAGAGCTGCTTGGTGAGGCGCTCGAGACCGTTGCCGATGCCGACGTCATCGTGGCAGCCATCGGCGAGTCGCAGGAGATGACCGGTGAGAGCACCAGCCGTTCCGACATCGGCCTTCCAGAGACACAGATGCGGTTGCTCCAGGCCATGAAAGCCACGGGCAAGCCCGTCGTGGTGGTCTATTTCACCGGTCGTCCGGTAGTGATGAAATGGGAGAAGGAGAATATCCCCGCCATCCTCAACGTGTGGTTCGGAGGCAGCGAGGGTGGCGACGCCATCTGCGACGTGCTCTTCGGTGATGCGTCACCGAGCGGAAAACTCACCACATCGTTCCCACAGGCCACGGGCCAGGAGCCGTTCTACTACAACCACATGGTGACAGGCCGTCCTACCAACAAATGGTTCAGCAAGTACGCCACCAACTACACCGACATCGATGGCAGTGCCGTATTCCCCTTCGGCTATGGCATGACCTACACCACCTTCGCCTATGGCGCGCTGTCGCTGAGCAGCGACCGTCTCGCCCGTGGGGGAAAGATTCAGGCCCGTGTCACCGTCACCAACACCGGGCAGCGCGAGGGCGACGAGGTCGTGCAGATGTATATCCACGACACCGCCGCGTCGATAGCCCGTCCCGTCATGGAACTGAAAGGCTTTGAGCGCATCCACCTCGCCGCCGGCGAGAGCAAGACGGTGACCTTCGACATCGATGAGGAACTGCTGAAGTTCTACAACGTGGAACTGCGCCACGTCGCTGAACCGGGAGAGTTCACGGTGATGGTGGGTCCCCACAGCCAAGAGGTGCAAAGCAAGACGTTTGTGCTGGAA
Source organism: Prevotella sp. (assembly GCA_017617615.1). The sequence continues at coordinate 551,133 of JAFZVV010000011.1, read as the reverse complement.
TAGATATTTAAAGCATTTAGACCACTGCGGTAATCCTGAAATAAATAGGGTTACCGTAGTGGTTTATGTTGGGTATGGTTACGACTTCGTTTCCAACATCAGCTATCATTCATCTTTTCTCCATGAGACTTCAATACGAGGTCTGATTTCTCGCTCAAAAATACTACGCTCCACAATCCTGTAGTGTGGCCGGTATGCCTCACGGTATTCGGGAGAATGACTGATGGCATATTTACCGACGGATAGCACGCTGTCAATGAAGGCCCGGTCTTGCTGATAGGATGGGAGGTCAAGTTGCATCTGGTCTATCGTGCCGACAATCTCTTGCCATCTCTCACGCCAAGACTCCACCGACGGTCGACCAACATTAGCGCTACGGACGAACGCATCGAGTAGCATGTCTTCCGTGATGATGTCCTCCTTGATGGTCCGGATACTCACACGAACGTATCTGCCCTCCAAGCCACACGGCTCCACATACCATGGCATCAGTTCATCAAGGGTGACCGTATTTAGTTCCTCATCCAAATACGCCTTCACCCGTTGTCGGTCAGCAACCAAATGTTCTGCCCCCATGAAGTCCTGAAAGCACGACTTATAAATGTCGAGAAGACGGGATTGGGGATAAGTCTCCAACTGTCTGGAGACAAACCCCTGAATGTCTTGTGCTGTCATCATACTGAAGGACATTAGGCAGAATAGCAATATGGTTGTTTTTTTCATGTCTTCGTCTCGAATCGTGGATAAAGGTACACATTATCTCTCAAAAATCAGCGTTTTCACGGGGTTTTCTGCATCATCACATACTAAAGCCACTTTATTCCCATCAATTTGCCCACTAAACGACAAGTTGTGCCTTTCATGGGCAAATAAGCATAAGATTTCTATGGAAAGGATACACTTATTTGTCTACATTAAAAACGAAATTATAGAAAATGGAAGAATCATTTCTTTCTTCATTCTTTTTTTAATAACTTTGCACACGGTTTTCAAAGACCAACCAAAACGATCGTTTACCCAACATGCACAAACACGTTATCTTTGCCCCGAAAGGCAGAGGTCATTTCATAGAGCGCCTTGGCGAACTGCGCCTCACCATCGGCCAATATCTTGACGAAGAGAAGGCCGAGGGTAGGCTGTTGCGCTTTGCCCGGATTTTCCTCAGCGACGCACAGAACCAATACAAAGACCTGACACAGTCGGCCCTCTTCACCGATATCCTCGCACATGTGCCCACCTCCGTCATCGAGCAGCCACCTCTCGACGGGTCGAAAATCTCCGTTATGGTGATGACATCGAAAGAAGAGATTCCCTTCCTTTTCCACAGCATACGATTGACCGAGGAAGAGACCCGCGGTGCCAACTCATACATCCAGACGATGCTCATCTTCAACAAATACCTGGAACAGATGCGGGCACTGGGACTCACGCTTAAAGAGCACTGTGTAAGGACATGGATCTACGTGGCCGACATCGACGTGAACTACGAGGGCATGGTTCGCGCGCGCAATGATATTTTCCGCAGCCAGGGACTCACCCCTGACACCCATTTCATCGCCAGTACCGGCATCGGCGGGTTCTCGCAGACCCGCAGCGAGTCGGTGGCCATCGACTTCCTCACTTTCCCCGATATCGATGAGAGTGACAAGAAATACCTCCAAGCCCTCGACAACCTGAACCCCACCCATGAATATGGCGTGTCGTTCGAGCGCGGCACCTGTCTGCAAACCAGCCATGGACAGACCTTCTTCATCTCCGGTACCGCCAGTATCGACAAACACGGCAAGGCCCTCTATGTGGGCGACATCGAACGGCAGACAGGACGCTTGTTGGAGAACATCAGCGCACTGCTGCACGACGGCGGTGCCACGATGCGCGACGTGCAGTATTTCTACGTCTACCTGCGCGACCCCTCCGACCGCGACGTGGTGGAAGCCTTCTTGCAGAAAGCCTATCCCGACATTCCCCACGTGTTGCTCCAGGGCAAGGTGTGCCGCCCCGAGTGGCTCGTCGAAATGGAATGTGTGGCGGTGAAGTAATTTGAAGGGAATAGAAAGGAATAAAAGAGAAGTTAAAGGGGAGTTAAAGGGACATTTGTCCGCTTCATGACCATTTTAGGGGGGATTCTTATCTGTTTGGCTTTCTACTCTTTTATTCCACTTACTTGAGACTTTTAGTCCTTACCGTTTCTTCCTGTATATTTTCCATCCCAAGGCAGCGACGATGATGCTGACTATGGGCGAAAGGATATTGAAGAAACAATAAGGCAGATAGGTGATTGTCGACACGCCCAGAACCGTGCTCTGCGTCAAGCCACATGTGTTCCACGGCACCAGTACCGATGTCACCGTACCACCATCCTCACACGAACGGCTGAGCAGCCGTGACTCATAGCCCCTTTCCTTATAAGTGTCGCGGAACATGCTGCTCGACAGCATGATGGCCAGATACTGGTCGGCCATAGCTACATTGAAGAACAAGCTCGTGCATACCGTGGAAGCCACCAGCGAGGTGGTGCCGCGGACGAAGCGCAGGATGATGCCGATGACGTCGCGCAACTGTCCCGTAGCCGTGAACACCCCTCCGAAAGTCTGGGCACAGATAATCAGCCAAATGGTGGGCATCATGCCCGCCATGCCACTTGTAGATACCAACTGGTTGAGCATGGCATTCCCTGTGTCGATGTCGGTACTGCCATAGCACACCTGTATGATGCCTTTATAGGGCAAGAGGGTGTCGTGGATGGACACACCATCGGCCACGGCAATGCTCTTGATGAGTGCGGGTTGGAAGAGCAGCGCCACGATGGCAGCAATGAACACCGCCAGGAAGAGCACTACCAACGACGGCCACCGACGAGCTATCATCACGCCAGTGACAACAGGGACAAGCAACAGCCAGGGGGAGATGACGAAACTGTGCCGAAGGCCTTCCATGAACTCGAGCACATTGCCCTCATGCGACACCTCCACCATCAGTCCCGCCACGAAGAAGATAAGCAAGGAGATGACGAACGCGGGCACGGTGGTGTTCATCATATACCGGATATGCGTGAAGAGCGGTGTTCCCGATACGCTCGATGCCAGCACCGTCGTGTCGGATAGCGGCGACAGCTTATCGCCGAAATATGCTCCTGTAATGATGGAACCCGCTATCCATCCGTCATCGAAGCCATGCGCCTTGCCTATTCCCATGAGTGCCACGCCAATAGTGGCCACCGTCGTCCATGACGAGCCGATGAGCAGGCTGACCAAGGCGCACAGCACACTGCTGCTGATGAGGAACACCTCGGGACGGATAATCTGCACGCCATAGTAAATCATCGTGGGCACGATGCCCGACACCATCCAGGTGCCGCTGATGGCACCGATGAGCAAGAGAATGATAATGGCCGGCGTACAACTCGCCACCTTGTTGGTAATCTCCTGCTCCAGGTCTTTCCACGTCAGTTTTCTCGTGAGTTCGCCTATCAGCACCGAGACCGCCGATGCCACCAACAGCGACACCTGACTGGCACCATCGAGCGTGGCATTGCCAAAGACGGCAACACAGCACGTGACGAGCGCGATAAGCACAAGGATGGGGATAAACGACATGGTTCTGCTTTGTAATCTTGTATCGACCGTGTAAAGGTATTTAAAAAAACAATAAAATCATCATACTTTTTTGACAAAAGATGAAACTTCTTGGAAAATCGGGATGAATTGTTTATTTTTGCCATCCAAAGAGACACGAGATGAACAAATACACCCAGTTTGCCCTGTTATCGGCCAGTACGCTGCGCATGCTTCCCCACATTGCCCTCTACTTGCTTCACAAAAAGGAGTTGGACGGTGATTTGGAGAAATACCAGGATAAATGCGGTGGTGTGCGCAATTTCATAAAAGTGTGTACGCGTGAGCGCGTATTCCGCAACCTATTCTATTACCGCATGGGCGACTACCGTTCGGTATTCATCAAATGGTTGTTGCCTCCCGAACCGACGCTCCATATCTGGTGTCCGGAGATAGGCCAGGGCGCACATTTCGAGCACAACTACGCCACGTATCTTAACGCCGAGCGCATAGGCCGCGACTTCTACTGCCTGCAGAACGTGACGCTGGGCAACGGCCGGGGCGGCCGTCCCACTATCGGCGACGACGTGCGCATCTATACCGGTGCCATCGTCTATGGCGGCATTACCATCGGCGACCATGCCGTGATAGGCGCTGGTGCCGTAGTGCGCAAGGATGTCCCCGTGGGTTGCACCGTGGCAGGTAATCCTGCATTCATCGTGAAGCGCGACGGCGAGCGCGTACACATACCCCTATAGCATGGAGAGCCTGAAAGAGAAAACCGCCCGCGGGCTGCTCTGGGGCAGCTTGAGCAACGGCATCCAGCAGTTGCTCAACGTGGTGATTGGCATCTTCCTCGGCAGGTTGCTCGACACAAGCGACTGGGGAATGGTAGGTATGATAACCATTTTCACTGCCATTGGTGCCTGTCTGCAAGAGGGTGGCTTCATTGCCGCGCTCAACAAGCGCAAGGATGCCACGCACCGCGATTTCAACGCCGTGTTCTGGACCAGCCTGTGCATCGGTGTCGGTTTTTATTCCATCATGTTCTTCTGCGCCCCCCTCATCTCCACGTTCTACAAAGAGCCTGCACTCACCCCCCTTACCCGTTATATCTGCCTGAGTTTCGTCATCTCGAGCCTGAGTACGGCACCCCGTGCCTGGCTCTTCCGCAACATGATGGTGCGTGAGACCTCCATCATGACCATCACCAGCCTTGCCGTCTCGGGTGTGGTGGCAGTGGTGATGGCTTTCTCGGGCATGGCCTACTGGGGCATTGCCACGCAGAACATCGTCTATATCATCCTCATCACCCTGCTCAGCTATCATTTCTCGGGATGGCGCCCCAGCATGAAGGTAGACTTCCGTCCGGTACGCGAGATGATCGGGTTCAGCAGCCGACTCATCATCACCAACATGGTGAACATCGTGAACACCAACTTCTTCTCCGTCATCCTCGGCCGTTTCTATACGACCAGCGACGTGGGCAACTACACCCAGGCCAACAAATGGAACACGATGGGGTCGTCGCTCATCTCCAACATCATATACGGCATTGCCCAACCCGTGTTCACCAAGGTGGAGGAAGACCGTGAGCGCCAGAAGGCCGTACTACGGAAACTGCTGCGCTTCACTGCCTTCATTACCTTCCCCCTCATGCTGGGACTGGCACTGGTAGCCAAGGAATTCATTGTCATCCTCATCACCGAGAAATGGCTGGTGAGTGCCGGCATCATGCAGTTGTTGTGCATCGCCGGAGCTTTCATCCCCATCTCCTTTCTGTTCTCCAACCTCGTTATCAGCCGCGGACATTCCAGAGCCTATATGTGGACATCCGTAACGCAGTGCCTGGCAGGCATGGTGGTGGCCCTGGCAGCCTCACCCTTCGGCATCCGAGTGATGGTGACCGCCTTCGTCGTGGTGACCATCCTGTGGACCGGTGTATGGCTACGGTTGGCACAGCGCGAGGTGAGCATCACTTTCCTTGAGTTCGTGCGCGACATCTCGCCCTACCTGCTCCTGTCGGCAGCCCTCTGCCTCATCGCCCATTTCGCCTTTGGCGGCATCAGCAATCTTTACCTGCGCTTCACCGTGAAGGTGCTGGCAGTCGCCATCCCCTACGTGGGCGTGCTGTGGCTCCTGGGCAGCACTATCCTCCGTGAAAGCGCGGTTTTCCTCATTCACCGCAAAATCTCCTGATTTCCTTCAATAACCCATGATGGATGTTGCAAGATTGAGATTATTAATGTATCTTCGCCACCGATACCTATCCCAGTGAAGCAAAAACAATTAGTAACAATGGCTTACAACGACTATATCGAGCGGCACAAGGCCCGTCATCTTCGCGCTTGCCAGATGAAGCAACTCTCCATCCTTGAAGAGATAGACCGTATCTGTGTCAAGCACCACATCGACTACTGGCTTGAAAGCGGAACCCTGCTCGGTGCCATCCGTCACGGTGGGTTCATCCCTTGGGACGACGACATCGACGTCGGCATGCTTGAGGAAGACCTTGAGCGCTTCAAGCAAGTGGCACCATCCGAACTCCCCCACTCGATGATGCTCCAGTCGCCCGAGACAGTTCCCGAATCAAAGGAACCCATCGTGAAAGTGCGCGACAACAATTCGTTCTATGTGGAACCAGGCGACGATTTCTCTGCCGATTACCCCAAAGGCTTGTTTGTCGACATCTTTCCCTTCGTGCCATACCCCACGGTGTCGCGCCAGTTCTGCAAGCGTTTCGGCCGGATGTACGTCCGCAGCCGTGCCATCCTGCACAAGCCCCACCGCTACTCGCTGCGCTCCGTAGCCGAATTCTTCTGGTTTGGCGGACAGCTGGTATTTAGCCGCATCGCCTGGTGGTTAGCCTCTCTCTTCCGCGGCCACGACAAGTACCTCTCATTTGTGCTGAAATATAACGGATATGGCGTGATGCACCGTCGTGAGTGTGTTTTTCCTCTTGGAACGGTGACTTTTGAAGGCAAGTCATTTCCTGCCCCATGCGACAGCGACGAGTATCTGAGGGACCTCTACCACGACTATATGCAGGTTCCTCCTCCTAACCAGCGACATATCCACTCCGTATTCATGCTTTCCCAACTTGAAGAAGAAGAGGACGCCACGGACCTGCCAAACCAGTAAAAACCCGTCGGAGTGCCATTGTCCATCAACCAAAACCTCCTGCCTATGCTTCACCCCGCCAAGACCGACATCTCTGTCCTGATACTGTTTTTCAACCGCCCCGACCACCTGTCGCAGGTTTTCGCCGAGGTGAAGAAAGCACGTCCCACACGCCTGTTCCTCTATCAAGATGGTCCGCGTGGTGAGCGCGACATGGCAGGCATCATGGCATGCCGCAAGGTAGTGGAAGACATCGACTGGGAGTGTGAGGTACACCGCAAGTTCCAGGAGCGCAACTACGGCTGCGACCCATCGGAATACCTGTCGCAGAAATGGGCGTTCTCGCTTACCGACAAGTGTATCGTGCTCGAGGACGACGATGTGCCCTCGCAGTCGTTCTTCCCGTTCTGCAAGGAGATGCTCGACCGTTATGAGGACGATGAGCGCGTGAGCATGATTTCCGGATTCAACGAAGACGAGGTGTCGTCCGACGTCCCCGACAGTTATTTCTTCACGTCGGTCTTCGCCATCTGGGGATGGGCATCGTGGCGCCGTGTTGTCGACCAATGGGAAGGCGACTACGCGTTTCTCGACGACCCTTATGCCATACGCCAGCTTGAAGCATTGGTGCGTCAGCGCCGTTACCGCAGCGATTTCCTGAAGATGTGCCGTCAGCACCGTGAGAGTGGAAAAGAATACTACGAGAGCATCTTCTGGGCCCGCAACCTGCTCCATTCGGGATTGGCCATCATGCCCACGAAGAACATGATCAACAACCTTGGTCTCTCTTCCGACAGCACCCATTTCTCTGGCAGCATCAAGACCACTCCCCGCGCCTACCGAAAGATTTTCACCATGAAGCGCCATGAGATAGACTTCCCGCTACGTCACCCGCGCTACGTGATTGAGCACGTAGCCTACAAGGAGCGGTTGTACAAGACCAATGCGTGGGGACACCCGTGGATAAAGGCTGGCAGGTCGTTGGAAGAACTGTTCCTGAACCTGCGTTACGGGCAGTTCAGGAACATCTGGCAGTCGGCCACCCGTCGCCTGAAGAAATGGACGGGGCAGGACCGCCATCGATAGCGATGGAAGAGTGGCTATAGTGGCTATAGTTTATATAGTGGCTATAGTGGCTATAGTGGCTATAGTAACTATAGTGGCTATAGTTTATATAGCTATAGATGCTATAGCGCTTTCCGCAGCGCATTCATGAACCGACGGTATTCTTTCTGGGTGATATCCACCTTGCTGTAGCATTTCCGGTCGGGATATCTCCTTTTATAAGCCTGGCGCACCATCTCGTGCGTCACGATATTCTCGATGGGAATGTTGTATTTAGCAATGATGGGCAACAAGTATTCGATGCCGCTCCTCACCTGGTCGTCGGTCAGCGGGCGCTCGAGGGTATTGCCCTGAAACTCTATCCCGATGGTGAAGTCGTTGCATGACTCACGGCCGTTGAGGACAGATTTTCCGGCATGGAATGTCACCAGTTCGGGCTCACACAGAATGTATCTCGTGCCATCTGTATCAATCACCACATGTGTGCCAACCCCTCTCTCTACTGAGGTAAGAATGTCGAGCGACCGCTGCACTGTAGATTCAGCGGTGTGGTGGAGAACCACCCCTTTCACCTCATTCACCTTATTCTCATCGAAATTGGGTGTGGGATACTGAATTACCCTGTAGTCGTGGTTGTCATCATCGTGGTGATGGCCTCTCCAAACCGATAGGCCAGCTATGGCAAAGCAGCCCAGCAGACTTGCCATCACGGTACAAACTGCCTTGTGCATGTTGTTATTCCTCTTTGTTTTCTTTTCTTTTATTTCTGTTCTTTCCCAAATCTGTTGGGGAAAAGAGAAATGGCGGTGACAGGAATTCCCCGAGCACCGCCATTGATGATTTTCCGGTCACGATGACCGTCTTTCTCTATTAGAAGTCGTCGTGGTCGAGGCTGTCGTTGAAGTCTCTCGGCTCACGCTCTGCCAATGGGTCGCGGAAGTCGTTGCGACGGCTTTGGCTTTGGTGGTTGTTGCGGTTACCGCCTTGACGGGTGTTGTTGCCGCCCTGACGCTTGTCATTGGCCTGTCTTGCACCACGCTCAGGGCGCTCGGCACGCGGACGGCGCTCACGGTCGACATATCCCTCGGGTTTCGGCTCCAACACGCGGTGTGAGAGCTTGTACTTACCCGTCTTGGGGTCAATCTCCATGAGTTTCACCTTGATCTTGTCGCCTTCCTTGATGCCTGCGTCTTCCACCGTCTCCAGGCGCTTCCACTCTATCTCCGAGATATGGAGCAGACCGTCCTTGCCAGGCATGATCTCAACGAAGCATCCGTAAGGCATGATGGAGCGCACGGTACCCTCGTAGACCTCGCCCACCTCGGGGATGGCCACGATGGCCTTGATCTTGGCAACGGCAGCCTCGATGCTCTCCTTGTCAGGAGCGCTCACCTGCACCTTGCCTACGCCGTCTTCTTCGTCGATGGTGATGGTAGAGCCGGTGTCTTCCTGCATCTGCTGGATAATCTTTCCGCCCGGGCCAATGACAGCACCGATAAACTCCTTCGGAATCTCGAAGGCCACGATGCGGGGCACATGAGGCTTGAGATCGGGACGAGGCTCGGCAATGGTCTCGGTAATCTTGCCGAGGATATGCTCACGTCCGGCCTTGGCCTGCATGAGGGCTTTCTCAAGGATGTCGAAACTCAGACCGTCGCACTTGATGTCCATCTGTGTGGCGGTGAGTCCGTCTTTCGTTCCTGTGGTCTTGAAGTCCATGTCGCCCAGGTGGTCCTCATCGCCGAGGATATCGCTGAGCACGGCATACTTGTCCTCACCGGGATTCTTGATGAGACCCATGGCGATACCGCTCACAGGCTTCTTTATGGGCACGCCGGCATCCATCATGGCCAGGGTTCCGGCACAAACGGTAGCCATCGACGAGGAACCGTTGCTTTCGAGAATCTCGCTCACGATACGCACGGTATAGGGGAAGTCCTCGGGAATCTGCCCCTTGAGGGCGCGCCATGCCAGGTGTCCGTGACCAATCTCACGGCGGCCAACAGAACGCTGTGCCTTAGCCTCACCGGTACAGAATGGCGGGAAGTTATAGTGGAGCAGGAAACGCATGTAACTGCGGTCGAGCACGTCGTCGACAAGTTTCTCATCGAGTTTCGTACCCAGTGTACAAGTAGTGAGCGACTGTGTCTCACCACGGGTGAAGATGGCACTGCCATGAGGCATGGGCAGCGGTGATGTCTCGCACCAGATAGGACGGATCTCGTCGGTCTTGCGACCATCGAGACGGATGCCCTCGTCGAGGATGCAGCGGCGCATGGCGTCGCGCTCCACATCGTGGTAGTAACGGTCCATCAACTCATATTTCTCTGCCAACTCGTCTTCGGTGAGGTCGGCATGTGCGGCAGCGTAAGCCTCCTTGAAGTCGGTGATGATCTTCTCGAAAGCCTCGGCACGGGCCTGCTTCTCGAGCGCCTGCTTGGTGACGTCGTAGGCAGGCTGGTAGAGTTCCTTGGCGATTTGCTCACGCAGTTCCTCGTCGTTCACCTCGTGGTCGTACTCGCGCTTCACGTCCTTGCCGAGTTCTTTCGACAGTTCGGACTGGAGTTCACACATCGGACGGATGGCATCCATGGCGGCCTTGAGCGCACCGAGCAGGTCTTGCTCGCTCACCTCTTTCATCTCGCCCTCCACCATCATGATGTTCTCGGCCGAGGCACCTACCATGAGGTCCATGTCGGCCTCCTTCATCTGCTCGAAGGTGGGGTCGATGACATACTCGCCGTTCACGCGGGCTACGCGGACTTCCGAAATCGGGCACTCAAACGGTATATCTGAGCAGGCCAGGGCGGCAGATGCTGCAAAACCGGCCAGTGCATCAGGCTGGTCGACTCCGTCGGCAGAGAAGAGCAGGATATTGACATACACTTCGGCATGGTAGTTGGAAGGGAAGAGAGGGCGGAGCACCCGGTCTACCAACCGGGAAGTGAGAATCTCGTTGTCGCTGGGTTTCCCCTCGCGCTTGGTGAATCCGCCTGGGAAGCGTCCTGCCGAGGCATACAATTCTCTGTAGTCGACCTGTAAAGGCATAAAATCGGTCCCGGGAACTGCATCTTTTGCGGCACAAACAGTGGCGAGGAGCACGGTGTTGCCCATCTTGAGCATCACACTGCCATCGGCCTGCTTTGCCACTTTCCCGGTCTCAATGCTGATGGTTCTTCCATCAGGCAATGATACTGTTTTCGTAATTACGTTCATCTAAAAATTCTTGTGTTTCTTGTTACATCGAAAAATAAATCGGGCAAAGTTACTCATTATTAGTGGAATAAACGAATAAAATACCCATTATTTTGCTTTTTGGTGTAATATATACCATAATAATGTATAGTGTAGCAGCTTTCACGACTGGTGCGCAGACATGGGTTTGAATGCCTGCTACAGGCACGCTGACTTAACATAAATCATTTATATGATGTGTAAACAAACTTTTTTCCATTTTTATAACAATTATATTCATGATTTTAAGTATTTTTGCTGACAGAATGAATGAAGGGCAATGATGCCCATGTTTTTTAACTAATTTTTTTATTTAAGTGTTATGCAGAAAAGACTATTCTTTCTGGTTGTCCTCATGCTTGTGCTCGTCACAGGCGTGAAGGGTCAGATCACGACATCAGCATTGAGCGGTCGCGTGACCATGCAAGAGACCAACGAGACAGTCATCGGCGCCACGGTGCAGGCGGTACACACCCCCTCGGGCACCCGTTATGCCGCCGTGACCAACATCGACGGTCTCTTCACCATTCAGGGTATGCGTACGGGTGGTCCTTACGAGGTGACCGTGTCCTACATCGGTTACCAGACCAAGACAGTGAAGGGCGTCACCTTGGCACTTGGCGAGACGTACAACCTGAACGTCATCCTCTCTGAGGATGCCAATGAACTCTCCGAGGTGATTGTCTCTGGGCGTGCCTCGAAGTTTGCTGCCGAGAAGACCGGTGCATCGACGAACATCAACAACGCACAGATTGTTAACTTGCCGACGGTGAGCCGCAGCATCACCGACGTAACCCGTCTCTCCCCGTATGGTGGCAATGGCATGAGTTTTGCCGGTGCTGACGGCCGTACGGCCAACTTCACCATCGATGGTGCCAACTTCAACAATAACTTCGGTCTCTCGGATAAGTTGCCTGGCGGTGGCAACCCTGTCTCCCTCGATGCCATCGAGGAGTTGCAGGTGGTGATATCACCCTATGACGTACGCCAGACCAACTTTATCGGCGGTGGCGTGAACGCCATCACGAAATCGGGTACGAACACCTTCAAGGGCTCTGCCTACATCTATCACCGCAACGAGAACCTGCGTGGCGACGTCGTCGACAAGGTGACCTTGCCCACAGCCCGTGAGCGTGACCGCCAGACCACCTACGGTCTGTCGCTGGGTGGTCCGATTATCAAGAACAAACTTTTCTTCTTCGTCAATGGCGAGATGATCAAGACCCCGACCATCTCTTCTTCATGGCGTGGTTCAGAGAACGGCGTGGAGGATGTGGCAAGAAGCCTCTCACGTACGACACTGGCCGACCTGAGGACCATCTCCGAATTCGTCAAGAACAAGTATGGCTACGACACGGGCAGTTGGACAAGCTTCCCTGCCGACGAGAGCAACTACAAGCTGCTGGCCCGTCTTGACTGGAACATCACCGACAAGCATCACCTGGCCTTGCGCTACAACTATACGAAGAACACGATATGGAACGCCCCCAACGCTACCTCCATGGACGGTGGCACGCGTATGGCAGGAGCGCGCATGTCGCAGTATTCAATGTCGTTTGCCAACTCGATGTATTCGATGGACAACCTCGTGCATTCCTGGTCTATCGACTTGAATAGCCGCCTGACAGACAATCTCTCCAACCAGTTCCTCGCCACACTGTCGAAACTCGACGACGTGCGTGGCTCTGACTCCAGCGAATTCCCCTTCATCGATATCCTCGATGGCGGCGACAACAACTACATGGCTCTTGGCTATGAGTTGTTCACCTGGAACAATGCCGTGCACAACACCATCTGGAACATCAAGGACGACGTGACCTACTACATGGGCAAGCACAAAATCATGGGAGGTATCACCTTTGAGCACCAGATGGCCGACAACCAGTATATGCGTAATGGTACGGGCTACTACCGCTATAACAGCATGGAAGACTTCATGAACGGTGCAGCACCCGAAATCGTCTGCCTTACCTATGGTTACGACGGCGAGTCGAAGCCTGCTGCCCGCGTGCAGTTCAACCGTGCCGGCATCTATGTGCAGGATGACTGGACCGTGAACGACAAGCTGAAGCTCACCTACGGCTTGCGTGTCGACGGACTGTTCTTCGACAACAGCGACCTGATGACCAACAAGGCCATCTACGACCTTGACTACAACGGCCGCCATATCGATACCGGCAAATGGCCCAGCAGCAGCATCACCCTCTCACCGCGTCTCGGATTCACCTACGACGTGTTCGGCGACAAGTCGCTGAAGATTCGTGGTGGTAGCGGTCTCTTCTCTGGTCGTCTGCCCCTCGTGTTCTTCACCAACATGCCTACCAATGGCGGTCTGGTGCAGTATCAGGCACAACTCAACGGCAAGACCAAGGTATGGGACGGCAAGAGCAACTCAGCCGTCAAGGGCTTCGAGAACTATTCCGGTGCCTACACTACCGATGCCAGCGGCAACCGTTTCATCGACATGAGCCAGTTTGCCGGTGGTCTGGTGACAGAGAACGGCAAGGCTACCATCGCTGCCCTGCAGAACAAGCTCTTCGCCATGGGTTATCCCTCACATGTGACCCCTGAGATGGGTACCGTTCCATCGTCTATCTCTGCCGTCGACCCCGACTTCAAGATGCCTCAGGTATGGAAGACCTCCATCGCCGTCGACTACCAGATTCCAGTGAACTTCCCCTTCACCGTCACTGTTGAGGGTATCTACAACAAGAAGATTCACGACAACTGCATCTCCGACTGGGCCATTCCTTCCGTAGGTGGCTTCGCCCGTTTCAATGGCGTGGACAACCGTCCCATCTTCCCCGCAGGATTCCGCACAGGCACCAAGGCCTTCGTGCTCGAGAACACCAGCAAGGGTTACGGATGGTCTGCCAACGTGACGCTGACCGCCCAGCCGTTTGAGTGGCTGAACCTGATGGCCGCCTACACGCACACCGTATCGAAGGAAGTGACCGGTATGCCAGGTTCCGCTGCTGAGTCGGCCTTCACTTACGTTCCTACAGTGGAGGGTCCCAACAACATCAAGCTGCACAACTCGCAGTATGTCACTCCCGACCGTATCGTGGCCAATGCCACCATACACGACAAGAGCGGCAACCACTACAGCTTCATCTATGAGACCTGGCGCGGAGGATACAACTACTCCTACATGATGGTCAACGACATGAACAGCGACGGCTACAACTACGATGCCCTCTATATCCCGACAGACGCCGAGGTAGCCAACAAGCAGTTCCGCTTTGTCTCCGAAGACGATGCCCAGCGCTTCATGGCCTACGTCCACAAAGACAGTTACCTGAGCAGCCACCAGGGCGAGTATGCCGAGCCTTACAGCGTCTATTCTCCCTGGGTACACCGCATCGACTTTGCCTACAAGCACGACTTCCATGTGAACGTGGGCAAGACATCTCATAAGCTGCAACTCAGCATGGATATCAAGAATGTGCTCAATCTCTTCAACTCCAGCTGGGGTGTAAGCAAATACCTCAACTCAGAGATTGGCTCCGAGGCCCGCATCCTGAAATATGAGGGTGTAGACGCCGACGGCTATGCCACGTTCTCCACGCCTTCTTCCATCAGTGGCAAGACCAAGACCTGGGCACCCAACCATGCAGTAGGCCAGTGCTGGTATGCTGCTATCGGTATAAGATACATCTTCAATTAAAGAACAAAGAATCAAGCAATTATGAAACTTAAATATTTCATTCCGTTCTTTTTGGCTGTTGTCGCTGCGGTCTTCACTGGCTGTTCCGATGACAATGACCCGACTTACCTCGACGAAATCCGTGTATCGCAGTCGTATGTGAGCCTCAATCCCAACGGTGGCTCTACATCCATCGATATTATTGCCAATGGCAGTTGGACAGTTACCGATGTTCCCGAGTGGCTTACCGTGTCGCCCGCCTCTGGCACAGGCAACGGAACCATTACTTTCTCTGCCGATGCCGGTGAAGGACGTACGGCAGAGGTGCTGATCAACTGCGAGGGCAAGATCCAGCGCATCAACATCATCCAGGGCATCGCCACCGTATCGAACGCCACCTGTGCCGAAGTATTGGCAGGTCCCGACTCGAAGACCTACCGCGTGACAGGTACGGTGACCAAGATTGTGAACACCACTTACGGCAACTGGTACCTGAACGACGGCACCGGCGAGGTATATATCTATGGTACGCTCGACTCGAAAGGCGGCACCAAGAACTTCCTCAGCTGGGGTCTCGAAGTGGGCGACCAGATTACCGTAGAAGGCCCGAAGACCACCTATAACGGAACGGTGGAACTGGTCGACGTCACCGTAGTGAAGATAGAGAAGTCACTCATCAAGTGCGACTCGCTCACCGTGGCTGGTGTCAAGACCGACGAGCTGCCTCTCGAAGGCGGCGAGATCGTAGCCCACCTCACCTGCAAGGGCACGGGCGTGGCAGTAGACATCCCTGCAGAGGCCCAGAGCTGGCTTGGTGTCGTATCGTCTACGGTTGGTGGGAATCCTACCGTCACCTTCCGCGCTCTGCCCAATGCTGGTGGTGACCGCAGTGCCACGGTGCACTTCAACACCACCGACGGCAATAAGAACTACTCTGCCGAGGCTACCATCACCCAGAAGGGTGCCATCGTAGCGGTGACCGTTGAGGAATTCCTCGATGCAGAGGTGAGCACAAGCCAGTATCGCATCACCGGTGTGATTACAGAACTCTACACCAGCGACAAGCAGGGCAAGAGTTTCTACATCAGCGACTACACAGGCAACGTGCTTGTATACCGTGCAGAAGGCTTCATCGAGGCAGGTGCCAAGGTTGGTGACATCGTCACCGTCGTGGGTCAACGTGGCGCTTACAAAGACTCGCCGCAGATGGTTTCCGGCACATTCGAAGAACTGAAGTATGCCGTCACCGAGGTAAGCATTGCCGACTTCCTGACGAAAGAAGACTCCAAGGAAGTGTACTACATGGTGACCGGCACCATCGACGAGATTGCCAATGAAACCTTTGGCAATCTCTACATCACCGACGGAACCAACCGCCTGTATGTCTACGGCTGCTATCCCGGCTATGGTGCCACTGGTGACTTCCGCAAGGACTTCCTTGCTGCTGCCGGCATCGAGGTAGGCGACAAGCTGACGATGATTGGCTACAAGGACACCTATAAGGGAACCATTGAACTTTGTGGAGGTATCTACTTCTCACACGAGAAAGGCAACTAATTGACGCTAATCATAAAAAAAGCCATCCCCGGAAATCCTGGGGATGGTTTTTTTATTGGGGGAGATGGGTATTGTGGCCTTGATGGGCTCTATGGGCATTGTGGGCTTGGGAGGTAATAGCCTCTTTGGGCGATGATTGCAGCCACGGGGGCAGGCACCAGATGGTCGATGGGCAAGCCCGCTGCCACGCGCTGCCGCACCTCGGTGCTGCTCACGTCATACAGTTCTGTCTGCAGCAACCTCACCTTTCGGGGCAACGTCGCAGGGTCGATATCGACGCCACGGCGGGGATAGACTATGATACGGTGGTTGGCGAGGATTTTGTCGTGTTCATACCAACGGTCGAATCCTGCCCAGTTATCAGCACCGATGATGAGGGCGAAACGCCGGTCGGGGAATGCTGCCGAGAGCGCCTGCAACGTATTCCAGGTGTAGGATGGTTTGGGAAGGGTGAACTCAAAATCACTGGCTATCAGGCCTTTCTCCCCGTCCAATGCCGCACGCACCATCTCCAGCCGCAGGTCATCGTCGAGCAACAGCCTGTCGGCCTTCCATGGGTTCTGCGGAGTCACCATGAGCCATACCTCATCAAGCCGCGCCGCTTTCAGGATGCGAGCCGCCAATGCCACGTGTCCGTTGTGCACGGGATTGAATGTGCCGCCGAAGATACCCGTCCTCAACTTGGTGTTTTTCCGTTCCGCCATTGCCTGTGGTTATACTTTCAAGAATCGGCTCACAATCTCCAGCGCCTCGGCCTCGGCCACCTCAAGCACGTCGTTTACCACCACATGGTCGAATTGCGGGGCGAAGGTCATCTCATATTCGGCTTTCGCCAAGCGGTCTTCTATCACCTCGGGAGAATCGGTTCCCCTGTTGGTGAGCCGACGGCGCAGTTCCTCTACCGACGGAGGCTGGATGAAAAGGCTCAGTGCCCTGTCGCCATAATACTTCTTGATGTTGCAGCCGCCTTTCACATCGACGTCGAACACCACGTTCTGTCCGCTGTCGGCCTGCCGTTCCACCTGCGCCTTCAACGTGCCGTAAAAACGGTCTTCATAGACCTCCTCGTATTCCAGGAACTCATCCCTGGCTATACGCTCACGGAACTCCTCGGGCGAGATGAAGAAATACTCCACCCCATTCTGTTCGTTGCCACGCGGTGCACGGCTAGTACAACTCACCGAGAAATAGAGGTTCAGTTCGGGATGGTTCTCCATCAGCCATTTGATGATGGTGCTCTTCCCCGAGCCGCTTGGGGCAGAGACGATGATGAAAGCACCTTTGCCGACGGTGTGCTTTGTTTTCTTTGTGTTCTGTTTTTTCATAATATTCTCTGGTTTTGGAGAGACCATGGGGAATTGCTCACAGCACATTGAGCACCTGCTCCTTGATTTGCTCCAATTGGTCTTTCATGCGCACCACGATGTTCTGCATCTCTGCCTGGTTGCTCTTCGAGCCGGTAGTGTTGATTTCCCGGCCCATCTCCTGAGCTATGAACCCCAGTTTCTTGCCCTGACTCTGTGGTTCGGCCATTGTCTTGCGGAAATAGTCCAGATGGTTGGCCAGGCGCTGTTTCTCCTCGCTGATGTCGAGTTTTTCGATATAATAAATCAGTTCCTGCTCCAGGCGGTTCTTATCGTAGTCGACCTCAGGGATGGAAGCCAGACCGTCGACGATGCGGTTTCGGATTTTCTCTACCCTCGACTTCTCATAAGGCTCGATGTCGGCCAGGAGTTGGGCAATAGCATCAATATTGTCAAGGAATTTCTTCTCCAGCGCCGCACCTTCCTGTTTGCGGAACTCCACCAACTGGGTCAGCGCGTCGTCGACAGCCGTGCATGCCACCTGCCATTCCTCGTCGTCGAGCACCTCGACCTCACTCTTGGTCGTCACATCGGGCAGCCGCATGAGCGTAACAAACCAGTCTTCGGGTTCGGGTATGCCCATCTTCTGTGATATTTCCTTTATCTGGCGGTAATAGTTCTCCACCAGCAAAGCATTGATTGGCGTGGCATCAGTACCCGCCTCCTTCTCTATCCAGATAGAGAAGTCTATCTTCCCCCTTACCAGCGTATTGGCTATTTTCTGCCGGATCTCCATTTCCTTCTCCCTATAGAGAGGAGAGATTCTGGTAGAGAGGTCAAGCGACTTGCTGTTGAGTGATTTTACTTCGACGTGGATTTTCTTCTCTTTATAGGCCACAACCGTCTTGCCATAGCCTGTCATCGACTGTATCATTTCCAATTGTCCTTTAAATAAATACGAAATAAATGCCACGCAGTGTGAAGTTACGCCTAAAATCTGCCGATGGCATTAGAATTTTATGCAAAAATACAACATTCTGCGGAAAAATCCGTATTTTTGCACTTTAATTTATTTAGGATAAGAAAGATTATTTCCACGAGATGTCTTGCATACTGAATATCGACACCAGCACCGATGCCTGTTCCGTGGCTGTGAGTCAGGATGGGGCATGCATATTCCATCAGGAAGAACTCACTGGTCGCAATCATGCCGAATGCCTGGGGTCGTTCGTTGACGAGGCCCTCTCTTTCACCGACAACCACGCCATCCCCTTCGATGCCGTGGCTGTGAGTTGTGGCCCTGGTTCGTATACTGGCCTCCGCATCGGCGTGTCGATGGCCAAGGGCGTGTGCTATGGACGCGACCTGCGCCTGATTGCCATCCCCACGCTTGAGTTGTTGTGCGTGCCCGTATTGCTGGCCGAGGAACTGGAAGACGACGCCTTGCTCTGCCCGATGATTGATGCCCGACGCATGGAAGTCTACTCTGCCATCTACGACCGTGCCCTGCATCAGGTACGTGGCATTCAGGCCGACGTGGTGGACGGCGATACCTACCGGGCGTTTCTCGACGAGCACCCCGTGTATTTCTTCGGCAACGGTGCCGCCAAGTGCATGACGGCCATTGACCATCCCAACGCCCGGCTGTTGGAAGGCAAGAAGCCCTTGGCCAAATACATGTTCCCGCTGGCAGAGAAACGCATCGCCCTCGGGCAATATGAAGACGTGGCCTATTTCACACCCTTCTACCTGAAGGATTTCGTGGCCAAGACCCCCAAGAAACTGCTTTAAGCCCGTAAGGCGGCAAGAAACGAAACGACAAAACCATTGACATGAACATAGAAGGATTAGACTACAACACCCAGCGCGAGAAACTCGTGTTGCCCGAATACGGCCGCGAAGTGCAGAAGATGGTCGACCATGCCATCTCGCTCCCCACGAAAGAGGAGCGCCAGCGCTGTGCCGAAACCATCATCGCCGTGATGGAACGCATGGTTCCGCAGGGCGGCGACAGTATGAACCACAAGCAGAAACTGTGGGACCACCTTGCGCTGATGAGCGGTTTCCGTCTCGACATCGACTATCCATATGATGTGAGCATGGCCGCCACGATAGCCACCAAGCCCGAGCCATTGGGTTATCCCATGCGCGACATCCCCGTGCGTCACTATGGCAACATGATGTTTGAGGTGTTCGACAAGCTGAAGACCATGCCGCCGGGTGCCGAGCGCGACGAGTTGGTGCGCATCACTGCCAACCACATGAAGCGCAGCCTCTACCAGTGGAGCCATGGTTCTGCCGATGACGAGAAGGTGGCATCCGACCTTGCCCGTTTCACTGACGGCGTGATACAACTCGACCTGAAGAAATTCACTTTCGAGAAAATCAACGAGAGAGAGTTCACCGAAAAGCGCAAGAAAAAGAAATAGCCCATGCAATCGTTCATCATTGAAGGAGGCCATCGCCTACATGGCACCATCACGCCACAAGGTGCCAAGAATGAGGCACTGCAAGTGATCAGTGCCTGCCTGCTTACCGACGAGGAGGTACGCATCCAGAACGTCCCCGACATTCTTGACGTGAACAACCTCATCATGCTGCTCCTCGACATGGGCGTTCGGGTGAGCAAGAATGCATCCGGTGACTTCACGTTCCAGGCCAACGACCTGCATCTCGACTACCTGGAGAGTGATGAGTTCGTGAAGAAGTGCTCATCGCTCCGTGGCAGCGTGCTGATGATTGGTCCGCTGCTCTCACGATACCATCGTGCCGTGGTTGCCAAACCCGGTGGCGACAAGATCGGGCGGCGCAGGCTCGACACCCATTTCCTGGGATTTGGACGGTTGGGCGCAAGTTTCGACCGCATCGACGGACGTGATGTCTTCGAACTGAAGGCCGACCACCTGAAGGGATGCCACATGCTTCTCGACGAAGCCTCGGTCACCGGTACTGCCAACATCATCATGGCATCGGTATTTGCCGAGGGTACCACCACCATCTACAATGCCGCCTGCGAACCTTACATCCAGCAGTTGTGCCACCTGCTCAACAGCATGGGGGCACGCATCAGCGGCATCGCCTCCAACCTCCTTACCATAGAAGGTGTGGAGCGGCTGCATGGTGCCACCCACACCATCCTGCCCGACATGATTGAGGTAGGGTCGTTCATCGGCATGGCTGCCATGGTGGGCGACGGCATCACCATCAAGGACGTGTCGATGCCCAACCTCGGCATCATCCCCGACATCTTCCGCCGATTGGGTATCACCATAGAGGTAAAGGGCGACGACATCTTCATCCCCCGCCACGACAATTATGAGGTAGATTCCTTTATCGACGGCACCATCATGACCATTGCCGATGCTCCGTGGCCAGGACTTACCCCCGACCTCATCTCGGTATTGCTCGTGGTGGCCACACAGGCCAAGGGTAGCGTGCTCATCCACCAGAAAATGTTTGAAAGCCGTTTGTTCTTCGTCGACAAACTCATCGACATGGGCGCACAGATTATCCTCTGCGACCCTCACCGGGCCGTGGTGGTGGGACATGACCACAAGATACAGCTGCGGGCCGGACGCATGACCAGTCCCGACATCCGTGCGGGCATCGCCCTCCTCATTGCCGCCCTCAGTGCCAACGGCACGAGCCGCATCGCTAACATCGAGCAGATCGACCGCGGCTATCAGGATATCGAGAACCGCCTGCGCTTGCTGGGTGCCCATATCGAGCGCGTGAAATAACCCTCTGCCATGGTAAGCCACGACGACGTGTTCAGAATCGGACGGATTGGGAAAGTCCATGGCGTGAAAGGTGAAGTGCTGCTGCATTTCACCGATGATGTGTTCGACCGCACTGAAGCCGACTACGTGTTTCTGGAAACCGACGGTATCCTCGTGCCCTTTTTCTTCGAGGAATACCGGTTCCGCAACGACGATACCGCCATCGTGAAGTTTATCGACATCGACGATGCCAACAGGGCATCCGAACTGACGGGTTGCGAAGTGTTCTTCGCCCGCGACCTCGCTGGTGGCAACGATGGAGAACTGACATGGAACGAGATTGTGGGTTTCCGCATTACCGATACCGTGAGCCACAAGGAAGTGGGCGAGATCGTTGCCGTAGACCTGAGCACCATCAACACCCTCTTCGAAGTACGCACCAGCGGGGGAAGCACCATGCTTATTCCCGCTGCCGACGATTTTGTTGTCGACATTGACCGTGAACACCGGCGCATCACCATGCAGCTTCCGGAAGGATTGATTGAAATTTGAAATTTGAGATTTGAAATGGAAAAGAAACAACAGATATGCATTCTCGGGTCTACGGGGTCGATAGGCACCCAGGCACTCGAAGTGATAGAAGAGCATTCCGACCTGTATGAGGTGTATTGCCTCACTGCCAACAACCGTGTGCAGGAATTGGCCTTGCAAGCCCGCAAGTTCCACCCTGCCGCCGTGGTGATTGCCAACGAAGCGCATTACGACGAGTTGCAGTCACTCCTTGCCGACCTGCCCGACATCAAGGTGTATGCCGGCGCACGGGCCATCGACGAGATTGTGGAAGCCTCGCCCATCGACATGGTGCTCACCGCCATGGTGGGCTTTGCAGGACTGTCGCCCACCATCCACGCCATCAAGGCCGGTAAGAAGATCTGCCTGGCCAACAAGGAAACCCTGGTGGTGGCGGGAGAGCTCATCTGCCAGTTGGCCACACTATATCATGCCCCCATCATCCCCGTCGACAGCGAGCACTCCGCCATCTTCCAGAGTCTGGTGGGTGAAGACTGCAACGAGATTGAGAAAATACTCCTCACGGCAAGCGGCGGACCATTCCGTACGAAGTCGGTCGATGAACTGGCACATGTGACCAAAGCCGATGCCCTCCGCCACCCCACCTGGGACATGGGCGCGAAGATTACCATCGACAGCGCCACGATGATGAACAAGGGATTCGAGGTGATAGAGGCGAAATGGCTCTTCGGCGTGCCCGCCGACCGCATCCAGGTGTTGGTGCATCCACAGTCGGTGGTGCATAGCGCCGT
Organism: Prevotella sp.; assembly: GCA_017617615.1. The sequence continues at coordinate 528,612 of JAFZVV010000011.1, read as the reverse complement.
GCAGTTCCGCGACGGCTCGGTGAAGGCCCAGCTCGGCGTTCCCGACATGCGGCTGCCCATCCAGTATGCCTTCTCATTCCCCCAGCGCCTTACCCTGAGCGGTGAGCGACTCGATTTCTTCAAGCATCCGCTGGAGTTCTTCGAGCCCGACCTGGAGAAATTCCATTGCCTCGCCCTGGCTTTCGAAGCCATCGGCCGTGGCGGCAACATGCCCTGCATCGTGAATGCCGCCAACGAGGTGGTGAACCGCGCGTTCCTCGAAGACCGATGCGGTTTCCTGGAGATGGGCAACATCATTGAGAAGACCATGCACCTCACGCCGTTTGATGCCAATCCATCCTACGACACCTACGTGCAAACCGATGCCGAGGCCCGTCGCATCGCGGCCTCACAATTAAGATAACGACATATCACGTGCCTCCTGGCACCAACCATTCAATAATCAAGACGGGGTATTCCCATCAAACAAACAAAACAACATGAACAGTGTATTTTTAATCAAGTTAGTACAATTCATCCTCTCGATATCCCTCCTCGTGTTGCTTCACGAGGGAGGCCATTTCTTCTTCGCGAAACTCTTCAAGGTGAGGGTGAGGCGGTTCTACATCTTCTTCAATCCCAAGTTCCACCTCTTCAGCACCTACGACCCCTGGTTCCGCCGGCTGTTCAAGAAAGACCCCGTGGTGGTGCCCGAAAAGACGTTGAAAGACAAGGACGGCAAGGAATACAAGGAAAAGGAATATGTAGGCACGGAATATGGCATTGGCTGGCTCCCCCTGGGTGGCTACTGTGCTATCTCGGGAATGATCGACGAGACCAACCAGCAACTCAGCGACGAGCCACAGCCCTATGAATTCCGCACGAAGCCCACCTGGCAGCGCCTACTGATTATGATTGGCGGTGTATTGGTGAACTTCCTCCTTGCCCTGTTCATCTATTCCATGGTGCTCTTCTACTGGGGCGACTCCTACATCCAGACCAAGGACATGTCGATGGGCATGAAGTTCAACAGCGAGGCCAAGGCCCTGGGATTCAAGGATGGTGACATCCTGCTGGGTACCGACAAGAAGACATTCAAGCGGTTCGATGTCGACCTCTACCGCAGCCTTTCCGAGGCCAAGCGTGTAGACATCATCCGCGAGGGCAAGAAGATGTCGCTCACCCTTCCCGGTGACCTCAACCTGCTCGACATGCTGAAGACACAGCCCACATTCGTGCAACCCTACGTGCCCTGTGTCATCGACTCCGTCCTTCCCGGTACACCCGCCGACAAGGCCGGGCTGGCCAAGGGCGACAAACTGCTTTCGGTGAACGACTCCGCCCTTGACACCTGGGGCGACTTCCTCTTGCAGATAAGCCGTCTCAACGACATCGTCACCGCCAAGGGAACGAAGGCCGACAGCCTGAAATACCGTACCGTGAACATCGTCTACACCCGTGGCGCAACCGGACAGTGCGACACCATCCGCACCATGCTCGACGAGAACATGATGCTGGGTGTGGTGCAGAGCAGCATCTACACCTATTACAAGCCTACGGAAAAGAAATATGGGTTCTTTGAGAGTTTCCCCGCCGGCATCAAATATGGACTGGATATCTTGCGTGGCTACGTCGACGACCTGAAATACGTATTTACCGCCGACGGCGCGAAGTCGCTGGGTGGTTTCGGAACCATCGGCAGTCTCTTCCCCGAGACGTGGAACTGGCAGATGTTCTGGAACATGACGGCCTTCCTCAGCATCATCCTGGCATTCATGAACATCCTTCCCATCCCTGCCCTCGACGGAGGACATGTACTCTTCCTGCTCTATGAGATGGTTACCGGGCGCAAGCCAAGCGACAAGTTCATGGCGCGTGCCGAATATGTGGGATTTGCCATCCTCGTGTTGCTCATGGTCGTAGCCAACCTCAACGACATCCTTCGGTGGCTGGGCATGATGTAGACCTGGCTGCCAACATCATGGCTTCAGCGTAAAGCCGAAGAGGAAATAGGCCTTCTGGTCGCGCGGGTTGGCAGAGATGGCAGCAAAGAGCGGGATACTGAACTTATCGGTGACGGAAATCTCCTTGGTGGCCTTGAGCGACAGTTCGGTGACGGCAAATCCGTCGGTGTCGTAGGATGTCGTGGCATAAGGTGCCACACCGATGGTTGCCTCCCAGTCGCACGAAGCAAGACGGAAAGGTGCCGTGGCCTGTACAAACGAGGAATAAGCCCGCTCGCCATCGTTGTTCTCACCGTCGTTGCCTGCGAAGTTGGTATACCAGGTGAGCGACAGGAATCCGAAGTCATAGCCGGCGAACGCCTCAAACACATGACTGGTGCGGTGGGCATCATAGAGGAAATAACGTTCCGAGGGTGAGTTGAACCAATAGTCGGTCACACCGACGGTCAGTCCGCCTAAGGTATACGACAGTGTGAGGTCGAGTTCCTTGTCGTCCGACGGCTCCGACAATCCCACGCTGCCCCATGCCTCCAGACTCAGGCCCTTGTAGCCCAGACCGAGAGAGGGTTGCAGACTGACGGCACCACAATACTGTCCGCGCCATACATACTGGTTGACGACATCAGCAGCCATATTGACTTCAAGGGAGTCTTGTGCTCCTGCCGGGGTAACGAAGAAGGCAGCCATCGCTGCCACAAGAAACCATTTTTTCATCTTCATGTCAGTTAAGAAGTTAGGTATCAAAAACTTGACGACAAACGTATCATCTGCAAAGATAAACAAAAACATCCAAAATAAGAATAAGCGAACATGGCAAATTTAAGATTCCAGGTAGTAGAAGAGGCTTTCAAGAAAAAACCCCTTGAAGTGACTTCCCCCGCCGAACGCCCTTCGGATTATTTCGGCAAGTACGTGTTCACCCGCGACAAGATGTTCAAGTACCTGCCCCGTGAGGTATACCTGCAACTTACCGACGTCATCGACAACGGTGCCCGCCTCGACCGCTCCATCGCCGATGCCGTGGCCAAAGGCATCAAGCAATGGGCCGAGGAGAATGGGGCAACACACTATACCCATTGGTTCCAACCACTGACTGAGGGCACGGCGGAGAAGCACGACGCGTTCATCGAGCACGACGGCAAGGGTGGCATGATAGAACAGTTCAGCGGAAAGCTCCTCATGCAGCAAGAGCCCGATGCCTCGTCGTTCCCCAGCGGTGGCATACGCAATACCTTCGAGGCACGTGGCTATTCAGCCTGGGACCCTACATCGCCCGTGTTCATCATCGACGATACCCTCTGTATCCCCACTATTTTCATCTCCTACACCGGTGAGGCCCTCGACTACAAGGCCCCGTTGCTCCGCGCCCTGCGTGCGGTAAACAACGCTGCCACCGATGTCTGCCATTATTTCTATCCCGACGTGAGGAAGGTGACCTGCAACCTGGGGTGGGAGCAGGAATATTTCCTCGTCGACGAAGGGCTCTACAGCGCCCGTCCCGACCTCATGCTCACCGGCCGCACCCTCATGGGTCACGACTCCGCGAAGAACCAGCAGATGGACGACCACTATTTCGGCACCATCCCCGACCGTGTGCAAGCCTTCATGAAAGACCTGGAGATTCAAGCGCTCGAGCTGTCCATCCCCTGCAAGACACGCCACAACGAGGTGGCGCCCAACCAGTTTGAACTGGCGCCCATCTACGAGGAGACCAATCTCGCCGTCGACCACAACATGCTGCTCATGTCGCTCATGAAACGGGTGGCACGCAAGCATGGGTTCCGTGTACTGCTACACGAGAAGCCCTTCGCCGGCATCAACGGTTCGGGAAAGCACAACAACTGGAGCCTCTCCACCGACACGGGCATCCTGTTGCACAGTCCGGGAAAGACGCCTGAGGAAACCCTGCGCTTCGTGGTGTTCATCGTAGAGACACTGATGGGGGTATACCGCCACAACGGACTGCTGAAAGCCTCCATCATGAGTGCCACCAACGCCCACCGACTGGGAGCCAACGAGGCACCTCCCGCCATCATCTCCTCGTTCCTGGGCAACCAGCTCAGCGAGTTGCTCGACCATATCGAGAAGGCCGACAAGCGCGACCTCCTCGGCATGGCAGGCAAGCAGGGCATGCGTCTCGACATCCCCGAGATTCCCGAACTCCTCATCGACAATACCGACCGCAACCGCACCAGTCCGTTCGCCTTCACCGGCAACCGCTTCGAGTTCCGTGCCGTCGGTTCGGAAGCCAACTGTGCCTCTGCGATGATTGCCCTCAACACGGCTGTTGCCGAAGCCCTTGTCGACTTCAAGCGCCGTGTCGATGCCCTCATCGCCAAAGGTGAAGACCAGACGGGTGCCATTCTCGACGTCATCCGCGACGACATCCGCACCTGCCGCCCCATCCACTTCGACGGCAACGGCTACAGCGAAGAGTGGGTGGAAGAAGCCACACAGCGTGGTCTCGACGTAGAGAAGAGTTGTCCGTTGATTTTCGACAACTACCTGACGCCCGACACCATCAACATGTTTGAGAAGATGAACGTGATGAACGCGAAAGAACTGGCAGCCCGCAATGAGGTGAAATGGGAGACTTTCACGAAGAAGGTGCAGATAGAAGCCCGCGTGATGGGCGACCTGAGCATGAACCATATCATCCCCATCGCCACGCAGTACCAGAGTCAGTTGGCAAAGAACGTGCTCAACATGTACGAGATTTTCCCGAAGGAAGAGGCCGACAAACTCACAGCCCGCAATAAGGGTATCATCAGGGAGATAGCAGAGCGCACCCAAGCCATAGAGACTGGCGTGGAAGACCTGGTGAATGCCCGCAAGGTGGCCAACAAGATTGCCGACGTGCGTGAGAAAGCCATTGCCTACCACGATAGCGTGGAGCCGAAGATGGAGGAAATCAGGCGGGAAATCGACAAGCTCGAACTCATCGTGAGCGACGAGTGCTGGACACTGCCGAAATACCGCGAACTGTTGTTTATAAGATAGCCACACCCCATGGACACCAGCTACATCAAGGTCCTGGCCTTCGATGCCGACGACACCCTATGGGACTGCCAGTCGCATTTCGTTGCCGTAGAACGCAAATACTGCGCCATGCTTTCCAGGTATGGCGACGAGGCATTTATCTCGGGCGAGCTCTTCAAGACCGAGACGAAGAACATGGCAGAACTGGGCTATGGCAGCAAGGCTTTCACCCTCTCGCTGGTAGAGAACGCCGTGAGGGTGAGCGAAGGGCACGTCTCCTCAAGCGAACTGCTCGCCATACAGGAACTGGGGCGCAGCCTGCTTCGGCTGCCCGCCACGCCCCTGGAGGGAGTGGAACCCACGCTGAAGACACTTCGCGGCAGGGGACACTACAAGATGGTGGTCTTTACCAAGGGAGAAATCCTCGACCAGGAAAACAAGCTCCTCCGTTCGGGACTATGGAATTATTTCGACCGTGTGGAAGTGGTGTCGGACAAGACCCCACGCCAATATCGTGAACTCTGTGCCACCTTCGGCATCGGCATTGATGAGCTGCTGATGGTAGGCAACAGTTTCAAGTCCGACATCGAGCCCGTGCTGCGCCTTGGCGGCTATGCCGTCCACATCCCCTTTGAACTGACCTGGGAGCATGAGCGCATCGAGGAGTTCGACCACCCACACCTTTCGCGCATCACCCACTTCAGCGAACTGACTACCCTACTCAGATAGCACGGTGCCATTACAGTCTTTAGGTTCATATAGACTGTAATGGCATCAAACATCCTAAGGACCTTTTACCCAGAATGAAAAAAAGGACAGCGACGAACCAATCGCCACTGTCCCCATCCATTCAAAACTTAAAAAAGGTCACTTATTTCACTATTAACTTCTTTCCTTTGATGACGTATAATCCTGAAGGCAGCTCCTTCAGGCAGTTGTCCGATGACTTAACCTTACGTCCATCTAATGTAAAAATATCAGTAACACCTGCATTCTCCAATGCATTCTTTTGAATAGTCGTAATACCTGTTGGGTCGGGCAAGACAGTAAGCACACCATGGGTATAGCGGAACGCATAGTTGTCGGCCTCACCCCCAGAGAGGATGATGGGATAGTCGCCTGCGGGCGAAGAGGGTGTTGCCTCACAAGTAGCCTCCGGCAATTGGGTGAGCGCCGAAGCATCCTCTTCCAGCTTGTATCCCGTTATCGAGATGTCGAAGTCGGGGTTCTCTTCCCCTTCATATCTTGTATAGTTGCCAACAGTTGCCGTCAAGGGCGCCTGCCAGATGGTCAACGTACCGTCGAAATACTCCACGATTTCGTTGGTAATCGTTCCCGGTCCCACATGGATGACATAAGTGCCCGCCGGTGAATACTGGTCGGCATCACACCACACTTCGGGAAAACCCGTCACCATGTCGCCACTGATGTAATAACCGAGGCGTGGCATCTCGTCGCCATAGAACTTCCCGGCATTGCGTGCGGTGATGGCAGAGCCATACTCCACGATGTTGTCGTAGCCGCCGGAACCTTCCTTGACGAATTCGCCCCATGCGGCATGCCGTTTGTAAAGGGCCTTGCTGCCTGCGGGGACATACAACTTGCACATGCTCTTGCGGATACCGTAAAGACCGTCGGCACCCACCTCTATGGGTTCACGCGACAAGAGTTTGATTACCTGCAGTCTCCACGAACAGAAAAGTCCCTGGTTGCCAATGCGCTGCAGCGACGAAGACATGTAGAGTTCCTTGATTTGCTGGCAAGAAGAGAATGCGCCGTCGGAAATGACCGTCACCCCATTCTTTACCGTGTAGGAGCCTTTCACCGAAGGCATCACCATCAGCAGGCAAGTGGTATCACTGCGTGAATAGAGCGCCTCTCCGTCAAAGATGAAGTCGCTTCTCTCACTCTGTTCAAACCCCTCGAGTGTCTCCAGCTTCTCACAGAAGCCGAAAGCCGATTTCCCAATCTTGACAATACCCTTGGGGATGATGAGGTGGCGCAGCATCCTGCATCCATGGAAAGCATAGTCACCAAGTTCGTTATCCTCGGTATAGTAGCTATAGCCTTCCTGGTTGAGGTAGGCACTGCCACCCGCCACGATGGTCGCCTCACTCAGGTCGAGTACGGCAAGGCGTCCTCGCGACCCTGTGCCATCCACATTCCTTCCTGCCATCTGCCTGAGCAAAGCCAGGTCAGAACCATTGAGTCGACCTTCTACCTTGAGTTGGGTAACCATCGTTGTCTCATCGCCGGAAATCAACTGATGCAGCGTTCCCGGCGTGGAAACCTTCACCTCGCGGCTGATAGACTCCTTGGGGTTGCCGCCAATGCCAATAATCATATCCTGCTGTCCGCTGAAGGAGTAGGTACGGGGATTGAGCACTGCGATGTTGAAGTAGCCGTTCTCCGTGCCGTTCCATCCCCAATTCACGCTCACAAAACCATCCTCATCGTATCCGTCGATGACGAAGGCATGTCCTCCTCCATCCAGGGGGTCGTAATCCACGCCCGAGTAATACACGGGACGGTTGTTGCATAACTCTTCGTAGAGGATTTCCATCCACTGTCGCTCACCGTAACTGTTGCGGTTCAGGAATTTCGCTTCGGCATACCCGAAGTAGTTGCGTAGTGCATTCGCGGCAGAACTTGACATGGCTCCCGACCCATCGGGAGAATAGTCCATGTCGACAGCGATGCCACAATGCGACATCAGTTCGGCCACGGCATCCGCCTCTTCAGGGGTATAGCTCTCGTTGTAATACAAGTCGCGCATCTTGTCGTAGCGGTAATAGGTATGCTCGAAGTCTGCCGTTCCCGCCCCATAGAGCGTATGTGAACCTGTGCCATGTTCGGGTGCACGCTGGTAATAGATGAGTTGGGCCATGGCAGTGGCCACACATCCGGTCACGCAGGTGTCGGTGGTTACCGGACATTGGTTCCAGTAAGGCCGGTCCTGTCCCCACTCCGAGGTAAGCAACGTAGGCACCTTTTCCTTGAACCGTGCCGTGTCGGGCACGATGAAGCCCGGTGCTCTCATCCCTTGCGCACGTGTCTGCTGGGAAGCCTGCTCTACCATATTGAGCCACCATCTGAAGTTGGGGTTATCGGTGGAAGGATTGAAAGCCTTTTCCGAATAGCCCAGAATCTCGGGCATGGCATCATCGACAGCCACTATGGCGAATCCCCCGTTGTCAAGTCCCCAAACCGAGTAGTCATCGGTGCGCTTCATCTCCCGCAACGGGGTCTGCGCACCTTTTACGTGCGCCATCTTCCCCGTGCGCGAGAGTACCGCTGCTGCCGCCTGCCTCATCTGTTCCGTCGTCCTGGGAGCGGCATACAGCGAGGCCACGGCGAAGAGCATGGCACTTGTCAATAGGATAGTTTTCAGTCTCATTGTTATTGTATAGTCACTTTCTTTCCGTCGAGCACATAGATGCCCTTGGGAAGCTGTTTCAGGTCTTTCACCGCCATCCTGCGCCCATCGAGCGTATAGACCACTTTCTTGCCTTGTCCGCTACGGGTGATTTCGGTGATGCCTGTGGGGTCGGGCGTCACGGTAAGCGTGCCCGACTTGTATTTGAACTCATAGTTGGGTGCCACGCCACCCGAGATGTTGATGGCATAAGTGCCAGGAGCCGACGACGCATCGGCCTCGCAGGTAGCAACAGGAAGCGTGGTGATGACCTCCATGTCCTGTCCGAGCTTGAAGCCCTCGTATTTCAGTTCGAAAACGGGATTCTCCTCACCCTCCATGCGGGTATAGTCTTCTACGGAAACGTTCAGGGGTGCTGCCCACACATGGAGCACGCCATCGAAATACTGCACGATTTCCTCTTCAATCGTACCCGGTTCCACATGTATGACATAGTCGCCGACAGGCGAGTCGATGGTGGCGTCGCAGGTGACTTCGGGGATACCGCTAGGGATATCGCCACTGATCATATAGCCCAACTTCGGATTCTCTTCACCATAGAACCTGCCGGCATTGCGTGCGGTGATGGCAGAACCATACTCGACGATGTTGTCGTAGGCCGTAGCGCCACCACCACCGGCGAAGAGTCCCCATACGGGATGGCGCTTGTATTGTTCCTTCGTACTGGCTGGCACCTGGAGTTTACACGACCTCACCTTCACGCCCTCGAGGGCATTGCTCCCTGTCGCCGGGATGTCGTAAAGAGCCATTTTGATGGAAGTGAGGCCGACAGTGTTCTGGAAGGCATAATCGCCCACGCTGGTCACCGTCGACGGTATCTCAATTCTCATGACGCCCGAACAGCCCGCGAAGGCATAGTCGTCGATGGTGGTGATGCCCTTAGGTACGACATACTCTCCCCTGCATGTCGGCAGCACTTCCTGTATGCAGCAAGTGTCGCTCTTGGGGAAGAGGGTGTGGTCCTTGATGACATAGGTCTTGTCGTCGCCATTGGGGATATCGAGCGTCCTCAGCGACGTACAGAGGGCGAAAGCACCTTTCTCAATAGCGGTGATATCGACGGGCAGTACCAGGTCACGCAGGTTTCGGCATCCATAGAACAGCAGTGATGTTATCGTGTGCTCGCGGGTCGTGTGCCGTCCGTTGTGGTCGATGAAATAGGGTTCTCCACCCGACACGATACGTGCTTCGCTGAGGTCGAGCTGTCGGAGTATTCCCTTTGTACGTTCGAAGGTCACGTCACATCCCGCCATCCACCTGATGAGGCGCATGTCGGTGCCGTTGAGCTCGCCTACGACCTTGAGGCTCGCCACACGCTCTTTCAATGAGTCGAGTTGCAGCGCCAGCTGTCCGCCCCTTTCTACCGTCACCAAGGTGTCGATGGAGACTAAGGGCGTGCCCTGGCCTTCTATTCCGATAATCATGTCTTGCTGGGCACTGAACCGATATCCCGGAGGGTTGAGCAGTGAGATGTCATAGTATCCGTCGTCGTCGCCACTCCATCCCCAGTTCACATAGACCAGCCCCTCCTCATTGTAGCCGTGCAAGACGAAGGCATGACCAGCAAAATGCTGCATGTCGGTGCCACCATAATAAAGAGGCCCCCTGGTGCTCAATTCGGAGAACACCATGTCCATCCATTCTTCTTCGCTGAAATTATTGCGCTCCTTGCACTGGGCATTGTCAAAGCCGAAATGGTCGCGCAAGCCCTTGGCGGCATCCTGCGAGTAGGCTCCGCTGCCCCCATCGAAGGCATCGCCATACTGCATCTTCGCAGCCACACCGCAGTCGCGCATGAGCAGTGCCACGGCATCGGCCTCCACGTCGCTATACTCACCCGGCATGTAGGTATCGCGCATGTTGGACCAGTCGTAATAGTCGTCCTCGAAGGTGGCTATCACCTGGGTTCCCTTTGCGTAGACAGAAGCCGTGCCGATGCCATGCTCCGGCAGCTTGTGGTAGTTGAGCACCTGCGCCATGGCGGTAGCCACGCATCCGGTATAGATGCCTGAGGGCAGGAGGTTGTTGTATGGGGTTAACTGGTCCCATTCCGTGGTCAACATGGGAGGCACGTCGGTGGGATAGACGTTGGGGTCGGGAGCGATGATTCTGGAAGGGATATTGTGCTCTGCCCTATAGGTGAGAGCAGCCGACATACTACGGAGCCAGAACTCGAAGTTGGGGTTCCTTCCATTGGAATATCTTGTGGACGACACACCCAGGATGGCCGGAAACATGTCATCGGCAGCCACCACGGCAAAGGCTCCTCCGTCGTATCCGATGAGCGTCAAGGCAGCATTCGACTTCAATTCCACCAACTCACGGCTCTCCGACGAGGGCGCGTGCATGGCATCAGTCGTCCGCAATGCCTCTGCGGCAGCGGAAAACATCTGTGTTTTAGTACGAGGTGCGGCATTGGCCATTAACGTAATGCTCAACAGGAAAACGGACAAGAACCAGTGTGTCCTTCTCAAAAGGGTCATCATAAGATAATAATGAAATGAGCTTAAATGCAATAAAATGCTGATCTGAATGCTTTAGGCTACAAAGTTACAAATAATTCCTGAAACGTGTACGTTTTCGAGCAGGTTTTTTCAGATTTTATGAATTATTAAGCGTGTGTTTTTTCCTCCATGGAAGACGGTATCCACAAAGGTCAAAAAAAAGCCGCACCCCGATGCGGGATGCGGCTTGAAGGCTTATTGAAGCAAGCCGTGAAGTTTATTTCTTCGAAACACCCTTCACCAGGCCTGTCTCATTGTTGCGGATGACGTAGACACCCTTGGCGAGGCCGTTGTACACGCCCTTGCCCGATGCCACTACTGCACCATTGGTAGCATAGACCGTGATGTCGGCATCCTGGAGCGATGCGTCATTGGTGAGCTCGGTGATAGCGGTCACAACGGTAGCACCGTTGGAGAGGCCCGACTCCTTGTCACCATAGAGCACAGTCACGTAGTAGGTATGCTCACCGTCGGTCTCGTTGATGTCGATGTATCTGTTCACGTCGGCACCCACGGAAGCGATAAGCTCGCCGTCACGATAGATGTTGTAGCCGGTAATCTCGGTAGCGAGGCTCAGTTTCTTGGCTGCTGCTGCAGCATAAGTGATATCGTCAACCTCGAATCCGAAGACGTCGGCGGAAACCATGCGGATAGCGAAGTACTTGGCACCTGCGGGCAGGTCGTAAGTCACCTCTGTCCAGTCGGTAGAAGGAACTTGTGCCTCATCCAGTTTCTCGAACGAAGTCACCTCGTCGTCAGTAGTGGAGTACCATACCTCGTAGAGCTCAGGACCATACTGGTCGGTAATCTCGCTCACGAAGAAGCTGATGGTCTGTGCCTCACCTGAGAGCAGTGGCGAGATGAGCCACTTGTCACATGCCAGGTAATCGGTGCAGCTGAATGACATCAGGAACTGGTCGCCGGAGTTCGGGCCCTGAGCCTGTACGACTTGCTCGTTGGAGAGGTCGAAGCCGATCAATCCAGGATTCCATACCTGGTATGCCATAGGAGCGTACATGTTGTCGTAATTCTGGGGAACATTTTGGAAGCTGTAGGTTCCAACACCGTCGCCATCATAGAGCTTCCATGCACCGAATGCACCAGTGTGGATTTCCTCGGTGATGCCACCCACTGACAGCGGCACGAAGATTTCCTGGTCCTCGAAGTCCTCAGTGATAATCTCGCTCTCAACCTCCTCGATGACAGGAGCCGACCACTTCAGTTCAACAGCAGGCCATCCACCAGTCTCGGCGGTGAGGTCATTGACGCGTGCAAGACTCGACTGGCGTACGTTGACGTTACCCTCGGCAACATTGTTCTCAAGGTCGAGGTCGTAGCTGTATACCACTTCAGCCTTCACGTTAGTCGGAGTTCCGAAGAATACGGTAGCCGGGAAGGAGAATCCATAAACGGCAGCACCATTGTATGCCTCGAGAGCATCGGTCTCGGTAAAGGAATCAAACTCCTTGCCGTCGACATAGAGCTTCACGGTGTAGTCACCAGCAGCCACTGCATTCTCACCGATGTTGGTCACAATGCAAGTAGCACTAATGTTCTCACCCACATTCACGGCTCTTGGCAAGCTGAGATTGAGCGCCAGGTCGTATGCGTAGACATCGTAGATCTTCACAGCGTCGAACTCGAAGATTGCACCAGTCTCATTTGCCAGGGCCTCGAACTTCACGATGATGTAAGGATCGTTGGTGAATGCGCTGAGGTCAAGCACTTCGCTTTCCCATGCGATTTCGGATACTTCCTTGCAGTCGATCACCTTCAGTTCAACAGGCTCGTTTCCGTCCTGACGGTCAGCAAGCACGCGTACCTTCATATCCATCTGCGGGAGGGCAATCCAATCGAAGAACAGCTTCGGATTCACGGCACCCTTCACGGAAATCTTACCCGTGCAGATATAAGCGTCGCAATCATCAGACTGTGACATGAAGCCAGCGCATCCGCCACTACCGTCGGAATCGTCGCCGGAGAGACTCCAGCCGTTACCCTTCGGAGTGGAAACCCACCAATAGTTGTCGATACTGTTTGCCGGGAAGGTCTCGCTGTAAGGTATCGGGTCGGGTGTACCACCTACGACAACGCCAACAGAGTAGTTGCTCTCACCCTCTGCAGTGACAGCCTGAACCACGAGCTGAACCAGGCCCATAGGACCATTGTCGAGTGCATCGGAAGCAAGCACGTAGCTGCAATCTGTCGTCTCAGCGAGCAAGTCACCGAGATAGCCGTCGGCAGTGACACCATAGATTTTATATGTGACATCCAATGGGTCAACATAACCACCGTTCACACCCTCGTCGTCGAGTCTATCCCAAGTGAAGGTAGCGGTGCCGTTGAAGTTGTCGTATCCCTCGATGTTCTCCACATCCTTAGGAGCATCCTTACCGATGAACCGTGAAGCGGTGACAGACAGGCCCTCGCCCTTGTCGTTGCTCGGGGTAATGGTGACGGAGTGGATGCCACCCTTCTCATACGATACAGGAATGGTATTCATCGAACCGGGTTCCACATCAGTGAGGATGATGTCCTCGAAGTCTTCGCTGGTGACCTTGATGGTCAGGTTGCCAGTGAGGTTCTCACCATTGATGGCTGTAAGCGGTGCATTGAACTGAATCTGTGCATTGTAAGCACCCGGTTGCATAGGAACAATAGAGGCATTGAATGGTTTGTCGGGAGCAGCCAGATCGATAGGAGCACTGACAGACCAGTTGTAGAGCTGCAGGTACCACATGTCGGCATCACTGATGCAGTGGAAGCCGATGTTGTAGTCACCGTCGGCCTCAACAGAGAATGTCGGAGCCAGTTTCACCCTGTCATACACATCGGTAGGATCAAGAATCTGCTTGCTCAGTGCAGCAGGCTCTACACCTTGTCCGAGAGCGATTTCGAGGCGCTCAGGCACATAGGATGTGCTATAAGGACCAACCTCGCAGTTGAGGATATAGAGTTTTCCAGCCTCGAGCTTGACGGGAGAAGTGATGAGCCAGTCGTCGGCATCGTTGGTTGAATGATACTTAGCCGAAGGAACGCCATTGTACATGATCCAGGTAGCACCGTCTTCATTGGCGTCCACGATGGTATAGAGGTCGAACGAACTCTCATCCGAGAAGTCGTCGCCGGCAGGTGTGATGTAGCTTGAGCCCACCTTCACGGCATTGGTCTTTGCCTCTTCGCTCTCAGCGCCGCTATTCACGGCGATGATGCCATAAGACACCATCCTCAGGTTGGTCACGTCGATGACCTCGGTGAGCGATGTGCCAGTAGTGGCCTCTGCAACAACTACATTCTCAGGATAGCGCACCACCTTGTAGGTCACGTTGTCGGTATCGACATAACCTCCGTGAGCACCTTCGAGATTCACGGCTGTCCAAGTGACAGTGGCCTTGCCAGTTTCGTCGACAGCCAGTGTTGCTGGCTCTGGAGACTTAGGTGAGTCGGGGCCAGCCCACAACTGCGTTACTGCGGCGGGACTGCTGCCAACGGCATTGGTAACGATGACCTTGATGACGGTCTTGCCGGTGTTCACGCCCGGGATATTGCGGATGATGGCAGCGCCTGGCTGTCCGGAACCCTTGAGATAAACCTCGTCGTTCACGAAAATCGTGTATTCGAGCACACCAGTGAGTTCGGTCACACCGTCGTATGCCAACGTAGGCAGACTGAACGACACCTTCACGTCGTTGGGTGCATCGTTCTCTACATATGCCTTCAGGTTGACGGCCTTTCCGGGAGCACCATCAGCATACATATCAGACATTGAGGTAAGGAATCCGAATTCAGCGGGCTCAGAGAAGTATCCGACAACCTCGTTTTCTCCGGTGTTGAGGTCAACCTGCATGATACCTGATGTATCATCGGCCAAGATGAATGTCCAGTACAAGTTGTTGGTCTTGTTGCTGATGGTAGCAGCCTGTACGTAAGCGTCTACAGGGAATCCAGTAGAAACGAACAGGGTCTCTTGCGAGGTCTTGACATCAATCTTGTAGATATCACCCGAGGTTGTACAACCAAAGATATTGCCCTTTCCATCGGAAGCGAAGCAAATATATTCGAAACCATGCTCAAGCGTGCCGTCACCAATAACGGTCTTGGTCCATGTGGTATAGTCCATGGAGCAGAACTGCAGGTTCTCTGCATATTCATCATAGAACATACCATAAGCCAACTTTGTTGACTCATCATAAGCCACGGCAGTGGCAATGAGAGAAAGGTCGGAGTCGTCGTCCTCCTCTACCAGCCAAGTGTTGGAAGCGAGGTCGTAGACATAGTGGTAAGTGAAGATCCAGATGCCCCAGAAACTCTCATAAGAGGCAAAATACAATTTGCCGTCAATCAGGGCACCACCACCGTTAATTGTCAAATAGGGGTCTTCGACATAGGAAAGGAGTGATGGCGAGGAGGTAGCCTGGAAGGTGTACAATCCAGTATCAACATTACCATAAACCAAGCTACCGAGCAGGTCTGTGCCATCGCCTGCCTTGAGTGCGCCAACGTCTTGCTTTACCCTAAGCTGGCTCACGTTGGTTAACGCCATAGCCGATTTGTCCTTTTGTCTGGCTTGAGGGGCTTTGGCGAGAGCGGGATGCTGTTTGTAGAATTCCGCTTTCTTGACGGCCTGTTCAAAGGCTGTCATTTTCTTTGCCTTCATAGGCTTGGCGCCTACCTGGGCAAAGGATGGGGTAGCCAGCATGAGCATCATGGCCAGCAATCCCATAGTGATAGATGTAATTCTCTTACTCATATCAAACCTTTTTAGTGAAACATTAATAGATATAAAATGATTAGAAGTTTTCAATAGACGATTTGTGGATAATGCAACATCAAGCCTGATTGTCGTACTGAGTGCAGTTTTCCTATGCCACTTTAGGGTGCAAATATAATCAATTTTTATGAAAACGGCCAATTGTGGTAATAAAAAATAGAAAAAAACTTAATTTTTGTAATTCTTTCCCATTCTTTACAAATGTCATGTCTGACAAAGCAAACACGACGACAAGCAAACAGTAAGCAATGAATAGTCTTGACATTTAAATTCGGCTGCCCACCGTTCGTGATGGGCAGCCGAACGAAATATGAAGGTTATCTCACAAACACCTTGACCGTAGAACCATCAGAGAGCCTGACGATGTTGACACCCCGCTGTGGTGTGGTGACCATGCGCCCGTCAAGGGTGTAGCGTGCCACTTCGCGAAGGTTGTTGTCGGCGGTCCTGTTGATGTCGCGTATGCCTGTGCTTTCCGGCACATAGTATTTGCCGGCATTGAGCACCTTGCCGTTATTGTCGAGCACGAAGGCAGCGGCGGCGATACAGTTGAGCTTCAGCGCATTGCGCAGTTCGGCCTTGGTGGGGAATGCCAGTTCGAATTCCACGGTCTGCACATCTCCTTTGGCCAGGTTTCCAAGACTCATCTCATACTGTCCACCCTGATAATAGGTGTTGATGACCACGTCGTTGAAGTCCCAGTAGAACTTGGAGCCGCCATTGACACCTCCAGAGCCAAACTGTCCGAGGTCCTGCCCCAACTGGCTTGCGCTGTACTGGTTATAGTAATTCGACTGCTGCCATGCGCTTGACGTGCCACGGAGGCTGTCGGCGAGGAGCACGATGCCGAGTTTCGCGCCATTGATACTGGCCTGTGGAGTCACTTTGATGGTGCCCTTCACTCCATTGGGTTCGTCGGGGTTGTCCCATGTGGCCTCTACGCTCACGCTCACGAGTGCGCCCTTATTCATTTCCTCCTCGAAATCGACGAGGACATGCCTGTCGGCACTGGTTGTGCCATAATACGGATCACACTCAAAGCTACGGTCGATAAGACAGGAAGGTGCGGCATTGAGACCGATGTTCTTGTAACGGGTGGGGTACATCGGGTCGGAGCTGTTGTACTGGTGGATGGCAATGCCCACGAAGTTGAGTCCGAAAGTCTCGTGCATCAGGTCCATGCCGACGAGTCCGCGGGGGCACCATCCGCAACCCGTGCCTGTGAACTCCTCCACCACCACGCTGCGCTGCACCTTCACGCCCACGCCCACGCTGTTGTCGTCGGGTGTCTCATCCTCGCCGCCAGCCACACGGGTAAGAGTCACGGTGAGGGGTTTCTCGAATCCCACGCCTTCGGGCACATCGTAGAGCAGCGATGTCACGACACCCGTCTTGCCACTGGCCACCAGTGTTGTGGCCGTGTAGACATAGTTGTAGCCCTCGGCCGAGAAGGTAAGGTCGTAGTCGGTGAGGTCTACCTGTCCACGGTTCACGATAGTGGTGTTGATGCTGAGCACGCCGGGAGCTGCCTGCACGCCGATGGCCTCGGTGAGCGACACGTCGACCTGTGGCATGTTGTCACCACCCACGAGGGCCTCGATGCTGCCCACGCCAGCTGCGCTGATGTCTTCCCACGATGCTGCGGCACCTCTTTTGAGATAAGTCGTCTCTGCCATCGACGGTCCGACGACCGACACGGTGGCGTCGTTATAGCGCTGAAAGTAATCATAGCCGATATAGTAGGATTTGCCTTCTTCGATGGACACACCATTGTTGAGTAGCACGGCATTCCATCCTGCCACCGGCAGCTGCTCACCTCCACGCTTGATTATCCCTTGTGCGAGATTCTCGCCGTCGAGCGACTCACGCACCCACACGACGAGGGAGTCGCAGTATTTCACGCTCACGAGTCCGGCATTCACGCCACGGATCTCGTTGCCCACAAACCTGGCGAGCAGGTCGGGCGAGATGCACACAGCCGAACTCACTTGTCCCTTACCCTTCACGCTGTAACTGCTGCTCGATGCAATCTGGCCATCACAATAGCCCACGGCGATGTTGGCAGCCATAGCCATGCCGCAGACAGCGGTCATCAAAGCAGAAAGTAAAAATTTTTTCATAAGCAAACTATTTAATTATTTATTTTAGATGCAAAATTAAGCGAAAAAGTTCTTTTTTCGCACAATTTTTCCGACTTTTTGCATACTTTTCAGGCCATTTCCTCAAAAATACCACAATCATGTGATGTAATCGCCTTTAGTTGGTGGTTTCCAATTGGCATTTGGCGACCTGACACACCCCTCCGTCGTTGTAGACGAACGCCACCACTTCCATGTTCTCGGGCACCCATCCCTCGTCGATGGTACAGTTGAATTCGTCTTGCTTTATCTCGCCCTCCTTGATGGAGAAATCCGTTCCCCAGGTGCCGTTCACCGCCTTGCGGAACACGTGGTTGTGCACATACTCGCGGTTGGTGCTGCCATCGGGCATGTATTGAAATGCCGTGATGCCGCTCTCGATGAGCCACACCTGCAAATGCCCCGAAGTATTGCCGTCGGTACCCATCGTGCTCACCATGATGCTGGCCTCATGCTGCCCTGCCGAATAGTCGGAAAAGACGGAGAGCTCGAGTGACGCCGTTTTCGACAACTCATCACGCACGAAAGTGGCCCACGAGGTATAGTCGCTCGTTCCCTTGCGGTCGATGACGCCCTTGGGCTGTGATTCCACCTTCCAGTAGTTGAAGTATTCGTCGCCCGTCTCGGTATAGAGCGAATAGGGCACACCCTTCACCGACTTGGCGAATGGTCCGCTGTGAATGCCCACGGCGATGACATTGTCGTCGCCATACTGCGCCATGAGTTTCTCTATCTCGTCCGTGGCATTGGGACAGTTCACGCAGCGTTGTCCGGTGAAGTCTTCTATGAGCACCCTGCGTCCCACCGACACCGGTTTCACATAGATGAGCCGTTCGTCTTCATCGATATGGTCGCAAGCCATCAAGGCTGCAATCATCATCAAGGGCAGGAGGTATATGAGTCGGAGTGTTTTCATCGTGTTTAGAAATTGTAGTTATACGAAACGGTGAAGCCCTTGCTTGCCGGCACATAGCGACACACGCCACCCGAACAGTTGTATCCTGCACGGGTACGGCCGTAGCCAGCCTGGATGCGGTGCGACCCGATGTTGTAGGTCACGAGTCCCTGATAGTAGTGCAGGTCGGTCTCGCCGCAGTTGTACATATCGGAAACGGTAAACATCAGGTGTGGCAGTACCGAAAGCTCAAGGAGAGCGAACGCCCAGTCGCCCTCATCCTCTCCCGTGGTGAGGTATTGCAGTTCACCGCGCAGCGTGAGTTTGTTGTTGAACTTGTATTTCCCGTCGGCCACGAAGATGTTGGAGTGTATCATACCCCCCTCACCTTCCACCACGGTCTTGTTGTAGAACTGGTTCATGTACATCAGGTTCACCTTGAAGTCCTTGGTGATACGCTTGTCAATCTGTACATTCAAATCCTGGTAGTACATGCCTTTCCCCCATTTCCAGAATGCGGAACCAGGGCCGTCGGAACCAATCAGTTCCCCTTCAGGCATATGGCTGTCGATTCCATGTACATGCGAAAAGTTCACCTTCACGTTGGTGCCGTATTTCCCACCCAGGAAGGTCTTGCGTTTGAAGGTATATCCCAGTTCGGCCTGATAAGCCCATTCTCCCTCGGTCTGCGTGGCGTAGGGATAGAGCGCGGCGAGCGCGTAGGTATGGTCGAGGGTGAATGCCGGCAGGTGGTTGAGGAACGACGAGGTGCCATTCATCGAACGCCGTGAACGAAACGCCATGTTCTCGCTTCGCTTGGCTTGCAGCAACAAGCTCATACCCCGCTTCGAATACGATGCCGAGAGCATCGCCACGGTACCCTTGCCGTAGGTATATTGGTTGTCGAACGAAGGGTCTTGCGATTTCTGGGCATATTCTGCCAGCAGGCTCACGTTGCCTTTCTGCACGCGTGCCCTCACATCGAAGGCATTCACGTTCTCGGGCAGGTTGAGTTTGTGCGTGGCATCTACAAAGAAGTCTTCCGTGCGCTCATGCTTGTTGACAGCCGACGCGCCGAGGGTAAGGAAAGTGCCATTGTCTTGCATGGCTTTCGACCACTGGTCGATGCTGAGTTCCACGTCGCCTCCCGAAATGAGCGCGTCGTTGTAACTCCAGTAGCGGCGCTGGTATCCCGTGAGCGCCTTCACGGTGACGCCTTTCAGGGGTTTGGCCATGACACGGGCGCCAAGCAACGAGTTGTCGATGCCCAGGCTTCTTTCCTCGTATGTCCGGAGGATGAAACCGCTACCGAACTGCTCATAGAAGTTTCCGAGCGTGATTTCAAGTTTTTCGGTGTGCATCTTCGCGTAGATATTCGCCAGTCCCCATCCCTTGAAATCGTTCTCAAATCCCGGCAGGGGGAAGCGCATGAATTCCACGCGGGCACCCACGTCCACGTTCTTGCTCATCATGTGCAGGTCGGCATACGAGTTGGTGAGCGCCCACTCGTCGTATTTCTCGGCTCCAATCTTGGTGTCTTCCTGTGGGAAGAGCACGTCGCTCTGTATGCTGCCCGTGAAGGTCACCTTGTCGTTGTTCTCGTTTTGCGCAGACAGCGACAGGGGCAGCAATGCGGCAACGAGGAGTATTGCAGGTCTTCTCATCATCCTATTGCACCAGTTCGCGTACTTTCTCTATCAACTCCTGTTCGGCACCCTCGGTATAACCGTTGTGGCGGTAGACGATTTTCCCCGTTCCGTCGACGATGAGCACATAGGGTATCATCTGTATGCCCAGTGCTTTCTGGAATTCCATATTGGTGTCGAGGATAACGTCATAGGTCCATCCGTGATTGTCAACCAGCGGCTTTACCTTATTTATATTATGGGCCTGGTCTACGGAGATGGCATAGATCTTCACGCCTGTCTCCTCTTGCCAGTCCTCATAGACCTCGTTGATGGCATCGAGCTCGCGGTTGCATGGTTTGCACCAGGTGGCGAAGAAATCGATAATGAAAGGCTTGCCATTGTTGGAGAGGGTGTCGGTACGCACGGTCTTTCCCTCCATGGTCTTGAGCGTGATGGCGGGCAACTGGGCATTGGCTTGGCCAACGACCCCGAACAAAGCGACGGTAAGTATAAGCAGAATATTTTTCATAATCAAACAAATATTATCATTGACATGCAAAAATAGTTATAAACATGCATTAAAAATGAGTTTCAGTGTTAAATTATGTTTATAGTCCAGAGAATCCGGAAAAGACCTGCCCATCATGAACAAAACGGCCTCTCCTGGAAAATGGAGAGGCCGTTATGGGTTATGACATACGGGCTTAGAAGCTCAGCACGACGAAGCTCCTTGCCGGGATGGTGACCGTGATGGTATTGCCTTTGGCATCGAGGGAACCTTTGATGGGCTTGATCATCTCGGGTTTCCCCACAAGGTTCTGCATGCCCATCTCGCCCTTGAGCATCACGCTCTCCACCTTTCCTATGGTCTTGACACCCTTGCAGGTAATCGCCACGTTCTGGTCATTGCCGAGCGCGTTGACCACTTTCACGTAACGTTTCCGGGCATCCTTGTCGTAAACGGCACTGGCATACAGTCCGTCCTTGCCTTCCACGGGCTGTCCGTCTTCGGTGAGCCGCAGCACGTTGGTGCCTTTATAGGTGCCATAGAGCATCTGCACATACCAGTTGGCGGAGCGTGCGGTAGCGAGGTTGTCGAACCAGATGAGGTCGGGCTTCCACTGCCATCCCTCCACATGGGCGAAGAGGGGTGCGTAGGTGGCTTGCCACACCACGTCGGCATTGCGCTCGAGTCCGGTCATGAAAGCGGCTTCGGAGAGGGCAGCCTCCCAGTTGTTGTACTCACCCTTGCCATGTGCGGCATACTCGCCGGCAAACACTTTCGGCCCCTTGCGGTCGTAGTTGTCGTAACGTCCGGCATTGTCGAAGAACCACTGTGGGGGTTTGTAGTAATGCTCGTCGACGAGGTCTACCTTCAACCGTTTCATCTCCTTCCATCCATAGTCGAAGTCTGCCCCGTCGGCCGATGGTCCGCTGGTGCCGCAGACCTTGATATTGGGATATTTGGCACGGATGGCCTTCACGAATTTCTCCAGCCTTGGCGGATAGAGTTCACCCCACTGCTCGTTGCCCACACCAATCTGCTTGAGGTTGAAGGGAGCGGGATGCCCCATGTCGGCACGGAGTTTTCCCCATTTCGTGTCGGTGGAGCCATTGGCGAACTCGATCAGGTCGAGGGCATCGTCGATAAAGGGCTGCAGGTCATCGACAGCCACATGGGCATCGTCGGTCTTGTTCTGGAACTGGCATGCCAGTCCGCAACTCACCACGGGCAATGGCTCTGCCCCGATTTCCTCGGAGAGGATGAAGAACTCATAGAATCCCAATCCATAGGTCTGGAAATAGTTGGGGTACATGCGATGGGCGAAGGTATAGTTCCAACGGTTCTCGTTGAGGGGTCGGTTCTCCACCTGTCCCACGGAGTTTTTCCACTGGTAGCGTGTCTCGAGGTCGGTACCTTCCACGATACATCCGCCGGGGAAGCGGAAGATGCCCGGATGCAGGTCGGCGAGGTCTTTCACCAGGTCGGCACGCAGTCCGTTCCAGTTGTCGGAGGGGAAGAGCGACACATGGTCGAGGTCAACTCCTTCCGCTGTCTCGAGGAAGATACGCATGAGTCCTTTCGGCTCGGTGACGTTCGACGTGAGCGAGGCGGTGTATTTCTTCCATTCCCTGCTGTCGATGTTGATGCGCTGCCGGGTGATGATGTTGTTGTTGGCGTTCACCAGTTCCACGCGGATGCGTGCGGGTTTGTTTCCTGCCTCATGGAGCCGGGCATATACGGAGAAGTCGTATCGCATCCCTTTCTTGAATCCCATGCCGAAGAACCCGCGGTTCTCCAGTCCGGTGCGTTTCTCGATATGTCCGGAATCGCCGAGCACCACATAGTGAGGGTTGCGGTCGAAGGCAGGCCTTAGGTTGCTCACCTGCACATTTCCGAAGGCATTCCATCCCATGAGCCGTGTGGGGAACTCAAACGAGCGGTTCTGCACCATCTCGGCATAGAGTCCGCCATCGGCACCGAAGTTGATGTCCTCGAAGAAGATGCCATACATGGTGGGCTGTATCACTGCCCCCGGTTTGTTGGCCTGTACGGTGAGTTGCCGCTGGGCATTGGCGTTGAGCGTCATCATCGCCGCCAAGGCCACCATCATGATCTTTTTTGATTTTCTCATTTTGTCAGTAGTGTTTATAGGTTATCGGATTTTCTGCAAAAATACATATAATCCACCTCGGGAAGGTGGATTATATGATGAAAATGGTGGATTATTCCCGGAGATTCCGGAAAACCTGGAAAATCCGGAAAATCCGGAATCCCCGGAAATTCCGGAAATTCTGGGGATTTCGGGAAGCCTTACCTTATCAATATCATCCAGGGTTTCAACACGAAGGTGAACTCCTTGTCACCATACGCCACACGGTAGGGCTTCAGCGCCTCTGCCCATCCGCTCCAGGAGTCCACTCCTCCCACGCCTGCCATCTCTCCATCAATGAAGAGGTTGGTGAACTTCGAGTGTGGCACCTGCTGCGGGTGTCGCTGTTCCTTGTCATCGCCATCATCGAGGTCGGCGATGTCGTAGTGGAGTGCCGAGGCATAGAAGGGGCTTGCCGGGGTGCGCACTTCGATGCCATGGCCGAAACCGTCGGTCTGGCGCCACCAGCGCATGTCGCTCTTCGTGCCCGTCTCCTGCGGACGCACATAGGGATAGAACTGCTCGTCGGCGGTCTGCTTGTAGACACCTATCGGCTGCGAGAGCTTGCGGTCGGAGTAGTTCTCCACCGGTCCGCGTCCGAAATACTCACTGTGGTCCATGTCATAGGGCATCTGCACCACCACACCGAAACGCATCATGTTGGGCATCTTCTCATCGGCTCCGGCCTGGGTCTTCAGACTCTCGGTCACCTTGATGGCACCGTTGGGCTTGAAGGCATAGGTCATGGTGAGCACGGCCTTCACCTCGGGCATGTCGTAGACGGCCTTCACCACAGCAGTCTTCTTGTCGAAGCTGAACTCACGCAACGTGAGGGTGGGATTGCGCCATACGGCATACTTCTGGTGTATGCGCGAACCCATGTCGTTGTCGGTAGGAGCACGCCAGAAGTTGGGGCGCACCGAACCGCCGTCGCCCAGGAAGTCATACCGGACATAGCGCCAAGAGGTGAGCCATCCTGTGGTCTGGTCGAAGACTGCCTCCGTGGCTCCCGCGGTCACTTTGAGTGTCTGTGTCTTCTTCACGCTCTTCATCTTCACCTGCACGCCCTTGACATCATGGCCGCAGCAATCACCGCCACAAGATTCGCCTCCGGGCACCAGGTACTGGTAGCGTGCGATGACCTGTCCGGCATCCATGAGCGGCTCGGCTTTCTTGAGTTTGAACTGCACGTTCACATAAGCGCCGGGCTTCATCTCACCGGTGATGGGGAGGGTAAATTCGGCGGTCTTCTGTGGTGCGATGTCGAGTCTGTCGACACTCCCCGACTCCATGACCTTGCCATTCTCGGCGAGTTGCCATTCCATCCTCACGTTGTCGAGGTCGCGGAAGAAGAACTCGTTGCGCACCTTCACGCGGTGGGCTGCGGCATCCACCATTTCCGCCCACACGTTCTGGTACTCATAGCCCACCTCATACATATGGGGGTTGGGCACACGGTCGGGACTGATGAGTCCGTTGCAGTTGAAGTTGTTGTCGGAGGCGTCATAGTTGTTGTAGTCGCCACCATAAGTATAGATGGAACGGCCTTGTGCGTCCTGTCCGTGGAGCGCCTGGTCTACGAAGTCCCAGATGAATCCACCCTGGAACTTGGGATAGCGACGCACCAGGTCCCAGTATTCCTTGAATCCGCCGCCGGAGTTGCCCATGGCGTGGTTGTACTCACATTGGATGAGGGGTTTCTGGTCTTCGGGCTTGTCACTCTTGGCGTACCGTTCGCACCAGTCCTGCGAGGCATACATCGGACACATGATGTCGGTGTTGGGACCTTTTCCTGCCTGTTCGAAGTGCACGGGCCTGTTCTGGTCCTGCGTCTTGATCCACTCGTAAACGGCGGTGAAGTTGGGGCCATTCACCGTCTCGTTGCCCATCGACCAGATGACGACGCTGGGGTGGTTGTAGTTCACGCCCACATTGTGCTGGTTGCGCTGCATGATTTGCAGGGCGAACTGCGGCTTCTTCGCCTCGGAGTCATCGCGGTAGCCGAAGCCGTGCGACTCCTGGTTGGCCTCGGCGCAGAGATAGATACCATACTCGTCGCAGAGGTCATACCAGACGGGGTCGTCGGGGTAGTGCGACGTGCGCACGGCGTTGATATTGAACTGCTTCATGACCTTGATGTCCTGTATCATGCGCTCCCTCGACACCACATATCCGCCGTCAGGGTCCATCTCGTGGCGGTCGGCACCCTTGATATAGATAGGCTGACCGTTGACAAGGAACTGTGCGTTGCGTATCTCCACCTTGCGGAATCCCACCTTGATGGGGATGGCCTCATAGGGGGTGAAGCGGGCGTTGGGCGTGGTGGGACACACCAGGAGCGTGTAGAGATAGGGTGTCTCCGCCGTCCATTTCCTGGGATTCTTCACGTCGAGCGTCACCGTCGCCGTGTTGCCCTTAAGGTTCTGCAGGGCCTTCTCTGTCACCGACTTTCCCTCTGCGTCAAACAGTTCGAAGGTGAGGTTGCACTTGCCCTTGAAGGTGACGTCGACCTTCAGCGAGCCGTCGGTATAGGCGGCATCGAGGTCAGGAGTCACGCGGATGTCGTCCACGTGCACGGTATTGTCGCGTGCATAAAGGTAACTGTCGCGTGCCACGCCCGAGAGTCGCCAGAAGTCCTGGTCCTCGCAGTAGGAGCCGTCGCACCAGCGGAACACCTGGAAAGCGAAGAGATTGTCGCCCTTGCGCAGGTATGGCGTGACGTCAAACTCCGCTGCCATCTTGCTGTCCTCGGTATACCCCACGAACTGTCCGTTCACCCACAGATACATGTTCGAGGTGACCGACCCGAAATGGGCAATGACCTGCCGGCCCTGCCAGTCGTCGGGGATTTGGATTACCCTTCTGTAACTTCCCACGCGGTTGTCTTTCACCGGCACTTCGGGCGGGTTGTTCTTGAAATGTCCTCTCCATGCGAACCCGATGTTCACGTAGACGGGGTCGCCGAAACCATTGAGTTCCCACAGTCCCGGCACGGGCATCTGCCGCCAGGCACCATCGTCGTAATCCTCTGCGAAGAAGTCGGTGGGTCTCTGGTCGGCATTCTCCACGCCGAAGAATTTCCACTGTCCGTGGAGGGAAAGGAAATTGCCCGAAGCCTTCATGTCGGCAGAGAGCGCCTCCTGTGGGTTGCCATAGGCGAAGAACGAGGTATGCACGGCGAAGCGGTTGATATCGTTCACCTGCATATCATGCCATTCGGTGAAGGTGGGCACGTTGTCGGCCCATGCCCCCTGGGTGAGTGCGAAGGCCAGCATGCTTGTCAAAGCGAGTACTTTTCTCATAGTTTGCAAATTGATTTGTTATGTATTGGATTTTACTTGTCGTTCAGTCCTTCGATGGCATCAGCCATCCACACGTCCATAACACCCGCGCCACGGTGGTTCCACGCATAGTAGGGGATGAGGGTGACGTCGGTGTCGCGCACCATCACCTTTCCTGTGGCGTCGGTACAGAGGAGTTGTGCCTGGGCAGTGATGGCAGTCACGCTGAAGGTCTTGCCGTCGCCTTCGGTATTGGCGATGGCATAACCGTCTTTTGTCGCAAACTGTGGTTGTTTCCCGAGGACGATGTGGTGGGGATTGAAGCCCTTGTTGTCGGCCCATTCCACGCAGTAGACGAGGGGACCGCGCTCCACGGCCACCTTACCCCGGTCGGCAGCCACCCTATCGTTGGCCTTTACCATACGTGGCACCATGTCGAAATGTATGCGCACCACATCGCCCTTCCGCCACTGTCGGTCGATGGCGAGGTATCCGTTCTCCAACAGTCCGTCGACGCTATTGCCGTTCACCGTCACGCCGTACCCCAGTTGTTTTCCGTCGGCATAGGCATAGAGGTCGCTGGGCACCACCTGTCCGCGCACCCATCCCGGTATGCGTATGAGCATACGGAAGGCCTTGGCCTTGTTCTTGGCGATGCGGATGGCGACATCGCCGTTCCACGGATACTGGGTGGTCTGCTCCAGTGTCACGTCTTTTCCGTCCACGCTGATGGTGGCGGTGTTTCCTGCGAAGAGGTTGACGTAGAGGTCACGGTCTCTTACGGCATAGAAATAGCCAGGCAACGAAGGGATGAACCGGCTCAGGTTGCTCGGACAGCACGCGCAGCCAAACCACGGCTGACGGGTGGTGGTGCCGTCGGCGTTGAACCTGTATTTCCCGTCGGAGGAGAGCGGGTTGGGATAGAAGAACCGTCCGCCGTCGATGCTCATGCCGCTGATAAGGCCGTTGTAGAGCGTTCGCTCCAGGCAGTCAATGTACTTGGCATCGCCGTGGAGCAGGAACATGCGGTGGTTGAGGTATACCTGCGCGATGGCGGCACACGTCTCGTTGTAGGCCGTGAGGTTGGGCAACTCATAGTCGGCCCCGAAGGCCTCACCCGAGTGTCGTGCCCCCACGCCACCGGTGAGGTAGTATTTCCGCGACACGATATTGTTCCATATAGCGTCAATGGCACGCAGGTAGCCGGTATCGCCGGTAAGCGCAGCCACGTCGGCCATGCCGGCATACATATACCCTGCCCGCACGGCATGTCCCCATGCCTCTTTCTGGTCGACTACGGGTTTGTCGCTCTGTGAGTAGATGTCCTTGATGGTAGTCTTTCCCCGGTAGTCGAGGAAGAATTTGGCCTGGTCAAGGTATTTTCTCTCGCCCGTGAGGAGGAAGAGCCTGGCCAGGGCCATCTCCGCAATCTGGTGGCCAGGCACCACGGTAGCCTGACCGGGCCCCGCTCCCACCTCGCGCACCACACAGTCGGCATACCGCCGTGCGATGTCGAGGAATTTCCGGCTTCGGGTAGCCTGATAGTGCGCGCAGGCAGCGTCTACCATATGACCCAGGTTGTATAGCTCATGGCTGAGCACCTCTACCTTCGACCACCGCTTGTCGCCTGCCCAGTGATGGGGTTTGGCGGGGTTGATGGTGCGTGCGGTATAGAGGTATCCGTCGGGTTCCTGAGCCGCCGCCACGATATCGAGCACGCTGTCGATATACGCCATGAGTTTCTTGTCGGGATAGGTCTGCAGCACATAGCTGGCTCCTTCTATGGTCTTGTATACATCGGTGTCGTCGAAGGAGAATCCCATAAACTTGCTCACGTCGTACTCGCTGCTGGGATGTGCCGCCTTCACGAAGTTGTCATATCGTCCCTCACTCTGGCACTTGCTGAAAGCCAGGGGGATGGTTACCTCGCGTGCCGCCTTCACCCTTTGTCCAAGGAAGGTGTTGGGGTCTACCTTCACGGCGGTGAACGGCACTTGCGAATAGGGATAGCCATTGGCATTCTCCTGCGCACCGCAGGTGAACGCAGCGCAGGCAAAAGCCAGGGAAAGGATAGTTCTTCTCATCATTTCGGTAGATTGTTTATTATTCAAGTTTCGCATTCGCTCTACTTTCGGAAGTTAAAGGGAAGTTATAAGGAAGTTAAAGGGTTGTTAAAGGGACATATGACCACTTCATTACCATTTAGAGGTATATTTTTCCCTATCTGAATAGCTTTAAGCATATTATAGTCCTTCATTATTCCCACTTGCGCAGTTGAGTTTATTGTTGTTTTTTCTTCAGTTGTGGCAAGTCGAAATCGAAATAGCCCGGGTGGTTGTCCAGATATCTCACATACTCGCAGGCGGCGAGGAGGAAGGCGCCCACCCCAAAGTTGGCCTGACTGTCGGCACCGACCACCTGACCGGGAATGGCTTTTTCGCCTATGGGCTGCACATAGCCCACCCTACCGTCGGCCTGCACGGCGGTCTTGGAAAGGTAGTTCCACGCCCTTCGCACCACCGGCCCGAATGTCTTCTTGTCGAGATAGCCGTTGTTGATGCCCCAGAGCATGGCATAAGTGAAGAAAGCCGTGCCGCTGGTCTCAGGCCCCGGGGCCTGCTGCGGGTCCATCATCGACCGTGTCCAGTATCCTTTTTTCTGTTGCAGTTGTGCCACGGCATGCGCCATCCTCACGTATTTGTCGACGAAGAACTGCCTATGGGCATCATTCTGCGGCAGGTCCTGCAACACCTTGGCGAGTCCGGCGAGCACCCATCCGTCGCCCCTTGCCCAGAAGTCTTTCTTCCCCGCTTCTGTCTGGTGGTGTGGGAAGACATACTTGCCGTCGCGGAAATAGAGTCCTGTTTCCTTGTCAAGCATGATGCTGTCGGTATAGCAGATGTTCTCATAGAGTTTGTCGAGGAACTTTCCGTCACCGGTGAGTTTGTACATCTTGGTCATCACGGGCATCACCATGTAGAGGGCATCGGCCCACCACCAGTAGTCCACCGGCTTCGAGTAAGCCTCATAGGTCATCACCTCCTTCGCCCTGGCAATGAATTCCGCAGGGTTGTCGGCCGTTGACAGACGACGCGTGCTCTCCTTCGACGGTGCGTATTTCCCCATCGCCACCCAATAGAGGTCGATATAGGTCTGGAAACAGATTTGCCAGTCGCCGAAGAGCACGTGCTGCTGGTCCTCGCCATAGGTCTTGTATTCCCAGCGCCCCTTGTCGGCCTCTATGGCACCCTTCCAGTGGTTGTGGCGTGCCCATCTCAGGGAATAGTCGAGGTAGCGCGACTCCCCGGTAAGGAAATACGCCTCCATGTTGCCTGTGTGGTAGGCAGCGTTATCCCAGAATGAGCGCACCTCGGCGGGATTGTTGGCTTGCCAGTAGGTGTTCACCTTGTCGATGAGGGCGATGACGCGCTTCGCCCGCTGACTGTGCTGTGCCGCCATGGGCAGCACATACAGCGAGGCCATCAGCACAAGGATGAGGGTTCTTGTCTTCTTCATTATCATTTGTGTGTGTTCGGGTTTTTCATTCTCTGGGTTACCACTTGTCGGGCGTGGCGGGGTCGTCGGCCCAGCGGTGGTCTTTGGGGAAGGGTTGTCCGCCCCAGGCCTTTACCTGTGTCCACGGCAGGGGCTCATCGGTCCAGAAGGGGTGGTCGACGGGCAGTCCTAACGGCATGAAAGCGAGCGATGTCATGTAAAGGCTGCCGTTGTTGGTATACCAGTCGGCAGTGTCGGGCTGTGAGCCACAGAAACCGATGGTGAGGAATCCGCCGCTATTGTAGTTGTCGTGGATGTCAAACATGCGGTGCATCACCTTGGTGAGGGCTGCCCGCACCTGACCGTTGGGCAGTTCTTCGGGTAAGGTCTGATACCATGCCATGAGTGCCAGGGGCTGCATGGCTGCCATGCGGTAGGGGGTGCTGCGCCCTATCACGGGGAACGTTCCCTCGGGCGAGATGAAGCGCTCGAGTACCACGGCGAATTTCTGTGCGCGTTTCAACTCCCGGGCATAGTATTTCCTGTAATCTATACGGGTGTTGGCCTTGGCATCTATCATGGCCTGAAGGGTCTCCAGATACATGGCATGAAACACATAACTGGTGTAGTAGTCGAAAGCGAAGACGGGACCATCGGCATACCATCCGTCGCCTACATACCACTCCTCGGTCTTCCGACAGGCCGTGTTGACACGGAACTCATCATAGTCTGCCCCGCTCTTGGCCAGAAAACTCTCGATGACCGAGGAAAAGAGGAACCAGTTGGTGTAGGGCGGGTCGACACGCCGCAGACCGATGAACTCCTGCACGTAACGCTGCTTGGTGACCTCGTCGAGAGGCATCCACAACTGGTCGTAGGCCCTGAGGAAACTCTCCGCGATATAGGCGGCATCGACAAGGGCCTGTCCGGCTCCCTGCCACAGCAGGTAGTCGGGCGACTGTGGGTCGACGGCGTTCTTGTAACTCGCCAGGGCCCATTCACGCAACTGCCTGCGCTGCTGTCCTTCGGCGGTGTTGTCGTCGGGCAGTGCGAGCCAGGGGGCGATGCCCGCCATCAGCCGTCCGAAGGTCTCCATATACACCACTTTCCTGTTGCGGTTGTCGAAATTCGGACTGTATTCGGTGAGCATGTTTTTCTGCAGTTCGCCATGGGCCATGTTCTCGAGCACCGGACGTGCCATGTCGTAGGCCAGCGACACCCAGTACTCCCTGTCGGAGAGTTGTGTTTTCTTGGGTTTGGCAGCCATTGCCGGTAGGGTTGCCCATGTCAAGGTCAGTATCAACAGAAAAAGGAATGGTCTTTTCATGTTTTACATGAGGTAGTTGTTTCTGCAAATTTAGTTAAAAAAATGATATTACAAGCCTGTTGAATGAAGAAAAAAAGATTCTTTGTCTCGACAGGCTCGCAAATCGTACTTTTTGTGTAAATTTGTACGCTACTTTATTACAACAATCATGATGACAGAGAATAAATACGTGAAACAGTTTCCCGACGTGATGGCAGGGAAGAAAGTGATGTATGTGCATGGTTTCGGCTCTTCGGCCCAGACGGGGACGGTAGACCGCCTGCGCAAGGTGCTGTGCAACGCCACAGTGATAGCCGAAGACATACCCCTCCACCCCACCGATGCTATCGAACTGCTCCACAGGATGTGCGAGACGGAGTGCCCCGACCTCATCATCGGCACGTCGATGGGCGGCATGTACACCGAGATGCTCTACGGCTACGACCGTATCGTGCTCAACCCTGCCTTCAAGATTGGCGAGACGATGGTGGAGCATGGGATGACGGGGGCACAGACCTTCTTCAACCCCCGTAAGGACGGGGTGCAGAAGTTCTTTGTCGACAACAATCTGGTGAAGGAATACAAACGGATGACCGACCAGTGTTTCAGTGGCGTTGACGAAAAGGAACGGCAACGTGTGTGGGGACTTTTCGGCGACCAGGACGACCTGGTGGACACCTTCGACCTGTTCCATGAACACTACCCCACCGCCATCCACTTCCATGGCGGGCACCGCATGGACGAGCGCTCCTACATGCATGCCGTGCTACCCGTGGTGCGATGGATTGATGACCTGCAGGAGGGACGTGAACGCCCCGTAGTGATGATGACGCTCGACAGCGCACGCGACGGTTACGGCCAGGCCCGCAGCAGTGTCCAGAAAGCCTTCCGCCGCCTCATCGAGACGTATAATGTCTTTCTGGTAGCCCCGGCTACGTTCAACGGCCGTGAGGAGATGGCACCTGTCATCGACTGGGCGGAGGACATCTTCGACGCTCCTTCCTACAACCATGTGATTTTCACCAACCAGCCTCACCTGCTGATGGGTGACTACCTCATCGACACTGCCGACAACGACAAGTTCATGGGCACCGTGATACCCTTGGGCAGCGACAGTTTCAAGACTTGGGAACAAATCATCGAATACTTCGACCGCCTGGGTGGGCAATGATTTCGGGCGATGCCCGATTCAAAATTGAAAATTGATTTCGGGCTGCGCCCGATTGAAGATTCAAAATTCAAAATTGAAGATTGTTTTCGGGCGATGCCCGATTGAAGATTAAAAATTCAAAATTCAAAATTGAAGATTGAAAATTATTCTTCATATCATTAAATAAAGTTCCCTACCCCTTTTGGAGTAGGGATTTTTTGTAGGGTGATATGACAAAAAGAGCTTGTAAAAGGAAAAGATTTGCAAATCTATTGTCCTTTTAACTTCCCTTTAACTCCCTTTTAACTTCCCTTTAACTTCCCTTTAACTTCCCTTTAACTTCCCTTTAACTTCCCTTCAACTTCCCTTTATCTCCCCTTTCAACATCCTTAGGCCCAATCAATTCCATATACTCCTCGTAGGAAATAAAACGTGCGCCCATCGACTTGAGGTGAGGGGTCTCCAACTGGCAGTCGATAATGCCGAGGTTGTTCTTCTCCATCTGTCGTGCCAGGGAAATCAGGGCGAGTTTGCTGGCACTGGGCACCAGCGAGAACATGCTCTCGCCGAAGAAGTTGCGCCCAAGTGTCACACCATACAATCCTCCTACCATGCTGTCTCCTTCCCACACCTCCACACTCATGGCATAGCCACGGCGGTACAGTTCGGTATAGGCATTGATCATGTCATCGCCGAGCCATGCACCTATTTGATTGAAACGCAGTTCGCTGCAATGCCGTATGGTCTGTTCGAAGTCGGTATTGAAACGCACTTTATAGCGGTCTTTCCGCATAAGCGTGCGCATGGAATGCGACACATGTATCTCTGCCGGGAAGATGACAAATCGCTGTAGCGGACAAAACCAACAGATGTCGGAGTCGCGGAAAGAATACCACGGGAAGATGCCATGGCTATAGGCCAGCAGTAGCCTCTCCGGGGAGAGGTCACCACCCACGGCAATCAGCCCGTCGGGCTCTCCCCAGTGCGGGTCGGGGAAGATGAGTCGTTCGTCGAGTCGGTATACCATCTGTCACACCTCCAGTTTTAGTTTTCCATCGGCCACGGCGAGGGTCACATCGCCACCATCCTTCAGTCGTCCGAAGAGAATCTCGCGCATGAGCAGCGGCTTCAGGTCACGGGTGATGACGCGGTCGAGTTCACGTGCGCCATACTCACGTGTGAATCCCTGTTCGAGGAGCAACTGGCGTGCCTCGTCGCCGATGGTCATCTTCACCTTGCGTGCCAGAAGACGGTCGTTGAGTTCACGCAGTTTCTTGTCGAGAATCATCCCGGCCATGGTATGGTCCATGTCGTTGAACACCACCATGGCAGAGAGACGGTTGATGAACTCTGGCTTAAATGTCTTCTTCACCTGTTTTACCATGGCCTCGCCTGCCGACACGTTGGCACCGAAACCGACGGAAGCCTGTTTGGCATACTGTGCCCCGGCGTTCGATGTCATCACGAGCACCACGTTTCGGAAGTCGGCCTTCCTGCCACGGTTGTCGGTGAGTTTTGCGTAGTCCATCACCTGCAGCAGGATGTTGTAGATGTCGGGGTGTGCCTTCTCTATCTCGTCAAGGAGCAGCACGCAGTTGGGGGTCTTGCGGATGGCGTCGGTGAGCAGGCCACCGTCCTCATAGCCCACATATCCTGCCGGAGAACCGATGAGTTTTGCAACGGTATGCTTCTCGGTATACTCGCTCATGTCGAAACGCACGAGGGCGATACCCAGTTCGCGCGCGAGCACACGCGCCACCTCAGTCTTCCCCACACCGGTAGGCCCGACGAAGAGCAGCGAAGCGAGAGGCTTATCATCGTCGAGGAGTCCGGCCTTCGACATCTGCACGGCTTCCACCACCTGGCGCACCGCCTCGTCTTGTCCGTAGATACTGGCTTCCACGCGCTCACGAAGCGTTTCGAGTTGTTCGGTATCGTCTTCCTTCATCGCCATGGCATCTACCTTGCACACCTTCGCCAACACATCGCTGATGAGCTGTTTGTCGACTACCATCGACCCGTCTTCCCCGGGATGCAGTTCACGGTAGGCACCTGCCTCGTCGATGAGGTCGATGGCCTTGTCGGGTAGGAAGCGGTCGTTCACGTATTTCGCGCTGGCCTTCACGGCATATTCGATGACCTCATCAGGATAGGTCACCTGGTGGAACTCCTCGTACTTGTCTTTCAGTCCCAGCAGTATGCGCACCGTCTCGTCTACCGACGGCTCATCGATATCTATCTGCTGGAAACGCCGTACGATGCCCTTGCTCTTCGAGAAGAAACGGTTGTACTCGTCGTAGGTAGTCGACCCGATGAACCTGATGTCGCCACCCTCGAGATAGGGCTTGAGCATATTCGACGCGTCCATCGACCCGTCGCTGGTGCGCCCCGCGCCCACGAGGTTGTGTATCTCGTCGATATAGATGATGGCCTTTCCCTCGCGCTTTGCCCCATCCATGATGAGTTTCACGCGTTTCTCGAAGTCACCCCTGAACTGTGTGCCTGCCAACAGCGCCCCGAGGTCCATCTGGTAAATGCGACTGCCCTGAAGCCGTTCGGGCACCTTACCCTCGGCGATGCGGGCAGCCAGCCCGTAGACCAGTGCCGTCTTTCCGACGCCCGACTCCCCCACATGCAACGGGTTGTTCTTCTCACGTCGGCAGAGCACCTGGATGGTGCGCTCCAACTCCGCCTCACGACCGATGAGGGGGTTGCGCAGGGCCACGAGGTCGTTGAGGCATGTCACCTGCGAGCGCCATGTCTGGTCGTCCTCCTCGGCATCCTTTCCCGTCTCTCCTTCCTCATGCTCCACGATATAGTCGTCGGTGCCGCCATATTCGGAGATGACGGTACTGAGGAATCCCTGCACGTCGTGGCTCACCGCCTTGGTGAGCATATAGGCGGCCTGTGAGTTGGGCAACTGCAGCAGTGCCATCACGAGATGGGGCACGTCAAGCTGCTTGGCAGAGGAGTTGAGCACATACTGGTAGGCGACATTGAAGAGCTGGTCGAGCTGTGACGATGGCGATGTATCGCATTTCACGTCGGCGGGCACACGCTCCATCTGCGTGAGGTATTTGCGCACCTCTTTCTCAAGGGCTGCGGGCTTGGCATTGCTGTAGGAGAGTGCCGTGCGGAACGGCTGCTGTGACAACAGTGCCAGGAGCAGGTGCTCGGGCATGTAGAACTCATGACGCATACGTTTCGCCATGTTGGCTATGTCGTTGAGCGCGTTCTGCACATATTTGCTGTTCTGTAGTTTCTTGGGCATGGTCTTAATCGGGTAAATAGGTTAGACGCAAAGGATAGCCTTCCTCCCTGGCCATGGCGATGGCACGTTTCACTTTCGACACGGCCATATCGTAGCTGTAGATGCCCACCACAGCCTTGTCGCTGTGGTGCACCTTGAGCATGAGTTGCTCGGCTTCATCCTTGTTCTTGTAGAAGACGGTCATGAGGAGCCGGACGACGAAGTCCATCGGTGTGAAATCATCGTTGTGGATATACACCTTATACCGCTTCGGTTCGCTCACGTCGATACGTTGACGTTCGAGTACGGAGGATTGCTGTTTTGCCATAGGTTGTCGTTTTGCGGTCAAAGATAGTGCAAAGTGTGTGAAAAGCAAAATAAAAGATACAGTTTTTTATTTTCTTTGCCGAACTGCAGCCTATCTTCGGCGAAGCCAAAGTAGTGCAAGGTGAGCGAAAAACCAAAAGAAAACAGAGTTTTATTTTGTTTTCTGAACCGCAGCCTATCTTCGGCGAGGCCAAAGTAGTGCAAAGTGAGTGAAAAGCCATAAGGATCAAAGATTATTTTGCTTTTGCTTTACCTCGCTTCGCGAACAGCGACCGTTGGTTCCGAACTGCAGCCTATCTTCGGCGAGGCCAAAGTAGTGCAAAGTGAGTGAAAAGCAAAATAAAAGATACAGTTTTTATTTTCTGTTAGTCGAACGTATGCGAAACTTGAACCAAATATTTTTGGTTTTTCTCTCGCTTAGTCGTATCTTTGCAGACAAGCAAAACACAGGACAAGCAGATTCATGACTCCACGCAAGATTTATGTAGCAAGCAGCTGGCGCAACGGATACTATCCAGAAGTAGTGGAAAAGTTGAGGGCGGCAGGACACGAGGTATACGACTTCCGTAACCCGCCATCGGGTGACCCCGGATTCAAGTGGAGCAGCGTGAGCGATGACTTCATGGAATGGACACCACAACAATACCGCGACATGCTGCAACACCCGAAAGCCGAACGGCAGTTCCACAACGACATCGAGGCCATGGAGGCATGCGACACATGCGTGCTGGTACTCCCCTGCGGCAGAAGTGCCCATACCGAGGCGGGATGGTTTGCCGGAAAAGGGAAAACGACCATCGCCTATATCCCGGAACGACAGGAGCCAGAACTGATGTACAAACTATTCACCTGCGTTTGCTGCTCGATAGACGAACTGATTGAAGTCTTGTGACCGAACAAGCATTCTTCCCCCAAAAGCCCATTTTTTACAGAAACATTCATTTATACGATTATGGAAAAAACACTTGTTTTATTGAAACCCAGTTGCGTTCAGCGTCAACTGATTGGCGAGATTGTGAACCGTTTTGAGCGTCGCGGACTGCGCGTGGCAGGCATGAAGATGATGCAACTCTCCGATGAAATCCTGCGCGAGCATTATGCCCACTTGGTAGACCGTCCCTTCTTCCCTGCCTTGGCGGCTTCCATGCAGACGTCACCAGTAGTGGCGCTCGCCCTCGAGGGGGTGGACGCCGTACAGGTAGTACGCACCATGACAGGCTCCACCAACGGACGCGAGGCTGCCCCGGGGACCATCCGTGGCGACTACTCGATGAGCAACCAGCAGAATATCGTCCATGCCAGCGATTCCACCTCTAACGCAGAGATAGAACTGAAGCGCTTCTTCCGCGACGAGGAAATCTTCGAATACACCAGCGGTGCCTTCGACTTCATTTATGGCAATGGTGAGGCGAAGTAAGTCCATCTGTCTTATTCAACAACATTATCAGACTAATATTTAACGTTCAATGTGGCAGAAAATGTCACATTGAACAAATGACATGGACAAACGTTATGTAGTAGGACTCGGTGAAGTCCTGTGGGACATGCTTCCCGAAGGCAAGAAACTGGAGGGAGCCCCTGCCAATTTCGCCTATCACGCAGGACAGTTCCTGGGTTGTGACAACACCATTGCCATCAGCGCACTGGGTGAGGACCGCCTGGCTGACGAGACCATAGAGGCACTGAAGGAACATGGACTGAACGACCTTCTTCCCCGTGTGCCCTACCCTACGGGAACGGTGCAGGTGCAACTCGACGAACAGGGCATCCCCACGTATGATATCAAGGAAAACGTGGCATGGGACAATATTCCCTTCGATGACGACATCAAGCAAATCGCACAAAACTGCCGAGCCGTGTGCTTCGGTTCATTGGCCCAGCGCAACGTGGTGAGCCGTGAGACCATCCACAAGTTCCTTGATGCCACTCCCGCCGACTGTGTGAAAATCTTCGACATCAACCTGCGCCAGCAGTTCTACACGAAAGAGGTTATTCAAGAGTCGTTGCAGCGTTGCAACATCCTGAAAATCAACGATGAGGAACTGGTGCTCATCGGACGTATGTTCGGCTACCCCGGACTGGATATTGAAAACAAGTGCTGGCTCATCCTCGGCAAGTACAACCTCGACATGCTCGTGCTTACCTGTGGCACCAGTGGCTCATACGTCTTCACCCCTGGTGAGATGTCTTTCCAAGAGACGCCGAAGGTACAGGTGGCCGACACCGTGGGTGCCGGTGACTCCTTCACCGGTGCGTTCTGCGCCGCCATCCTGAGCGGAAAACCGGTGCGCGAGGCACATCAGCTGGCAGTGGAAGTCTCCGCCTTCATCTGCACACAGAATGGTGCCATGCCACAACTACCCCCAGAGTTGCTGGCAAAAGCGAGGTGATAAAAGTTCATATCACAAATCACCAATAACAATTGATAGGGATAATATGGCTTAACAAATTAATTAATTATTTTTGCAACGCTAGATCCTACTTACTACCATGTCAAAAAAAGTCCGTCTTTTATGCATCCTTCTGGTTTTGTGCACAGCCATTCAGGGACAGAACCGATCACAGGCTACCTTGTTGAAAAATGCTTATAAGCAGAACTCAACATCGTTGCTGTATCAGTTTTTTGACAATTGGTCTAATGCTGTTTCATCTAATGAAAACGAAGCAAAAAACAAATGGGTGGCCGAGGCCCATAAGGTTTATGCCGCTTTCTATCAGCCTCTCCAACTGGAAAAAATCGGGTGTAGAAGCGAGGACAAAGACCTGTATGAAGACATGCCGTATTTTATTGTGCAAGGCACATTGGATGAGATTTGCATAGCGGATACAATCCCGCTCAATTCCGACGAACTTGTAGCCTATTACACAAATCGTATCAACCAGATGAATCTGGATGAAGAAACGCGCAAAAAATATCTGGATGAGGTTCGAATACAAAAAGAAATAGGAGAGTTGATTCTTGATTCTGAAATGGACTTCCATGGGTTATCAATCCCTACCACCAAGGTGGGTTCATCTATTTCGTTTCGCCCTCCCGTAAACATCCCCAACAAGAAAATTGTCTATCTGACAACAAAGTACAAACGGTTGCTGGACAACTTTTTGGGTAATAGACATGTTGGTTTCGCAAAAGAGAGCATCATGCAAGTCGCTTATTCAAAAGGTGAAAGCCGGAAGAGGATGGATTTCTTCAACAGTGCCGCCAGGATATTCTATGGACACTGGGGAGGCTATTGGCAATATGAAACCTATCCCAAAGCCACATCCATCGTTTTTGATTCCCAAATGCAGCGTGCCGTCGTTTTCTTCCGATTCGTCTACGAGGGCGGTGAAGTAATCTTGGAAAAACAGAATGGTGAATGGACCATTGTCTCCAGCAAACTCACATGGATGGAATAGCCAAGCATCATCAATGTTTTGAAGAAACGATGTAGGAAGCTCATCTATAAAGGAGTTGGATTTCGCTATGATATGGGATAAAAATCAAATCTGAAATAACAAATATTAATACGGGGGAGACGTGAATTTGACAGGTTCCTTTCTCTTGAATTTTTCTATCATCTTATCTATATCATAATTGTTGCCTGATGGCTGATTTGTCACCAAATTGATGATTGTAATCTGGTTTCCATCAATATCAATTATGCCATATTGCTCTTCTCCGTCTTCGGTTTCATTGACGAAATTGAAAGTGTCACCATAACCAATGAAGTCTTTTCCCAATGAAGAACTGAAGATATAACTCATTTTCTGCTTCAATCTTTTTATGCGCAAAATACCCTGTCCGTCGTATTTTGACAAATATGTGCTGTCCTTGTAGGTCTCAAGCATGTGAATCGTTTCATTATGCATAAAAAAGGCATTCATGA
Organism: Prevotella sp.; assembly: GCA_017617615.1. Next base: position 488,986 of record JAFZVV010000011.1, on the reverse strand, counting down.
GTATGTCTGGATCTGACGGGAAAAATAGAATTTCTGGGTCAGAAGCAGGTGCATTCTCATAGCCTGTTTCGACCATATAGTCATCAAAATTAGTAACACCTGTATGAACAAGACCTTCTTTGGGGTTTGCAATTCTGCAAATGGCGGCATTGCTGCAAAGGTAATAACCATCTTGTCTCTTGAAAACCTTTCCCCAACCATTATAGATATGTTCTTTCATGTCAGACTTGTCTATGAAACTCATATATCGTCCCCATTCCATATAGTTGGAGAACTTCACACTGTATTCGTCATCTTCAAATACGACAGAAGAAGGCTGTGGGATTTCCTTGAGTTTCCAACAAGATGACCCGTCATCACCACAAATGCTGTCAATGATGCAATGGTATTTGTAGCCTCCCTCACCAGCATCATAACCTGCGATGAGCAAGGAATCGTTGCGGACACACATTTGAGGATAATCATAGGCTCTAGACGACCTAAATTCAATATATCTTCTTTCCGTCTTGGAAATCACACTGACTGTTGAGTCAGATGGTTGAATCACTATGAGATGGTAATAACTCTTGCCTTTTTTGTCTATTGGGCTTTCGCAAAACAGGCAGAAATATTGTCCATGGTATTTAGCACTGCCCTCTAGATAAAAGAAAGACGAAGGACGGGTGATAGATTTGGAATCTATATGGTATGTTCGATATACGATATCCACGTCCTTGCTCTCATTTGATTCCTTCGGCATTTGTGCACATGAAACCAAGAAACAAAGGAAGACAACAATGTTACAATATATATGTTTCATGGGTTGATGCTTAAATTGTTTGTAATCATCCGCAAAAATAGAAAATATAGTGGAATCATTTCTTCTTTATTGGTATTATTTAACACAATACACATTTTTCTTGTCAGGACTTGTGGAGCAAATGTGGAGCAAATTTACATCCTATACAAAAGCGAAAATCTCGCAAGCGCTTTGTTATCAGCATCTTGCGAGATTTTAAATGGTTTTAAAAAGTACCCAGAGCCGGGGTCGAACCGGCACGGGTTGCCCCACTGGTGTTTGAGACCAGCGCGTCTACCGATTCCGCCATCTGGGCTTTTAGCGGTGCAAAGTTACGATAAATTTCTTAATCGGCAAATTTTTATCAGGAAAAACACTAAAAACTTGTTTCTGCCGTTATAATTATGTAATTTTGTGCGCTAATTTTAAATCTAAGTGAGCTTATGCCTACTGATTCGAAGAATTATTGTGTGATTTTGGCTGGAGGAAGAGGAAAGAGGCTATGGCCGAGCAGCCGTATGGGTTACCCCAAGCAATTCATCGACTTGTTTGGTACCGGTCGCACCCAACTCCAACAGACATTCGACCGCATTTCGAAAATCATCCCCATAGAGAACATTTTTGTGACCACCAACGATGAGTTTCAGCCCATCGCCCGTGAACAGTTGCCCATGCTTCCCGAAGAGAACTTCCTCGGCGAGCCTGTGAACCGCAACACCGCACCGAGCGTGACATGGGGCTGCTACCGCATCCTTACCCTCTGCCCCGACGCAAACGTCATCATCATGCCCTCCGACCAGGCCGTACTCGGTGACGAGGCGTTTGAGCGCTGCATGCTGTGGGCCCTCGACTTCGTGGCACACCACGACAACATCATCGTGATGGGCGTGCGCCCCACGCGCCCCGAGCCCGGCTATGGCTACATACAGATGGGCGACGAGAGTCTGGAGTGCAACCTCCATAACGTGAAGTCGTTCAGCGAGAAACCTGAGCGTGATTTCGCCCAGGTGTTCATGGACAGCGGTGAGTTCCTGTGGAACACCGGCATCTTCGTATCGGGCGTCCTCCACCTGCTTCACCACTTCAAAGCCACCATGCCCGCCGTGTTCCGCCAGATAGAGATGGAAGGCTACTCGTTCGACACCGCCAACATCAACGACGAGGCCCAGTTGGTGTGGGACTACTTCTCGCACTTCCCCAACCTCTCCATCGACTACAGCGTGCTGGAGAATGCCGACGACGCCTATGTGATGCAATGCGACTTCGGGTGGGCCGACCTGGGCACCTGGCACTCCATCTACGAGGCAAAGAGCCATGGCCAGGGCGACAACGTGGTGCTCGACAGCGACGTCATCCTGGAAAACTGCAAGGACAACATCATCAAGTTGCCCAAGGGACGCCTGGGTGTGTTCAGCGACCTCGAGGGATATATCGTGGTGGAAAACGAAAATGTGCTGATGGTCTGCAAGAAAAGCGACTCATCAGCACAAATACGTAAGTTCGTCAACGAGGTCCAAGTACGCCTGGGCGAGGAATTCATTTGAATTCCGCACGTATCCTCGCTGCAATATCCTCAAACTCTTCCTGAGAGAGTTTCAGCTTGGGATTGGAGAAGAGCATGTCTTTCTCACTCTGCATCGGCACGAGGTGGATGTGGGCATGAGGCACCTCCAGTCCAAGCACTGCCATGCCTACCTTCACACACGGGAAGGCTTTCTTGATGGCGATAGCCACACGCTTGGCGAAGACATGCATCTCTGCCAACTCGTCGTCGTCGAGGTCGAAGATATAGTCGACCTCACGGCGGGGGATGACCAACGTATGGCCTTTCACCAGCGGGTTGATGTCGAGAAAGGCATAGAATTTCTCACTCTCTGCACATTTGTAGCTGGGAATCTCGCCAGCCGCGATTTTCGAGAAAATGCTCATTTGATTAGAATTTAAAGGGTATAGAAGGTTTAGATGGAGATTTTGTCAATCCTCAGCCTTATCGTCCCACGGGGAATCTGGATTTCCACCTCGTCACCCACCTTCTTGTTGAGCAGTCCCTGTGCAATGGGAGTCTTGATGGAAATCTTGCCGGCACGCAGGTCGGCCTCGTTCTCGCTGACGATGGTGTACGTCATCTTCGCCTTGGTGGTGAGGTTGGTCATCTCCACCTTCGAGAGAATCTGCACGGCATCGGAACTCAAACGCGACACGTCGACAATCTTGGCCTCGGAAATGGCCACTTTCAGACGGTTGATCTTATCTTCGAGATGTGCCTGAGCCTCTTTTGCAGCATCATACTCGGAATTCTCGCTGAGGTCGCCCTTGTCGCGGGCCTCGGCGATGGCTGCAGATGCCTTCGGGCGCTCCACAGACTCCAAGCGGGAAAGTTCGGCTATCATCTTGTCATAGCCTTCTTGCGACATGTAAGTCATGATGTTATGGTTTTAAAAGGTAATCAATTAGCAAACAAAAAATGATGAATCCCGACAATCGATGTCGGAATTCAGCTATTCTTCTCTGTTTATGTTATTTTCGTTGCAAAGATAGTACTTTTTTTTTATCCGACAATTTTTTTTTGCCAAAAGTTGAACGTTCGGCAAAGATTTGCTAAATTTGCAACCCGATACAACACACAAAACCTAATCTTTTCATGCTGCCTAAGGAAGAAAGACAGGCCATCATTCAGTTGATACATGAACAAGTGGTGCCCGCGGTGGGATGTACAGAGCCCATTGCGGTGGCATTGTGCGTGGCCAAGGCAAGCGAACTGCTCGGCGAAACACCAGAAGCTGTGGAACTGCAGTTGAGTGCCAACATCGTGAAAAACGCGATGGGGGTAGGTATTCCTGGCACGGGAATGATAGGCCTGCCCATCGCCGTGGCCTTAGGCGCCCTGATAGGGAAGTCGGAATATCAGCTCGAAGTGCTGAAAGACTGCGACAGGGCGGCGGTGGCCCGGGGCCGCCAGTTCATCGATGAAGGCCGCATCAACATCGCACTGGAAGAAGACGACCCCGACAAGTTGTACATCCGTGCCGTGTGCCGCGCCTGTGGCCATGAGTCGGAAGCCATCATCAAAGAGCAGCATACCCACTTCGTGTTCCTGCGCTTCGACAATGACGTGACACTCGACGAGCGCGACAGCGTGCATGCCGACGAAGAGCAGGGGGTATTGCCACTCACCCTGCGCAAGGTTTACGACTTCGCCACTACCACCGACATCGAGGACATCAGTTTCATCCTCGAAGCCAAGCGCCTTAACGAGGCGGCTTCTGACGACGGACTGCGCGAGAACTACGGCCACCAGCTGGGGAAGACGCTGTGCAGTCCACTGGGGAAAGGCATCATGGGCGAGAGCATCTTCTCGAAAATCCTCTCTAGGACCAGTTGTGCCTGTGATGCGCGCATGGCGGGAGCGATGATTCCGGTGATGAGCAACAGCGGCAGCGGCAACCAAGGCATCTGCGCCACCATGCCCGTGGTGGTGTTCGCCGAGGAGAACCACAACACCGAGGAGGAACTCATCCGTGCGCTTACCCTCAGCAATCTCGCCGCAATCTACATGAAGCAGAACCTCGGCTCCCTCTCCGCCCTCTGCGGATGTGTGGTGGCAAGCACCGGCAGCAGTTGCGGTATCACCTACCTAATGGGCGGCGGTTACGACGAGGTGTGTTGGGCGGTGAAGAACATGATAGCCAACCTCACCGGCATGATATGCGACGGTGCCAAGCCCAGCTGCGCCCTGAAACTCACTACCGGCGTGGGGACAGCCGTGATGAGCGCAATGCTCGCCATACAGCACAAGCACGTGACATCGGTGGAAGGCATCATCGACGACGACGTAGACCAGAGCATACGCAACCTCACTGCCATCGGCAGCCGCGGGATGGACCTTACCGACCGCTATGTGCTCGACATCATGACAAACAAGAAATAAACCATTTGTATGAGTTATCATCACAACCCAAGCAAGACCACCAGATGGATAAGGCCGAAGTTCCTCACCCTTGTCCTGCTTCTCGCCATAGCAGCGAACGCACAGGAGATGCCCGTGAAGTTCTCCGTACAGCAGAAGCAAGTGTCGCCCACCGAGGTCGACGTGGTGTTCACTGCCAAAATCGACAAGGGCTGGCACGTCTACTCCACGAACATCCCCGACGGCGGACCGACGGCGGCCACCATGCACACCGAAAAAGCCGAGGGAGCACAACCCATGGGTGGACTCATCAAACAGGGGAAGGAAATCAGCGAAGACGACCAGATATTCGGCATGCGCCTGAGTTATTTCGAGAATGCCGTGACCTTCATCCAGAAATACAAGATTACCGCCAAGACCTACAACATCAAGGGCTACCTGGAATATGGTGCCTGCAATGACGAGATGTGCATGCCCCCGTCGACGGTGGAGTTTGAGTACTCGGGGAAAGGTCCTGAAGAGGCCCCCGCTGCCGAGCCTATCAAAGAGGAGGCCGCCACACCCGCCGCTGCCACCGATGCTGCGCTCACGGCTGCCTTGGCAACCGGCATCACCGCCGACACCACGGCTGCCGACACGGTGAACGGCACGCTGCCCATCGTGGTCGACAGCGCCCTCGTCGCCTCGTCGCAAGACAAGTGGTGGCAACCCTCGGTCGACGAACTGAAAGCGCTCAACGGCGGCAATATCTCCGACCGCTCATGGCTCTATATCTTCCTTATGGGACTGCTCTACGGCCTCCTCGCCGTGTTCACCCCCTGCGTGTGGCCCATCATCCCGATGACGGTGAGTTTCTTCCTGAAACGCAGCAAGGACAAGAAGAAAGGCATCAAGGATGCCATCACTTACGGCATATCCATCGTCGTCATTTACCTGGCGCTCGGACTCCTCGTGACCGCCCTGTTCGGAGCACAGACACTCAACGACCTCGCTACCAACGCCGTGTTCAACCTGATCTTCTGTGCGCTGCTCGTCGTGTTCGCCCTCTCATTCTTCGGGTGGTTCGAACTTACCCTGCCCTCGTCGTGGACCAACAAGGTAGACAACAAGGCATCGGAGACCAGCGGACTGCTCTCCATCTTCCTCATGGCATTCACCCTCACGCTCGTGAGTTTCTCGTGCACCGGACCCATCATCGGCCTGCTGCTCGTGGAGACAACGACATCGGGCAACTGGATGGGGCCTGCCATCGGCATGCTCGGCTTCGCCATCGCCCTCGCCCTGCCCTTTACGCTGTTCGCCCTCTTCCCCACATGGCTGAAACAGGCACCGAAGTCGGGGTCGTGGATGAACATCATCAAGGTAGTGCTGGGATTCATCGAACTGGCCTTCGCGCTGAAGTTCTTCTCCGTGGCCGACCTCGCCTACGGTTGGAGACTCCTCGACCGTGAGGTGTTCCTCGCCCTGTGGATAGCCATCTTCCTCTTCCTCGGGCTCTACCTCATCGGGAAACTCAAGTTCCAGAGCGACCAAGGCAACGACAAGGCCATGCCCGTGCCATGCATCATGCTCGGACTGGTGTCAATAGCCTTCGCCATATATATGGTTCCTGGACTATGGGGCGCACCGTGCCGGGCCGTGAGCGCCTTCGCACCACCCCTTTACACCCAGGACTTCAACCTCAACACCAAGGAGGTGCGTGCCGCCTATACCAACTATGAGGAAGGCATGGCAGCTGCCAAGGCCTCGGGCAAGCCCGTGATGCTCGACTTCACCGGGTTTGGCTGCGTGAACTGCCGCAAGATGGAGATTGCCGTGTGGACCGACCCCACCGTGGCCGACAAGCTCAACAAAGACTATGTGCTCATCTCGCTCTTCGTCGACGACAAGACACCACTCGACGAGCCTATCGAAGTGGAATACAACGGCAAGAAACGCACCCTGCGCACCATCGGCGACAAATGGAGTTACCTGGAGGAGATGAAGTTCGGTCATCTCACCCAACCACTCTACGTGCTTGTAGACAACGACGGCAACCCCATGACCCGCTCGTTCAGCTATAAGGAGGATGTGTCTGAATACCTGAAATTCCTCGGTGAAGGACTGGAGAAGTATAAGTAGATTTGAGGTTTGAGATTTGAGGTTTATCATGCTGCATGATGAATATCGGCGGCGCCTCGGCAATTGAAACAAGTTTCATTGCGCTCGGCTTGCACGATATTTGAGGTTTGAGATTTGAGGTTTGAGGTTTATCATTCTTCGAATGATGAACATCGGCGGTGCCTCGGCAATTGAAGCAAGCTTCATTGCGCTTGGCTTGCACGATATTTGAGATTTGAGGTTTGAGATTTGAGGTTTGAGGTTTACCATGCTTTGCATGATGAACATCGGCGGTGCCTCGGCAATTGAAACAAGTTTGATTGCTCTCGGCTTGCACGATATTTAAGATTTAAACTACTATAAAAATTTATGAAGACAAATTACGAAATCCGTTATGCGGCCCATCCTGAGGACGCAAAGAGTTATGACACCCAGCGCATACGCCGCGACTTCCTCATCGAGAAGGTGTTTGCCGGCGACGAAGTGAACATGGTCTACTCCATGTACGACCGCATGGTAGTGGGTGGAGCCATGCCCGTGAAAGAAAAACTGAAACTCGAGGCCATCGACCCCCTCAAGGCGCCCTACTTCACCACCCGGCGCGAGATAGGCATCTTCAACGTGGGTGGTGCTGGCACAGTGAAGGTAGGCAAAGAGACCTTCGAACTGGCTTTCAAGGAAGCCCTCTATATCGGTAGCGGCGACCGCGACGTGGTGTTCGCCAGCAACGACCCAGAGAAACCCGCCAAATTCTACTTCAACAGCACCACCGCCCATCAAGCTTACCCATGCCGAAAAGTGACCAAGGCCGATGCCGTAGTGGCACACATGGGTAGTCTGGAGATGAGCAACGAGCGCGACATCAACAAGATGATTGTCAACCAGGTGCTCCCCACCTGTCAGCTGCAGATGGGCATGACCGAACTGGCCACAGGCAGCGTGTGGAATACCATGCCCGCACACGTGCACAGCCGCCGCATGGAAGCCTACTTCTATTTCGAGGTGCCCGAAGACCAGGCAGTATGCCACTTCATGGGCGAGGTAGACGAGACCCGGCATATCTGGATGCGCGGCGACCAGGCCGTGCTCTCTCCCGAATGGAGCATCCACAGTGCCGCCGCCACACACAACTACACCTTCATCTGGGGCATGGGCGGCGAAAACCTCGACTACGGCGACCAGGACTTCTCGCTTATCACTGACTTGAAATAACCCACAAACCAAAAAACAACATCTATGACAACAAATCCATTCTCCCTTGAAGGGAAGAACGCCTGGATCACAGGCGCATCGTATGGTATCGGATTCAACATCGCCAAGGCCTTCGTGGCTGCCGGTATCAAGACCATCATCTTCAACGACATCAATGAAGCTGCCCTGGAGCGTGGCCTCAACAACTACAAGGAGGCAGGCATTGAAAACGTGAAAGGGTATGTGTGCGACGTGACCAAAGAAGACGACGTGAAGGCTCTCGTGGAGAAAATCCATGAGGAAGTAGGGCAAATCGACATCCTCGTCAACAACGCCGGCATCATCAAGCGCATCCCCATGCACGAGATGAAACGTGCCGAATTCCAGCAAGTCATCGACATTGACCTCGTGGGACCGTTCATCTGCTCTTCGGCAGTACTGCCCGAAATGATGGAGCGCCGCGAAGGAAAAATCATCAACATCTGCTCGATGATGTCGGAACTCGGCCGCGAGACCGTGTCGGCATACGCCGCTGCAAAAGGCGGATTGAAGATGCTCACCCGGAACATCTGCTCTGAGTACGGCGAATACAACATCCAGTGCAACGGCATCGGACCGGGCTATATCGCTACGCCACAGACAGCACCGCTGCGCGAGCGCCAGCCCGATGGCTCACGCCACCCCTTCGACTCGTTCATCTGCGCCAAGACCCCCGCAGGACGCTGGCTCAACCCCGAGGAACTGGGTGGTCCCGCCGTCTTCCTCGCCTCGAAAGCCTCGGATGCCGTCAATGGACACATCCTCTATGTCGACGGTGGCATCCTCGCCTACATCGGCAAACAACCTTAACGATTCAAATAACGCTTTCGCTATATTGAAATCGCACATAAAAAATCAGGCAACCTCATTCGGGGTTGCCTGATTCATTTCGTAGAATTAATTTTACAAAATTACTTCAAAGCGTCTGCCAATTCAGCACCAGCCTTGAATTTGGCCACCTTCTTCTCGGGAATCTCGATAACCACTTTGTCACGGGGGTTGATACCCTTGCGGGCAGCACGTGTGTTAACGCTGAAAGTGCCGAAACCGATAAGAGCAACCTTGTCGCCTGCTACGAGAGCCTCTTTGATAGCCTCTACTGTTGCGTCCAATGCTTTCTTGGCATCTACCTTTGTAAGATTTGATTTCTCGGCAATCTTGTCGATCAATTCTGTTTTGTTCATGATTTTTGATTTAATAAATGGTGATTACTAATAACTCTCTGACTATTTGGTGGCAAATATAGATGTTTCATTTCATAAAACAAACAAAAACAAGAAAAAAATAAGCAAAATATTGAAAAAAAGTAGGTATACACTTGATTTTATGCGGAATAACAGATATTTTTCGTAATTTTGCCCACGTTTCAACAAACAACAGACCATTATTATGCGCAGCATACCCACTATCACCAAAAACCTTCTGATAATAAACGTATTGGCTTTCGCGGCCTACTACGTTCTCAAGATGCAGGGCATCGACCTCAACGATATCCTCGGCCTCCATTTCTTCCTGGCCTCGGATTTCAAGATTTATCAGCTCTTTACCTATATGTTCATGCATGGCGGACTGGAACACCTGTTCTTCAACATGTTTGCCCTCTGGATGTTCGGATGCGTGGTAGAGCGCATTTGGGGACCGAAGAAATTCCTTTTTTATTACATTTTCTGCGGTGTCGGAGCAGGCCTGGTGCAAGAAGTAGCGCAATATATCGAACTCTACTATACCCTTAACCAACAAGGCGGGATAGGATTCACGTCGCTTGTATCCACCGTATGGAGCGACCCCAACATCGCCAATGCACTCAATACCTGGACCACAGTAGGTGCGTCGGGAGCCATCTATGCTATCCTACTGGCCTTCGGTATGTCGTTCCCCGAGGAACGCATCTTCATATTCCCGCTGCCCATCCCCATCAAGGCCAAGTGGTTCATCATTATCTACATCGCCATTGAGGTGTTCACCGCCTTCTTCACCACGAGCAACGTGGCCCATTTCGCACACCTCGGCGGCATGCTCTTCGGCTATCTGCTCATCAAATACTGGAACCGTCATCCTGAGAACAGTTATTTCGGCAACGACAGCGGGTCGCCTATCTTCGAGAAACTGCGCAAGAACTGGGAGAAACACACCGGAAAGAATGTAAGCAGCAAGAGCGGCAACCCCGACTGGGACTACAATGCCAGCAAGAAAGTGGAGGAGGAAGAGATAGACCGCATCCTCGACAAGATACGCAAGAACGGGTATGCCAGCCTGACCAAAGAAGAGAAACAAAAGCTGTTTGAAAGCAGCAACAAGAAATAGAAATGGGCTTCGTCAGGAAATTCAAGAAAATCACACTGCGAATCATTGCCACGGCCAACATCCTGGTCGTGGCTGTGCTATGTGCCACAGGCTATGCCGGACACATCAATCCCACGGCGCACCCCTCATGCGAGGTGCTCTCCCTGGCTTTTCCCATCCCGCTCCTGCTCAACCTCGGTTTTCTGCTGTTCTGGTTGGTCTTCCACTATCGGTACGTCTGGATTCCCATAGCGGGATTCCTGCTGTGCGCACCCGCCGTGCGCGCCTATTGCCCCTTCAACTTCGGCAAGAATGCACCTGCCGACGGATTGAAGGTAATGTCGCTCAACGCACACATCTTCAATTACATCAACGAAGGCAACGACTTGCCTAACCCTACTGTTGACTATGTCTGCAACAGCGGGGCCGACATCGTGTGTCTTCAGGAAGCTGCCATACGGAGGAACAAGGAACAACTCAAGGCACAACTCAAGGCGAAGTATCCCTACAATGAAAACGAGAAGGACAAAAAACGTGAATACATTTCCGTTTACAGCAAATATCCCATTATCCGACATGAGATGGTGAACCTCATCGGACAGAGAAACCTCTGTGGCGCCTTCTACATCAAAATGGGCAATGACACCCTGCTCGTGGTCAACTGCCACTTGGAAGGCACACGCCTGAGCGATGAGGAGCGCGACGAATTCGGACAGTTCGTCAGACGCAAGACCGACAAAATCCACAAGCGCTCCATCTTCCAAAAACTCAGCGCCATGGGACCCATGCATGCACGCCAGGCCCAGGGTATACTGGATTATATCACGCAGCAAAAAGTAAAGTACGTGGTGCTCTGCGGCGACTTCAACGACTCACCACTATCGTATGCCCACCATCTGCTGACCAAGCACCTCACCGACTGCTACACCGCAACCGGATGCGGTCCGGGGTTCACCCACCGTGCCCATGGCATGCTGGTGCGCATCGACAATATCATGTGCTCGCCCAACCTGGAGCCTTTCGACTGCAAAATCGACTCAAAAGCAAACATCAGCGACCACAACCCCATCAGTTGCACCCTAAAAAAACGGCAAAAGTCCAAAAAATGAATAATTTCCGACTGAAATTTCGATAAGTGTGAAAAATTCACTATCTTTGCACGCTATTACGCAAATTGGCGGAAAACAACGAATTAAATAACATAAACAGAAATGCAAAACAAAGGAATTGTAATTGTTACAGCGGTCTTATTGACCCTGGCAAGTATCTTCTATTTGTCGTTCTCTGTGGCTTCAAGTTACTACGACAAGAAAGCTGCAGAAATCAAGGACCCCATCGCCCAGCAAGACTACAAGGACTCCGTGAAGTATCTCGGTGTCTATTCGTACCAGAAATGTCTGGAAACACAAGTCGGACTGGGTCTGGACCTCAAGGGCGGTATGAACGTCATCCTCGAGGTGTCGGTCCCCGACCTCATTGAGAACCTTGCCGGTTACAAGAAAGATCCTGTTTTCGTCAAGACGATGAAGGCTGCGAGAGCCGAAGAAGAAACTACACAAGATGATTTCATCTCATTGTTCATCAAACACTACCAAGCCAATGCCCCCGGCCACAGGCTCGCTGAAGTATTCGCTACCCAGCAACTTCCGGAAGTGAAGACCAACAGCAGCGACAGCGAGGTGGAGAGTATCCTCCGCAGCAAAGTGTCGGAAACCGTGGCCGATGCCAAGAACGTCATCACCAACCGTATCGACCAGTTTGGCGTGGTACAGCCCAACATACAGATGCTCGAAGGCCAGGAAGGCCGCATCATGGTGGAAATGCCGGGTGTGAAAGATCCCGAGCGTATGCGTAAACTCTTGCAGGGTAGCGCCAACCTCGAGTTCTGGGAGACCTATGCCTCTCAGGAGATTGCACCCTACCTGCAGCAGCTCGACAGCCGTCTGGCCAATGGCGAGACCGCTCCCGCCGACAGCACCGCAGAGGCAACTGCCGAAGCTGCTCCTGCTGCAGCCGAAAAGGGCCTGACCCTTGGCGACAACAAGGGCGACTCTACGAAGGCCGAAGCCAAAGCCGACCCGAAGGCTGAAGAAAAGAAAGCTGCCGACCTTGCTGCCAAGGAGCACCCGCTGCTCACCAAGCTCAGCGTGAATGGCGATGCCGGTTGTATCGTTGGTATGGCCAATGTCGTCGATACTGCAGCCATCAACGCATTCATCCACTCCGACCTGGCCAAGGCCATCCTGCCTACCGACGTGAAGTTGCTTTGGAGTGCCAAGCCCTCCGACCGCATCCCCAACAACAAGCGTATCTTCGAGCTCTACTGTCTGCGCATGACAGGCAGCGACAACCGTGCACCCCTTGAGGGCGACGTGATTGAGAGCGCCAAGGACGACTTCGACCACTTCACCGGCAAGCCCGTGGTGACCATGCAGATGAATGAGGATGGCGCGCGCGAGTGGGCCAACCTCACCAAGAAAAACGTAGGCAAGCCCGTGGCCATCGTCCTCGATGACCTGGTATACAGTGCACCTAACGTGAACCAGGAGATTACCGGTGGTAACTCACAGATTTCGGGTAGCTTCACCGTAGAGGACACCAAAGACCTCGCCAACACCCTCAAGTCGGGTCGTATGAAGGCTCCCGTCCGCATCGTGCAGGAAGAGGTCGTAGGACCGTCGCTCGGTGCCCAGTCTATCCGTCAGGGTATCATCTCGTTCATCGTGGCATTTATCGTTTTGATGCTCTACATGATTCTCATGTATGGCTTCATCCCCGGTATGATGGCCAACTGCGCCCTCATCATCAACCTCTTCTTCACCATGGGTATCATGGCGTCGTTCCAGTCGGCACTCACCATGCCGGGTATCGCCGGTATCGTGCTTACCCTTGGTATGGCAGTAGACGCCAACGTGCTTATCTATGAGCGTACGAAAGAAGAGCTAAAAGCCGGAAAGAACACACGTCAGGCTCTGCAGGCCGGTTACAGTAACGCCTTCTCTGCCATCTTCGACTCCAACCTTACCTCAATCATCACTGGTGTCATCCTTGCCTTAATCGGTACGGGTCCTGTGAAGGGCTTCGCCGTAACGCTCATCATCGGTATCTGCTGTTCGTTCTTCACTGCCGTGTTCCTCACCCGTCTGGTGTATGAGCACATGATGAAGAAAGACAAGTGGCTCAACCTCACCTTCACCACGCCGTTCTCGCGCAACTTCATGCAGAACATGCACGTGAACTTCATGAGCAAGTATAAGACCTCTTACACCATCTGGGCTATCCTCGCTCTCATCTTCATCGGTTTCTTCGCCATTCGTGGACTCTCGAAGAGTATCGACTTCACCGGTGGTCGCAACTATATTGTGACCCTCGCCAAGGAGACTCCTGTGGAGAGTGTACGTACAGCCCTGTCGGGTGTCTTCGTCAACAGCATCGGCGAGAACTCCGGCAAGGAGGCCAACACCAGTGTCATCGCTATCGGTACCGATGGCAAGACCGTGCGTGTGTCGACCAACTGGAACATCGAGTCGAACAGTCCGACTATGGACGACGAGGCCGAGAGCAAACTCTTCAGCGCACTGAAGAAAGCCGGTGTGGTGACCCAAGCCAACGAGGCCGACTTCAAGGATCCCGAAGTGCGTGAGGGTGGCTCCATCATCAGCAGCACGAAGGTGGGACCGTCTATCGCCCGCGACGTGACCAATAAGGCCATCATCTCCGTGATTGTAGCCTTGATTGCCATCTTCCTCTACATCCTGCTCCGTTTCCGCAACGTGGCATTCTCCATCGGTTCTATCGTGGCACTGGCCTTCGATACCTTGATTGTTGTTGGCTTCTTCTCCGCCTTGTGGGGCATCGTTCCCTTCTCGCTCGAGATTGACCAGACATTCATTGGTGCCATCCTTACCGTGATTGGTTACTCTATCAACGACAAGGTGGTGGTGTTCGACCGTGTGCGTGAGAACCTGCGTCTCTACCGCAAGCGCGACCTGCAGACACTCTTCAACGACTCGCTCAACCAGACATTGGCACGTACCATCAACACCTCTGTCTCTACGTTGATTGTGTTGCTGTGTATCTTCATCTTCGGTGGTGCCAGCATCCGCAGTTTCTCGTTTGCCATGATTCTCGGCGTTATCTTCGGTACGCTGTCGTCTATCTTCATCGCTGCTCCCACGGCTTACCTCACCATGGGTCGCAAAATCAAGGGTGAAGAGATAGAAGAAGCTGCTGTGGCAAAAGCCAAGTAATTAGAAAAACCTTCTATAATCCAATAATCCCCGTAGGTTTGACCTGCGGGGATTTTTTATGCTGCACCGAAAGCGCAGCCTATAGGGAAACAGATAGAGACAAACACTACAGATATTGTAGACACTATATAGCCTCTATCCCCATATATAAATAAGGTAATAACCTATTCGCGGTAGTTATCGGTCAGGTAGTTGTAGAAATCTTCTATAACCACCGACATTTCCTGAGGCAGATAACTATTGGCGCGCTCAATCATCCAGTCGGGCACATCGTAATAGGCTTCGGCTATGGAACCGGCAATGGCTGTCTTGGTGTCGGTGTCGCCTCCTGCCATCACCGACAGGCGGATTGTCTCCTCGAAACTGTGCGCGTCGAGAAAACAACGGATGGCCATGGGCACCGTCTCCTGACAAGTGCCGTCGAAATGCCCCTCACTGCCAATCTTATAGACATCTGCCAAAGAAGGGATTTCATAGCCGAAACGCCGTTTCACGGAGCGTTCCACGTCAACCTTGTCGATGCGACACGTGCGGAGCCAATAAATCAGACTTGCCACGCATTGCGCACCTTTTATCCCCTCGGGATGGTCATGGCTCACGACAGCCGTCTGGCGGGCCACATCGAGCACCTCGTCGAAGTCATCTATCAGCCATCCCACGCTGCTCACACGCATGGCAGCGCCATTGCCGTAACTACCCGTGGGCTGCGGGTCGTCAGCCCTCACCCAGTTGTAGAACCTGTTGCCATACGACCCCATGGGATGGGGATAGCGGCGGCACCACTCATGGAGTGTCCATTTGAAGTCTTTCTTGTGAATCAGGGCGTCAGCTATGGCGATGGTACAGATAGTGTCATCGGTAAAGTTACACTCATCAGTAAACAACTCGAAACCCTTCTTGGGTGCCGACGTGAACTCGAAACGCGAGCCTACAATGTCGCCTACAATCGCTCCAAACATAGAATAGGGTTTGAGGTTTGAGGTTTGAGATTTGAGATTTGAGATTTGAGATTTGAGGTTTGAGATTTGAGATTTGAGGTTTGAGATTTATCGTGTTTTGCATGATGAACATCGGCGGCACCTCAGCATACTAAAACAAGTTTTTGTCTGCACTAAGGTTTGCACGATGTTTGAGAACTCAAATCTTTTGGTTTTTGATGCTTTTCACTGGTTGTAGTTCCACCGGGAATCGAACCCGGATCTAATCTTTAGGAGAGACTTATTCTATCCATTGAACTATGGAACCCCATTTCGCCTGCAAAAGTACGAATAAGTGAGCGAAATTCCAAATAATAATTGGTTTTTCGCTCACTTATTCGAACTTACCCGATTTTTCTTTTACCAGAGAACTTTATTTCACCTGACTACCCGGTTTCACCTCCTTCAGTAGGGTGGTGACACTCAAGTCGCCGTCAAAGTTCTCGGCAGAGAGAATCATACCCTGGCTTTCGATACCCATGAGTTTACGCGGTGCCAGATTGGCGATGAACAGCACATCGCGCCCAATGAGTTCCTCGGGCTGGTAGAACTTGGCGATACCGCTCACGATAGTGCGGTCGGTGCCGCTGCCGTCATCAAGGGTGAACTTCAATAACTTGTTGGCTTTCTTCACCTTCTCGCAATTCTTCACATGTCCCACACGGATATCGAGTTTCTCGAAGTCGGCAAAGTCTATCACGGGTTTGATGTCGGCAGCCTTGTACTCTGCCGCCATGTTGGCCTTCTTCGTCTCCTCGAGTTTATTGAGTTGAGCCGCGATGACTTCATCCTCTATCTTCTCGAAGAGCAGGGCAGGCTCTGCCAGTTGATGTCCTGGCTTGAGGATATCAGTCTCGCCCAACTGGTTCCATTCAAAGGCATCGATGTTGAGCATTCCCCTGAGGCGCTTGCTGCTGAACGGCAGGAACGGCTCGAAGGCGATGGCGAGGTTGGCCACGAGTTGCAAGGAGATGTAGAGAATGGTCTCCACCCGTTTCGGGTCGGTCTTCCACACCTTCCACGGCTCACACTCCGTGATATACCTGTTGCCGATACGTGCCAGGTTCATGGCCTCTTTCTGTGCCTCACGGAACTTGAACACGTCGAGCAGGCTCTCCACGTTCTTCTTCACGTCCTTGAACTCCTCAAGGGCGGCTTTGTCTACCTCGTTGAGTTCACCACAGGCAGGCACTACCCCACCCCAGTATTTTTTGGTGAGTTGCAGGGCACGGTTCACGAAGTTGCCGTAGATGGCCACCAACTCGTTGTTGTTGCGGTCCTGAAAGTCTTTCCAGGTGAAGTTGTTGTCTTTGGTCTCAGGAGCGTTGGCAGTAAGCACATAGCGCAGCACGTCCTGCTTTCCCGGCAGGTCGACGAGGTATTCGTGGAGCCATACCGCCCAATTCTTCGATGTGGAAATCTTGTCGTCTTCGAGGTTGAGGAACTCGTTGGCAGGCACGTTGTCGGGCATGATATACCCGCCATGGGCACGCATCATCACCGGGAAGATGATGCAGTGGAAAACGATGTTGTCTTTGCCGATGAAGTGAACAAGGCGTGTCTCGTCGTCTTTCCACCATTTCTCCCACGACCCCCAACGCTCAGGATTGGCATCGCAGAGTTCCTTGGTGTTCGAGATATACCCGATGGGGGCATCGAACCACACATAGAGCACCTTCCCCTCAGCATCCTCCACGGGCACGGGGATGCCCCAGTCGAGGTCGCGCGTCATCGCACGCGGCTGGAGGTCCATCTCCAGCCAGCTCTTGCACTGTCCGTAGACGTTGGAGCGCCACTCCTTGTGCTCTTCGAGAATCCACTGGCGGAGCCACTCCTGGTATTCGTTGAGCGGCAGGTACCAGTTCTTCGTGTCACGCATCACCGGTGTGGAGTCGCTGCGTTTGCTGCGTGGGTTGATGAGCTCCTCGGGTGAGAGGTCACGCCCGCACCCGTTCTCACACTGGTTGCCATAAGCCAGTTTATGGCAGTAGGGACACTCGCCCTCGATATCACGGTCGGTGAGGAAGGCATGCACCTGTTCGTCGTAATACTGCTTGCTGGTCTTCTCGATGAGTTTTCCGTCGTCGTAGAGTTTGCGGAAGAAGTCAGACGCCAGTTTGTGGTGTGTCGATGATGTGGTACGGGAGTATATATCGAAGGATATGCCAAACTCCTCGAATGATTTCTTGATGAGCTGATGGTAGCGGTCTACCACGTCTTGCGGGGTGATGCCTTCTTTCCTTGCGCGCAGGGTGATGGGCACGCCGTGCTCGTCGCTACCGCCGATAAACACCACGTCTTGCTTTTTCAGACGCAGGTATCTCACATAGATGTCGGCCGGCACATAAACGCCAGCCAGGTGACCGATATGCACGCCGCCGTTGGCATAAGGCAAGGCAGCAGTGACGGTCGTACGCTTGAAATTCTTCTGTTGCATCGTTATTTCTAAATTTTCTGCAAAATTAGTGAAAGGCGAAGACACAGCAAAGCAAAAGACGAAGTTTTTTGCTTTGCTGTGTTTAGGCGCCTCCTCATTTCGTCGCAAAGCGGCAAAGGTAGTGCAAGGTGAGTGAAAAGCAAAAAAATCGAAGATTATTTTGCATTAGCTTTACCTCGCTTCGCGAACAGCGACCGTTGGTTCCGAACCGCAGCCTGTCTTCAATTGCCGTCGGGCTTCCTGGTATCAAGGCTTACGGCATCATACCACCTGAAGGTATTGAAGTCGTCGGGACGTGACGGGTCGAATGCCTTCCAATCAGGGCGCAACGCGCCCACCACGGGCAGTTTGAGGTCTACCATCCCTTGCACCACCATCTTCGCCACCTCGTATGCCCCATAGGGATTGAAGTGGGTGTTGTCGGCGAGCGGCTGGTCTTGTCCGGGATAGGTATTAGCAGGATAATGCACCAACGCGCGCTTGCTGTCCTCATACCCCAGTGTCTCGAAAAACACGCGTGTCATGCCGTTCAGGTCTATCACCGGCACGTTCTCCCGTTCTGCCACCGAGCGCATGGCAGCGGGGAAGTCGCCATGCGTGTCCTTGATATGCCGGTTGTCGTCTTGCCAGAAACGGCGC
This sequence comes from Prevotella sp., assembly GCA_017617615.1. Next base: position 470,385 of record JAFZVV010000011.1, on the reverse strand, counting down.
TGTGTAGGCGTGCAGAAGATGATGTGCCCCCCTGCCTGACGCACCTTGTCGACAAACACCTTCAGGTTATATACATAGTGATACCATGCCCCGTCGCCGGGTCGGTGCTCCTTCTCGTCGTTGTGCCCGAATTCACAAACCACATAGTCGCCGGGGCGCATCATGGTGAGGATTTTCTCCAGACGGTTGCCCGCAAGAAACGTACGTGCGGTAAGTCCGCTCTCGGCATGGTTGGAGATGGCCACACGCGAGTCGAACCAGCGGGTGATCATCTGTCCCCAACTTGCCCAAGGCTCCGCATTCTGGTCTACTACGGTGGAATTGCCACAAAGGAAGATGGTAGTGGCGGTGGTGTCGGGCACTATCGTGATACGTGTCACTGCCGGTGCCGGACCATTGAACTCCAGAGTGAGGCTGTCGTCCCAGTTGAGGTAACCCTTCTCACGTTCTTTCAGCCGCACGGTCTCCTCACGCACGCCGTTTTCGGTGGTCATCAGGAACCGTGGCGACCGTTTGTTGACGATGAATGAGCAGTCGACCAGTTGGCCGCGTTTGGTGGCGATATTCTCCACCATGAGCCGTCTTGACTCTGCCCTCACCACTGTTTCGGCCTTCCGTTTCTTGCTCCCCACGGTGACGGTCACCTTGTAGTTGCCATCGGGCACCTGCACCGAGAAATAACCGGCGCGGTCGATATTCACGTCGAATGTACCTGTCTGTGCCTTTGTCGAAAGGCCTGCAAGACAAAAGGCAAGGATAAGCAATCGTGTCTTCATGGCTGTCAATCGAGATGGAACACTTCCTCTATGGGTATGGACACAGGGGAGTTGTCGGGGTTCACTTCCATGATGTCGGCCATCATATCCCACCATTTCTGTGTGATAGGGTCAACGTCAGTGGTGTCTTGGCTGTTGGTGTCGCTGTCGCACTCCTGATAACCGAAAAGGATATTGGTGTCTTTGTCCCAGTAGATGCTGTAGTTGCTTACTCCTGCCTCCTTGATCATCGCCACGAGTTCTGGCCAGATGGCAGCATGCCTTCGGGCATATTCTTTCTCACATCCTGGTTTCAGGAACATCTTAAAAGCAAATCGTTTCATTGTCGTAGTTCGTTATGTTAAGCGTTTCGTGCCACAAAAATACGGTATTTTTCATCGCCATGCAACATATTTTCGTCTTATTTTCAAGTGTTTTCGTACAAACTCACCGCTTTTTCGGACTTTCTTCATGAAACGCGGACCCCATATGTCAGTACTTTTGTGATGAAAACCTAAACATAACCACCCCTACCTATCAGCACTTTCATTGGAAATGAAAAAAACACTATTTCTCCTTTTTGCCATACTGCTCTCCAGCAATGGTCTGCACGCCGCGGCTACGACGGTAGACGTGAGAGACTTCGGAGCAAAAGGCGACGGCCGCACCCTCGACTCTCCCGCCATCAACGCTGCCATTGAGCACTGTGCCCGACAGGGCGGCGGCGTGGTGACCCTGCCGGCAGGCAATTATCTCTCGGGGAGCATCCACCTAAAGAGCAATATAGAACTGAATCTGCAACCCGGTGCCATCATCATCGCCACCGAGGAGCGTGGTGCCTATGACCCTTCAGAGACATTCGGCGGACCCGAATACCAAGACGGTGGACATACCTATTTCCACAACTCCCTCATCTGGGCGGAGAACCAGACCAACGTGTCGATTACTGGTCGCGGAATGATTGACGGCCGCGGACTCACCCGCCACGACACCGAGACCGCCGGACAAGTACAGGGCGGAAGCATCGGCATGGGCGACAAGTCTATCGCCCTGAAACGGTGTCGCAACGTGCTCATCCGCGACATCACCATCTACCGTGGAGGGCACTTCGCCATCATCATTACCGGCTGCGACTTCGCCACCATCGACAACGTGCTCATCGATACCAACCGCGACGGCATAGATATCGACTGCTGCCGTTTCACCACCGTGTCGAACTGCAAGATCAACACGCCGCACGACGATGCACTCGTGCTCAAGAGCTCATACGCCCTGAAACAGCCCGTGATTTGCGAGAACATCCTCATCAGCAACTGTCTGGTAACGGGCTATAAGGTGGGGACCGTGCTCGATGCCACCTATGTGCCCGAGCAGGTGAACTGGGTGTGCGGGCGTATCAAACTCGGTACGGAGAGCAACGGGGGATTCCGCAACATCACCATCACTGGATGCACCTGTTTCTACAGCAGCGGCCTCGCCTTCGAGGAGGTAGACCAAGGCAAAATGGAGAACATTGTGGTAAGCAACATCTCGATGAGCCATGTGCATCACTATCCCATCTACATCACCACAGGATGCCGCAATCGTGGTCCGAAAGAGCGCACCGACGTGTCGTCGGCCCGTGACATCCAAATCAGCAACGTCACCATCGACGACTGCGACTCACTCTCGGGCATCCAGATTACTGGCATGCCGGGGTATCCGATAGAGAACATCCGCCTGAGCAACATCCAGATACGCTACCGCGGCGGCATGCAGCGCGAGGTGCCTGCCGACTACCCGGAGTTGGGCACCAAATACCCCGAGCCCGCCAAGTTTCTGGGCACCTGTCCTGCCTATGGCCTGTTTGCCCGCCACGTACGCAGCCTCCGGCTGAGCCATGTCACCTTCAAACTCGACCAACCCGACTCGCGTCCCTCCATCATCGTCAGCGACGTGGAAGACCTGCAGATGGACCATGTCGACACCCCCGACGGTATGGGGACTCAACTGTCCACCCTTCGCTGAATCCCCGGTTTTCACACGGCATGAAAACATGAAAACAAACAAAAACACATAGAAATCGGACAAAAAGACCTATTCCTCCCCTAAATATAGGGGTACTTTTGCACCATATCACCTTCAAGCCCTCAACACAAATAGCAAAAACAACCATCAATAACTAAAATCATTCACCTAATTAACAACCTATGTCAAAGAAACACATTATTTTAATGCTTTTCATCAGCATGGGCATGCTCTTCGGCATGTCGCAGGCGATGTTTGCGCAAGGTTCGCAAAAGCAGAAAGTGACAGGAACGGTGACCGACGAGGCCGGTGAGCCACTCATCGGCGTGACGGTCATCGAGAACGGTGCCAGTGTGGGAGCCATCACCGACCTCGACGGCCACTACTCCCTTGATGCCGCATCCAATGCCACCCTTACCTTCAGTTATGTGGGCTACCTTACCCAGAATGTTAAAGTAAACGGGCGCTCCGATATCAGTATCGCCATGAAGGAAGACAACGCACTGCTCGATGAAGTGGTGGTCGTGGGATACGGTATACAACGCAAGAGCGATGTCACCGGTGCCCTTACCCGCGTGAACGAGAAACAACTGAACTCGCGCCCCGTGAGCAATGCCTTCGAGGCACTTCAAGGCAAGGCCGCCGGTGTGGACATCACCACCAGTGAGCGCCCGGGAACAGTGGGAAGCATCCTCATCCGTGGTAGCCGCTCCATCACGGCATCGGGCTCACCCCTCTACGTCGTCGACGGAGTACCCCTCCAGGCCGGTGGTATAGAGACCCTCAACCCCCGCGACATCGAGTCTATCGACATCCTGAAAGACGCCTCCTCCACAGCCATCTACGGTAGCCGTGGTGCCAACGGTGTGGTGCTCATCACCACGAAGCGCGGACAGGAAGGCAAGACACAACTCACCTACTCGGGTTCGATGACCTTCGAGAAAATCGTCGACAAGAGTCCGGCAATGAGTGCCAGCGACTACATCACCTGGCGCCGTTGGGCAAAATACAACCAAGACCCCAATACCTATACTCCTGGCGACCAGCCCACCGAGGAACAGGACAAGTCGTTCTTCGACGGCGACCAGACCGCCCTTGCCAACGTGCTGAAGGGATGGTCGGGTGGCACATGGGACGGCTCGAAAGTGACCGATACCGACTGGACCGACTTCGTCACCCAAACGGGTCTCACCCAGGAACACACGGTAAGCGTGCGTGGCGGTTCGAAGAATGTGGCCGGCTTTGCCTCTTTCGGCTACCTGAGCAACAAGGGAACCCAGAAAGGCCAAAGCTATGAGCGCTACAACTTCGCTGCCTCGGCCGACGTGCAGGCCAAACGATGGTTCAAGGCCGGTGGCTCATTCAATGCCTCCTATGGTGTACAGAAATATGGTTTCTCACGCACCGGACAGTCGTCAAGTTCTGGTCCCACCGACATCTACAGTGCCGCCAAGGCCATCCTCCGTTATACGTTGCCTTATGACGACAGCGGTGAAATCATCAGCATGCCCGGTGGCTCCACCACCAACACCTACACCGTCATCGACGAGTGGAAGAAGTCGAACGACAACCGTGAGACCTTCCGCGCACTCGGCAGTTTCTATGGCCTGATTGACTTCGGCGGAATTGCAGAAGAACTGGCAGGACTGCAATACAAAGTCCAGTTCGGTCCCGACTTCCGCTACTACCGTCTTGGAAACTTCCTCGACAGCAGTTCTGCCACCCGTGCCGGTAGCAAGAACTATGCACGCCGCAATGATGAGCGCCACTTCGCATGGACCCTCGACAACATGCTCCTCTACAACAAGATTTTCGGCGACCACAGCATTGGCATCACCCTCTTGCAGAGCGCCTCGAAGAGCAACACCGAGTCGAGCAGCATGAACGAAGTGGGTGTCACTATCCCGTCGTTCCTCTGGAACAACATGGGTGCCATCGACATCACCGACTCGCAGTATCAGGCAGGCATGGGGACAGGTCTCTCCGAATATGCCCTTGAGTCGTACATGGCACGCGTGAACTATGCCTTCATGGACCGCTACCTGCTCACCGCATCCGCCCGCTGGGACGGTTCCTCCGTACTTGCCCAAGGCAACAAATGGGACTTCTTCCCCTCAATGGCCATCGGATGGCGCATGGAACAGGAAAGTTGGCTGCGCGACCTCACCTGGCTTGACCAGTTGAAACTCAGGTTGGGTGTCGGTGTCACCGGTAATGCTGCCGTGAGTCCTTATGGCACGCTGGGTGTAATCAGTTCCTATTGGATGCCCTTCAGTACCGGCAACTCACAGATTTTCGTCACCAATGAACCTTATTATACTTCGGGTTCGAACTCCATGCCCAACAAGAACCTGGGCTGGGAAAAGACCACACAGTGGAACTTCGGTATCGACTTCAGTTTCCTGAAAGGCCGCATCAACGGTACACTCGATATCTACAAGTCAGAAACCAAGGACCTGCTGCTCAGCATGAGCGTTCCTGCACTGTCGGGCTATCCCTCCATGCTCGCCAATATCGGTAAGACCAAGAACAAGGGTATTGAGTTCACCCTGAATACCATCCCCGTGATGTTCAACGGATTTGTGTGGAACTCCAACCTGAACCTCGCCTGGCAGAAAGACGAGATCGTGGAACTCTCCAACGGCAAGGAAGACGACATCAACAATGCCTGGTTCATCGGTGAGAGCATCGCCGTGTACTACGGCTTCGAAGCCGACGGCATCTGGCAAGAGAGCGATGCCGCAGAGATGGCCAAGTTCAACGAGAACGGACATAAGTTCACTGCAGGTAACGTGAAACCCGTCGACCAAGACGGCAACTACAAAATCGACGCCGACGACCGTGTGATTATCGGCAACCGCAACCCGCGCTTCACCGCAGGATGGTCGAACTCGCTGAGCTGGAAGGGCTTCGAACTCGCCCTTGAACTCCAGGGTCGCTTCGGATATACCGTCAGTACCGGCGGTGAAGGACAGCTCGGTATGTACCAGCAGCGTGAAATCGACTACTGGACACCCAACAACACCGATGCCGAATGGCAGAAGCCTATCTACAACCAGTCGGGCGGTGACCCCTATTCCGGACTGCTCGGCTTCAAGGACGCCTCATTCATCAAGGTGCGCAACCTCTCACTGGCCTATAACTTCAGCAAGAGCGTGGTCAACAGCCTCGGCATCAACGGACTCAAGATCTATGCACAAGGCAAGAACCTCGGTATGCTCTACTCTTCTGTCGACTTCATGGACCTCGACACCGGTGCCACCTATTTCAACCGTGGCTTTACCGTGGGCGTTCTCGTTGACTTCTAATCAATTGGCATAACATAATCATCAAAAAGACAACATCAATATGAAATATTTCAATAATATACTGGTTTGCGGTGCATTGTCGATGCTTGCCTTGGTTGGCGTCACGTCGTGTAGTGATGACTTCCTGGAGGAAAATGCCGGACACAAGGTGACCGACGCACTGCTGAATGATGAGACGGGTGCCTTGAAGATGGCTGCCGGACTCTACGGAAACATCCGTTGGCATTTCGGATATGAATGGGCTTACGGTATCACGCTCTATGGAACAGACGAGTTCACCAATGGTGCTGACCTCACCTCGGAATGCTGGAACACCTACGACCCACGCCTCAACCCGCTCGACCTGACTACGGCACTGGGCGCCGCCAACAAGAACTGTCCCGCCGTGTCGGCTCTCTGGAACGAGATGTATTATGGCATCTCTACCGCCAACCTGGTGATTGAGAAGGCCGTGAACGTGGAGAACGAAGACTCCCGCAACAAAGCCTTGGGCGAGGCCTACTTCCTCCGCGGATACAACTACTACCGCCTGTTCGCGCAATATGGCGGCGTGGTGCTGCAGACCTCTCCCGCCAACGGTGAGGTGAAAAAGGACTACGTCCGTGCTACCGAAGAGGAGACCCTCAACCAGGTGATTGCCGACTTCGAGGAAGCCTACAAGATGCTTCCGAAAGACAAATGGCGCGGCAACGGCACATGGACACGCTATACCGCTGCCCACTTCCTCGCCAAGGCCCTGCTCTTCAGGCAGAGCGAGCGCTGCAGCAAATGGAACGGCAGTTACAACAAAGAGCAAGACCTGAACCGCGTCATCACACTCTGCGACGAGGTTATCGCTGCCTGTCCGCTGGCAGCCGACTACTGGGACCTCTATGCCCGCTGGACCGGCGTGGACTGCAAGAACGAAGGACTGAGCGAAATCCTGATGGCTGCCGAGCACAACGACGACAGTTCCACCCAGGGACGTTTCGGCAACCGTACCTATAACTACTTCGACCCGCAGTTCTCCAACTTCTCCGGCGCATGGGTACAGCGTGGCCAGTATATCGGTGGCATGGACTTCCAGCGCTGTCGTCCCACAGAGTACACCTACTCTATCTTCGACAACGTGAACGATGCCCGTATGTGGAAGACCTTCAAGACCGTGTATGGACTGAACAACATCGCACAGAACGCCGAAGGCGTGAAATCCACCTATGGCATCACCGACGAGCAAGTGCCCGACCTCGGCGACGAGGGTATCATCTTCATCCTCAACAAAAAGAACGACACACGCTTCGACAACAACCAGTACGGCACGCTCGGTACCTCCAAGACCGTACACAACTTCGTGAACCCCCTTACGGGAAAATGGGTGCCCAATGCCTTCGCCGTGTTCCAGAACGGCAAGTACGTGATGAACACCTACAACGGCTCGCCTTCGAGCACCAACGTGTTCTGCGGCATCAACAAGACCGCCGACGGCTCACGCACGGGAGAGAAGGGCGATGCCCACCGCGACGTCATCATGGCACGCACTGGCGAGACCTATCTCGTGAAGGCCGAGGCACAGGTGCGCCTGGGCAAATACCAGGAGGCCATTGCCACGGTGAACGTACTCCGTGCCCGTGGACAGTGGAAGCAGGGTGAGGACCGTAGCTACTACACCGACGGTTCGATGGCCTTCCTGAAGGCCGACGGCGGCGACAAGGACAACTCCACCGCCACCGCCACCTCGGTGAAGAAGAACAAGGACAGGAACGGCAAGGTGCTCAACAACACCGAAGCCTACTATGCCTCGATGACCCACACCAACACCTACTATCTCTCGACGGGTATCGAGAAAACCACCGATGCTTCGGATCTTCAAATCAAGAGCTACACCCAGTTGCCCGCAGAAGACGAGGCTATCCTCAACGCACTGGGCTGCTCCGGCGACTACGACCGTATGCTCAATTTCATCTTCAATGAGCGCACGCGTGAGTTGCTGGGAGAGTGGAACCGCTGGGAAGAACTGAGCCGTGCCGGCCTGCTGGTGAAGCGTGCCAAGGCTTTCAATCCTGAGGCTGCTCCCAACGTCACAGCCAACAAGCATGAATTGCGTCCTATCCCGCAGGCATTCATCGATATCCTGCAGAACCCGGATGGCACCAACCTGAGCGACGCAGACAAGGCTGCATGGCAGAATCCAGGATACTAATCATCAAACTCTAGTAGTTATTCATTGCCAAACTAGATATCAGACAATGATTCATATTTGATAGGTTATTTTTAGGTTTTAGGTAAAAAGAGTTGCGTTGGCCGTCTGTGACAGATGGCCAACGCTTGTTTTTCTACTTAGGGTTCTTCACACTGACGATGTCTAACTACCTTTCTGGTATTTAGAAGGCGTGACACCGAAATGCTGCTTGAAACAGCGGCTGAAATAGAGGGAGTCGGAGAAACCCACCTGATAAGCCACTTCGGCAACGGTTATCATCTCACCGCTACGCAGCAGTTCGGCTGCCCGTGCCATACGTCGCTGGCGGATATACTCCTTGGGGGTCTTTCCCGTTACCTCCATCATCTTGCTGTAGAACTGCGAACGTCCATAACCGGTGGCCTGGGCCAGGTCTTCGACCACGAAATCGGGATTGGAGAGGTTGTTGCTGATTTTCAAGTCCACAATCTCACGGAACCTCCGGTCGCGCTCACTGGTGAGCAATGGCGTGGCATCGGCATCTTGCTCAACCTTGCCCCCCTCTTCCGCTGGCATGGCATAGGCCTTTCGCAGCCGGTCGCGCTGTTCTATCAGACTGATGCACTTGCTCACGAGCAAAGCCACATTGAACGGCTTGGGGAGATAGGCATCGGCACCGAATCGTGCGCCTTGCAACTGTTTCTCGATGCTTCCGAGGGCGGTGAGCAAGACAAAGGGAATGTCAAACACCCCGTCGTCGGCACGCACTTTCTTCAGCAACTCGATACCATCCATCTGTGGCATCTTGATGTCGCTCACAATCAGGTCGATGGTCGGTGACTGGTGGATACGCTCCAACGCCTCGACGCCATCTTGTGCCACTTCGACGGTAAAATATGGTGACAGTTCGCAACGGATATAATCCCTCACGTCTTCATCGTCGTCAACGATGAGCACCCTACGGTCGTTAAGGGGCTGCGACACCAGTTCGCGGTAGTTGCGCCACTGTCTGTCATCATCATGGGCATCATCGGTCATATGGTCGAGTGCGCTCTCTTCCATGAATTCATCGGGCAGGTAGCACTCCGGTGATTCCGGAATCTTCACCGTGAAGATGCTTCCGCCTGCTGGGTTCTCCTCAAATGCTATCTCTCCATGATGAGCCAATGTCAGTTGTTCGGTGAAGTTGAGGCCTATGCCACTGCTGTTGGCAGCGTTGCTGGCCTGCATGAACCGGGTGAAGAGTTGTGACTGGCGGTCCTTGGGCACCCCCACCCCGGTATCCTCCACCCGGATAATGAGTTTCCCCTCGTCCATTCTCACCCTCACGGTGACATCGCCTTTGCGTGGCGTGTACTTGAACGCGTTGCTGAGCAGGTTATAGACAATCTTGTCGAGACAGCCCCTGTCTACATACATCGTGTAATGCTGTGCGAAAGGCACGAAAAGCAAGTTCATCTCACGGTTCTGCGCCAGGTCACTGAAAGTCATCGTAATCTCACGCAAGAAACGGATGACGTCGGTTTCCTGCAATTTCAGAGACAGTTTGCCACTCTGCAACTTGTGCATTTCGAGGAGTTGGTTGACGAGCCGCATCATCCGTTCGGTGCTCCGCCGCATATTGCTCATGGGCTGGCGGAGGCTGGCAGGCAACTCGCCGGCTCTCCTCATCCTGTCCATCGACCCCTGAATGAGGGTTAACGGCGTGCGGAACTCATGGCTGAGGTCCATGAAGAGTTTTTGCTTGAAGTCGCTGATTTCCTTGTCCATACGGATACGGTTACGCATAGAATATGTGATGAGCAACAGGCGTATGATATACCATGCAATGCCTCCCACCACGGCGATATAGATGAGCCATGCCCACCAGGTGTTCCACCACGGCTGGCGGATAACAACCCGCATGGTAGCCTCCTTCCCCGTATCATCGCCAACGATTCGCACATGGAAGACGTAGGTGCCAGGAGCCAAGTCTTTGTATACTGCCTCATTCTGCCTCGTTGGCTGACTCCAGGTCTTGTCTACCCCGACGAGGATATAAATGTATTCAGTATTGTGCGGGAAGTCGAACTTCATGTCAGAGAAACGGAAGGTAAGGGAGTTCTGGTGATGAGATAGACGGATATCCTTTTCTGACTCATATTCCGAGAACATCGTGCCGTTGACAAGGAGGTTGGTCACTACGAGGTGCCTTCCCTCACTGCTGCTCAGTTGCGTTGTCAGGGGATTGAAACATACGATACCATTGTTGGTACCCAAAACCAAAGTGCCGTCCGCCATCCTGCAAGCAGAGTTCTCGCTGTAAACATCGCCCAACTTGTCGGCCGAGAGGAAATAGGTGGTGAACGACATGGTCTTGGGATTGAGTTTGGAAAGGCCATGGTTGGTACCTATCCACATCATGCCATTGGCGTCTGCCACAATGGCATTGGCGGTGTTGTCGGCCAGTCCGTGACGGGTATCATATTGCCTGAACCGTAGTTTCTCCAAACTACCGCCGTCGGACACCCGGTAGATGCCGCCACCTGCCGATGCGAGCCAAACAGTGCCCTCGCTGTCTTCAAAGATGTCCCTGATTTCGAAATAGCCCAATTCGCTGTTGTCGGAATTGTAATAGTAATAATTCTCGGAGTCGTCTATGAGTTGTTCGGGGTCGAAAGCCACGACACCATCGCCACATCCTACGAAGATAATACCCGAACGTGTCTGCAACAGTTTGGTGACATTTTTCATGAGCGGTTTTTCCTTCAGGAACTTCCGGAACTTGTAGGTGCCATCGGGTTGCGGAACCGCCAAACACAACGCTCCCATGTTCACTGCCACCCACATCCGTTGGTCATTGTCGCAGAGCAGGTCGAAGACCTTTCCCTGTGGCAGCGACGTGGGGTCATCGGGGTTGTGGGTATAGAACTTTCCATCGACACTCACCCCTTTGTTCCTCGTGCCAATCCATGTATGCCCTTTCTTGTCGACACACACCGACAGCATGTCGTCGTCGGTTCCAATACTTGTAGGCTGCAATGTCTTGGCATCGTGGAGCATATAGGTGCCCCCCATGAGGTTTCCCGCCCACACCCGTTGGTCGCTGGTCTGGCGCACCGACCTGAAAAGATTCACGTAGTCGGGCGACGCGCTGGGTGCGGCATAGCAACGCCTCACTCCTGCCGGCATGGCGGTGATGACGCTGAGCCCCATGTTCTCCTGCGACACCCAAATGTTTCCTGAACGGTCGATCAACAATCCATAAAGGTAATCGCTCTTGATAGGCGACTGTCCCGTTCTTGGCGTGTAGTGCAACTGCTGTCGTGTCGTGGGGTCATAGACAAAGAGGCCATTTCCCGTGGTGGTAATCCATATTTTCCCATCTTGTCCTGTCCCCACCATATAAGGCAGGATACCCCTTTTGCGCAACAGCTGACGGCTGAGGACATTGAAGGTATAGATTTCGTGGCGGGTCTTGTCGATATAGTAGACATTGACGTTGTTGTCGCCGACATAACAATTGCCGGCATTGTCTTGATACACCGTACCTTCTGGCATCTGTATGTCGTTGATGTCGACTTTTCCCGTTTTAGCGGAATAACTGTAGGTTGTCGTGTTGGTGATGACGAGCAACCGGTCATCGTTTACGGCCGCCAGTCCACGGATGGCATTGCCAGCTGTCCATGCAGGGAATGCCGTGATATCAGTGTGCAGCCTGGCGTTGCCGTCTACGTGAACAATCTGGTTGTCGGTAGTGGCGAAATAGACATTCTGCCCCAATTCCGCTGCCCAAAGATAAGCATGCCGGCTGTCAATGGTGCGCAGTGAGCTGGAGCCCTTCTCTTTTAGATAGAGACCCTTGCTGGTGCCTATCCACACCTTATGGTGACTATCGGGCAAGATGAAGCGCACATCGTTGGAGGCCAACAAGCCATTCTCTTCGTTGTACTCATGGCTGGTAATTTTCCCGTTGTGGTATTTCACCTCAAGACACCCCGAATAGGTGTACCACAACCAGGTGTCGCCATCGGGAGTGAACACACAGTCGCAATAGTTCTTCTGGTCGTTTCCGTTGGGGATGAAGTGCACAAACCGTCTCAGGTTGGTATCGTAGCAACTATAGCGCTCGCCCTGCAAACGGATGAAAAGCAGTCCGTTGGGATTTTGGTAGAGCCACCTAAGGCGGTTGCTCAACAAGAGGGCGTTGTTGCCGCTGTCGGTATGGCGCAGCACGTCCGACGAATAGCCGTCATACCGGCACAACCCATCCGATGTGGCCATCCAGATATACCCCTGGGGGTCTTGCACGATATTGATGATGGAGTTGCTGGGCAATCCATCTTCTGTGTTCAGGTCACGGTATTTCAATTCAATCTGTGACCATGCGGAAATCATATGGAAACAGACTGAAATCAGAATCAGTAGTCTATTCATTACCAATCTTTGTTATTTTCAGGCTTTCAGACTACAAAAATAGGAAATAATCCTATCTTTTTCAAGCTTTTCGTACAAATTTACCGATAAAACGTACATAAAGAAAGTCTTTCCCTATAAGGAAAATCGTATATTTGTAGTGACATTGTGAAGAACAATCATGAAAAAGAGCCTTATCCTATTATTCTTGACCTTTATGGTCTCTGGGGTCGTGGCACAGACAACCACTGCCGACGACGTGCTGACGGTGGCACGAAAAGTGAACGATTACTTCATGGCCAAGCATGCCGACCCCACGCTCGACACCAATGTGGGGCGCATCCGTCCGAGCAACCTGTGGACACGCGCCGTGTACTACGAGGGACTGATGGCACTTTATGTCATCGACCCCGAAGATCGTTATCTCGACTACACTGACCGTTGGGGGAACTACCATCAGTGGAAGCCCCGCAATGGTATCACGACTACTGATGCCGACGACCAGTGCTGCGGCCAGACCTATATCGACAGGTATATGATGACCCACGACAAGCGGATGATCGAGCATGTGAAGGAGAATTTGGAGCATCAGATGAATTCGGGAAAGGTAGGCTACTGGACCTGGATCGATGCCATACAGATGGCGATGCCTGTATATAGCAAGATGTATCGTGCGAGTGGCGAGCGACGCTATATCGACTTTGCCATGCAGATGTATACCTGGAGCCGTGACACCTGTGGTGGCGGACTGTTCAATACCGCTGAAGGGCTATGGTGGCGTGATGCCGACTATGTGCCGCCCTATAAGGAGAGCGACGGACAAAACTGCTACTGGAGCCGTGGCAGCGGATGGGTGTATGCCGCCCTGGTGAGAGTGATGACCGATTTGGGTAAGAAAGACAAGTACTATAAGCGCTTGAAGAAAGACTTCGTCATGATGAGTGAGGCGTTGCTGCGCTGCCAGCGCGAGGACGGGCTCTGGAACCCATCGCTCGTCTCGCCGGTCACCTACGGCGGAAAGGAACTCACGGGTACGGCACTCTTCCTTTATGGCATGAGTTGGGGCATCAACAACGGTATCCTGAAAGCCAGGAAATACCGACAGGCATGCGACCGTGCCTGGACTGCCATGGTGCGTGATTGCGTGCATGCCGACGGTTTCCTGGGATATGTGCAGGGCACTGGCAAGGATCCGTCGGCGGGTCAGCCCGTCACCTATACCAAGGTGCCTGATTTCGAAGACTACGGTACGGGGTGTTTCCTTCTTGGTGCCACGGAGTATCTCAAACTGATACGCTAAGCCTCTCCCCCGGCCCCTCTCCAAGAGGAGAGGGGAGTGACTACTCCTAAATTCTGCGCATTTGATTGTGCATTCATTATTCTGATTGCCTATTCTTCTATTCTACATCATTCTTCCTTAACGATTCGGATAGCCCCCTTGATGTTGGTATTTACACCTTTCGTCTAAATTTCCCGAATAGGCGAATTATAGAAATAATCAGCAATTTAAAATTCTATAATTCGCCTATTCGGGATAATACGTCATTTCTACCAAAAGGCTGATTAAGTGAACATACGTCACTTCAATTCCTCTTTATCCTTAAAATTCTATTTCAAATATTTGGCTAAGGACGAATGGATTTCCTTGAGTCCCGTGCGCACGCTCTGCGCATTGGCCTTGGCACCTTTAAGTGATGAGTGTGTGTGGTCGTGGTTGAAGAAAGCTTCCACCCGTTTCTTGCCCATCTTATCGTATTTGTCGGCGGTGATGTTGTGTACGTCGACGAAATCCACCCCCGTCTGTTCCACCACCTCACGATACCATTTCCCATAGGTGTCGTTGCGGCGCTCGATATGTCCGTCACGCCAGATGTTGCGCGGGGTGAGCGAAACGAGGACAGGGATGCCTCCCTTCTCTTTCACGTCGTTGATGAACTTGCGCAGGTACCACCCAAAAGAGTAGACCACCTCGTACTTCCCGTTGGATTTCAAGCGGTAGACATGACAGGTGTCGGCGGTGCCCGTGATAGCTGCACGTTCCTTGAGACTGTCGATGGCACCCACGTCGTTGTGGCCGAACTGGATGAGCACATAGTCACCGGGCTGGATACTGTTGTAGACCTTGTCCCAGCGGCCCTCGTTGAGGAAGGTGCGGCATGAGCGTCCCGCCATGGCGCAATTGGCGACGGTGATTTTCCGTGCATCGAAAATGTCGGTGGCCACGGCACCCCATCCCCACATGCCGTCCTCGTCCTTGTCGGCATTCTTCACGGTACTGTCGCCGGTGAGGAACACCACGGGCTTGCCCTCCTCGCGCTGCACGTCGACCATGGGTAGGTCAACACCCACGAGGCATGACTTCAGGTATGCTATCCACGGATGCTGGCATGCCGCAATGCCCTCGGCAGCACTCCGTGCATTCATCATAGCACCGAACTTACTGGTGTGTATCTTGTCGCCGAAGAAATAATAATTCATCTTCTCCGGATCGAAACCCTCAAGTTTGGCGGCGGAGATGTCATTGAGGTCGATATAGGGCACCTGTTGCTCTTCGGCCACCTGCTGGCACCACTCACTGTGGATTTTCCTCACCACCCTTCCTCCTTCCCAAGCGTTGCGTGGGGTAAGCGACATGAGTACGGGGAAAGCCCCTGCCGCCCTTGTCTCGTTGATGAAGCGACGCAGGTATCCTCCGTAACTATACACGTCTTCCTCACGATAGGTCGTGTCGTTGCGGTGTATCTCCTGCACGCTGACATGGAGCACCGTGTCGCTGTCGATGCCTGGGATGCTGGCACGTGCCCTACCGGTGTCGTATGGTCCGTTGTCGTTGTGCCCGATACTGATTATCACCCAGTCGCCGGGTTTCAGAGCCTTGCGGATATCTGGCCACAGCATGCGGTAGAACGTCCGACTGCTGGTGCCTCCAAGGGCTTGGTTCTCTACGGTGATTTTCTCCTTGTCGAAGAAGTCCTCGGCATAGTATCCCCACCCCCACTGACCGTTATTTCCGTTGCCCAGCGTACCGTTGCGCATGGTACTGTTGCCGATGAGGAAAAGTACGGGATTGTTGCCCTTACGGCTGCTCCCCGGTGCCACACGTGCCTGACGCACCTTGTCGAGGCTGTCGAGGGTGAGGTCTCTCACCTTATTCTCGTCTGCCAGCCCCTGTCGGTTGTCCTGTGCCATGCCACCGGTGTAGCAGAGCATCATCAATATGAACAAAAATATCTTTCTCATTGGTGTTTCGGATTTTGATAGACTTAACAAAAATGACATCAGAAGTGAACATCAGAACGTGCAGGGCAGCGCAAGCAACTGATACATGACAGTGCGTGCCATGCGCACGTGACCGGCATCGTTGGGATGGAGTTGGTCTTTCTCGTTATGGCAATACACGATATGCTCGTCGACAAGGGGAAAGAAGCCACAGGAAGCATTGAGGTCGATGACCGGCACTGCCCAGATGTTCGCGGCCTCCTTCACGCTCTGCACATAGGCATCCACCCATTCGCCTATCTCGTTGGTGTACGACTCATCGGGCTGGATGTTCTTCTCGTTGCCAAAGAAATAGCCACGGTGTATGGGCGTGAGGAGCACCACTTGTTTGGTCGGGAACATCTCCTTCACCCGTTTCATGGCGATATTGATGCGCCCACGGTAGGTATCCTTGTTCATCGAGGGCTCCCGGTGACGGCGCAGCACCGTGGCCCGCGGGCGGTGTACGGCTGCCTCTACCGAGTCCTCGGTAATGGTATACCACTCTCCGATGGGAACGGCGGCGTTGTAGTCGTTGGTACCGATGAAGATGAGGATGGCATCGAAGTCATCGCCATGCTCGGCCTTGAGTTTCTCTGCTTGGTTGGGGATATCGTTCCACTGGCGCCCGCTCACGGCATAGACGTATGGCTCGATATCGAGCCAGGTCTGCAGCCAGTGCCACCATTTCTTCTGTGAACCGCTGTTACGGGGGTCGGTGATGCTGTCGCCAAAATAGGCGACCCTTTTCCCCTGCCAGGGGTGCTGAAATGTCATCACCGCCTGTGCGGCAGCGGGCATGCCGAAGGTCAGGATACTGGCAAGTAGTAATGCTTTGATTGTTTTCATGATGTTTTAGGTATGTTTGTTGTTATGGTTCAAGAGAAAGGCGGATTGAAACCCACCTTAGCAGAGAAGGTCATTTGCTTCTCCGCTGCATGAACTCCGCGGTCTGCACCATGGCGAAGACGTAGTCGCGCAGGGTGTTGAAGCGCTGGCTGGAGGGTTTCTGCGCCAATCGGCCGTCGGGGGTGATGTCGTAGCAGAAGTCACGCCCGAGCGAGGGGTTGTAGATAAAGCATGCCGCACTGTCGCGTGCCACGACTTGCGTGTCGGAGGTATAGAACACCTTGTCGCGCTGCTGGCGCAGCAGGTCGATGCCGAACCCATCGTAGTCGTAGCCGATATGCATCAGGCCCAGCACGGTGGGCATCACGTCGACCTGTGTTCCCAGCCCGTCATAGCGCATGGGTTGCACGCCTGTCCCGAAAATCATCAGGGGGATGTGGTTGTACGACTGTGGCAGTTCGGAATCCATTTCTCCTACCAGTTTCCCGTGGTCGGCGAGGATGACAAAGAGGGTGTTGTCATACCATGGCTGTTTCCGTGCCTCGCTGAGGAACTGTCCGATGCACCAGTCGGCATATTCCACGATTTGTGTTTCCGGTTCCTTGGTGTGTGTCTTCATCCATTCGGGCACGATATATGGCGGGTGGTTGCTGATGGTGAGGATTGTCGCCATGAATGGTTTCCCGCTACTTGCCGTCTTGTTGATTACCGGCAGGGCATAGTCGAAGAGGTATTTGTCGGGCACCCCGAAACTGTTGGCTACCTCTTCGGCGGGATAGTTCTCCTGCGCATAGATTTCGTCGTAGCCATTGGTGCGGAAGAAGGCGTTCATGTTGTCGTATTGCGACTCATGCGTCATGAAGAAGAGATTGTGGTAACCCTGTTCCTTGAGTACCGTGGGCAGTCCGCTCCGCCGTGGTGTCACGGTACCTTTCATCAGGTTGCGCATCATCAGTGCGGGGAAGGAGTAGAGCGTGGCGGTAAGTCCGTGGTTGGTGTGTATGCCAGCCGAATAGAAACGGGTGAAGGAGAGGGAGTGGCGGAAGAGGCTGTCGAGTGTCGGCGTGAGCGCCTCTTTCTGTCCGAACGACTGCATGAGACTTGCCGACATCGATTCCATGAGGATAATCACCACATTGGGATGAGTGGGCACGCTGTCGGCAGCGATATGCCTGTGGAGCACCGCCGTGCTGTCGGTCACCCCCGTGATGCCCAGCGACTGGCGGGCGTAGCCCACGGCACGGTCGTAGGGCATGAGATGCAGTTCGGCATTCTCCTTACGCAAGTCATCGAGCGCACTGGTGAGTAGGTTGAAGGCGGGCGAAATACCGAGTTGGTTGAGGAACGGGTCGTCACAATAATATGCCTGACTGATTTTGATGGGGTTATATCCCACCCTTCCCCTGATGCCGAAGATGCAGAGGCCTATGAGGACCGCTGAGAGGGTGAGTTTCACCACGACATATCCCCACCCCTTCGTTTGGGGTGCCTCGTTGATGCGCCTGTCTGCTCGCCGGCGCATCCACCTGACGATGAATGCGAAGAGCACTACCGTGGCAAGGAACAGAAGGAAATAGGGCCAATAGGATGCCTCGCCCACCAACATGCCTGTGGTTGTGCCCACATATCCAAACCACCCGAAGATGGAGGAATCAATGTTCTTGAAGAAATAAGCGAAATAAGGGATATTGGATGCGGAGATGCCCATGAGTATGGTAAAGAACACCACAATCCATACGGCAGCGACTCGTCTGAGCACCTTGGCGTAGCATCCGAAGGTGGCAGCCAACAAGAGCACGGCAAGCGGCACCACCATCACATAACATGCCACAACATTGTCGAACCACAGTCCCTTGACGAAAGCCGTGGGTACCGATGCCCCACTGTCTTTCGCCATCATGGTATGGAGCGCAGCAAACTGCACCAAGCGGTAGACAGACAGCATGAGCAGTCCTGCCACGTGCATGCCTATGAGGAAGGCTGTGAGTCGGAGAAATCGTTTCATCGTCGGCCTGTCATTCGCCCGCAGGTACCACAGGCTTGATGTCTACTTTCTCATTGAGGTCGGGGTTGGCCTTGGGCACGATTTCCACCTTGGGGATGATAGGCTCTGCCTTGGGCGTGTTCACGGCCTCAGGTGCCTTCGGTGTCTCGTGTTTCTCGTTTTGCACCTTGGGCTTGTCGTCGGTCTTCGTCGGGGTAGCCACTACGGGCTCACCATCTGCCCCGCTCACGCCTGTCAGACGGTCGCCGTTGGCATCATAGGTAGCCCTGCGCAGGTCGGTGGTCACCACATATTCGTCTTTCTCGTGTGTCACCCTACCCTTGTCTATCACCTCGAGCGACATGTCGTCGGCACTCAGACGGTATAGGCCGAACTCGGTGTTCCCGGCGTTGCGTGCCGCCACAATAACGATATAGTGCTCATTGGGTGTGAGGTATGCGCTGAGCACGCCACTGCCGTTATAGTTGACGATGGCCTTGGGATTCAGTTGCTGCAAATCGATAATGGAGTCTTTCTTCGTGACGGCATCGAAGACACAGAGTTTGCCTTCTTGCACATAGAGCAGGCAGTGGCGTTTCTTGTCAGGGAATTTCGCCACGATGGTGGAGCTCTGCACCAGTTCCACCTCCATGCTGTCGA
Source organism: Prevotella sp. (assembly GCA_017617615.1). Next base: position 451,011 of record JAFZVV010000011.1, on the reverse strand, counting down.
CCACCTCCCTAAGGGAATTGTCGGTCGAGTCGTTGATGCTGAATGTTTCCTTCTGCATCATCTGCACGGCAATATAGATGCCCAGCACGATGGCAGCGAGGATAATGATGACGGTGGTGATGAAAATGGTCGACTTCGAGTAGCGCTTGCCTATCTTCTCATTGAACTCCTTCTTCACCTTCTCGGTGTCGTGTTTCAGGTGCTCCAGGTAGGCATGACGGTGCTCTTCCGCGGGTTGTGCCGTGGCATCGTCGCCACTCTGGTCATCACCGTCGGAAACAGGGGCTTGCGACACCTCATCTTCGGCAGGCATCTCTACTACATCGTCATCGCCCTGCTCCACCGTATCCTCGCCGATGAGCGTATCGACATCCTCGTCGACGGAAGCGAAGAGGGTCTCGCTCTTGCAATACGGACAGATTTGCGCATATTTGTATATCGGCCTGTTACACTCCGGACAATTTCTCGTTCTATCGTTCATGGTGGGGTTGTTGTGACTAAAAAAGGGGTTATTTGTTGAGTTTCCACGTCACGCCGTCCTTGGTGTCCTTTACCTCGAATCCTGCTGCGCTGAGGGCATCCCTGATCTGGTCGCTGGTGGCCCAGTCCTTGGCGGCCTTGGCCTTTGCACGGAGTTCGAGCACCATGTCGACAACATGCCCGAAGGCTTCCTCGCGCGCGCTGGAAGAACTGCCCTTCTCGACTTTCAGACCGAGGAGGTCGAAGGCGAAGAGCCGCATGGTGTCGGCGAGTTCCTTCAGGTCGTCGGCACTGATGGTGCCTTTATGGTCGAGCAGGATGTTCACCTGCTTGCAAGCCTCGAAGAGGTGGCTGATGACGACAGGGGTCTGGAAGTCGTCGTTCATGGCGTCGTAGCATTTCTGGCGTAGCGTGCTCACCAACTGGTGGGTATCGCTGTCGGAGGCAGGCGACGTGATGATGCGGTCGAGGTCGGCGATGCCGCTGAGCAACCGCTGCAGTCCTTTCTCACTGGCTGTCAGGGCCTCGTTCGAGAAGTCGACGGTTCCCCTGTAGTGTGCGGAGAGGATGAAGAAACGGATGGTCATGGGCGAATAGGGCTGTGTGAGCGAGGGGTGTGTACCCTGGAAGAATTGTTCGAGGGTGATGAAGTTGCCGAGGCTCTTCCCCATCTTCTGTCCGTTGATGGTAATCATGTTGTTGTGCATCCAGTATTTCACCATCTGGTCGCCCTGACTGGCTACGGCCTGTGCTATCTCACACTCGTGGTGTGGGAAGATGAGGTCCATGCCGCCGCCGTGGATATCGAAGTGCGCGCCAAGGTATTTGCGCCCCATGGCGGTACACTCGCAATGCCAACCGGGAAAACCATCGCTCCACTCGCTTGGCCAACGCATGATATGCTCGGGCTGTGCTTTCTTCCACAGGGCAAAGTCGGCCTGGTTGTGTTTCTCGCCCACGCCGTCGAGTTCACGGCTGGCATTGATGACATTGTCGAGGTTACGTCCGGAGAGGATGCCGTAGGGGTGTTTCTCGTTGTATTTCTCAATGTCGAAATACACGCTGCCGTTGCTCTCATAGGCAAAGCCATTGTCAAGGATTTCCCTAACGAGTTGCTGCTGTTCGATGATATGACCCGTGGCATGTGGCTCGATGCTGGGTGGCAACACGTTGAGGGCTTCCATGGCCTGGTGATAGCGGTTGGTGTAGTACTGAGCTATCTCCATGGGCTCGAGTTGTTCGAGGCGTGCTTTCTTGGCTATCTTGTCATCACCGTCATCGGCATCATGCTCGAGGTGTCCCACATCGGTGATGTTGCGCACATAGCGCACTTTGTATCCCAGGTGCTTGAGGTATCTGAACACCAGGTCGAAGGTGATGGCGGGCCGGGCGTGTCCCAGATGTGGGTCGCCATAGACAGTAGGTCCACAGACATACATCCCGACGTTGGGCGCATGGAGTGGCTTGAACGGTTCTTTCCTTCGACTGAGGGTGTTGTAGATAATGAGTGTCTGTTCCATTTGATGAATATGTGATTCTATTTCTGTCTATATGAAGGGACGCATCCCCCTGCGTCGCAGTTGCAAAGGTACGATTTAGTGAGCGAAAAGCCAAATTTATTTGGATTTTTCCGAATGCCAGTACCTTCGACGAAGTCCGTTATGTTGCCATCAGTTCCTGTATCTCTTCATCGGTAGCGAGACAGGCATCGCCCTCGAAGGTATATTTCAGCGTCGAGGTGGCGAGGGCATAGTCGAGGATACGCTGGTTGTCGTCGGGATAGGCGAGCATGGCATGTATCTGTCCAGCAGCGAAGGCATCGCCCACGCCCATGGGGTCTACCATGTCGGCGATGTCGTAGATGCGGGTGTTGTAGAGTTTTCCCTCGCTCCATAGCAGCGCGGTGAGTAGGTGGTGGCTGGCATTCACCTGGTTGCGCATGCCCATGAGCCATTTCTGGCACCTCGGGAACCGCTTGACGATATCGTGGAACCACTCGCGGTAGGGCTCGAGGTCCATCTCATAACGGGTGTCGGTGGCCTTGAATGGTATCTTCGGATGCCCTGTGAGGAACTCGAACTCTATCACGTCGCCGAACATCACGTCGGCATATTCGAGCATACGGCTGAGGGTCTCGATGGGCTGTGCTCCGGGATAACGCCACAGGTTCTTGCGGTGGTTGATGTCGAAAGAGATGGTGAGTCCCATCTCATCGGCCACCTGCAATGCCTCGAACGTGGTGTCGGCAGCGTCTTGGTTGAGTGCGGCGGCGATGCCGGAGGTATGGAAGACAGAGGCACCGCGGAGCACCTCGTGCCAGTCGATCATCCCGGGCTTGAGTAGCGCGAAGGCGGAGTTAGCGCGGTCGTAAGTCACCGAGGAGTTGCGCAGCGAAGCTGCTCCCTCAAAATAGTATGCTCCCATGCGGTCGCCGTCCATTATCACATGGTCGACACCGAGTTGGTATTGCCGGAGCATCATTTTGGCGGCCAGTCCGATTTGTGTGTTCGGCAACCGTGTCACATAATCCACATTGTCGCCGAGGGTGGCAAGCGAGATGGCCACGTTGGCCTCGCTTCCACCGAAGTTACCAAGCAGTTCTTCCCGCTGCGTGAACCGCCGGTGTGCGCTTTTCGAGAAGCGCAACAACAGTTCACCAAAGGTAACGATACGTTTCTTTTCTGTCATTTTCAAAACTTTTGTCGTGCAAAATTAGGAAAAAAAAAGATAGGATATCCAAAAACCCAAAATAAAGTGTGTTTTATTTGCGGTTTTGGCTGATTTCAACTAACTTTGCAGCCGTTTAATGAACAAAAACACATCATCCTAATATGGCTTATACACTTCTGACGGCTGCCGAGGCAGCGTCGCTTATCAAAAACGGTGAGAACCTTGCGCTCAGTGGTTTTACACCTGCGGGAGTAGCAAAGGCAGTGACTAAAGAACTGGCAAAAATCGCCACGGCCGAGCATGAGGCCGGCCGCCCCTTCAAGGTGGGTATCTTCACGGGTGCCTCCACGGGACAGAGCACTGATGGTGACCTGGCTGTTGCCAACGCCATCAAGTATCGTGCTCCCTACACCACGAACCCTGATTTCCGCAAACATGTGAACATGGGTGAGATACCCTACAACGACCTTCACCTGAGCCACATGGCCCAGGAGCTGCGCTATGGTTTCTATGGTGATGTAGACTGGGCCATCCTCGAGGTCTGCGACATTGAGGATGCCGGTGATTTCTACAAGGCCTATCTCACTGCTGCTGGTGGCATCAGTCCCACGGCTGCCCGTCTGGCCAAGCGTGTGATCCTGGAGCTCAACTCCTTCCACAACCCCAACGCCAAGTTCATCCATGACGTGTATGAGCCCCTTGACCCGCCCTACCGTCTTCCCATCCCCATCACAAGTGTGGGCGACCGTATCGGCAAGCCCTATGTGGCCATCCCGAAGGAGAAACTCGTGGGTGTGGTGGAGTGCAACATCCCCGACGAGGCGCGTGCCTTCAAGGACAGCGACCCCGTGACCGACCGCATCGGTTACCTCACCGCAGAGTTCCTGGTCGACGAACTGCATGCCGGCCGCATCCCCAAGGAGTTCCTCCCCTTGCAGAGCGGTGTGGGTTCCACGGCGAATGCTATCCTCGGCGCCCTGGGTGCCGACAAGCATGTGCCCGACTTCAACATCTATACCGAGGTCATTCAGAACTCAGTGGTCGATATGATGCTCACCGGCCGTGTGAAGGATGCCTCGGCCTGCTCGCTCACCGTGAGCAACGAGTGCCTGATGCAGGTATACGACAACATGGACTACCTGAAAGACCACCTCACATTGCGTCAGAGCGAGATATCCAACTCTCCCGAGATTATCCGCCGACTGGGTGTGATCGCCATCAACACTGCCATAGAGTGCGACCTCTATGGCAACGTGAACTCCACACAAATCAGTGGAGTGAAGATGATGAACGGCATCGGTGGCTCGGGTGACTTCGAGCGCAACGCCTACCTGAGCATCTTCACCTGTCCGTCGACGGCAAAGGGTGGCCTCATCAGTTCCATCGTGCCTTTCGTGAGCCATCAGGACCACTCGGAGCACGACGTCAACGTCATCGTCACCGAACAGGGTATTGCCGACCTACGCGGAAAGAGTCCGATGCAACGGGCACAGCTCATCATCGACAACTGCGCGCATCCCGACTACAAGCAGTTGCTCACCGACTACCTGAAGATTAGCAAGGGCGGACATACATGCCACTGCCTGCCCGCTGCCTTTGCCATGCACGACACCCTGGCACGCAAGGGCGACATGCACCTGACAGACTTCGCAGAGTACGTGAAATAAAAATTCTCACACCTTGCATAATTAGTCGGGGGTGGGCCACTGATGGCTCACCCCCGACACTTTTATAATCTAATAGTCAACTGAACATTATCTCACGCCGCCACCGGAACCGCCACCGCTGAAGCCACCGCCACCGCCAAACGACGAACGACCGCCACCGCCGGAGTTGCGCGACTCCACGGACTGCCTGATGCTGGTGGCCGTTGTCGACGTGGTGGTCAAGAGCATGGGCACCACGGTACGGTCGGTGAGGTTGCGTGTGATCTGGTTCATCTGCAGGTACTCGGGATTGATCTGCTTCATGTCGGCCATCACCTGGTCGGCAATACCGAAGAGGGTAGCATAGACCAGATAGTCGTTCCATAGCGCCACCTCGGACACATGGCGCTCGTTGGCCAAGGTGAAGTCGCTGAGGAACTTTTTCAGTCCAAATACCTTCCTGGTATCTTCGATTTCGTTCTTCGCCCTCTTCATCGAGACACTCTCCTTCACCGACTTGACAAAAGCCGTCACCTCGGTCTCATGGCGGTGCATCCATTGTTTGAGTTCCTTGGGCTGCAACACCAAGTCGTCGCCCGATGCCTGGCGGAACATGTCGTAGAGCGTATGGATGGGCGCAGCGTTGATGAGGCGGTTGCGCTCATTGAACTCCTTAATGACGATACAAGGCTGCACCTTGCCCTCAGCACCTATGAATTTCTTCAGTCCTGTAGGCATCACCATCCGGTCTTCGATGGTCAGCGTGCCCGTACGGATAAGGCGCAGCACCATGGCACTGATGATGTCCTGGTCGGTGATGCCGCCACCCATGTAGAAAGCATCGTAAAGGCCGCGGGCATGCACGAGGTCGCCGTCGAGGGGAATCTCGCGGTACCAATCCACCGTCTTGAGCAGTTTCTTCCGCTCACGTGAAACACTAATGCCCGACCATACTGCCCAGAGGGCAAACAGTCCTCCGAAAAGGAAACCGAAGAACGCGCCTGGCTCCTCCGTGATGAAGTTCCACAATTTCTGATACCACGCCGGTTCCTTGTAGTCGCTGTCCTCAAAAGCCTTCTCCTTCACCTCCTCGAATGACTTATTCTCCTGCAAGGTGGGATGGAGGATGCCCTTGTCGAGTTCGAGCATCACAATGATGCTACTCTTCTCCGTCATTGGCTCAGTGGTATAGGCGTAGACCTCGCCATCGGCAAACTCGTTCTCGCCAATAAAGCCGAAAGACCACACCCTCACAGAGTCTCTGGTCAGTCCGTTGGCCAGATGGGGCGCCTTGATGGTGACGGTGGCCTCCCGCGGACTCGGTTTCATGTCACGGGTCACGAACATGTAGTTGAAACCGTCGCTCGTCTCGTAAGCCCTCACCAGGTCGGTGACGGTATACCGCACGATATACGTGCGCTCACCCGGCATGCCCAGTCCCCAGCACAACTCATAGCCGTCGCTCTTCGTCACGATGCCACAGCGGCGAGCTTTCTCCAGACGGGTGCGCTTGACGTTCCACCGTCCCTCGTTCATATACTCGACACCCGACTCGTCGGTGACGCGGAAGTCCTTGATTTCACTGCCGTTGAGGTTGCCGATGACGATATAGCAATCGGTACCTTCGTTGTCGATGCTCATCGTACGGGTCTCCACGATGTCGGCATCGCCGTTGTCTTTCAACGACACGTCGATTTCGAGGTTACGCAACACCGGACCTGCCACGGCTTGCAGTGCCGCAGCAAGGAGGAATGCCAGCGAAAGGATGGTTTTTCTAATTGAATGCCTCATCAAGGTTGGGATAACTTGATTTCTTCTCCTCGTCGACGGTCAGGTAGTCCTTCTCACGGAAGTTGAGCATGGAGGCGACGAACGATGACGGCCACTGGCGCACCATGCGGTTCATCTTCGTGGCGGTGTCGTTGTATACCATACGGCTCATGCGCACCTTCTCCTCGTATTCGGTCACTCCGTTCTGTGCATTGATGAACAGGTCGTTGGCTTTCAGTTCGGGGTATGCCTCACCGATAGCCATGAGACGTCCCATGATTTGAGACAACTCTCCCTGCTGGGCATTCACCTGGTCGGCGGTGGTTACCTGTCCCTGCCGGCGTGCATTGATAGTATTAATGATGGTTTCCGACTCATGCTTGGCATACTTCGAAGCCATCTTGGCGAGAGCCAGCACAGCATCCCAACGGGAGTTGAGCTGTACGGCAATCTGGCTCATGGCATTCTTGCAGAGCTCATCGAGATTTACCAGTTGGCGCTGCGTGTTGTAAATATAGAGCAGCACGGCAATCACCAAGACGATGATGACGCCCAGAATCAGTAATACGGCAATTAGCATAATGTATAGATTTAGATGATTAGAAAACGAGGCCTGTCCCATGATTTGGGACAAGACTGCTGATTATCGTGACAAATATAGGAAAAAATAATGAATGGAGGAGCAAATCTTTAAAGAAAAAATCAAAATAATCTTTCAGAACCTCATCTGTTTGCAGAATTCCCATAACACGATGCCTGCCGTCACCGCGACGTTCATCGAGTGCTTCGTGCCCCACTGGGGAATTTCGATGCAGTCGTCGCAGTGGTCGACCACCTCCTGGTGCACCCCCTTCACCTCGTTGCCAAAGACCACGGCATAGGGTTTCCCTTCCTCAATCCGCAACTGCTGCAAGTGCGTGCTGCCTTCAGCCTGTTCGATGGCACACACCCTGTATCCCTCCTGCCGTAACTGCTCCACCGCCGCCAGGGCGCTGTCGAAATAGCGCCATGCCACGCTGTCCTCTCCCCCCAGTGCGGTCTTGTGGATTTCGGGATGTGGCGGACAAGCAGTAATGCCACAGAGGCATACCTCTGCCACACGGAAGGCATCACAAGTACGGAACACACTACCGATATTGTAGAGTGAGCGCACGTCGTCGAGCACCACGGCAAGCGGTAGTTTCTCGGCGGCGTGGAACTCCTCCACCGTCATGCGGTGCATCTCTATTGTCCGTAACTTACGCATCCTCCTGTGTCTTGAAAGCCAGGGCATATACCCGTATCTGCTTCACCATGGCAAGCAGTCCGTTGCTACGTGTGGGACTCAGGTGGTCGCGGAGCCCTATTTCGTCGATGAAATAGAGTTCGGCATCGAGAATCTCCTGTGGCGTGTGTCCGCTGAACACACGCAGGAGAAGGGCGATGAGTCCTTTCACGATGAGGGCATCGCTCTCAGCGGAGAAGTGCACCAGTCCGTCATGGTAGTCGGCCTGTATCCACACGCGGCTCTGGCATCCGTTGATGAGGTTGTCCTCATTCTTGTATCGATCGTCGAGCGGTGTGAGTTCATTGCCCAGGTCGATGAGCAGTTGGTATTTATCCATCCAGTCGGTGAAGTCGGCAAACTCGGCTATCACCTCGTCTTGAATTTCGTTGATGGTCATGGGTATCTGTTTTTTTATAGTGACTATAGGAACTATAGACCATTGTCACTTGTCATTATAATGTCATTATTGGGTTGTTATTTCGTTGTCGGGCACCAGTTTGAAGAGTTTGTCGCTGGGGCGCACCTTGGCGGGTACTGGGATGGAGATGTGCTGGCCCTTGTGTGCTGTTGGCACGGACTGCAGTTCGTAACGTATCTCCGTGGCATCGAGGTACATCACACCTGTAGTGGGTCCTGTGACCAGGAGTTTATCGCCCACGCTGAACTCAGCAGCTTCACAGGTGAACTCCGCCACGCCCAGCCGTGAAAAGTACTTCACGCCACGCCCCACATATACCTTGCGCACCGTGGCGTTGCTGCCGTAGTTCTTGTTCCACTCGCCCAGTCGCTGTCCCAGGTAATAGCCATCCCAGAACCCCCGGTTGAAGACGCTTGCCAGACGGGCATCCCACTCGTCTTTCCGTTCCTCGGTGAACGTGCCTTCGATGACGCTCCTGATGGCCTCCTTGTAGCATTTCACCACGGTATATACATACTCCGGTCCGCGTGCACGTCCTTCAATCTTGAACACCCTCACGCCCGCCTTCATCAGTTTGTCGATGAAGCGTAGCGTCTTCAGGTCTTTTGGACTCATCACGTACTTGTTGTCTATCTCGAGTTGGGTGCCCGTCTCGTTATCGGTGACAGTATACGAGCGCCGACAGAGTTGCATGCACTCGCCGCGGTTTGCCGACCGTGCGGCGTTGTCGAGACTCAGGTAGCACTTGCCGCTGATGGCCATGCACAGTGCGCCATGGCAGAACATCTCGATGCGCACACGTTCACCGCTTGGTCCGCGCACGTCCTGCTCCTCTATCTGCCGTGCAATCTCCGCCACCTGGGTGAGGTTGAGTTCACGTGCCAGCACCACCACGTCGGCAAACTGTGCATAGAACTTCAGTGCCTCGATATTGCTGATGTTAAGTTGGGTAGAGAGATGCACCTCCTGACCGATACTGCGGCAGTAGGACATCACCGCGATGTCGCAGGCGATGACGGCGGTGATGCCCGCCTGGTGCGCGGCATCCACGATGCCGTGCATGGTGTCGATGTCCTCGCCGTAGATGATGGTATTGACGGTGAGGTAGGTCTTAATGCCATGTGCCTGACACTCGGTAGCGATATGGCTGAGGTCGTCGATGGTGAAGGCATTGGCGGAATGGGCGCGCATATTGAGTTGTCCGATGCCGAAATACACAGAATCGGCACCAGCCTGTATGGCAGCGGTGAGCGACTCGCGAGAACCCACGGGAGCCATTACCTCGAAATCGGATAACTGATCTATCATAGTGCTGCAAAATTAGATAAAAATCCGCTATTCCAAGCCTGTTGGATGAAGAAATCCGTTTTTCCCCAGAATATCCTATGTCGACAAGGTGGAAAATGAAACAAAATGCGTAATTTTGCCCCGAAATGAGCCATCTGTCATGAAGACATTCTTCCCCATACTTATCCTCCTGGCCTCTCTTCTCGCCTCCTGCCGACAAAAGGAAGAAGGGAAGGGAGCCATCGTCGCAGAGAAATTCCATACCGACATCCGATTGAAGACCACCCCCGTAAAAGACCAGGGGTCTACCCAACTGTGCTGGGTCTACGCCATGCTCGCCACCATCGAGACTGAGCACCTGATGGAAGGCGACTCCATTGACCTGTCGGCCATATTCCTGGGACGCCACCTGCTGAAGGAAGAAGTGCTGCGGCGATATGCCGATGGGCACCACGCCATCTCCCAGCGTGGCATGGCTCCCACCGCCCTCCGTCTCCTGCAACGCTATGGTGCGATGCCCTTCACCTCGTACCGCCTGCCCGACGACACCAATATGCGCAGCCTCATCATGCAGTTGCAAAAGACCACGGACCATAGCCGTGCCCACCGCCGCGGCATGCAAGCCCTGGAAGAGGATATAGACAAAACCCTCGACAATGCCATCGGTCCCGTTCCGTCGTGGGTATTCATGCTCGGCTGTCAATACACCTACTTGGAATTCGCTCATAGCGTATGCCAAATAGGCGAGTATACCGCGCTCACCAGTTTCACCCACCATCCTTTCGGCAGCCGCTTCGTGCTTGAGGTGCCCGACAACCATTTCGCCGAGGAGTTTCTTAACGTTCGCCTCGATACGATGATGGCCTATATCGACCGTGCCCTCCTTACAGGACATCCCGTATGCTGGGAGGGAGACATCAGCGAGCCTGGCTTCGATTCCTCACGGGGCGTGGCACGCCTTCCCCAAGGGCATTCACCGGTAACACAATCGTCACGCCAGCAGATGTTCGACCATTTCACAACCACCGATGACCACTGCCTCGCCATCATCGGTCTGGCACACGACGATGGCGGCAAGAAATTCTATATCTGCAAGGACTCTAGGGGGAAAGACAATCCCTACGGAGGCTTCGTATATCTTGAAGAAGACTATGTAAAGGCGAAAACCATCAACATCGTCATACCCACCAGAGTGCTTTACCCCAAACCCTGAACCCCATGCAAGAGAAGAAACCCCTTCGCCTCGTCGTGCTCGACTTCGACGGAACCCTCGGCGATACCCAGCAACTCATTCTCAGCACCATGCAGAAGACCATCGCTTACCTGCACCTACCATCACGCACAAACGAACAGTGCAAGAAGATGATCGGACTGCCATTGAAGCAGACCTTCACCGGCATGATAGCCATGAGCGATGAGATGGGCGACAGGTGCGCCGATGTCTACCGCAAGATTTTCGAAGAAGACAACGGTCCCGGAGCAGTGCCTGTCTTCCCCCATGTACTGGAGACCATCAAGGCCTTGAAGAAAGACGGCCTGACCCTCACCATCGCCAGCAGCAGGGCAAGCCTCTCTCTGATGCAGTTCATTCACGACATGCACCTCGACGACGACATTTCGCTCGTGCTCAGTTGCGATGACATCACCCATCCCAAACCCCATCCCGAGGCCGTTGACAAGACTCTCCAGTTGACGGGGTTTACCCCTGAGGAAACCATTGTCGTGGGCGATGCCCCTTACGACATCCTCATGGGGCTCAACGCCGGTTGCCGCACCGTGGCAGTGAGTTACGGCAACGGGTCGATAGATGAACTCAAAGCCGCGGGAGCCGACTTCATCATCGACGACTTCGCCGACTTGCTTCGCATCGTACGGAGTGAAAATCCGAAATCTCCGGAAAGTCCAGAATAGCCGGAAAACTCGGGATATCCTTAAATAATTAGAAAAACACTTTTGTTAATTAGTGTTAACAAATTCTACACTTTTTTGTTTTTGGTATTATTTTTGTCAAAGATAATGTCAATATAGGGAGGGCTTTTCAAAAACCCGCCCATAACAAGTCATTGCCGATGATTGCAAAATGGAACGATGAATACTGGTTGCTGCTCATGCAACTCTACCTGCGCAAGCCGATGGGCACCAAACCCATCTATTCGCGCGAAATGGTGGACCTGGCTCTCGAACTGCATCTCCCACCCAAGTATCTCTATGGCAAGATGCTGCAGTTGCGTCGCCTCGACACCCCACGCATCGAACATCTGTGGAACACCTATGCCAACCACCCCAAGAAACTGAGCAAGGGGGTGCAACTGTTGCGACGGATGCAGGGGTTCAACAATGCCACCAGTTTCTATGAGGGTGTAGAGGTAAGTGAGTCGTTCGAGACCGATTTCAAGCCTCTTGCCGGGTGTGAGCCACTCACCCCAATCATGCTTGTCATCATCCTCGACCAGTATTTCCGCCTCACCCCCAACACGATGGTGGAAGAGACCTCCGAAATCAAGAGCCTCGCCCAGATGATGGACATCCCCCCATCGCTCATCGTCGAAGTGATGGACATCTATCAGATTCTAGACCCCTGCCTGCGGCGCAGCACGATGCCCGACAGCGAGTTGGCAGAACACTGCAAGCAAGTGTGGCAGCGCTACGGCAACGACGACCCCATCCGTCTGGCAGCCTATGCCGCCCAACTACATGAATATTTCAAATAGCCATGCCCAGCAAGCAGATACAGAAACAGACCCAGCAACAGAAGGCCAAGCAACGTCTTACTCCCCAGCAGGTGCTGGTTGGGCAGATGATAGAAAAGCCTATTGACCAACTGACGGAATATGTGAACCAGCAGATGCACGAGAATCCCGCCCTTGAGGAAAGCAACGACAACTCCTGGGAGAACGAGGCGGGAATGACGGCAGACAGCACGCCAACGGACGACCCACATGGCTACGACGACGACGATTACCTTCCCGTCTACTCCACCGGCAGGAGAATGGAACCTACCGACATGGTGTCGTTCTACGACAAGCTCAAGGAGCAGATGATGGAGTTGGAACTCGACGAGCGTCAGCGGTTCATCATGGAATACCTCATCGGCTCTCTCGACAGCGACGGTCTGTTGCGCAAGCGCATCGACACCATCAGCGACGAGATGGCCATATACCATAATTTCGATGCCAGCACCGAAGAGATTGGCGAGGTGCTCAGGAGCCTGCAGACCTTCGACCCTCCCGGTGTGGGAGCCTGCGACCTGCGCGAGTGCTTGCTGTTGCAGGTGGAGCGCAAGAAAGACGAGCGGATGCGTGAAATCCTCACCCGCATCATCGGTGACTATTTCGACGACTTGCTGAAGAATCACTGGGACAAGTTGCAACGCGTGCTCCATCTCACCGACGAAGAGAAAACCGAGGCACGCCAGGAGATACGCAAACTTAACCCCCGCCCTGGTTCGGCCCTGGGCGAGGTGATGGGGTTCAACATCCATCAGATTACCCCTGACTTCATCGTGGAGACCAACGACGACGGACAGGTGACCTTCACCCTCAACCGCGGTCGCATGCCGGCACTCGAGGTGTCGGAGTCGTATATCGAGTCGCTCGACAACATGAAAGCCCTCTCACGGCGCGAGAGAGACGCCATCCCCTCGCTGCGCCGCGACATCGACAAAGCCAAGGGCCTCATCGATGCCATCCAGCAACGCCAGAACACGCTGAAGAAGACAATGGCAGCCATCATCCGCCGCCAGTACCGTTTCTTCCTCGACGGCGATGAGGCCGACCTCCATCCGATGACGCTCAAGGACATCGCGTCCGACACCGGTCTTGATATCTCCACCATCTCGCGCGTAACCAACGAGAAGTATGCCGAGACACGCTGGGGTATCTTCAGGCTGCGCTTCTTCTTCACCGACAAGATTGACATCGACGGCGAGGAAGTATCGACCAGGAAACTGAAAATTCTCTTGCAGGAAATCATCGACGGCGAAGACAAGAGTCACCCACTCACCGACATGCAGATAGAACAAGCGATGAAGGAGAAAGGGTTCCCCATTGCCCGCCGCACCATCGTGAAATACAGGGAACAGTTGGGTATTCCCAAATCAACACTTCGAAAGCAATGAAAGCAAAACACATCATCATGATGGCCAAGGCATTGAGTGCCATTTTCTCACCCTTCCACCTGCCCGTGGTAGGACTGATACTGCTGTTCTGCTTCAGTTACCTGAGTTTCCTGCCCTGGGAAGTGAAACTCTATATCCTCCTGATGGTATATACCTTCACCATCCTCTTGCCTACCGCCCTGATACGCCTCTACCGCCGTTACCAGGGATGGAGTCGCATCGAACTGGGTATCAAGGAGCGACGCATGGTGCCTTATGTCATTTCCATCCTGTGCTACTTCACCTGTTACTACCTGCTCAGCCTGAACCATGTGTCGCACTTCATCGGCAGCATCGTGATGGCATCGCTTCTCATACAGGTGGTGTGCGCCATCATCAACCTTTGGTGGAAAATCTCCACCCACTCGGCAGCCATCGGTGGCGTGACGGGTGCCCTCATGGCCTTCGCCGCCATCTTCAACTTCAACCCCGTATGGTGGATATGCCTGTTGCTCCTGCTCGCCGGCATGGTGGGCACCAGCCGCATCATCCTCAGGCAGCACACCCTGGAACAGGTGGTCGCAGGATATCTCATAGGCATCGTCTGCGCCTTCTTCGCAGTAATATATGTATAAATCTTACAAAAACATAACGACATGAATCCTATCGTCAGTATCATCATGGGGAGCACCAGCGACCTACCCGTGATGGAGAAAGCCATGCGTGTACTGGAAGACATGGCCATCCCCTTCGAGGTCAACGCCCTCTCCGCACACCGCACCCCCGATGCCGTGGAACAGTTTGCCCGTCATGCCAAGGGCCGTGGCATCAAAGTGATTATCGCCGCTGCTGGCATGGCTGCCGCGCTGCCCGGTGTCGTTGCCGCCTCTACCACAGTGCCTGTCATCGGCGTGCCCATCAAAGGCATGCTCGACGGTCTTGATGCCATGCTGAGCATCATCCAGATGCCCCCGGGCATCCCCGTGGCCACCGTGGGAGTGAACGGTGCTGCCAATGCCGCCATCCTGGCTGCGGAAATCATCGCCCTCGCCGATGCCGAGGTGGCCCGTCGCGTGGAAGCACACAAGGCCGCCTTGGGAGAGAAAATAGAAAAGGCCAACCGTGAGTTGGCCGACATCAAGGGTTATGAATTCAAAACCAACTGAGTGATGACCGACCTGTTCAACTACCACCGCAGGAAGACATGCGTAGTGAACGTGGGTAGCGTGCCCATGGGTGGCGACTACCCCATCCGTGTGCAGTCGATGGCTACGGTATCTACCAACGACACCGAGGGCTGCGTAGCCCAGGCTCGTCGCATCATCGAGGCAGGCGGCGAATATGTGCGTTTTACGACGCAGGGCACACGTGAGGCTGAGAACCTCAGCCGCATCAACGCCAGGCTGCGTGCCGAGGGCGTCGACACTCCCCTCGTGGCCGACGTGCACTTCAACCCCCATGTGGCAGAAGTGGCAGCCCGTTATGCCGAGAAGGTGCGCATCAACCCCGGCAACTACGTCGACCCTGCCCGCACCTTCCGCCGACTGGAATACACCGACGAGGAGTATGCCGCCGAGTTGCGGAAGATCGAGGAGACCCTGCTGCCCCTGCTGCAGATATGCCGTGTACATCACACCGCCCTGCGCATCGGCGTGAACCATGGCTCGCTCTCCGACCGCATCATGTCGCGCTATGGCGACACCCCTGAGGGTATCGTTGAGAGTTGCATGGAGTTCCTGCGCATTTGCCGGCGTGAAGACTTCAACGATGTGGTCATCTCCATCAAGGCCTCCAACACCGTGGTGATGGTGCGCTCGGTAAGGCTTCTCGTGCACCAGATGGACAAAGAAGACATGCACTTCCCCCTGCATCTCGGTGTCACCGAGGCAGGAGAAGGAGAGGACGGCCGCATCAAGAGTGCCGTGGGCATCGGCGCACTGCTCGCCGACGGTATCGGCGACACCGTGCGTGTATCGCTCAGCGAAGCACCGGAGTGTGAGATTCCCGTAGCACGCCATCTCGTCGACTACATCTCCACCCATGCCCACCACACCCTCATCCCCACAACCGCTGCCAGTGGTTTCGACTACCTGCGCCCGAAACGCCGTACCACCACGGCAATCGGGAATATCGGAGGCAGTCACGTGCCCGTAGTGGTGATGTCGGGCAATGCCGACATCCACGACGGAGAACTCCGTCCCGACTTTATCTACACCGGACAGGACATCCCCGAGACGAGAATCGAGGGTCAGCGCTATATCGTAGACTACAACGTCTATGACGGTACGCCACTTACCTACCCTATCTTCCCCCATGCCGCCATGCCACTGATTGCCAGTGTGAAAGCCGACATGAAGTTCCTTATGCTCTACTACGGTGCCAACCTCGAGGAATACACCGCTTGCCTGAAAGCCCATCCTGAGGTGGTGGCCGTCTGCGTGAGCCGCCATGCCAACAGGCTAGGCGAACAGCGTGCCTTCGTGCACGAACTGATGAAGGCGGGGGTTACCAATCCTGTGGTCTTCGCACAACCCTATGCCCACTCCCAAGAAGAGAAAGGAGACTTCCAGATAGAGGCAGCCGCCGACATGGGTGCCTTGATGCTCGACGGACTGACAGATGGGCTGTGGCTCCTCAACGACGGCAACCTGTCGGATACCGACATCCTCTCTACCTCGCTGGGCATCCTGCAAGCCGCCCGTCTGCGCATGAGCAAGACCGAGTATATCAGTTGCCCAGGATGCGGACGCACCCTCTACGACCTACAAACCACCATTGCCCGCATCAAAGCAGCCACCCAACACCTGAAAGGACTGAAAATCGGTATCATGGGCTGTATCGTCAACGGTCCCGGAGAAATGGCCGATGCCGACTATGGCTATGTGGGTGCCGGGCGTGGCAAGATATCCCTCTACCGCGGCAAGGAATGCGTGGAGAAAAACATCCCCGAAGCCGAGGCCGTGGAACATCTGCTACGACTCATTGAAAACGACAAAACCCCCAAATCATGAACACCAAGCTCCAATACATCGCATCACCCACACGTTATGCACATGCCGACATCCTCTACCGCCGTTGCGGCGACAGCGGCATCCTCCTGCCACAGGTGTCGCTGGGATTCTGGCACAACTTCGGTGATGTCGACCCCTACCAGCGCAGCCGCGACATTACCCACTATGCCTTCGACCACGGCATTACCCACTTCGACCTCGCCAACAATTATGGTCCGCCTTACGGCACCGCTGAGGAAACCATGGGACGGCTCATGATTGAGGACTTCGCGCCCTACCGCGACGAACTCTTCATCAGCACGAAGGCGGGCTACGACATGTGGGAAGGACCTTACGGCAACTGGGGTTCACGGAAATACCTCTTCGCCAGTCTCGACCAAAGCCTGAAGAGGATGCACCTCGACTATGTAGACCTTTTCTACAGTCACCGCTACGACCCCGTGACTCCCCTAGAGGAGACGCTGCAGGCTCTCGTCGACATCGTGAAGCAGGGCAAGGCCCTCTATGTGGGTATCTCACGCTGGCCACTGGAGGCATTGAAGACCGCCGATGCCTATCTCCGCGAGCGCGACGTGCCATTGCTCATCTTCCAAGACAAACTCAACCTCCTCGACCGTACGCCTCAGGAAACCGGCATCCTCGACTACTGCCACGACCACGGTATCGGGTTCATCTCGTTCTCACCCCTGGCGCAAGGGTTGCTCACCGACCGTTACCTGAACGGTATCCCCCAGGACTCGCGGATGTCGCGTGGTGGTTCGCTGACACATGATGCCCTCACCCCCGACCTACTGGCCCACCTCCAAGACCTCAATCGTCAGGCAGCAGCACGTGGCGAGACGCTGGCCGAGATGGCGCTATCGTGGATTCTCGAGCAGCGTGGCGTCACCTCGGTACTTGTAGGTGCCAGCAGTGTGGCTCAGTTGGAGAAGAACATGCGGTGTGTTCGTTGAAAGGAAGGGAAATAGAAAGGAAAAGGAGTTAAAGGGAAATCCTTTTAACTCCTTATATTATGTCTTCTACTAAAGACTATGGACGGTATTGTCAGCGTTTACTCGGCGCTGAAATCCTCTTTGCCTACGCCACAGATGGGGCATACCCAATCTTCGGGAAGGTCTTCGAAAGCGGTTCCCGGCTCAATGCCATTGTCAGGGTCGCCCACCTCGGGGTCGTAAACCCATCCACAAGTATCACATACGTACTTCATAATAAAACTATTTTGGTAAAACAATAAAAATCAACGATGGTCGAGCACATACTCTACCCTGTCTACTACCATGTCGGCGGTAATGCCTTTCAAGCAAGCCCAGTCGCCCCGTACGCAGGGTTTGTTGCCATAGATGCTACAAGGCCTGCATGGTAAATCCACCTGCACGACATTGTCGACCGTCTGTCCCCAGCCCAGGAACCCTGTGAAAGGATGCGTGGCGCCCCACACACTCACCACAGGCGTACCCACGAGTGATGCCAGATGCTGGTTGGCACTATCCATCGACACCATCACATCGAGGTGGCTCATCAGAATCAGTTCCTCCCGCAGTCCGTGGAGCAATGCCGATACGTCGCAGCACCGTGGCATCTCCGCACACCACTTGTTGAACCAATCACGTTCTTTCTTTCCACCACCGAAGAAAAACAGCCGGGCATTGGGATGTTTTTGCAACAACATCTTGACTACCGTCTTTGTCGTTTCCGGCGGGAGCACCTTGCCCTGATGGGCTGCAAACGGTGCCACACCTATCCATTTCTCAAACGTCTTCTTCTCCTGCAGGCCAGGGGCGAGCATACGCAGGTTGCCTCCTGGCGAGGGGAATATCGACGTGAATGTGAGTTTCACAGGATAGCCCAGACGTGCCAACACGTCGGCATAGTTCTCGAACGAGGTAGGTTGCTGCACCATCTCCTTGCCCGAGGACCTGACAAGCCGGCGCTTGCCCGACCTATGCTTGTCGATACGTGCGACCTTGAAACGGTCGATATGAAAGCGCATCCGCAAGTAATGGGTACGCAACACGCCATGCATGTCGGCAATGGCAGTGAAATGTTTGGCCTTGAGACGCCGGTAGAGTGCATTGAGTCCTGTAATGCCATTGAACTCCTTCTTCACGTCGGTTTCCATGAATCCCACGTTGGGTGCGAGACCATCGAAGAAAGCCCGGGCAAATCCCCGGCTGAGCACCGTAATCCTCAGGTGGGGATACTGTGTGGCCAGGGAATAGACCACAGGGACCAGCATTGCCACGTCACCCAAAGCAGAAAAACGGATAATCAGGATATGGTCGTTCCTTGATGTCATGAATCTACTTCTTCTTGTAAAGCACAGGATTAGTGGAAGGATCGTTATACATCTTCATCTGGCGGTAGGTCTTCATGTATTTGCGGCCTGCTGCGATATCTTCAAGTAACTGGTCGATGGCCGTCGACAAGTCACGCTGCTGCTCCAGCAGCACCGCCAGTTTCCCCTTGCAGCGCTCCAAGTGAGCCTTGTCGGCATCGGTACGCTCCACCTGCTCCCTCATATGGTAGATTTTCAATGCGAGGATGGAAAGCCTGTCGATAGCCCATGCAGGACTTTCGGTATTGATGCGTGCGTCGGGCAAAACGTTCACGTCGCTATATTGGTGCAGGAAGTAGGAATCTATCTGCTCCACCAGGTCGGTGCGGTCTTGATTGCTGCGGTCGATGCGGCGCTTCAGCGACAGCGCTTCCAGTGGGTCAATATGCGGGTCACGTATCAGGTCCTCGAGATGCCACTGCACGGAATCAATCCAGCATTTCAGATAGAGCCGGTTCTCGAGCGAGTCTCTGTCATAGGGATTATTGATGGGCGTATCGACATTGTCGAGGACATGATAGTCGTTGACCGCCTTATTGAAAACCTCGTTGTATTTTTCCGTGTTTGACATATTTTTAGGCATTTGTTGAATGTAATCCTTGAAAGGATGAATGACTTGCAAATATAACAATTTATCAACGACACCCCAAATTATTGGCTCTTTTTTTTCTGTAGGGCGGGAAAAATTGCACAATAGTAGGGTGTTTGTGCAAAGTGGCTTGCTTTTTTTAAAAAAAAATTTGCACACATGGATAAAAATTCGCACCTTTGCACCCGGATTTCAAAAACGATTATTTATTAAACATTTTTAAAGTTAAAGTATTATGTCAGAAATCGAGAAAAAAGTCAGAGACATCATCGTTGACAAGCTCTGTATAAGTGAGGATGAAATCAAGCCCGAATCAAGTTTCCAAAACGACCTGGGTGCTGACTCACTGGACACCGTGGAATTAATCATGGAGTTTGAGCGTGTATTCGAGGTAAACATTCCCGACGACCAAGCCGAGAAGATCGCCACCGTAGGTGACGCCATCGCATACATCGAGGAGCACAGCAAGTAATCCACCCTCAATACTTGTTTTTATGGTTTATAGTCGTCGGTATCGATTGCGTGCCGCCTCTATAAACCATAAAATTTAATGTTGAATTACAAATCATCATAATGGAACTTAAGAGAGTAGTAGTGACTGGCCTTGGTGCCGTCACACCTATTGGCAACACCCCCGAAGAGACCTGGAAGAACGCATTGGCAGGCAAGAGTGGTGCCGCTGAGATAAAAAGTTTCGACACCACCCTTTTCAAGACCCATTTCGCCTGCGAGGTAAAAGACCTGGTCATCACCGATTACCTTGACGGCAAGGAAGCCCGCAAGATGGACCGTTACACCCAACTTGCCATGATTTCGGCAATACAAGCCGTGGCTGACAGCGGGATGGACCTTGAACAGGTAGACAAGGACCGCATAGGCGTGATCTATGGTGTGGGCATCGGTGGTATCAAGACTTTCGAGAGCGAAGTGAAACTTTACGGAGCCCATGAAGATTTCGGTCCGAAATTCAGTCCGTTCTTCATCCCGAAGATGATTGCCGACATCGCTTCCGGACAAATCTCCATCCATTTCGGCTTCCATGGTCCCAACTTCACCACCACCTCAGCCTGTGCCTCATCGAGCAACGCCTTGGCCGATGCCTTCAACCTCATCCGTCTGGGCAAGGCCAATGCCATCCTGGCCGGTGGTGCCGAGTCGGCCATCTGTGCCTGCGGCGTGGGTGGTTTCAATGCCATGAAGGCCCTTTCCACACGTAACGAAGACCCTGCCACCGCCTCACGGCCGTTCAGCAAGAGCCGCGACGGTTTCGTGATGGCCGAGGGAGCCGGCTGCCTCATTCTTGAAGAACTGGAGCATGCCAAGGCCCGTGGTGCCAAAATCTACGCCGAGATGGTGGGCGAGGGAATGAGTGCCGACGCTTACCACATCACTGCCTCCCACCCCGAGGGTCTTGGAGCCCGTCTGGTGATGAAGAATGCCCTGGAGGACGCCGGTCTGCGGCCTGAAGACATTGACTACATCAACGTTCATGGCACTTCTACCCATGTGGGCGATATCTCCGAAGCCAAAGCTATCAAGGAGGTATTTGGCGATGCTGCCTACAAACTCAACATCAGCAGCACCAAGTCGATGACAGGTCACCTGCTCGGTGCCGCCGGTGCCGTGGAGGCCATGATTACCCTGTTGGCCGTGAAGAACGATATCATCCCTCCGACCATCAACCACGATGAGGCCGACCAAGACGAGGAAATCGACTACCAGCTCAACTTCACCTTCAACAAGGCACAACAGCGCCCGGTAAGAGCCGCCATCAGCAACACCTTCGGTTTTGGCGGCCACAACGCCTGTGTCGTTTTCAAGAAATATGCTGAATAACTTTTTTGACCGGATAAGGCTCCCTTTCCGCAAGGAGAAGGAGCTTTATTTGTCTCTTTACAACATTTTGGGATTTTTCCCAAAAGACATCAAATACTACAAGCAGGCCCTGATGCACAAGAGCATCATGCGGCGTGAGAAAGGCAAGCCCATCAACAACGAACGGCTGGAATTTCTCGGCGACGCCATTCTCGATGCCGTCGTCGGTGATATCGTGTACCATCATTTCGAGGGCAAGCGTGAGGGTTTCCTTACCAATACCCGCAGTAAGATCGTGCAGCGTGAGACCCTCAACAAACTTGCCAACGAGTTGGGCATCACCAAACTCATCCTGTCGTCGGGCAACAACGGCTCACACAACAGTTATCTGGGTGGCAACGCCTTCGAGGCCCTGGTTGGTGCCGTCTATCTCGACCAGGGCTATAGCGCATGCATGCGTTTCATGCAGAGCCGCATCCTCGGTCAACTCATCAATATCGACAAGGTAGCCTACAAGGAAGTGAACTTCAAGAGCAAACTCATCGAATGGAGTCAGAAAAACCGTGTCAACATCGAGTTCCGTCTCTTGGAACAAAAGAAAGATCAGGGCGGCAGTCCCACTTTCTGCTACCAAGTCATCATCGAAGGGCTTGAGGCTGGCATCGGTAACGGCTACTCGAAGAAAGAGAGCCAGCAATTGGCATCGAAACTCACCCTTGAAAAACTGCGTCGCAAGCCACAGTTCATCGATGCCGTATTCAATGCCAAGGCCAGCCGCACGAAGATGGAGGAGATGCCTGTGGAGAACGTGCCCGACACCGAACCCAAAGACGATTTTATCATCATCCAGCCTGAAGCTGGGAACGACAGTGCCGACGAGAAAGTCTCTGCCGAGAAGAAAGCCCCCCAGGGCAACAAGTCACGTCGACGCATCCCCGAAGCCGCAGACACGGACACTTCCGCTACCACTCCCTCCTCCGATGACGATGAGTTCGACCTCAGCGACATCACCGCCAACCCCAAGACCACCCGTGAAGACATCATTGCTGCCGCCGAAGAGGCTGCCTTCGCGAACGACAATTGACGAAATTCAAAATTGAAGATTGAAAATTCAAGATTGAAGATTATTAGGGGCGGAGCACGGATTCTTACAGCCTATTGTCCATACAGAGACACAGAGCACAACAAAACCTCTGTGTCTCTGTATCTCTATGTAAGCATACATGAATCACCGAAACAGCCACCAACAGGAGATTGTCGTTAAAAATCGTGAAAACCTCACTGATTACAAAAGTTTGGGGTAAATTTGCAATTTGATAGTTTTTGCCCTACGGGCAACACCACAAAACGTAGACAATGAGCATAACTAAAATAGCGGGGTTGATTTTCTCTTCCCGCCAGAAAGACCTCGACCGCCACTACCACGATGCCGAGGAACTCCAGCGCCAGGTGTTCCACCGGCTCATCAATCGTGCTTCTAACACTGAATACGGCATCAACCACCTCTTCGGTTCCACGAAGAGTTACGAACAGTTTACCCAGAACGTGCCCGTCAATACCTATGAGGAACTGAAGAATGACATCGACCGCATGCGCCATGGCGAGCAAGACGTGCTTTGGCCCGGTAGCGTGAAATGGTTTGCCAAGTCATCGGGCACCACCAACGATAAGAGCAAGTTCATTCCCGTGAGCAACGAAGGTCTGCACCACATCCACTATGCGGGAGGTTTCGACTCCGTGGCCCTCTACCTGCGCAACAACCCCAAGAGCCGCCTCTTCGATGGCAAGTCGCTCATCCTTGGCGGCAGTCATGTGCCCAATTACGACCTCGACAACTCCCTCGTGGGCGACTTGAGTGCCATTCTCATCGAGAATATCAACCCTCTCGCCAACCTGGTGCGCGTTCCCTGTAAGAAGACCGCACTGCTCTCAGACTTCGAGGTGAAGCGTGACCGCATCGCCCGTGAGACCATGAGGAAGAAGGTGACCAACATCTCGGGAGTGCCCTCGTGGATGCTTTCCGTGCTCAGCCGTGTGCTCGAACTTTCAGGCAAGAACCATCTCAACGAGGTGTGGCCCAACCTAGAGGTCTTCTTTCACGGCGGCGTGGCGTTCACCCCCTACCGCAAGCAATACGAGGAAATCATCACCTCGCCCGACATGCACTACATGGAGACCTACAACGCCAGCGAGGGCTTCTTCGGCATCCAAGACGACCCCACCGACAGTGCCATGCTCCTGATGCTCGACTATGATATCTTCTATGAGTTCATTCCCCTGGAAGAGCTTGACAACGAAAAACCCACCGTGGTGCCGCTGAGCGGCATACAGACCGGGCGCAACTACGCCATGGTCATCTCCACCTCATGTGGGCTATGGCGATATCTCATCGGTGATACCGTGACCTTCACCTCGAAGAACCCTTACAAGTTTATCATTACCGGGCGCACCAAGCACTTCATCAACGCTTTTGGTGAGGAACTCATTATCGACAATGCCGAAAAAGGCCTCCAGTACGCCTGTGAGCAGACCGGTGCCGAAGTGCTCGAATACACCGCCGCCCCCGTGTTCATGGACAACCACGCCAAGTGCCGCCACCAATGGGTGATAGAGTTTGCCAAGGCCCCCGACGACCTCGCCCTTTTCGCCCAACTCCTCGACAAGAAGTTGCAGGAAATCAACAGCGACTACGAAGCCAAGCGTTACAAGGACATCACCCTGCAGCACCTCGAGGTCATCCCTGCCCGTCATGGCCTCTTCAACCAATGGCTGAAATCCAAGGGCAAACTGGGCGGACAGAACAAAGTGCCCAGGCTCTCGAACAATCGCCGCGTAATCGACGAACTGATAGAAATGAATGCATGAAACGACCTGTCATCTACATATTGTCCTTAGCCGTCATGCTGCTTTCCGGCTGTGCCCGCATGGGGCAGCCCGACGGTGGTTGGTATGACGAGACCCCGCCACACGTCGTGGGTTCCATGCCAGCAGACAAGTCGACAGGCGTAGATTCCAGAAATGTCACCATCTATTTCGACGAATTCATCAAACTCGACAACCCCACAGAGAAAGTGGTCATCTCGCCACCACAGACAGAATATCCCGAAATCAAGGGTGCCGGCAAGCGCATTACCGTACAACTCAACGACTCCCTTCGCCCCAACACCACCTACACCATCGACTTCTCCGATGCCATCTCCGACAACAACGAGGGTAACCCCCTGGGCAACTACACCTACAGTTTCTCCACAGGATCGGTTATCGACACCATGGAGGTGTCGGGCTACGTGCTCGAAGCCGAGAACCTGGAGCCCATAAAAGGCATACTCGTGGGACTCTACGACAACCTCAGCGACACCGCCTTCACCACCACCCCTATGCTCAGGGTAGCACGTACTGACCCTTCCGGACGCTTCCAGGTGAAAGGTGTGGCTCCCGGACAGTACCGTATCTATGCCCTACAGGAGGCCGATGGTGACTACCGTTTCTCACAGAAGAGCGAGAAAATTGCCTTCAACCACGACATCATCGTGCCCTCATCGAAGCCCGACGTACGTCAGGACACCCTCTGGCGTGACTCTCTCCATATTGAGACCATCACCCAAACCGGTTACACCCACTTCTTGCCCGACGACATCGTGCTGCGCGCGTTCACCGAGACACCCACCGACCGTTTCCTCGTGAAGACCGAGCGCCAAGATGCCGACCACTTTACCTTCTACTTCACTGCCGGGCACGAACAAGCACCCAAGATACAAGGACTGAACTTCGACGAGCACAATGCGTTCCTGCTAGAATCGTCGGAGTTGCGCGACACCCTACACTACTGGCTGCGCGATACCCTATTGGTGAACCAAGACACCTTGAACATGGTGGTCACCTATATGGCCACCGATACCACCGGTGTGCTGTCGAGCAAGACCGACACCCTCAGCGTCCTCGCCAAGACCCCATTGGCCAAGCGGCAGAAAGAGCAACAGAAAGAATACGAGAAGTGGCAGAAAAAACAAGACAAAGCCCAGAAAAAAGGCGACCCCGTAGAGACGGAGATGCCCGTGAAGCCCCTAGACTTGAAACTGCAGGTTACCTCCGATATGAGTCCCTTCGGGTATATTGGCATCGAGTCGGCCACTCCCATCGCCCGTATCGACAGCGCTGGCATACGCCTGTATGTCAGGAACGACACAGTATGGGAACGCAAGCCCTATGTACTCGCCGAGCGCACCCTCGTGGCCGACAAAGACATTCCCCCGGCACAACGTGTATACGTGTTGCGCCCCGACACCGCCTCCAACCTCTGGACGCTGGGCAAGGAATACAAACTCGAGGTCGACTCCGCTGCCTTCACTGATATCTACGGCAATGCCTGTGCTGCCACGAAGAAAGGCGCCACCGTGAAGACCGCCGAAGATTTCAGCACCATCATTTTCCATATGACACGCGACCAGCATGTACCCTATGTGGGCGAACTGCTCGACAAGTCGGAGCGTGTGGTGAGACAAGTGTCGTCGGGCACCGGTGACTTCACCTTCGAATACGTGAAGCCCGGTGAATACTATCTGCGCTTTTTTGCCGATGCCAACGACAATGGCCGTTGGGACACCGGCGAGTATGCCAGCGACCTACAGGCCGAGACGTTGTACTACTATCCTGAGAAGATAGAGTGCAAGGCCCGCTGGCCCTACGAGCGCAGTTGGAATCCCGCTGCCGTCCCTGCCTTCCGGCAGAAGCCCAGCGCCCTCATCAAACAGAAGTCGGACAAACAAAAGAAAACCATCAAGAACAGGAATGCCGAAAGGGCCCAGAAACTGGGTATCATCTACATACCGAAGAATATGTAACGGTGGGAGGCTTCCTGGCCACACCCGCCAATGTATCACTTAACCATGGGGTCAATACCCCCGCCCAAATATCATGCAAAGAATAAAAATCACCCTTATCGCCTTGCTGACGCTGGTCACCACGTCGGCCACGGCCCAGTGTCCTCTCACCAACACTGCCTTCAACCCTGGTGAGTACCTCATCTACAACCTCTACTTCAACTGGAAGTTCGTGTGGGTGAAGGTCGGTACGGCCTCTCTCTCCACCACCTCGATGAAATACAAGGGAAAAGACGCTATCAGGAGCAGCCTTATCACCGGCGGCAACGGCAAACTCGACAAGTTCTTCGTCATGCGCGACACCCTCACCGGATATGTCACCCCCACCCTCTCACCCCTCTACTTCAGGAAAGGAGCCGTGGAAGGCAAACGCTACACTGTCGACGAGGTATGGTACGACTACACCGGTGGCAAGTGCAACCTGAAGATGCACCGCCAGAAACACGACAAGACCCATGTGAGGAGCGAGAAGAGCAGCGAGCAGTGCGTCTACGACATGCTCAACATCTTCACCCGTGCCAGGAGTTTTAACCCCTCGGGATGGAAGAAAGGCCACACCGAGAAATTCCCCGTTGCCGACGGCAATGGTGTCAGCAACGCCATTCTTCGCTACGATGGCAACGAGACCGTGAAGGGCGACAACAACGTGAAATACCGTTGTATGAAACTCTCCTATCTGGAATGGAGCGAGAAGAAGAACAAATACCGCCAGTATGCAACCTTCTTCGTGACCGACGACAGCAACCACGTACCCGTGCGTATCGACATCACGCTCAACTTCGGTGAAGCCAAGGCCTACGTCGCCACGATGAAAGGCACCAGGAATCCCCTTACCTCCATTGTGAAATAACAAAAACATCTCGATATATGTCTATCACCATCAAGAAAGTAGAGACCAAACGCGAACTGAAGAAGTTCATTGAGTTCCACTACGACCTCTACAAAGGCAACAAATACGATGCCCCCGTACTCTATAGCGACGACAGCAAGACCTTCGACCGCAACTTCAACGCTGCCTTCGAGTTTTGTGAGTCGGAGTATTTTCTCGCCTATGACGGTAGCAAGGTCGTAGGGCGCGTGGCAGCCATCATCAACCACAAGGCCAACGAGAAATGGAACCGCAAGTGCGTGCGGTTCGGCTGGATTGACTTCATCGACGACCTCGCCGTGTCGCGTGCCCTCTTCCAGGCCGTGGAAGACTATGGTAAGGCAAAAGGCATGACCGAGATGGTGGGTCCCCTCGGCTTCACCGACATGGATCCCGAGGGCATGCTCATCGAGGGCTACGACCAACTCGGCACCCTCGCCACCATCTACAACTACCCCTACTACCCCAAACACATCGAGCAATTGGGTGGTTTCGAGAAAGACAACGACTATGTGGAGTTCAAGATATACATCCCCAAGGAAGTGCCCGAGAAGATTTCCAAGATTTCCAGCATGATAGAGCGCCGCTACAACCTCCACACCAAGAAACTTACCAGCAAGGAGGTGTTCGAGGGCGGTTACGGCAAACAGGTGTTCTCCGTGCTCAACGAGAGCATGAAAGACCTCTACTCCTTCTCCGAACTCACCGAGCGGCAAATCGACCAGTATGTGGGCATGTATATGCCCATGGCCGACCTCAACCTTTTCTCCGTGGTGGAAGACTGGAACTACGAGCCACACAAGGTGGTGGGTGTCGGACTCACCCTCCCCTCACTCACCCGTGCGCTACAGAAATGCCACAAAGGACGTCTCTGGCCTTTCGGATGGTGGCATCTCCTCCGCGCCATCAAGTGGCACAAGACCAACATCGTCGACCTTTACCTCATCGGCATCCTACCTGAGTACCGCAAGAAAGGAGCCAACGCCCTCATCTTCAATGACCTCATCCCCTGGTACATCAAATATGGGTTCGAATGGGGCGAGAGCAATGTCGAGATGGAGAGCAACGCCAACGTGCAAGGACAGTGGGACTTCTTCCGCACCGAACTCCACAAGCGTCGCCGCTGCTTTAGGCGCCCCATCGCCGAATAACCCCTCCGAAAACCAACCATCGCGTGGTGCCGCCACCCGACATTAACCATAAAACGACAACATGACCAACGATAACAACGCTCCCTTCGACAGCAAGCCCGTAGACTATACTGATGATCATATCATCCACCTGAACGACATGGAACATATCCGCACCCGTCCCGGCATGTATATCGGCCGCCTGGGTGATGGTTCACTTCCCGAAGACGGCATCTACGTACTGCTGAAGGAAGTCATCGACAACTCTATCGACGAGTTCAAGATGAACGCTGGCAAGCGCATCGAGGTCGACATCACCGACCACCTGCAGGTGCGTGTACGCGACTATGGCCGTGGCATCCCCCAAGGCAAGATGATAGAGGCAGTGAGCATGCTCAACACTGGTGGCAAATATGACTCTAAGGCTTTCAAGAAGAGCGTGGGCCTGAATGGTGTGGGCGTGAAGGCGGTGAATGCGCTGAGTACCCGTTTCGAGGTGCGCTCCTACCGCGACGGGCAAGTGCGCTCGGCTTCCTTTGAGCGGGGCGAGCTGAAGACCGACCACACCGAGAAGACACAGGACGAGAATGGCACCTACATCTGGTTTGAGCCCGACAACACGTTGTTCAAGAACTACTGTTTCCATGACGATATCGTCGAGACGATGCTCCGCAACTACACCTATCTGAATACCGGCCTGACCATCATGTACAACGGCAGACGCATCCTGAGCCGCAACGGACTGGAGGACCTGCTCAACGACAAGATGACGAGTCCCGGTATCTATCCCATCATTCACATCAAAGGCGAGGACATCGAGATTGCCTTCACCCACACCAACCAGTACGGCGAGGAATATCACTCGTTCGTCAACGGCCAGCACACCACACAGGGCGGCACCCACCAGAGCGCATTCAAGGAGCATATCGCCAAGACCATCAAGGATTTCTCGGGCAAGGGTTTCGAGTACAGCGACATCCGCAATGGGCTTGTGGCCGCCATCGCCGTGAACATCGAGGAGCCGATGTTCGAAAGCCAAACGAAAATCAAGCTCGGTTCGCTGACGATGAGTCCCGACGGCGTGTCGGTGAACAAATACGTGGGCGACTTCATCAAGCAAGAAGTGGACAACTACCTGCACATGAACCCCGACGTGGCAGAGACGATGCTCCAGAAGATAGCAGAGAGCGAGAAGGAGCGCAAGGCCATGGCAGGTGTCACCAAACTCGCCCGTGAGCGTGCGAAGAAGGCCAACCTGCACAACCGCAAGTTGCGCGACTGCCGCATCCACTACAGCGACACGAAGAATGACCGCAAGGAGGAGAGTTGCATCTTCATCACCGAGGGCGACTCCGCCAGCGGCAGCATTACGAAGAGTCGCGACGTGAACACACAAGCCGTGTTCTCGCTCCGTGGCAAGCCCCTCAACTGCTTCGGCCTTACCAAGAAAGTGGTATACGAGAACGAAGAATTCAACCTGCTCCAGGCTGCCCTTGACATTGAGGATGGTCTCGACACGCTGCGCTACAACAAGGTGATTGTCGCCACCGACGCCGATGTCGACGGCATGCACATCCGCCTGCTCATCATCACCTTCTTCCTGCAGTTTTTCCCCGACCTCATCAAGAAAGGCCATGTCTACGTGTTGCAGACCCCCCTCTTCAGGGTGCGCAACCGCCGCACGAAAATCAAGGACAAGAAGGTGATTGCCGAGGCCGACGGCCGTCGTGCCGAGGGTGAGCGCAAGAGCGACTTCATCACCCGTTACTGCTATAGTGACGAGGAGCGCCTTGCAGCCATCCAAGACCTTGGTCCCGACCCCGAGATTACCCGTTTCAAGGGTCTCGGTGAAATCTCTCCCGAGGAGTTCGTGCATTTCATCGGTCCTGACATCCGTCTCGAACAAGTCACGCTGCACAAGACCGACAAAGTACAGCAGTTGCTCGAATACTACATGGGAAAAAATACCATGGAACGACAGAATTTCATCATCGACAACCTCGTGATAGAAGAAGACCTTCCCGAAGAAGAGGTCTATGAATGAGCATCAACGAGGAAACCATCAACACATGAAAAGAAAGTTTTTTGCCTTGGCAGCCATGCTGCTGCTCATATCCACCACCCTATGCGCCCAGCGCCTGAGGTCGGATAGTCCGAAAGCCAAACTCCAGATAGCCGAAATGGCCATCACCAATCTGTATGTCGACAGCGTCGATGAGCACAAACTCGTAGAGGATGCCATCCGTGGCATGCTCGAGAAACTAGACCCCCACTCCACCTATGCCACGGCAAAAGAGGTGAAGTCGCTCAACGAATCGCTGGAAGGCAACTTCGAGGGCATCGGCGTGCAGTTCAACATGATGGAAGACACCCTCGTGGTGATACAGACCATTTCGGGCGGTCCTTCGGAGCGTGGCGGCATCATTGCCGGCGACCGCATCGTGATTGTCAACGACACTGCCATTGCCGGCGTGAAGATGTCGAAAGAAGACATCATGCGGCGCCTGCGCGGTCCGAAGGGCACGAAAGTAGCACTGAAGGTGAAGCGCCAAGGGTTCAAGGAACTGTTGCCCTTCACTATCATCCGCGATGTCATTCCCGTCCATTCCCTCGACGCGTCGTATGTCATCCGTCCCGGCATCGGCTATATCCGCATCGGCAACTTCGGTGCCACCACCTACGACGAGTTCAGCCAGGCGCTTAACAAACTTATCGAGCAAGGCATCTCCCGCCTGATTATCGACCTACAAGACAACGGCGGTGGCTACCTGCAGTCGGCGGTCACCATCATCAACGACTTCCTCGAGCGTGGTGACATGATTGTCTATACCGAGGGGCGCAGCACCCAGCGCATGGAATACCGTGCCGACGGCAGGAAACGGTTCGATGGCGAGGTGGTCGTGCTTATCAACGAGTTCAGCGCATCGGCCTCGGAAATCATGGCAGGCGCGTTCCAGGACCAGGACCGTGGCACCATTGTCGGCCGCCGCTCCTTTGGCAAGGGTCTCGTACAGCGCCCCCTGGATTTCGACGACGGTTCGATGATTCGCCTTACCATCGCCCACTACTACACACCTTCGGGACGTTGCATCCAGAAGCCCTATACCAAGGGCGACAACAAGGACTACGCCAAGGACATCGACAACCGTCTGAAGAACGGTGAACTGATGAATGCCGACAGCATCCATTTCGCTGACTCGCTGAAGTTCCATACCCTCCGCGAACATCGCACGGTATATGGCGGCGGCGGCATCATGCCCGACCATTTCGTACCGCTCGACACCACACGCTACACGCCGTTCCACCGCCAGTTGTCGGCGAAGAACTACATCATCAATGCCAATATGAAGTTCATCGACGGCCATCGCAAGCAACTCCGTAAGCAATACAAGACCTTCGAGGAATTCAGCCGTTCGTTCGAAGTACCACAGAGTCTCCTCGACTCCATCATCAGCAAGGCTGCCGATGATGGCGTGAAGCCTGCCAACGACGAGGAACTCGCCCACACCATGCCCTACCTGACCGCCCAACTGAAGGCTCTCATCGCCCGCGACCTGTGGGACATGACGGAGTACTTCAGGGTGATGAATGAGACCAACCCCATCGTACTCAAGGCCTTAGAAGTGATGAATGCCCTCTGACCATCATCTCACCCCATATAAAAACCCCGCCAAGAACTTTCTGTTGTTTGGCGGGGTTTTATCGTAAAAAGTCCAGATGGGTTATTTCACCTCCCAAGTGTCATTGGTTTCCAGCAGTTCGGCGAAGTTATGGTATTTCTTCTGTGCCTTCACCTGTTCTATCTGCTCTGCCACCGCTGTTTCATAGGTGGGAGCCTCTACATCGCGGATGACGCCCAGTGCCACGGGGAAGCCGTGCTCGTTGTCCATCATCGCCAGTTTCAGTTGCAGCGTGTTGTCCTCACAGTGGGCATCGTGAACGAGGATGTCGTCGAGCGTGACACCATTCTCGCCGATACGCACTACTTTCAGTCCGAAACCCTCCTGCACGAGACCGAACTCATCGTTCTCGCCGAAGACCAACTTCTCGCCATGGCGCACATAGATGGCATTCTTCTTGCGCCCTTCCTTGTTGTAGATGGGGTCGTATGCACCATTATTGAATATCACGCAGTTCTGGAGTATCTCACACACTGCGGCACCCTTATGGAAGTATGCTGCCTTGAGTACGTCGACCGTCCCTGCCGCGTCGGTGGCCACCGCACGGGCGAAGAACCGTCCGCGCGCGCCGAAGCACAGTTCTGCAGGTCGGAAGGGGTCTTCCACCGTACCGTAAGGACTTGACTTCGAGACGAACCCACGTGGTGAGGTAGGAGAATACTGTCCCTTAGTAAGGCCATAGATGCGGTTGTTGAGCAATATCATGTTGATGTCGATATTGCGGCGCATGGCATGGATGAAATGGTTGCCGCCGATGGCAAGGCCGTCACCGTCACCACTCACCTGCCATACAGTGAGGTCGGGGTTTGCCACCTTCGCGCCAGTGGCGATGGAAGCCGCACGGCCATGGATGGTCTGCATGGCATAGGTGCTCACATAGTAAGGCAGGCGGCTGCTACAGCCGATGCCTGAGATGACTGCCATCTGATGTGGTGCCACGCCTACCTCGGCCATGGCTTTATGCAGCGAGGCCAGGAAGAAGTGGTCGCCGCAGCCAGGACACCAACGTGGCTGGCCTTTCTTATAATCTTGTGCTGTATATTCGCTCATCGTTTTATCCTCCTCTTATTGATTGATTATTTCCTCGAATGCCTTCACCAACTCAGCCACCACGAAGGGCTGGCCTTTCACCTGATTGAACTGACAGGGCACGAAACCGTCGACCTTCGTACGCAGGTAGGCGGCAAATTGTCCGAGGTTCTGCTCTGCCACCACCACACGCGGGTAACGCTTGAGCACCTCGGCGGTGTTGGCGGGCAACGGGTTGATATACTCGAAATGGGCGAGTGCCACCTTATGGCCTTTCTGGCGCAACTCCTCCATGGCCGAATAGAGATGGCCATAGGTACCGCCGAAGCCTACGACAAGGAGTTCGGCATCGTCGGCATCTCCCGCCACCTCGACATCGGGCACGGGGATGCGCGCCACCTTCTCGGCACGCAGCCGGCACATTTTGTCGTGGTTCTCCGGATTGGTGGAGATGGCACCCGTGGCACCGTCTTTCTCCAGACCACCGATGATATGCGTATAGCCCTCCTGTCCTGGGATGGCCCAGTAGCGCACAAGCGACTGCGGGTCGCGCTCGTAGGGCGTGTAATTGCCTTTCTGTGCCTCGGTGACGTAGTGCGGACGGATAGCGGGCAACTCGTCGATATCGGGCAGTTTCCATGCCGCCGACCCGTTGGCCACGAAGGCATCGGTGAGCAGGATGACCGGCGTGAGGTGCTCGAGGGCAATCTTTGCGGCTGCATACACCGCGTCGAAACATGCCGTGGGACTGCTGGCAGCAATCACGGGCATGGGCGACTCGCCGTTGCGGCCATAGAGTGCCTGCAACAAGTCGGTCTGCTCGCTCTTCGTGGGGAGACCCGTGGAGGGTCCACCACGCTGCACGTCGATGACCACCAGTGGCAACTCGTCGATGACGGCGAGGTTCATCGCCTCCGACTTCAAGCAGATGCCCGGTCCGGAGGTGGAGGTGGCAGCGAGGGCACCGGCGAAGG
Organism: Prevotella sp.; assembly: GCA_017617615.1. The sequence continues at coordinate 417,066 of JAFZVV010000011.1, read as the reverse complement.
CAGCACCGATGGCGCTGGCACATCCTGATATCTCGTCCTCGCACTGCACGGTGATGACACCACACGACTTGTGTTTCGACAACTCATGCAGGATGTCGGTGGCCGGCGTGATGGGATAACTGCCGAGATAGAGTTTCAGTCCGGCTTTTTCGGCGGCGGCGATGAGACCGTAGGCTGTGGCCTTGTTGCCGGTGATATCCATATAGCGTCCCTTCACCTTCGACTTCGACTCAATGCGGTAGGTAGCGGGCACCGAAGCATGCACGTTGTGACCGTAGTCGAAGCCTGCCTGTACCACCTTGATGTTGTTCTCGGCTATTGCCGGTTTCTTAGCGAACTTCTCGCGCAGGAAATTGTTGACCAGACCCAGGTCGCGGTTGAACAACCAGCATACCAGTCCGAGAGCGAACATGTTGCGGCACTTCAGCACTGCCTTGTTGTCCATGCCACTGTCGGCCAGACAGTCTTTCACCATCTTCGTAATGGGACAAGCCACCACGCGGTCGGAGTCGATGCCCATCTCACCGAGGTAATCGTCGGTCTGGAAAGCCGCCTTCTTCAAGTCGTTCGGACCGAAACTGTCGGTATCGATAATGATGGTGGCCTGTGGCTTGGCATAGCGGTATTGTGTCTTCAGCGCTGCAGCGTTCATCGCCACGAGCACGTCGCACAGGTCACCAGGAGTATATACCTTTCCCTGACCCACATGCACCTGGAATCCCGAGACACCTGTGAGCGACCCTTGCGGGGCACGGATGTCTGCCGGATAATCAGGAAATGTGGAGATGCCGTTACCTACTGAAGCCGACACGGTGGAAAAGATGTTACCGGCCAACTGCATGCCATCGCCGGAGTCGCCCGAGAAGCGCACCACGACGTGGTCTAATTCCTTTATTTCCAATTGTTCTGCCATTATGATAAATAATTTAAATCGTTTCCCAACAATCTCTTTAAATGGGTTCTCTATAATCCCTAAAAACAAAAAACATGGATAGGTTTTATCCAATTGGCTGCAAAGTTCTTAAAAACTATTGAATTGGCAAAATGTTTTTGAATAAAAAAACACAAAACTTGCATATTGTGAATAATTCTTGCATATTATTCAAAAAGAAAGAATAGATATGCAAGAAGAATCCACAAGCCAGGTATAAATATGCAAGGGAGGTTTGAGGTTTGAGATTTGAGGTTTGAGGCTTTAAGTTACTCAAGACTTTAAGAACTCTTATGACTATAAGGTCTTTAAAAACTCGAGGCACCCAAAAACTGGAAGAGCTTTAAGGTCCTCCCGTCCTTAAAGCCCTTTCAATCAATACACAAACGAGCTGCCCCCCAGGAACTCCCTTAGCAGTGAGGTGTAGGGCAACTGGTCGGAAGGGATGTCGATGAAATAACTCAGGAACTTGTTGAGCCTGTAAGCCTCTGAAAACTCCTCTACCTTATTGGGCACCCTTTCGAGCAATTGTCGTGCCTGCTGTTTAATGACTGCCAGTTCGTAGATCATCGCCGTGTTGAACATCGCATCGGCATTCTCCTGATATGGGAAAATCCACTTCTGCTCGCCTGCCCTCACCGACGGCCACCGCCGGATGGTCTCCTGCGCCGTCACTCCCCGGTATTTGTCGTCGCGGATGATGCGCCGTAGCAGGCGGTTGTCGGTGGTGGGGATATAGTTGTGGTTATCGAGCAGGATGGTGGTGAGTGCAGAGGCATAGACCCGGTATTTCTGCGCTTCGGGAATGTGTGCAGTGAGTTCGGGATTGAGGGCGTGGATGCCCTCGATGACGAGGATGTCGGAGGGATTGAGTTTCAGGCGTTTGCCACTATGCTCGCTCTTCCCCTTCTGAAAATTGTATTTGGGCAGTTCCACCTCCTCGCCAGCCAGCAGCGCGTTGAGTTGTTCGTTGAGCAAGGGGATATTGAGGGCATAGAGGCTCTCGAAGTCATAGTCACCCTTTGCATCCCTCGGGGTATGGTCACGGTCTACGAAATAGTCGTCGAGCGATACCATCACCGGTCGGCGCCCGTTGCACACCAATTGTATGGAAAGGCGTTTGCAGGTGGTTGTCTTGCCACTTGACGACGGTCCGGAGATCAGCACGATGCGTACGCCGTCGCGCTGTGCGATGTCCTCGGCAATTTTTGCGATTTTCTTCTCCTGCAAAGCCTCGGAGATGTTCATGATATCTGCGGCATAGCCCTTCGACACCGCCAAGTTGAAATCGCCCACCGTACTGATGCCGAGGATGTTCTGCCATTGGTGGTGCTCCTTGAAGATGCCGAACATCTTGTCTTGCACGATCATCTCGCCGAGTTGCGTGGGGTCATCCATCCGTGGGATGCGCAGTAGCATACCGTCGTAGTATTTCGCCAGGTCGAAGAGGTGCAGGCGGCCCGTACTGGGCAACAACGCCCCATAATAGTAGTCGGCATAGCCACCGAGTTCGTAATACACCGTATAGAGGTCGCCGATGGTCTGCATGAGTTTCACCTTTGAACTGGTGCCCCTCTTCTCGAAAATCTCCGCCGCTTCGTCGACAGGACATTCATGCCGCACGATGGGCATGTCGTCGTGGATGATCTGCTGCATCCGCTTCCGCAGTGTATCGACATCCTCCTGCGTCACCGCATGACCGAGGTGCATATCGCAGTAGTAGCCGTTGGAGACGGGAATGTCGATGACCACGCTTCCATTGGGATAGAGGTCGTGCACGGCCTTGCAGAGCACGAAGAACAAAGTGCGCGTATAGGCGCGGTGCCCTGATGGATGCGTGATATCGATAAACTCCACATCCTTGTTGTGATAGAGCCGGAAATCGAGTCCCATTACCCTATTGTTCACCTTGGCACTCACTGGTCCGTAAGGCATTTCCAGACCGAATCCTGAAAAAATTTCAGAAAGCTTGCTCCCTATCGGGAATTTTAGGATTTTTTTATTATTTTTGCATCGGATTTTTAGCATTTCTCTCATAGCATCGTCATTTTTTAGATTTGCTTGTAAAAGTAGTGAGAAAAAACGAGAAAAGGGATTATTTCTGAATAATTTTCATTTTTTATGTCGATTTGGATAATTTTTAAGTTGCTCGGCTCTCTGGCCCTCCTCATGTTCGGTATGAAATCCATGAGCGAGAGCTTGCAGAAGATGGCCGGCCCACAGCTGCGCCATGTCCTCGGCGCGATGACCACCAACCGCTTCACCGGCATGCTCACTGGTATCTTCGTCACGGCAGCCGTACAGAGTTCCACCGCCACCACGCTGATGACCGTGTCGTTCGTCAATGCCGGACTGCTCACTCTCGTGCAAGCCATCAGCGTCATCATGGGCGCGCACATCGGCACCACCGTCACCGCATGGATTATGTCGCTCACCGACGTGTTCAATGTCTCCAACCTCATCTATCCAGCCTTTTTCATCGGCATTATCCTGATATACATGAAGAAGCGCCGCATCCTCGGCGATTTCCTCTTCGGTGTGGCCTTCCTCTTCCTCGGACTGAGCACACTCAAGGAAACTGGATTCTCGCTGGTAGAAGATCCTGAGACCAGCGTCACCATCAGCAGTTTCTTCCAGAGATTCAACGAGCCCAACTTTTGGAACTCCTTCTTCTTCCTATTCATGGGTACCGTGCTGACGCTCTGCGTACAGTCATCGGCTGCCATCATGGCCATCACGATGACCCTCTGTTCCACTGGCGTACTCCACATTGACCAAGGCATCATGCTCGTGCTCGGCGAGAACATCGGCACGACCATTACCGCCAATATCGTGGCACTAACCGCCAACACATCGGCGCGCCGTGCCGCCCTCGCCCACTTCACCATCAACGTCATCGGTGTGACCTGGGCACTCATCCTGCTGCAGCCCTTCGTCGACCTCGTCTGTTCCTTCGTGGGCTTCGACCGCCACATCGGCACCGGAGAACCCGGCTATGCAGCCAATTTGGCGAAAATCAGCATCGTGCTCGCCGCCTTCCACTCCACCTTCAACGTCACCAACACCCTCCTTCAGATATGGTTCATCCCCTACATCAAGCGGTTCGTGTGTTGGGTCATCAAGGGTAAGACCGAGGAGGAGGAAGAAGACTTCCGCCTGCACTTCATTACCTCGGGCATCATGAAGACCCCCGAACTCTCTGTTCTGGAGGCACAGAAGGAGATACGGTCGTTTGCCGAGCGCATGCAGCGCATGTTCGGCATGGTGCGCGAATTGCTCACTGAAAAAGACGAGCAGAAATTCAGCAAGCTCTTCTCACGCATAGAGAAATACGAGGGAATTTCCGACAACATGGAAATTGAGATTGCCAAATACCTTGACCAGGTATCGGACGCCCACCTGAGCGATGAGACCAAAGGCAAGATACGCGCCATGCTTCGTGAAATCTCTGAACTCGAGAGCATCGGCGACTCCTGCTACAACATGGCACGCACCATCAACCGCAAGGTACAAGTGAACCAAGACCATTTCACCGACAAGCAATACGAGCACCTGCACCAGATGATGGAACTCACCAATAACGCCCTCGACCAGATGAACTCGCTGATGAGTGGCAGGAAAGAGTCGTTCGACGTGAACCGCTCGTTCAACATCGAGAACGAAATCAACAACTACCGCAACCAGTTGAAGTCGCAGAACATCAACGACATCAACAACCATGAATACGCCTATGGCGTGGGAACCATCTACATGGACATCATCGCCGAGTGCGAGAAACTCGGCGACTACGTGGTGAATGTGGTGGAAGCCCGTATGGGCACCCGTCAGAAGGAAGCCTAACAGCTTGCCTCGTCTCCAAATGACATTTATCCCGAATTAAAGAATTGCCGAAAGAATTCTTTCAGAAAGACTCATTCTTTAATTCGGGATAAAAGTTTTTAAGCCTGTTTTACCAACCGCTCGTAGAGAATCTTCATGCCTTCCGAAGCACCCATCTTCAGGTGCTCGAAACGCGCGGTCTCGGGGATACGCACATCGCCTGGGTCGATGAGGTAGATGGGGGCGTGCTGCGGCACATACCTCACCAGTCCGGCGGCAGGATAAACCACCAGTGAAGTACCAATGATGATGAAGATATCGGCCTCAAGACATTTCTCTGCTGCCACCTCAATCATCGGCACCGCCTCGTTGAAGAATACGATATGTGGACGGAGCAGCGAACCGTCACCCGCCTTCGCACCCACTTCCACTTCGGCATTCTCTGGTGTGAGTGTCTGGATGTAACGGGGGTCGTAGGGGTCAATACTCGAGCATACCTTCATCAGTTCACCATGCAGGTGCACCACTTTCTTGCTGCCTGCTTCCTCGTGCAGGTTGTCCACATTCTGTGTCACCACCGTCACGTCGTAGTAGTCCTGCAGGGCTGCCACCAGCTCATGCCCCTTGTTGGGCTTGGCATTCAGCGACTTCTTGCGCAACATATTGTAGAACTTCGTGACGAGCACGGGGTCATTCAGCCACCCCTCGTGTGTTGCCACCTGCGCCACCGGGTAATTCTCCCACAGGCCATCGGCATCGCGGAAAGTCTTCAGTCCGCTCTCCACCGACATGCCGGCACCTGTCAATATCACAATTTTCTTCATAACGGTAAAGATTGATGTTATACTTGCGGAATGGCGCTCTAACTGTCGCCATCGACAGTAAATGCGCTATTCATCAAAAGACGAAATGCAAATACAATCTTATGACAGAACTATTTCCAACGACATTCCAAATTATTAATAATGTACAAAAATAGTATTTTTTCCACAAATTACACCCTTTCAATCACAGAAAATGAGTAACTTTGCCGCAATTTTCAAACAGCATTTCAATTCTTAAGATTTTAACATGGATAAAGTTAGCTACGCTTTGGGGTTGGGCATCGGGCGCCAACTGGCCCAAATGGGAGCCACAGACCTCAATATCGATGATTTTGCCGAAGCCATCAAGGATGTATTGGCTGGCAACACCCTCAAAGTCTCCAACAAAGACGCGCAAAGCATCGTGGAAGACTATTTCAAACAGAAAGAACAAAAGATGAATGCCGACCGCGCCGTGCAGGGTAAGGTGGCCAAGGAAGCCGGAGAAAAATACCTCGCCGAGAACGCCAAGAACGATGGCGTAATCACACTCCCCAGCGGTCTGCAATACAAGGTCTTGCGCGAAGGCAACGGCCGCAAGCCTAAGGCTACCGACGAAGTGGTATGCCACTATGAGGGATTCCTCGTCGACGGCACCGTCTTCGACAGCAGTTTCCAGCGTGGCGAGCCAGCCACCTTCCCCCTCAACCAAGTCATCACCGGCTGGACCGAAGGCCTGCAACTCATGCAAGAGGGTGCGAAATACCGTTTCTTCATTCCCTATCGCTTAGGCTATGGCGAGGGCGGTGCAGGAACGCTCATTCCTCCCTTTTCCGCACTTATCTTCGATGTGGAACTCATTGAAGTGAAATAATTCACTTTCCTTTCTTGCAAAAGAAATTGAAACAACAACAAAAATAAAAATACAGAACAATTCATGAAAAAATTATCAATCATCGCAACAGCAGCCATCATCGCCATGGCCAGCGCTTCGTGCAGCCACTCACCTAAAGCCAGCCTGCACTCCGACATCGACACACTCAGCTATGCCATCGGTCTTGCCAACGGCGGACAGGTAAAGCAATACATGATGCAGCAAGGTATCGACTCTGCCTATATCGCTGACTTTGTAAGAGGTTTCAAAGAGGGCACCAGGGCAGGTAACAGCAACAGTGATGCAGCCTACTATGCTGGTATGCGACTGGGTTCAGAGATGACCAACGGCATCAACAAGGGTATCTTCGCCGGCGACTCCATCTATCATGTGTCGACCAAAAACCTCATCGCCGGTTTAGTAGACGGCATCAAGGGCAGCAAGAAAGTGTTGGACATCGAGCAGATGGGTCCGCAGATTGATGCCATGGCCGACCGCGTGCACAACAGGGTGACTGAGAGCAAATACATCAAGAACAAGGAAGAAGGCGCCAAGTTCCTTGCTGAGAATGCCAAGAAACCCGGCGTGAAGACCCTCCCCTCTGGCGTGCAGTACAAAGTCATCAAGGAAGGTACTGGTGCCATCCCCACCGACACCTCTACCGTAAAGGTGAACTATGAGGGCAAGACCATCGACGGCGTGGTGTTCGACAGTTCCGAAAAGCACGGCAAACCCCTGGAGATGATGGTTCGCCAGAATATCCCTGGTTTCGCAGAGGCCCTTACCCACATGCCCGTAGGCTCTACCTGGGAAATCTACATCCCCGCCGAGCAAGCCTATGGTGAGCGTGAGATGGCAGGCATCAAGCCTTTCTCTACCCTCATCTTCAAGGTTGAACTCCTGGAGTCGAAATAATCCGGCTCCCTTCAAGAAAGCGGACGGCTATATCCCATAACAACGCAAAACAACAATTGGCACCTGCCTACATGGGCGGGTGCTAATTGTTGACCAACAACACCATTTTCCTCCAAACAGAATCCATACAACATGAAGAAGATACTTTTACTGGCACTCCTCATCGCCATGGGTGCCACCCTCAGCACCACTGAGGCCAAGAAGAAGAAAGACAAGAAACAGAAAGCCATACCCGTGGTGCTACAAAACGCTGAAGACTCTGTCTGCTATGTCATTGGTCTTGCCAATGGCGGACAGGTGAAAAGTTACATGATGCAACAAGGTATCGATACCACCTACATCGATGACTTCATCAGAGGTTACGCTGAGGGCACCAAGGCTGGCAATAGCAGCAGCGAGGATGCCTACTTCGCCGGTATACAAATGGGCGCACAGATGACCAGGGGCATCAACAAGAGCGTCTTTTTAGATGACCCCAACAATCAAGTGTCGACCAATCACCTCATCGCCGGTATCATTGATGGTATCAATGGCAACAAGAACGTGATGGACATCGACCAAATGGCTCCGCAGATAGATGGCATGGTAGAGCGCGTACATAATAAGGCCATGGAGAGAAAATATGGCAAGAATAAAGAAGAAGGAGCCCATTTCCTCGCCGAGAACGCCAAGCAACCAGATGTAGTAATCCTGCCCAGCGGCCTGCAATACAAGGTGCTGCGCCAAGGCAGCGGTGCCGTAGCCAGCCCCAACGACGAGGTAGAGGTGAAATACGAAGGTCGTCTCATCGACGGCACGGTCTTCGACAGCAGTTATACCCGCGACCCGCAGACCACCACATTCAGACCCTCACAAGTGATCAAGGGCTGGACAGAGGCCCTTACCCTGATGCCCGAGGGCAGCATGTGGGAACTCTACATCCCTTATGACCTCGCATACGGCACACGTGGAGCAGGTGATGAAATTCCACCCTATTCCACCCTCATCTTCAAGGTTGAGTTAGAAAAGGTCAAGAAGAAGATTGAAGATTGAAAATTGAAAATTAAAAGATTAGATTTGAAAACATTTGAAGAACTGGGCGTGTGCGAAGATATTCGCCACGCCATCACCGAGATGGGGTTTGAACAACCCATGCCCGTGCAAGAAGAGGTGATTCCCTATCTGCTCGGCATCGGCAACGACGTCATTGCCCTGGCACAGACCGGCACGGGCAAGACGGCAGCATACGGCATACCCCTCCTGCAGAAAATCGACCCTTCGGACAAGTCGACCCAGGCACTTATCCTCTCGCCCACCCGCGAACTTTGCCTTCAAATCAGCGACGACCTGAAGGATTTCTCCAAATACATGTCGGGCATCAGAATCGTGCCCGTCTATGGCGGCACCTCCATCGTCAACCAGATCAACGCGCTGCGCAAGGGCGTGCAAATCATCGTCGCCACCCCTGGTCGCCTCATCGACCTGATGAACCGCGGCGTGGCACACCTCGACAACGTGAGCAACGTGGTGCTTGACGAGGCCGACGAGATGCTCAACATGGGCTTCTCGGAGAGCATCGACGAGATTCTCGAGGGCGTGCCCACCACCCGCAACACCCTTCTCTTCTCTGCCACCATGAGCAAGGAGATAGAGGCCATTGCCAAGAATTACCTGCACGACCACAAGGAAATCGTGGTGGGCAGTCGCAACGAGGGAGCCGAGCACGTGAACCATATCTTCTACCTCGTGCATGCCAAGGACAAGTACCTCGCCCTGAAACGCATCGTCGACTACTACCCCCGCATCTTCGCCATCATCTTCTGCCGCACGAAGATAGAGACGCAGGAGATAGCCGACAAACTCATCCGCGATGGCTACAACGCCGAGTCGCTGCATGGTGACCTCTCACAACAGCAGCGCGACCTGACGATGCAGAAATTCAGGCAACACCTCACACAACTCCTCGTTGCTACCGACGTGGCTGCACGCGGACTGGATGTGGATGACCTCACCCATGTCATCAACTTCGGACTGCCCGAGGACATTGAAAACTACACCCACCGCAGCGGACGTACCGGACGCGCGGGCAAGAAAGGCACCTCCATCTCCATCGTCCACACGCGTGAGGTAAAGAAAATCAAGGCCATCGAGAAAGAGATTGGCAAGGCATTCGTGGAGGCCGACCTCCCCACACCACAGGAAATCTGCACCAAGCAGTTGTACCGTGTAATGGACCAGATTGAGAAGACCGACGTGAACGAGGAAGAGATCGCCCCGTTCATGAAGGAAATCAACCGCCATTTCGAGTACATGGAGAAGGAAGACCTCATCAAGAAAATCGTGTCGCGCAACTTTGGCCGTTTCCTCGCTTACTATGCCGACGCTCCCGTGATAGAGAAACCCTCAGGCAAGGGTGAGCGCAAGGCATCGGAGCGCAGGGGCGACGGCAAGGGCAAGAGCCAGGGGCACCGAAAGGCAGAGCGGGGCTTCCGCCGCCTCTTCATCAACCTCGGCAAGGACGACGGGTTCTACCCCGGCGAAGTGATGCAGTTCATCAACAAGCACGTGAAAGGGCGCCAGGAAGTAGGCCATATCGACCTGTTGGGCAAATTCTCTTACATCGAAGTGCCCGAAGAGGATGCCGAGAAGGTGATGGAAGCCCTCGACGGCACCACTTACAAGAACCGCGACGTGCGTTGCAACGATGCCGACGAGAAGGGACATGGTGGTGGACGGCGAGACAGCCGCAAGGCCGCTCCCGCTGGTCGTGGCGACCGCAGCGACCGCAGCGACCGCAGCGACCGCCCACAGCGCCAGCGCCGCAGCGAATACCCCACTGACTTCACCCACGACGACTTCGGCCGTTTCGAGAAGAAGTCGAAACGCCAGCGCAGCAGCGACGATGCCCCCCGCTCACGCAAGGGCAGCCGTGGTGCCGCCCGTATGGACAACGACAACGGCGACTGGCGGCAGTTCTTCCCCGACCGCACTCCCGTACTGAAGGGTGACGAGCCCGACTTCACCGAGGAAGGCTGGGCAAGGCGTAAGCCGAAGAAGAAATAGACTGCCGTCGGTTGGCATATCTATACAGCGACACGGAAGTACAGCGTCTTTCTCTGTACCTCCGTGTCTTTTTTTTTCTACATTTCGGGATTCCGAAATGCTACCAAACAGATTGGTGTGTGAATGGCGTAAGAACCTACTTGAAAATCTTCTGTGCGAACATGGTCAGGTAGATGCGCCAGTTGCGCCAGATATGTCCACCATCGGTTTCCACATACTCATACTTGTAACCCTTCGAATCCCAGTAATTGCGTAGGTCGACGGTACTCTGGTAGAGGAAATCGGTCTTTCCCATTCCCATCCAGTAGAGTTTGGGCTTGCTGCCGAAGAGGCGTGCCGACTGCTGTGCAAAGTCGGGATCGCTCTTGATTTGCTCGGCGAAAGGCTGGTTGCCACTGAACCCCTTGCCCAGGTGCAGGCCAGCGGAGAAAAGGCCATAGTAGTCGAACGTCGTAGGATAGAGGAGGCTGATGGCGAAGGTATGTCCGCCACCCATCGACAGACCACAGACAGCACGATGGGCACGATCTTTCAGCGTGCGGTAGTTGGCATCTACATAGTTGACAATATCCATGAAACTCTCGGGGATGGTGGATACGGCAGGTGTCGTGGGACCCGTGCCTGCATCACGGAAGCCCGGGGTGTACATGCCCCATGACCACTCTCCCGGCGCTGCCTGGCAATTGGGGTTGCCGTTGGGCATCACCACAATCATCGGCTTTGCCTTACCCTGCGCGATGAGATTGTCGAGAATCTGAGATGCGCGGCCGAGTTCGCTCCATGCGTTCTCGTCGCCACCGGCACCATGAAGGAGGTAGAGCACGGGGTACTTGCCCCCCTTGTCGTAACCCGGCGGGGTGTAGATGGTCATGCGGCGCTGCATCTTCAGCGTAGGACTGTTGTACCACACCTTCGAGAGGTTGCCGTGGGGTACCTCGTTCACGCGGTAGAGGTCGCCCTTGTCACCCTTCTGCTCGCTGACGATGAAGATATTGGTGAACGACACAATGTCGCGGTTCACGTAAATGTTGGCGGGGTCTTTCACGCTCGTCATGTCATCGATGTTGAAGGTGTAACTATACATCTCGGGGGCAAGTTTCTCGGTGGTGTAGGTCCACACGCCGTTACGACCTTCTACCAATGGGGCCACCCCCGGGGCATCGTACTTGCCGTAGCCCTCGATTTCGATGGTCTGAGGTGGCAGGAAGTCACCCGTCACCTCCACCTTCACGGCCTTGGGTGCAAAGAGGTTAAAAGTTACTGTCCCGTCGGGGTTGACGACGGGGGATTGCACACTGGCACTGTTGAAGAGTTTCTCCTGTGCCGTTGCTGTCATGCCGCACACGACAGCAAGTGCCAAAGTCAAAAATGCTTTTTTCATATCTTTTTAAAAGGTATTTAAGGGAAGTAAAAGGGACATGTGTCCGTGGTTTTCATCCTTTTCATTTGAAGAGTTGTTGTGCGAGTTGGTAAAGGTTGTTGCGCCACGTGTACCAGGTATGGCCTCCCGGAGCCTCATAGTACTCGTACTTGATGCCGGCGGCATCAAAGAGTTTCAGGGTGGCAAGGCCATTCTGGTAGGCAATGTCCTCGGGGCCGCCCTGGGTGAATACCAGTTGGCGCACGTTCTTCTTCACCCCATCTGCTACTTGGTCAAGACGTTGGCGATAGCCTTCGAACTGCTCTTTCTGGGCTGGGAACCAACCAGCGCTCAGCACCCAGAAATAGTCGAACTTGTCGTAATCGTTGAGCAACGTCTCCATCGTTTCCATGCCACCCATGGAAAGCCCTGCCACGGCACGGTGGCGCTTGTCGGGAAGCACACGGTAGTTGGCTTCGATGAAGGGAATGATGTCGGTCATGAGGTCTTTTTCAAAGAGCGGCACCTCGTCCATCAGGTTTTCGGTGGGTATGGAGCCGTTGGGCATGACAACCACCATGGGTAGCATTTTCCCTTCAGCCATCAGGTTGTCGAGGATGGTGCCGGCACAGCCCACACCAGGCCATGACGCATCGTTGTCGCCACCCCCATGGATGAGATAGAGCACGGGCAATGGTTCTGAACCTTTCTCATAGCCTGCGGGTGTCCATACATGCAGCCGTCGCAAGGTTTTCAGTGTCGTGCTGTGATAGAGCCGCTGGGCAACGGCACCATGGGGGATGTCGCTGCGCACGTCGTAGAACTGTTTGCCGTCGCCGACATTCGCCAGGGCAGCTGTTTCGGGAGAGAGCATCCCCTTCGGGTCTTGCACCGTCACGCCATCGACAACGAAATGATAGCGGTAGACACCATCCTTCACATCGGGAATCACGGCGGTCCATACGCCATTGTCGGCTTTCTGGAACTCCACGGGCTTACCCCATGGCATGGCATCGCCTCCGAACCCCACCTCCTTGGCATTGGGGGCATAGATGCTGAACGCCACCCGTCCTCCGCCCAGATTGCGTACGGACTGCAAAGTGTCGTTGGGCGTGGGCTGGCGTTGCCACTGCGCACTCATGGGCAGGGTGGCAACAGCCAAGAAGAGCATTGTGAAGCACTTTTTCATATTATCTTCGTAGTAGTTGAAGTTTTACGTTGGGCTGCATCACGTTGTGCACCTTCTGCGTCCAAGCCTTTACCTTGACGGAGACCTTGGCCTCCACATCGTTAGCCGACGAACAGAAGAGGAAGTCGTAGATGCCGGCATCGGTCTTCCAGGCAGAGGCCTTCTCGTTGAACGAGGCGAGGTCGGACGTTTTTACCGTCATCGTTACGACCTGGCTTTCACCGGGTTGCAGCAGACGCGTCTTGGCATAGTTGCGCAACTCTTTTGCCGGTTTATTGAGTTTCTTGCTGTTGGGTGCCGCCACGAAGAGTTCCACCACCTGACGCCCGGCACGGGTGCCAGTGTTCGTCACCTCTACGGAAGCGGTGTAGGTATCGCCCTCGACACTACACGATGCGTTGTTGAAAGAAAAGGTGGTATAGGACAGGCCAAAGCCGAAGGGATAGGCCACGGGCTTGCCGAAACTGTCGAAATAGCGGTATCCCACATAGATGTCTTCCTCATAATTGGTGAAGTCGATATCCTTCTGCGGCTGGCGGTCTTTGGGAGCTGTGTCTTTGTTGTAGCCCCACATGAACATTGCGCCGAGGGTCTTGTCATCGACATTGGCGGGGAAGTTCCTGTCGGCATAGGCATCACCGTATTTGATTTGAAAGGTCATGGGCAACTTACCACTGGGATTGACCTTGCCCGATAGCACATCGGCAACAGCGAAACCACTCTCCTGACCTCCCTGCCATGTGCAGACGACGGCATCGACCTGGTCCTGCCATGAAGCTACGTCGATAGGACTGCATATGTCGAGCAAAACCACCACTTTCTTGCCTTTGGCGTGATAAGCCTCACTGACAGCCTTGATTAACTGCTTCTCACCTTCCTTCAGATAGAAGTCTGCCTCGCTACGGTCGGCAGCCTCACCGCTCTTGCGACCCAATGAGATGATGGCCACGTTGCTGCCATCAATGGCGGAATTGAGTTCATCGGCAGTAAACTGCTTCTCCTCAGCACGGGCAGGAGGCTGCAGTGAGAAGGGCGGACGGCCATTGGGGAACAACCGTTTCTCTTCGACTGCGAGATGTTTGGTGTAAGTGTCGATGAGAGGTTTATAAACGCCATAACCCACACTGCGCAGACCCTCTACAAGAGATACTGTGTAATGACCTACGCTGGTTCCACCAAAACCAGAGCCACCGGAAATCCAGTCATAGGAAGTGCATCCGAACAATGCGACAACCCTTCCCGTAAGTGGAAGGACATCACTGTTCTTCAAGAGGACGATACCGTCGGCACCCACCTCGCGCACCACCTGCGCATGTCCTTTCAAGTCAGGATTGTTGCTTTCCTGATAACCTTTGAAGTTATGTGTCTTAACAATGTACTCCAAGATGCGCTTGACATTGGCGTTGAGGATATCCATCGACAGTTCTCCGCTCTTGGCAGCAGCGAGGATGGCCTGATACTGTTTGTCTTGTCCGGGTTGCAGCATATCATTGCCTGCCTTCATGGCGGCTACAGCATCATCACCGGCATTCCAGTCGGAGACATACATGCCCTTCCATCCCCACTCGTCGCGCACGATGGTGGTGAGCAGGTCACGGTTCTGGAGGGCATACGGTCCGTTGAGTTTATTGTAAGAGGTCATGATTGTCCAGGGGTTACTCTCCTTAATCATAATCTCGAAAGCCTTCAGATAAATCTCACGCAATGCACGCTGCGATATTTGTGAGATATTGTTGTTACGGTTCGTCTCCTGATTGTTGGCGATGAAATGTTTCGGACAGGCAGCCGTTCCCTCGCTTTGTACACCGTTCACATAACCAGCGGCGATGGTACCCGAGAGGTAGGGGTCTTCCGAGTAATACTCGTGGTTGCGGCCACATAAGGCACTGCGGATGAGATTCATCGAAGGTGAAAGTATCCAGTCGAGCCCAAACTCTTTCACCTCGTTGCCGATGCCTTTACCCACTTTATAGGCAGCCTCGCGGTCCCATGTCGAGGCGAGCGTCATCGAAGCCACGAAGTCTGTGGGGTAATAGTCGCGATGGTCCCAGGCACGTTTGCTGTCCATGCGCAGTCCCTGCTGGCTGTCGGCACAATAGGTCTCGGGGATTCCAAGACGTGCCACGCCAAAAGTACTGCCAGCAGTACCGGGGAACTTCGCCTCGTCGTTGAAGTGCATGCCACAGCCGAGGACGAGATGACACTTCTCCTCGAGTGTCATGGCCTTCACCACCTCGTCGATGTTATCTGCCCGCAACAGCTGGGCAGCACACTGAAGGCTGTAGCCGCATGACACGGCTACAGCAACAATAACCAATCTAATCTTATGTATCATTTACTGTCTTTTTAAGAGGTTCATCTTCACTTCTGGCTTCAGCACGTCGTTAGCCTTCTGTGTCAAGGCCTTCACTGCAGCGCTGAGCGTAGCCTTGATGTCTTGTGAGGAGGCACCGACGAGGAACTGATAATCGCCCGCTGCCACTACCCATGCCGAGGAAGCCTCATCGTAGGAAGCGAGGTCGGCAGCCTTAACCTGAAGGGTGACGGTCTCACTCTCGCCAGGTTTCAGCAGACGTGTCTTGGCATAGGCCTTCAGTTCCTTCACGGGCTTGTTGGCAGCCTTGTTGTCTGGAGCGGAGACATAGAGTTGCACCACTTCCTTGCCCTCGCGCTCACCCGTGTTCTTCACCACGACGCTCACCTCATAGCCATCGCCCTTGGCGTTGACTTTCGCATCACTGTAGTCGAAAGAGGTGTAGCTGAGGCCGAAGCCGAAGGGGTAACTCACGGGCACGTTGAAGGAGTCGAAATAGCGGTATCCCACATAGATGTCTTCTTCATAGTCGGTGAAGTCGACATTCCGCACGTTGCCTTTCTGTCCTTGGTTCAACATATCGATGCGGGGGTCTTCGTCGATGGGGAAGTTCTTCGATGAATAGGCATCGGTGAACTGCACCGGCCATGTCATGGTGAACTTCCCAGAAGGCGACTGCTTGCCGCTGAGCACGTCGACGACGCTATTGCCACCCTCCTGGCCTGCCTGCCATGCACAGAGGATAGCATCGGGCAGGGCGTTCCACGAGGCCGTCTCGATGACGCCACCGATATTGAGCAGCACCACCACCTTCTTGCCAGCCTTGTGGTAGACATCGCATACCTGCTCCACGAGCGAGCGCTCGGAGGCACTGAGGTTGAAGTCGGCCACCTTGCGGTCGAGGAACTCGCCCGAGAGACGGCCGAGGGTGATTACCGCCACGTCGGCAGCAGCAGCCTGGGCTGTCAACTCGTCGACAGAGAACTGTTTCTCTGTGGGCAGGGGCTGGGGCAGGAAACGCTGCAACTGGGCGGCGTTGGGGTCTTTCTTGGCAGCGGCCTCGAGGGCAGCCTCTGTCTTTGCCTTACAGTCAGCGAGATAGGCCTCATAGGTCTGCTTCAGTTCCTCGGAGACGGTGTATCCGCCGTTCTTCATTCCGTCGAGAAGGGAAACGACATAGGCGTGGTTGACATTGCCGGAACCCGTGCCACCGGCGATGAAGTCGTAGGAGGTGTTGCCATAAAGCGCCACGTTCTTGATGCCTTCGCTGAAAGGCAGTGCATCCTCGTTCTTCATCAGTACCATGCCTTCGGCAGCCGACTGGCGTGTCACCTCGGCATGGGCCTTCAGGTCGGGCTTGTTCGAATACTGGTAGCCTTGGTAGCGCGGACTCTTCTCCACGAGATTGAGGACACGCTGCACGTTGCGGTCGAGGTCGGCCTCGGCAAGTTTGCCGCTTTTTACGCCGGCAACGATGGAGTCGAACTGCTCAGCCTTACCAGGCTGCAGCATGTCGTTGCCCGCCCACATCTGCTTGGCACCGTCCTTGCCACCGAACCAGTCGGTCATCACGGTGCCCTCGTATCCCCATTCCTCACGGAGGATGGTTTCAACAAGGTCCTTGCTCTCTGATGTGTAGATGCCGTTGATGTAGTTATACGACGTCATCACGGTCCAGGGCTTGCTCTCCTTGATGGCAATCTCGAAACCTTTGAGGTAAATCTCACGGAGAGCACGCTGCGAGATGTGCGCATCGGTGTTCATGCGGTTGGTTTCCTGGTTGTTGGCAGCGAAGTGCTTGATGCTCGTGCCCACGTCGTTCTTCTGCACACCACGGATATAGGCGGCAGCAGTCTTCCCCGCCACCACTGGGTCTTCGGAGTAGTATTCGAAGTTGCGGCCGCAGAGCGGGTTGCGCATGATGTTCACGGCAGGAGCGAGCAACACGTCGGCACCATATTCCTTCACCTCATTACCAATGGCGGTTCCCACCTCTTCGATGAGTTGGGTATTCCATGTCGAGGCGAGCAGCGTGCCGATGGGGAAATGCGTGCAGTAGTAGGTGTTCTGGTCTCCCTCGCGGGTAGCGTCGATGCGCAGGCCGGCAGGACCGTCGGCCAGTACGATGGCGGGGATGCCGAGGGAGTCGAGGGGATAGGTAGTGCCGGCGGCGCCGGGAACGAGGCTACGGGTGGAGCCGATGACGGCATCATCGCCGCTGAATCCCGCCATGCCTGTACCGATAACGAAATGTGCCTTGTCTTCAACCGACATTTTGGTCATTGTCTCCTCACGGTTGATGGTGTTCTGAAGTCCTTTTTCCGAGGTACAGCCACCCGCGATGATGACCACGGCAAGTGCAGAAAGGAGTGATTTTTTCATGTTTTTTGGGTGTTGGAGTATTTCGGGCTTCGCCCAATTTAAGATTACAGAAAATATGAAGATAAATAATTCATTGAAGGGGAGTTAAAAGGATAATACTCCTCTTTAACTTCCCTTCAAATCAATTCCATTTATTATTACTTGAACAGCAGGGGCACGAACTCCGAGAGGTAGATACGCCAGTTGCGCCAGATATGTCCACCCTCGGTTTCCAGATAGGTATACTTGTGGTGCTTGGCATCAAGTTTAGCACGCAGGTCGTTGTTGTTCTTGATGAGGAAGTCGGTCTTGCCGATACCTATCCAGAAGAGTTTCGGGTTCTTGCTGAACAACCTGTCAATCTTCGCGTCGCGGTCGGTATAGACACCCTGTATCCCACCTTGCTGCTGTTGATCGACGGCAGCGGAGAAGAGACCGATATAGTCAAACGTATCGGGGTTGTTGATGCTGATGAAGAGGCTGTGGAAACCACCCATCGACAAGCCCGCGATGGCGCGATTGGCCTTGTCGGCCTTCACACGATAGGCTTTCTCGATAAACTTGATGACATCGGGGAAAGCTGTCTCGAAGTTGCCGTCCATCGTCTTGGGCAGCATCATCGTAGGCACCGTGAACCCCTCGGAGGTCTCTCCCGGACACGCTTCCTGGGAGATATTGCCATTGGTCATCACCACAATCATCGGCTCGGCTTTGCCCAGGGCAATGAGGTTGTCGAGAATCTGTGCGGCACGGCCGAGTTCGCTCCACGCGTTCTCGTCGCCGCCGATGCCATGCAACAGGTAGAGCACGGGGTATTTCTTGCCACTGGTCTCATAGCCGGCAGGGGTGTAGACGGTGCAACGACGGGTAAGGCCTGCCGTAGGGCTCTCGTACCACACCTTGCTCACTGTGCCGTGGGGCACCTTGTTGACCTTGTAGAGATCGACTCGTCCACCAGGAATGAGGAAGATATTGAAGAGGTTGTTGATATCGCGCAGGGAATAGACATTCAGGGGGTCGGTCACCTTCACGCCATCCACGATGAAGTTGTACATGTAAAGTTCGGGCTTCAGTACGGAAGATGTGAAGGACCACACGCCTTTGTCGTCTTTTACCAACTCGGCCACGCCAGGTGAATCGTAGGTGCCATAGGGTGTTTCCATCTTCATTGTGGGCAGGAAGTCACCGGTAATCTGAACCTTCTGTGCCTGTGGGGCTACCATGCGGAAAGTTACGGTGTTATTGTCATGTACTTCTGGCGAGATGACCTGTTCTCCTTGTCCCCAGTTGAGGTTCTGCTGTGCCAGTGCCGTCATACCCATGAGGCACAGGATTGTCAAGAATAAGGTTTTAATAGATTTCATCGTATAAGGTTTTGATTGTTTGCCACAAATATAAACATTTTATTCATCTTTTCAAACAAATAGCTTCTTTTATTTGAAATACTTGCCCAATTTGGCCAAGAACTTGGGATAGCACTCCATCCAGAACTTCCAGTCGTGCACACCCGGACGCTCGATATATTCGAAATTGGCGAGACCGAGAGCCTGAATGGTGCCTGCCAGCCATGGGCATGTGCCATAGACGGTTGTATCCTCCGTTCCCACCTCCATGGTGAGGTCGGGCAGTTCGCCGATATTGGCGGCAGGATAGAGGTCGAAGAGGTTGGGCAGGCCATTGATGTAGCAGGCGGGACTCATGGCATAGGCACAGCAGAACATATCGCTGTGTTCCACGGCATAGTAGAGTGTACCATAGCCTCCCATCGACAGTCCGCCGACGGCACGCTTCGACTTCTCCTTGCCGACATTCAACATCCCCTCCACGGTGGGCACGAGTTCATTGAAGAAATAGTCTTCGTAGAGCATGCCGTCCTGAAAGCCGTTGCAATAGAACGTTTGCTTGGCATCGGGCATGACGACGACCACTTTGCCCACGTCTTCTTTAGTTATGGCAGCACTAGTGAGTGCCATCAGGTTGCCCTTATCGAGCCAGGAGTTCTGGTCGTCACCCATCCCATGCAGCATATAGAGCACGGGAAGGGTGGTTTGGCCGTCATAGCCATCGGGCACATAGATGGAGTATTTCATCTGTTGTCCGAGGATACTGCTGTCGATGGTGAGGTCTCTATAGGCCGCTCCCTTTACTTCGAAATAAGAGACGAACATGATGTTGAAGGAACCGCCCTCGCTGGAAACACCAGCGATATCCACCGTACTCAGGCCTGTGCCCTTGAAGGAATAGAGCGTGCTACCGTCGATACCCATGACGGTAGTTATCTCTATGGTACCTCCACCTATGATGTACTGCATGTTGCCGGCATCATCCATATAGCAACTACCGCCAGCCATACCGTATTCGGGTATTGAATAACCGGCATCGACGAGGAACGGCTCATGTGAATAACTCTCAATGTGATAGGTGCCCGCGAGTTGCTCGGTAGTCAGATTGTTGCTGTTGATGGCATCGAACACAGCCACCTGCTTGCCTGTGGGGTCGCTGATGTTGATGGTGTACTTCGTCACGTCTGGATAGTCGGTAGAGGTGAAGGTAGTCCAGTCGAAGACACTCACCGGACTCTTTTGAATGCTCATTGTATAGCCGCTGGCCTCAGGGTCGTCCTCGCCGACGATGAAGGTCATCGGCCCCTTGTAGTAGGTTTTGTACTGCTTGCCGTCGTTGGTTTTCAGCAGACCGGAAACGAAGTATGTGTCACCGACAATACTCACGTCGACATTGCCATCAGTAATGGCGGCACCGTTGATGGTACCGGAATAGGTGCCTGCGCCGCTGACGGTCTCCACAGGTGCATAGCTGCCCTCACCAAGAATCCACTCCTTGCTCCCGAAGCGTAGGGTGAGCGTATTGCCCGCATTGTCGGTATACGTGGTGTTGAGGGCTTTGACGCCCTTTGCCAACTTGTCGGTGGGTTGCACGGTGGCATTGGTGAAGTCGCAGAAGGTGATGTTGCCGAACTCACCACTGAGGTCTTCGATGGAATCGCTGTCGCAGGAGGCGATGCCGAAGGCTGCCAACAACAAAAGGATATATTTCAACTGTTTCATAACTTCTATTCTTTTATTCATTAGTCATTCTATTTCGGTTGGCATTACCACCCGCTGTTTTGTGTCATATTCGGATTGAGTTCAATCTCCTTGAGAGGAATAGGCAGGAGTTTGTTCTTCTCCTTGAAACCATAGTTGTCGTTCTGGTATTTCCACATCACCCCTGTGGTGGTATAATCAGGCACTTGCTTGCCTTGTTCGGCCATGGCCGCAGCGGCATCGCCCCAGCGCACGAGGTCTTGGTAGCGCACTGCCTCATTGCAGAGTTCGAGGCGTTTTTCAGTTTTTATGTCGTTGAGGGTAACATTCTGTAGCGGACTCTCCTTGGCACGGACACGAATCTGGTTGATGTAGTCGAGCGCCTTGCTGTTGTTGCCTGCCTGCAGATGCGCTTCAGCAGCGAGAAGCAGCACCTCGGCATAGCGCATCACCTTCAGGTCGGTGTACTGGGCAGCCTGGAAGAACGACATGTCAGAGACACAGTCTTCCTTCAAAGCCTGGTTCTTCCACATGAAATACCCCTCGTTGCCATAGAGATACTGTCCGGTCTGGATGGATACGCCATACTTTTCCACCTGGTCGTAGGTAAGGATGGTCTTGTTCAGGCGGTAACCGTTGGCACCTTCCCACGCCACAAATGCATCGTAGAGCGACTTGCGGGGATTGCAGAAGCCATAGGTACCCTGTGCCAGTTCGGCAGCAGCCTGGCCACCGTAGTTGAGCACGCTGGTACGCCAGCCTTGCATGATAAACACCATGTCCATCTGGCTCCACATCTGCTCGGTGTCGTAACGCTTCTGGAGTTCGAAGAGCGACTCGCAATTATTGTTCCATGCAGCATGGAACTGCTTGTCGTAGTCGTCGGTGAAAAGGGCATACAACTGCGAGTTGATGACGTTGTCGAGCATGGCGGCAGCCTCGCTGTACTTGCCCTGGAAGAGGTAGGCTTTGCCAAGGAAGGCCTGTGCTGTCTCCTTGGTAACACGGATACCTGTCTCCTCATCGTCGACTTTGGTCTTCGAAGGCAGCATGCCGCTGTTGATGGCCTCGGTGAGGTCGCTCTCCACGAGTGCCCACATATTGGCAGGGTCGCCGTTGGCCTGACGGTACTCATCGGGGGTGAGCAGATGGTCGACCACAGGAGCGGTGCCATAGAGGGTGACGAGTTCGAAGGAGGCCCATGCACGGAACACCTTGGCCTCGTTGATGGCACGTTTCATGACGGGAGTCTCGCCTTGTGTCTTGTCGATGATGAGGTTGGCTTTGTAGATGATGCCATAGAGGCCGGAATAGAGGCTCTGTATCATACTGTGGTCGGTGCCGAAGGTATACTCGTTGAGTTTCTCCATCTCACCGTTGTCACCACGTGAACCTCCACCGCACCAGATGTCATCGGAGAGTAGGTTCTTGGTGAAGAACCAGTTGAAGTAGAATCCTCTCATCTCGGTGTAGAGGGACGCCGTGGCCTGCATGACATTCTCGTCGTTGGTGTAGAAGTCGTCCATGCTTCCCAAATTGCCATGCTTCTGGATGTCGAGCTCGCTGTCGCAACTGGTGAAGGCCAGCGTCGTGATGGCCATCACAACCATCAATGCTATATGGAAAATATTCTTTTTCATTGTCTTTGTCATTAAATGTTTCTATCTTCAATTTTGAATCTTCTATCTCCTAAAATTCTATATTCAGTCCGAGTACAATCTTCTTGGATGTAGGATAACTGCCTTTGTCGACACCCATACCAGTGGTGGCATTGGCAGAAGCCTCGGGGTCGAAACCAGGATACTTGGAGAAGGTGAAGTAGTCGTCGAGCGAAGCATAGATGCGGGCATGGCTGAGATAAGCCTTGCTGATGAGATTCTTCGGTAGGGTGTAGCCGAGCTGAATCTGCTTGATCTTGAAATACGAACCGTCGTAGATCATCGCGCTGGAGCAGGCATACTTGTCCATGTCGGACGCACCGGCACGGGGAACGGTACCGTTCTTGTTTTCCGATGTCCAGCGGTTGTCGTAGAACACTTCTTTCAGGCGGTTGGAGGCGGCGTAGTCGGGACGATTGATACAGTTGAAAATCTTGTTGCCCTGCGAGCCCGTGCCGAAGACGGTGAGGTCGAAGCCTTTCCACGCTGCCGTCAGCGTGATGCCGTAGGTGAAGTCGGGAATGGCATCGCCGATATAGGTCAGGTCACCGTCCGACACCTTGCCGTCATTATCGAGGTCCTTGAATGTGGGGTTACCAGTTTCCTTGTCGACACCGGCGAACTCATATCCACGGAAATAATACACGGGAAAGCCCTGCTCGAAGTAGGTCACGGTATAGGTGTGGAAGGTACTTCCCGTAAGACGGGTGATGGAAGGATCGATATAGGTCACCTTGTTGGTCAGTGTAGAAAGGTTGGCACGGATGCCGTACCTGAAGTCGCCGATGTGGTCGCGCCAGCCCAGTTCGAATTCGAAGCCCTTGTTCTCCACGTTACCGGCATTGATGGGCGAGGTGGAACCGCCGATGATGAGCGATGGCGTGGTATTCCATACCAGCAGGTCCTTGGTCTTCTTGATGAAGTAGTCGATGCCGAACGACATGCGTGACCCGAAGAGCAGTCCGTCGAAACCGAAGTTCAGTTGTTCGGATGTCTCCCATTTCAGGTCCTCGTTACCCATTGTAGAGGGTGCGGCAGCCTGTGTGTAGATAATTCCAGGAGTGAATGGGTATAGTCCGCCAAGCGCCATGTCGGTGCTGTAACTGTAGCCACTGAGTGCCGACAGGCTACCATTCTGTCCCCAACTGGCACGGAACTTCAGGCTGTCGAAGGTTTTCTTCAATGGCTCGAAGAAGCTCTCCTCGCTGATGGTCCATCCCACCGACACGGCGGGGAAGTAACCCCAGCGCGTCTTCTTCGAGAGTTTCGACAAGTCGGCGGCATCGGCACGCAGCGATGCCTGCAGCAGGTAACGGCCCAGATAGTCGTAACTCAGACGTCCGAAGTACGAATACTTCGTGCTCTCGTTGGTCTCGCCCGAAACACCCTTCGTGGCGGAAGCGTTGGCATAGTTCAGGTAGTAGAACAGTGGGTCGTTTTTCTTCAGGGCATCTTCGCCGTTGCTGGTCAGCGAACCGCTGACATTGTCGCTGGTCGACTTCTGGAACGACATACCCACCATGGCCGTCACGGTATGGCCACCGAAGGTCTTCATGTAGTTGGCGAAGTTCTCCCACTGGTAGTAGATGGAAGTTGAGGAACTGCTGCTGAAGTCGAGGTAGTCGCGGCTCTGTACGGCATTGCCATAGAAAGGCAGTGAGGCACCGCTGTTGCGCATGCCCGACAGACGGTAACCGAAGCGTGAGGTAATGGTTAGTCCTGCCACGGGCATGAAGTCGCCGTAGATGGAGCCATTGACGTTGAATCCCACGGTCTTCGAGGTATTGTTGTCGCGCATGATCATGGGATGATACTGCTCACCGGCATAGAACTTCGATACGGCATAGTAGTTGCCGTTGGCATCTTGCAGGAATTGCTTGCCATTGTTCATGGCATTCAGCATCTGGTAAGGCAACTCGTCGTAGGTATAGGTGTCGGGGGTAAGGGGATCGAGCATCAGGATGGAGGTGAGCAACGAGCCATACTCGCTGTTCGACGACACTGCACGCACGTCGTATTTCTCTATCTGGTTCGTCGTGCCCACCTTCAGCCAGTCCTTAATTTTGTACTCACCGTTGATGGTGGCGGTGAGACGTTTGTATACATCAGCATCACCCTTCACGATACCGTTATTGTCAAGGTACGCGAGCGAGAGGTAGTAGTTGCCGCGGTCGTTACCCCCGGTGAACGAGAGGGCATGCTTTTGCATGTGACCATGGTTGAACGCCACGTCGGTCCAAGCGGTGTTGGTCTTTCCGTCCCAGTTTTTCAGTAAGTATTCTCTAGAGAATATATTACCCTCGTCCATGTAGTTGATGTATTGCTCGGCGTTGAGCATCTTGGGGATGCGTGCAAGGCTCTCGTCGGTGTACATGAAGTCGTAGGAAATCTTTCCCTCACCAGGCTTGCCTTTCTTCGTGGTGATAAGCACCACGCCATTACCTGCTTCGGCACCATAGATGGCGGCAGAGGCGGCATCCTTGAGGATTTCCATCGAGGCGATGGTGCTGGGGTCGATGCCGCTGATGTCGCTCAGGCGCACACCATCGACCACATAGAGCGGTTCGGAACTCACATTGGAGGAATAACCACGGATGCGCACCGTGGGCGAACTGCCTGGGGCTGCCGAAGAGGAAATGATCTGCACGCCCGAGGTCTTTCCCTGAAGTGCCTGCTGGGCGTTGGAAATGGTTCGGTTCTCCATGTCCTCGGGCTTTACCTGCGAGATGGCACCCGTGACATTGCTCTTCTTCTGTACGCCGTAACCGACGACGACGACCTCATCGAGCACCTTGTTGTCGGGAGCCATGTGGATGGTCATGTCATCGCGGGCAATCAGTTCCTGGGTCTCATAGCCGATGTAGGAGACGACTATCGTCTGACCGGCATTCACATTGATGGTGAAGTGACCATCAATATCGGTGATGGTGGCATTTCCGGTATTTGCCTTATCGGAGACAGTGGCACCGATAATAGGTTCGCCTGTCTCGTCGATTACAGTACCCTTGATGCCCTGGGCGAAAGATGTGACAGACATACACAATGCCATCAACATCATCAAAATACTGCTCTTTTTCATTGAGTTTTTAGTTAGTGTTTATGAATTAGGTTGTTGTACGTAATTTTTCTTGGGTGCAAAAGTAATACCATCCGTCCATGTCAACATTTCTTAACGTCCGTTTGTTTTTTCCATGTGTTCAAAAGTATCATCGGGTTTTTCGATTTGTTCAAAACTTGTCGGATTCGTTTAAAAATGCAAGTTTTTATCGATATGTGGAGTTTTTTTCTTAACTTGGTACCCGTAAATGGAAAAAGGGAAGGAAAAACCATTTCATTGGAAAAACCGGAAATATGAGAAAGAAGTTTGGAGAAAACATATTGTTGGTCATGGTTATCGCCATGACGAGCCTGATAGCATGCCAGAAAGAGACGGAAACACGACATCGTGACAAGGACGAGGAGCATGGGCTGGTGATTTCCGGCGAACTATCGAACAGTCGCGTGCAGTGTATCGAGGAAGATACCACCGGACAGCTGTGGATAGGCACGTTCCGCGGACTCAACCGCTACGACGGGCATGAGTATCACCAGTATTACTGTACCGACGACTCCCTGGGACTGCCCGACAACCAAATCAAGGACCTCCTGCGCGATCACGACGGGAGGCTTTGGGTGGCAACGGTCAACGGTGTGTGCCGCTACACCCACCACGACTGTTTCGAGCGCATCGCCGTGCAGTCGCAGAACCTCAACACCCAATTACTGCTGGAAGACAGCAAAGGCCGTGTGTTCGTATACAATGGCACCGAACTACTGGTCTATGATGAGTCAAAACTATCTTTCGTGCCCTGCATTACCCGTCAGACGGTGAGAAACCAATGGACCTGGGGCAACTGCATCATCGATGCTGCCGACGACATCCTCATCACCGAATCGCAACGGCTCCTCATCTACGACAGCAACACCTTCAAACTGAAGAAAGAAGTGCCTCTCGACGAAAACCGGTATTATTTCTACTCAGAGATGCTCTCCAACGGACTGATGGTGCTCTCGGGCTATGGCTCCATGACACTCTACGACACCAAGTCGCAAAGGCTGGTGCCTGTGGATGCCGACATGGAAGCGAGGATTACGGCACACAACAGTATCGTGCAGGCAGCCCGACTGCTGAAGAACAATACCATCCTCCTCAGTACCTCCCACAACGGCATGTTCGAACTCAACCTGCTCGCGCAGACACTCCATGGCGAAGGCGATGCCGACTTTACCCTACCTGTTCCCGACGCACTGGTGACAGAGGTGTTTCAGGACTCCCGGATGAATATCTGGCTGGGCACCTACGACAAAGGACTCTTTGCCGACTACTACTATAAAGAGAAATTCGGTGGCAGCGACAACTACCTGAACCGCATCATCGACAACTCTTCGGTGCTGGCCCTGGCGATGGACAAACAACAGAACCTCTGGATATCCACCCTGCTCAAAGGGGTGTATGTCTACCACTGTGCCACACAGACAGCAGAGAACGTGGCCCTTGAGGGCTTGCCTCCCGGCGAGCAGAAGAATGCCGTGACACATATCTTCTGCGACAGCGATGGACAACTGTGGTTCTCTACGCCAAGCATGGTGATGAAATGCCGTTATGAGGGTGGCCGGCTGAACATTCTCACCCAAACACCCGTCCTGGGACCGATGGATTTCGAACAAGCTTCCGACGGTACGGTATGGGTGGCTACCAGCAGCAACGATATCATCGGCTTCGCCCGGGGCGAGGCGGAACCCATACGCCGACAGACATTCAACGCCGACTTCTGTTTCATCCCCTCGCTCCTCAGGCTCCAGGACGGGTCGATGCTCATCTCGGCCTTCTACCAGAAAATCGCACGCATGAACCCACAGACGGGAAAACTCAGCGAACTCGACATCCCGTCGATGGCGCAGTGCATACGCCGGAGTGTCTACATCCCCACCGACATGATACAAGATTCGGAGGGCGACGTGTGGATAGGTACAGTGAGCAACGGCCTGCTGCACTACAACCTGAAGTCCAACGAGATGACACGTATCGCCGGCCTGTCGTGCTCCGACGTGGGAAGTATAGAAGAAGACCAGCAGGGCAACCTATGGGTCAGCACGATGAAAGGACTGAACAGGTGGGACCGCAAGACAGGACGCATCACCTCGCTCTACAAGGCCGACGGCATTGGCGGTGACGAGTTCTGCGACCGCGCCTCCTGCCGGTTGCCCAACGGCAGCCTCGTCTTCGGAAGCACCGACGGCATCACCATGTTCGACCCCACAGACATCGACACGCTGCACCAAATTCCCATCCTCCTGCAAGACCTGAAAATCCACAACCAACTCGTCAGGCCATCCGCCAACGGACCTATCAACACCATGCTCGACAGTTGCAGTGAGGTGAGGCTGAAACACCGTGAGAACAGTTTCAGCATCTCGTTCACCGCCCTTGACTTCGGAGAGTATGAAAGGGTGCATTACTACTATAAACTGGATGGCTTCGACCACGACTGGATAGACGCAGGCAATACCCATACTGCCAGTTACGCCAACCTACCGACAGGCCATTACACCTTCAGGGTGCGTACCACCGACAGTGCCAGCGACGAAGCCAATTCCGAAGAGCGCACGTTGGACATCAGCGTGGCATCGGCTCCTGCCTATTCCTGGTGGGCATGGCTCATCTACCTCGCCATCGCCGCCGCCCTCGCCTATTACCTCTACCGCAACACCCGCCGTGTGGTAGCGGCACGGCGCACGGCACGGCAAGCCCAGATGGAAAAAGAACAAGAGTTGCGTACCAACAAGATGAACATGAGTTTCTTCGCGAATATCGCACATGAGTTCCGCACCCCCCTTACCATGATTGCCGGACCGATAGGACAACTCGTCAGGAGCGACAACCTCAGTCACGAAGACAAGGGTTTGCTGAGTATCGCGCAACGCAGCATCTACCGCATGTTCAAACTCGTCAACCAACTCATGGACTTCAACAAACTGGAGAACGACACGCTGCGACTGAACGTGGAACAACTCGACGTAGTGAAGGCACTCAACGACATCTGCGACATCTTCGAGTTCAATGCCAAGGAGAAGGGTCTCACCATCAACCGTCAGGGCATGGAAGATGAACTCCTGGCATGGACAGATGGTGACAAACTGGAGAAAATCGTTTCCAACCTCATGACCAACGCCCTGAAGTTTACCCCCCGTGGCGGAAAGATAGACGTGTCGCTCGACACTGCCGACAACATGGTGAAGGTGAGTGTGGCCGACACGGGGAAAGGCATCCCCGAGAACCAACAGGAAAACATCTTCAAGCGATACTACCAACTCGACAACCAGACCAAGGCCATCGTGAACTGGGGTACGGGCATCGGACTATACTACTCACGACGGTTGGCAGAACTGCATCATGGCACTCTCACCGCCGAGAACCGCACCGAAGGCACTGGGGCTGTCTTCACCCTCGTCTATCCCATGAACGAAACGGCATACACAGAAGAAGAGCGCCGTCCACTCGAAGGAGATGCCGCCCTCGCCATCGATGCTGTCCTTGCGACAGGGACGGATACGGAAATCCTCACTGACGACAACCGTCCCACAATCCTTATCGTCGACGACGATACCGAAATCATCAACTACATGCGTATGCTCTTCTCACGCGACTACCGCCTCATCACCTGCCTCGATGCCGACACCGCCATTGAGGAGATGCGGGCAGCAGAACCCAATCTGGTGCTCAGCGACGTGGCCATGCCCGGGAAAGACGGCTACCAACTCTGTCAGGAAATCAAACAAGACATTCAACTCTGTCATATCCCCGTCATCCTCGTCACGGCAAAAGTCACTGCCGAGAACCAGGTGGAAGGATTGAGCGTGGGAGCTGATGCCTATGTCACCAAACCCTTTGAGCCTGCGGTGCTCTCTGCACTCATTAAGTCGCAACTGAAGAACCGGGAACGGGTGCGTAAACTGCTCATCAAAGCCACCACTACAACAGACGAAGGTGTAGACAATGCCCTGTCTGCCCAAGACAAACACTTCATGGAAGAACTCTACAAACTCATGGAAGAGGAACTCTCCAACTCCGAACTCGACGTTACACGCATCACCAAACTGCTGCTCATCTCACGCACCAAACTCTATTACAAAGTCAAAGGCCTCACCGGAGAGACACCTAGCAACTTCTTCCGGACCTATAAACTCAACCGCGCAGCAGAACTACTGAAGAGCGGAAAATATACGGTATCGGAAATTTCCGACAAATGTGGTTTCAGCACCCAGAGCCATTTCTCCGTTGTGTTCAAGAAACAGTTCGGCGTCACACCCAGTGAGTATAGGGGATGATAGGGTTTCATCTGCTTCATCGAACCTTCACTGCGAAGCAGTAAAGGGAAACTGTGGTTTGGCAAAACTCCACTCATTTTTACCTTCGGTTGAATTTTGTCATGATTCAGCAAAGATTCTGCAAGCATACCCTTGCATTCGCCGTTCCAAAATTTGGTTTTTCACTCACCTTGCACTACCTTTGCAAACTGAAACAGAAAAAAGCAGAAAACTATCAATAACAATGGAATACAATTTCAGAGAAATCGAGAAGAAATGGCAGAAAAAGTGGGTTGAACAGAAGACCTACAAAGTGACGGAAGACAACAGCCGCAAGAAATTCTATGTGCTCAACATGTTCCCCTACCCTTCGGGAGCCGGACTGCATGTGGGACACCCTCTCGGCTATATCGCTTCCGACATCTATGCCCGTTACAAACGCCAACAGGGATTCAATGTGCTCAACCCCATGGGTTACGATGCCTACGGACTGCCCGCTGAACAATATGCCATACAGACCGGACAGCATCCCGCCATTACCACCGTCAACAATATCAACCGCTACCGTGAGCAACTCGACAAAATCGGGTTCTGCTTCGACTGGGACCGTGAGGTGCGTACCTGCGACCCCGGATACTACAAATGGACACAGTGGGCATTCCAACTGATGTTCAAGTCGTATTACGACAACCGCGAAAAGAAGGCACGCCCCATCAGTCTGCTCGTGGAACACTTTGCACAGAAAGGCAGTGACGGCATCGACGTTGCCCAAAGCGAGGAACTCTCGTTCACCGCAGAGGAATGGAACGCCTGGGGCGAGAAACACCAGCAGCAAGTACTGATGAACTACCGCATCGCCTACCTGGGCGAGACGATGGTGAACTGGTGCGCCGGACTAGGTACTGTACTTGCCAACGACGAGGTGGTAGACGGTGTGAGCGTGCGTGGCGGCTATCCCGTGGTGCAGCAGAAGATGCGGCAATGGTGCCTCCGCGTGTCAGCATACGCCCAGCGCCTGCTCGACGGTCTCGACACGATAGAGTGGACCGACTCGCTGAAAGAGACCCAACGCAACTGGATAGGGCGCTCGGAAGGTGCCGAGGTGGTATTCGACGTGAAAGACAGTGATGTGCAGTTCACTATCTTTACCACCCGTGCCGACACCATGTTCGGCGTCACCTTCATGGTGCTCGCTCCCGAGAGCGAATACGTAGCCCTGGTGACGACCGACAGTGAGCGCCAAGCCGTGGACGACTATGTAGCTGCCACCAAGAAACGCACTGAGCGCGAGCGCATCGCCGACCGCAAGGTGACGGGTGTGTTCACCGGCTCCTACGCCATCAACCCCTTTACCGGCGAGGCCATCCCTATCTGGGTGAGCGACTATGTGCTCGCTGGATATGGTACAGGCGCCATCATGGCGGTTCCGGCACACGATTCACGCGACTATGCCTTTGCTCGCCATTTCAACCTGCCCATCATCCCTCTCATCGAGGGCTGTGACGTAAGCGAAGAGAGTTTCGATGCCAAAGAAGGTATCGTATGCAACTCACCACGGAAAGACGTCACACCATATATTGACTTCTCGCTCAACGGACTGACCGTGAAAGAGGCCATCGAAGCCACGAAGAAATACGTGGCCGAACACCATCTCGGACGCGTGAAGGTGAACTACCGCCTGCGCGATGCCATCTTCTCACGCCAGCGCTACTGGGGCGAGCCCTTCCCCGTCTATTACGTTGATGGCATGCCCTATATGATTCCCACTGAAAAACTGCCCATCGAACTTCCTGAAATCGACAAGTATCAACCCACGGAAACGGGTGAGCCACCCCTCGGACGTGCCGTGAAATGGGCCTGGGACACCGAGAAACAAGAAATCGTGGACAAAGCGCTCATCGACCAAGTGAAGGTGTTCCCCATCGAACTCAACACCATGCCGGGATTTGCTGGCTCGTCGGCCTACTACCTGCGCTATATGGACCCGCACAACGACAAGGCACTCGTTGACAAAGCCGTGGATGAGTACTGGCAGAACGTCGATCTCTACGTGGGCGGTACGGAACATGCCACTGGTCACCTCATCTACTCACGTTTCTGGAACAAGTTGCTGCACGACTACGGCTTCTCATGCAAGGAAGAACCCTTCCAGAAACTCGTCAACCAAGGCATGATACAAGGGCGCAGCAACTTCGTTTACCGCGTAAACAGCGATGACCATTCGCAGCGACCCGTTTTCGTGAGCTACGGACTGAAAGACCAGTATTCCACCACCGAGATACATGTCGACGTGAATATCGTGAGCGCCGACGTGCTCGACCTCGAGGCCTTCAAGGCATGGCGTCCGGAATATGCCAACGCAGAATTCATCCTCGAAGACGGGAAATACATCTGCGGCTGGGCCATCGAGAAAATGTCGAAGTCGATGTTCAACGTCGTCAACCCCGACATGATTGTCGAACGCTATGGTGCCGACACCCTACGTCTCTACGAGATGTTCCTCGGACCCGTGGAGCAGAGCAAGCCCTGGGACACCAACGGCATTGATGGTTGCCACCGTTTCCTGAAGAAGTTCTGGGCACTCTACTATGGTGCCGGTCGCAACAGCAGTGAACAACTGCTCACCCTCGACCAGCCCGCCACACCAGAGATGCTCAAGAGCGTACACAAACTCATCAAGAAGGTGACACAGGACATCGAGGTGTTCTCATACAACACTTCCATCTCGGCATTCATGATCTGTGTGAACGAACTCACCCAGCAAGGATGTAGGAACAAGGAGCTGCTGCGCACGCTCGTAGCACTCATCGCTCCCTTCGCCCCACACATCGCCGAAGAACTGTGGGAAGCCCTCGGAGAAGAGGGGTCGGTGTGCGACGCGCCATGGCCTGTGTACGACGAGAAGCACCTTGTGGAAAGTCAGATGCAGCTCACCGTATCGTTCAACGGCAAGGCAAGGTTCCAACTCTCCTTCCCTGCCGATGCCGACAACGCCACCATCGAAAAGACGGTGCTCGCCGATGAAAAATCACTCAAGTATATCGGCGAAAAGAAAGTGGTGAAGGTGATTATCGTACCTAAACGCATCGTCAACGTGGTAATCAAATAAAATGGCGCTATGTCGATAACTATTTCTGGCAAGCATCTCTTCAATGAAGCCAAGGATTATGTGTTCATAACCCTTGGCCTTCTGCTTTATACGATAGGATGGACATTCTTCCTGCTTCCCTACGAAATCGTGACGGGAGGCGTGACGGGTATCTCGGCCATCATCTTCTATGCCACCAACGGCAATGGGCATGGAATACCCATCATGTATTCCTACTTCATCATCAACGCCATACTGCTGGTGCTTGCACTGAAGATTCTCGGGTGGAAATTCCTTGTGAAGACCATCTATGCCATCGGCATGCTCTCACTCATGCTCGGTGTGGCACAGGACATCGTGACCGATGATAGCGGGAAGATGATACGGCTGCTCGGCGACCAAGACTTCATGTCGCTCATCATCGGCTGCTGCCTCACCGGCACAGCCCTCGCCGTAGTCTTCCTGCACAACGGCAGTACGGGCGGCACCGACATCGTGGCTGCCATCGTCAATAAATACCGCAACATGTCGCTCGGCACCGTGCTCATCTTCGTCGACCTGCTCATCATCGGCAGCAGTTTCCCGGTGTTCATCTTCGCCCGTGACTTCACGATGACTGATGCGTTATACAAAATCGTATTTGGCCTCTGCACCATGGTTGTGGAGAACTTTATGCTCGACTATGTGATGAACTCACGGCGCGAGTCGGTGCAGTTCTTCATCTTCTCGAAGAAATACCAAGAGATAGCCAATGCCATCGGCACCGAGATGAACCATGGCGTGACCATCCTCGACGGACATGGATGGTTCACCGGACAGGAAATGAAGGTGCTTTGCATCCTCGCTCGCAAGCGCGAGAGCGTGAGCATTTTCCGACTCATCAAGATGATCGACCCCAACGCCTTCGTCAGCCAGAGCAGCGTCATCGGTGTCTATGGTGAAGGTTTCGACGAAATGAAAGTGAAAGTGAAGAAACAACAACAAATAGAACAGCAATGAAAATCGTCTTTGCCACCAACAACGCACACAAACTCTCCGAAATCAGGCAAATCCTCGGTGAGCGCTTCGAGGTGCTCTCACTCAACGACATCGGATGCCATGTCGACATCCCTGAAACCGCCGACACCCTGGAAGGCAATGCCCTGCAGAAAGCGGAATACATTGCCACGCATTACCACATCAGTTGCTTTGCCGATGACACGGGTCTGGAGGTAGATGCCCTCGGCGGCGCTCCTGGTGTGCATTCCGCTCGCTACGCCGGTGGTGAGGGCCACGACAGTGAGGCCAATATGAGTAAGCTCCTGACCGAATTAGGAGAAAATAACAATCGCAAGGCAAGATTTCGCACGGTTATTGCGTTAATAGAATTAGAAGACGATGACTCCACGGAATTTCCGTTGCATTTTCACAACACCACCTATTTCGAGGGTATCGTCGAGGGCCAGATTACACGAGAGCGGCATGGCAACGAGGGATTCGGCTACGACCCCATCTTCCAGCCCGACGGCTACGGACAGACTTTCGCCGAACTGGGCATGGAAATCAAGAACCGCATCTCACACCGCGCCAGGGCGGTGGAGAAACTGGCCCGTTACCTCAGCGAATCATAACCCCACTGCGATATGAGAAGAAAAATCCTGTTCACCCTACTACTCGTTGTCTGTTCACTGACAGCCGGCGCTGCACCCATCGGCACATGGACCTCCTACCTCGCCTATGGCAACATCACCGAGATTGTGCCGACAGGCAACACTGTCTACGTGCTCAGTTCGGGTGGACTCTTCTCCTACAGCATCTCCGACAACAGCATCCAGACCTATGACAACACCAATGTGCTCAGCGACTGCAACATCGCCCATATCGCATATTGCAAGGCTGCACGGCGGCTTGTCATCACCTACCAGAACCAGAACATCGACCTGCTCGACGACAATGGCGACGTGACCAACGTGTCGGCACTCTACAACAAGACCACCACCGACGACAAGACCATCAATGAGGTAAGCGTCGTGGGGGCATACGCCTATCTCTCCACCAATTTCGGCATACTGAAACTGAATGTCAGTAAAGGAGAATTCAGCGATACCTATAACCTGGGCCAGAAAGTGATGTCGACACTCACTCGTGGCGACTATATCTATGCCGGATGCGGTAGCGACGGCATTCTCAAGGCACGGCTCTCCGACAACCTGCTCGACAAAGGCAACTGGACCCAGGAAAGCGACGTGATAGCCAACCACCTGTTTTTCTTCGACAATCACCTACTGGCAGTGGCCGAAGGCAGCCTGTGCATGAAAGACGGCAATGAATGGGTGAAAATCGGAACACCGGGATTCTCCTTCCACAGCCAGGCAGAGGGAAAACTCATCCTCGGGCGCAGCGACCAGATACTGATTTACACTTCGGTAAGTGAGTATACCGCCATCATCCCCACACACAAGGCCACGGCTTTTGTCTATGACAATGCCAATAACTGCTACTGGAGCAACCAAGCCGACAACAAACTCTACTCGCTTACCCTCGACGGACAGACCATTGAACCGAAAACTATCGACATCCGTCCCGATGGTCCCAACTACAACTATTTCGGATACCTGAAATTTGACAACAACACCCTTTACTCCTGCGGTGGTGGTTTCGATGGTTTCAACGAACTCTACCGCAAGGCTTATGTGCAGACATTCAGCAATGACGAGTGGAATGTCTATGAAGAGGACATCCAAGACAGGGTGACACCGCTATTGCTCGACTGGACGTGCCTCGACATCGATCCCAAAGACCCCAGCCATGTGATGGTGGGCGGTCGCGCCGGACTCTATGAATACAAAAACGGGAAGTTCATCAAATACTTCAATCCGAAAAACAGCTTGTTGGAATTTGCCACCGACAACGAAAGTCCGAACCACGTACTCACCCTCGGCGTAATCTTCGACAAGGCAGGCAATCTCTGGTGCCTCAACAGTCAGGCGAAGTCGGCTTCCATCCTCGAACTGCAGTCCGACGGCACATGGGTATCACACCATCAGAAAGCGCTGATGGATGATGGCGGAAGGAGTCTGGGCGCGATGAAAAACATGATGTTCGACAGTCGTGGACTCCTATGGTTCGTCAACAATCACTGGGGGGTGCCTTCGTTCTATTGCTTCGATACCGCCACCGACGCGATGAACCACTACACCACCTTCGTCAACCAAGACGGTACGACGGTGAGCAATGTCACGGGCGTGCGCTGTATTGCGGAAGACAAGGAAGGGAATATCTGGATTGGCACGAACATGGGACCTCTGATGCTTCCTGCCGACGAGTTGAACAGCGGGTCGGAAGCCGTGCTCACACAGGTCAAGGTGCCACGCAACGACGGCACCAACTTCGCCGACTACCTCCTTACTGGTGTCGACATCACCTGCATGGCCGTCGACGGCGGCAACCGCAAATGGTTTGGTACCAACGGCAACGGCATCTATCTCATCAGTGCCGACAACTACGTACAGGTGCATCATTTCCTTTCCACCAACAGTCAGCTGCTTTCCAACAATATCGAGTCGGTGACCATCAACGATCGTACCGGAGAGGTGTTCATCGGCACCGACATGGGACTCTGCTCATACATGAGCGATGCCAGTGCCACTACCGATGAGATGACCACCGACAACGTCTATGCCTATCCCAACCCCGTGCGGCCCGACTATACGGGTCTCATCACCATCACGGGCTTGTCGATGAATGCCGACGTGAAGATTGTGACGGCCAGCGGCGCCTTGGTAACTCAGGGCAGAAGCAACGGTGGGTCGTTTACCTGGGATGGCTGCGACAGCAGCGGACACCGCGTAGCCTCCGGCGTATATATGGTACTGACGGCTACCAAGGAAGGAAAGAGCGGTACGGTGTGCAAGATAGCCATCGTCAACTGACAAGGCATCCCCTACCCCATCCCATGGACAACATCCCATGACTTTGACCATGTTTAAAGTATGATTTCCTCTCAAGACCACCATTGTCTGTCACGAAGCATAAAAGACGCTTTTATGTCGAATGCGTTATGGTGGGTGGTCTTGTGCCAGCCCATCATCGTCTGGGCAGTCATATCCATCCTGCCTACTTTCGATGACTGGACGTATCTGACGAGTCCTCAGACAGGACCATTCTCCTCCTCGCTGCTGTTGCCCTGGGATACCTACTGGCGACCGTTCGATGGACTCATGGGCTATGTCACAGGACGGAATATCGCGTTATTTCCCACCCTGAACCATCTTCTGGTGCTTCTGGCACATCTCATCAACACCATCCTGGTATCATTGATAGCACGGCGTCTGAAACTCGACAACACGGCAACGAATGTAGCCATTCTGTTTTTCTATTTCTCGCCAGGCATGCTCGGTACAGTGCTCGACATCGATTCGATGAACCAGGCGTGGACACTCACATGGGGACTGTTGTTGATATATGTGTCTTTCCTGGAATTTCGTGGTCGCCGCCTGCTGATGGCTGTCTTCCTATTCATCGCTATCCTGTGCAAGGAAAATGGACTGACCTTCATCCTCATCACCCCACTCTTGCTGTATGTCTTCAGCAAGAAAAGTATCCGCGACATATCCTATGACCTGGCATGGCTCGCCACCATAGGCATACTCTATCTCATTTTCCGTTTCTGTCTTCCCCAAGACAATGTCGAGATAGGGAATGTATATTTTGAAGGGGGATGGCCACAGAAACTACGGAACATCGGACTGTTTCTCGGATTTTCCTGGGTTCCCGTCGACTTTGTCAGTCTGTTTCATGCGCCAAGCCGGAATATCCTGCTCGTCGTGCTCACACTGTGCCTGGGAACACCTTTCTTGCTGCTGTTGTTTGCCAAGCAACGCCAACACCTCTTCAGCAAGCCTTTTCTCTGCCTGATGCTCTGTGCGTTGGTGGCCGCCTCGATGCACCTGCTCACCATCTTCACCGTCATGCATGTCTATGCCGCACTGGCTTTCACCGCTCTTGCCGTAGCATGGCTTTTCCAACAGTCATCCTCGCGGTGGTTGTTATGGATTGCTTTTCTGATGTGGTTGCTATCGGCTATCATTACCGACATTCACCATACCAAGAAGGCATACGACTCTGGGATGACAGGCAAGAATATGGCGGAACAAGTCATCCGGCAGACCCCTGTTCCCAGTGAGAAAGTACAGATATTGGTCATCGAAGACAACTACCCCAAATACTCCATGTTCTGTGTTCCCCCCTATCATGCCTTCGGATGGGGAACAGCCGTAAGATACGCTACGGGTTACCAATGGCCACAAGTCATCGACGAGAGTATTCTAACCGACGATGATACCACACAAATCCATGAAAAGACCACCGAGGCTTTCAGGAAAGGATACGATGGTGTCTGGGTGATACGCCACGACAAGGTGGAAGTGTTTTCAGGAACGGCCAGATAAGTGTGCCTCATCAGCATATTGCAACATCTCCCTGTCGCCGCGGCTGTCGCCATATGCTACTAGATGATAGGAAGAGCGTTGGGGCTCCATCGCCTTGAAACGGCACACTTTCTCTTCACCATAACAATTTGCCGTCTTGAAACGGCCGGTCAGCAAACCATCGCCGTCGGTCTCTACCTGCGTGCCTATCACATGGTCCACCCCATGGCGCCTGCACCATGGCGTCACCCATTCCTCGATGCTTGCGCTGACCACATACACCTTGTCGCCTTCTTGCTGGTGCCGTATCAGCTTCGACAGCATCTCCTGGTTGGCAGAAGACTCGAAATGGAAGGCAAACCGATGGCCCAGTTCACAAAAACGGCTGTAGTCAAGCCCCTTGAAATAATAAGAGAACAGGCGTTCTTTCGTCTTGCCGTTATCAGCCATTCCCAGTTTCATCAATATCAACGACAGTCCATGACGAAATATTCCCTTGCATAATTTCCATGTGCCGCAAGAGAAACGCACG
This sequence comes from Prevotella sp., assembly GCA_017617615.1. The sequence goes on along the minus strand of JAFZVV010000011.1, from coordinate 378,381 downwards.
AATTCCAAGAAGGAATCACGGGTGGTCAATGTACCGTCGAAGTCGAATACTGCTATCGTCATCATCCATTACAGATAAAGCAACAATATAAAACAGCCAAACCAGCACACCACACAGATTTGCAGGAAATGGTCACGCCACATCAGCCGAGTAGGACTGCCACTCTCTCCATTGCATATGGCCAACTGTAGGTATCGCAATACCGATGCCAGGACAAAAAGGCTTGTCACATACAGGTAATGGCTCCCCACATGAGCCATCACTTCTTCCGAAACCGTGTACATGATATAGCAGACGATGGTCACACTGCCCACGATACCCATCGACACATTGACGAAAGACAAGGAATAACTGGTTGTACTTTGGCGCAAAACCGTATTCGTCTCATTACATTTCACCATATCGTCACGGCGTTTGCCCAGTCCCAGCAACAAGGCGAGCAAGAAGGTCATCAGGATAATCCACTGTGAGTTTTCCACGCCAGTGACCACCGAACCTGCTATCAGACGCATTACATAGAACAAGGCAAGCACCAATACGTCGACTATGGCTATCCGCTTGAGCCAACTGCTGTACAGTACGTTCAATACCACATACGCAATAAACACATACAGCAACTTGTATAGACCCAGTGCCACACAACCACCCAAAGCCAGAAAGAGAAAAACCACCATTACCACAATGGTCTCAGATAATGATACTTCACCGGCAGCAAGCGGACGGTAGCGCTTTACCGGGTGCAGGCGGTCTGTCTTCCAGTCGCAGATGTCATTGAAACAATAAACCGCACTCGACAACAGACAAAACAACAGCACTGCCCAAACGCATGGTTTCAGCAATTCCAGATCAAGGATTTTATGCCCAAAAAACAAGGGGAAGAACACGAAAATGTTCTTGATCCATTGAGAGCATCTTATCAGCCTTGCCAGCGTTATCAGCGACTGTTTATTGCCTTTCATATCATTGTTTTACTCCGACAACTTGTCGAGATAGTATTTTCGTACGACCGACCATTTGTAATAGGGCCACATATCGGTTTCCATAGGCATATGTGCCTCACGCTCATTGAGCAGTACCTTCACGAGGATATCCCCTTTCTTACCTTTCTTCGGACGATAGAATATCAACTGCACGTTGCATGCCGTGGGAATGATGAGATAATTGCGGAAATACTTGTCGAGTTCATTGAGGTCGTCTACCGAAACGCCGGAACCATCAAGGTCCATCAGACTGGCGAGGGGTAGCACCACCGTGTCGTGGCCGAAACGCAGGGTTGCCTGTTTCTGTGTCACGGTATCGGCGGTCTCGATGATATTGAGCAACAGGTTCTTCTGGGCAAAGGGCATCTTGTTCTCCGTCTGTGGTGCATTGGCAAAGCCAAGATACCAATAGAGATTTCCGCTGTGCCACAGTTCTACCAATTCCTCGTTGGTGAACAGCGAGAGCAAGGTGTCGTCACCGTCATGGCTCTGCATGTTGTTGGCGATGTCGTAGATGGCGCTCATCAGTTTGCCGGCATCCACATGAGCTTTTACCCATTCCTGGTCGTTGAAGAGGGTCTGCATCAATCTTTCGGGATGTCTCGACTCATATTCTCCCTGTACCTGACGGGCTTTCATGTCGAGTTTTCTCATCTCGTCGGTTTTCGATGCATTCATGTAGTACATCGTTGCACGGCTTGCCTCATTGTGGATACGTGCGGTGGGATTGGCAGCTGTCAGTTCCTCACATTCGGCCATCATCGAGAGGATGGCACGCACAGAGGTGGTACTCGTGGCATTGATGGGCACGTTCTTCACCTTGAAAATCTCAGGGAAATTCTCGGTCATCCGCTTTCCTATGCCATGATGCTGACGTTCTCCTACGGGTGTGAGGTCGCCAAGATGGTCTTTGGTGGTGAGGTAGAAAGAATCAAGTTTTACCAAAGTAGTCTCGCCCAGACGAGTGAGTTTTCCCGAGTCCCTGGCTTCTGTCAGTGTCTTCACCGGCATGCCGTAGTCGCGGTCGTTGAGCAGCCAGCGGGCACCATGACGACCATAATGGCTCAGATAATAGGGTTCATAACCTTTTGGGGTAGGTGTAAGGGGTTCACGTGGCAGACGGTCGTAGTCGGCATTGTTGCCTCCAGCCAGGAACCGGTTGCCTGAAATCTCCTCCAAGGCAGTCTGTCCAGCAGTCCTCACGGTCTGTGCCGTCATACCCATACTACAAGCAATGAATAGCAGAATGAATGTTTTTCTCATTAGTAGGATAATTTGTTAGAAAAGATTATTGTTATATATTTCGATGTTTACTTCATGATGACTTCCCGCTCACGATTTTCTTGATTTCGTTGAGTTTGTTGAGTGCTTCCACAGGTGTGAGGTTGTTGATGTCAAGCCCCAGGATTTCATCGCGCACCTGACACAATACAGGGTCGTCGAGTTGGAAGAAACTCAGTTGCATGCCCTCACGCGACTGGTTGATGGCCTGTGCCGATGGTTTCCCCACCGTACCTACCTTGTTGCTGTCGGCTTCCAACTGTTTCAGGATGACGTTCGACCGACGTACGATGCTCTTGGGCATGCCAGCAATCTCTGCCACATGGATACCGAAGGAATGTTCAGAACCACCCCTTTCCAACTTCCGAAGGAATATCACCTTATTGTCTACTTCCTTCACGCTCACGTTGTAGTTCTTGATGCGTGAGAAGTTTTTCTCCATCTCATTGAGTTCATGATAATGGGTAGCAAAGAGCGTGCGGGCGCGTGCCTTGACATTCTCGTGTAGATATTCCACGATGGCCCAAGCGATGGAAATGCCGTCGTAGGTCGACGTACCCCGACCCAGTTCATCAAAGAGCACCAATGAGCGTGTCGATACATTATTGAGTATATTCGCTGCCTCGGTCATCTCTACCATGAATGTGGATTCACCGAGCGAAATATTGTCGGAAGCACCCACACGGGTGAATATTTTATCTACCAGACCTATTCTCGCTGCTTCTGCCGGCACGAAACAACCAATCTGTGCCATGAGTACGATGAGTGCTGTCTGGCGCAGCAAGGCCGATTTACCTGCCATGTTGGGACCCGTGATGATGATTATCTGCTGGCGTTCGTTGTCGAGCATGATGTCATTGGGTACATAGCGCTCACCCAATGGCAGTTGTGTTTCAATAACAGGATGCCGTCCCTGCTTGATGTCGATGACTTCAGTATTGTCAACGACAGGACGCACATAATGGTTTTCTTCCGACACATTGGCAAACGACAAGAGGCAATCGAGACGCGCAATGAGATTTGCATTGATTTGTATGGCGGGTATAAACTCCTGGATGGCCATCACCAGTTCGTTGAACAAGCGTGTCTCCAGTGCCTGGATTTTTTCTTCGGCACCCAGGATTTTCTCCTCGTATTCTTTCAGTTCCTGTGTGATATAGCGTTCGGCCTGTGCGAGTGTTTGCTTGCGTACCCATTCGGCTGGCACCTTGTCCTTATAGGTATTTCTTACCTCAAGGTAATAACCGAACACATTATTATATCCTATCTTCAGCGAAGCGATTCCTGTAGCCTCAGTCTCGCGCTGCTGTATCTTCAACAGATAATCCTTACCATGATAGGCGATGGCACGCAACTCATCGAGTTGGGTGTTCACACCATCATTGATGATGTCGCCTTTGTTGGTTTGAAAAGGTGGATCGGGCTTGATTTCCCGTTGGATGCGTTCGCGGATGGAACGGCAGAGGTTGATTTGCTCGCCGATGGTGCGAATGGCGGGATTATCAGAAGCCATGCAAGCGTTCTTGATGGGTTCGATGGCTTGAAGGGCTACCCTCAACTGTACTATCTCACGAGGCGATACCCTGCCTACGGCAACCTTTGAGATGATACGTTCCAAGTCGTTGATATGGTGCAACTCCTCTTCTACACACTCACGGAAATCGGGATGACGGAAGAAATACTCCACAACGTCGAGCCGTTCGTTGATGGGTTTCTCGTCTTTCAAGGGGAATATCAGCCATCGGTGCAGCATTCGTCCACCCATGGCAGTGATGGTCTTGTCGATGACGCTGAGCAATGACGATCCACCTTCCTGCATGGTATTGACGAGTTCCAGCGAACGGATGGTGAACTTGTCGAGCCGCACATATTTGTCTTCCTCTATCCGTAAGATAGACGTGATATGTCCTATCTGGGTATGTTGGGTAAGTTCAAGATACTGTAGGATGGCTCCTGCTGCCACTACGCCATTCTGCAAGTGGTCGACACCAAAACCCTTCAGCGACTTCGTTTGGAAGTGGCGCAACAGTTTTTCTCGGGCGGTGAGTGAAGTGAACACCCAGTCATCGAGTTCGAATACACAGTGTTTCGTCCCGAAATAGCGTTCGAACTCGGCTTTCTTGGCACGGTCGTAAAGCACCTCTTTGGGTTGGAAATTGCCAATGAGTTTCTCTACATAGTCGTATGTCCCTTCTCCTGTGAGGAATTCTCCCGTGGAGATATCCAGGAATGCCACGCCACACGACCCTTTCCCGAAGTGTACGGCAGCAAGGAAATTGTTTTCTTTGTAGTTGAGCACATTGTCGCTCATGGCTACGCCTGGTGTCACCAACTCGGTAATACCGCGCTTTACCAAGGTCTTGGTAAGTTTAGGGTCTTCCAGTTGGTCGCAGATGGCCACCCGCCTACCGGCCCGTATGAGTTTTGGCAAATAAGTATCAAGGGCATGATGTGGAAAACCTGCCATCTCGGCGGAACCCGACGTACCTCCGTTGTTGCGCCGCGTGAGGGTGATACCGAGAATTTTCGATGCCGCCACCGCGTCTTCACAGTAGGTCTCATAGAAATCACCGCAACGGAACAGCATCAGCGCATCAGGGTGTTTCGCCTTCAGCGTGAAAAACTGCTTCATCATCGGTGTCAGTCCTTTTTCCTTGGTTGCCATAGTAAAATAATTATGCTACAAAATTAACATTAACTTTTTGTATTACCAAAGTTTTACACCAAATTGTGGATAAGCTGTGGATAACCTCAAGGAAAACAATTGGAAAACTTTTGGGTTATCCAACTCTTTTTGAAATGACTGTTATTTGGTGGATAATCCCGACTATCATAGGGTGTTTTTCAAAAAGGTTTTGCACATCCATAAACAACCTACATTTATCCACATGTTTTTATCCACCATATCAAATCATTGTGGAAAACATGATAATATATTGTATGTAAATCATTTAAAATACCGTTTCAAGATGGATAAATGATTTTATTTCATCCTAACTCATCATTGATGGCATTCCGTATAGGTTTTCCACTTTTTCCACAGCCTATAATCATTCATCATTTTTTTATTTTTTAAAAAAAGGAAAATAAATAATGATAATATGTTCTTGATAAAACCAAGGGCAATACCGTTGCAGAAATACTTAGCCGAAGTTATGTCGAAATGAAATGCACAAAATTATTGTATCTTTTCGGCTTTTAAAAAAGTCAGGCAAACGATTTGTTTGCCTGACTCTGGTTTTGAATCCCTGATGGGATGTGTTGACGGGTTTAGTCGGCCAGTTTGGCTTTGATGAATTCGCGGTTGAGGCGTGCGATGTTGGCGATGGTCTCGCTCTTCGGGCACACGGCCTCGCATGCGCGGGTGTTGGTGCAGTTGCCGAAACCCAGTTCCTCCATCTTTGCCATCATTGCCTTGGCGCGTTTGGCGGCCTCTGGACGTCCTTGTGGGAGGAGAGCCAGCTGGCTCACCTTCGAGCTCACGAAGAGCATGGCAGAGCCGTTCTTGCAGGCAGCCACACAGGCACCGCAACCGATGCATGAGGCGCAGTCCATGGCCTCGTCGGCATCCTGTTTCGGGATGAGGATGGCATTGGCATCCTGTGCCTGTCCTGTGCGAATGCTGGTATATCCGCCGGCTTGGATAATCTTATCGAAAGCGCCACGGTCTACCATGCAGTCCTTGATGACAGGGAAGCCAGCGGAGCGCCAGGGCTCCACGGTGATGACGTCGCCGTCATTGAAGCGGCGCATGTAGAGTTGGCAGGTGGTAGCACCGCGCTCAGTCTTGCCGTGTGGTGTGCCGTTAATGTAGAGCGAGCACATACCGCAGATACCCTCGCGGCAGTCGTGGTCGAACACGAATGGCTCACGGCCTTCGTTGATCAGTTCCTCGTTGAGGATGTCGAGCATCTCCAGGAAAGAGGTGTCGTCGGGAATGTCTTTCATCTCGTGTGTGTCGAAATATCCTTTCTCACGAGGTCCGTTCTGACGCCAGAACTTGATAGTGAATGATATATTTTTAGCCATAATTTTTAGTTATCTTTGATGACTAATGGTTTCGCCTCAGCAGAGTTTAAACAAGTTTTTCTCTGCATTCGGCTTGCACATTAGTTCTTATAATTACGTGTTTGTACCTTGATTGCCTCATACTCTAACGGCTCCTTGATGAGCTCGGGTGCCTTGTCGTCTTCGCCTTGGTATTCCCAGCAGCCCACATAGAAGTAGTTCTCGTCGTCGCGCTTGGCCTCGCCTTCCTCGGTCTGGTATTCCTCGCGGAAGTGTCCGCCACAGCTCTCATTGCGTGAGAGGGCGTCGTAGGCTACGAGTTGACCCATAATGATGAAGTCGCGCAGGTGGATGGCCTTGTCGAGCTCGATGTTGAGACCCTCTTTCGATCCGGGGATGAAGAGGTTGGTGTCAAACTCCTTACGCAGTTTCTTGATGAGTTCAATACCTTCCTTGAGACCTTCGGCGGTACGGCCCATACCCACATGCTCCCACATGATGTGGCCAAGTTCCTTGTGGATGGAGTCGACACTGCGCTTGCCCTTGATATTCATCAGTCGGTCAATTTCTGCTTCCACGGCTTTCTCTGCTTCTTCGAACTCGGGTAGGTCGGTGGAGATGCGTGGCCATACAGCCTGGTCGGCCAGGTAGTTCTGTATGGTGTAGGGCAGCACAAAGTAACCGTCGGCCAAACCCTGCATAAGTGCAGAGGCACCGAGGCGGTTGGCACCATGGTCGGAGAAGTTGCACTCGCCGATGGCGAAGAGACCCTTGATGGATGTCTGCAGCTCATAGTCTACCCAGATACCACCCATGGTGTAGTGGATGGCGGGATAAATCATCATCGGGTGGTAGTAGGTCACGCCGTCAATCTCACAGGCTTTCTTGCCGGGGAACACGTCGGTGATTTCCTCATACATCTCGAAGAGGTTGCCATAGCGTTGCATGATGACATCGATACCCAGACGGTTGATAGACTCTGAGAAGTCGAGGAACACAGCCAGACCGGTGTTGTTCACGCCGAAGCCTTTGTCGCAACGCTCTTTGGCGGCACGTGATGCCACGTCGCGTGGAACGAGGTTACCGAAGGCGGGATAACGGCGCTCAAGGTAGTAATCGCGGTCTTCTTCAGGAATTTCATAACCTTGTTTGGTACCTGCCTGCAGGGCCTTGGCATCCTCAAGTTTCTTGGGTACCCAGATACGTCCGTCGTTACGCAGTGACTCCGACATCAGGGTCAGTTTCGACTGTTTGTCGCCATGAACGGGGATACAAGTAGGATGAATCTGCACATACGAAGGATTTGCAAAATAAGCACCCTTGCGGTAGCACTGGATAGCAGCGGTGCAGTTGCAGCCCATGGCATTGGTGGAGAGGAAGTAGGTGTTACCATAACCACCGGTGGCGATGACCACGGCATTGGCGGAGAAACGCTCGAGTTTTCCGGTGACGAGGTTCTTGGCGATGATACCGCGTGCACGGCCGTCGACGATAACCACGTCTTCCATCTCATAGCGGGTATAGAGTTTTACCTTACCAGCCTGTACCTGTGCGCTGAGTGAGGAATAGGCACCGAGCAGCAACTGCTGTCCTGTCTGTCCCTTGGCATAGAAAGTACGCGACACCTGTGCGCCACCGAACGAGCGGTTAGCCAACATGCCACCATACTCACGTGCGAAAGGCACGCCTTGTGCCACACACTGGTCGATGATATTGTTCGACACCTCTGCCAGACGGTAGACGTTGGCCTCACGGGCACGGTAGTCGCCACCCTTCACGGTGTCATAGAATAGACGGTATACGGAGTCGCCATCGTTCTGGTAGCACTTGGCAGCATTGATACCACCCTGTGCGGCGATGGAGTGTGCACGGCGTGGTGAGTCTTGTATACAGAGATTGATGACATTGAAGCCCATCTCGCCAAGACTGGCAGCGGCACTGGCACCTGCCAGACCTGTACCCACGACGATGACATCGAGTTTCAGTTTGTTCTTCGGGTTCACCAAGCGCTGGTGGGCCTTGTAGTTGGTCCATTTCTCTGCTACTGGTCCTTCGGGAATTCTTGAATCTATTTTCTTAGTCATGACATTACGAATTTTAAAAAAGGATTATTGATTATAATGCGCAGCAGAGACTTGGTGCACACTTGAAGAAGAATGCCAGCACTACGATGAGGAAGCATGCGATGAGGATGGTGACATAGATGTTACCTATGACTTTCCAACGCTTGAACCAGATCTTGCCATTCCATCCGAGGGTCTGCAAGGCACTCCAGAAACCATGTGAGAGGTGGAACCACAGGGCCACGAGCCAGATGATGTAAAGCACCACAAAGACGGGGTTGGAGAAAGTTTCCTTGATCCATCCGAAGCCGTCGGTGGGACTGAGCTTGGTATGGATGTCAAAGAGTTCGGCAAACATCATGTTGTACCAGAAATTGAACAGGTGCAGCAACAGGCCGAGTGCGATGATGATACCGAGCACGAGCATGTTCTGCGATGCCCATTCCACCTTTGCTGGGGTGTCGGTGACAGCATAACGCTCATTGCCACGTGCCCTGCGGTTCTGCATCGTGAGTATGAAGGCGTAGACAATGTGAATGACTGCCAACGCTGCCAGACCCAGGGTGGCAACTACTGCATACCAGTTGGAGCCCAGCAACTCGCAAATCCAGTTGTAGGCTTCGCCTGAGAATAGTGCAGCGACGTTCATGCAACAGTGGAACGTCAGGAACAGGATGAGCGCAATACCGGTGACCGACATCACGACCTTCCTACCAATAGAAGAATTGATTAACCACATAAATGATTGAAATTTAATTATTTAATTATAGTGTTACTATTATTTCAATAATGGTATAGTATTCGTTTGTGGGTTAATGAGGCAAAAAATACCCAATGATGGGTATTGGAGAACGCCTTTGGAATGCAAAAATAGTATTTTTTAATGATAATTCAAAGGTTTTTAAGAAAAAAACCGATTATTATGCTTACTTTTGCGGTGGATTTGATTCATCAGTGAGGTGATGAGTTGGATGAACCCCGAAATTCTCTGTTTTCTGATATGAGCTACAGGATGGATTATGATGTCATTGTCGTGGGCGGCGGACATGCGGGCTGTGAAGCGGCCTGTGCTGCTGCCGGCATGGGTGCGCGCACCCTTCTCGTGACGATGGACATGAACAAGATTGCGCAGATGAGTTGCAACCCTGCCGTTGGCGGTATTGCCAAGGGACAAATTGTACGCGAAATCGATGCGCTGGGTGGATGGATGGGCATTGTCACTGATGCCACTGCCATACAGTTCCGTATGCTCAACCGTTCGAAGGGTCCCGCGGTATGGAGTCCGAGGGCTCAGTGCGACAGGGGTAAATTCATATGGAAATGGCGCGACACACTCGATGCCATCCCCTTGCTCGACATCTGGCAAGACCAAGTGGAGCAGCTCATCGTGGAGGATGGCGAGGCCGTGGGTGTCACCACGCTATGGGGTGTGGAGATTCGTGCCAAGAGCATTATCATCACTGCCGGGACGTTCCTCAATGGTCTGTTGCATATCGGCCGTAGTCAGGTACCTGGCGGACGCATTGCCGAACCGGCAGCGCTGCATCTCACCGAGAGCATTACACGTCATGGGGTGCGTACGGCACGGATGAAGACAGGCACACCGGTGCGCATCGACCGCCGTACGGTACATCTCGAGGAGATGGAGATACAAGATGGCGAACATGATTTCCACCAGTTCAGTTTCATGGGGTCTCCTCGCCAACTGAAGGCACTCACTTGTTGGATATGCTATACCAACCCCGCAGTGCACGACGTGCTGCGTGGCGGTCTTGCCGACTCACCCCTTTACAATGGTCAGATACAAAGTATCGGTCCGCGTTACTGTCCGTCGATAGAAACGAAGTTGGTGACTTTTCCCGAACGTGAGCAACATATGCTCTTCCTCGAGCCCGAGGGAGAACATACCAATGAGATGTACCTCAACGGTTTTTCGTCGAGCATGCCGATGGACGTGCAGATTAATGCGCTCCGACAGATTCCTGCGCTCAGGGATGTGAAAGTGTATCGTCCAGGCTATGCCATAGAATATGATTTCTTCGACCCCACACAGTTGTCCCATTCCTTGGAGTCAAAGGTCATCCCAGGGTTGTTCCTCGCGGGACAGGTGAACGGCACCACGGGATATGAGGAGGCTGCCGGACAAGGATTGGTGGCAGGTGTCAACGCAGCCATCCGTTGTGGTGGTGGCGTGCCTTTCGTGATGCAGCGTGACGAGAGCTATATCGGTGTGCTCATCGATGACCTGGTGACGAAGGGTGTAGACGAGCCTTATCGGATGTTCACCTCGCGTGCGGAATACCGTATTCTGCTTCGTCAGGACGATGCCGATGCACGCCTCACCGAAAGGGCTTACCAACTTGGACTGGCCTCGCGAGAACGTTACGACTGGTGGATGGAGAAGAAAGAGGCTATCGCCCGTATCATACACTTCTGTGAGAATGCTTCCATCAAACCCAAGGAAGTGAACCCTCGTCTGGAACAGTTGGGCACTACCCCACTCCACTATGGCTGCAAGGCTGTGGACTTGTTGGGCCGTCCGCAGGTAGACCTCTCTACCTTGCAGGAGATGCTGCCCGAACTTCATGCTGTTATCGATGGGCTGCCCAACCGCAAGGAAGAAATTGCAGAGGCAGCAGAAGTGCTGATGAAATACAAGGGGTATATCGAACGCGAAAGAATGGTGGCCGACAAGATGCACCGGTTGGAAGACATCAAGATAAAAGGGCATTTCGACTACAAGAACATGACCCAAATTTCCATCGAAGCCCGCCAGAAACTGGAGCGCATCAACCCCGAAACACTGGCACAGGCAAGTCGCATACCTGGGGTGTCTCCCTCGGATATCAATGCCATGCTGGTGATGATAGGAAGATAAAATTGTAAAAACTTTTTATGTTTCACGTGAAACAACCAATCAATTAACTATACGACATGAACAACGAAATCCTGCTCAACAACCTTAGGAGCATCCCCGACTTCCCCGTGAAGGGAATCAACTTCAGAGACGTAACCACCCTCTTCAAGAACGCCGAGTGCCTCAGAATTATGCTCGATGAACTCTATGAAATCTACAAGGACAAAGGCATCACCAAAATCGTGGGTATCGAGAGCCGTGGCTTCGTCATGGCTTCTGCGCTGGCAGTGAAACTGGGTGCCGGTGTAGTGCTCTGCCGTAAGCCCGGCAAGCTCCCCGGCGAGACCGTCAGCGAGACCTACAAGAAAGAGTATGGTGAGGATACCATCGAAATCCACAAAGATGCCATCGACGAGAACGACGTGGTGCTCCTCCACGATGACTTGTTGGCCACCGGCGGTACGATGAAAGCTGCCCTCGACCTGGTGAACAAGTTCCATCCGAAGAAGACCTACATGAACTTCATCATCGAACTGGTGAACGAGGGTCTCGATGGTCGCAAGCCCTTTGGCGACATGGTGGAAATCACTACCTTGATGCAGGTATAGATTGTTTTCCTGTATCACTGGTTTTTGCTCATTCCAACTCGTTTTACCTGTCTCACTATTTGAAAAAATCACGTTTCACGTGGAACATTCCCCTACCCCACGATGAAAAACGAAAGTGACGAGCAACTCCGACAACGGTTGAAAAACATCGTGCTCAACATGCCCGAGCAACCCGGCAGTTACCAGTATCTCGACGATAATGGCGTAATCATCTATGTGGGTAAGGCCAAGAACCTGAAGCGGCGGGTGTCCTCCTATTTCCACAAGGAAGTAGATAGATTCAAGACCAAGGTCCTCGTCAGTAAGATCAGGGACATCAAGTATACGGTAGTGAAGACCGAGGAAGATGCCTTGCTGTTGGAGAACAGTCTCATCAAGAAATACAAGCCACGCTACAACGTCCTGTTGAAAGACGGCAAGACCTACCCCAGCATCTGCGTCACCAACGAACCCTTTCCGCGTATTTTCAAGACACGCAACATTAACCGCAAATCGGGTACCTACTACGGGCCCTACAGTAACATGGGACCGATGATTGCCGTGCTCGACCTCATCCGACGGCTCTACAAGCCCCGTGCCTGCAATATGGTGATGACCAAGGAACGTATTGCTGAGGGCAAATACAAGACCTGTCTGAAATACCACCTGCACCTCTGCGATGCCCCATGTGTGGCAAAACAGTCGTATGAAGACTATCAGGAGAATATCCGTCAGGCCAAGGAAATCCTCAAGGGAAACACCAGGGAAATCATCCGGCAACTCACCCAGTTGATGATGGAAAGGGCACAGCAACTCCGTTTTGAGGAGGCTGAGGAAATCAAGCGCAGGATAGCCCTCATCGACAACTACTGTGCCAAGAGCGAGGTGGTGAGCAATACCATTCACAACGTAGACGTGTTCAGCATCACCAACGACGAACATTCTGGGTATGCCTTCGTCAACTATATGCATGTGACCAACGGTAGCATCAACCAGGCATTTACCATTGAATATAAGCGGAAACTGCAGGAAACCGATGATGAGTTGCTCGCCCTGGCCATCCCCGAGATAAGGCATCGTTTCCACAGTGATGCCAGGGAAATCATCCTGCCCGCAGAGATAGAATGGGTGCCTGAGAACGTGGAAGTGACCATCCCGCAACGGGGAGACAAGAAACACCTGCTCGAACTGTCGCAGATGAACGGCCGACAATACCGTCTCGACAGGTTGAAACGCAGCGAGAAACTCAACCCCGAACAACGGCAGACCCGTCTGATGAAGGAGTTGCAGCATGCCCTGCAACTCGAGAAAATGCCTTACCAGATAGAATGTTTCGACAATTCCAATATCAGCGGCGAGGATGCCGTGGCTGGGTGCGTGGTGTTCAAGGGCATGAAACCCAGCAAAAAAGACTACCGGAAATACACGATCAAGACCGTCACCGGCCCCGATGACTATGCCTCGATGAAAGAAGTGGTGCGACGACGCTACAGCCGTATGGTGGAAGAGGGTACTCCCCTACCCGACCTCATCATCACCGATGGAGGTAAAGGACAGATGGAGGTGGTGAGACAGGTGGTGGAAGACGAACTGCACCTCGATATCGCCATTGCAGGACTGGCAAAAGACGACAGGCACCGCACCAACGAATTGCTTTTCGGCTTTCCTCCCGTAGTGATAGGCATGAAGACAGACAGTGAACTTTTCCATGTACTCTCGCGGATACAAGAAGAAGTGCACCGCTATGCCATCACTTTCCACCGCGACAAGCGCAGCAAGCATGCATTGCATTCCGAACTCGATGATATCAAGGGAATAGGACCAAAGACGAAAGACACACTGATCAAGGCATTGAAATCCGTGAAAAACATCAAGGAAGCGTCGTTGCAGCAGCTTCAGGAACTCGTAGGACCGGCAAAGGCACAGGTGATTTTCGAGCATTTCAAAAAATAATGCCCGAAATCAGTGCCAATATTGGATTTTTTGCGTATATTTGCCTTTGTCAAGAATGAAAACACCATTTTTGACCTGAAAATATAGAAAAACATGAGAGTTGTCATCCAAAGAGTATCACAGGCATCAGTAACCATCAATGGCATGGTGAAGTCGGAAATCAACCAGGGACTGCTGATTCTCTTGGGTGTTTGTGATGAAGATACCGTAGAGGATATCGACTGGCTGGTACGGAAAATCATACAACTCAGGATTTTCAACGATGAAAACGAGGTGATGAACAGGTCGGTGACCGACGTGCAAGGAGAAATCATGGTTGTGAGCCAGTTCACGCTATACGCCTCATACAAAAAAGGCAACCGCCCTTCATGGCTCAGGGCCTCGAAACCCGATGTCGCTACCCCACTCTACGACCTTTTCTGCGAGAAAATGAGCGAGGCACTCGGAAAACCCGTGGCAACTGGCGCTTTCGGTGCCGACATGAAGGTAATGCTGGTGAACGACGGACCAGTGACTATCTGCATGGATACGAAGAATAAGGAATAAGATGGAAAAGACGAATATTACCCTGAAAGAGGCACAACGGCAGGTCGACGAGTGGATACACCGCTATGGCGTGCGTTATTTCTCCGAACTTACCAACATGGCATGCCTTACTGAAGAGGTAGGCGAACTGGCACGCGTGATGGCACGGAAATACGGTGACCAGAGTTTCAAGGACGGTGAAAAAGACCATTTGGGAGAGGAAATGGCAGATATCCTCTGGGTGCTCATCTGCCTCGCCAACCAGACTGGTGTAGACCTCACCGCGGAATTCCACAAGACCATGGAGAAAAAGACGCACCGCGACAGCCTGCGCCATATTGCCAACCCGAAACTAAAAGCATAACCCAAAACATAATGACTATGGAACTGAAAAAGAACGATGCTCAACCCCTCAAGAGCAAAATCGAAGAAGTGCTGGACAAATACAATATCGACATCGACGATGCCACTGTCCAGGAAGAAGTGAAGAGAATCATCGCCGAGAAAGTGCCGGAAAACGACACCCTCGAAGTGAAGAAATTCCTTATGGGAAGCGTGGAACTCACCTCGCTCAATACACAAGACTCCGACGAGAGTATCATGGCCTTTACAGAGAAAGTGAATAAGTTCGACGAGGCCTACCCCACCCTGCCCCATGTGGCTACTATCTGTGTCTATCCCTGTTTCGCCAGCGTGGTGAGCAACACACTCGAGGTTGATGGTGTGGAGATAGCCTGCGTTTCCGGCAGTTTCCCGTCATCACAGGCACTCATCGAAGTGAAGGTGGCAGAGACGGCACTCGCCGTGAAAGACGGGGCTACGGAAATAGACATTGTCATGCCCGTGGGAAAATTCTTCAGCGGTGACTATGAGGGCGTATGCGACGACATCGCCGAGATGAAGAACGCATGTGGCGACAAGGCCATGAAGGTGATTCTTGAGACAGGATTGCTGAAAACCGCCAAGAACATCAAGATTGCGTCGATTCTCTCCATGTATGCCGGAGGTGACTATATCAAGACTTCCACCGGAAAACTGAGTCCTGCCGCTACTCCCGAGGCTGCCTATGTGATGTGCCAGGCCATTAAGGAATACTACGATGAAACGGGCATACAGATAGGTTTTAAACCCGCTGGAGGCCTCAATACAGTGACCGATGCACTCACCTATTACACCATCGTCAAGGAAATATTGGGCGAGAAATGGCTTACCAACAAATGGTTCCGTCTGGGAACAAGCCGCCTGGCCAACCTCTTGCTCAGTGAGGTGACAGGCGAAGAAGTGAAATTCTTCTAAGAATCCCTTCATCCATAAAAAACCCGTATATGAAACGCATCATATACGGGTTTTTATTGATCTTAACGGTATGAAAAGCAGTTTTAATCATTTATTCTTTCACGATATATTTCCTTTATCCTTCTTTTCATTTCCCTTCAAATATTCCTATTCGCTACGAAATCAAGATAAGCCTGCATCGATTCCTTGACATCCGATTGTTTCACGTGAAAATCGATATATCGCTGAGCCTGAGCACTGAAGTCGTCCATCCTTTTCACAGCATAGTCTATACCGCCGTTGTCGATGGCAAACCTTACGAGTTGGTGGATTTCCTCATCGTTAACAAAGCCTTTCTTCACTTTCTTAGCCAGGCGCATCATCTCCTGGTCGCCAGTCTTTTTCAAGGCATGGATAATTGGAAGAGTCAGTTTGCCTTCAGCCATGTCGTTGCCTGTTGGCTTACCGATTTCCTTGGAGTCGAAATAGTCGAAAATATCATCCCGTATCTGGAAAATCATGCCGATGGCCATACCGAAATCATAGGCCTCGCGCACCTCTTCGTCGTTAGCGTCTACCGATAGCGCACCATTCATCGCGCAACGCGCGAAGAGAGAGGCGGTCTTCTGACTGATAATCTGATAATAAATGTCTTCGGATATGCCGTCGTCGGAGAAATTGTTCAACTGAAGCAGTTCTCCCTGTGAGAGTATCTGTCCCAATTCTGCCAGACTGGTAATGATTTTGGTATTACTGTTCTTCGATACGTAGAGCAAGGCCGACGACAGGATATAGTCGCCTACCAATACCGCTACCTTATTGTTGAACATCGCATTCACCGATGCCTGACCACGACGCTCGCC
The DNA here is from genome assembly GCA_017617615.1 of Prevotella sp. The sequence goes on along the minus strand of JAFZVV010000011.1, from coordinate 361,989 downwards.
ACTCTCATCCACCACGTCGTCGTGAACCAAACTGGCGGTATGGAGCAGTTCTAGACCCAGTGCGGCATATTGCGTGTCGAGGTTTATCTCGCCTAAGTTCTTGGCTGTCAAGAGGGTGAGAATGGGGCGCATGCGCTTACCCCCCCGTTGCCTAATATGTTCCAGGGCATCGGAAAGCAAGCCGTCGGTATGGGAGAGGGATTCTTCGAACAGGCCGATGAATTCTTTGAGTTCTGCCTCTATGGGCTGTCGGATGATAGAAAGATAATCCATTACCAGAAATTTGAGACAAAATTAAGCATTTTCTCTCGGATAAATGAAAAAAATGCGTAATTTTACACAGAAAATTGAAAACGTTATGGAGAAATTATTCCTTTTCGATGCCTATGCCCTCATCTATAGGGCATATTATGCCTTCATCCGCACCCCGAGAATCAACTCCAAAGGACAGAACACATCGGCAATATTGGGGTTCTGCAACACCTTGCAAGAGATACTTTCCAAAGAGAAACCAAAGTATATCGGTGTGGCATTCGATCCTCACGGACCCACTTTCCGCAATGAGATTTTCCCGGAATACAAGGCACAGCGTGAGAAGACACCGGAGGATATCCTGCTTGCCGTCCCAATCATCAAGGATATCCTCAATGCCATGCATATTCCCGTGCTTTTGGTTGATGGCTTTGAGGCCGATGATGTTATCGGCACGCTGGCAAAGGCCGCTGCCCAAGAGGGTATCGACACTTTCATGCTCACTTCCGACAAGGACTATGGCCAGCTGATCACCGACAAGGTGAGGATGTACCGTCCACAACATGGCGGTGGATACGAGGTCATCGGCCCCGAACAGATTAATGCCAAATATGGCATCAGTCAACCTTCACAGGTCATCGATTTGTTGGCACTGATGGGTGATGCTGCCGATAATTTCCCTGGTTGTCCTGGGGTAGGAGAGAAGACCGCCGTGAAACTCATCAATGAGTTTGGTTCCATAGACAACCTCCTCGCGCATACCGACCAACTGAAAGGGGCACTGAAGAAAAAGGTTGAAGAACATGTCGATGACATCCTCCTCTCCAAGACGCTCGCCACCATCAAGACCGACGTACCTGTGACACTCGACCTGAAGAAAATGGAGGTAACCGATCCCGATGAGCCCCTGCTTCGGAAAATCTTCGAGGAACTGGAGTTCAAGACCCTCCTCGACAAATTCCTTAACAAACCTAAAAAAATACCTCAAAATGTGAATTTACAACTCGATCTCTTTGCAGAATTTCCCACCGACGGTGCGGACACTGAAAAAAAATCGAGTTTTGAAAGCCTTAAAACCATCAATCATGATTATCAACTGATTGAAAAACAAGAAGATATAAGGAAATTATGTGATTTTTTATTGACATTCGGTTTTTTAAGTCTGGACACCGAAACCACTTCCACCAATCCCATTGATGCAGAATTGGTGGGTTTGAGCTTCTCCGTACGCGAAAACCAGGCTTTTTATGTTCCTGTGCCAGCAAATCAGGAAGAGGCACAACAGGTGGTGGAAATTTTCCGACCGCTTTATGAAAATCCGGCGATTTTGAAAATCGGGCAGAACATCAAGTACGACATGCAGGTACTCGCCAACTATGGCATCAACCTTGAAGGTGACTTATGGGACACCATGGTGGCACATTATCTCATCCAACCTGAACTGCGCCACAACATGGACCTCCTGGCAGAGGTATACCTCAACTACAAGACCATTCATATTGACGAGCTCATAGGACCAAAAGGGAAAAATCAGCGGAGCATGCGTGAGCTGTCGCCTTCAGAGGTGTATGAGTATGCCGCAGAAGATGCCGACATCACGCTGAAACTGAAAAGGGTGCTCGAACCCCGACTCAAGGAGGTGGGAGCGGAGAGGCTGTTCCATGAGATAGAGATGCCGCTCATACCTGTATTGGCGGCAATGGAACGTAATGGGGTGCGTATCGATACGGAGTCGCTTGCCGAGACGTCTAAGGTGTTCACCAAACGCATGAACGACATCGAACAGCAAATCTATGCCTTGGCGGGTGAAGCATTCAACATCTCTTCACCCAAACAGGTGGGTGACATTCTCTTTTCGAAACTCAAGATAGTGGAGAAAGCCAAGAAGACGAAGACAGGACAGTTCGTTACCTCTGAGGAAGTATTGCAGACACTGAAGGGAAAGCACGAAATCGTAGAGAAAATCCTCGAATACCGCGGGCTGCGTAAGTTGCTCAGTACGTATATCGATGCCTTGCCCCAGCTCATCAATCCGAAAACACATCATATCCATACATCGTTCAACCAGACCGTGACGGCTACCGGAAGACTGTCGTCGAGTGACCCCAACCTACAGAATATCCCCGTTCGGGGCGAGGATGGCAAGGAGATACGCAAGGCGTTTATCCCCGAACCTGGGTGTCTCTTCTTCTCTGCCGACTATAGTCAGATAGAACTGCGGGTGATGGCACACCTCAGTGGCGATGAACACATGATTGATGCGTTCATCCAAGGGCACGACATCCATGCTGCCACGGCAGCCAATATATATAAAGAGGATATAGACAAGGTGACCAGCGACCAGCGACGGAAAGCCAAGAGGGCCAACTTCGGCATCATCTACGGCATCACCGTCTTCGGACTGGCAGAACGGCTGGAGATTGACCGCGCCGAAGCCCGTGAACTCATCAACGGCTATTTCGAGACCTTCCCGAAGGTAAGGGAGTATATGGAACAGGCGAAGGAGACGGCACGACAGAAAGGGTATGTGGAGACGTTCTTCCATCGTCGCCGCTACCTGCCCGATATCAACAGCCGCAATGCCACTGTGAGGGGCTTTGCCGAGCGCAACGCCATCAATGCGCCCATCCAGGGCTCCGCTGCCGACATCATCAAAGTGGCGATGATACGTATCTTCCAACGGTTCAAGGAAGAGAAACTCCAGTCAAAAATGATTTTGCAGGTGCACGACGAACTCAACTTCAGCGTGCTGCCCGAAGAGAAGGGTAGGGTAGAGGCCATCGTGAAAGAGGAGATGGAGAACGCCTATCATCTCCGCGTACCCCTCGTGGCTGATGCAGGATGGGGTGCCAACTGGCTCGAGGCACATTAAAGACAATAACTCAAGTTTCGCATTCGCTCAACGGTCGGAAGTTAAAGGGAAGTTAAAGGGAAGTTAAAGGGACATATGCCTTTTTAATCCACAAAAAACTTTGTCTTTTGTTTCGCATTCCGCTCGGTTTGATTTTGCCATACTGGCGAAATTAGGCTTCACCTCGGGAATGGCCACAAAAAACTTTGTCTTTTGTTTCGCATTCCGCTCGGTTTGCACTAATTTTGCATGGAAAATATAGAAATAGCATATTATGGCATTAAAATGTGGTATTGTGGGACTGCCCAATGTGGGTAAGTCGACCCTTTTCAACTGTTTGTCGAGTGCGAAAGCACAAGCAGCCAACTTTCCTTTTTGTACAATAGAGCCCAACGTGGGGGTGATAACCGTTCCTGACGAGCGGCTCACCAAGCTCGCCGAACTGGTGCATCCTGGCAGAATAGTTCCCGCCACCTGTGAGATTGTCGACATCGCCGGTCTGGTAAAGGGGGCTTCGAAGGGAGAAGGTCTCGGCAACAAGTTCCTGGGCAATATCCGTGAGACCGATGCCATCATCCATGTGTTGCGCTGTTTCGACGACGACAATATCACCCATGTCGACGGCACCATCGACCCTATCCGCGACAAGGAAATCATTGATACCGAACTCCAGCTCAAGGATTTGGAGACCATCGAGTCGCGCTTGGCCAAGCAGCAGAAAGTAGCATCACTGGGCAACAAAGACGCCAAGATAGAGGTAAACGTGCTCCTGGCATACAAAGAGGTGCTTGAGAAAGGTCAGAACGCCCGTGTGGTTACTTTCGACAACAAGGATGAGCAGCGTGCCGCCCACGACCTCTTCTTGCTCACCGCGAAGCCTGTGCTCTATGTGTGCAACGTTGACGAGGCTGCTGCCAAGGACGGCAACGACTACTCGCGCCGTGTAGAGGAGGCTGCCCGTGCCGAGGGTTCCGAGGTACTGGTCATCGCTGCCAAGACCGAGGAAGACATCACCAGTTTCGAGAGTTATGAAGACAAGAAGATGTTCCTCGACGAACTGGGTCTTGAGGAGAGTGGGATGAACCGCCTCACGAAGAAGGCTTATGCCCTGCTCAATCTCGAAACGTTTATCACCGCCGGTCCGATGGAGGTGAAGGCATGGACTTACCACAAGGGATGGAAGGCCCCACAGTGCGCGGGTGTCATACACACCGATTTCGAGAAAGGCTTCATCCGTGCCGAGGTCATCAAGTACGACGACTACATCAAATACGGTTCCGAGGCAGCCGTGCGTGAGGCAGGGAAAATGGGCGTGGAAGGCAAGGACTATGTGGTGCAGGACGGCGACATCATGCACTTTCGGTTTAATGTTTGAGATTTATCATGCTGCATGACATTTGAGATATGAACAATCTTCTATATATTGTCTGGAGCCCCAGTGAGGTGGCACTTCGCTTAGGTCCATTTTCCATACGCTGGTATTCATTGTGCTGGCTCATCGGATTGTTGTTGGCCTACCTGATAGTAAAAAGACTTTACAAGGAACAGAAAATCAAGGATGAACTCTTCGACCCGCTCTTCATCTATTGTTTCCTGGGCATCCTGATAGGTGCCCGTCTGGGTCACTGCCTGTTCTATGAGCCAGGCTATTTCCTCAGCAGCGGCACACATATCATAGAGATGTTCCTGCCTATCCATAAGATGGCAGATGGGTCATGGAAATTCACTGGTTATGAGGGACTTGCGTCGCATGGCGGTACACTCGGTTTGATGATAGCCCTTTTCATTTATTTCAAGAAGACCCACCTCAGTCTGTGGCAGGTGCTCGACAATATCGCCATTGCCACGCCCATCACGGCCTGTTTCATCCGCTTGGGCAATCTCATGAACTCCGAGATTATCGGTAAGGTCACCGATGTGCCTTGGGCTTTTATCTTCGTCAATGCCGAACCCTCTTTGGCCACGCAGCCACGTCATCCCGGACAACTCTATGAGGCCATTGTCTATTTCCTCTTTTTCTTCGTGGGGTGGTATATCTACCGCCGCCGTCCCGAGAAGGTGGGCACGGGGTTCTTCTTCGGCCTCTGCCTCACACTGATTTTCACCGCCCGTTTCTTCATCGAGTTCACGAAAATCAACCAAGTAGATTTCGAGAACGCCTTGCCCCTCGACATGGGACAACTCCTCAGCCTCCCCTTCATCGCCATCGGCATCGCCTGTATGGTGGGAGGTAAATGGATGAAGAAGATAGGGTAGGGGAACAAGAACGATTGATGAAAAAGCACCAGGATGATGTCATCTTGGTGCTTTTTCACAAATGAACAGCAGATGGTTTTTACCCATGGTGGTGGCGAAGATATACGTGTCGCCACCATCTGACAGGTGAAGTCGTTTGCGCAGTTCTGCCACGGATAAGGGGAAGTTCCTCACGGTGATGTTGGCTTTTTCGATGCCGGAAAGCTGTTGGCGCAGTATGCGTTTGTTCATGGTGCTCACCGCGCGGATGACGAACTGTCGTCCCGGGAAATCACGTATCAGCTCGTCGCTTACGAAGAGGTGGCTATTGCTATCGAGTGCGGTCACCCCGAAGTCGTGTGCCAGTGTCGCGAAACACCCTGCCTTCATCACTGCAGCATGAGGTTCGTATAGATATTTCCTCTCCAGCGACGCCGTACTGTCGACGAGAGATAGGGCAGGTGTCGGAACATCGGAGAAAACGATGGTATTGTCGTCGTTGACGCAATGGATGTTGATGGGGACGTCGGAAGCAGTGGCGGTGAGCACCACCAGGAGTTCCTTGCACTCGTTTCCCGTCGCCACGATATGTATTTCGCGTACACAGCCGTGGCATACTTCGTTCAGGCTTGTGGCGGTGTGGTGCCAGTCGAGCATCGGTGAGAGTTTCAGCATCACGATATCTGCCTTCTGGAGGAGCGTGCTGAGCATCTGCAGCACATCGGGTGTACAGTCGGTGATGGCATAGGTTCGAGCGCCGTGGCTGTCGCGTCGTGCTGGGTCCACGAAGATGAGTTGCTGGTGGGGTAGGGAGTCGAGGATATCCTGACCATCCCCCTCTACCACCTCCGCCTGTGTAAGACCGAGGACATGGAAGTTATGGCGGGCACAGGCACAGAGCTTTTCCTGTGTTTCCACGTATACGCCCTTGTCGAACAGCGTACATAGCCATGCGAAGTCCACGCCGAAGCCTCCTGTGAGGTCTGTCATCGATGCATGTCGTCCTCCGGCATAGTCGTGGAGCAGTCTCTGGCATAGCTGCTGCTTGTATCGTGCCGTCTGTTCCGACGAGCACTGTTCCAGCGATAGGTGTGTGGGATAGACTATCCCGTCGCGGGCAGCCCACGACGGGAGTTTCGTACGTGCTTTCTGCCACCCCGCTATCTGTTCGACAGCCACCGCCATGTCCACCTCACCATGGCTGCGGGCTTGCAGGGCCAGTTGGTGGATGTCGCATTGGCGATGGCCGTCGATGAATAGTCGTGTGGCAGGGTCGATCATCTGATAACCTTGTAGTTGCGCTTGGCCTCTTCACGCGAGCAGAGGTTAAAGTGCCACCATTCGGTGCGCAGGGGCTTGAAGCCGCCCACTGCCATCACCTCGCGCAGCAGTTGGCGGTTGGTACGTGCTTCTGCCGTCATGCGCTTGGTGCGCACCAGCACGTCCTCATGGTCGATATGCGAGAGGCTGCTCATGTGGTCTACCAGGGCACCCATGGGGATGGTATCACCGTTTTCACGGCAGATGGAGATATCCACAGCCATGCCGTAGTTGTGCATGCCACCGCCCCGTGCGGGGTTGCTCACGTAGATGTTCTTCGAAGTGCCTTTCACCACGTCCCACATCTTCTGCTGGATACTCATCGGCCGTGTGGCGTCGAAGATGATGAGGCTCAGTTCGGGATGCAGTTCCTTCAGCCGTTGCTGTGCCATGGCGAGAGCCGTGGCTGCTTTCGGGTGGAGGTATCCCTCACGCAGGTCATCGTAGAGCACACGTCCAGTAAAGTTGTCGGGACGTGCGTACATCAGGCTTACCCTGATGGTAGGGTCCACCGACTGGATGTTCACCATTCCCTGTCGCTCCATGGAGAGAGCTGTGGCACTGAGTTGTTGCTGCTGCACGGTGTCGCGGGGTAGGGTAGGGTGTTCGGCATGCTCTAAGGTGTCGACAGGTCGTTGCGCGCGCTCCACACTGCTGCCGGTGCAGGCGATGAGGAGCGCGGCGAAAAACAAGAGAATCTTCATGTGTTGTTGGAAAGTCTTGCTCTAAAAGGGTCAGAATTCCACCTTCGGTGCTTTCTCTGCTCCCGTTTCTGCGGCGAACTTCTCCATGGTCTTGAAACCGAAGATGCCGGCGAAGATGTTGTTGGGGAACGACCGGATGTTTTTGTTGTACTCGGTCACGGCAGCGTTGTACTTGTTGCGCGCCTCGTTGATGCGGTTCTCTGAGCCCTCCAGTTGGTTCTGCAGGTCGCGGAAGTTCTCGTTGGCCTTCAGGTCGGGATAGCTCTCTGCCACGGCGATGAGTTTGCCAAGCGATGAGTTCAGGTCACTCCAGTTCTTCTGGAATTCCTGCATCTGCTCAGCGGTCATGTTCGAGGGGTCGATGGTTATCGAGGTGGCTTTGGTACGCGCCTCGGTCACTTCGGTAAGTGTCTGCTCCTCGTGCTTGGCATAGCCTTTCACGGTCTCTACGAGGTTGGGGATAAGGTCTGCCCTACGCTGGTAAGCCGATTGTACATCGGCTGCTGCCTGTGTGGCATTCTCTTGTACGCCGATCATGCCGTTGTAGGCAGAAATGCCCCAGAGCACGAGTAAGGCAACGAGTGCCAGGATAACTACTAATGTTTTTTTCATGTCGTTTTGTATTTTTGTGATGAATAGTATGTTAATTCTATTTTATTTGCATTTTTAATCTTTCATTTTTCTCACCAACTTCCGCCGGCTCCTCCTCCTCCGAAGCTGCCACCACCGAAGCTGCCTCCTCCGAATCCGCCGCCTCCGCCTCCGCCGCTGAATCCACCTCCGCCGATGTAGATGCCACCGCCCTTTCCGCCGTTGCTCCACATATACGAGATGATGATAATCATGATGATGATGATGATAAGGTCGGAGACGTCATCATCGTCGTCATCGCTGATCATTGTGGTAGACGGAGGCAGTTCACCCTCCTTGAGTAGTTGGTATATGGCTTGGCTGGTCTGTGCCACCGCCAGGTTGGGGTTGCCGTTGCGCATGTTCGGCTGCACGAAGTTACGACCTATTCTGCCGCAGTTCACGTCGGTAAGGTAGGCTTCAAGGCCTTTTCCCGGCGCGATGAAGTACTGCTTGTCGTCGGTGGCTATCACCACCACCAGTCCGGTACGGGTATCCTTGTATCCCACACCGTATTTGTTGCCCACGTCCTGTGCCATCCTGAATGCATCACCGTTCTTCACATGGTGTGCGATGATAAATACCGTCTGGATGTCCATCTCCATTTTCATGCGGTGCAGGTAATAGTTGGCGGAGTCCTTGTATTCCTGCGTGAGGATATGGTCGGGGTCGCAGACAAACTGCGTGGAGTCTTTCGTATAGACCATGGGGATGTTGTCGGCGGTCCAGATGGTGTAGCCGTCGAATGCTTTCTCTGCCTTGGCGAAGGTAGTGGTGCCTATGGCGATGATGGCCGTCAGCCACCATGCCAGCAGGCGCGCCTGCCGGCAGCATGTCGTGGTGATTTTGCCCGTTGTTCTCATGTCGTGTTCGTTCTATCTCATGGCGAGGGCCTTGTTTTCTGCAGCTTCCATTTTCTCACGCTCTCCGGGACCTTTGTCGTTGATGCCGCAGAGGTGCAGGATGCCGTGGATGATAACGCGGTACAGTTCGTCGTCATACGGTGTGCCCTGCTGCTGGGCGTTTGATGCCACGGTGTCGAGTGAGATGACGATATCGCCGTTGATGGTGTCGCCCTCGTCGTAGTCGAAGGTAATGATATCGGTGTAGTAGTCATGCCCCAGGTATTCGCGGTTCACCTCCAGCATCTTCTCGTCGTCGACGAAGAGGTAGCCTATCTCGCCAGTCTTCTTGCCGTAGCTGGCTGCCACGGCCTTTATCCATGCCGTGGTGTCGCGTCGTCTGATTTTGGGCATGCCTACGCCCTCGGTATTATAGGTAATCATTGTCCTGGTTTTTGGGGAAGAAATTTGCTGGTGTCGGAACCGAATCGGGCGAGTTCCCTCACCATGCTTGAACTGACACACGCCAGTTCGGGACGGGCGCACAGCAGCACGGTCTCCACACCGCCAACAAGACGGTTGATGTCGGCCTGTTCGCGCTCACTCTCGAAGTCTTTCACGCTGCGCACGCCCTTCACGATAAACTGGGCATCCTCACGGTGTGCGAGGTCGATGGTCAGGTCGTCGTAGCCTTTCACCACCACGCGCGGCTCGTCGCAGTAGAGTTCAGCGATGGCTTGTATGCGCTCCTCGGTGGTGTGAGTGTAGTGCTTGTCTTTGTTGATGCCCACGCCTATCACCACACGGTCGGCAAAGCGGAGTGTGCGGCGCACGATATCGTCGTGGCCGATGGTGAAGGGGTCGAAACTTCCTGCGAAGATGGCTGTCTTTGGCATATCGTAGGTTTTTGTGTGTCAGTCGAAGAGGTCGCGTTGCATGGGCGTGCCTCGGTAGGGGTTGCGCCCCAGGTGCTCGTACGCCAGTTCGGTGACCATGCGTCCCCGGGGTGTGCGTTTGATGAATCCCTCCATGATGAGGAAGGGCTCGTATACCTCCTCCACCGTGCCGGCATCCTCACCGATGGCGGTGGCGATGGTCGAGATGCCCACGGGTCCGCCACGGAACTTGTCGATGATGGTGAGCAGGATTTTGTTGTCGATCTCGTCGAGACCGTATTGGTCGATATTGAGGGCGGTGAGGGCCACGCGGGCGATGTCGATGTCGATGCTGCCGTTGCCGCGCACCTGGGCGAAGTCGCGCACGCGGCGCAGCAGTGCGTTGGCGATACGTGGTGTACCGCGGCTGCGACGTGCTATCTCCTGTGCCGCCTCGTCGGCGATGGGCACCTGCAGGATGCGTGCCGACCGTTTCAGTATCTCGGTGAGTGTCTCCGGCTCGTAGTATTCCAGGTGCATGTTGATGCCGAAGCGGGCGCGCAGGGGTGCGGTGAGCAGTCCGCTGCGTGTGGTGGCACCGATGAGGGTGAAGGGGTTCAGGTCTATCTGTATGGAACGTGCCGACGGCCCCTTGTCTATCATGATGTCAATACGGAAGTCTTCCATCGCCGAGTAGAGATACTCCTCTACCACGGGCGAGAGGCGGTGTATCTCGTCGATGAAGAGCACGTCGTTGGTCTCCAGTGAGGTAAGGATACCGGCGAGGTCACCGGGACGGTCGAGAACTGGTCCGCTGGTGAGTTTGAAACCCACACCGAGTTCGTTGGCGATGATGTTGCTCAGCGTCGTCTTCCCCAATCCCGGCGGACCGTGGAGCAGGGTATGGTCAAGGGGTTCGCCACGGTATTTCGCGGCCTCCACAAACACCTCCAGGTTCTCCACCACGCTCTGCTGTCCGCGGAAGTCGGTGAAGTGTAGGGGTCGCAGGGCGTTCTCGAAGTCTTTCTCCGCTGGTGATACCCTTTCGTTCCTGATATCAAAGTAATCATCCATAGGTGTTGCAAATTTAGATAAAAAATCTGATATATGGTATCCGTGGTGATAAAAAACGAAAAAAATGGGTATTTTGCCATAGTAGTGGTGTCTTACAATGTCGGTTTTTCATCTGGCGATAAAAAAATCGCCTTTTTCTTTGGCATTTTACTTGAAAGATGTTACCTTTGCAGACTGAAAACTTCGCCACCGCGGCAAAGTCGGACTTGTAGCTCAGTTGGTTAGAGCAACAGACTCATAATCTGGAGGTCACAGGTTCAAGCCCTGTCTGGTCCACGTCAAGAGAGTATCATGAAGATTCATGATACTTTTTTGTTGGAATATGATTGGGAACATCGTTTTTTTGTTACCTTTGCAACTATGGTACTGAATTATATCTGGATAGGCTTTTTCCTTGTCTCTTTCCTCATTGCCGTGGTACGACTTGTCTTCATGGGCGATGTGGAGGTGTTTCCGGCGATGATGGACTCCACTTTCGAGTCATCGAAGACGGCTTTCGAGATTTCCATCGGACTCACCGGCGTGCTCGCCCTATGGATGGGCATCATGAAGGTGGGCGAGAAGGGTGGCGTGGTAGCAGCCTTCTCCAAGTTGCTCAGTCCGGTTTTCTGCCGCCTGTTCCCCGACATCCCCAAAGGGCATCCTGTCACCGGCTCCATCTTCATGAACATCGCAGCCAACATGCTCGGTCTCGACAATGCCGCTACGCCCATGGGACTGAAGGCCATGGAACAGATGCAGGAACTCAACCCGAAGAAAGACACCGCCACCAACTCGATGATTATGTTTCTGGTGCTCAACACCTCGGGACTCACCATCATCCCCGTGAGCATCCTCGTATATAGGGCGCAGATGGGTGCGGCACAACCCACCGATGTGTTTATCCCTATCCTCCTTGCTACCTTCTTCTCTACTATCGCCGGACTGGTGGTGACATCGCTCTTCCAGCGCATCAACCTCTTCAACCGCACGCTCTTGCTCACTCTCGGCGGACTCTGTCTCTTCGTGGCGGCTGTCATATGGGGCTTCAGCCGTATGGACAAGGAACAGATGAACATCGTGAGTACTACGGTGGCCAACACCCTTTTGATGACGGTCATTGTGGGGTTCATTGTGGCGGGGGCACTGCGGCGCGTCAACGTCTACGATGCGTTCATCGAAGGGGCGAAAGACGGCTTTACCACTGCCGTGCGCATCATCCCCTATCTCGTGGCCATCCTCGTGGGCATCGGCGTGTTCCGTGCGGCAGGAGCCATGGACATGCTCGTGGATGGGGTGAAGTGGGTTGTCGAGGCCATAGGGTGCAATACCGACTTCGTGGAGGCGTTGCCCACGGCACTCATGAAACCGCTCTCGGGCAGTGGGGCACGTGGCATGATGGTTGATGCGATGACACAGTATGGTGCCGACTCCTTTGTAGGCCGCCTCAGTTGCATCTTCCAGGGTTCCACCGACACCACGTTCTACATCCTCGCCGTCTATTTCGGCAGCGTCAATATCCGTTATACCCGCCATGCCGTGGCCTGCGGATTGCTGGCAGACCTCGCCGGTATCATCTCGGCCATCGCCATCGCTTATATGTTCTTTGGATAACACATTATTATGGCAAATCTCAAAAACCTTGCAAAAGACACCGCCATCTATGGCTTGAGCAGCATCATCGGACGCTTCCTCAACTATTTGCTTGTTCCACTCTACACACAGAAGATGTCGGCAGCGAGCGGCGAATATGGTGTCATCACCAATGTATATGCCCTCGTGGCCCTGCTGCTGGTCATCCTCACTTATGGCATGGAGACGACGTTCTTCCGCTATGCCAACAAACAGGGTGAGCGGGCAGAGCGCGTCTACTCCACCACGCTGTGGGCAGTGGGCTTCACCTCGGTGCTCTTCATCGTGCTGGTGCTGCTCTTCCTGCAGCCCATCGCCGATGCGCTGCATTATCATGACCATCCTGAGTATATCTGGTGTATGTTCACCTGCGTGGCCATCGACGCGTTCCAGTGCATCCCCTTTGCTTACTTGCGCTACCAGAAACGTCCATTGAAGTTTGCAGCGCTCAAACTGTTGTTCATATTCCTCAACATCTTGCTCAATGTGATTTACTATCTGGGCATGGGAGGACGCGACGCGAGGGCAGCTTTCTTCATCAACCTCATCTGTACGAGCCTCGTTACCTTCTTCTTCTGGAAAGAATTGAAGGGGTTCCGGCATGGTTTCGATGGCAGCCTTCTCAAGCGCATGCTCTCCTACAGTTGGCCCATCCTCGTGCTCGGCATCGCCGGCATCCTCAACCAGACCGCCGACAAAATCCTGTTTCCTTATCTCTACAAGAGTGCGGACATGAAAGAACAGCTCGCCATCTATGGCGCGGTGTTCAAGATTGCCATGATTATGGCGATGATCACTCAGGCCTTCCGCTATGCCTACGAACCTATCGTCTTCGGCACGGCAAAGGAGCGCGACTCAAAGAAATACTATGCCGTGGCGATGAAATACTTCATTATCTTCACCCTGCTCGCCTTCCTCTGTGTGATGGCGTACATCGACGTGGTGAAATTCATCATCGGCAAAGACTACTGGGTGGGACTGCACGTCGTGCCTATCGTCATGGTGGCAGAAATCATGATGGGCATCTACTTCAACCTATCGTTTTGGTACAAACTCATCGACAAGACCATCTGGGGAGCCATTTTCTCCGGCATCGGCTGTGCCGTGCTTTTCGCCGTGAACATCATTTTTGTGCCCCGCTATGGCTATATTGCCTGCGCATGGGGAGGCTTCGCCGGCTATGCCACGGCCATGGTGCTCTCCTATATCGTCGGACAACGATACAATGCCATTGACTATCCCCTGCGCGACATTGCTCGCTATGTGCTGCTCACTGTCGTCCTCTTCGTGGCGATGCACTATGCTTCGACAGGATTGCCCTTGTGGGCCTCGCTCACGGTCAATACACTCCTTGTCGGTGTCTATCTCGCCTACACCGTGAAGCACGATGTACCTCTCAGCAACCTGCCCGTGGTGGGAAAGTATTTCAGGTAAACGACACTCCCCAACGAAATTACTAACATATTCAAACCATACAAGCATTTTCATTATGAGAAAAGCCTTTTTGATTCTTTCTTGCATGATAGCCTCGTTCCAGGCCAAGGCCGACGAGGGAATGTGGACCATCTACAACCTCCCCCCACAGGTGTATGAAATCATGCAGAACGAGGGGTTCGCCATGACCTACAACGACCTCTACTATGGCGAGACGGCACTGAAGAACGCCGTGGTGAATTTCAGCGGCTACTGTTCGGGTGTCGTCGTGTCGCCCGACGGACTGGTGTTCACCAACCACCACTGTGGTTTTGAGGCCATCCGCAGCCACTCTACCGTGGAACATGACTATATGCTCAATGGCTTCTATGCCAAGACCTACGAGGAGGAGTTGCCCAATAAAGACATGTTCGTGAGTTTCATGGTCGACCAGGCCGATGTCACCGACCGTCTGATGAAGATGGGTCTTGGACGCTTGGACAACCTGCACCGCGAGTTGCTCATCGACTCGCTCACCAAGATTCTCACCGACTCGGTGAAACTTATCGACAAGACGCTCCACGTCAATATCGACCCCTTCTACGAGGGCAACCGCTACTATGCCACCACCTATCAGGACTTCACCGACCTGCGCCTGGTGTTCACCATCCCCAAGTCGATGGGTAAGTTTGGTGGCGAGACCGACAACTGGATGTGGCCGCGGCAGACCTGCGACTTCTCCGTATTCCGTATCTATGCCGACCCGAAGACCAATGGTCCTGCCGAGTACAGCAAGGACAACGTGCCCTACCATCCCAAGCGCTGGGCGAAGGTGTCGATGCAGGGGTACAAGGACGGCGATTTCGCCATGACCATCGGCTACCCCGGCAGTACGGAGCGCTATCTCTCGTCGTATGGCATCAAGTTGATGCGTGACGCGCAGAATGCCGTACGTGCCCAGGTGCGTGGCGTGAAACAGGATGTGATGATCAGGCACATGAGGGCGAGCGAGGCCGTGCGCATCAAATACGACAGCAAGTATGCGCAGAGTTCCAACTACTGGAAGAACTCCATCGGCATGAACAAGTGCATTGATTCCATTGGCATCATCCAGCAGAAAGCGGCTTTCGAACAGCGCATACGGCATTGGCAGGACTCTACGGGAATGCTGAAGGGATGGGTCAACTTCGACCGGATGAAGGCACTCTACGACAAGAGTTACGAACCTACCTACACCCTCTACAACCTGGTAGAGTCGTTCTTCCGTTCGGGTGAGTTCTTCAACCGTGCCCGTAAGGTGGCTGGCGAGGGCATTGAGGTGAAGGGTCCGAAAGACAATCCCAAGAAACAGTATTACCAGTTTGCCGACAACAGCGACGAATGGGACGAGGCACTCGACAAGGAAGTGTTGGCTGCAATGCTCAAGAACTATGCCGAGCACGTGGACGCGAAGTACCTGCCCAAGTTCTATTCCACCATCAAGACGAAATACAACAACAACTATACGGCCTACGTCGACTATCTCTACAAGAAGTCGGTGCTGATGAAGAAAGGCAAGAAAATCAAGTTCAACAACAAGAAATTCAAGGACGACCCAGGCCTGAAATTCGGCGAGGACGTCCTCGACATCTATTACGACCTGATCGCCCAGGTCAATGCCTATGGTGAAGAGATTGCCACGCAGGAACGCTATCTCTGCGATGCCGTGGTGAGGATGGAACAAGACCTGCCCCACTACAGCGATGCCAACTTCACCATGCGCCTGAGTTACGGACAGGTGGGCGAGTACCTACTCAACGGACAGCCCTCGGGCTACTATACCACCGCAGAGAGCATCGTGGAAAAGATGGACCGTGCCGACAAGGTCATCGACTACGTGGCGGAGCCCATCATGAGGGAACTGCTCTCGACCAAGGACTTCGGCCGTTATACCGACAAGACCACGGGGAAGATGCAACTCTGCTTCCTCACCAACAACGACATCACGGGCGGCAACAGCGGCTCGCCGATGTTCAACGGGAAGGGTGAGCTGATCGGCCTCGCCTTCGACGGCAATTGGGACAGCCTCTCGAGCGACATCTTCTTCGACAAGCAACTCGCACGCTGCATCGGCGTCGACATCCGTTTCGTGCTGTTCATGATGGACCGCTGGGGACATGCCGACCGCCTGCTGCAGGAAATCAACGCACAATAGCATCCCCTAACACCCCTTCTGATGAGAAAACTACTCACTTGCATCCTGATGTCGGTGGCCATCTGCACGATGGCAGCCGAAAACCCATTCCGGCCACGGATAGACCTCAGCGGCGAATGGCGCTTCGCCCTCGACCCCGATGCCACCCTCTCGGCTGCCAGTGCGCTCAACGACCGGGTGACGCTCCCCGGTACCACCGACACCAACCAGAAGGGGTTTGCTCCGCAGAATACCAACGAGACGACTCACCTCACACGCCTCCACAGCTATGTGGGCAAGGCATGGTATAGCCGTGAGGTGGATATCCCGCTGACATGGGAAGGTCGACGGCTGACGATGGTGCTCGAACGCACCAAGCCCTCGGTGGCGTACGTCGACGGTGTGAGGGTGGGAGAGAGCGATGATATCTCCACGCCACAACGCTATGACCTCTCACAGGCACTCACCCCAGGACGGCATACCATCACGCTGATGGTAGACAACGGCGAGACGGTGCCGCCGCAGTTGCTCAGCAACTCGCATGCCTATACCGAAGACACGCAGACCAACTGGAACGGCATCATCGGCGAGATGTATGTAGAGGCGGCACCACCGCAGGGCATCACCGCCCTGGAGGTGTCGGCCGACGCGTTGTCGAGGCGGGTGGAGGTGGTGGTGACCCTCTCTCCCCAGAAGGGGAAGAACACCCACTTGAGGGTGGACGTGGCACCGCTTCACGAATTAGGCGCCATCTTCACGCGCGACTACTGGACAGGTAAGAGTGCCGTGCCTGCTGCCGACGGCCGCTATCATCTCGTCTTCGACATGAACGACGCGCATTTGTGGGACGAGCACCATCCCACGGCACGCTATTCCCTGGAGGTGACGGTAGACGACAGCGATGCGCTCTCCACCATTTTCGGCTTCATCGACTTCCGTGTCGACGACCACCATTTCCAGGCCAACGGCAAGGAGGTGTTCCTCCGTGGCAAGCACGATGCCTGCGTGTTCCCCCTCCAGGCACATGTGCCGATGACCACCCAGGAATGGAGGGAGTATCTCTCCACGAACCGCGCCTATGGCATCAACCATATCCGTTTCCACTCATGGTGCCCGCCCGAGGCGGCTTTCGAGGCTGCCGACCAACTGGGCATCTACCTGCAGCCGGAGTTGCCGTTCTGGGGCGACTTCAACAAAGACGACCAGCGGCTCATGGCGTTTCTCCACAAGGAGGGTGAGCATATCATGCGCACCTACGGCCATCATCCCTCGTTCGTGATGTTCGCCCTGGGCAATGAACTGTGGGGTTCGATAGAGAAGATGGCGGAGTTTGTAGACGACTTCAGGAAGATGGCTCCCAGGAAACTCTTCACCTTCGGGTCGAACTACTACCTGGGATATCAAGGGGTGAAGCCGGGCATGGACTATTTCACTACCTGTAGGGTAGGGGGAGAGGAATGGGGGAAGTTTGATACGCACACCCGCGGCTCGTTCGCCTTCGCCGACACCTACGACGGGGGCATCATCAACCATTTCGCGCCAGGCACCACCATCAATTTCTCGCAGGCATGCGCACGGTCGGCGGTGCCCGTCATCAGCCACGAGACGGCACAGTTTCAGACCTATCCCGACTTCG
This sequence comes from Prevotella sp., assembly GCA_017617615.1. The sequence goes on along the minus strand of JAFZVV010000011.1, from coordinate 344,373 downwards.
ACGAGATACGCCGCTATACGGGCGTGCTCTATCCCTACAACATGCAGGTGTTCTACAAGCGTCTGGCACTGGTAGGAATGGCAGACCAGGCGAAAGACTTCCACCGTGCCTCGGGACTGTGGAGCCTGGAACTCTACAAGGCCGATGTGGAGATGGACATGCGCACGCCCAACATGGCAGGCTTCCAACTCCTCGACCTGCAAGACTACCCCGGACAGGGTAGTGCCTACGTGGGGGTGCTCGATGCGTTCATGCAGGAGAAGGCATTCATGCGTGAGTCGAAAGGCAAGGAACGGTGGCGCTCATTTTGCAACGAGGTGGTGCCGCTGCTCGAGACGGAACGGTTCTGCTATGCTGCCGACGAGACGATGCAGGGACACCTGAAACTTTTCAACTACAGTTCGGGAGAGGGGGATACGAAGTACCTGATGGGGAAGATGGAATGGACGCTCTGCGACGAGCGGGGCAAGGTGTTGCGCGACGGTGTCTTCGACATCCCGGAGACATGCCACGGACTGGTAGACGTGGGCGATTTCACCATCGACTTCAAGGGCATCGACAGTCCGAAGCGCCTCACGCTGTCGCTCCTGGCCACCCTCAATGCCTCTACGGGCACCGACTTCGAAAACAGTTACGCGATATGGGTATATCCACACGATGAAAACCTCAACAAACTCAAGAAAGGCATCATCGTGACACGCGAGATGGACGCGAAGGTGATGAAGAAACTGGAACGTGGTGCCCGCGTGCTGTGGATGCCCGATACCACACAGTATCGTGAACAGGTGGTGGGTGGACTCTTCCAGACCGACTACTGGAACTACCGAATGTTCAAGACCATCAGCGAGAACAACCACCGTCCGGTGTCGCCGGGCACCCTGGGCATCCTCACCGACCCGCAGCATCCCGTCTTCACCAACTTCCCCACCGAGATGCACACCAACTGGCAGTGGTTCCCTGTGGTGAAGGCAAGTTCGCCGATGATTCTCGACAACCTGCCTGCCGACTACCGTCCCATCGTTCAGGTCATCGACAATATCGAGCGCAACCACCGCCTCGGACTGGTCTTTGAGTTTGCCGTGGGCAAGGGACGGCTCTTGGTATGCATGAGCGACCTCGAGCGTGCCGCCCAGCGCGTGGAGGGACGGCAGTTCTATGTGTCGCTGCTCCGGTATATGCGTTCCAAGCACTTCCGTCCAACCCAGCAATACCGTGCCAAGGACCTGCTACAGCTGCTCCAGCAACCCATCAAGGAACTTCAGCTCGAGGAACTGAACAACATCTCGCCGTATTGAGGAGTCCTTTCGAGGGTGCCTGGTACCCCATGTCCACTATTCCACGAACCAATCATGTCAAGGTCGGTATGGTGGATGGATTTCTGGCGTAGTGAGCAATAATCTTTCCCCTAATCCTTTGCGGTATGAAAGGAAAATGGTAGTTTTGCAGAAACCTTTACATCTCTTCAAACTATGAACGCAATTAGATGCAACAAATGTGGTAATTTCGTGGCCGACAACACACCGTATTGTCCTTACTGTGGTAACCCCATTACGGTAAGACCACCCCAACCCCAAAACAACAGTAACAACAACGTACTTCTGGTCATCATCATCCTGTTGCTGGCACTGATTGTCGGTGTGCTGGCATGGCTGTTGTGGGGCGACAAGATAAAAGAGATGTTCCAAGCTAAGGAAGAACCCCAGGAAGAACTTGTCATGCCCTCGAATCCCCCTGTAGCCGACGAAACAGAGGCCGCCATCCCGGAAATTGCTGCTGAGGATGCCGTAGAGGTCGCCGAAGAAGTTCCTGTCGCTGCACCTGTGCCCGTTGAGCGAGAGGCACCTGCCGCCGTTGCGCCCCCTGTGGTAAGGAACAAAGTGGCCAACGGCACTTACCGGCTCAATGGCGCCATCATGCACAAACAAAACTATTACATCGACATGGAAATCCATGTGAATGGCAACCGTGCTTCGGGACAGTATATCGTATATAATGGAGAGAACGTCTATGTGAGGCTCTCGGGCACCATCGATGCCAACGGCACCATGCGGCTCACGGAATACAAGAATGGTGCGCCGACAGGGTATTATTTCACCGGCCGATTCAACCAGGCTACTTACTCCGGGAAATACAAATGCACCAATCGCAATCTCACGATGAATTTCTCGGCTTCTACGTATTGATTTTTTTGAAACGAAGGGACGCCTGTCCTACTACCCAGCCTTTAAATCTCAAATCTCAAACCTCAAACCTCAAATCTTCTCCATTTCTTAAAAAATCAAAAAATTATCCATATAATAAGGTATATCACTAAAGATTTGCTTACTTTTGCGGCTCAAATCACTCAACATTCGGAAAAAAGGACGAATGAGGGAAAGCGTTGAAGAAGAAAAAGAAGTCTATAACAATAGATACCTTTGGGCATACTATTGTCTCTTTAACCCCTCTTTTTTCCAAACATGTTGAGCGAATGCGAAACGTGAATCAAATTTTATTCTGACTGAAAAGATGCAAGACAACTTAGTGATTGTAGAGAGTCCCGCCAAGGCCAAGACCATAGAAAAATTCCTTGGCAAGGACTTCAAAGTGATGTCGAGTTACGGGCATATCCGCGACCTGAAGAAGAAAGAAATCAGCATCGACCTCGATACCCTCGAACCCGACTATGAAATCCCGGAAGAGAAAGAGAAGCTGGTGAACGAGTTGAAGACCAATGCCAGCAAAGCCAAGAAGATATGGCTCGCGTCGGATGAAGACCGCGAGGGAGAAGCTATTTCATGGCATCTCTGCGAGGTGCTCGGACTTGATGAGGCGAAGACCAGCCGCATTGTGTTTCATGAGATTACCAAACCCGCCATCCTCGATGCCATAGAGCATCCCCGCCATCTCGATATGAACCTCGTCAACGCCCAGCAGGCACGCCGCGTGCTCGACAGGCTTGTAGGTTTCCGCCTCTCACCGGTGCTGTGGCGCAAGGTAAAGCCCGCCCTCTCCGCCGGACGCGTGCAGAGTGTCGCCGTGCGCCTCATCGTGGAGCGCGAGCGTGAGATACAGGCCTTCGAGAGCGAGCCCTTCTACCGTGTGAACGCCCTCTTCACCATCCCCGGCGATGAGAAAGCCGTGGTGCGTGCCGAGCTCTCTACTCGTTTCAAGAGCCACGACGAGGCCCTCGCTTTCCTCGAGCGGTGCAAGGACGCCACCTTCACCGTGGATGCCGTGACAAAGAAACCCCTCCGCCGTACGCCGGCACCTCCTTTCACCACCTCCACCCTGCAGCAGGAGGCCTCGCGCAAGCTTGGCTTCACCGTGTCGCAGACGATGATGGTGGCCCAGCACCTCTATGAGAACGGACTCATCACCTATATGCGTACCGACTCGGTGAACCTCTCCTCGCTCTGCATCAACGACAGCAAGGAAGAGATTGTCCGTCTCTATGGCAAGGAATACAGCAAGCCACGCAACTACAAGACCAGTGCAAAGGGTGCGCAAGAGGCCCATGAGGCCATCCGCCCCACCTATATGAGCAATACCGAGATTAACGGCAATGCCCAGGAGCGCCGCCTCTATGAACTGATATGGAAGCGCACCGCCGCCTCGCAGATGGCCGATGCACAGATAGAGAAGACCACCGTGAATATCCTTATCCATCCCGCCAGTAGAAGTGAGAACGTCGTCAACAACGAAGAGATGTTCGTGGCTACCGGAGAGGTGGTGACCTTCGACGGTTTCCTGAAAGCCTACCGTGAGTCGACCGACGACGACGAACAGCACGACGACGAGTTGCACGTCATACCGCCACTGCACCAGGGTGACAAGCTGGACCGCTCCACCATCACCGCCACCGAGCGCTTCACCGTGGGTCCCATCCGCTATACCGAGGCCAGTCTCGTGCACAAACTCGAGGAACTGGGCATCGGCCGTCCTTCTACCTACGCTCCCACCATCAGTACCATCCAGCAGCGCGAGTATGTGCAGAAGGGTGACAAGAAAGGTGTCAACCGCGACTATACCATCGACACCCTTCAGGGCAACAAGGTAAGCACGTCGACGAAGAAAGAACTCGTGGGCAACGAGAAAGGCAAACTCCTTCCCTCCGACATCGGCATCGTGGTGAACGACTTCCTGATGAAGTTCTTCCCCGATATCATGGACTATGGCTTCACCGCCAACGTAGAGAAGCAGTTCGACAAGATTGCTGAGGGAAAGGCGAAGTGGTCGACGATGATCAAGAAGTTCTACAAGGGCTTCGAACCCGTGGTGGAGCGCACGATGAACATCCGTGCCGAGCACAAGGCCGGTGAGCGCGAACTGGGCAAGCACCCCACGACAGGGCGCCCCGTCTTCGTGAAGATTGGCCGCTACGGCCCCATCGTACAGGTGGGTACCGCCGACGACAAGGACAAGCCCCTCTTCGCCCAACTGCCTTCCGACAAGAGCATGGAGACCATCACCCTGGACGAGGCTCTCGAGCTGTTCAAGTTGCCACGCAACCTCGGGAAATACGAAGACATGGACGTGACGATAGGCACCGGTCGCTTCGGTCCGTATATCCTCCACGACAAGAAATACGTGTCGCTGCCCAAGGGCGAGAACCCGCTCACCATCACTCTCGACAGGGCCGTGGAACTCATTGGCGAGAAACGCCAGCAGGAGGCACAGCGACACCTGCAGCAGTTCGACGAAGACCCGAAGATGGAGGTGATGAACGGCCGCTACGGTCCGTATATCTGCTACGACGGCACCAACTACCGCATGCCGAAGGCCATGCAGGCCAAGGCAGGACAGCTCTCCTACGAGGAGTGCGTGAAAGTGGTGAACGCCACCACTGCGAAAAAGAAGAAGTGACCCATGGTGAGAGTCATCATCATCGGATACATGGGTGCCGGGAAGACCACCGTGGGGAAAGCCCTTGCACGCACCCTGCAACTGCCCTTCTACGACCTCGACTGGTATATCGAGAGCCGTATGCGAAAGACCGTGGCACAGATTTTCGCCGAGCGGGGAGAGGAGGGCTTCAGGCAGGTGGAGCGCAACATGCTGCATGAGGTGGCGGAGTTTGAAGACGTCATCATCAGTTGCGGTGGCGGTACACCCTGTTTCTTCGACAATATGGAGTATCTTAACGCACAGGGAGAGACCGTCTACCTGAAGGCCACCCCCGAGGTGCTGTATAAACACCTGCAGATGGGGAAGACCATCAGGCCCCTGTTGCGTGACAAGACCCCCGAGGAGACCCTCGCCTTCATCAACACGCAGCTGGCGTATCGCGAGCCTTTCTACAACAAGGCACGCCATACGCTCGACGTGAACCTACTCGACAGCTACGAGAAAATTAACGTCTCGGTGCAGCGCATCCGTGAGGCACTGCACCTGTAACCATACCCAACAACGCCGGAAAGAATGAAAAAATGGACGATTGAAGATTCCAAGGAACTGTACAACATCAACGGATGGGGAATCAACTATTTCAGTGTCAACGACAAAGGCAACGTGTATGTGGCTCCCTGTAAGGACGAGACACAGATCGACCTGCGCGAAGTGATGGACGAGCTGGCACTGCGCGATGTCACGCCACCCGTGCTACTGCGCTTCCCCGACATTCTCGACAACCGTATCGAGAAGACTGCCAGTTGTTTCGCCAAGGCAGCGAAGGAATACGACTACAAGGGCGAGAACTTCGTCATCTACCCCATCAAGGTGAACCAGATGCAACCCGTGGTAGAGGAAATCATCTCGCACGGAAAGAAGTTCAACCTCGGACTCGAGGCAGGCTCGAAACCCGAACTGCATGCCGTCATTGCCGTGCAGTGCCAGAGCGACTCGCTCATTATCTGCAACGGCTACAAGGACCAGAGTTATATCGAACTCGCCCTTCTCGCGCAGAAGATGGGCAAGCGCATCTTCATCGTCGTGGAAAAACTCAACGAACTGGAAATCATCGCGCGTGCCGCGAAGAAACTCAACGTGAAGCCCAACCTCGGCATCCGCATCAAACTCGCCTCGTCGGGGTCGGGAAAATGGGAGGAGAGCGGCGGTGATGCCAGTAAGTTCGGCCTTACCAGCAGCGAGCTCCTCGAAGCCCTCGCCATCCTCGACAAGAAAGGCATGCACGACTGCCTCCGGCTCATCCACTTCCATATCGGTTCGCAGATTACGAAGATTCGCCGCATACAGGCAGCCCTGCGTGAGGCTTCGCAGTTCTATATCCAACTCCATAAGATGGGCTACAACGTCGACTTCGTGGACTGTGGCGGTGGACTGGGCGTCGACTATGACGGCACCCGCTCGCCCAGCAGCGAGAGTTCGGTGAACTACTCCATCCAGGAGTATGTGAACGACTGTATCTACACCTTCGTCGACGCGTCGAACAAGAACGGCATACAGCACCCCAACCTCATCACGGAGAGCGGACGGTCGCTCTCGGCACACCACTCCGTGCTCGTCATCGACGTGCTCGAGACGGCATCGCTGCCCGAGATGAGCGAGGACTTCGAACCAGGGGAGAACGCCCACCAGTTGGTGAAAGACCTCTACGAGATATGGGACAACCTCAACCCGCGCACGATGCTCGAAGACTGGCACGACGCGGAGCAGATACGTGAAGAGGCTCTCGACCTTTTCAACCATGGCATCATCGACCTGAAGACACGCGCCGAGGTAGAGAGTATGTACTGGAGCGTCACCCATGAAATCAACAGTCTCACGAAGAACCTGAAACACGTGCCCGAGGAACTGCGCCGGCTCGACAAACTCCTCGCCGACAAGTATTTCTGCAATTTCTCCCTCTTCCAGTCGTTGCCCGACTCCTGGGCCATCGACCAGCTCTTCCCCATCGTGCCCATACAGCGCCTCAACGAGCGGCCCACACGCAGCGCCACCCTGCAGGACATCACCTGTGACAGCGACGGCAAGATAGCCAACTTCGTGACCAACCGCCATGTCTCGCATATCCTACCCGTGCACGCGCTGCGACGCAACGAGCCTTATTACTTGGGTGTGTTCCTCGTAGGGGCATACCAGGAAATCCTCGGTGACATGCATAACCTCTTCGGAGATACCAACGCCGTGCATATCTCGGTGAAAGACGGTACCTACCACATCGACCAGATTATCGACGGCGAGACGGTGGAGGAGGTGCTGGCATACGTGCAGTATAACCCCAGAAAACTGGTGCGTCAACTGGAGATATGGGTAACGAAGAGCGTGAAACAAGGGAAAATCTCGCTCGAGGAAGGCAAGGAGTTCCTCTCCAACTACCGCTCAGGACTCTACGGATATACCTATCTCGAGTGATGGGAGATTGAAAATTGAAGATTGAAAATTGGCCTTCGGTCGAAGTTGCTCACCCGAATGGCACTCCTAATGTTCTTCGGGATTTAATCCCGACGCAGTGAATATCAGGATTTTTAATCCGAAAAAGCGCATTGAAAATGCTTATATTCAGTCGGGACGGATTGCAAATCCGCCCGAACGCCCCGAACGCCCATTCGCTGAATATATACGTGCCTTTGTGTAAAATAAATAAAACGATGAAACAACCTCTTATTATCGTGAAAGTCGGCGGTGCCGTGGTAGAAGACGAGGCCCAGCTGCACGACCTCTTGAAAAACTTCTCTGCCATTCCAGGGAAGAAGGTGCTCGTGCATGGTGGTGGACGACGTGCCACGAAGGTCGCTGCCTCTTTGGGCATCGAGAGCAAGATGGTGGGTGGACGACGCATCACCGACAGCAAGATGCTCGAGGTGGTGACGATGGTATATGGCGGAATGGTGAACAAAAACCTCGTGGCACAGCTGCAGGCACATGGGGTGAACGCCCTCGGCCTGACAGGAGCCGACATCAACGCCATCCGCTCACACCGCAGACCGCTGCGCGACGGCATCGACTTCGGTTTCGTGGGCGACATCGACAGCGCCGACGGTGCTGCCCTCCACCACCTCATCGATATGGGCATCACGCCAGTCATGGCTCCCCTCACCCACGACGGCCACGGACAACTCCTCAACACCAATGCCGACACCATCGCCTCGACGGTGGCTATCGCCCTCGCGCCATTCTACGACGTGACACTCGTCTATGCCTTCGAACAGCCTGGCGTGATGGACGGCACGGGAACTACGGCACAGGTCATCCCCACCATCACCCACGACAGTTTCCAGACCCTCGTGGCCGACGGCACCATCAGCGGTGGCATGATACCCAAGATAGAGAATGCCTTAGCCGCTGTAGGCCAGGGTGTGCAGAAAGTGGTCATCACCCGCGCCGATGCCATCGACGGCACCAAGGGCACCATGGTGATGTGAAGACGCTATAGTTTTAGGGCTTAATGGCTCTTAAGGTTCTTAGGGTCTTTAGGGACCTTAAAGTCGTTGGTTACTACGGGCGTTCGGGCTGTTTTGCAATCTGTCCGCATTGAGTATAGCATTGGTAATGCGATTATCGGTTTAAAAATCCTGATATTCAAGGCATCGGGATTGCGAATCCCGATGAACATTTGACCTTAGCCTCGTTGGTGTTTTATGGTTAATAATAGTTAAATCATACTGCTTCTATCGATAAGCTGTAACCTTCAGTTACCCCATTCGTCATTTATTCAGAGAGATGAAAAATATCAGTTTCCGCAACGATGTGCTGCCGTTGAAAGACGTGCTCTACAGGCTCGCGCTGCGTATTACGCTCAAGCACGAAGAAGCGCAAGACATCGTGCAAGACACACTGATAAAAGTCTGGAACAAACGCGACGAATGGGACAAGATAGCGTCGATAGAGGCCTATAGCCTCACCATCTGCCGAAACCTGGCACTCGACAGGCTCAAGCTCCGCGAAAACCAGAATGAGTCGATAGACAGCATCCCTCTCGGTACCCCCGACCACGGCAACGACCCTTACGAGCAGATGCAGCAGAAAGACCGCATCGACCTGGTGAGACGAATGGTGAACGCACTGCCAGAGAAACAACGCAGTTGCATTCAACTCCGTGACTTCGAGGGAAAGCCATACAAGGAAATCGCCGACATCCTCGGCATCAGCGAGGACCAGGTAAAAGTGAACATCTTCAGGGCCCGTCAGGCCATCAAGAAAAAATACCAGGAAATAGAAGGTTATGGACTATAAGTACATCGAACAATTGCTGGAACGCTACTGGCAGTGCGAGACGACACTCGAGGAGGAGCAAATCCTCCGCACGTTCTTCTCGCAAGAGAACGTGCCAGCATGCCTTCTCCCCTACAAAGACCTGTTCACTTATGAGCAGTGCGATGTAGAGGAACAAGTCCTGGGCGACGATTTCGACAAGATGATGCTCGAGATGACGGGAGAGACCGCACCAGTGAAGGCACGCACCATCAGCATGGTACAGCGGCTGAAGCCACTCTTCAAGGCTGCTGCCATCGTGGCCATCATCCTCACACTGGGCAATGCCTCACAGGTGGCGTTCCAACCCAAGGACACCCCGCAAATCACCGAGAACGACCTCTACGAGAAGCCTCAAGACGGTGTAGAGGTAGCGAAGGCCGACACCATGCTCCAGGACTCGATGAAACTCTCCGAGGTGCCCATACTCAAGTAGATATTTCTATGCTTTCTCTATAAAATCAAATGTTTAGTAAAACAAAATGAAACTGTGAAGTTTCAATTCTCTCAAATTTTTCATAACATACTAATGGAGGAAAGGCCGTTGTCCAAAAAGGGCAATGGCCTTTCTGTTTATGTGCTTTTTAACGGAAATGATACTTTTTCAATCATTTGATGACACTTTCACACATAAAAATCTAAAAAAAGTGCATGGGAATGAGAAAAATGTTTAAATTTGCATCGAATTTGGGTTTTGTGCCCATTTTTTATCCTGACAATCGATAACTAACAATCAAAACTGTATATTTATGAAACAAAATCTACGATTTATTTTATTGACGCTACTGTGCACGGTGTTCTCATCGGCATGGGGAGACACTGAAACCATTGATTTCAGTGAGCAAGGGTATTCAAACCAACAGGCAATCACAACTGTTAATAGCACCAATTTCAGCGTGACTTTCGACAAAGGAACAAATAGCAATGCCCCGAAGTATTTCACAAATGGCACAGCCATTAGGGTATATGGAGGCAATTTCTTCACGGTTACTTCTGGAAATACCATCACCAAGATAAAACTTACTTTTGGCGAAAGTGATGGTAGTAATGCAATCACTACTGACGTCGTGACATATGAAAATGGTACTTGGACAGGTAGCGCAAACAGTGTAAAATTCACTGTTGACGGCACTACTGGCAATAGACGAATACAAGCAATCACTGTTACATTTGAAGGACAGTCACAACACGCAGACAAGTACTATGTGGCAGGCACCTGGACGAACTGGGCTACCAACAAGATTGAGATGACCAAAAAATCCGATGGTACCTATACGTTAGCTAATCAGCAGTTGGTTGAAGGAGCTCAGTTTAAGATTATCAAGGTTGCCGATGAATCAACTGTATGGTACGGAGGAGAAGGCAACGATCCAAATAACAATAACCCTTATTGGTTAACTGCTGACAATCATACTGACATTTCGTTGTTTACAAATGCTGATGCTCCAAACTTCTATATGCCCATCGAAGGCACTTGGACCATTACTGTTAACCCAACCAATGCGACACTTACCGTTGATGGTGACTGGCCTGTATGGGAATACTATCTGAAGGGTGATTTCAACAACTGGGGAATTGTCGATTCTTATAAGTTCAGCCAGGTAGGTGAGACCAGTAAATTTACCCTCAATAAGCCCATTCAATTAGGAGAAAAGTTCAAGATTTATGGCATTCGTGGCAGCGAAGAAAAATGGTATGGTGCTGTAAGCAATGGTGATTTCTATGTTGAGGAAAGTTTAGTTGGCGAAGAACTCTCATTGACAACAGAGAATGGTGGTGAGCACTTCTTAATGAACCTTTCCAATAAAAAAGACTATTGGGAACTTGAATTCGACCCGGTTAATATGACACTTGTACTCGGCAACTATGTCTCCGACGTTGCCGAACTGCCATTTGAATATGATGGCGGAAGGAATGGCATTCCAAATACACCTGGTCTGACATCGAGTGGACTGGATACTGATTATTCCAGCTCTCCTAAATTGAAATTTACAGCTGCAAGCAACGCTGTCACCCTTCATTTCGATGAACGTCCTGGCACACTTTCATTCGACATTAAGCGTAATCCAACATCAGGCACAACCATTAGTGTTTTTGAAGTCCAGGCTTCAGAGAACGGAGAGGATTGGACCGCTTTGGAAACCTATGATAATTTATCTACTTCCGTTCAGTCTGAGACTTTCGACAACCTTGGTGAGAATGTAAGATACATCAAATGGGTTCTTAAAGAAAAGAATAATGGCAATGTGGCATTGGGTAACATCAAACTTGAGAAATATGTAGCCCCACAGCCACATACACTGACTATCAATCCTGTTGAAAATGGCGAGGTGTTCGTATTCTACAATGACCCCGACAACAACTATCCCGCAATTGAAGACGGTGATGAGGTGTTGGAAGACTCTGAGGTATTGGTATCTGTATCTGTTGATGAGGGCTATTATCTCAAGTCTATCACCGTGACGGATGCAGATGGGCAGAATGTGACACTTACAGAGGAAGAGGCCGGAATCTCCTGGACCTTCATCATGCCGAAGAGCGACGTGACTGTGTCGTGCACTGTGGAAGAAATCAACTATGACCAAGAGGAATGGGTTCTGACCCCACTGGCAGACCTCACTGAAGACGATATTTTTGTGATTGTGGGAAACAATGGTGATAACTACGCCATGCCAAATGACAAAGGGACTACTCCACCAGATGCCGTTTTAGTAGGTGTTGTTCAGAATAAAATAATAACTCCTGTAGCCGATAGAATCAAATGGAATATCAGTGGCAACGCTACGGATGGCTATATATTCTATCCCAATGGTGATGCTGAAAACTGGCTTTATTTAAAAGATAAAGAAACAAACAAAGGTGTGTGCGTAGGAACAAAAGAAGATGGGAATAATGTGTTTACAATAGTTGACGGTTATCTGTACAATGATGCTACAGAAAGATACGTTGGAATTTTCAATAGCGCTGATTGGAGATGCTACACCAGCACCGGCACCAACATCGCTGGTCAGACATTTGCCTTCTACAAGTATGTCAAGCCCGAGATATTTGAATTCTCCATTAGCAATAGGGCTACCGATGGCACAGACTGCTATGCCACCATCAGCGCTCTTGGCGAAGGCAACTGGAAAGTCAAGGGTGATGTGGTAGTGAGTACCGTGGTCGTAGAGAACAAAGTTCTGACTTATCCGAAACAGTTTGTAGAAGGTGACGTGATTCCCGGTGACGGCGCATACTTGGTGAAGGGTGCTGCCGGAGATTATGCCTTCGAGAAAACTAAGAATCCTAAGGAGGTTGACCTTGGTACTAACATGCTTCTCTCTACTGGTGAGGGTAATTTCACCACCGTTGCACCTACAGGAGAGGCCAATAACGGCAACTACTACTTCTACAAACTCTCCCTCAACAAAAAGAGTACTCCCGGTTCGGTAGGCTTCTACTGGGGCGCCTCGGAAGGCGCACCCTTCACTTATGGTAAACCCAAGCAGGCCTATCTCGCCGTGCCGAAAGAAAACGCACAGAACGTGCAGGGCTTCTCCTTCGACGGAACCACTGGCATTACAGAGGTGGAAACGAGCTCCGACGTCACCGGTGAGGTGTACACCATCTCCGGCGTACGTGTGAACGGCAGCAACCTGAGCAAGGGCGTTTATATCGTGAATGGCAAGAAAGTTATTATCAAATAATTCAAGGAGAACATAGATATGAAAAAGTATATTCAGCCACAGATAGAGGTCAACGAAGTTGGATTGTTGTTGCTTGAACTGAAAACCAGCAACAGTGAAGGCAATGAAGATGAGTTCGGCAACAGCTCGTTCTTCGACGACAGCGACGATATCTCTCTCCAAAGCAACAAGAGTCTATGGGATGACGAGGAATAGACGCTTCGCATCGTCATAAAAATATCTCCCCAGCAGGCATCACGCCTCGCTGGGGAGATGTTTTTTGTGATTATCCTTTTGGCGTTGACCTGTCATGCCTCTCGCTTCATCCGCACATGCAACTGGTAGATGGCGGGGATGAAGATGAGCAGGGAGAAGACTACGGAGAGTGCCACACGGGTGTAGTCGCCACCGAAGAGGTCGACAATCTTGATATCCTCGGCGTTGGGGAAGATGTTGTATACGGCATAGGCCAATGTGTTGTTCACCCAGTGTACCATGATGCCGGGGATGATGCTTCCCGTGCGGTAGTACATCCATCCCAGGAGCAGGCCCAGACAGAAGGCATGGGGCATCTGTGCGGGGTTCAGGTGCACGAGTGCGAAGAGGAATGCCGAGACGGCGATGGCTGCCCAGTGGCTGTTCATGCCTTGCAGCAATGCCCTGAGTATGGCACCCCGGAACACCACCTCCTCTACCAGCGGTGCGAATATGCAGATACAGAGGTATCCCCACCGACTGCCCATCACCTCGCCTAGGATATCGCTATTGACATCGGGAAGGGGCACCAGTTCCAGGAACACCTCTGAGGGGATGACCGTGCCCAGTGCTGCCACGGCAGCCCATAGCAATACGCCTGTCGGCCGTGTGCGCAGGTAGTTGCCCGACACCACGCTCCATTTCTTCCAGAGGAAGATGATAAGGGTGATGATGCTGTAGATGGCACTGCTCACGATGAGCATGGGCGCCGTGATTTGCAGCGTGCCGTCGGCGAAGCCCTGTCCTATCTCGTTGAAGCTCTTTCCTTCTGCCAGCAGCCATCCGAAGATGACGGCGTAGTTGACTACAAACTGTATCACCATGAATACGAAGAGATACAGGAAAGCGTCGATGATTCTATTCTTCATGATTTCAAGTCTTTTTCGAATAATTCTTGTGCCACGCGCACATCCTCTTTCATCTGCAGGGCGAGTTCACTGGGAGAGGCAAACAGTCGTTCGTCGCGCAGGCGGTGGGCGAAGGTCACCACGAGACGCTCGCCGTAGAGGTTGGCATCGTAGTTGATGATATGTGTCTCAAGAGTTGTTGTGTGGCCGTCGAAGGTAGGACGGTGACCGATGTTCATCACCGCGTGTTTCATTTCCATGGAGTGCTCCACGCGTGCTCCTACGGCATATACTCCCGGGGCAGGCACGATCTTGCCGTCGTCGGGTAGGTCGAGGTTGGCGGTGGGGAACCCCAGGCGTCGCCCCTGTTGGAACCCCTCAACCACCGTGCCCACGATGATGTAGCGGTAGCCCAGTAGCCGGGAAGCCTTCCTAACGTCGCCTTCTGCCAATGCCTTCCGCACCGCCGAACTGCTCACGGGCAGCCCGTCGATGACCAAGGCATCGCTCTGCAGCACTTCGATGCCGAGAGCGGCACCATGGCGCACATAGTCGTCGAACCCCTCGCTACGGTCGCGTCCGAAACGGTTGTCGTAGCCGAGGATGAGGCGGCGCACGCCCAGCTGGTCGCGCAGCACCTGTTCCATGAACTCTCTTGCCGTGAGTGATGCCAGTGCCTTGTCGAAATGCAGCACGGCGCAGTTGTCGGCTCCCGTGGTGGCGAGGTGGATAATGCGCTCGTCGAAGGTGGTGAGTAGCCTTGGCTGGAACCCCTCTTGCAGTGCCTGTCGCGGATGGGTGTCGAAGGTGATGACGGTGGCGTCGAGGCCGTCGCGCCGCGCCGCTTCCGTCACCTGGCGGATGAGGTGTTGGTGGCCGAGGTGCACGCCATCGAAGAATCCCAGCGTGGCGACACAGGGCCGCTCTGCCCGTTCACCGTTCTGTAGTATGATTTTTCTCATTATGTCAAGTTTCTTATTCACTCAACTATCAAATGGACTTAGTCTGATAGTTGTTGCCTTACCTCTTCAAGGATGGGCAGCAGGTCATCGAGCCGTTCGGCACGGAGGATGGCGATGCGTGTGGAACGGAAGTTGGGTATGCCCTTGAAGATGGGACTTGCTGCCAGGTGTCGCCTCGTATGGAGAATGCCGCGATATTCGTCGATGCGCTCGATGTTGAGGCGCAGCTGCTCGATGAGCACGTCGAGTTTCCACGAGAAGTCCATCGTGGGATCTGGTGCCTTGCCGTCGAGATAGTCTCTGATTTCCTTGAATATCCATGGCCGTCCGAAGGTAGCCCTGCCCACCATCACGGCATCCACGCCATAGTCGTCGAAGGCACGCTTTGTCTCTTCGGGGGTAGTGATGTCGCCATTGCCGATGATGGGGATATGGATGCGAGGGTTGCGCCGCACCTCGCCAATCATCGTCCAGTCGGCCTCGCCGGTATACATCTGTGAACGGGTGCGGCCATGGATGGTGAGTGCGCTGATGCCGCAGTCTTGCAGCTGTTCTGCCAGTTCGCCTATAATGATATTCTCTTTGTCCCATCCCAGGCGGGTCTTCACTGTCACGGGCACCTTCACCGCCTTCACCACCTCACGGGTGATGTCGAGCATCAGGGGGATATTGCGGAGCATGCCTGCCCCGGCACCCTTTCCCGCCACTTTCTTCACCGGACAGCCGAAGTTGAGGTCGATGATGTCGGGGTGCACCTCCTCGACGATGCGTGCCGCCTCGACCATCGCCTCGGTGTCGCGACCATAGATTTGTATGCCCACGGGCCGTTCCTCGTCGCGGATGGTGAGTTTGTCGATGGTGCTTTTCACCGACCGCACCAGTGCTTCGGCACTCACGAACTCGGTATAGACCATTGAGGCGCCGAAACGCTTGCATAGCAGGCGGAAACCGATGTCGGTGACATCTTCCATCGGGGCGAGGAACACCGGTTGTGGGGGGAAGGTGATATTGCCTATCTGCATGGTCATGAACTTTTATAGAGATGGTATATACCGCCGGCGAGGGTGCGCACGATGCCTTTCATCTCGAGTTCGAAGAGTACGGACGTTAGGCGTGAGAGGGGCACGCCCGACTGAGTGGCGAGCATGTTCACCTGCAGGTCGTTGTGTTGTTGCAGCGCACCCACCACCGCCTGTTCGTCGGGAGTGAGGTCGGGGAAGAGCTGGCGCTCGATGCCCTCGTGGCGCGCCCTTGAAAGCGTGTCGTCGTTCTCCCATCCCATGTGCCGCACGAAGTCAAGGGCACCGGTGATGAGCATTGCGCCATTGTCGCGGATGAGGTTGTTGCAGCCCTCGGAATAAGGGTCGCCCACACGGCCGGGGAAGGCAAACACGTCGCGGTCGTAACTACGGGATATATCTGCGGTGATGAGTCCGCCGCCATGGGCTGCCGACTCCACCAATATGCAGGCATCGCTCATGCCTGCGACGATGCGGTTGCGGCGCACGAAGTTGATTTTGTCGGCATTGGTATGTGTCATGAACTCGGTGATGAGACCGCCATGTGTGACCATCTGCTTGGCGGTATTGCGGTGACGGCTGGGGTAGAGGTCGTCGAGGCCATGGGCAAGCACACCCACAGTCTCCATGCCTTTCTCGAGTGCCTGGCGGTGGGCGCAGATATCCACGCCATAGGCCAGTCCGCTCACTACGAGCACCTGTGGGCACCACTGCTGCAGGTCGGTGATGAACTGCCTGATGAGGTCTTCGCCATAGGGGGTGCTGCGGCGTGTGCCCACGATGTTTATCACGCGGGTCTGGTTCAGGTCGGCAGTGCCGCGGTAATAGAGCGCGAGGGGTGCATCGGCACACTCTTTCAGTCGTCGGGGGTAGTCGTGGTGGGCGAGGTGAAGCACCTGGATGTCGTACTTCTTGACGAACGCCATCTCTTCCTCTGCACGTCGCATCATCACGTCGCTGTCGGCAAGCATCTCCTTCAGGCGTGGCGAGGCATCAGGGAGCACGGCAGTGATGTCCTTGCTGTGAGCCAGCACCTCACTGGCGCTGCCCGCCAACTCATAGAGCTGTCGTACAGCCGCCTGGTTGTAATAGCCCAGTTTGGCCAGTGTCATGGCGCATAGCGTCTCTCTCTCGTCGGTAATATTCATTTTTATTCCGTGCTTTGTCTGATTATTTAGGTGATAATGGGCAAAATAGGCAAAATGGGCAGAATGGGCAAGATGGGCAGAGTGGTAGGTCATATGTCCCTTTAACTTCCCTTTAACTTCCCTTTAACTTCCCTTTAACTCCCTTTTAACTCCCTTTTAACTTCCCTTTAACTTCCCTTCCTTTTATATACTCTTCGAAAGCCTTGTCGTATTCCTCGCTCGTGCCCAGGCGTCCGTTCACCAGACACACCAGTTCTACTTTGCTTCGGAAGGCGAGGCGCCCGTCGGTCTTGTAGAGGTCTTGGTGGAACACGTAGCGGATGCCCTCTTTCGTCAGGGCGAGCCGTGAGATGAACTCATCGTCGCAGCGCAGGGGAATCTTGAACTGCATCGTCACCCGTGCCACTACGGCATCGATGCCTTTGGCGTGCATCTCGGCGAAACTCAGGCCACACTGCCTGAGGAACAGGTGGCGTGTGTGTTCGATATAGTGCATGTAGTTGGCATTGTTGACGATGCCTTCGATGTCGCATTCGTAGTCGCGCACTTCCATGCGTGTCTCAAAGATATAGTCCATGATGGGGTAGGGTTGGTTTGCTGTTCTCAGTGTTGTGGCCGTCGCATGTATTCGTAGCCGATGCGGCAGTGCAGGCAGTCTTTGCGGTCGCAGTATTGTTTCTTCAGTTGGATGAGGGCCTGGCTGTCGCCGGCATTCTCCACCTCCAGCCCACATTCGCGCCACATCCTGACGATGTTGTTGTCCTCGGCCTTGAGTTGTTCGAGCAGGTCGAAGGCACGGTCGCAGAGCGCTTCGTCGCCTTTGTAGCGTCCATAGGCGAAGAGCATGGGTATGGCGGTGTTGACCATCAGCAGGTTGAGGGAAGGTGCCGACATCTTCTTCTCGTTCTTCCCGCTCGTGCTGCCAAAGACATAATGGGTCTCCCAGTAGGGCGTGACGCTGGTGGCCAGCAACTTCTCCATCTGTGCTATCGTGGTACATTCCACGAGTTGGCTCAGGCTTGCCCTACGGTCGTAGAAGAGTTGTGCGAGCTGTGCGATGCGTATATGCGGGAAGTTCTGCGGCCGCATCCGCAGGAATTTCCACCGTTTATAGGCGATGGGCTGAAGTCCGAACTTATGTGCCAGATAGAGGTACTCGTTGCGCAGGCGGGTGAAATAACCCTCGTTGAGTGCCGCTTCACGGTAACGCTCGGGGATGCTCTCGGGATCGAGCAGTCCCGCTTGTCCCATGAAGATGGCCTCTATTTGGAATAGGTCGTCGCGGTGGTGGTCTACGGTATGCTGGGGTATGCTCTTCGCCCATGCCTCAAAGGCGTCGCCATTGACGCCAAAGCCGTAGTTGCGTGCAAGTGTAACGAAATATCCTGCCTCCCATGACCCCTCGCAGAGTCTCACCCGTTGGCGGATGGCCTCGGTTTTCTGCTCGAGCCGTTCGGTCTGCAGGGCACTCATCCAACTATGTATGGTGAGTCGGGAGAGGTCGGGGATGATGCGGTAGCAGGGAGGGTAGTGGTCGGTGGTGATGAGTTCTTTGTAGTGGGTGGCTACATAGGGTGGCACCTCGAGTAACATCTGTGGCGGCACAAGACCATTGCTGGTCTTCACCACGCAGTCGGCAGTGCTGCAGACATGTAGTACCACGTTGTCGTAGGCGGCATCGTGGTCGTGGCCGTGCTGGTACCAGTCGCTCGACTTGTCGTGTATCTCGACATTACCCACCCACAACGTGCCGTCGATGCGTATCTTCGCGTTGAAGAAATCGGGACCGGCATGACGGTTGTGCAGCCCGGGGTCGATGACCTCCACCCTTCGGTGGTCGGTGGTCTCGAGAGGCCGCAGGGGGAAGAGACGGTGTTTCCAGCAGTAGTGCAGCAGTGCTTCCATTTGAGGGGGCTTTAGGGGTCTTAGGGTTCTTAGGGTTCTTAGGGACTTTAGGGTCTTTAGGGACGTTGCGTTTGTTCTTCGAGTAATGCGAGCACGTGGTTGTAGTCTTCCACGGTGTCGAGTTCATAGGAGAGGAAGGGCGTGGTGTCGACCACCTTGAACGTATGTCCCTGTGGTATGAGGCGTTCGAAAGCCCTTTCGTAGAAGATGTCGATGAGTCCTTCGTCGAGAATCATCATGTCGAGTTCACGGTAGAGTGCCTCGCTGTAGGAAGCGCATATCTTCTCTATGCCCACCGACTCGCCCACGGCATCGGCAATGTTACAGGTCTTGCTGATGGCAGTGATGTTACCCGCCTCGTCGGTCACGATTTTCATTTCTTCCTCGCCGAGTGGGTGGCGGTTCAGTGCCAATGCGCTGCCTTCTTGACTTGCCACGGCCAGTACGGCCTGTGGGTCGCAGAAGATGTCGCTGTCCATAAGGAGGAACTCCTCGCCCCTCACTACCTTGCCGGCCATCCACAGCGAGTAGATGTTGTTGTTGTTGGCATAGTCGGTATTGTCGAGGAAGATGATGTCGAGCTGGGGATAGTGTGCTTCAAGAAACGAGCCGATCATCTCGCCCTTGTAGCCTGTGACGACAATGAGGCGCTCCACGCCTGCCATGCGCATGGCATCGACGGTGCGCTCCAAGAGGTTACGGTCGCCAAGGGGCAGAAGGCATTTGGGCATGTCGTCGGTAAGCGGACGTAGTCGGCGTGCCATGCCGGCGGCGAGAATCACGCCCGTAGTGATGTAGGAGGGGTGAGATGAAGGATTGTTGTTCGTCATGATGAAAGCGGTTTTCCGAGTGATTATAGTTTGTCTCCGAAGCAGAGGTCGCCGGCATCTCCAAAGCCAGGCACGATATATTTGTGCTCGTTCATTCCGGGGTCGATGGCAGCACACCATAAGGTGGTCTTATCGTCGGGGAAAGAGCGTCTCACGTGTTCTATGCCTTCAGGGGTAGCGAGGATGCAGCACACATGGATGCGCTTGGGGATGCCTTTCGAGAGGAATGCCTTGTACCCCAGTTCCATACTGCCACCAGTGGCGAGCATGGGATCGGCGATGATGAGATTTTTCTCGTCGATGCTCGGCGTGGCGAGGTATTCCACATGTATGCCTACTTTGTGGTGTTCCTCGTCTACATACTCACGGTATGCACTCACAAAGGCATTCCCTGCGTGGTCGAAGACATTGAGGAACCCTGTGTGGAAGGGTAGTCCGGCACGGAAGATGGTGGCGAGCACCAGTTTGTCGGTGGGCACGTTGACGCTGGCAATGCCGAGTGGCGTGGCAATGTCGCGTTTCTCATAGTCGAGGGTCTTGGAGATTTCGTAAGCCATCATCTCACCGATGCGCATCACGTTGTTGCGGAAGAGCAGTCGGCTTTTCTGGTAGTCTTTGTCGCGTATCTCTGCGAGATACTGGTTGATGATGGAGTTCTGTTCGCTAAGGTTGATGATGTTCATATTTTTGTATTGTTGAATAATTAGGTGATAATGGGCAGAGTGGGCAGAGTGGGCAGAATGGGCAGAATGGGCGGAATGGGCGGAATGGGCAGAATGGGCGGAATGGGCAGAATGGGCAGAATGGGCGGAGTAGCAGGTCATATGTCCCTTTAACTTCCCTTTAACTTCCTTTTAACTTCCTTTTAACTTCTCTTTAGTTTTCCATCAGCTTCCCTTCAGTTCCTTCTCTTTCCTTTCCACTACCTTCTTTCCCACCACCATGAAGCGGCGGTCGAATTCCTCATGGGTGCGCTTCCACCGGTTGTGGCTCCAGAGATAATAGCGTGGTTCGCGGCGGATGCTCTCTTCGAGCATCTGGAAGAACTGCTTGATGATGGCGTTCTCCTCCAGGTTGTTGGGCATACGGGTGATGAGATGGAAGTCGACGATGTAATGTCCACGTCGGGGACGTTGCATGTCGACGTAGAACACGGCATTGTTCATCTTGCGCATCAGTATCTCGCCGTTGGTGAACACAGGCGTGTCGTGTCCGAGGAAAGGTAACCACAGATGGATGTTGTTCCATTTCGGTGTCTGGTCGGAGATATATCCGAAGAGCGACATCTTTTTCTCACGCTTGTAGGTGAGAAGGAATCTGAGCACGTCTTTCTTCGGTATGCAGGTGCCACCGAGGTGCTGCCGTAGGTCGATGAAGAGACGGTCGAACACCTTGTTGTAGAGGGGGTGGTAAATCAATCCCATCACGGCATCGGGGTAGCGATGGAAGGCCAATCCGACGGTGGAGAGGTATTCCCAGTTGCAGTAATGTCCGAGGATGGCGGCGCATGTTTGTCCTTCGTCAAAGCATTTCTCCATCTCTTCCACGCCGCGGAATTCGATGTGCTGCAGCATCTTCTCCTTGGAGATGGAGAGCAGTTTGATGGTCTCCACGAAATAGTCGCATAGGAAGTGGTAGAAGCCACGCTCTATGCTTCGCAACTCCTTGGTGTCTTTCTCTGGAAACGAGGTCTCGAGGTTTCGTCGCACCACCCGCTTGCGGTATCCCACGATGCGGTAGACGAGCACGTAGAAAACGTCGGAAACGGCGTAAAGTACCCGGAACGGCAAGAGGGAGAGTGCGTAGAACACTCCGTATACTATGGGGTAAATGATGCGCATAACAGCGACAAAGTTACGATTTTTTTTCTATTTACCCAGCCTTTTTGTGGAATAATCCCAATATCGTTGGATTACTCGGTTTTTTGCTTTATCTTTGCCTAATAAATACGTTACGGATGTCACGAATGAAAATAGAGATTGCCGATGCATACTTGCCGCACAAGGCGTTTGTCGAGACGGTGCCGCAGCGGATGGCGTGCGGCGAGGGTGAGGCACTCTACCGGGCACGCAACGAGGTGCGCCGACTGGAGCACGATGGAAAGGTGTTTATCGTGAAACGCTTCAAGCGCGTGAACGCCCTGCAACAGGTGGCCTACTCCTTCTTCCGTCCGACCAAGGCCGCCCGTGCATTCCGTTTTGCTGCTGAGTTGCGCAAAAGGGGGGTGGCTACTCCGCGAGAGATAGCATATATCGAAGAGTCGGAACATGGGCTCTTCACTACGGGCTATTTCATCAGCGAGGAGGTGACGGGGAGGGAGACGCACCTTGACCTGCGTGAGGTGGAGAAGTTCGACCCCACGCTTGCCGATGCCGTGGCGCGTCAGGTGGTCTTCATGCATAGCAAGGGCGTGTTGCATGGTGACCTGAACTTGAGCAATTTCCTCTATGAGCGGCAACCCGACGGCAGCTATTCTTTCACGATGATTGACGTGAACCGCTCACATTTCACTGATGGATGGCCCACCGACGAGCAATGTCTGCGCAACATGGTCAGGATGACGCACCGCCGCGACCTTTACGAATACCTCGTGCGGCGCTATGCTGTGGAGCGCGGATGGGATGAGGAGTCTACGGTGAAGAAAACTCTCCGTCTGCTGGACAAGTTTGAACATAGGTGGTTGAAGTGATTTCCAACCTCAAAAATCAATCATTTTCTTATAAACACTGAGCACCTGTGAGGCTACATCGTTGCCTTCAAAACGGTGGATGTAGTCTTGTGCACGCTCGATGCGCTGCTCTCGCCCTTCAGCACCTTTCAGTAGTTGGGTAATGGCGACAGCCATGCCCTTCACGTCGTCGGGAGCCACATAGAGCGTGTCGGGGCCTCCCGCCTCCTCGAGACAACTGCCCGAGCATGCCACCACTGGCAGTCCACTCTGTATTGCTTCGATGACAGGGATGCCGAAGCCCTCATAACGTGAGGGGTATACAGCCGCCTCTGCCATCTGGCAGATGGCTGGCAAGTCGGCGTTGGGCACGTTGTGGAGCATACGCACCCGGTTTCCGAGTCGGTGCTCTTCGATGAACCTACGCACTTTGTCGGCATAGGATGTGGGGCGTCCGACGAGAATGAGCGACAGTTCTTCGGGTAGCAGCAACATGGCTTTCACGGCCAGCAACATGTTCTTCCTTTCCTCGATGGTTCCCACGCCGATGATATAGCGTGGTGGCAACATATAGTTGGAGTTCACCTGCTGGAGTCTTTGCTCACTCTCACGTTGTTTGAAGAACGTGCTGCACGACTGGTAGACGAGGTCTATCTTTTCTTCGGACACTCCTCCGAAATGCATGATGTCGCGCTTGGTACATTCACTGATGGCGATAATCCTGTCGGCTTCATGCAACGTGCGACGGAATTTCCATCCGTAGAAGAGTCTGTCGATGGGTTTGTAATATTCGGGGTGACGCAGGAAGATGAGGTCGTGGATGGTGACGACGGTGCTGATGCCTGCCTTGTGGATGCCGATGGGCAACTCGCCCGAAAGACCATGGAAGAGTTGTATGCCGTCGTGGCGCAGGTCGCTCACGATGCCATGGGTGCGCCAATACCACCGAGGCATGTTGCCTTGTGGATAGCAGAACGACACGTTGGGCACATCTACCACTTGTTGCCGTAGAACCTCGTTGCCGGCATCGGGTGCATAGAGGCACAGGCTTGTGTCGCTGGGAACGACCTTGGAGAGGTTGTTCACCAGGGTGCGGCCATAGTTGCCCAAACCGGTGTTGTTGCGCACGATGCGCTTGGCGTCGAATCCTATTTTCATTGTGGGGGGGGAGTTGTGGGGTTAGGGTTCTTAAAGTCCTTAGCGTCGTTAGGGTTTGGGGACTAAGATGCCTGCATGTCGTGGAGTTTCTTGTAATAGCCATCATCGGCGATGAGGCTGTCGTGCGTGCCACGTTCCACGATGCGGCCCTCGTGGATGACGCAGATTTCATCAGCATTGCGGATGGTGGAGAGACGGTGGGCAATGGCCACGGTGGTGCGGGTCTTCATCAGTCGTTCGAGGGCATCCTGCACCAGTCGCTCGCTCTCGGTGTCGAGGGCCGAGGTGGCTTCGTCGAGGATGAGGATAGGTGGATTCTTCAGGATGGCACGGGCGATACTCACCCGTTGGCGCTGACCACCGGAGAGCCGTCCGCCACGGTCGCCCACGAAGGTGTCGTAGCCATTCTCGGATGCCATGATGAACTCATGGGCGTTGGCAATCTTGGCGGCTTCCTCTACCTGCTCGAGTGTGGCACCGGGCACACCGAAGGCGATGTTATTGAAGAAACTGTCGTTGAATAGTATCGACTCTTGGTTGACGTTTCCGATAAGCGACCGCAGGTCGTGCAGGCCCAGGTCGCGCACGTTGATGCCATCGATGAGCACCTCACCCTCCTGTACGTCGTAGTAGCGTGGGATGAGGTCGACGAGTGTTGATTTCCCGCTGCCGCTCTGTCCGACGAGGGCGATGGTCTTTCCCTTGGGTATGGTGAGGCAGATGTCGCGTAGCACCCATTGCTCGCCGTACTTGAACGACACGTGCCTGAACTCTATCTCGTGATTGAACCCATCGATGTG
Organism: Prevotella sp.; assembly: GCA_017617615.1. The sequence continues at coordinate 319,983 of JAFZVV010000011.1, read as the reverse complement.
TTTGGGGTTCTCGGGTTCCTTGATGTTCACTTCCGCCAATAGAATCTTGTCGACGCGCTCCATCGAGGCGAGTCCCTTGGGGATGTTGTAACTGGCCTTGGAGAAATCTTTCAGCGGGTTGATGATGCTGTAGAGCATCACGAGGTAATAGATGAAGATGGGGCCAGAGAGGGTGTGGTTGTTGAGCACGAGCACGCCGCCGAACCACAGCACGATGACAATCATCACCGTGCCGAGGAACTCGCTCATGGGGTGTGCCATCGACTGGCGGATGTTGACGCGCATGATGTCGTTGCGGTAGGCGGTGTTCACTTTGTCGAAACGGTTGTTCATCTTCTCCTCGGCACAGAATGCCTTGATGATGCGCAGGCCGCCGAGTGTCTCTTCCACCTGACTCATCGTGTCGCTCCACAGCGCCTGTGCCTTGATGGATTTCTTCTTCAGTTTACGTCCCACGAATCCCATGAACCACCCCATGATTGGTACGATGATGAGGGTGAAGAGGGTGAGTTGCCAGGAGATGAAGAGGAGAATGGCGAAATAGCCGATGATGAGGATGGGGTTCTTGAAAATCATCTCCAGGCTCGACATGATGGAGTTCTCTATCTCCTGCACGTCGCCGCTCATGCGTGCGATGATGTCGCCCTTGCGCTCTTCGGAGAAGAATCCCAGCGATTGCGAAGTAATCTTATGGTAGAGCTGATTGCGGATGTCGCGCACCACACCCGTACGGATGGGGATGATGGTGGCGGAGGAGAGGAAATAGGCGCCTGTCTTGAGGAAAGTCATCACGGCGAGAAACAGTCCGATGACAAGTAGGGTGGTGGTGGGTCCGAGGTCGGCGATGAGCTGGTTGACGTAGTAGTTCATGTTGTTCATCAGCACCTCCTTCACATTGCCCCAGTCCCATGCCATCAGCGAGGTAGCGGTCTCGGTATCGCCCGTCTTGAAGAGAATCTGCAGGATGGGGATGAGGGCAGCGAAGGAGAACACGTTCAGTATCACGGAGAGGATATTGAACAGTATCGACAAGAAGAGGTATTTCTTGTAGGGAGGGATAAACCGCCTCAGCACTTGTATGAATTCGCGCATGGTGTCGTGTGTTTTATGTGGTTGGCTCACAAGTCCCCAGCAGGGTGGCGCTGGTGGCACTGGTGATGGTCACGGCTACGGTGTCGCCGATGTGGTGTGTGCCACGGTCGAAGACCACGGCCTTGTTCTGCTCGTTGCGCCCCATGAGTTGCTCGCGGGAGCGTTTGCTGTAGCCCTCTACGAGCACGTCGAAGGTCTTTCCGATGTCGCGGCGGTTGGCCTCTGCCGACAGTTCCGTCTGCAGGGCGATGAGTTGGTTAAGCCGGCGGATTTTCTCCTCTTCGGGCACGTCGTCGGGTAGGTGTTTCGAAGCATAGGTGCCCGGTCGCTCGCTGTACTTGAACATGAAGGCGGAGTCGTAGCCCACCTCACGCATGAGCGAGAGCGACAACTCATGGTCTTCCTCTGTCTCGCTGTGGTAGCCCACAAAGATATCAGTGGAGAGGCCGCAGTCGGGTATGATGCGGCGGATGGCCTCTACCCGTGAGAGGTACCACTCACGGGTGTACTTGCGGTTCATCAGCCGCAGGATACGGTCGCTGCCGCTCTGCACGGGCAGGTGGATGTGTCGGCAGACATTGGGTATGTCGGCGATGACGTGCAGTGTCTCGTCGCTCATGTCCTTGGGGTGAGAGGTGGTGAAGCGCACGCGCATGGCAGGCACCTTCTCTGCCACCATGCGGAGGAGCTGTGGGAAGAAGATGTCGTGGCCTTCTTCGGTAGAGTGGTAGGAGTTGACGTTTTGTCCGAGGAGCGTCACTTCCTTGAAGCCACGCGTCTGCAGGTCGGTCACCTCGCGGAGGATGCTCTCCACGTCGCGCGAGCGTTCGCGCCCACGGGTGTAAGGCACGATGCAGTAGTGGCAGAAGTTGTTGCATCCGCGCATGATGCTCACGAAACCGCCAATGCGGTTGCCGCCGATGCGCTGTGGCACGATGTCGCGGTAGGTCTCGGTGGTAGACAGTTCGATGTTGATGGCTTTCAGTCCGAGTTCGGCCTGTGCCGTGAGGTCGGGAAGGTTGAGGTAGGCATCGGGACCTGCCACGATGTCGGCATGGTGGTTGTTGATGAGGTCGTCGCGCACCCGTTCGGCCATGCAGCCGAGGACGCCGAGGATACGGTGTCGGGTGCGTTGGTTCTCGGCATGTAGGGTGTCGAGCCGGCGGTAGATTTTGTTCTCGGCGTTCTCGCGCACCGAACAGGTATTGAGGAACACGGCATCGGCTTCAGCGGCGTTGTCGGTGACCTCGTATCCCGCCATCTGCATCACCGAGGCGACCACCTCGCTGTCGGCGACGTTCATCTGGCATCCGTAGGTTTCGATATATAGTTTTTTCATCTTTTCCTTGTAGACGTTTTGGGGATGTTGCAGGGCTTGATTGTCTTCGACACGGCGAGCAGGATCCACCAGCAGAGCAAGCCGCTGAGCAGTCCGGCAAGGGCGTCGATGGCGTAGTGGGCAAAGATATATACCGTGGAGAAGAACAGCAGCACGGCGATGGGCAGCAACACCCAGAAGAGTTTTCTCAGCCTGAAGTGCCAGGCGAGGAGCATCACGACAAAGGTCACGCCGACATGGCTGCTGGGAAATGCTGCCACGGGGCGCTCGCCGGCCTGGTGTGCCGACTCCACCAGGGCGTAGAAGATGCCGTCTTTATAGCCTGGGCATGTCATGCGCACTTGGTGCAGGTTGAAATGGTCGTGGAGGTTGGGAAACACCCCCTGTGCTATCTTGTCGGTACCCACCGCCTCGTAGTAGAACTGCGGTCCGGCAACGGGCAGGAAGATAAAGAAGATGTAGTGGATGAAGAAAGAGCCGATGACGATGAACACCGCCCGCTCGAAATACCTGGGCTGGGTGATGAAGATGGCGAGCAACACGGTGGCCATCAGCGGATAGTAACTCCAGTAACCCATGCACATCAGTTCGCTGAACACGGCATGGCTGAACGTCTTGGAGAAGAACAGTGCCGGCTGACAGCCGAAGACCATCTGTTCCCAGGAGGCGAAGAGGTGGTCGAGGTTGGGGAAGATGCGGTTGAGCTCGAAGAGGTCGGGATACCACCAGCTGAGCAGCGCCATCTGCACCACCGCCCTCGTGAGGCGTGTGAACTGGCATGGCATCATGCGGTAGACACCCCACATCGCGACGGTGATGGCGAGCACCTTGCCCCTGCCCCATATCATGCTGTCGGCATGGGGGAGCCTGTCGTGCATCACCAATACGAAGACAAGGGTGGCAAAGAGGTAGGTGAGTACTACCCATTCGAATGCCATGAACCCCTTGCGGGGTTTCTTCTCGAGCTTGAACAGCTCACGCAGCCATTTTATCATAGCCATTTGTTTTCCTTATACCACTGCACCGTACGGCGCACGCCTTCCTCCAGCAGCACCTGGGGATTGTAGCCGAGTTGGGTGATGGCAGGTTGTATGTCGCAGCGCCAGTTGCGCTGGCACATGATATGATACTTGTCGTTGTTGAGTGCGGTCACCTTGCCCGTAAGCCGTCCCCAGTATTCCCCGCAGAAAGTGATGGCTCGTAGCACGAAGAGGGGTGCCTTGACGCGCACCCACCAGGGGTTGCCCAGTTCGCGCCGCAGGTAGTCGCTGAAGGTACGCGAGAGATATACCTCGCCGTCGCTGAGGAAATATTTCGCGCCTGCAGGACCGTGGTCGAGAGCAAGGAAAACGGCCTGCACCACGTCGGTGACATAGACGAAGGTGAGGTCTTGCCGCTTGTAGCCTGCAGCGAAGTCAAGATGCTGTTTGATGCTCTTGGCCATCATGAAGTAGTCGCGTTCTCGCGGACCATACACCCCTGTGGGGCGCAACACCACGAAAGGGAAATCAATGCCATCGTCTTTCAGACTGTCGAGGAAGTGCTCGGCAGCGAGTTTGCTCCGTCCGTAGGCGGTGTTGGGCTGTGGGGTATCGCTCTCACGTATCTCCTCATAGGGCTGCTGTTCGCGCACCGGACCATAGATGCTGAGTGAACTGAGATAGACGAAGCGGCGCAGGGGCTGACGGGTGGCGATGAGTGCCTTCACCAGATTTTCCGTACCAAGGGTGTTCACCTTGTGGAAGTCATCGGCATGGAGGCATTTCGTCACGCCGGCGGCATGCACCACATAGTCGAAGGCATGGTCTTGCAATTGGGTGCACAGCCGTTCTTTGTCGGAGAGAGAGAGTTCTATGAAGTGGATGCGGCTGTCGGTGAGGAACGCGCGCGAACTGCTCTTCCTCACGGCTGCCCACACCTCCATTCCCTTGGAGAGTGCCTCCTCTACAATGAAGCTGCCAATAAACCCACTGGCACCAGTAATCAATATTCGGTCCATCATACGCTCTTGCTTCGCCGGGCTTTCCGGAGTTTCCAGAGTTTCCAGAGTTTCCAGAGTTTCCCAGGTTGCCTGGAAAATGCAAAGGTACATCAAAAATGCGAACTGACCAAAAAAGCGGCTCCAATTCGTGTGGGCTTGCTGTAAAAGACAGAAAAACCACAGACAGGAACTTCTCGTCCTACCTGTGGTCGTTATCGGCATGGCTTTGCCTCATTACCTTACTTCATCTTACTTGCTTACGCAATTTGAGTCTATTATTTGATAACGAATTTCTTGCCATTAACGATATAGATGCCGCGCTGGGTAGGCTGGCCTTTTCCAACAAAAGAGAACGACTTTTTTGCTCTTCCTCCGTGAAAATATCAGTTTTTTTATTTACTTTTGCAAAAAATCAGTACATACTATGGGAAAAGGAAAAAAAGGCGGTAAGCGCATGAGCAAGAAACAAGTGACAGAGGCACTCATTGACTTGTTTCAGTCGCAGCCGGGTGAAGAACTCACCTTCAAGCAGATTTTCAAGTTGTTGCATCTCGATACCCATCCTCTGAGAATGCTCGCCATCGACGTGATGGAAGAGTTAGCATGGGACGACTTCCTGAGCAAGGTGTCGGCCACCTCATACAGACTCAATACCAAGGGACAAGTGCAGGAAGGCACCTTCCGCCGTAAGGCCAATGGCAAAAACAGTTTCGTGCCCGATGATGGCGGAAAGCCCGTGTTTGTGGCAGAACGCAACTCGATGTTCGCCCTCGACGGCGACCGCGTACGGGTGGCGTTCAATGCCCGTCGCGCCAACCACATCAAGGAGGCGGTGGTGACCGAGATTCTCTCGCATGCCCGCGACACCTTTGTGGGCAAGCTGCAGGTGGAGCGCGATTATGCCTTCCTTGTCACCGAGAGCAACATCTTCGTGCACGACATCATGATTCCGAAGAAGAAACTCAAGGGCGGTGTGACAGGTGAGAAGGCCGTAGTGAAAATCACGCAGTGGCCCAGCCGTGAGTCGAAGAGCATCGTGGGCGAGGTGATAGATGTGCTGGGCAAGACCGGTGACAACAATGTGGAAATGCACGCTATCCTCGCACAGTATGGCCTGCCCTATAAATATCCTCGCAACGTAGAGCTGGCAGCGGAAAATATACCCCTTGAAATCTCGCCCGAGGAACTCAAGGGTCGTGAGGACTTCCGCGACGTCTGCACCTTCACCATCGACCCCAAGGATGCCAAGGACTTCGACGATGCCCTCTCCGTGCGCCAGTTGGAGAAAGGACTGTGGGAGGTTGGCGTGCATATCGCCGACGTGTCGCACTATGTGACGGAGGGGTCGGTCATCGACAAGGAAGCACAGAAACGTGCCACCAGTGTCTACCTCGTCGACCGTACCATTCCGATGCTGCCTGAACGGCTCTGCAACCTCATCTGTTCGTTGCGCCCCGACGAGGACAAGTTGTGCTACAGCGTGGTGTTCGATATGGACGACAACGCGCAAGTAAAGCGGTGGCGACTGGTGCACACCGTGATACGCAGCAACCGCCGCTTCGCCTACGAGGAGGTGCAGCAGATACTGGAAGACAACGGTGTGGTCGATGGCACGGGAAAACCCGCTCCTCCTGCCCCCAAGGGTGGCTATAAGGGTGAACTGGCCAGCGAGTTGATAACCCTCGACCGCCTGGCCAAGCTCCTGCGTGAGGCGCGTTTCAAGAATGGTGCCGTGAAGTTTGAGCGCGAGGAACTCCACTTCGATATCGACGAGAAAGGCAAACCCGTGAAGTGTTATTTCAAGACTTCGAAGGATGCCAACAAACTCATCGAGGAATTCATGCTCCTGGCCAACCGCACGGTGGCGGAGAGCATCGGCAATGTGCCGAAGGGCGTGAAGGCGAAGACTTTGCCCTATCGTGTGCACGACGCTCCCGACCCCACCAAACTCGAGAACTTGCGCGAGGTGGTCACCAAATTCGGTTACAAACTGAAGACTGCCGGCACGCGGAGCGCCATCTCGAAGAGTCTCAACAATCTGATGAGCGACAGTCTGGGCAAGCGCGAGCAAAACCTCATCCAGACCGTGGCACTGCGCGCGATGATGAAGGCGAAATACAGCACCTACAACATTGGGCACTATGGCTTGGCATTCGACTACTACACCCATTTCACCAGTCCCATCCGCCGCTATCCCGACACGATGGTGCACCGGTTGCTCACGCGCTACCAAGAGGGTGGGCGCAGTGCCAACCGCAAGTACTACGAGGACCAGTGCGAGCATTCGAGCGACATGGAGCAGACGGCAGCCAATGCCGAGCGCGACTCCATCAAGTACAAGATGGTGGAGTTCATGGCCGACAAGATAGGCAACGTGTATGAGGCGCACATCAGCGGCATACAGTCGTATGGCATCTATTGCGAGATAGACGAGAACCACTGCGAGGGACTGGTACCGATGCATGACCTCGACGATGACTACTACGACTTTGACGAGCGCAACTACTGCTTGGTGGGTCGCCGACATCACAACAAATACCAGTTGGGCGACCCCATCACCATCAAGGTGGCGCGGGCCAACATCGAGAAGCGCCTGCTCGACTTCACCATCGCCGACTGAGCCTCAGCAGCGACAGCCAAATTTCGGGCCCTCTCTCCGTATCAGGGGAGGGGGCCAATATAACCACTAAAAAACATGCCGATAAGATATTCACGCAAAGAGGAAAACCTCAACACCTGGTCGCATGCTGCAGGTATCGTGCTGGGTGTGGTAGTGGGCGTGGTGTTTCTCGTGATGTGCGCCGGAAAAGGATACGGGTGGGCACGGGCCGGTGTAATCCTTTATCTGGTGGGGATGCTGGGCTCGTATATCACGTCGACTATCTACCATGCCCTGCCACGGCGAAGCAAATGGAAGGAGCGCATGCGACGGTGGGACCATGCCGCCATTTACTGGCATATCGCAGGGTCGTATTCGCCCATCACCCTTGTTGCCCTGCGTGGTGATGGCTTCTGGGGGTGGGGACTCTTTATCTTTGTGTGGACATGCGCAGTGGTGGGTACCATCGTGAGTTTCATCCATCTCAAGGAGCACAGCAATATCGAGACGTTTGCTTTCGTGGGCATGGGACTCAGTGTGCTCGTGGCTTTCAAGCCCCTCATCGACAACGTGCCTACCATTGCCGTGGCATGGATTGTGGCCGAGGGCGTGTGCTATATCACCGGTGCCGTGTTCTACAGCCTCAACAAGCGGCGGTATATGCACAGTGTTTTCCATTTCTTTGTCCTGGCTGGCTCGGTGTGCCACATCATCGCCGTGTGGGACTTGCTCAGAACCGCCATCTGACTTGCAGTTGCAAGTCGGTCTTCGAGGAACGGTCGATTTGCTGATAACCACTTGAGATATGGTCGCGGTCGAAATAGTCGGCCGTGGAAAGCCGTGCGATGAGCATCAGGTGGCTGCCGATGTCGGCTCTCACCGTGAACGAATATTTGATGCCTTCGCCATAATAAGAGGCGAAGGAATAGCCATAGAGCGTGCCCTGCTCATAGGCGTAGATATTGCTGTTGCTGTCGTCGGTATGGAAATAGCCTATGCTGGCGGTCAGCCGTAGCCATGGTGTAGTGAAACCGGCCTGTTCGGCCACCAGCCATCCGAAACTCTTGTTCTCTTTTTCAGTGTAGGCCACCTCGCCCTGGGTGGAGAATCGCCATGGACCGTGGTTATGGGATACCCATAGCCGTCCGCGGTGCGTATACTTCGTGATGAGCGCTGTCTTCGCAGCATTGTCGCACTCACGGGTTTTGAATTGGTAGCGGGCGGAGACAGAGAGTTGTTCGGTAGCATATTGTGCCTGGAGCATGTTGTCCCAGGCATGCGACGACACCTGGGCTTGATAGGTGGGCGCGGCGAAATAGGCAAAGTCGGTATAGGCCTGTAGGGTGAGCCGTCGTGTGGGAAGCCATTTCACGCCCAGATAGCCGCCACTCTCGTTCTGCACCCTACGCCCTTCGCTGAAACTCTTCGCATGCATGGCATAGTATTTCTTGCCGAAAAACCGGTAGAGTGCCATCACCGACACCTTCGACGAGGGCGTGAGACTCACGCTGTTGATGGTGGCGAGCGACTGGCATCCACCGGTGGCGGTCTCGCCACGGACAGAGAACCAATGGTTGGTATAGCCGTAGTCGACGCTGGCATTCCAGAAGTCGTTGCCGGAAGGATAGTAGAAACGGTAGCGCTGACGGGTGTCGGGTGCAAGGTCCTTGCCATAGCTGGTGAAGGTGCCCGTGGCACCGAGAGTGAACCCAAAGCCTTTCCACGACACGTTTGCTCCTGCGGTGGTCTCCCATACATTGTTTTTCTTCGCCATCTCCGTGGCCGTGCGGTGGTAGCCGTCGTCGGAGATGCTGCTGATGGCAGAGTCGCCATGGTTGAGCGTGGCGTCTACCTTACGGTAGGAGGCGAAGGCGCTGAGGTCGAGGCCGTGCATGAGGGTGACGGTGGCTCCCGCCCCTTGCAGGTAATTGGCGGCATGGCGTGAGGCATGGGCACGCAGGCCGTAGGTGCGGTTGCCGAGTGCCGAGAGCGACGCCATCTTGCCCAGGCTCATGTCGTTGTTCATCACCAGTCCCATGCCCCATGAAGCGCGGAAGCGGCCCACGACGAGCGACTTCAGTTTTCCCATGCGGTGGGCTTCTATGTAGAAGGAGTAGTAGTCGTAGCCCATGTTGTTCTTCCCTGAGAAGAAAGGTTCACCGGCATCCTGGACACCTAACAGGCCGAAGCGCAGGCGGTCGGAATACTGGAACTGGTATCTCACGTCGTGACGGTAGCGTGCCCCGAGATACCCCTCCCTGTCTCCGTGGCGCTCATACATCGGTATTGATGCCGAGGCCATGAGGGTGTGATGCCCATATTGCAACATCCTGCCCAGCGTAGTGGCAGGACGTGGAATTTCGCCACACTGCACGAAACAGGAGAGTAAGGTGCGCGTGGTGTAGTCGATAGAGGGAATCATCGCGAGTTCGCCCAACGATTTCATGGCTCCGTATTGGTAGATATAGGTGTGAATGTCTTCTACCTGTTGCTCGTTGAGGAAGGGAAGGTTCAGCAATTGCTCGCGTGTGGCGGTATTAATGTTCAGTGGCTCTTGTTCCATGTTGCACAGCATCTCGTATTGGTCTTCCCAGTCGATGGCATCGATGTCGTCGGCAGTCATCAGTTCCGTCAGCATACTCTCCCAGGGACGTTGCTGCGGGGGCGTCTGCTGCGCGGTGGACTGAATCGTGACCATCACGAGGAAAACGAAAGCGAGCCAATGCTTGCTGTCCATATAAATCTTAAATAATGTGGTTTTTTATTGAAGTTTTGTGTTAATTCCGAAAAAATGCGTAAGTTTGCCGCCGTATGCAGACAGTGAGACGATACTTCGGCTTGTGGGTGGTGCTGTGCCTATGGTGCGCGATGGCTTCCGGTCAGGTGGCGGGCGACACCCCCGATACCGGCGACCCTACGTTTGTGCCCACGGTGAAATTGGCCAAGGCCTTGGTCGATGGCGACAGTGTGCTTTTCCTGGAGATGAACAACGTCTATGTGTATCCCGTGGTGGAACTCAAGAGCGAGCGACAGCGTCAGGCTTACAACCGGCTGGTAGCCAATGTGAAGAAGGTGCTGCCCATTGCCAAGGAGGTGAATGTGATTATCCGCGAGACCTACGAGACGCTGCAGACCATTCCCGACAAGAAGTCGCGTGATGCCCACATGAAGAAGGTGGAGGATGAGATTTACCAGCGCTACAAGCCCAAGATGAAGAAACTCACCTACTCGCAGGGCAAGTTGCTTATCAAACTGGTGAACCGTGAGTGTAACTCATCGTCGTATGACATCGTGAAAGCTTTCATGGGACCCATCCGCGCCGGCTTCTGGCAGGCCTTTGCCTGGACTTTCGGAGCCAGTCTGAAAAAGAAGTACAAGCCCGATAGCACCGACCGCCTCACCGAGCGTGTGGTGCTCATGGTTGAAGCCGGACAGTTGTAGACGAGCCTCCCTTTTCCCTGAAACTTATTCCGTGAACAATACCTGGATGACTGTCTGACCCACCGCCTTCAGCGTGTTGGGGTCGATATGGTCCATATCGTCGGCCAAGGTATGCCAGGTGGGGCCAAACGAACTCTGCGCACAGTTGGGGTAGTGGGGGATGATGTCGATGGTAGGGATGCCCGCTTTCTCGTTGATGGGCAGGTGGTCGTCGGTGATACCACCCCCGATAGCGCGGGGGAAATACTGGCTATAGCCAGCAGCATGGGCTGCGTTCCATACCTTTTGCACCACTTGAGGTGCATATTTTTGCGACATCACCTCTTGGTAAAATTCGGCACCTTGTCCGCCTACCATGTCGAGTAGGATGCCATAGGCAGTGGTATACGGCTGCTTTTCCTGGTGCTCCGACCAGTACTGTGCGCCCAGCGCCCAGGTGTTGTCATCAGAACGGTCGCTCCACAACGGTATGCCCCAGTCTTCAGCATCGAAACAAATGAAGTCTACACCCAGGTCGAGTGAGTCGACCTGTTGCAGCACGCGGGCCAACTCAATCATCACTGCCACGCCACTGGCACCGTCGTTGGCTGCCAAAATCGGGGTGTGCCAGTTGGCCTCGTCAGGATCATTGTCGGCCCAGGGCCGGCTGTCCCAGTGGGCGCATATAAGGATATGCTTGGGCTTGTCGACTTGGTAGTGGGCGATAATGTTGGTGGCACGGAGCGGTGTGCCGTCGTATCCCTTCAGTGTGGCCTTCTGTGTCTCTACATCACATCCATAGCCCTTGAACTTGTCGATTATCCACTGCTCGCACTCGTCGTGTGCCTTGCTGTTCATCGTACGTGGACCGAACGCGCATTGCCCGTAGCAGAAAGCCAGGGCAGAGTCGGAATCAAACTGCGGTCCTTGTGGGGCGACAGTGATGGGTTCAAGGATTTTTTTCTTGCCATGTTGGCAAGAGGCCGCTCCACACAGGATGAAGAGCACTGCGGCCATGGTGCAGCTGATGATATAGTTTTTGGTCATGTCGTTGTAGTATGTGTGGTGGCGGGAAACTTATTTGGCCAGTGCCTGCACCTGTGCCATGACACGCAGCCAGTTGCCGCCCCAGATCTTTTGGATGTCGCGCTCGTTGTACTTGTTCTTGAGCAGCGCCAGTGTGAAATTGATGAGCTCGGAAGAGTCGGCCAGGCCCCTCACGCCACCGTCGCCATCGAAGTCGGTGCCCAGACCCACATGGTCGATGCCCATGATACGCACGGCATGGTTGAGATGGTCGATGGCATCGCGGATGGTGGCCTCGCCCTCCTTGCGCAGGAAACCGCCATAGAGGGTGATATGTGCCACGCCGCCTTTTTGGGCGAGGGCACGGAGCTGGTCGTCGGAGAGGTTGCGGGGCACGTCGCAGAGGGCCTTACAGCAACTGTGGCTGCACACGATGGGTGTCTTGCTGATTTCAAGGGCATCGAAGAAACTCTGTTCGCTGGCATGGCTCAGGTCTACCATGATGCCCTCGTGGTTCATCTCACGGATGACCTTCTCGCCAAACTTGCTCACGCCGTGGTTGGTGTCGCATCCTTTGGCACTGTCGCAGATGTCGTTGTCGCCATTGTGGCACAGGGTGATGTATACTACCCCGCGTTGTGCGAAGTGCTTCACGTTGGCGGTGTCGTGGTTGAGGGCGATGCCGTTCTCGATACCGAACAAGATTGATTTGCGACCTTTGCGCTTGTCCTCAAAGAGGTCGGCAGGAGTACGGGCGATGCTGATGTATTTGCGGTTGCTCCTGACGATGGCCTCGATCTTGTCGAAGATAAAGTCGGCATACTCCATGGGGGTACTTACATCGAAGTGCACCTTCGATGAGAAACTCTCTCCCATCTTGGGCTGAGGTAGGTAGGCCGCCATGATGACGGCATCCTGGCGCCCGTCGGTCATTTTGTGCAGGTCGACGAGGATGCGGGGGTCGCGCTGGTCGAACTTGATGTCTTGATGGAAGAACATCGGGGTGTCGCAATGGGTGTCAAGGGTGAGGATGCGGTCGTGCAGCCGTTTCGCTAGATGGAAGTTGTTGGCTTGTGCCACCAGCCATTCGAAGAGGCGGAGGCCCTCAGTCTCCATGCACTCGGGATGCCACTGCACACCGAGGATGGGTTTGTATTCGCTGCTCTCCACGGCCTCTATCACGCCATCGGGTGACTTGGCGGTCACCTTGAAACGCTTGCCTGGGTTGGCCACTGCCTGGTGGTGGAACGAGTTCACATAGAGTTTCTCGCTCTTGTAGAGACGGTAGAGCATAGAGTCTTTCTCCACATTAACGGAATGGGTGGGAAGGTTGCGGTCGCCGTCCTGGCTGTGCTTGATGCGGATGGGACGGGCTTCTGGTTCCTGGGCAGCGCGTTTCGACTTCTTCTTGTCGGCAGCCTCTTCGGCAGCGGCCTCCTGCATAGCGGTGTCAATGTCCTGGGTCACCTTGCCGCCAAGGGCGGTAACAAGGGTCTGTATGCCACGGCAGATACCAAGGATGGGAATCTGGCGGTTGTATGCCAACTGCGTGATGAGTAGTTCGGGCAGGTCGCGCGAAGCGTTGATGTGATGCAGTTGTGGCAATGGCTCCTCGCCCGACCACAGGGGGTTGATGTCGGCTCCGCCCGAGAGCAGCAGTCCGTCTATACCCGAGAGGGTGCTCACGATGATGTCCTTGTCGTTGACGGGTGGGATGAGTACGGGTGTGCCGCCGGCATCTGCCACTTGCTGGTAGTAGGCCTTGGCCATGGTTGCCTCGCCGTTCCAGAAATTGGCAGTGATGCCGATGATGGGCTTGCGCTTGCCTTCGGGAAACGATGCGTATATTTCGTCGAGATGGGTGTTAAGGTTGAATGAACTCATAAGATGGAAGTGTTGTCGTCGGCAGTATTCACGGGAATCTCGCGCTTGATACTCTGTTCGAGCGAGATGAGCGTCTCGGTAGCCACTACGCCGGGAATGCTCTGCAACTGGCTGTTGAGCAGTTCCATAAGCTGTTCGTTGTCGCGGGCATAGAGTTTCACCAACATGGTATAGGGGCCTGTAGTGAAGTGGCATTCCACGATTTCGGGAATGTGGATGAGTCGCTCGCACACGGTTTTGTACATGCTTCCTCTTTCGAGCGTGATGCCCACATAGGTGCATGTAGAGTAGCCGAGGCTCTTGGGGTTGATGTCGAAACTGCTCCCCGTGATGACACCATTTTCAATCAGGTGTTGTACACGTTGGTGGATGGCCGCCCGGGAAACATCACATTTCGCTGCTACGTCCTTGAACGGGATGCGTGCGTTCTGTGAGAGGATGCCGAGTATTTTCTTGTCTAATTTGTCGATTTTGTCTATTGCCATATCGATAATCGTTTTTAGTGTTTGGAAATCTTACCTATTATTGACATTTTGAAAGCAAAAATAGGCATTTCCCGTGAATAGAGCAATTATTTTGGCGGAAAAATGTATTATTTGTTTATTTTTGATGACGTTTTTCCGCTTTTGGCTAACGTTGGTCGTGTGTATTGATGTGGATGAGATGTGTTTCCAATTCTTCTACCGTGTGGAAGAACGAGATGAGTTGGTGGTAATCACCCCGCAAGAGACCCTGACCTTGCAAGTGGTTGAGCAATGTTTCCAGCGGTTGCCAGAAATGGCCCATGTCGTAGACCAGCACTTGCTTGTGATGGTAGCCCAGTGTGGCCTGTGATGCCATGGAGAACACCTCGTCGAGGGTGCCGATGCCACCGGGCAAGGCCACTGCCACTTCGCTGTTTTCCAGCATCAGATGCTTGCGCTCGTCGAGCGTTTCGCAGCGGATGAGTTCGTCGATGAACGTGGAGGCATGTCCGCCTCGTTCGAGGATGGAGGGCACTACACCCACCACATGTCCGCCTGTCTCGTGCACGGCCTTCGCCACGCATTCCATCAGTCCCATGTCACAGCCACCATACACCAGGGTATGTCCGTTGCTGCCCATCCAATGACCCAGTTGCGTTGTCTTCTCAAAGAACAACGGGTCAATATTCTTATTGGCCGAACAAAATACACTAATTCTCATTTCCAATCCTCATTTTAAATCTCCAATCTCAAACCTTTCTCATCTCCTTCCTCCCATGAGGATATAGGTGATGAAGGGCAGTCGGGTGCGCATGAGCCAATAGAAAATCAGTCCGAAGAACACCACGACGGCCACGGCAAGCACATACATGAGCAACGCCAGCCAGGCGCTGTGAGGGGTGAATGTGTCGGTGCCATACAGCCAGATGATGAATCCGAGCAAAATATAATGGTAGGCGAAGATAAAGAAACTGCCATTGGAAAGCGTCATGTTCACGTACCATGTGCCGGCACGCACCATGACTGTGGTGAGCGAGATGACAAATATCAGACCTACCACGTATTCCAGCCGGTAGATGAACCCACAGGGGAGCAATTGCTCGATGCCGATGATGGCGCACAGCACGATGAAGGATGGAAGGGCGTAAGGCAACATGGCCACGATAAACTCTTTCTTCTTGATGCCGAAATATGCCCCATAGGCGAAGAATAGCCACCCATCGGGGTTGATACCCGTGATTTGCGGACAATAGCCGATGGCGAAGAGGATGACGAGGAAGAAGAGATAGCGCACCAATGGCCTGCGCCCGGAGAGGCGGATGAACCACTTCACGGCGAAATAGATGAGGGGTGAGCACACCATGGCCACCATCAGGTCGCGTACAAACCAGAATTGTATGGCGATGGGTGCCGCCGTGACATTGTCACCGCGAACGAGCGCGATGTTCCACAAGGCTTTCAGCGACCCGACGAAGGTCAGGTCGTCGAAGGGGATGCCGAGTATGGGCATCTTGCTGATGAAGAGTCCCAGGATGATGGCCAGCAGCAGGTAGATGAGGTTCCACAACAGGTAGGGAACGAAGAGCGACTGCAACCGCCGGATAAGTTTCTTGATATAGATGTCGAAGGAGAACTGCCCGGTCTTGAAGAACAGGTATCCTGAGATGAAGAAGGATACGGGGAAGACGATGGGTGCCACCCGCTGCGAGAAAATGTCGATGAACTTGCTGGCAAAAGGCAATGAAGCCCATTCGCCGCCCAAGGTGGTGAAGTTGCAGTGCATGAACAGCAACAGCACCACGAGTGGGAAGCGCATGAACGCAATGACTTTGGATTGTAAGTCGGTGGGCCTCATCAGTGGTAAGTCTCGGTGTTATTTGCGATCGGCGATGAGTCGCTCGGCCATGGCACGTCCCAGTGCCTCGCATTGCGACAGGGTGTCGGCATTCATGGCCTGCTTCATCTCCACCGGTGTGCCTACGGCTTCGAAATGCAAGGCGTTGTCGTTCCATTCCTGTATCTTGGCTACGGCTTTGCTCGCCCAGCCGAAGCTGCCAAACCATCCGAAGAGATGGTTCTTGATGTCTTTGTGCGCCACCTCGGAGAGGAGTACGTCCATCTCGTGGTAGAGGCTGGTGTTGTAGGTGGGTGCTCCTGCGATGAGGGCCTTGTAGCGGAAGATGTCGCGAAGGATATACGAGTGGTGGGTCTTCGACACGTTGTAGACCACGATGTTCTTGATGCCTGCCTTGCTTGCGGCACGTGCGATGGCCTCGGCCATGCGCTCGGTGTTGCCGTACATCGTGCCGTAGCAGATGACGATGCCCTCGTCGGTCTCGTAGCGGCTCATGCGGTCGTAGAGACCGATGACGCGCTCAATATGGTCGTGCCACACCGGTCCGTGGGTGGAACAGATGTAGTTGAGTTCCACGCCAGCGAGTTTCTTCAGGGCGTTCTGTACGGGAGTGCCGTATTTGCCCACGATGTTGGAGTAGTAGCGCACCATCTCGAGCCAGAAGGTGTCGCAGCAGATTTCGCTGTCGATGACACCGCCGTTGAGGGCGCCGAAGCAGCCGAAGGCATCACCGGAGAAGAGCACGTGGGCGGTGGTGTCGAGGGTGACCATGGTCTCGGGCCAGTGCACCATCGGTGTGAGGACGAACTGCAGTTGGTGGCTTCCCAGCGAGAGGGTGTCACCGTTCTTCACTTCGAGTTCATTGTCGCTGATGCCGTAGAACCCGCTGAGCATGCCGAAGGTCTTCTTGTTGCCAATGACCTGCACCTCAGGGTAGTATTTGCGGATGAGGGCGATGGAACCGCTGTGGTCGGGCTCCATATGGTTGACGATGAGGTAGTCGATGGGTCGGTCGCCGATGATCTCGTGGATGTTCTCGATGAACTGCGTGAAGAAGTCTACCTCTACCGTGTCGACCAGACATACTTTTTCATCGACGATGAGATAGGAGTTATAGGAAACACCGTTGGGCAATGGCCACAGACCCTCGAAAAGGTTCTTGTTGCGGTCGTTGACGCCCACATAGAAGATATTGTCGGTAATGGTTGTCATAATGTGTTGTGATTTTTCTTTATAATATTGATTCTCAGTTATTTACCATTCGAGATAGGTGTCTTTCTCCTCTTTTGCGTCGGCGGCCATCTGGATGCCGAAATCGATGGAGATGGAGTTGTTGATGCTCTGGCAGCAGTTGGCAGAGAACATCTGTGCCCAGTGGATGACCTTGTCCCAGATGCGGGCGGGAATGCCACGCTCAAGGGCTTCACGGGTGATGCCGTAGCGCATCAGGCCATAGACGAAACCGGCATTGAAGTTGTCGCCGGCACCGATGGTGCTCACTGTGGTGGTCTGGATGATGGGATAGCTCTTCTTGATTCCCCGTGTGGCGCGCAGCTCCACGTTCTGTGTACCGTTGGTGCAGATGAAGTTCTTGCAGTAGAACGACACCTCGGCATTGTAAATCTTATCGGGGTCTTCTTTGTTGTAGAGCACGCGGAAGTCATCCACGCTGCCACGCACGAAGTCGGCATACTCGAGGTTTTCCAGCAGGTTGGGCGTGATTTTCATCACGTCGTTCTTGTGCGACGGACGGAAATTCACGTCATAATAGAGGATGGCTCCGTGATTGCGGGCATGGTCGAGGAATCCCAGTACTTGTGGGCGTATCACGGGATTGACGGCATAGTAGGAACCATACATCACGATATCGTCGGGATTGACCTCGGGGTAGATGAAGTCGAGCTGGTCGTGACCGTGGTCTTTGTAGAACAGGTATTCGGCATCGTTGTTCTCGTCGAGGAAAGCGAGTGAGATGGGTGACTTGCTCTCAGGGTAAACGTAGATGTCTTTTGCGTCGACATGGTTGTCGTTGAGAAACTTGATGATGTTCTTCCCCACACGGTCGTTGCCTGCCTCGCTGATGAACGAGGCATTGACGCCCGAACGTCCGAGCGAGATGATGCCATTGAATACGGAGCCGCCGGGTACGGCACCTATGGGCTGCTCGTTCTTGAAGATGATGTCGAGCACGGTTTCCCCGATTCCTATTACTTTGCGCATGATTTCCATTATTGTTGAGACTGCAAAGATAGTGAAAAGCGAGTGCAATGCGAAACAAAAGACAAAGTTTTTGTTTCCATTGCCGAGAAGCCTCCTATCTTCGCGGAGCAAATTTAGTGCAAGGCGAGCGTAATACCAAGCAAAATACGAAGTTTTTGCTTGAATTACCGAGCCGCAACCAAAATTCGCAAAGCAAATTTAGTGAAAACCCTCCTAATTTTTCCATGAGTGGCAAATAATTGTTTTTTTATTTTGTATTGCTCACAAGATGCAGTAAATTCGCAGCATGAATTACAATACCTGTACTTTGCCCAATGGCCTGCGCGTGATACACCGCCATGATGCCTCGCCCGTGGTATTCTGCGGATATGGCATCAATGTGGGGGCGCGCGACGAGGCTGCCAACGAGGAGGGATTGGCTCACTTCTGTGAGCATGTGACCTTCAAGGGCACCTCGCACCGCAAGGCATGGCATGTGCTCAACTCGCTGGAGCGGGTGGGAGGCGACCTGAATGCCTTTACCAACAAGGAAGATACGGTGTATTATGCCGCTATTCTGCGCGACCACCTTCCCCGTGCCGTCGACCTGCTCAGCGACATCGTTTTCCACAGCATCTACCCACAGGGTGAGATAGAGAAGGAAGCAGAGGTGATAGCCGACGAGATAGAGAGTTACAACGACTCGCCTGCCGAACTGATTTACGACGAGTTCGAGAACATGGTGTTCAAGGGCCATCCGTTGGGACACAATATCCTGGGGAATACCCAGCGCCTGAGACAGTTTGGTACCGGGGACGCGCTGCGTTTCACCCACCGTTTTTATGTGCCGCAGAACATGGTGTTCTTCGCCTATGGTGATATCCGTTTCGACCGTCTCGTGCGGTTGCTCGAGAAGGCTACCGGGGATTTCCCCGCAGCAGAGCCTCTCGTTCCCGACCTGACGGTGGAACCTGCCAGTTTGCCACCACTCGTCGGGCAACAGACAGAGATACCGCGTGGTACCCATCAGGCACATGTGATGCTGGGCAACCGTGCCTACGGCATACATAGCGACAAGCGCATGGCGCTCTATCTGCTCAATAACATCCTTGGCGGTCCGGGAATGAATGCCCGGCTCAGCCTGTCGCTGCGTGAGCGGCGTGGACTGGTGTATACGGTAGAGAGTTCGATGGTGAGTTACAGCGATACGGGTGCCTGGTGCGTGTATTTCGGTTGCGACCACCATCATGTGTCGCGTTGTCTGCGGCTGGTGAGGATAGAACTCGACCGGCTGGCATCAAAACTACTCACACCTTCGCAGTTATCGGCCGCCAAGCGCCAGTTGAAGGGGCAGATAGGTGTGGCATGTGATGCCCGCGAGGGGTTTGCCCTGAGTTTTGGGAAAAGTTTCCTGCACTATGGATGGGAGCGCGACGTGGAAAGGCTTTACCAGAGCATCGACCGCGTGACTTCCGGTGATATCCTCTCCGTGGCACAAGAGGTGTTCAACCCCAGTGAACTCACCACGCTCATCTTCAGGTAATCGCCCCTGAAACCCCAAGGCCCCCAACGTCCTTCAAGTCTTTAAAAGACTGCGGGTCGTTGAGGGCCTTGGCATTCTTGACTTCCGAAATGTTATTCTTCTGCCAGGATGATGTCTATCAGCATGGTCACGTCGTAGATATTGATAGCACCGTCGCCATTGACATCAGCAGCATCGTGGTCGTATAGCGGGAATATATAAGGAGCACTGGTGTCGCCCTCGAGGATGATATCGATGAGTGCTGTCACATCATAGATATTCACGGTTCCATCCCTGTTCACATCACCGATGACCATCACGTTGAGTGGAGTCTGGAAAGCAATCTCATAGAGGTAGCCACGGTAGACACTGCCTTCCACTTTGTATATTTTGTTGGCATCAAGGTCGGTAATGTTAAGCGTGAATGTATTGTTGGTGTTTGTGGATGTACTCGAGGCCTCCTTGACTGCTGTGTTTGAAGCGGTGACCGAACCATCATCATTTTTCGTACATTCATATACTTTAACGGATGCTGGGTAAGAACTGCTTGCACCCTTAGCACCAATACCGAGCACCTTCACGGCGGTAGTGTTGGTTACAAAGAAATTCACGGCAAATTTAGTTGTGTTAAATTGGTAGTTATAACCAATTACTCTTGCTGAGGCAGAAGTAAAATAAGCCTGGCTTCCTTGGTATGGGTTGGTAACAGAGGGTGTGTATGACCAGGTCTTTCCCGCGTAGGTGTTCCTGTTGGATGTGATGTTTGTTGTTATCCACTTCTGGGGGTTACCGCTTCCGAATGTCGAGCTGTTGGCCAGGTATTTGGCTCCAACGAAAGCACCATAAACGGGAAGGGTGAGCCAAGCCACGTTGTCGTTTGCATACTCTGTATATTTATAGAGTTGATCGACAAGTTGCTTCCTCCACCCTGCCTCATCGATGGTAGCATATTTGGCAATGTTGAGGTAGCTGTCGCTTGCAGTGCCTCCATCCGATGCCGTGGCGTTGAGGGTGATGGTCACGGGCTCGGCGCCTGCACTCGAGAGGGTGATAGAGCCAGTGAATGAGTTGTCTGTGGCAGCATTGAATGAAACGGTGATGTCGGTTCCCTCGTCGACAGCCGTCGCCGCGATGGTAGCAGGACTGACGGAGAAGACGTGGTTGTTGTCGTTGAGGGTTACGGTAACATCCTCGCTGAGGAAGCGTCCGGTGACATGGATGGTTTCTGTGTAGGTTTCATTGATGTTGCCATTGAAGGTGAGCTCAGCCACATCGGTCATGATGGTGGGCGTAGCGGCCTCTGCCACACCCGTAATATTGACGGTGACGCTCTCAGCCCCGGCGCTCGACAGCGTAAGAGTGGCTGTGGTCTGGCCTGCTGTCAGTGGGCTCCAGGTCACGGTGATGTCGACACCATTGGTAGCCTCGGCTACGGTAATGTTGTTCTTGTCGATGGCATACACATGGTTGGCATCAGTAAGTGTGGCGGTGATGTTGCCGTCGAGTTTGATGCCCCTCACGTTCACGGTCTTTGTATAGGTCATGGTGGCGTATCCCTCGAAGGTGATGTTGGCAGGAGTTGCTTGGATGGTAGGTTCGCTCGATGTGCCGAGAATGTATTTGATGCCTTCAAGGGCATCAATCTTGCCGTTGCCGAAATGCGTGGCGTTGGGCCCGCTGGTGGTGTAGTAGTCGTTGATGGCTGTGGTGCGCATCACCTCCTTGATATCGTTCACCGTCATATCCTTGCCTACTTCCTTGGCAGCCTGCAACCACAGTGCCACGATACCGGCGGCAACGGGAGTGGCCATCGAGGTGCCCTCCATAGAACCATAGGGGTAGGTGGTATTGCTGTTCACTCTGTACATGCCATATGAGGTGGAGTTGCCGTTTATATAACTGTAAGTTCCATTGGTGTCATAATGATTTACACCTGCTACCACCGTTGCCCCAGGAGCCGAAATCCAAGGATAAGCCAGACCCGTAGGGCTCTGGTCGGCAGTAGCATAACTGGAGAAATAGGCAATGTCGTCCATGGTGTAATATGACAGGTCGTTGTTATTGTTGTTGTAATCCACCACATTGTTTTTCGACACATAGGCACCTATGGCGATGACATTGGGGTCGGTAGCATCGTCGCTTACCGACATGTCGTCGCTTCCCTTGGTCCAGGTGTGGCCACTGGTCGTCAGATAGTTGGTGAAATAGGCGTAACCGTCGGCCCAGACATCAATCACTGAACTGCCATCGGTGGGGTAGAATTCCACGGCAAGTGTGTAGTTGCTGTCGTAGTTGGTATGGCTTTTCGTCGTCAGCGATGAGGCAGAGAGGTAGATTTCTCTCTTTCCTGTTGCCGATGAGGTATTGAAATAGGCCTTCAAGGTGCCAGAGTAGTATCCGCTTATATCTATAGTTCCGGCTTCGGTTACTGTTTTTGTGGCTAACACGCTGCCATCGTTGTCGTCGAGCACATGCACCTTGCAGGCGATGCTCTTGGCAGAGCGCGACCAGGCGTTGGCGATGACTCCCGAGTAAATATATCCGCAATCGGTGTCGCTATAATAATAGAATCTTACTATTGTGCCCAATGGGTTGGATTCGGTGGCCGTGCCACTGATATGAAAACCACCCCCCTCGTCGGGGTTGGCACCTCCTGCGTCGTTGGAGGCGGCGAAAAGGCAGATATGGTTGGGATGGGTGTCACCAAAATATTGTTTCATGATGTTGGGGAACGTGCCAGTGCCGTCGTGAGGGCCGCGTTGCGAACCCCAACTATTGCTTACCACCACAGGCTGGTTATTGCTGTCGGCGTAGTTGCAAATATTCTGAAACGCATTCGCCAGGTATGTGGAGGAGAGGTTTTTGACTCCTGCCAGATAAAGGTCGGCTCCCGGTGCCATACCGCCATATGTGGCATTGGCGTGATTGTCGGTTACCGTTACGTTGCTGCCGCTGATGATGACACTCGAGCCGCCTGCCGTGGAACTGGTGTGTGTGCCGTGGTTTTCGCTTTTGTCATCGGTCGTGGGACTATTGCTTGTAATCGATGAGTATTCCTGGGCTGAAGAGCCGTTGTAGACGTATGCCCGCTTGATGCGGCTGTTGCCGTTCTTGTCCTTGAATGCAATATGCTGGAAATCGATGCCGGTGTCGATAACACCAAGTAATACGCCCGTTCCGTCATAGCCTTTCGACAAACCTGCTGCCCTGGCGTCGTTAGAAAAGGAGATGACGTCGTCGACATTGGTCTTCTCGCGTGCTGCATTGGTGAAGGGTCTCATCAGTGATGAGACATCTACTTGGGTAACCTGGCTGATGGCAGCCACCTCCTCAATCTTGTCGACGGGGATGAGGCAGGTAGTGATGCCCTCATTGAACTTGCATTGTACGATTACGCCAAGCGCTTCCAGGGCGCTGGTATCGCTGTTGTCATCAAGGGTTACGAAGCAGGAGATATACACCTTTCCGTCGATGGTGTCAGGTTGGGCGTAGATACGTTCTGGAAGAAGTGTCCTGTCTTCCTTGATTGTTCTTCCTCGTGACGGGGTGGATTTTGTGTCGGGATTGAACTGAATCTCACCATTGAGTTCATCCAAGAACATCTGCGTGGTAATCGACAGTTTCTTTTCGATGTCATTCTGTGCGAATCCCACAAGTGTGAACATTGTGAGAGTGATGGTCAGTAAGATTTTCTTCATTTATGGTATCTTAATGTCTTGTTTATTACCGAAGCTAATGTGAAATGCTGTTAGTGACAGAAGCTTTTTGGGGCATGGATTTCCCTAAGTACCCCTATATCAGGGGGTATCAGCTTGCAAAAGTATGAAATAAAATCGAAAAGAAAGAGTGTTTTCCCAAAAACAAGAAAAAAAACGGAATTCCAACAGGAAGAAAGGTAAAAAGCAATGGTTTACAGATAGAAAATGCTTTCATTGCCCTCGTTCATCAGCAAGTCGAGGATGCTGAGGTTGGGCAGAAAACCATGCTGCTGTCCAAACACTTGGTAATAGGTCTTGGGCTGGAATCCGGGGTCGGGTAGGGGGTGCTTGGGGCGGATGGCATCGCGGAAGTCGTGGATGCCCCGTGAGGCACATTCTTCTGTGGTGAGGAATGTGGTGGTATGCTGGATGTGTGGATGGATGTCGAGCAGCTGGCACATCAGCGCGGTGATGTCGTCATTGAAGTCGACGAGAAACTCCCATCTGCGCTCGAAGAAGGGTGCCAGGTCGTCGGCATAGAACTCAAAGAAGGGCGACTCGCCGTAGGCACTGCGTATGGCATTCCAGTGCAGGTGCCGCCAGTTGCCGTGGTCGCTGATGCGTATGTCGCGGGTGAGGCGGCTCGTGTCGTCGTGTGTTACGGGAATGGTAAGTGCCTGTATGCCGTGCGTGGTGGCGATGCAGCAACGGTTGCGGTAGGTCTGTTTCACGAAACTGTCGTGTTGTTCCATCCATACCTCTTGGTAGCGATAGAGTTTCTGGTACCACTGCACGGGTCCGAAATAGGCGGTGGCGAGCAGGCATTGTGCGAAGCACCCCTCCGCTTGTTGTGGCGAAGGGGTGTTGCCGGATATTGTCGTTGGATGCCTCTCGTCCATGTTCTTACTTGATATTGTCGACGAGGTTGAAGAGGCGTTTCCACCGGTATTTCGGTCCTACGTTCTCGGGGTTGATGGACAGCCAGATGAAGATGGGCTTGCCCACCACATGGTCTTCGGGCACAAAACCCCAGTAGCGTGAGTCGAGCGAGTTGTGCCGGTTGTCGCCCATCATCCAGTAGTAGTCCATCTTGAAGATGTAGGTGTCGGTCTGCTTGCCGTTGATGAAGATTTTGCCGTCTTTCACCTCAAGTTGGTTGTCCTCATACACGCGGATGGGTCGCTCGTAGATGGCGATGTTGTCCATGGTGAGTTTGATGCTCTTTCCCTTGGCAGGAATCCAGATAGGACCATAGTTGTCGCGTGTCCATCCCGTATTGGCTGTCACGGGGTAGGTCTTGCCCGTATCCACTCTGTCGGAGTCGTTCACCTCACGCACGTATTCCACATAGTCGGGGCATTTCTTCAGCGCTTCGGCAGCGCGGTGTGTCATGGGCATGGCGCCATAGGTGTTCATGCTCTGGATGTCTTCCATCGTGATGCCGAGTTCCTCCATCATGGCATCGGGAAGCATCTGCTTCAGCCGCACGAAATAGGAGTACTGCACGTTGTCGGGCTCTTTGTTGGCCTTGCCGTCGAGGTATACAATCTTGTTCTTGATTTGCAGGGTTTGGCCAGGCAGTCCCACACAGCGTTTCACGTAGTTCTCGCGGCGGTCGGTGGGACGTGAGTCAATCTGTCCGAATTCGGCGGGGTTGCCCTTCATGTAGCTGGCACCTCGTGCGATGGCCTGGTGATAGGCATCCCATTGTGCCTGTGGCGACAGCGAGTCGACCTGCAACTTGTTGGCCTCTCCGTACATGTAGCACATCTGGTAGTAGTCCTGTGCCTGGTATTTCATGTCCATGGCGATGGTATCGCCGGCGGGGTAGTTGAACACCACGATGTCGTTGAGTTTCACGTTGCCCAGTCCTTTCACTCGGCGGTAGTCCCAGTGCGGCCACTCGATATACGACTTGGTGTTGAAGACGGGCAGGGTGTGCTGGGTGAGTGGCATGGTAAGCGGTGTCTGCGGGATGCGTGGCCCGTAACTCAGCTTGCTCACGAAGAGGTAGTCGCCCCTGAGCAGTGACTTCTCGAGCGAACTCGACGGGATGACGTAGTTCTGGAAGAAGAAGAGGTTGATGAAATACACGGCCACGAGTGCGAAGATGATGGCGTCGACCCAACTCATGACGAACCTTATGGGTCCTTCTGCGTCTTTCCACCACTGCCATCTTATCTTCTTCGAGATATAGGCATCGTAAATGAAGGGCACGACGATGAGTCCGAGCCAGCTCTTCACCCAATAGAGGAAGAGCAGGTAGAGTGCGAGCACGATGATGAACTTCGTCCATTGCACCTTCATGTTGAGTTTGGCTTTTTGCTTGTCAATCATATTGTTGGTTGTTTGTTGTCAGTAAAAGGGTGGGGGTTAGAACTTGAACAGGTCACTGGTAGTGAGCAGGCCTTGGTGTTTGGCGGTGTATTCCGCGGCGAGCACGGCACCCAAGGCGAAGCCCTTGCGCGAATGGGCATCGTGGGTAATGGTGATGGCGTCTGCCTCGGAGTCGTAACGGATGGTATGGATGCCCGGCACCTCGTCGCGGCGGATGCTGTGGATGGGCAGTTCGTCGGCGGCACATTCCGCTGACCCCGAAACGGTGCCGTCGGGGGCTGTCAGGGTGCCTTTCACCCATCTCGTCTTGCGGTCGAGGTTGTCGGTGAGCGCTTCGGCGAGGGTGATGGCGGTGCCCGACGGTGCGTCGAGTTTATGCACATGGTGTGTCTCTTCCATCTCCACGCTGTATTGCGGGAAGCTATTCATGATGTGTGCGAGGTAACGGTTCACTGCCGAGAAGATGGCCACGCCGATGGAGAAGTTGCTGGCCCAGAAGAGCGTTTTGCCCTCTTCCGTGCACATCCGCCGGATATCTTCGCCATGTTCCTGCATCCATCCCGTTGAGCCCGACACCACCTTCACGTTCTTGGCGAATGCCTTCAGGTAGTTGTGGTATGCTGCCGTGGGGGTGGTGAACTCTATGGCAACGTCGGCCGAAGCGAAGGCTTCTGACTCGAAATCCTGCTGGTTGTCGATATCGATGATGCTTACAATTTCATGTCCCCGGCCAATGGCAATCTGCTCTATCATTTTACCCATTTTGCCATAGCCAATCAGTGCTATTTTCATTTTCCTTGCTGTTTTTTGTCCAGTAACTACGCAAACTAGTTCGCAAAGTTACGACATTTCAAACATACTACATAGTTTTTCAACATAAAATAACAAAAAGAAGAGGGATTTAGCATGAGAAAACAACGATAAAACAACAACGGCATGGTTTTTAGGGAACCATGCCGTTGCGTGTTGGGTGACTCGGATTCGAACCGGGAATGACAGAACCAAAACCTGTAGTGTTACCGTTACACCATCACCCAATTCCCGCCGCTTGAAGCCAATGGCTTGAAATGCGACGTTTTGCGGCTGCAAAGGTAGTGGTTTTTTGCACCACCACCAAATTTTTGCCGTTTTTTTTCTACTTCACGGTGATGAGGAAGTAGTTTTTCTTACCCCGCTGCACAAGGAGGTATTTGCCGTCGATGAGGTCGTCGGCAGTGACCACTCTGTCGAAAGCGGTGAGTTTCTCTTTGTTGAGCGATACGCCACCACCTTGAATCAGTTTGCGCATCTCGCCCTTGCTGGCAAACACTTTCACGTCGTCGCGGGCAAACAGTTCGCCGACTGGCTGGCCCAACTGGTCCTTGGCGAGGGTGAAGTGGGGCACGCCGTCGAAGACATCGAGCAAGGTCTGCTCGTCGAGGCGCAGCAGGTTTTCCTTCGTCGATTTGCCGAAGAGGATGTTGGAAGCCTCGATGGCCATGTCGTAGTCTTCTCTCGAGTGTACCATCACGGTCACCTCCTCAGCGAGGCGGCGCTGAAGGGTGCGGCGTCCGGGGTCTTGCCTATGCTCCTCGATGAGGGCGTCGATGGTCTCCTTGTCGAGGCTAGTGAAAATCTTGATGTAGCGCTCGGCATCGGCATCACTCACGTTGAGCCAGAACTGGTAGAAGGCATAGGGTGTGGTGCGGTTGCGGTCGAGCCATACGTTGCCACTCTCTGTCTTGCCGAACTTCTTGCCGTCGGCCTTGGTGATGAGGGGGCAGGTGAGGGCATAGGCCTCGGCCTCCTGACCCAGGGTGCGGCGGATGAGTTCGGTACCCGTAGTCATGTTGCCCCACTGGTCGTTGCCGCCGAGTTGCAGTTGGCATCCCTTCGTCTGGTAGAGATACAGGAAGTCGTAGCCTTGCAGCAACTGGTAGGTGAACTCCGTGAACGACAGGCCGTCGCGGGCGGTGCCATTAAGGCGTTGCTGTACGCTTTCTTTGGCCATCATGTAGTTCACGGTGATGTGTTTGCCCACCGTGCGTGCGAAGTCGAGGAAGGTGAAGTCCTTCATCCAGTCGTAGTTGTTCACCAACTCCGCCTTGTTAGGGCCTTCGGCATCGAAGTCGAGGAATTTAGCCACTTGGCGCTTGATGCATTCCTGGTTGTGGTATAGTGTTTCGGCATCGAGAAGGTTGCGCTCCTGGCTCTTGCCCGAGGGGTCGCCGATCATTCCCGTGGCACCACCCACCAGGATGATGGGCTTGTGGCCACAGCGCTGTAGGTGTCGCAGCATCATGATGCCACAAAGGTGGCCGATATGCAGGCTGTCGGCAGTGGGGTCAGTGCCCAGGTATGCCGTGGCCATGCCTTTGTTGAGGAATTCTTCTGTTCCGGGCATGATCTGTGCGAGCATGCCACGCCATTTCAGTTCTTCTACGAAGTTCTTTGTCATCGGATGTTATGGTTTATGTTGTTGTTTCACGGAACGGGGTCATAGCCGCTCCCACCCCAGGGATTGCACCTGAGCACTCGCCAGATGGCAAGGGCAAGTCCCTTGATGGGTCCATGCTTCTTGAGTGCCTGCTTGGCGTATTCCGAACAAGTGGGGGTGAACCGGCAGGCGGGTGGTGTGAACGGACTGATGCAGCGCTGGTAGAAAATGATGGGCAACAGCAATACCCATACTGCCGCCTTGGATATGGCGCCGACGATGGCTCTCAGTATGTTCATAGTGTCTCTCCTATCCTGGTGAGCAACGTGCCTATGCGGTGCTCGATGTACTTGGTATCGAAGAGTTGGTCGGAAAGCCAGATGAAAGCTACGGCAAGGGTCTGCTGCGGGTGCTTGTCCATGGGCACGCCCACCAGGGTTTTCTGCTTGCGGTAGGCTTCGCGCACCTGTCGCTTCACCCTGTTGCGTTTCACGGCACGGCGGAAATAGCGCTTGGGCACACTCACCATCATCTTCACTTTGCTGCCGTCGCTGTCCATGGGTACCAGCACGAAAACCGCCCTTAGGGGGTAACAAGACATCGAGCGGCTTTCGCCGCCCTTGAAAAGAGTTTCAACCAGCCGTTTGCCTGCTATCCGCTCTTTCTTGCCCAATGTGAAAGGTCCCGATGCCGGCATGGGGTGGTTATTTCTGGTGCTTCAGGAAGTCTTTCAGCGCACCGGTCATCGAGGGGAACTCGGGTGTGGGTGCCTTCAGGTCGAGACGCAGCCCGCGGTCGGCCACCTCTTTTGCCGTGGCAGGTCCGAAAGCGGCAATCTTGATATCGCCTTGCTTGAAGTCGGGGAAGTTCTTGGTCAGGGCATTCAGTCCGGCGGGACTGAAGAACATGAGCATGTCGTAGTCGAACTGCTCCACTTCCTCGGGTGTGAAGTCATCGCTCACGGTGCGATACATCACGCACTCCTTGTGCTCGAGTTTCTTGGCGTCGAGCAACTCGGCCACGTCGTTGTTGTGTACGTCGCTCATGGGCAAGAGGAACTTCTCGGTCTTGTGCTTCACCATGAGTGGCACGAGGTCGACGATTTTTCCGGTAGTGCCAAAAAATACCTTCCGCTTGCGGTATTGCACGTATTTCTGGATATAGAGCGCAATGGTCTCTGTCACACAGAAATACTTCATGTCTTCGGGGATGGTGACGCGCAGCTCTTTGGAAAGTTTGAAGAAGTTGTCGATGGCATGCCGTGAGGTGAATACGATGGCGGTATAGTTGAGGATATTCACCTTTTGCTGACGGAATTCCTTGGCTGTGAGTCCTTCGACCTTAATGAAAGGCCGAAATACCAATTCCACCCCAAATTCGCGCGCGATGTCAAAA
The DNA here is from genome assembly GCA_017617615.1 of Prevotella sp. The sequence continues at coordinate 290,756 of JAFZVV010000011.1, read as the reverse complement.
TACGGTGATTTCTCGCTCGTCGGCTTGGGCTGTGACACCAAAATCTTCTTTATCATAAATGTACTAAAAATTTATTTTCAAATTGTTGTTGAACGTCTCCAGAATCTCTACCAAACTGACCAAGGGTATCAATTCGAGCGCACAAAAGTACAAAATAATCTGCAAAAACGCTCCAAAACGTTGAAAAAAGATAAGATAACACTTATAAAAAGTGCAGATTTTGGCTAAAACTGCTACAATTGCTACAATGATGAGGCATGCTGTAAGCGAAAGGTTGCCAAAGACGAAGAGCATCACGGCAGGTGCAGCCACCAGACCTTCCATGGCGGTGAGAAAGAGCAGCGACTTGTTCCATTGTTCGATTTTTTTCTTGTCGAAGAACACCCAGTTCACGAATTGGTAGAGTATGGTCTTGAAAAGAAAATACCCCACGAATGCCGCTACATAGATACCGATGAGTTGGTGATTGGATGCCACGTCGTACTTGTCGCCGTTCCAGAAGAGGGCGTAGCAGTAGTATGCAATGGCAAGGATGATGCAGGTGAAGGCCACAAGCAATAACTGGTTGCGCAGTTCGGCTGTGGTGTCGGCAACCGTGGTAGTGCGTTCATTTTCTGTATAGAAGAAATTCTTCACTTGTCGCTCCACAAACCCTCTCGACACCGTAAAGGCCACGATGGCCACAAGCAATCCGATGATGAGCGATGTGGATACCAGACGGTCGGAACCGGTATGGTAGGGCGCATCGGGACTGGCCACGCCGATTTTTGTCGTGGTTCGGTGGTGGAAGAGCGAATCGGCAGAAGCATCGGGTCGGCACATGTTCCCATAGCCTGTAATGCGACTGGCATCAGCGCGTTGACCGGGCAGTCCAAGCGTGTCGGGCCGGTCGCTGTAGTGGTTGTTCTCGCCAGGATGGAAATAGGCCTGCACGGCAGAGTCTTTCTGCCATTCCGTGGCATCCTTTGGCAATTCGCTGATAATCTGATAAGTGGTTTTCTTCACTGGTCAGTATGCGCGCTATTTCAGGTTGAACTCCTTCTTGATTTGTTCCACGAGGTCGAGTTTCTCCCAGGTGAACAGTTCTACTTCGATGGTGCGGGTGGGATGGTAGTGGCTGGTGAATGTCTTGCTGACCTTCTGGCAGTGGCGCCCCATGTGGCCATAGGCAGCGGTCTCGAAGTAGATGGGCTGGCGCAACTGCAGGCGGCGCTCGATGGCTTTCGGGCGCAGGTCGAACATTTCCTTGATGTGCTGGGCTATCTCGCCGTCGGTCATGCCGACATGTGAACGGCCGTAGGTGTTCACGTATATGCTCACGGGCTCTGCTACGCCGATGGCATAACTCACCTGCACCAGCATCTCGTCGCTCACGCCTGCTGCCACCATGTTCTTCGCGATGTGACGGGCGGCATAGGCTGCCGAGCGGTCGACCTTGCTCGAGTCTTTTCCCGAGAAGGCACCACCGCCATGTGCTCCCTTCCCTCCGTAGGTATCAACGATGATTTTGCGGCCGGTAAGACCGGTGTCGCCATGGGGACCGCCGATGACGAATTTCCCTGTGGGGTTGACATGATAGGTGATGTCGTCGTGGAAGAGGGCAAGCACTTTCTCGCTCTTGATTTTCTGCTTTACCCTCGGCATGAGGATATGGATGACGTCACTCTTGATTTTTTCGAGCATGCGCTCATCGACGTCGAACTCATCGTGCTGTGTCGATACCACGATGGTGTCGATACGCTGGGGCACGTTGTCATCGGAATATTCCACCGTTACCTGACTCTTGGCATCGGGGCGCAAGTAGGTCATCTCCTTGCCTTCCTTGCGTATCTCTGCCAGGGTCGCCATGATGAGGTGGGCGAGGTCGAGCGATACGGGCATGTAGTTCTCGGTCTCGTTGGTGGCATAGCCGAACATCATGCCCTGGTCGCCGGCGCCTTGCTTGTCGGCTTCCTCACGGTCGACGCCACGGTTGATGTCCACACTCTGCTCATGGATGGCAGTGAGGATGCCGCAAGAATCACCGTCGAACTGGTATTCCGACTTGGTGTAGCCGATGCGCTTGATGGTCTTGCGGGCGATGGTCTGCAGGTCGATGTAGGCTTCGGAATGCACCTCGCCCATGATGACCACCTGTCCGGTGGTGACGAATGTCTCGATGGCGCAGCGTGCCTCGTCGTCGTAGGCGAGGAACTGGTCGAGCAGTGCGTCGGATATCTGGTCGGCCACCTTGTCGGGATGGCCTTCTGAAACGGATTCGGATGTGAATAAATATGCCATGTGATAATACTATTTATTATTAGGGTTGCAAAGTTAGTGCAAACCGAAGACAAAGCAAAGAAAAAAATCGTTTTTCTTTGCTTTGTTGAGTTGCCGCTTCACTTCGCAGCAAAGCGGCAAAGTAGTGCAAAGCAAGGGAAAACTTATTTTGGGGAAATTTTTCCTTGTCTGCATGGCTTTTAACCTAACTCTAAATCTCTAATTATCCCACTTGTGATAGTTCAGTAAAAAAATATGCTTCAAAAAGTTGTGTAGTATATAACTTTCTGTATCTTTGCACCTAAAGAATGGAATCACGACAAAAATGCAAAACTTTGAAATGTTTCATGATGTGAGAGCAAAATGAAAACGTGAGTTTTTCATTTCTTGATTAAACCCTAAGAAGGGTGAAACGTCATACTATATGCAGGTTTATGCATCCTTTTGTGATGTTATTCCTTGTATTCTAACTAATTTCAACTCATATTTTTAACTAAACTATTTTTCAAAATGAAAACAATGATGAAGAAAGCATTCATGATGCTCGCACTGCTTGCCGTACCTTTCGCCATGCAGGCACAGTCGAAGTTCCACGACGTGGAGGCCAATGACGCCAAAGGTCCCGTCAAGTCGATTACCTCTTCGCGTATGGGCAATCCCCAGACCATCAATTTTACTATGGAAGGCAAGATGATTCAGGAAGGCATGAAAGATGCCGTCTATGATGCAGATGGCTATCTCCAGTCAGCCAAGATGACAGCTCAGGGTATGGGTGGTGAGAATATGGAAATCACCATCAAGTATACCTGGGAGAATGGAAAAGTGAAGAGCCAGGCCCTTGATTTCGGCATGGGGTCTATGGAGTCTAAATACGTCTATGATGCAAACGGCAATATTGCTAAGGCTGTGATGGACTTCGGCGGACAGGAGATGGAATCACCCTACACTGACTATAAGTTCGACTCCAAAGGCAACTGGATTAGCCGCAAGACTTCGATGATGGGTCAGGAAATGGAGGAAGTGCGTACCATCGAATATTACGAATAATCATAACCAACTCGCTAAGAATAATAACAGGGCGTGCCACGGCATGCCCTGTTTTTGGTTTGAGGTTTATCATGCTTGCATGATGAACATCGGCGGCCAATTTTCAATTTTTAATCTTCAATCTTCCCATTTTCAATTTTCAATTGTCAATCTGTTTCCTGCCGCATATTCCTCGGATGATGTTCCAATATCTGCTGACGGAGACTGGTCATGTCGATATGGGTGTATATCTCTGTGGTTCCGATACTCTCATGCCCTAGCATCGCCTGGATGGCGCGCAGGTCGGCTCCCCCTTCGAGCAGTACGGTTGCGAACGAGTGGCGCAAGGTGTGGGGGCTGACGGTCTTGGTGATGCCCGCCTCGGTGGCAAGCCGCTTGATGATGATGAGAATCATGGTGCGGGTGAGATGGCTTCCACGGCGGTTGAGAAACACATAGTCTTCCTCTCCGCGACGGATATCCATGTGGCAGCGGTCGTCGAACCAGAACCCCAGTTCGGTGATGGCACGCTGCGAGATGGGCACGAGCCGCTCCTTGCTCCCTTTTCCCGTCACCCGGATGAACCCCTCGTCGAGATAGAGCGACGATAGGCGTAGGGTGACCAACTCCGACACCCGTAGTCCGCAACTGAACAGCGTCTCGACGATGGCCCTGTTGCGGTGCCCCTCCCATTTTGTCAGGTCCACGGCAGCCTCCATGCGGTCTATCTCGTCGGTGGTGAGCACTTCGGGCAGGTGCTCACCGAGCTGTGGCGACTCCAGCAACTGCGTGGGGTCTTTCTCCATCCTTCCGTCGAGGAGCATAAAACGGTAGAACGAGCGCACACCACTGAGGATACGGCACTGAGAACGGGGACCGATGCCGATGTCGTGCAGGCCGGCGGCAAAATGCCGCAGGTCTTCGAGCGTGACGTCCTCGGGCTTGATGCCCGCACCGTTGAGATAGGTGAGCAGCTTCTGCAGGTCGGCAAGGTATGCCTCTACCGTATTGGCAGAGAAATTCCGCTGCAGTCGCAGGTAACGCCGGTATGCCGTGAGTGTGGGTATGGGGTCGTTCATTGATGACAATGTTCTGTTGGCGAAGGTAGTGATTTTTGCGTTCATCACCAAATATTTCGCCTTTTCTTGTGGGATTGCCCAAAAATGCGTAATTTTGGCAGAAAAAGAAAGCGAGACATGAGAATACAGATTATCAATGGCCCCAATCTCAACCTGCTTGGGGTAAGGGAACCGGGCATCTATGGTGACGAGTCGTTCGAGAGTTACCTCCAGCAACTCAAGGCGTTGTTTCCCGACGTGGAAATCGACTACTACCAGAGCAACATAGAGGGTGAACTGATTAACAAGTTGCAGGAAGTAGGGTTCAACTACGATGGCGTGGTGCTCAACGCCGGGGCATACACCCACACCAGTGTAGCACTCCACGACTGCATCCGCGCCATACCGTGCAAGGTGGTCGAGGTGCATATCTCAAACGTGCACCAGCGCGAGGCATTCCGTCATCAGTCGATGATAAGCAGTGCCTGTGTCGGCGTGATTTGTGGGTTCGGACTCGACTCCTACCGTCTGGCGGTGGAAGCCTTGAAAGCCATCGGCAAATGACCCAGCAGGAACAGATTGACGCCTATATCCTGGAGCATATCGACCCCGAGGGCGACTACCTGCATCGACTCTACCGAGCCACAAACATCCACCTGCTGGCAGGACGGATGGCAAGCGGTCACCTGCAGGGTCGGTTGCTGAAGATGCTGGTGCAGATGATCAGGCCCAGGAACATCCTCGAGGTAGGCACCTTCAGCGGTTACAGTGCTATCTGCATGGCAGAAGGTCTGGAAGAGGGCGGCAGGGTATATACCTTCGAAATCAACGATGAGCAGGAAGATTTCACCCGTCCTTGGATAGAAGGATCGGCAGTAGCCGACAAGATTACTTTCCTCATCGGTGATGCCATCACCGAGGCTCCCCGACTGGGCATCACCTTCGACATGGTGTTCATCGATGGCGACAAGCGCACCTACCTGCCTGCCTACGAGATGGCGCTGCGCGTGGTGCGGCCGGGTGGTTTCATTCTTGCCGACAACACCCTGTGGGACGGTCATGTCGTAGACCATGCCTACGACAACGACCAGCAGACGCATGGCATTGAGGCCTTCAACGACTTCGTAGCCCGCGACACAAGGGTAGAGAAGGTGATTCTCCCTTTGCGCGACGGACTTACCTTAATGCGTGTTGTAGATGAAAAAAGATAAGAGAGGATGGTTGGACTTCTATTGCGCTGCGTTTCGGAAGTAATAACGAAAATCTCATATTTTCATTTTGTACTTCGCTCAACTTACAGTAACTTTGCACTTCTATTCCAGAATCAATAACAATACAAGACTATCCATGCAAGAAACAAGACAAAACCGCATAGCACGATTACTCCAGAAAGAACTGAGCCTGATATTCCAGTCGCAGACACGCATGATGCGTGGGGTGATGGTAAGCGTGACACGCTGCCGCATTTCTCCCGACCTGAGTGTATGCACGGCCTATCTCAGCGTGTTTCCTTCGGAGAAAGGTGAGGAAATCATCAACAACGTGAATGCCAACGTGAAAACCATCAGGTATGACCTGGGAACGAAGGTGCGCAACCAACTGCGCATCATCCCGGAGTTGCGCTTCTTCATCGACGACTCACTCGACTATATCGACCATATCGACGAACTGCTGAAGAAGTAACTGTAAGATGAACTTCCCATTCTACATCGCCCGGCGATACCTCTTCTCGAAGAAGAGCACACATGCCATCAACCTCATCAGTGCCATCTCGGTGCTGGGGGTGGCAGTGGCTACTATGGCGCTTGTCGTCACGTTGAGCGTGTTCAATGGATTCCACGACCTCGTGGCAACGTTCTTTACCTCTTTCGACCCTCAACTCAAGGTGGTGCCGGTGATGGGGAAGACGGCACCTGCCGATGACCCCATACTCGACAAGATTCGCCAACTGCCACAGGTCGATGTGGTGACGGAGACGGTAGAAGACCAGGCCCTTGCCATCTATGGTGACAGGCAGGCGATGGTGATGGTGAAGGGTGTCGACGACAACTTCAGTCAACTCACCCATTTCTCGGAAATCCTCTATCCCGACCAGGGCTACGATGTAGACCTGCATGCCGCGAACCTCGAATATGGTGTCCCCGGCATCCGCCTGGCGCAGGTTTTGGGTCTGGGTGCATTGTGGCGGGGATACCTGCATGTGTATGCGCCACAGCGCGAAGGACAACTCGACATGACCAACCCTGAGGGCGCTTTCGTGGAAGACTCGCTCCTTTCGGCAGGCGAGGTGTTCAACGTAAGTCAGTCGAAATACGACCGCAACTATATCGTCACCTCCATCGCCTTTGCCCGAAACCTCTTCGGACAACAGGGGATGGTATCGGCACTCGAAGTGCGCCTGAAGCCCGGCAGCAATTTCGATGCCGTGAAACGCGAGATGCGTGTGCTGGCAGCCGACAAATACCAGGTACTCGACCGTTACGAGCAGCAGGCCGACACGTTCAAAATCATGAGTATAGAGAAATTGCTGGCGTATGTGTTTCTCACGTTTATCCTCGTCGTGGCCTGTTTCAATATCATCGGCTCACTGTCGATGCTCATCATCGACAAGAAAGAGGATGTGACAACATTGCGCAACCTCGGTGCTTCCAACCAACAGATATCCAAGGTGTTCTTGTTTGAGGGAAGGATGATTGCCCTGGCAGGTGCCGTTTTGGGTATCTTGCTCGGACTGCTGCTCTGCTGGCTGCAGCAGACTTTCGGACTAGTGTCGCTGGGAAGCAGCAGCGGCTCGTTTGTCGTTGATGCCTATCCCGTGAGCGTGCATTTCTGGGATATCGTCATCATCTTCTTCACGGTAATTGCCGTGGGATGGGTGGCCGTATGGTATCCCGTACGCCACCTGAGCCGCCGGTTGCTGGCCGAATAATTCCCTTTTACAACACGACGTGCTCTACCTGTGCCTTCTCGCGCAGGAAAATCCAGGCACTGTCCTCGAAACGCTCGGTGCTCTCGGTGGTGAGGTAGCGCACATGGCCCCCATGACGGCATTTCTGCTCCATCTCTGGATGTCGGCGCAGGTAGTCTTCCAGACTTTTCGCCACATAGTCGCCTTGCGGCACGATACGTACGCCAGGCCTTATATGTCGCATGATTGTAGGCAAGAGCAGCGGATAGTGTGTGCATCCCAGTATTACGGCATCTATCTGGGGGTCGAGCTGCATCAACTGGTCGAGCTTCGCTTTCACGAAATAGTCGGCACCGGGACTTTCGGCTTCCTTGTTCTCCACCAACGGTACCCACATCGGACATGCCAGTCCAGTCACGCGGATGTCGGGGTGTTGTTTTGCTATCTCCAGGTCATAGCTCCTGCTCTTGATGGTGCCCTCGGTGGCGAGCACGCCCACATGGCGGCTCTCGGTGAGTTGACTGATGACCTCGGCTGTGGGACGGATGATGCCCAGCACGCGGCGTTGTGGCGCGAGCAGTGGCAGGTCGTTCTGCTGGATGGAGCGCAGGGCCTTGGCCGAGGCGGTGTTGCACCCCAGGATGACCAGGTGGCATCCCATCTCGAAAAGCTTTACCACCGCCTGCCGTGTGAACTCATACACCACATCGAACGAGCGCGTGCCATACGGCGTGCGTGCGTTGTCACCTAGGTAAATGAAGTCGTATTGGGGCATCTGCTGCCTGATGGCATGCAGGATAGTCAGTCCGCCATAACCGGAGTCGAAGACACCGATGGGACCGGGCTCTTGGGAGAAGGGTTTCATTTCAAGGCTTCTTTAATCATCGCGGTCACGTCTTCGCCCATGGTGGGATCGACGTACGGACAGGCATTGCCGTCGGTGTTGAGGATGAAGGCGTAGCTACCCTGGGCACCGACTTTTTTGATGGCGTTGCCGAGTTTCTGGTGCAGGGGGGCAAAGGCCTCTTTCTCGGCTGCAGCGAGCAATCGCTCCGACTCTGCCTTGAAGGCGACGTTGCGGTTGAGAAGTTCCTGCAACTCTGTCTGTCGTTTCTGCAGGATGGTCGGGGCGAAGTCGCGCTGACCGTCGAGGAATTCCTCATATTTCCTGTTGAACTCTTCTTCCGCGCGTTTCGTCTCGGCATCGTATTTCTTCTTCAGGTCGTTCATGTTGTCGATGACAATCTTGTATTCGGGCATCGACTTCAGCGTTTCCTCATAACTGAAATAGCCGAATTTCACTTGGGCCTCCGCCATGAGGGGGAGGAGCAGGGGTAGCAACAGCAAGGCAATTCTTTTCATGAGCATTTGGGGATATATGTCGGCTTTCGGCCAAACAAAAGGGGTTCTTGGTAAAAACAAGGGCAGACACTATGGTCTGCCCTCATGTATTTCGGTATTCGCGCGAAGCAGGGCATGATAGCCGCTACTCCGGTATTATTTCATCTTCGTGAGCTGGGCCTTCACCTCAGCGGTGAGGTCCTTGCTGATGGTATCGTTGATGTAGAGCACGGTACCTGCGCTTACATCCATCACATAGACATACTGTCCGGCCTTGGCAACGGTCTCGATGGCCTGGCGCACCTTGTTGAAGATGGGCTGGAGCTTGTCTTGCTGGGCCTTCTGGAAGTCTTGCTGGTTCTGCTGTGCTTGTTGCTGGATGCGCTGGTATTTCTCCTGCAGGCTGTTTTCAGTCTCTTGTTGCTGTGTGGCGTTCATGGTGTCCTTCTTCTTCTCGTAGTCTTCCACCAGACGCTGAAGCTCGGTCTGAGAGGCCTGGAGCTCGTTCTCGTATTGCTTGCCGAGTGCCTCTACCTCACCCATGGCCCTGCTGTAGTCGGGCAGCGACTGGATGATCGACTGTGAATCAACATGTCCGAACTTCTGGGCAAAGAGAGCCAGAGGGGCGAACAACAACAACATTAGGATTGTTCTTTTCATTTTCTTGTTTTCGTTTAAATTGATATTCTTTTTCTGTCTTATTTATTATATAATGTGGGCATGGGATGGTCTCCCCGTCCGTCATTTGGCGGCAAAGTTACGAAAAGTCGAGAGCAAAACAAAAAAACTTGTATTTTTTTTGCCGAGACGGAGTAACTTCGCTGTTTTCAGCAGTGTTATGGGGTAACTTCGGCTTACTCAGTGGAATAGCCGAGTTTCTTGAGCACTTCGTTGCTGATGTCGATTTTCGGTGAGCCGAAGATGATGCCGGCATCGCTGGCACGGTCGAGTACGAGCTGGTAGCTGTGCAGCTCGGCAATGTCCTTCACGGCGGTGTAGATTTCCTCCTGGATGGGGGTCATCAGACTCTCGCGTTTCTTGAAGAGTTCGCCTTCCGGACCGAAGTACTTGCGTTTCAGGTCACTGGCTTCCTTCTCTTTGCTCATGATGTCTTCCTGGCGTTTCTTCTTCTGCTCCTGTGAGAGGAACACCACCTCGTTTTGGTAGTTCTTGTACATCGTGGCAGCCTCGGTGTTGAGTGCCTCCACCTCGGCTTGCCATTTCTTCGAGACCTGGTTGAGCTGCTCGTTGGCCCGCTCATAGGCAGGTATGTTTTTTAGGATGTAGTCCATGTCGATCAGCGCGAATTTCTGTGCGCTTGCCGTCAGCGCCATCAGCGCCATCAGGCTCATCATTATCAGTTTTTTCATGTCATGAATGGTTTTTGGTTATATATAGGGGTGTTGTCTGTTCCGCCATGATGGTCTTTCTTGCGAGAAGACCGTTGTCTGGCGGTTTTCGCGATTTAGAATTCTTGTCCGAGGATGAAGTGGAACTGTGAGCCGCCTTTCTTGCCCCAAACCTTGTCGAAGCCGTAGGCCCAGTCGATACCCATTAGACCCACCATGGGCAGGAAGATACGCACACCGACACCGCCCGACCGCTTCATGTCGAAGGGGTTAAACTTCTTCGGGTCGGTCCAGGCGTTTCCTGCTTCGAGGAAGGTGAGGCCGTAGATGGTGGTATTGCCCAGGAGGAAGGGGTAGCGCAGCTCCAGTGTGAGTCGGTCGTAGGCATATCCGGGTGCGCCGTTGGGAGTGAGCGAGCCGTTGTCGTAACCTCTCAGGGCGATGGTCTCCTCGGCATATCCCGTGGAGTATCCGCTCATGCCGTCGCCACCTACGTAGTAGGTCTCGAAGGGCGATTTCTTGTATTTATTGTAGTAGCCGAGCAAGCCCAGTTCCACACGGGTCATGAGCACGAGGCATTTCGTGCCTCCGGTGAGTGCGGTGTATGTGCGCGACTTGAATTTCCACTTGTGGTACTCCACCCAGCGGTATTTCTCCTGTTGTTCCTGGGTGTAGGTGGCCGACCGGTAGTCGGTGGCGAGGTGCTCAAAGTCCTTGTTCTCCCATTTCGACCATGGCGGTGTGATGGAGAGTGACAACGTGAACTCCGATCCACGGCGTGGGAAGAGCTGGTTGTCGGTAGATGTGCGGTTGAGTGAGATGTTGAAGTTGAGGTTGTTGGAGTTTCCTGTGGTGATGAGGAAGTAGCTCCAGTTCTTCAGCATATATCGCGTGAAGGCCAACGACATCGAAAGGGTGAAGTAGTCATCGGGCCAGCGCAAGCGCTTTCCCCATCCCAGTGAGGCACCGAAGAGCTTCACATACTTGTCGGGGTCGTAGTAGTTCTCGTAATTGTTGTAGTAGTTGGTGCCGTAACCGCCGTAGAGGTAGTTATAGTAACCATAGCGGTAGGCGGAGTTGTAGTAGGTGCTCGACACGTCGGTCTGTTTGGAGTAGTAGGCACCTACGCTGAATTGTATGGGTCGTTTGCCGCCAAACCACTCCGTGGAGTACGAGGCGTTGTACGACTGGTAGTACGTACCGTTGGTCTGTGCACCTATGGAAAGCACCTCACCGTCGCCGATGGGCATGATGCCACGGTGCTCGCGGTTCTTACGGAACAGGTTGCGCATTGAGAAATTGTTGAGTTTCAGTCCCACGCGCCCGATGACGCCTGTCTGTCCCCATCCCAGCGAGAACTCCACCTGGTCGTTCGACTTCTGTTCCAGTTCCCAGTTGATGTCCACCGACCCGTCTTCGTAGTTGGGCTTCACGTCGGGATTCACCTTCTCGGGGTCGAAGTGTCCCATTGATGCCAGCTCACGTGCGGAGCGTTGCAGTGCTTCTTTCGAGAAGAGGTCGCCGGGCTTGGTGCGCAGTTCCCTGCGCACGACGTTCTCATAAAGACGGTCGTTACCGTTGATGCGCACCCTGTTGATGTGTGCCTGTTGTCCCTCGGTGATACGCATCTCCAGGTCGATGGAGTCGCCCACGATGTTCACCTCGGTGGGTTGCAAATTGTAGAACAGGTATCCGGTATTCCAGTAGTTGTTGCCCACGGCATCGTCGTCTTCAGAGAGTCGTTTGTTCATCAGTTTCTGGTTGTATACGTCGCCTTTCTCCATGCCGAGCACGTTGCTGAGATAGTCGGTGGAGTAGACGGTGTTGCCCACCCAGGTGATGTTGCGCAGGTAGTATTTCTTTCCTTCGTCCACCCGCACGTAAATGTTCACGTGCTTGTCGTCGAAGTTCCACACGCTGTCCTCGATGATGACGGCATCGCGGTATCCGTATTCGTTGTATTTCTCGATGAGTTTCGTCTTGTCTTCCTTCCACCGCTCAGGGGTGAATTTCTTCGACTTGAGGAACGAGGCGAGTTTCCCTGCCTCATGGGTCTTCGAAAAGGCACCTTTCCTGAACAGGCCGCCCTTGAGTTTGCTATCGGTGAGCTGTTCGTTGCCTTCGATGATGATTTCGTGCACCTTCATCTTCTCTTTCTTATCCACCTCGATGTCGAGGATGACGTGGTTCTTGTTGGTCACGTCATCGCGCTGGCGGATGGTCACCTCGGCATTCTTATAGCCCTTGTCGTCGAAGTATTTCTTGGCGAGGATTTTGGCACGGTCGATAATGTTGGGTGTAATTTGGCCGCCTTTGATGATACCGAGCTTTGCCTCCATGTCTTCGCGTTCCGATTTCTTCAGTCCGATGTAGTTGATGGTGGAGACCCTGGCCCTCACGTCGAGATGGATATGCAGGTAAATCTTGTCGCCTACGATGGAGTCGGCCGAGATGCTGACGTTGGAAAAAAGGCCGTGTTTCCAGTATCTCTTCACGGCATCTGTCACTTCGTTGCCGGGGATGGTGACCGTCTGTCCAATGGTGATGCCTGAGATGCTGGTGAGCACATAGTCTTCATATCCTTCGATGCCCGAGACTGCCATTCCTCCCACGACGTAGGAGCGCGGTATTCCGGCATAGGAGATGTCGGGGTTGATGATTTTTTCCTGGGCATGCAAGTTGGTGAAGGTCACCAGGAGTACCCATAGTGCAAGGATTTTCCTCATATAGTTCATTCTCAGCGAATTGTCGGTGTTAAAGGATGTTCTCTTCTACCTGTGCTTCGGTCTTGCCGAACCTTCTCTGTCGGTTCTGGTAGCATTCGATGGCCTTGTGCAGGTCTTCTTCCATGAAGTCGGGCCAGTAGGTGTCGCAGAAATACAGTTCGGCGTATGCTATCTGCCACAACAGGTAGTTGGAGATTCTCACTTCCGCTCCCGTGCGTATCAGCAGTTCGGGGTCGGGCATGAAATTGGTGACCATATGCCGCGAGAGCATCTCTTCGTCGATGTCGTCGATGTCGATCTCACCAGCCTTCACTTCTGCCGCTATCTGGCGTGTGGCCCTGGTAATCTCCCATCTTGAGGAGTAGCTCAGTGCCACGATCATCTCCATGGTGTCGTTGGCGGCGGTGTGCTCCATGGTCTCGCGGAGCTTGGCCTGCACATCTTCGGGCAACCGCTCTATCTCGCCGATGACCTTGAACCTCACGTTGTTCTTCATGAAGATTTCGTCTTCGAGCGACGAGAGCACCAGACTCATCAGCGAGGCAATCTCGTCGGTGGGCCTGTTCCAGTTCTCCGTGGAGAAGGTGTAGAGCGTCAGGTATTTCACGCCCAGGCGCGTACATTCCGAGGTGATGCGTCGCACGGCGTCCACCCCTGCCTGATGTCCGTAACTGCGGGGCTTTCCCTGCTCCAGAGCCCATCGTCCGTTGCCGTCCATGATGATGGCAATGTGCTTGGGTATGCGGTTTAAGTCTAAGTTATTCATCTTCATTATGACAAGTTCTACATTTGGCCATGAAACTGTAGGTGAGTGTCACCTGCAGTGCAGAGTAGCAGTCGGTGTTCTTGAAGGCACCGCTGCTCTCGATGCCATAGGGGTCGGCCATCCCGTCGAGTTCATCGCTCAGCGAGAAGTGGATGGCCCATTCCACGCCGAGGTTCAGGCGGTCGGCAAGTTTGTATTTCACGCCGATGCCTATGGGCACGTTGGCGGTGAACACGTTCTTGCTTTCGGTTTTCACGAAGGTGGCTCCGAGTCCTCCGAAGACGAAGGGGGTGAGCCGTTTCGCCCCGCGGTAGTCGCGCCCCGTGCCGTAAGGCCAGAAGTTGTATTCATAGGTGGCACACAGGTCGGCCATGGTATTCGAGAAGTTGTATGGTGTCTCTGCCATGCCAGGGTAGTGGGTCTTCTCGTCTTTCGACGACCCCTTGAGGGTGCCTGCCGCGAGAGCGAGCCTGAATCCGTGGTAAGGGTTGATGATGCGCCGCAGCACCACCGATGCCATGGGTTGTTGGTTCTTCAGGATACTGCCGTTGAAGTCGCCCTCATACGACAGCAGTCCCAGTCCGGCACCTATCTCCATGCGGTATTCCACGTCGCCTTGCGCATGGGTCATGGCAGGCAACAACATCAGGAGTACGACCAGTGCCTTTCTCATATCTCGCAATGCGTTTATTCGGTAATCGACGTGGGTACCTTGCTCTTTCCGTCGTTGGTGATGTGTCCTTTCCACACGTTGCCGTCACCGCCACATACCATCCAGATGTTGTTGTGACTGTCGGCGGTCATGGCGAAGGCGCCGCCAAATTGCTGGTCGGGAAGACTGTAGGAGTTTTTCTGATACCAGTAGATGCCACCATCGTCGCTGTAGTAGAGTTTACTGGGCACTGCCGCACCTTGCACACCCTGACTGCCGGCAGCCAGTAGCCTGTTGCCCATTACCACTACCTGGAGGGCACCGAGGCGCGGGAGCATGAGGTGGGTGAGGTCGTTGGGGTTGGTGTACATCCATGTAGCCCCCATGTTGGTACCTTCCACGAGCTTGCCCCATACCTGTGCGTAGGTGTCGCTGGGATAGCTGTTCAGGTCACGGTTGCCGATGAGTTTGATGGTCTTGGTGTCTTCGTTCACGCGTGAGTATATCTCGCAATACGACAGGTCTTGGGTAGGGAGCAGCGAGGCATCGTCGTCGAGAGCCTCTGCTGTCCAGGTGACGCCTTCGTTGCTGGAGGACACGAGCATGCCTAGGTCGTCGATGGCAAAGAGGGTCTTGTCGCTCACTGCGACGAGTTTCCCGAGGCGGGCATCGGCGGTCTTCTCCCAGTAGTTGCCGTCGGTGGAACGGAGAATGGCATTCCCGGCATAGAGATAGAGGCTTGTGCCGTTGCTGACGATGTTCTCATAGGCATTGTCTGGCACGGGACCATTGATGTTCCACGCCATGGGGGCCCATTCCGTGCCATCGGTCTCGTCGGTGCTGTAGATGCCCGAGTTGAGACCGTTGCTCGTTACCACGAATATCTTTCCGTTGCATGCGAGGGCTTTCATGGCTTTCACATCGGCAAAGGCGGTGTTTGCGGTGGTGTTGGTCCAGAAGAGGGTGTCGGGGCATTCCTGCTGCACGTTCACCTTCACGGTGTAGTCGATGGTGTTGGTACCATCGAGGGAGAACACCTTGAACGTGCGTGGCACAGTGAAGTCGATGGTGTCGGTGCTGCTGTAATACACCAGCGTGTCGTTGTCGATTTTCTTGATGGTGACGGAGGCGGAGTTCTTGCTCGTCACGGTGCAAAGCACGTGCTTTGCATCCGTGCCATAGGGCAGGGAATCGGGGTTGTATATCTCGCGGTTCACTTGGTCGATGTAGAATTTGTAGGCACTGCCGGTCACGTCTTTCGTATAGGTGCTATCGCTACCGTCCTTCGCCTTGGTGGTGACATACTGCTTGAGTGTGCCAAGGGTGAACGAGGTAATGGCGGCATCACCGGGATACACGATGGTGTTGTCGCTGTCTCCCAGACAGGAGGCGAAGACAAACACGATGGAAACCAAAAGATAGAAAGATATACTGTTCCTTCTCATGTCAATTATTCTTGTATGTCTATTGCAAGTGATATCCTCCCACCTGTCGGAATCTGTGCCTACAAGCGGAAAGAAATGCCTGGTCCTGCAAATTTTGGTTGCAAATTTAAGCAGAATTCCGCAAATAAAACGTCTTTTCTGCAGTTTATTATGTAATTTATGGATTTAATGCGTGTTTTTTAAGGTCTGTTTAGATTTTTACTCAACTTTTGGCAACAAAAAAAGAGGACGACATGAGTCACTCACACCGGCCTCCTGAAAACAATTCAACGTATGTTGGTTTTTACCAAAGTGATGACACTCAGTATGGTCGCAATTGCGACGCCAGCCAACATCACCGTTGTCTCGAAATCTAATAACATAATCTTTACCTTAAATCTATCAAACTACTAACCTAATGAAAAAGTATTCTCACGAACACGATGCAAAATTACAACGTTACTCCCTCATACACAAATCTTTTAAGATGATTTCCCATTTTTTGTGTGTTTTTTTGATATAGGTCAAAGTCGTCCCGACCTTAGCCCGATTGAAGGTAGTTGTGTTATGTATTCTTTCCCACCAAGTCGACTGGTACGGGTTTTCATCATGAAGTGCCCTTGGGCAAAAGGAAAGGAATGGCGCCTAAAAAAGCCCCAACCATTTTGGCCGGGGCTTTTCTATGCATTTGTTTTCTTATTTCAAGAGGAGGAGGGAGGCACAGGTGCAAGTGCCAGCTCTGCAGGACTTAAGTCCCATCTGCTTCCTTTCCCTTCTCTTGTCTTCTCTTACAACTGCGGTCCAGCAGCGACGAGAGCCTTACCAGCCTCGTTCGACTCGTACTTCACGAAGTTCTTGATGAAGCGGCCGGCGAGGTCCTTGGCCTTCTCCTCCCAGATGGCAGCGTCGGCATAGGTGTCGCGCGGGTCGAGAATGTTCGGGTCTACGCCCTCGAGCTGTGTGGGCACGGTGAAATTGAAGAATGGAATGGTCTTTGTCGGAGCCTTGTCGATGGAGTGGTTGAGGATAGCATCGATGATGCCACGGGTATCCTTGATGGAGATACGCTTGCCCGAACCGTTCCATCCGGTGTTGACGAGGTAAGCCTTGGCACCGCTCTTCTCCATGCGCTTCACCAGTTCCTCTGCATATTTTGTGGGATGCAGCTCAAGGAAAGCCTGTCCGAAGCAAGCCGAGAAGGTAGGTGTGGGCTCAGTGATGCCACGCTCTGTACCAGCCAACTTAGCGGTGAAGCCGCTGAGGAAGTAGTATTTTGTCTGCTCGCTGTCGAGGATGCTTACCGGAGGCAGCACGCCGAAGGCGTCGGCACTCAGGAAGATTACCTGCTTGGCGGCAGGACCCTCGCTGGCAGGGCGCTGGATGTTCTTGATATGGTAGATGGGGTAGCTCACGCGGGTGTTCTCGGTGACGCTCTTGTCGGCGAAGTCAATCTTGCCGTTCTCGTCCACGGTGACGTTCTCGAGGAGAGCGTCGCGGCGGATGGCGTTGTAGATGTCGGGTTCCGACTCCTTGTCGAGATTGATGACCTTGGCGTAGCAGCCGCCTTCGAAGTTGAACACGCCCTCATCGTCCCATCCGTGCTCGTCGTCGCCGATGAGTTTACGCTTCGGGTCGGTAGAGAGGGTGGTTTTTCCTGTACCGGAGAGTCCGAAGAAGATGGCGGTGTTCTCGCCGTTCATGTCGGTATTTGCCGAGCAGTGCATGGCGGCGATGCCTTTCAGCGGGAGGAAGTAGTTCATCATCGAGAAGAGGCCTTTCTTCATCTCACCACCATACCAAGTGTTGAGAATGACCTGCTCTTTCGAGGTGACGTTGAATACGACGGCGGTTTCGCTGTGCAGTCCGAGTTCCTCGTAGTTCTCCACCTTGGCTTTCGATGCGTTGAATACCACGAAGTCGGGCTCCTGCTCGAAGTCAGCCTCGTTCTGAGGACGGATGAACATGTTGGTCACGAAGTGTGCCTGCCATGCCACCTCCATGATGAAGCGCACCTTCATGCGGGTGTCCTTGTGTGTGCCGCAGAAACCGTCTACCACGTAGAGTTTCTTGTTCGACAGTTCTTTCTTGGCGAGTTCTTTCACGGCCTCCCATGTCTCCTGGGATGCGGGATGGTTGTCGTTTTTGTAACCCTCGCTGGTCCACCACACGGTGTCCTTTGAGTTCTCGTCCATCACGATGAACTTGTCCTTAGGCGAACGACCTGTGTAGATACCCGTCATCACGTTGATAGCGCCAAGTTCTGTTTCCTGGCCCTTGTCGAAACCGGTGAGACCCTCTTTGGTCTCCTCGTTGAACATCACTTCGTAAGTGGGATTGTAGAGAACCTCGGTAACACCAGTGATACCGTACTTCTCCAAAACTGACTTGTCAAACTTTGCCATTGATATTTATTTTAAAATGTAAGAATTAACGTAATGCTGAAAATGGCCTCCTGAACCCTCTCTTTTGTCTTTGAGACCTCCCTTTGCCACTCCCTTCGTTTCCCCGTTTCCCTGGGGCGAGCAACCTGTGGGAGGGTGACTGTGACAGCTTTGGTAATCATCCTCCTCATGGGAGGGGTAGGGTTGAGGTCATCTTGTTGTATTTATTGTTCACCTATTGAAAGATGAGCAGTCACAGTCTTCAAAACCGACTGCAAAGTTAGCAAAAAAGCATGGATTGCCAAAGTGATTGCACACAAAAATTATAGCGTGCAATCACTTTTAGGTTAAAGTTTATAAAATATTTTCGTGTCTATAACCTATTTGTAACGTGCGCATTACAAAATCCGATACCTTGACTCGTCACTCATATGTCACGCCGCTGGTGTCGACGTCGGCGTGACGGATTTGCAATGGTGTGCCCACGGTCAGGTGACAGTTGTCGAAAGTGAAAACGTCGCGCGTGAAGGGCTGGTCTTCGAATCCAGTGATGTTGCCGGCATGCTCTGCCTTGGCGCGGATATTGCGGAAGGTGATGTTGCGGAGGGTGGTGAGTGGCGAGTAGGGTGGTTTGATGGCCCCTTTCATGCGCCATGTCATATTGATTTCGAAGACGTTCCTCGCGTTGCTGATGTCGATGTCCTCGAAGCACACGTCCTCCACCAGGCCGCCCCTCGAGGGCTGGCTCTTGAAACGTATGGGGTTCCAGTTCTCCCCCGTCATGTGGCACCGTCTGACGATGACATGGCGCACGTCGCCGCTCACCTCGCTGCCGATGGCCACCCCACCGTGTCCGTAGTCGAAGAAACAATCTTCCACCACGATGTTCTCCGAAGCCTTGTTTATTCGCCGTCCGTCCTCATCGCGCCCGCTCTTGATGGAGATGCAGTCGTCGTGGGCCTTGATATGGGTGTTGCGTATGGTGATGCCTGTCGACGAGTCGATGTCGATGCCGTCGCTGCTGGGCACGTAGTCTTCGATATTGATGCTGATGCCGTCGACGGTGAAATCGTTGGTAAAGAGGATATGCAGGCACCAGAACGCTTGGTTGAGGATGCTGATGCCGCAGATTTGTCCGCCGTCGCAGTGGTCGATGCATATGGTCTTGGGCCTATCGGTGAACCGCATTTTCTTTTTCTTCCATTTCAGGCCGCGGGCATCGATGGTACCTTCGCCGCTGATGCGGCACCCGTCGTTGTGGGTGAAATTGAGCAATGCCGCCCTCGCCCGCGTCATCGTGCCCTCGTAACGGGTGTCGACGATGGGGTAGAGCGTGGTGTCGACGATGCTCACCAAGCGTGCGCCCTTCTCCAGGTGCAGATCCACACCACGGGTGAAGAATAGCGCCCCCGTGCTGTGCTTGCCGCGGGGTATCACCACGGTGCCGCCGCCTTCGACATGTGCTCTGTCGATGACGGCCTGTATCGACTCTTTCTTCCCGACGACGTAGGTGGCGGTGCGTTTCTTCACAACGACGATGGCACTTCCCCAGGCATCCAGCGGCAGTTGCAAGCGGGTGTTGTCGTCTACCACGCTGCTCTTGAGGCGACGGGTGTCGCCCGTCATCGCATCCCACAGCTGTACTTCTCCCATGCAGTCGAGGTCGAGTGTCAGTGTATCTGGCGCAGAACGCTGGTTGAGGATGAAGAACACCATGCCGTCGTCGGTCTTGCGGGCGCAGTATACGATGCTGTCGGCACGTCCTTCCACCACGCGGAGTTCCTGCTTGGGCAGGTATCCCGCGATTTCTGGGTGCCAGAGGCTGTCGGTGAGATGCAAGGCATCGATGATGGGCGTGATGGGCTGTGTGTGCATGATGGCGTGCTCGTAGGTGGCTGTCGGCTTGTCGCCGATGAACACCACCTTTCCGCCCCGCGCATGGAATTCGCGGATGCGCTGCCATGCGGCGGCACTGACGACCTCGCACGCGGGGATGATGAGCGACGTATAGACCTGTCCGCTCCTGTTGCGTAATGTACCGTTCACCGCCTCGGTGGCTTCTGCGATGCCGTCGTCGGTGATGAAGTCGTAGTCGTACTGATGACTGGTAAGCAAGTGTGCCGCCGCTTTCATCCAGTCATAGGCGTTGTTGTTGCCGAGCCATAGCGTGGGGATGGGCGCGTAGATGGCTATGCGGGCGGTAGGGCGCCCTTGTGCCATGAGGTAGGTGGTGCGGTTCACGTAGGCGTTGAGGCTGTCCATGCCCTTCTCTGCCATGTAGCCCCTGGCGGGCTGTTTGCTCTGCCAGAACATGAACTCGAAGAAGTTGATGCCCCGTGCAATCTGGTAGTCTACGATGTATTTCACCGCTGGAATGTCGAGGTGTCGGCGGTAGGCGGCGAAACTCTCGCTGAAGGCCCGTTGGCGGCCGTAGACATGAGCCGTCGAGGAGGCCAGGCGCGGGAACTCCGTATTGCTGCCGTACCATATCTGCGACCAGATGACGTCGATGCCTGGCACCTGCACCTTGCTGAGGCAGCGGAAAGGGTCGCCTTCCATCTTTACGCACCATGGCAGTTCGTCGTCCTTGTCCATATGGGTGATATGGCTCACGCCGTGGGCTTCGCACCAGTCGGCCTGGGCCTTGAAGAACCGGTCGGCGAAAAGTCTGCTCCACACATCCCAGAAGTCGGCCTTTGCCCGCCGCTCCTCGTCGGTTAGGTTGTCGTTGTGCAGCGAGGTGCGCTCGCTGGCCAGAAGGGCCTTCAGGTAGGGTGTAATGGCATAGCCTTTCTCGCGCTCGAACACCTCTTGGATGTCATTGGTCCACGGCACTCGCTGGAAGGCGGGCTCATCGCCCCTGAATCCCATGACGGTAGTTCCGAGGTGTGGTCCGAGGTATTTCGCGTATTCCTCGTGTGTCCAGCTGATGAACTGGTTTACGGCGGCGGTGTCGAGGTAGTCGCAGAGCGAGTTGCTCTCGTCTTTCCCTCCGGTGGGGTTGTTCACGCTGCGTGTCTGCGACGAGCGCCTGACGGCCTTCACCGTGTCGCCGTCGGCAATGAGTGCCTGCATGCAGAGGTCGGGCCGTTCCTTGGAGAACTTCCCCCCTGCCATGCCGCTGGGGTATTTCCCCTCGTCGATAATCCACATCTTCATGCCTTTCCATTCGGTGATATCGGCCATGGCGCGTATCCTGCCGAACCAGTCTTTGCTGAGGTAGTCGATGCCCATATGGTAGCCGGGCTCTACGATGACGTTGCGGAATCCCTTCGCCTTGATGGCATCGAGGTCGCGACCCATGACTTCGGGTATGATTTCTCCGTCCCATCCCAGGATGACGTGGCTGCACATCTCGGTGGGTGGGTTCTTGAATTCGTTCTCGTTTTGGGCCGTGGCTGTCGTGGCAACTGCCAGACAGAGGAGTAGGGTGATGGTGAATAACATATGCGTTGGGGTGTGATGTTACATCGTATTATTTCTTCTCCTGTTCGCTATGCTCGATGCCTTTCACGGCAGCGTCGACATAGGTCACCAGGGCGTTGTTGCCCACGATGTCGAGGCGTGTGCCGGCAAGGGCATTCATCCTGAAGTAGTCGGGGTAAGTATCCTCGAAGTTCTTGCACACCTTGTCGGCGATGCCGAAGAGTGTGGCGTAGACCAGGTATTCCTTCCACAGCACGAGTTCGTTGGTTCCACGCTCGCGGATGAGGGAGAAGTCGAGGAGGAATTTCCTCAAGGCGAGGAGCTGCTTTGCCGTAGCGGCATCCCCCGCCACGACCTTCTCTTCATCGGTGAGTGTCTTGAGCGACTCGATGAACGCGTCGGGACGGTGACGGCGCAGGTGCCGTTGCAGTTCGCGTGGCTGCAGCACGCCGTCGCTGCCTGCCGCATCGCTCATGAGTTGGTGGAACTGCCCCTCAAATTCCGCCTCTTGTGCATCGATGCCGTTAGCCACCCGTTTCTCCGTACCCGGCCATTGTCCAATGCTGAGCACAGGATGGGGTTCGGTGCCATACATTGTCGCTTTGTTCTCCATCTTCAGCGCGTCGCAGTCGACGAGGCGCAGGATGAGCGCACCGAAGAGTCCGCTGTAGTCGGTGAGCCATTTCGAGGAGAGTGAGTTCATCACCACGCTCGCCACCTTCAGGTTGCCCCTGGCAGGGATGTCACGGTAGTATTCCATGCCCTGTGTGAGGCGTTCACGCAGCCGTTTCCTGCGTAAGGGTTGCAGGGATATGACATACCAGATGGTGCGGAACACCTTCTTGTACATCCCCACGAAGAGGACGATGAGGGCTACGGGTACGACGATGATGCCAAACAGCAACATGATGTCTTCCACCCATTCGGGCAGGAAGGTGAGGTACATGCCCTTGCCATCATCGGCTGTGGCGCATGCGGCTGTAAGCAATGCGAGGTATGTGGCTTTGGTGCGGTTCATGCAGTGCGGGGTTAGATGTCATAGATTTCGTCTACATGCCATGCAGCGGCTAGCAGTCCCCTACTGGCAGCCACCACATTTTCGCACTCGAGGGTGGCGTCGCTCAGGGCGCGCATTATGTCTTTAACCACCTTGGCGTGTGGCTCGCTATTCTGCAACAGATAGCGCAGGGGATCTTCCTGGTAGGTCGTGGCAGGAATCATCTGGCAGATTTTACTGAACGTGCTTTTCTCCATGCCGAAGAGATAGGCATAGGCCATGTATTCCCGCCAAATATACCGCATTTCGGGCGTTCCCGGCGTGGCTGTCGTGTTGTAGGAGTGGGGCAAGTGCCGGAGGAAACGCTTCATGCCGAAGATATGGTTGACATCGTCCTTGCTATAAGCCTTCAGGCTAATGCCGGTATTGAGGAGATCGGCTAAGAGGAACTGGTTTTCGGCAAGAGACTGCTGTCCCGTTTCGCCTGTGTAGTTGTTTTTCGCATATATTGTGGTAATGACCTTGTATGCCGCATCAGGCGAGATGATTGTCCCGGGCTGGGCACATTGCCGCAAGAGGTTGTAGATGGCATGTCCGAAGTCTTGGTCGAGTCCGCTGCTGGGCATATCATGCCATTCTCTCACGCAGATGCCCGGCTGTTTGTTGGCGTTGTAGGCAAATCCCAGTATGCCACGTGCCAACAGCCGCCACACCGTCGCCTTCACGGCGGTGGTCTTGTCGTGGAAGAGGGCGTAAGAGAACTTGTTTTTCATTGCGTAGGTGTCGAGGATGCAACCATAGAGGGCGAGGAAGGGGTAGGGTTGTGCGGTCGGCGTACCATAGCGACAGCGGCGGATGAGTCGTCGCAACGGATAGAGCGACACCACATACCACACCAGTTTGAGGAAATTGATGGGTCCAGAAATCATTCTGATACCCTTTTTCACCTTCCCGGTTTTCATGAAGATGATGAGTCCTGCCGTCCACAACAGGAAGCCGAGGATGACGGTGAGCTGCATGGCTTTGTTGAAGTCATGGTTCACGGCATAGTCGGAGAAGAAAATCACGAGGGCGATGACAATTCCCAGCGTGTATTTCTTGAAGAAGTATTTTATCATGGTTGGCTGGTGGCTTTATTCCCGGTTTTCCATGGGTGTGGCATGCTGGCTGAGGAAGCGTGCCACGCCTTGACTGATGGAGCGCAGGCCGAAGCATTGCGGGTCTACGTCGTGGAGAGGCACCCAGAAACACTCCGCCGCATCGTCGCCGGCACGCAGGTCGGCGGTGCTGGCCACCTCGCAGACAAAGAAGAGGTCGAGGGTGGGGATGGTCATCCCTGAGTAGAGGTATTCGTTGGGCAAACTGAATAGGTAACGGGCACGGGTCACCCTAAGGCCTGTCTCCTCGAGCACCTCACGGGCGACACCCTCTTCCGCCGTCTCTCCCATGTCGGAGAAGCCGCCGGGTAGGTCGAGCGTGCCCTTTGCGGGAGCGTTCTTCCTGCGCTCCACCAGTAGTTCTCTGTTGTCGTTGAGTATCAGCGCCACGGTGGCACCACTGGGGTTGAGGTAATAGACGAACCCACAATGCCGACAGCGCCGGCTTTTCACATCGTTGTCGCAGAAGCCGTCGCTGCCGCATACGGGGCAGTGGGAGAAGAGGGTCAGGGGATGACGCATATTGATGTGGCTTTGGCCAAAAAATAATAAAAAAAGAGAAAAAACTAAACTATGTCCGAAGGATAAACCTCAAACCAAAGGCCAATTAGTCATTTTGCATTTTCCTTCTCCCATCCGTCCGTGCGGAAGGGGAAGAGTGGGAGGCCCGCCCCATTCTTCAAGTTGCCGAGCTGGAAGTTCCTGAAGCAGTAGCGCAGGGCTACGGGGGCTTTCACCTCCGGACAGGTGATGCGTATCGTCTCGTCCCAGTATCCACCGCCGGGCTGCCAGAAATGCTCTGCCTTTGCGGGATGGAACACCCTGTCGGCTCCGGCCACCTCGAATCCCTGTATGTCTTCGAATCGGTTGATGCTCCCATAGTCGTTGTTGAGGTGGATGTGTATGGTGTCGCCCACGATTTTCATGTCCTTGAACGACGGACTCTTACACCACACGTCACCCAAGCCGTAGGTCTGGTTCAGTGCGAGGTAGGCGAGGCGCTGTCCCACGGGTTTTTTCTGTGCGGGGTGTATTTGGGTCTTCTCATAGGGATAGGCCAGGTCGTTGGTGCATACCAGTCCGCTGTTGGGGATGATTGTCGAGGCCTTGTACTGCTGTTCGCGCAGGCGTGCACCGTCTTCGCCCATCACATTGTCGTAGTGGTAGGGGGCTATCTCCACGAAGTAGAAGGGTATCTCGCCCAGGGCGAACTGACTCCTCCATTGCTCCACGAGGAGTTTCAGGCGCTGCGAGTACTGGTCGCCGGGGTCGCCTACGTTCGAACAGCCTTGGTAGTAGATGATGCCCTTCACGGTGTAGTTGAGGATGGGGTTGAAAGTGCCGTTGCCCCATACGAGTTGGCGGTGGTAGTCCCATGCGTGTCCATTGACGATGGCCATGGTGTCGAGGGGTTCGTCGGTATACTGCTGCAGGTTTTCCCGGGTGAGCCAGCTCTCCACCCTCGTGCCGCCCTTATTGGCGATAACCAGTCCTACGGGGATATCGAGGGCCTTGTTGATGACCTGTGCGAAGAAATAGCCTGTGGCAGAGGCTTCGCCCACGGTCTGCGGACCGATTTCCAGCCATTGGCAGTTGGCATCGTCGAGAGGTGTCATGCTCATCACGCTGGGCACCTTCACATAGTGTATGCCTTTGTATTGCCTGGCATTCAGCACTTCGTCCACATAGCCTTCCACGGGACAGTTGCCGAACCCCTTCACGGGCATCTCCATGTTGCTCTGTCCCGCGCATACCCATACCTCGCCAGCGAGCACATTGTGTATGGTAGTGGCTTCACCGTCGTCGAAAGTGAGTGAGAGGGGAGTGTAACTGGCGGTGGGGGTTTTCACGCGCACCATCCATCGTCCGTCGGCCGCTGCTTTCGTGGTGTAGGTCTTGTCGCTCCACGACACGCTGACATTGACATTCTTTCCCGGTGCTGCCCATCCCCAGAGCCGTGCCTCTGTGTTCTGCTGTAGTATCATGTTGTCGCCGATGAGATGGGGTAGTCTCACCTTGGCATGCGTGCACAGCACCATCAAGGTAAGTGTCGCGATGAGGATTATTTTTTTTCGCATGATGAAGGATTTTGGGTAATAATGATTAAACACGATGCAATATTACAAAAAAAACATTATCTTTGCAAGCAAAAAAATAAAATAGGTTTGAGATTTGAGGTTTAAGATTTGAGATTTATCATGCTTCGCATGATGAACATCGACGGCGCCTCGGCAATTGAAGCAAGAGGATATCCTTCCCTTCCACTTCCCTTCAGTTCCTTTCCCTTACCTTCAAAAAACAATGATATGAAAAAGATTTTACTGCTGTTGGTATCCATACTGTTGGTCTCGGGCCTGTCGGCACAGAGTGTGAGAGTGATGAACTTGTGGCCGAAAGGCGCGCCCCACCGTGGCAACCCCACCGACACAGCAAAGGTATGGATATACCTTCCTGCTGAGAAGAAAGTTACGGGCAGGTCGATCGTAATCTGTCCGGGAGGTGGGTATACGGGTCTTGCCATCGACCATGAGGGTCACGAATGGGCGAAGTTTTTCCAGAACATGGGCATCACTGCCTTTGTGCTGAAATACCGCATGCCCAATGGTAGACCCGAGGTGCCCATAGAAGATGCGGAGGAGACCATCCGCATGGTGCGCCGCAATGCCTCTACATGGCATCTCCGTACGAACGACGTAGGAATCATGGGCTCTTCTGCCGGCGGACACCTGGCTTCTGTGGTCGCCACACAGTCGCAGAACAATGCGAAACCCAACTTCCAGATTCTCTTCTATCCCGTCATCTCGATGATGCTGGGCTATACACACCAGGGCTCGCACGACAACTTCCTCGGCAAGGGTAACCACAAGCGGCAGGAGAAGAACTACAGCAGCGACCAGCAGATTACGCGTACCACCCCACGTGCCTTCATCGTGCTGAGTGATGACGACAATGTGGTGCCGCCCTCCAATGGCGTGGGGTATTATATGGAACTGTACCGTCACGACATCCCCGCATCGCTGCATGTCTATCCCGATGGTGGACATGGCTGGGGGAGCCGACTGGGGTTCAAGTACCACATTGAACTGATTATGGAACTGAAGGCGTGGCTCGACAGCTTCTAAACACGAAGACCATCCTGGCAAGGTTGGTGGCAGAAGGTGAGCACCAACAGCAGGATTTCAAGTACAAGATTACCGATGCTTGCAAACTGGCGAAGTCGGTGTCGGCATTTGCCAACACCGACGGGGGACGTCTGTTGATAGGCGTCACCGACGATGGGCACCTGTCGGGCGTCAGGTCCGGGGAGGAGGTGTTCATGATGACGTCGGCGGCGCAGGACTATTGCAAGCCTGCGGTGGTCATCCATTTCGATACGTATGTCTCGGAGGGCAAGACGATAGTCGTTGCCAACGTGCCCCGTGCCCCGCAACGTCCGGTGCGCGCGCTGGGCGACGATGGTAAGTGGCGGGCGTATATCCGTGTCGATGACGAGAACATTGTGGCATCGCCGGTGCATCTGCGGATGTGGCAAGAGGAGTCATCGGAACACGGTCATCTGGTGAACATCGGCGAGACGGAACGGAAGGTGATGGCGGCGATGGAGGATGAGCGAGGCTTGCCTCTCCGTCAGATTGTCAGGCTGTCGGGTGAACCATACCACCGGGTGGTGTTGGTCATAGCGCGGTTGGTGAGGTACGGCCTGGCCACGTGCCAATTGCAGAAAGGCATGTTCCTGTTTAAAATCCATTGAAAGCCGAGAAGCTTTCTTATTTAGTTATTCCGAATTTGAGAATTATAGAATTATACTTCTCTGCTTTTTTTAGTTATCTTGAATTATAGCATTTGTTTTTCAGCTTTCTCAGCGTTCTTTATTCATTGAGCATCGTAGATAAACAACGGGCAGCCATCCGGTGCTGGATGGCTGCCCGCTAGTTTGATGTAAAGGTAGAGTTGAAAAGTGTTGTTGTAGGACTACTGTCCTTTCTATTCCTTTTCACTTCCCTTCGAAAATCACTTCAGATACTTCTTCCCATTGATGATGTAAATGCCTTTGGGGAGGGTTCGGAGTACGTCTGCCAAGTTCGTGGCCTTCTCTGTCTTTACCAGCGCACCAGTGATGGCATATACCTTGTATACGCTGTTGCGTGTGGCACTGTCACTTTCGTCGGCCTTCGGTGTGACGGGCAGGTCTTTCACGCCTGTTACCGTCGGCACGTTGATGTACGATGCGATGTACAGCACGTTATGCTCTACTGGCTCTGCCTCTGATGTGAAGTAACCCCTGAAGGGTTCAATGATGGCACCGTCTGCCTGGTAGACGAAGTTGTTGCCGTTATTCTCCTCGTCCAGTTTATACACATAACTTCCTTCGATGTCTTTCTCGAAGTACGAGCCTTCGAAGTTGTAGTTATGGGCATCAGCCACTACCTTTCCGCTTACCACGGTGGTGTTGGTGGCGCTGAATACCAATGGCTTGCCTACCAGGGTGTAGTCCTCGCCGTTGATGTTGTCGGGTACGGTAATGATGTACGGGATGTTAGGCAATATCTCATCTGCATTAATGAAATAGGTATAGAAACCCTCTTCTCCGTAGAAGTGCCTTACCCAGAAGTCTTTCTTCTCTTCCGAGCCATCTCCTTCTTCGGTGTCATCGCGCTGGATATGCAACATGTTGGGCGTTTCGTCTCCATTGCCGGTTTCGTCTCCATTACCGGTGTCGTCACCACCTCCTGGGTCATCACCGCCTCCTGGGTTGTCGCCACCTCCTGGGTCTTCTCCACCTCCTGGGTCGTCACCGCCTCCTGGGTCATCGCCACCTCCTGGGTCGTCACCGCCTCCTGGGTTGTCGCCACCTCCTGGGTCGTCACCGCCTCCTGGGTTGTCGCCGCCTCCTGGGTCATCACCGCCTCCTGGGTTGTCGCCGCCTCCTGGGTTGTCACCGCCTCCTGGGTTGTCACCGCCTCCTGGGTTGTCACCGCCACCGGGATTGTCGCCACCACCAGGAATGGTGTCATTGGGGATGGTGTCGGTGGGGATGGTATCGGTAGGTATGGAATCGTTGGGGATGGTGTCGTTTTGAATCGTGTCACTCGGTATGGTATCCGTCGGAATCGTATCCGTCGGTATGGTGTCCGTCGGAATCGTATCCGTTGGAATTGTATCTGTCGGAATCGTATCGCTTGGGATGGTGTCGATAGGCTCCTCATGCTGCTGGGTCTCCTCGTTGCCTCTGTACCAGTCGATGTATTTCTCGTCGACGGTGTTATACACCTGGTCTACCTTGAACGGCAACAACAGGGTTGACCAGTTGTTCTCGCTCCTCTTTCCAGTGAATCCTTTCTCGAACGTACGAGTGTAGCTGATTTCTTGGGCGGTGAAGTCCTTCACGATAAGACAGGGATAGCCGTCGGTGAGCGTGATGTTCTTCGCCACTCCCTTCACCACCTGGTTGTAGTTCTTCAACCCCGTGTAGCTCTTCGTGGTGTAATAGATCGTGTTGGGGTTGCTGTTGGGCACGATACTCGAGGGCACGGTGTCGAGTCCGGTGAGGTCGAGTGCCAGCACATCCTCGTCGATGGTGAGTTTCTTGTTCGACTGCTTGATGGCATAGAGTTTTCCGTCGGTCTTCCACATGCATATGGCGGGAGTTGGTGTCACGGAGACAGCACCTGACAGTGCGTTGTTGGTGAACATCTCCGGTTTGTCGTCGCTAGTCTTCTTGTATAGCATGTAGAACCTCACCTCTTTGCCGTAGTCGATGTCGTTGGCTTCATAGTACAACTCCGTCGACTCACCAGGTGCTAGGTCTATCAGGTGTTTCTGGGTATTGTACCACGAGAATCTCGCCAGCATCGGCTGTACGAGGTCGTGGTAGCGCACGGAACCTTCGTTGGTCAGCGTGATTTTTGCGCGGAACGAGTTGCCGTAGAGTATCTTGCCCGACTTGTTCTCTATGGTGCACGTGGCCTTGAGTTTATAGTTCACAGGCGAACCGACGTTTATCTTCAGCGAGTCGATTGTATTGGATTTCGTCCTCGTTGAGTCGGTGCCGATGTAGATGGTATGCTGTCCCTTCGAGGGGTAATAGACGAAGGTGAGGTCGCCCTCGCTGCAGAGTGGTATGCGTGCGATGGCGCTCTCGAGTCTGGCCTTGTCTTCGTAGAAATAATACCTCTTGTTGAGCTTCTGCATCATGTTGTTGGAGATATGCAAGGACACTTTCCTTGCAGCACCTTCCACGAGGTTGTTCTCGTCGTCGATTTTCATGTTTTCATACACTACGGCAGAGCCCGCATTCAGGGTTGCCACGCCGTCTGTCACTTCAGCGATGGCGAAAGCGTTCGTGCTGTTGCACTTATCGAGGTGCCAGTATCCATCGCCGTCATACAACTTGCTGATGGGATAGATGCGGTAAACGCCGTCATCGATATCGGTCACGTCTACGGTCCATGTCTTCGAGAGCGTCTTGGCGGCGTTGAGTGTGATGATGTCGTAGCTCACCACCTTCCTCAGTTGGTGGTTCTCGTCATACAGTCCGATGCCGGTGTAGAACTTGTTGTTGAATCCCGTGGCATTGTAGAGCTGTACGGTGATTGTCTTGTTGGTGTTCGACACGGTCAGTTTGTTGAACTGCAGGTTGTCATAGGGCAGCGATGATGATTTCGGCTTCTCGTACTCGTCTGTGTTCGGCACGATGCCATAGACGGCAAAGAGGTCCTTGCCATACGACCACGACATGTAGCTGTTGTAGGGACTGAGGTTGGAGAATCTGAAGTATCCGTTGCCGTCACCGTTCCATCCCCAGTCGATATGGAAATAGTCGTCCTGGTCGTATCCGTCGCAAACGAACACATGGGCAGAGGTGCCCACAGGTGTGCCCCATCCGGCGATGATGATGGGCCGGTTGTGCAGCAGTTCGTCGTAGAAGGTGTTCTCGTTGTCGTTGATTGAGCGTTTGCTCAGGT
The DNA here is from genome assembly GCA_017617615.1 of Prevotella sp. The sequence continues at coordinate 260,321 of JAFZVV010000011.1, read as the reverse complement.
TCTGCACCTCGTTGGTCTGGTAGTTGAAGAACTTCAGTGCCCAGGCGATGTATCCCAGCCTTACCGGTGTGGAGTGGGGCAGGTAGTCGGCCCGGAGTGCCTGGCTCACATACCTCATCAGCGTGGAGATGGCTTTGCGCTCCGTGGAATTGCTCTCTTGTAAGCCATAGTTGTTGAGCATATGAGCCCAGTCGAACGTCGTGGCAGGGAGGGGGTCCACGTTGATTTTGCGTGTCTCGGTGATATAGCCGTCGACGGCAGGCGATTGGGCGGGGTGCTTGTAGTAGCCCATGACAGTGGCAACGGCCACTGCCACGCAGCCCAGGTTGGCTATCGTGTCATTGATGACGGGTGCCTGTGCATTGTAGGGTGAATCATACGACCAGCTGTTGGGGAGCAGTGGCTTGATGGGGTAGCGTGCCTGCGACATCACCCTACGGCCTCCGTTGGTGGGTCCTTCGATTTGCGGTGAGAATTGCTCAAGCTGGTAGATGGAATCACCTTTGGCAGCGCAGTCGTTGAGATAGGCCTGCAGTGCGTTGGGGATGTGGTTGGGGTCGATGTTCCCCTTGTCGGAATAGCCCAGGATGGGATAGGCACAGTCGTATCCCGAAACGATCACGAATCCTTGACCGCCTTCGGAGTTAAAGATGTAGTATCCCGGATGGCTATTGTCGCCGTTGAGCGACGGTGCTTGGTGCGAATGGCTCTCGCTGATGTTCAGGGCAATGCCCCGTTCGCTGGCAAACGCCTTGGCCTTGGCCATGGCATCTTGCCGGTCGATGGGATGGGCGAAAGCTATGACAAAAGACAAAAGACAAACGACCAAACTTGTTAATCTATGTGACATACTTGCTTATGATGATTCAGTTTAATGGTGATAAAAGTGACCCAAACGCAGTCTCAACTCATGGGTGGTAAAGAGGGAGGAAAATGGTTTTTTCCTTGTAATCAATATGTCTTACATTGTCGCGGTTCGCGACTCTTTAATAATAATCCGTCTTGCAAAATTACGATTTATATTATAAATATTATTTATTAATGCTTTTCACCCCAACTGCCTATAAATATTTTTTCGATTAATTAACAAAATTTCGTAAAAGCATTAGTAAATCATCCATCTCGGATGATAGAAAAAACAGACGGTGGCATCCCACCGCCTGTTGCTGAATCCTATTGAGATAGTAAGTTATAATGATGATATTTTTATCTTTCTTTTTCAGTTAGTCATGGATAATCCAATCACACGTGCTTCTTCTTGAAGAAATTCTTTGGTCGGGCGGTGGGATTGTCGAGACTTTCGTAGAAACACAATCGACTCGCCCTCTCTTCCTGGAACATGGCCTTGGTCTGTTCCTCATTGCGCGAGAAACTGAGGGTGTCGTTGATACCCATCGCCGCAGCCATGCCTTCCACGTCGAGGTCGTCGGTGCCGATGAAGGAGAACGTCCAGTCCTGCTCCTTCAGCTTGTCAATGAGGTTCTTTACCATCTTGAGGTTGTACTCCCTCGAGGCGTTTTCATAGCCGTCGGTGATGATAGTGACGAGCACGGAGTCGCCTTGTTGGGTCAGGGCGTTGACTTTAGCAATGCCTCCTCCGATGGCGTCGTACAACGGTGTACAGCCCCCTGGCTGGTAGTCACGTTCCTGGAGTGGCACTACGGACAGTCCGTCGGCATTGTCGTAGTGGAACTTCGTGTGGTTGGAGTCGAAGGTGATGAGGGTGACGTGCTGTTCGATGTCGGGCTTCTGTCCGGCTACAATCTTAATGGTCTGCAATGTCTCGTTCATGCCCGAGAATGCTTGTTTCTGGATGGAGCACATGCTGCCGCTCTCATCGACGATAATCAAATTGAATACTCTTTTTTTCATTTTCTTTAAAGTTAATTTTTTAATTGATAATTTTTCAGACAGATATAGACTTATGTATGTTCAAACCTTTCCCGTCTCTATTTTCATTAAGGCGATAAATGGAGAAATATTAAGTGATAATAGAAAAAAAATGTATTTTTGCAGAAATATTTCGAAAAAGTAGCCTTTCTATCTTATATACATTCGCCGCAAAAACTGCAAATCTCATGCAAGCCGAAGGCAGACGAAAGTTTACTTTCAGTATGCTGAGGTCCCGCCGGCTGACAAGCGAGGCATAAACCTCAAATTTCAAACCTCAAACCTCAAACCCTATGATTGAGAATCTAACTGATGCGGAAATACTGCAGGGACTGAGACAGTATGACGAGAAGGTGACAAGTGAGTTCTTCTACGACACTTGTCATATCGCCTATTGTATCGATGACAAGAAATATGGACTGCGATACAAGACGGGGATGGACTTCTACTCGCTCGCACATGAATACTACCTGCGGTTGTGCAACAACAACTGGCAACAACTGGAGAAACGGAAACCGAACATTTCGCTCGCACATTGGACGATGAATGGGTTCCACTACCTCGTGCGCGAACGCCTGAAGACGTATTCACAAGGTCATCTGGTGGAGAGCCTGGAGGAACGGGTGGCACACGGTCAGGTAGTGTTCGATACTCCCGTAGACGACACGCAGGCGGAGGTAAAAGAGATGATAGAGGAGATATGCCACGCGTATTATGGCTACGACAGGAATGCGCAGAGTATACTACGCATGATTCTGATTATGGGAATGAAAGGGAAAGAGGTGGCGGAGCTGATGGGTATTACACCGTCGGCTGTCAGTCAACGGTATCACGCGATGATGGACCAGGTGGTGCGCCCGTATTTCATCAAGTATTATACCGAGCCTGCCACAGCGTATGCAGAAAAAACCTTGATTGAGTCGACCCATCCCGAGCCAATGCAAGAAAGCAGTAGTATATATAATTTTGAAAAGAAAGAGCGGAGCAGTCGGCCTGGCTTATCGATATTGGGAAAACTCGGCAGATGGCTCACGGGAGATGACGAGAACAAAAAGATGTCGGTTGGAGAGGAGAAGTCCATGCACTATATGCCACAACGGGTGACGCCACCGGTGGTAAAGACGTTGCGTGACAACGAGATATTTGTCTTCGGCAGTGACCTGCGTGGCCTGCACTGCGGCGGAACGGCATACCTGGCGTTGCGGAGTTTTGGGGCGCAGTTGGGAAAGGGCGTGGGGCCACAGGGACAGTGTTACGCGATTCCTACCATCGTAGGGGGACTGCGGAACATCCAGCCTTACGTCAATGATTTCCGTGAGTATGTGGAATGCCATCAGGACCAGGATTTCCTCGTCACGGCCATCGGGTGTGGTATCGCGGGCTTCTCTCCGAAGGAGATTGCACCGATGTTCGCATGGGCGAAAGAGACAGAGAACGTGTGGCTGCCGAGCGAGTTCTTCGCAGCATTATTATAATTATAACATGTATTCCCAGGAATTAGCCATGAATTCCTGGGAATATAACTATTTTCTTTTCTATTCTATCTAATACGCTTGCTTGTCGGGGATGAATAGGGAGAGGGCTGTTTTGAAGATGATTTTGATGTCGAGCCAGAACGTCCAGTTTTCGATATACCAGACGTCTTTCTGTATGCGCTCCTCCATCTGCCACAGTTCCTTCGTTTCGCCCCTGCAACCGCTTACCTGAGCGTAGCCGGTGATGCCGGGACGGCTGAAATGACGTACCATGTACTTGTCGATGATGTTGCCGTACTGCTCGGTGTGCGCAAGCATATGGGGTCGCGGACCGACAATGCTCATGTCGCCCTTCAATACATTGAAGAACTGCGGGAACTCGTCGATGTTGGTTTTGCGGATGAAATTGCCGAAGGGGAACTTCCTGGGGTCATCCTTCGTGGCTTGCAGGGTGTCGGCATCGCTGTTCACGTGCATCGACCTGAACTTCAGGCAGGTGAAGGTTTTCCCGTTGTGACCGGTGCGCGCCTGCTTGAAGAAGACGGGACCGGGACTCTGGTGTTTGATAATCCACGCGATGATAGGGATGAAGGGCAGCATGACCACGCATACCAGGGCACTGACGATGATGTCGAAGGTGCGTTTCACGAACTGGTTGAAGGGATGCGACAATGGCTCGTGGTGGTTGGTGAAGACCATCGTCTCGCCCAACTGCTCAGGCTGGAGGTTGAGGAGGAAGTTGCCCGACATCCTGGGTACATAATAGAAATGGACGATGTTCTTGTCGCAGAATTTCATAATCCGCGTTATCTGCTCATGCTCGTCGTGGGAGAGACAGCAGAAGAGTTCGTCGATGGCTGCGAGACGGGGGCCTTCCTCCATGTTTCCGTTGTCGTCGGTCCTCTGCGTGGCATCCTTCGGCAGTTGGTCTATCTGCGCATTCAGTTTGGTGAGATTGCCGAGCTTGCTGATGGCAGCAGGACAGTTCTTCATGTCTTCATCGGCATAGTATCCCATGATTTTGTAGCCCGTGGAGGAGTCGCTGATGAGGTTGCGGTAGAGGACGAGCAGGGCGGGGTCGTTGCCCACGAAAAGCACGCTTCTGGTGTTGCGTCCGGACTGTCGGAAATATTTGATGAGAAGGGTCTCCACCACCCTGCTAGCGAGGATAAGGACGAATTCCGTCATGAGGAAGAGGCCCATGAACTGGAACATGCCACCGCTCTCGCCCAGAATTCTGAGGCTGATGAACATCAGCGATACCTGCAGCACACAGAGTTTCATCACACTCATGAACACCTCCTCGAAACTGGTGCGGCGACGGTGGATGAGGGAGTTGATGAGGAACTGGCTGACAATCATCGAGAAATTGGCCATGAGGAATGTTTCCTTTGGCTCGGCCTCGAAATATGGAGGGTATTTGATGTTGACTACATAGAGATATCTTGAAGCCCAGTAGAGCAACAAGTTCATGATGATAAAATCGGCCAGGATGACGGCGGTTCTTATCAACCCATTTCCCGTGGAGTATTTCTTTGTAGCCATGAAGCTAAAGACGTGTTGGCTGTTTAGGACAGTATGCAGGTGTTATCTGCCATTCATGGCGCAAAGTTAAGAAAAATTTTTATTATGGAGTATTTTTGCTGGTTTTTTCGTAAAAATGGGAAGGGCTAATAGGGATTCCTAGGGATTTTTAGGGGATTCCAGGGATTTCTAGGGGATTCTAGGGGCTTGCCTTAGGCCTCATCCTCAAATGGTATCATCAGCTGAGTGTCGCCCAGGAGATTATATGACTTGCGGTGATAGGGCGTGATGCCATGTTGGCGGATGGCGTCGCGGTGCTTGCGCGTGGGGTAACCCTTATTACCCTGCCAGTCGTACATGGGGTATTCTTCTGCCAAGCGGTTCATGTAGTCGTCGCGGTATGTCTTGGCAAGGATGCTGGCGGCGGCGATGGAGAGGTATTTGCCGTCGCCCTTCACGATGGTGGCGTAGGGCACATCACCCCAGGGCTTGAAACGGTTGCCGTCGACGATGACGGCCTCGGGGCGCACGGAGAGCTGGTCGAGGGCGCGGTGCATGGCGAGGATAGAAGCATTGAGAATATTGATTCTGTCGATTTCCTCGGGTGTCACCACCCCTACCGCCCATGCCGTGGCATCGCGGAGGATAATCTCGCGCAGCGCGTAACGCTGCCGTTCGATGAGTTTCTTCGAGTCGTTGAGCTGTTCGTTGTGGTAGTCGGGTGGCAATATCACGGCGGCGGCATATACACTGCCAGCCAGACATCCGCGGCCCGCCTCGTCGCAGCCCGCCTCTATTAGTTCTGGATGATAGAATTGTTTCAGCATAGATGACTGGCTCAAATCTCAAAACATCCTGCTCACTCGTTGTATGCCCTCCACCAGCGCGTCGACCTCTTCGCGGGTGTTGTAGAGGGCGAACGATGCTCTTACGGTGCCCAGGATGCCCATCCTGTCCATCAGCGGCTGGGCACAGTGGTGACCTGTGCGCACGGCGATGCCGAGCCGGTCGAGGAGCGTGCCCATGTCGAGGTGGTGGATGTCGCGCACGAGGAAACTTACTACCGCGTCGTGTGCGTCGGCCTCGCCGATGAACCGCATGCCGTCGATGGTGGACAGGCGTTGGATGCAGTATTGCGTGAGGTCGCGCTCATGGGCAGCGATGTTGTCGAGACCGATGCGCTCGATGTAGTCGATGGCCACGGCGAGGCCGTGGGTTGCCACGTAGTCGGGGGTGCCCGCCTCGAACTTCAGCGGTGGGCGCTCAAAGGTGGTCTTTTCGAAACTCACGGTGTCGATCATCTCACCGCCACCCTGGTAAGGCGGCAGACGGTCGAGCCATTCCTCCTTGCCGTAGAGCACGCCGATGCCCGTGGGACCGTACATCTTGTGGCCGCTGAAGGCGAAGAAGTCGCAGTCCATCGCCTGCACGTCGACCTTGAAGTGTGGGGTGCTCTGCGCCCCGTCGACGAGTACCGGCACGCCGTGGGCGTGGGCGATGGCAATGATTTTCTCTATGGGGTTGATGGTGCCCAGCACATTGCTCACATGAGCCACGCTTACCAGACGTGTACGCTCGGTGAAGAGTCGCTCATACGCGTCGAGCAACAGCTCACCCTTGTCGCTGACGGGGATGACCTTCACCACGATGCCTTTTCTGGAGGCCTGCAACTGCCACGGTACGATGTTGGAGTGGTGCTCCATGACGCTGACGATGACTTCGTCGCCCTCGCGCATCATCCCTTCGGCAAAGGAGCTGGCCACGAGGTTGATGGCTTCAGTTGTGCCACGGGTGAACACGACCTCGTCGGTGGTGGCGGCACCGATGAACTGCCTCACACGCTCGCGTGCTGCCTCATGCAGGTCGGTGGCCTGTTGCGAGAGGTAGTGCACGCCGCGGTGGACGTTGGCATTCACGTTGAGGTATTCGTCGCGCATGGCGTCAAGCACGCAGAGGGGTTTCTGCGTGGTGGCGGCATTGTCGAGGTAGACCAGTGGACGGTCGTAGACAGTCCTCCCTAAAATGGGGAAGTCGCGACGTATTTGTGATATGTCAATTTTCAATCTCAAATCTTAAATCTCAAATCTCAAATCTTATTGGCACAGTTTGCAGCCGTCGCACTTGTTGAGTTCGCCACGAAGGCGTTTGTCGACGAGGTAACGGAGGCGGTCGCGGAGGGGGATGAGGGTGATTTCGTCGATGACCTCGTAGATGAAGGCTGCCTGCAACAGGTGCAGTGCCTCACGCCTGCTGATGCCCCTCTGCTGCATATAGAAGAGGGCAGCATCGTTGAGTTGTCCTACGGTGCTGCCATGCGCGCATTTCACGTCGTCGGCGTAGATTTCGAGCATGGGTTGCGTGAACATCCGTGCCTGCTTCGTGGCGCAGAGGTTCTGGTTGGTCATTACCGACTCCGTTTGCTGTGCACCATGGCGCACGAGCACCTTGCCAGCGAAGGCACCGGTGGCGCTGTCGTCGAGCACGTATTTGTAGCGCTCATGGCTCGTGCCACCGGGTGCGGCATGGTCGATGAGGGTGTTGTTGTCGACATGCTGCGTCTTGTCGGACACGGCACAGCCGTTGAGTCGGCAACTGGCTCCCTCGCCCCTGAGCACCACGTCGGTGCGGTTGCGCGTCACGCCGTTGTGCAGGGTAATGACGTTGTGGCTGAGCTGGCTCCCCGCCTGCTGCTCCACATAGAGGTTGCTTACTCTTGTGCTTTTGTTGTGGGTCTCTTCCAGACAATAGAGTTCAAGCGAGGCATTCACTCCCACATACGCCTCGATGACCTGGGTGGCGAGGAAGTGGCGGTCGTCGGCAGCATGGTCGCAGAAGAGGAGCTTGACTTCGGCATCCTCTTCGAGGACGATGAGCACGCGCCGGTTGACCATGAGATCGACGTCGGCACGGAGGATATTGATGACCTGGATGGTGCGCTCCACCTTCACCCCACGGGGCACGTAGACGAAGAGGCCGTCTTGCGCGAGCATGGTGTTGAGTGCGGTGACGCCGTCGGCGTCGGTGCGTGCCTGTCGTGCGTAGTACTGTGCCACGAGGGCGGGAGTGGCCACGGCGGCATCGCGCAGCGACCCCACCACCACCCCTTCGGGTAGATGGCTCTTCGGAAGTGACTTGCTGTGGAACGCGTCGTTGACGACGAAATAGAGCGATGTGCTGAGGCTGGGGACATCGCAGCGGAAACTGTCGTAGGGATTGACGGGAATCTCGAGACGGTTGAGGTTGAGTCCGTAATCGGGCTGGAATACCTGCTGCATGTCGGTATAGCGGTAGCGCTCTTCCTTGCGTGAGGCAAAGCCCTTGTCGAGGAAGTGCCGGAACGCCTCGTCGCGCACGTCGTTGAGCACGCCGGCGGAGTGGTCGCAGATGATGTCGCGGCACTGCCGGTAGAGGCTGATATATTGCTGCTCGCTACTCATTGGCATCGTTCTTTATCCAGTCGTATCCCCGCTGTTCTATCTCCTTGGCCAGTTCCGGACCGGCGGTCATGACGATGCGCCCCTGGTAGAGCACATGCACCACGTCGGGACGAATCATGTCGAGCAGCCGCTCATAGTGTGTGATGACGATGGTGGATGTCTCGGGCGTGCGCATCTTGTTCACCCCACCCGCCACGATACGCATGGCGTCGACGTCGAGTCCGGAGTCGGTCTCGTCGAGGATGGCGAGGCGGGGTTCGAGCATCGCCATCTGGAAGATTTCGTTGCGCTTTTTCTCACCACCGCTGAAACCCTCGTTGACGGAGCGGTGGGCGAGCTTGTTGTCGAGTTCCACAATCTGGCGCTTCTCGCGCATGAGTTTCAGGAAGTCGGCGGCACGGAGGGGTTCCAGACCCTGGTATTCGCGCTTGGCGTTGACTGCCGCCTTCATGAAGTTGGTCATCGACACGCCGGGGATTTCGACGGGATACTGGAACGAGAGGAATAGTCCTTCGCGTGCACGGTCCTCGGGCTTCATCTCAAGCAGGTTCTTGCCGTTGAACCATGCCTCGCCCCCGGTAACTTCGTAGAGCGGGTTGCCCACGAGCACTGCCGAGAGTGTGGATTTTCCCGAACCGTTGGGACCCATGATGGCATGGGTCTCGCCGTCGTTCACCTCAAGATTGATGCCCTTGAGTATTTCCTTGCCGTTGATGGAGGCATGAAGATTCTTTACTATAAGCATATCGTGTGTGTGATAGTCGTGTGAATGATGGTTTTATCCCACGGTGCCCTCGAGCGATACCGACAGCAGTTTCTGAGCCTCGGCGGCAAACTCCATGGGTAGTTTGTTGAGCACCTCCTTGGCATAGCCGTTGACGATGAGTCCCACGGCCTGCTCGGTGGGGATGCCGCGCTGGTTGCAGTAGAAGAGCTGGTCTTCGCTGATTTTCGACGTGGTGGCCTCGTGCTCGACGATGGCGGTGTCGTTGTGGACGTCAATATAAGGGAAGGTATGGGCACCGCAGTCGCTGCCTAGCAGCAGGGAGTCGCAGCTGGAGTAGTTGCGTGCGTTGTGTGCCGACGGAGTGGCGCGTACGAGCCCGCGGTAGGAGTTCTGTGAGTGTCCGGCGGAGATGCCTTTCGAGATGATGGTCGACTTGGTGTCGTGGCCGATGTGAATCATCTTCGTGCCGGTGTCGGCCTCTTGGTAGTTGTTGGTCACCGCCACGCTGTAGAACTCGGCCTGTGAATAGTTACCCCGGAGTACGCACGACGGGTATTTCCAGGTGATGGCACTGCCCGTCTCTACCTGTGTCCATGAGAGTTTGGAATAGTCGCCCCGCAGTTCGCCCCGCTTCGTGACGAGGTTGAGCACACCGCCGCGGCCGTTCTCGTCGCCGGGATACCAGTTCTGCACGGTGGAATACTTCACCTCTGCATGGTCGTTGACGATGATTTCTACGATGGCGGCATGGAGTTGGTTTTCGTCGCGCATGGGTGCGGTGCATCCCTCAAGGTATGAGACATAAGAGTCGTCGTCGGCCACAATGAGGGTTCGCTCGAACTGTCCGGTGTTGCGGGCGTTGATGCGGAAGTAGGAACTCAGTTCCATGGGGCATCGCACGCCTTTGGGAATATAGACGAACGACCCGTCGCTGAACACGGCGCTGTTGAGCGCGGCGAAGAAGTTATCGCGGTAAGGCACCACCGTACCGAGGTACTGGCGCACGAGGTCGGGATGGCTTTTCACGGCATCGCCGATAGAGCAGAAGATGATGCCTTTCTCGGCGAGTTTCTCCTTGAACGTGGTCTTCACCGATACGGAGTCCATGATGGCATCTACTGCCGTGCCGCTGAGGGCAAGGCGTTCCTCAAGAGGAATGCCCAGTTTGTCGAAGGTCTTCTCCAGTTCGGGGTCTATCTTGCCGTCGCCCTGGGGCTTGCGAGCCATGGGGTCGGCATAGTAGGAGATGGCTTGGTAGTCGATTTCGGGCAGGTGCACATGTCCCCAGGTAGGTTCCTTGAGGGTGAGCCAGTGCCTGAAGGCCTTGAGACGGAACTCCAGCAGCCACTCGGGCTCGCCTTTTTTCTGTGAGATGAGCCTGACGATGTCTTCGTTGAGTCCTACGGGGATGATCTCCGTATGTACGTCGGTAGTGAAGCCGAACTCGTATTTCTGTTCGGCTATGCGGCGCACCAGTTCGTTGTCGTCTTGTTGTTCTTCGGGGTTGTTATGCTTGTTTTTCTTCTTGTTGTCCATTGGTGTTGGTGTATTTGATGGCCAACATGGTCAGGTCATCGCTCTTCTCAGCCTCGCCCACGAATGTATGCACAGCTTCGGTCATACTGTTGACAATGATTTCGGGCTGGTTTCTGCCTTCTGCCAGCAACGTTTCTGCCAAATCGATGATACGCTGGTTGCCGAACTGTGCGTTGTGGATGTCTTCAGCCTCGTTGAGACCGTCGGTATAAAGGAATATGGTGGTCAGTGAGTCTATGGATACTTCTTGAAGCGTGTAGTTCCAGTCTTCCATCACACCGACAGGCAGATTGGGCACGCATGGCAGCATGCCCACGCCTCGCCCGATGAGCAGAGGCGTGTCATGGCCGGCATTGCAATACTGCAACAAACCGTTTTCCAGATTGAGCACACCCACGAACAAGGTAACAAACATATTCTTCTCGTTGCCTTCGGCCAATGATTTGTTGAGCGTGGAAACGATTAGGTCGGGCTCCGACGTATGGGCGGAGATATTGCGGAACAACGACCGTGTGACGGCCATCACCAAGGAGGCTGGCACCCCCTTTCCTGAAACGTCGCCAATGCAAAAGAACAGTTTGTTGTCGCGGATGTAGAAGTCGAAGAGGTCGCCACCCACATCCTTGGCAGGGTCGAGCGAGCCAAAGATATTGATGTCGTTGCGCTCTGGATAGGGTGGGAATATCTTTGGCAGCATGGCCATCTGGATGTCATGGGCAACCTTCAGCTCGTTCTCTATGGCTGCCTTCGACGCCGTTGTGGTCTTCAACTCATCGATGTATTTGGTAAGCGACTGCTGCATACCATCGAAGGAGTCGCGCAACAGGCGTATCTCGTCGTTGTGCTTGATATGGGGCAGCGGTGTGTCAAAGTTGCCGTTTGCCACCTCATCGGCCGAGTAGGCCAGTTGCTTGAGCGGCTTGGCAGTACGACGGATGGTGAAACGACTCATAAGATAGACGACAATCACACCGATAAGGATGAAGAAGAGCAGAGTGAACCCAGCTATCCCTGCCATTAAATTCACACCAATGGCGGGCACGACGATAGCCATAGACCAGTCTGTCTTCTCGATTGGAGCATAGAAAAGGTATACCGACCTTCCTTCGAACTCAAAACTCTTGATGAAGTCTTCTTCGTCACTACTGTAACCCCTCTCTCCTCTCACCATCTTTTGGCCAATGCTTTTGGCTATCGTGTCGGAATTTGCCTTGGCGTATGTGAAGAAGTTTTCTTGAAGGATGCGTTTCTGGTCGGGATGGGCAAGATAGGTGCCGTCGCCGGTGATGATGAAACTATGGGGTTTGTAGCGTTTTTCTTTTCTTTCCCTGAATTGTCTTTCCTTTATCTTTTCTTCTTCAGAGAGTTGCTCGTCCTCTGAATCGTCTGTATCGCCTATCCATTCCTTTTCGTATACCTTCGAATCAAGCCTTTGGGTCTTCTCACGAAGCCATTCGAGCGACAAGTCGGCACCGAGCACAGCCACTGTTTTCCCTTGTTTGTTGTGGATAGGTACCAAGTAGGAAACCAATGGAGTAATACTGTCGTTGCCCTCGAAGAAAGGTTTCGACCAAAAACCCTCGTTGGCATTTATCGCCTCGGTGAACCATGGGGCTTTCAGATAGTCGTACTGTGCGTTGCCGATGTTTTGCTTTTCGATACTGCCATCGTCACGCCTTACGGCATAGGGGCAGAACCAATGTCCCTTTTGGGGATAGTAGTCGGCCGTAAAGGAAATGCCACAACTGTGTATGCGTTTGTTCTGCTTTACCACTCGTTCCACAAGGGTGAACATCCGGTCGGGCTGTCCGAGGCTCTCTTCAATCTCTGGCACATGATTGGTGGTGCCCACATAGACATCAGAGATGACCCGTCGGATGTTTTCCACGGAAGCGTCGAGCAGGGCTTCATTATGCATTTGTTGGGCTTCTTTTATTAATACAGAAACCAAGGAATAGATGATATATGACACGAATCCCATGACGACAAGCATCACCAGTACAATCCACTTGGTGAGCCTGCCGGCAAAGGAACGCACCTTGCGTTTGTTCTCTTTCTGCTTCGTTGAGGAGCGATGCGCCATTCAGTAACTAAAGCTTCTGTTCCACCTCGATTTCCATGAAGGTCTCGATGATGTCGCCCACCTGGATATCGTTGAAGTTGACGAGTGAGATACCGCACTCCAGTCCGGTAGCCACTTCCTTGGCATCGTCTTTGTAGCGCTTCAGGGCATCGATGTTGGCGGTGTGCACCACAATACCGTCGCGCACCACGCGGGCCTTGTCTTTGTTGTGCACCTTGCCTTCGGTGACCAGACCTCCGGCGACGGTACCCACCTTCGAAATCTTGAATACCTGCTTCACCTCGATTTCGGCAGTGACGATTTCCTTCTTCACCTTGTCGAGCATACCCTGCATCGTGGAGCGCACCTCGTCGATGGCATCGTAGATGATGGAGTAGGTGTTGATTTCTACACCCTCGCGCTCGGCGAGCTTGCGGGCTTCTACGGAGGGACGTACCTGGAAGCCGACGATGATGGCATCGGATGCCGAGGCAAGCATCACGTCGTTTTCGGATATCTGGCCCACCGCCTTGTTGATGACATTGACCTGCACCTTCTCGGTAGAGAGCTTGATGAAGGAGTCGGAGAGCGCCTCGATAGAGCCGTCGGTATCGCCCTTGACGATGATGTTGAGCTCATGGAACTCACCCAACGCGAAGCGGTGGGAGAGTTCGTCGAGACCCAGCACCTTCGTGGTACGCAGGCCTTGTTCGCGCTGCAGCTGCATGCGCTTGTTGGTAATCTCGCGTGCCTCTTGCTCGGTAGGCATCACATGGAAGGTGTCACCGGCAGTGGGCGCACCGTTGAGTCCGAGGATGATGGCGGGGTCGGCGGGACCAGCCTCCTGAATGCGCTGGTTGCGCTCGTTGAACATGGCCTTGATGCGTCCGTAGCTGGTTCCGGCCACTACGATGTCGCCCACCTTGAGCGTGCCGTTCGACACGAGTACGGTAGAGACGTATCCGCGCCCCTTGTCGAGCGACGACTCGATGATGGAGCCGGTAGCCTTGCGGTTGGGGTTGGCCTTCAGGTCGAGCATCTCGGCCTCGAGGAGTACTTTCTCGAGGAGGTCGTCGACGCCGATGCCTTTCTTTGCCGAGATTTCCTGGCACTGGTACTTGCCTCCCCAGTCTTCAACGAGGAGGTTCATGTTGGCGAGGTCTTCGCGTATCTTGTCGGGGTTGGCACCCGGCTTGTCGATTTTGTTGATGGCAAACACCATGGGCACGTTGGCTGCCTGGGCATGTGCGATGGCCTCCTTGGTGGTGGGCATCACGGAGTCGTCGGCAGCGACGATGATGATGGCAATGTCGGTGACCTGTGCACCACGGGCACGCATGGCTGTGAAGGCCTCGTGTCCCGGGGTATCGAGGAAGGTGATCTGGCGCCCGTCGGCGAGCTCTACATTATAGGCACCGATATGCTGGGTGATGCCTCCTGCCTCGCCGGCGATGACGTTGGTGTTGCGGATATGGTCGAGGAGCGAGGTCTTGCCGTGGTCGACGTGTCCCATCACGGTGACGATGGGTGCGCGAGGCACGAGGTCGTTCTCGTCGTCCTCCTCCTCGGTGATGGCGTTCTGCACTTCAGCACTCACATACTCGGTGGTGAACCCGAACTCGTCGGCAACGATGTTGATGGTCTCAGCATCGAGGCGCTGGTTGATGCTCACCATGATGCCGATACTCATGCAGGTACCAATGACTTGGTTGACACCGATGTTCATCATGTTGGCCAACTCGCTCACGGTGACGAACTCGGTGAGTTTGAGTACCTTGCTCTCGGCCTTCTGCTCGGCGCGCTCTTCCTGCAGGCGTTCCTGAATGGCTTCGCGCTTCTCCTTGCGGTATTTCGCGCCCTTCTTGTTCTGGTTTTTGTTGGTGAGGCGGGCGAGGGTCTCCTTGACCTGTCTTGCCACGTCTTCCTCGTTCACCTCGAGCGGGCGCTGGTTGCGCTTGCGGTTCTTGTCTTTCTTGTTCTTGTTCTTTCCGCCGCCCTGGTTTCCACCGCCCTGGTTGGGGCTGGGCACGTCCTTGCTGGCGGCATTGATGTCGACGCGCTCCTTGTTGATGCGCACGCGCTTCTTCTTCTCGCCACTTGGTGCGGTACCATGCTGCGACTTCTCCTCACGCTCCTTGCGCTTCTCTTCCTTCGTCTTCTTCTTCGGACGGGTGCTCTGGTTGAGGGAGTCGAGGTCGATCTTGCCGAGGACGTTCACCTTCGGTGCGTTCTTCTGCTCGCTCTCGAGCGTGAAGATTTTCTGGTCGGCAGCAGGAGCCTTGGACTCTTCATCAGCTTTCTCCTCCTGGGTTGGCTCGCTGGCTGGCTGTTGCACCTTTGCCGGTTCGGCAGCCACCACTGGCTTCTCGGGCTCTACGGCCTTCTTCTCTTCGGCAGCGACGGGTGCGGTGCTTGTTTCTTCCTTGGGTTGAACGGCCTTCTTCTCCTCGTGCTGTGGGGCGGGAGCGACAGACTTAGGCTGGTCTGCGGGTTTCTCCACCTCGGCAACGGCAGGTGCCGGAGTGGGGCTTTCTTTCTTCGGTTGGGCAGAGGGGGTGGGGGTAGCGGGACGCTTGTTGAGGGAGTCGAGGTCGATTTTCCCCAGTGGCTTGTACTGCGGCCTGCTGGAGTCGAGGAGTGTCTCGGCCTTATGGCTCTCGGGCTCGGGCCTTTTCTTCTCCTTGGGTTTCTTGGGGAAGATCTTCTCGGCCTGTGTCCTCACCTCCTTGTCGCTCTTGAACTCCTCTACGAGAGACTCGTAGTGGGCGTCGTCGAGCTTGAAGTTTTGGTCGATTTTCACATCGCCAAGGTCATATTTCTTCGTCAGGAACTCCACTGCCGTTTGGAGTCCTATGTTCAGTTCTTTAATTGCTTTGCTTAATCTGATAGCCATTCTCTTTTCCTTGTTCTGGTTTTATTTGATTATGGTGTCACCCCGGGGGCATGCCGGCCGGTGGTGTGGTAGGGGGAAGTCAGGACCAACGGGTTGGCCTGTCGTAGATAGGGTAGGGGTGCTGACCGCTGTTTAGTTCTCAAATTCTGCCTTGAGGATATTGATGACGGAGTCGACGGTCTCTTCCTCGAGGTCGGCCTTCTCCACGAGCATGTCTCTCGGTGCGTTGAGCACAGCCTTGGCAGTGTCGAGACCGATGCGCTTGATGGAGTCGATGACCCACTGGTCGATTTCATCGGAGAACTCGTCGAGGTAGATGTCTTCCTCGGCTTCGTTGTCTTCTATCTCACGGAACACGTCAATGGTGTAGCCGGTGAGCATGGAGGCGAGCTTGATGTTGAGTCCACCACGTCCGATGGCGAGTGATACCTCTTCGGGCTGGAGATAGACTTCGGCCTTGTGGTTCTCCTCGTCGATGTTGATGCTCGACACCTTGGCGGGACTGAGCGAGCGCTGGATGTAGAGCTTGATATTTGAGGTGTAGTTGATGACGTCGATGTTCTCGTTGCAGAGTTCCCTCACGATGCCATGCACACGACTGCCTTTCACACCCACGCAGGCACCTACGGGGTCGATGCGCTCGTCGTAGCTTTCGACTGCCACCTTGGCTCTCTCGCCAGGCATGCGTGCGATGTTCTTGATGGAGATGAGGCCGTCGTTGATTTCGGGCACCTCGCCTTCGAGGAGTCTTTCAAGGAACATGGGGCTGGTGCGCGAGAGGATGATTTTGGGGTTGTTGTTCTCGTTGTCTACCCTGAGGATGACGGCACGGATGGTCTCGCCCTTGCGGTACTGGTCGCTGGGGATTTGCTCCGACTTGGGCAGGATCAGTTCGTTGTTCTCGTCGTCGACGATGAGCACTTCGCGCTTCCAGGTTTGGTAGACTTCGCCGCTGATAATTTGTCCCACGCGGTCCTTGTATTTGTTGTAGAGGGAGTCGTGCTCGAGCTCGAGGATTTTCGAGGCGAGCGTCTGACGGAGGTTAAGGATGGCCCTGCGACCGAACTTGGCGAACTCGATGGTCTCGCTCACGTCTTCGCCGATTTCGTAGTCGGGGTCGATTTTCTGTGCCTCGGAGAGGGAAATCTGCTTGTTCTGGTCTTCCACCTCGTCATCGGCCACCACCACGCGGTTGCGGTAGATTTCGAAGTCGCCCTTGTCGGGATTGACGATGACGTCGAAGTTCTCGTCGCTCCCGAAGATTTTTGCGATGACGTTGCGGAAACTCTCCTCGAGCACACTGACAAGGGTAGTACGGTCGATATTCTTGTTTTCCTTGAACTCCCTGAATGTCTCAATCATGTTGGGGGTTGTCTCTGTTGTTTTTTTTGCTGCCATAGCTTTATTTGAAACTGATTTTATATTTTGTGTATTTTACTTCATCCATGTTGAAGGCCTTGTCGACATCGGTGAGTACGGGCCTTTTCTTGCCCTCAGGACGTATCTTCTCCTGGGTAGTGACGACAAAGTCCTTGCCTTCGACCGACTTGAGCACGCCCTTGGTCTTCTTTCCGTCGTTGCCGAGCACCTCGACTTCCTTTCCGATGAAGTTGACGTATTGCTGAGGCACCTTGAAGGGCTGTCCGAGGCCTGCCGAACCCACTTCGAGTTCGAAGTCTTCCTTATCGCGGTCGAGGTGGTCCTCGATGAACTTGCTCAGCTCCACGCAATCTTCTATCCACACACCGTCGGCGTGGTCGATTTCCACGACAATCTTGTTGTCCTGACTGATTTCAATGTCGACGAGGAAATAGTCTTTTCCGTCGAGCCATGTCTCCACTAAACTTTTTACGATACCTTTCTCTATCATGCTTCAAGTGTTTAATAACTCAAGTTTCGTCTGGGAAAACGGATGCGGGCTTTGCCCGATTGAAGATGAAGCGTTGCTTGCATGTCGGCTACGCCTCAGCATACTAAGGGCATACTTTTGTCTGCTCTTGCTTCATCGCAACTTTGAAGATTGAATATTAAGTTCACCTCAACGCTCAACTCTCAACGCTTATACCTGGTTTCTCGCCGAAACTCAATTCTTAAATCTTTTACCTTTTCCTTATTGGTGTAAGTGGGTTTATAATGAAAATGAGGGGCTTTTTGCAAGCCCCTCATTCCACTGAACGATGCAAAGTTATGAAAATTTGCCCGTGTAGCAAAATATTTTGTGTTTTTTTGTGCAGAAAAGCCTTGTTTTCTTGATTTTTGTCATGGTTGGGGCTTATTTCTCCCCAATATCTTCCAATATTCGTCGGGATTGTTGATGATTCTCACCGCCTCTTCCATCTGCTTGTCGCCCCTGAGGCTGTTCTCTATGGAGCCTGCCTGATAGTAGTATGCGGCGACGATATCGTTGGCAAGGATTTTTTTCAGTTGGGCCTTGTTGTAGTCGAGGTCTTTGGCGATGTTGTGGCGGAGTTTCTTTTCGAGGTTGTCGAAGTCGTCTTTGGCATCGTCATAATAGCCTTCGAACTTGGCGAGCTTCACCAGGTTCTGCAGGTATTTCTCTGTCTCGTGGTCGTAGGTGAACCCGCTGTTGATGACCCGTTGCTTGAATTCCTCGTAGTCGCTGTCGCTGAGTTCGAAATCCGCGGGTCGGGCGATGGACGGGTGGCGTGCGATGTAGTCGACCTCATAGTCGAGCAGTACTTCCGTGGAGTCAACCCCTGAAGTGGCGAGGTAGTATCCGATGTTGGGCAGGGAGTCGGGCTCGACCACTACGTCGGGCATGATGCCACCGCCGTCGCGCACCTCACGTCCGTGTGCGGTGTAGAACACCTTGGTGAGCGAGTCGGGGATATGCTCGGTGTAGCCACCTTGTGCGTGGCGGTAGTTGATGGCCTGTATGCACCGTCCGCTGGGGATGTAGTACTTGTCGCTGGTAAGTTTGAGGCTGCCGTTGTAGGGCAGGTCGACACTGATCTGCACCAGTCCCTTCCCGTATGTGCGCATACCTAATATCACTGCGCGGTCGAGGTCCTGGAGGGCACCGCTGGTAATCTCACTGGCACTCGCCGTGTCGTCGTTGACGAGCACCACTACGGGCATCACGGTGTCGATGGGCTCTACCTTGGTCTTGTAGTCGATGTTGGAGCGTTTCAGCTTACCCCTGTTCGACACGATGAGCAGGTCTTTGGGCACGAACATGTTGACGATGTGCACGGCTTCGGCCTCGGAGCCGCCGCCGTTGTTGCGGAGGTCGAGCACGAGACCCTTGATGCCTTTCTCCTTCATCTCGATGAAGGCCTTGCGCACCTCTTTGGAGCAGTCTTCGGTGAACTGGCGCAGGTTGATGTATCCCACCCCATTGGCCTGAATGCCATAGTAGGGCACGGAGGGTGTCTGCACGGTCTGGCGTGTAATTTTGATTTTCATCTTCTTGCCCGTAGTGGGACGTTCTACCTTGAGGATGAAGCTCGTGCCGGGGTCGCCACGGAGGTGGCTGCTCACGTAGGATACGCTTTTGTCGACCATCGACGAGTCGTCGATGGCGAGGATGATGTCGCCTTTCTTCAGGCCGGCCTTGTCAGCAGGCATGCCCTGATAGGGCTCGTCGATTACCACGCGCTTGATCTTGGAGTTGTAGCGGATGATGGCACCGATGCCGGCGAACTTACCTGTATAGATTTCCTTTAGGTCTTCCATCTTCTCCGCAGGGTAGTATTCGGTGTAGGGGTCGAGGCTGCGTAGCATGGCCTTGATGCCTGTGCCTATTACCTCCTTGGCATCGAGCGTGTCGACGTACATCATGTCGAGGTTCTTGTAGATGCTGTTGAACACGTCGAGTTGTTTCTTCACCTCGAAGTTATGGTCGCTTTCAGTCTGCGCCACCGCCATGTTGGTGGCGAAGGCGGCGACTACGCAGAGCAATATATGCTTTGTTTTCATGAGCACTGCTATATTTTTAGGTGGCAAAGATACATTATTATAGCCGTATTCTGCTATAAAAGTGCGAAAAAATAGATAAATTTTCATATTCTTCATATTTTTTGCCGAAAAAGTTTGGTGGAATAAAAAAAAGGCTATACTTTTGCAACCGCAATCGAAAAACCTGCTTCAGTAGCTCAGTTGGTTAGAGCACCTGACTGTTAATCAGGGGGTCGTTGGTTCAAGCCCATCCTGAAGCGCTTAAAAATGAGAGAGTTACGAAAGTAACTCTCTTTTGTTTTTGCCCGTCTGAACAAATTTTGGTTAGCAATACTGGGTATTTCGAAAGGAAATGTCATGGGGCATCATGGATGTCTCGACATTCTTTCAAATAATGTCATGGAAGAAAATAGCGAACATTTCTTTGAAATGATAAACCCTATTATCTCCATGACATCATCATAATCCTTATAATTGTCATTTAATTGACTAAACAAATATACTATTATTACAAATTATCCCATACACGATATACTGGATAATTTTTATCACTGTCATCATCTTCTTCAAAACTAAATCCATTTGCTTGGCCAAAACTTGGATCATCTAAAGATCCTGTGTTGGGTAATGAAAAAGTATCCATGATTATATTTGTTGCCAACCAATCCAACGTGGTATTTGGTTTTATATACTTTCTTTTCATTGTTTCGGCTTATTTAAAAATGATTTTCTTTCCGTTTTTGATATACAATCCTTTCTTAGGGTGCTCAACTCTTATACCACTCAAATCATAATAATTGTCATTGATGATATCATTCTTGATTTCTGTTATCCCGTCAGAGATATCACTAAAACTGAAGGACAATGATGATTCTGCTGTTTGTGGCGGCAATTGCAAATATGCTTTATGATCGCTAAGCATACCTGAGTTCGAGAACCTGCAGAAAACCCCATTGTAAAGAACATAGTTGACATTTCCCTCGTCTGTTGTTGGAGATATGATATCTGAATATGTAACTCCTTTCAGATAATTATTCATAGCCAATGTATTACCTTGTTGTTCTGCAATTTGAAACCAAGTATCTTCATCAGAAGTCTTGCGAATCACTATCCCTGTTTCAGTTGGGACAATATAATCATCTATACTTGTGAACGTAACCGATTTATCACTATAATTAGTTGCAACATATGGTTTGTTTCCCTTAGACGCAGCAACATGGAAATCCATATCAAATTCACGATAATTTGTCGAATAGGTCAAGTCGGCGTTGAATGGAATCATATAATCAACCTTTTCCTTAGCACTCTGATAAAAACGCCATTTTGTTTTATAAGCTTCCACTGCTGACTCCTTTACATAAAATTTATCCTCTGAAACTATTTTACCCAAGGAGGGGAATGCATTTCCTCCATCAGTTGTAGATGTATACATAATGCTAAATGGTTCGTCTGAAAGGAAAAAGAAGGTTCTTGGATTATGATCAACATAATCCAATAGTTTTTCATTTGATTCACCAAAAGCTCCTGATTCAACTGTTTCTATAGAAGAAGGCAATACAATGTATTTCAAATTTAGGCAATTACCAAAAGCCCACTTGCGGATAGTGTTAATGCCTTCTTTCAACCAAACGTATTCCAAATTTTTACAATATGCAAATGTAGAATAGTCAATGACACCTAAATTGCCATTTAAAATCAAATGCTTTATTCCTGGAACATTTTCGAAAGCATACTGACCTAAATATTCCAATGTTTCAGGAAAATCATTATCAATATTTTCAAGAGCAGTACAGCTAGAGAAAGCATTCTTTTCTATGCGAGTGATATTATCATGAAGAATCACTGTGTTGAGAGATTTACAATTTGAAAAACAATATTGTTGAATGATCAAGATATTTTCAGGTATTGTTATTGAACTTAGCTTTTCATCATACCTAAAAGCACTTTTCCCTAAATATGTAACAGTTGAAGGAATTACAAACGACTCCAATTTCTTACATTCATAAAATGCTTCATCTCCAATAATAACAAGATTGCTTCCATTGGGAAACGTTACTGTTGTTAAAGCATCACAACTATAGAAAGCACTATTGCCCAATTCTGTTAATGAATTAGGTAAAGAAACACTTTTTAAGTTATTGTTACTTGCGATACCATTGATACCTATCTTTTCTATTCCTTCGGAAATAACGAGGGTTTCCAACTTAGAATATTTGGTGGTTGCAGTGCTGTTATATCCATATAATCCTTTGTCACCAATTTCTTTAACTTGGTATTCCACATTATTATATAAAACCTGAGATGGAATAACCACGTTAATAAGACTAAATTTGAACCCTGTAACTTTAACTGAAGCATTATCCAATGTTGTATAAGTGATGTCGTCAACGGTGAATTTTAATCCATATGAAACGGAAAAAAAACATAATAATATAGTTAATGTTAATAGTCTTTTCATGAATATTTAAATTAAAAATGAAGATTGTTACTTGTTTTACATAATATTTTTAAACCATAATTATTCGTACAGTGTATAGGATCTGCCGATTTTTACCAGTATAATAATCCAAATGATTGAATGGGATGAGAATGGTCTATCATTCCCTTCTTTGTTGCCACATCTTTATAAAGTCAAAGATTGTCATATTTCCTACATTTTATTAGATACAGAAAAAGCGTGAACTCACTAAATCCGGATCGAAGGCTGTAGGAGATGCCCCATATCATTAGATAAGTAAAGCCCACGCTATCGCGTGAGCATTCACTCTATCCATCTAATGATATGTTTCTTGAACTCCTACATTTTCGAAACCAAGATTGATAGCTGAACGCTAATTCTTAACCACGATGTAATTTGTGTTCTTAGAACACGTTGCAAAAATACTAAAAATATCGATACTATGATGAAATCAAGCAAATTTTTATCAATTTTTTGGGCTTTTCTCAATTTATAAAGTCATATACAAAAACATGGCAACAGATTCAGCAAACCTGTTGCCACGTCATTCTAAGATTTCACGACAATTTCATATTATACCCTTCATCTATCATTTCCCTGATAATCTCATCTCGGCTTTTGTGGCGGATGGCGAAATTCTCGCCATCTCTTGACCCTCCAGGGGCGGAGAGCAACTTTGAGGGAAAGAGAATTTGTGGTAGTTGAAAGAATATGGTACCGGTGGTCTTCTGGAGTTCTTTCTCTAGCGCAGCACCTTTCATCCCCTGCCACCTACGGTAACAGGCACGGTCAATCTCGTCGGTGAAATGCTTGGCGATAAGTTGTTCCTTGGTAATCTCACCGCGTTCGTACATTGCCTCCTCACGGGTGGAAATGGGTTTGGTGACATACCCGTTGTGTCCCTCGATGGTGACATGCAACCAACAACGACCGCCGTGTCTGCTCATTTTGCTGCGTGAGAGGTCAACTACGTCTGGCAGTTCATACCGCCATGGATAAAGCAGGCGGCGCAGGCTTCCCACTTCTTTTATGGCATCCTTTGCACGTCTCTCGCTTTCCTCTGCCTTTTGGGCGTAAGCGTCACGCTCCTTTTTGAATCGTTCCGCGTCCTCCCTTGCCTTGTCACGCTCTCGGGTGCGGCGCTTCAGGTTCTGCTGTATGTTCTCCACCTTTTGTCGGAGTTCATCCAGTTGTTCTTTCAGTTGGGCGATCTCGTCCTGAGAAGCATCCAATTGCAAGCGCACGTCGGATTTGCCAAAGAGGCCGGAGAATTTGTCGAGACGTTGGAGCAAGGCCTCCTTGCCTTTACGGCTGATGCGCAACTTGCTGATTTCCTCACGCAGTTGTTCCGCAGTCTCCAACAGCTGCTTGTTTTGCTGCTCCTGCATCTTGTTCTTGTACTGGATGGCATCGAGATGCTTCACGTCTGAACTTTTGCCACGCTCCATATTCAAAGCCTCTGCCACGATGGTCTGCATACGCGCCATGTCGGGTGATTTGAGGTTGAGGCTCTTGCCTTGGTCGTTCGTCCAGTCGAGAATAAGATGAGCATGATGGTTGGTAACCCATTCGCCAGATTCCTCATGCCCCTCATCCCGATGGGTGTGAATGGCAATGGTCTTGATGCCGAATTCCAGCTGGAGCCTTTCTGCCAGATGACGGAGTTCGTCAAGGGTGGTGCCCTCCCTGATGTTGACGACACCCTCCCTCAGAGGAACCGCCTTGGCCTGCATCCGTTGATGGACGTTATCGAAATATCGCCGTTCGATGTCCTTGCGGATTTCGCCGATGCCCTTCCCCTCATACAGGGGATTCTCCCATTTCTCATTAAGATGGGTCAGGTCGCCCCTCACATGTGGCATCTCCTTCCGCCGGTCGTTGTGGAACATCGCGGAGGACTTGAGGGGACAGATATGTATACTACTGATATTAGACATAACAATTTTTTTGATGTTAAACATAATTGCAATATGACAAAAGGGAAAAGATAAAGGGGTCGAGGGGAATCCCCCGAAAAGGTCAAGGGAAATACGTTCCCTTGCGCGTGGACTCCTTCAGGGTCCTAGTGCGCTATAACCCCATTAAAATGGGGGCTCGTCATCTTGGTAAAATTCCTCGCGGAGAGGATCTTCCCTCAGACCATCGATGTCGATTTTCACCTCCATAGCCTGTATGAAAGTAGTGTCTTCCACACCTTCCTTTTTTTCTTTCCCTATTGTCCCTGTCCCATCGGGACAGCAGGACACTTGGGACGTTTGGGGCATTTGGGACAATGGAGAATGCTCACCTTGTCCCTTCTGTCCCGCTTGTCCCATCTGCCCAGTTGGGACACCCCCTCCCTTGCGGGCGGCATCCTGGATGATGCGGTGGACAGTGCTTTTCGACTTGCCCGTCAAACTGGCTATTTCCCTTGTCGACTTTCCTTCACCAGAGAGACGAAGAACCTCACCGTCCAACTCCTCCTTGTCCGCTTTCCTCAGATGCATGCTTTCAGGCGAGTTTTCCAAATAGACGAAGCAAAGCAACGGACCGATTTTGTCGATGCTGTAAACCTGCACGTTATCGGTACCATGTCGCTCCTCACAGTTCCTCACCTTGATTTGCTTGACATAGCGGATGTTGGAACCCACCACGCTCTTCCCGACGGCGAAGCAACTATCGATGAAGTTGAACAGCTTTTTCGACCCTGCCAAGTCGTTTTGAGTGATAGGGTTGCACATGTTGCGCTTGGGGGTGTGGGCGATGATGAGGATGGAGAATCCGTGTTTTGCCCTTAGTTCCCTGAGCCTCCTGACGAGCACTGCAGCGTCCTCACCTTTCTCCGTCTGCATGCACAGGATGGAGATGTTGTCGATGACAAGCACCTTGGATTCCGTGCTGATGGCTGCTTCCTCGATGCTGCACATGACGGCCTCCTCGAAGGGGATGGATAAGGAGCAAATTTTGTCGGGGTTGATGGTCACGCGGAAGAGCTTGTCGGGAAAGCGGTAGAGCTTGTTGTTTTCGTCTGTGTATCTCAACTGGAACTGCTTTTCTGACAGCTCGAAGTCGAAATAGAGAACACGCTGTTCCTTTGCTATGTCCACGGCTATCTGCATGGCAAGGATACTCTTGCCCACATTGGAGTCGGCAAAGAGACATCCTATTTCCCCTTCATACCAGAATGGGTCGAAAAGTGGCTTGGGATTATGGCACATACTGGCTCTTGTCATTGCCTGGTTGGCATCCACAATTTCAAGCATGCCAGCATTGAGAGAAGCATCCCTTCCAGTTTGTTCGTCTTGGAGCAGGGATTCCAGGCTCTTCAAGATGCTTTCACGGTTGATCTTGAGTTTTTCTTTCCCTTCCGTCCGTTCTGATGAAGATGTGGACGGAAGGGTTGATTTTGAATTCTTGTCCATGACTGTTGCAATTAGGAATTGGTTGGGTTGGATTCACAGTAGCCATGGGCAAGCTGAAGAGCCAGTTCCACGTCGACGACGATCTTTCTCCCGACTTGGGTGATGGCCTTGTCGATGATGCCGCTCTTCTTGATGCGGTTGGCCGTGGGGATGCTGCAGCCGAAGGTCTCAGCAATACCCTTGATGCCATACGCAAGTTTTCGGTCGGGTGTTGGAACTGGAGAGGTGCTATCCTTTCTCTCAGAGAAAAAGGGCAAGTTGTTCATCAGGAAAGCCAATTGCTCTCCTGTCATCATGCAGACCGGAGTCTGTAGAAGCTGTTCTATGGAAATCGTATTGAGACTCATGATGCATCTTTATTGTTGGTTGAACAATGGGAGCGACGACTATTGCTGGTTTCTTGGTTTTGCTGACTGTACAGCGACAACCTACCTTCGGCAATCAATCTGTCGACTTCTTTTTTCACATAGAGTTTCCTTCCTCCCACCATGGTGTGGGGGATGGCTTGCCTCTTCTCAATACGCCACAGAGTAGAGGGGGAGAGCCGGGCATAGCGGCACAGTTCTTCCCGGGTCATGTACTTCTCCTCCTCACTGATAATGCTTTCCAGCAACTGCCGGAACTCAGGTGAGTGGAGATAATCGTTCAGGTACTCCTTGATTAGTCTTTTTATTTCAGGAGCGAATAAATCTGTATTCATAAAAATCAATTTTATGATTACACTTACATATTGCAAATAAAAAGTGGAAGCTGGGAAGCGCCCCAATAAAAAGACCAAATAAAAAGAACCGGCGCTCCAAAATCCAATGACATTGCTGCCAACCATTTGATTAAGCAAGAGCAGAGAGAGTTTACTCGCTATGCCGAGCGTGAAAATGGTAGAGTGAAATTCAATGTCAAAATCTGCTGCAAATATATGAATAAAAATTGGGTCTCCCCAAATTTTTATAACTTATTAACAGCGTGAAATCAAATGAAATCAGATGACATAATCATCTCAATTTGTTCATCAATTTCTTGATGTCCGACTTGACAAAGCCTTCAATCTCCCTGCCAAGCAAGGACACCTCGGAAGAAAAGACGCGGGGCTTTCCTTCGTTGTCCAATGAATAGTTTTTCTCCGTATTGGCTATGGCATCTTCCAACCTTACCGGGTCTTTCTGAAAGTTGAATCCTCCTGCAATGGTGCTATCGACATACTCCTTGAAGGACGCATGTTTCTCCACCTCATCTATGGCAGGCATGGCATCATAGAAATGATAGTAAAGCCATATTTCAAAACTCGGATTGCTCTGTGCGACGTTCCAGGCACTGTATGGCTTGACCTCATCATATTTCTGGGGTATGGCCACATTCTGCTGGGCGCAAAACTCACGTAAGGGAGTAATCTTGCCTTCTTTCTCCCAAGTGTCAGTGTCGATGACAAACCACACCGTATCACGATGAAGGAAGTCAAGAGTGTACTTCCTTTCCTCACCCAACAAAACCTGTTTTGCACGTTCCAGCAATTTCAACGGGTCTGTGCCATCCTTGGGAGGAATCGTGATGACCTGCAGGTTAGAGGACAGTCCTTCGAAGAAGGTGAAGTAACTTGGCTCCGTACCTTTCCCCTCGCAGATGATGTATATCTTGTGGGCGTCCCTGGAGGGTTCGCGCTTGCTGTAGTCCCTTATTCGCCGTATCATATCACCAATGCAGATCTTTTAGGTTGGATAGGAACGGGATGCCGCCGTAGCGGCCATTGAGGTAGCCATTCTCGATGTTGGCTGTCTTGTGGATGTTGAAGTCACTCAACGGATAGAGTTGCGTGGCCTGTTCCGCATCCTTCTGAGCGAACCATATTTCATCCGGTCTGAAGATGTCCTGGTCAAGCAGTCCCGATTCGTGGGTGGTGAAAATAAGTTGCCCTTTGGCCGTCGTGCTCTCCGATAGTTTTCTCACGATATCCTTGATCATGATCGGATGAATACTTCTTTCAATCTCATCGACCACATAGACGGCATCTTTCTGAATGATGGCATACAGCAATGGCATGTACTCTATGAGTCGGCAGGTGCCGTCTGATTCATAGCGAAGCGGCATCTCTACCTCAGTCCCGTTTGTGTCCTTATGAACAGCCAACAAGGTCTTCATATATATGGCTCCATCCTCAGCCACTATATTCGATACATCATTGCCATAGTGGTCGATCACGATTTGTGGCTTGCCCGGATGCTGCTTTGCCAGATTGACCAGACCAAGCAGAATCTTGTTGCCCTTGATTTCCTCCTCATTGACCAATTCCTTGTTCACTTTCAACTTTTCTATCCCTGTGTTCAGTTCTGGCATGATGTTGTTGACCGTATCTGCGAAAGCAGTGTCACTGTCAAAAAGAAAAGGAACGATACCGGTTGTGGCACCTGGCTGGACAATATTCAACGTTTCTCCAAACCATCGGTATGCATCAGCCACCACGGGAATCTCATTGGGATAGTATTTCCCCAAAAATGTCAGCAAAAGCATGTCTGGACGCACAAGTCGATCAAGTGCATCGATGAACGACTCGTTCAGCCCTTTGACAAAGAAGTCGCCCTTTACAGATATTTGAGAGTCCTCCCTGCTGAAAACCTTTATGTCTTTGGTCTTTTTGCTCAGAAGCAACTCTTCAATCAACACCTCTCGATGGTCAAACTCTATATGATAATAGAATGTATTACCATTTTGGTGAAACTCTATGGCTATCCCGGAAGGCTGGTCGGCACAAATAGAATCAAACCTGAATGTAAGGTCGGTACCAATGTTCATGTCACCAAGTGAGCCAGACATCACCAGTCCTTTCAGGGTGCTCAATACTTTGATGAGATTGCTCTTGCCAGCTCCATTGGCTCCATAGATGGCACTCATACGCAAAGCCGTCGCATGGCCACATGTGATTTTGTGATTCTCGTGACTATGACTCTTGCTCGACGGGAATGTATTGAACTCTACTGCCTCGTTGAAAGACGTGATGTTTTCTGCAATTAATCTTAAAAGCATAGCGATTCCGTTAAAAATTCACGGCAAATATATGGTTTTTAATCGAAAGTACCAAATAATTCAATCAATAAATAAAGTTTTTAACGTATTTAGGCAAAAGATAGTAGAAAAATGACAAAAGGGAAGAAAAAAATGGGCTTCATTGGTCATTAAGCAGCATCCTCAAAAGTTCTTCCTTTGACATCTTCTCCTTGACCATGGCGATGAGTTCCTCCTTGCTCACGTCTTGATGACGGAGAGCCTTCATCTCGGGCAGGTTGAGAAGGTAGGAGTTGTATTCCAGCTGCTCTTCCAAAGAATAGGGTGAGATGTATCGCTTGGTGATTTGTCCACGGTTGCCGATGGAATGTCCCATGGCAAAACTGATGTAGTCCATCGGTACCTTTGAGCGGCTCATGTTGGTGGCGAAACTATGGCGGGCGAATGTGGACGAGGGCATGATGTTCCAACCGAGTATCTTGGCTGCCTTTTTCATACGGTCGCCTATGTTGTGGTTCTCCTGATGTATCTTGTTCCTGGCTTGCAGACTGTCAGGGTCGATGCCTTCTCCCAACAGAAAGGGGAATACCAATTTCCCTTTTTGATATGGAGCCGCCAACTCATCCATAATCCTGCGAAGCGGAGGAGTGATGGGAACTATGACTTCCGACCCGGTCTCGGAATGCTCCTTGGTCTTATGACGGAAGAAACGGAAAGCCTTCTGTTCGGAGACATCATAATAGTCGTCATAGCGGAGCAGAGCAAGGTCGTAGAGGTTGCAACCGTTGCACAGGTATTGGCACAGAAACATGCCCACGCTCTGTCTGATCAAGTCTGCCGATTTGATATCGCTGGGATATTCCCCATCCAAGAAGAAGTTATAAAGCTCTGTCATCTGCTCAATGGTGAGGAAGTCGGTTCTTCTGGATGTCCCCGACGGAATCTTGATTTTGTTGGGTTGGTTGGCACCAAAAGGATAGTCTTTTTCTCTCATGAAGCCGCGGCTGATGCAGGTCTTGAACACCACCCTGATGGCTCGCAGATAGAATCCGATGGTGGTTTGTGTGTACTTCATCTTCTTCATCCATTCCACCCAGGCTTTCACTTTATCCACATCCACATTATATCCATCCTTAGGATTATACACACCACTACGGATAAAGCAATCCCTTGCATTCCTATATGTCTCTGCCGTGCTCGCCTTTTTCCCTGCGATGATTTCATCCCACAGTCCAACAAAGGAATTGACGTGTGTGGCCATATCCACATCCTCATTGCCGTAGGTCGAGACCTTTCCAGTGAGCATGGCCCGCACGTTGTCGATGGTTTTGAGGGTGCCCTTATTGAACATATCCCTGATGATGTCTGCATTCTGGTTGAATAACTCCATCAGACGATTCTTCTCAACGAAATTGGGCGTGGCATTCCCGCCGCGTCCCCTTCCATCAGACTTGCAGATGGCCTCAAACTCCTCTGCCGAGTATTTTGCACCGAGATGGAGGTAATACCTCGTTCCGTTCATCGTGAAACGGACAGAGACATGATATTTGTCATCCTCGCTCTTGTACCTTGTGTCCAACGTGAGAGCCACCGTGCAGTTGCTGATGGTGACAGACTCAAGGCATGCAATCTTGTTTCTCTTCTCTTTCATAATAAGTCCTCCTGTAAACAAATTTGAATAATCTGAACAAATTTTGGCTAAGCCAATTTGAAATAATCAAGATATACTTCTGAATATTAGTGATTTAAATCTGAACAAATTTTGGTTATTAATACTCGTAATTATGCCAAATCATAGGGTATCATAAACTATCGCAAAATTACTAAACATTTGGCAATCAGCAAAATAAATATTTTAGAAAATCATAAAAGTTTACATTTTTTAACTGTTAATCAGGGGGTCGTTGGTTCAAGCCCATCCTGAAGCGCCTTGAAATGAGAGGGTTACGAAAGTAACCCTCTTTTCTTTTTGTCTGTCTGAACAAATTACCAGCGTCTGAGTCAAGTGCCTTTCAGTTCGTCAAGCAAAGAAATAACCTTATGGATTTCAGAGTACGCTATTCTATCTTCTGGTGACACTTTGCTTATAGTTGAAAGTTTTTCAGCATTCGTTTTGGCCCGTTCCAAACTACCATTTGCAACGAGATAGTCATAAAGTTTCGTGCGAATGAAGTAATGCTTGGTTTTCTCATAGCCAGGCATATACTTCCGCAATTCAGGTATCAGTTGGTCATAATTCTGGAATCGACGGACTGTGTTATCAGGTAGAAAATGCAACAAGAACCAGAACTCTGTGCATGGACTAGTTTCAATGAACATGATGTCGCGGTTCTCTTTACGGCTTTTGAAAGCCTGGTACTTTCGCATCTCTGCGGGCTTCTCATAGAGTCTGTCCATGTCTATCAGACACACCACATAATCATAATGCTCTGCCAACTTTGCTTTGGCCAGCTTCAGTATGTGCTCAATGTCGGCATGTTGTGGGAATCCCGGCGACAACTTAAACGGATAGCGTTTGGCGATGCGAAGAGATTCAAAGTAGAACCACTCTGTTTCGCCTTCTCCAATGATAGCAATTGACTTCTTCATCCTTCCAACTCCTTTAAGTCCAGATACTGACTGCCAAGGAATGGCAGATTGACGAGTTTACCCTGTTTATAAGCATTATAGGGTGACAGGTTCTTATGCAGTCCCATCGATGACAGACGCTCGATATGTGTTTCGCCCTCGGAATTCTTATCCGTGAACCACACCGTGTCACGACGAACAAAGTCTTCGTTCAGCAGGTTGATGTCATGGGTCGTGAAGAGTAATTGGGAGGTGTTGTCACTATTGGCGATAAACACTTTAATCAAATAAGAAAGCAATTCGTAATGAATGCTAGTTTCCAACTCGTCAATGGCAATAAAATGAGAATCGAAGAGCAGTTGCTTCAGAATGGTGGTCATACCCATGAATCGCATGGTACCACGTGACTCATAGCTTTCTGGTAGGTCAAAAGTGCCATTGTCCGTTTTATGCTTGAAGAGTAGTTCGGGTGTGGCTCCAATCTTTCGTAACTCTACATTATCAATATTAAAGTCGGAGGCTTTTAGCATAAATACCAAAAAACGTTTAAGTGAACCATCGCGGTCATTCTCCAGATAGTTACGAGTGAAGACCGACAGTGAAACATCAGGTGTTAACTGGTCGCTGCAATGCCTCGAAAAGAAATCATATACGGCATTCAACTGCGATGCCTCGACATTCGACTTTCCGAAAGCGGCAATCACGCTACAGTTGTTGACAGTATTACCTTCAATTATGGTCTGGCTCTTCTGAGACAATTTTGCCTTGGTGCTAAATGTGATTTCCGTAGCATCTTTTACCTTATTATATAAACGGCGATAAAGGTTCGTAGGGCGGTTAGTGGTGTAAGCCATCAATGTCTCTTCATAAATGCGCACGTCGTCAAACTCAATGTTCAGTACATAACGTACTCCGTCAAGGTAGAAGTCCATACCCATACGGCAATGTTCGTTTCTTGACTGTTCATCCAGCAGGAAAGGAACCAGTTTCATCGGCTCGTTCCTGTCCTGAGGTACACGCTGCATCAGTTGTTTGAAAAATGAGAATGCTTTTAGCACATTGCTCTTACCTGAAGCATTGGCACCATAGATAACGCCAATCTTTAGTAAACTGACCTCATCCGTCACCTTGTTACAATACTCATCATTCATGAACTTGTCGGATGTTGCCACGAAACTAATCATTTGCTCACTCCTGATGGAGAAGAAATTGCTGACTCTAAACTCTGCTATCATACGCTTATCATTGAAAATCGCCACAAAGGCAGTGCAAACCGAATGCAATAGAGCTCGCTCCATTTGCTGAGGTGCAGCTTGTCTTCGCAAATTTTCTGCAAAGATAAAATAAAATCGGAAAATAAACAAATTTATTTTAGATTTTTGTAGTATATTTACGCTTTTCTATATTAAAATTGGCAAAAATCAAAATGGCATATAAAATGATTATCTTCGACTTTCTGTCATCTCAAAATTCCCTTCTTTCGTCTTTCCAGTAGATAATCGTAAAGAATCTGCTGGGCTTTGATTCTATTAGGGAGGTGGTTGTAGTTCCTGCTAGGATATGCAATGTCCGCAGTGGTTTCAAAAGACTGTTTATCCTGACTATAGATCTCGTATATATTATATCCGATAAAAGTATATGCGCCATAATGGAAGATAATAGTAGGATGATGTGCGATGTTTATGACCTCAAAAAGTTGTAATGAGGTTTCCGATGCCAAATGATTTAACCCTTTACATACCTTTTGGAGTTCTGTTTGGTAGTGAATGATTTCTACATCGCTGTTCAAACTTCCATCCAGGAATTCATACAGATTCTCGAAACCATCCTCTGTTTTTATATAAACAGAGATAACATCGTCAGGATACTGTTGATTGATTATTTCGGAAATTCGCTCCATGTCTGTCTCGAAGTTGTACCAAACGTATCCATCACTATGATTCCAATTTTCTAATTGTCAACCAGTTTCTTTGCTTTTTTCGCCGCCAAAATCTTGTCACCAATTATCTGAGCCTGCTCGGACAGCCCCACACGGATGTAACTTTCGAAGACCTTTTCTGATTGGTGACCGGTGATGCTGCGCATTTCCATATTCGACAGCACCCCTAATTTGTATAAAATGGTGGCTCCGCTCCTTCGTGAAGTGTGGGAAGAAATCAGTTCGTACTTTGGGCGTATCACTTTACCGCCACCTGATGCGCACCATTACAGGGTAGTGGTCGGAGGGGTTGCGGCGGGTGTAGGGAGCGAAGGAGATTTCCTGTGGCGCGTCGGATGCTTTCTGGGAGGCGGATGATTCGGTGTTGGGTGTCCAGTAACTATCGGTGAGTACGCCATAGGCATCCACCTTCATACCGGGAGAGAGAAAGATATGGTCGATGCGGCTGGACGTCTTCAGCAAGGGGTTGAAGGCATTGAAGGTTCCGTTTTCGGCAAAGCGGACCCCGGCAGTGACATAAGAGTCGGCGAGGATGCCCGACTCCGTGAAGATGCGGTAGATTTCATCGGTCTGGTCGACGTTGAAGTCACCGGTAAGGACGACGGGCCGCTTCCCCGCTATCTCACGTATCTTGTCGACGACCAGACGGGCAGCCTCGCGGCGTGCCACACGCCCCACATGGTCCATGTGCAGGTTGAAGAAATAGAATTTCTTTCCTGAGCGCAGGTCCTTGAATTTCCCCCATGTACAGATGCGGATGCAAGCAGCGTCCCAGCCCAATGCCGGACGGTCGGGTGTTTCGTTTAGCCAGAAATCGCCATGGCTGAGGAGTCGGATGCGGCTTCTCTCATAGAAGATGGCGGCATATTCGCCCTTGGTCTTCCCGTCATCGCGTGCCACGCCGATACAGTCGTAGTTGCGCAGGCCATGGAGCAGGTCCTGGAGTTGCACGTGCAGCACTTCCTGTGTGCCGAAGATGGCAGGTGCCATGAAGTTGACCTGTTCGCAGATGACCTGGCAGCGCTTCCCCCAGCACTCACCTCTCAGTGAGTCGCCCTCGTTCTTGTTGCGGATGTTGTAGGTGCCCACCAGCATGTCTTGTGCAAAGGTGGCTGCCGACAACAGAAGGGCCATCAGGCAGAGTGTCAGTATCCGGTTTTTCATGATATGTTTTAAGGACACATTGGAAGTTGGCTTGGTCGGAATCTCCTTGGAAATGACTTTTTCAGGTCATCAGGAATGTCCAAGGATTATAAGGAGTTCCATGCGCTCAAGGCATCGGTGAGGGGTAATGCCGTCGTGTTGGCTACCTTGTCGATGAAATTCTGTGCCTCTTTCTCGTCGTATGGCTCGTCAAGGTCGTCGGTAAAAGTCTTCTTGCCGTCTTTCTCTGTCACCGTAAACAGCGGGTTGAACCCTTCGTTTGCTGTCTTTTCGTAATAAGTGGTCTTGGTGCCAGCATCGGTATTCTCCTTCACCACCAACGCATCGCCCAGGAAAGAGAGTTCCTGTCCGTCGCAAACTGCTATTCCGTCGAAGTTGTCGATGTCTTTCATGTCCTTGTAGAAAGCGAGAAGTAGTCCGTCCTTGCCATCTTCGGTGGTCAGGAAGACATAATCTTTGGC
The DNA here is from genome assembly GCA_017617615.1 of Prevotella sp. The sequence goes on along the minus strand of JAFZVV010000011.1, from coordinate 225,874 downwards.
CAATGCGTATTTGGCGATTTCCTTGTCTTCTCCGATAGAAGAGTCCCACAAGGCCTGGATGTCTTCCTGATGAGCCTTGAGGTTGTTGTCGGCAGCCACCACGAGGGTGCTGTCGGGAACCGTTGCTGCAGGTTCTTCACTCTGTGGTTCTTTTACCGGGGCTTTATCTGTGCAGGAAACGAATGCCATTCCCATAGCCATCATGAGAAACAATGCTTTTTTAGTGAATGATTTTTTCATCGTTGGTTTTTTTTTGATATGTATTGTTTGTTTGAAAGCGGTTCGCATGCACATGACTTAACCCCTGTCTGTCGAAGCCGGCAGACAGGGTCTAAGCATGTGTTGTCAGGTGATTGAAGGTTGGTCAGAACGTGCAAATGCCGTCCCAGGACATCAAGTCGCCACGCACGTAGCCTATCTTGCCGTCGATCTTGATTTTGTACCATCCCTTCACCTTTCCGAGGCAGTCATAAGGTTCGGGCAGGTCTTCGCAGTCGGGAATCTTTGCGATGATGGCGGTCTTGGTAGACGGTCCCTTGCGCACGTTGATGTTTCCCACGCGGTCGAGATTTCTATACACGATGCCCTGTCCTTTCGCGGCACTGTAGACCACCACGCGGTGTCCGGCCTTGGGCACGTCTACGTCTTCTTGTGTCGAAACGGTGTAGGTCGTGGCATTGGTTTTCACGAGGCGGCCCACGACTTCTCCCTTGCTGTCGACCACCATTTTCATACTTTGGGCATTCACCACCATGCACATCAGCAATGTGGCAAAAATCAGTGTTAGTCTTTTCATGATAATCATTATGTAGTTGTTGTCTTGTTTTCTTTTGTCAGGAAACCAGGTGTACATGCACGTCCCGGTTTGGAGATTTGCCATATTCTGTATGGCTCTATGGCTCTGCCGTTTTGCTGCTGCCATAGCATGGGCTCAAGGCAAAGCATGGGTTCTTTTATGTTGCAAAAATAATGAAAGCCGACGGAACAGCAAAGAATATGGGCAGAGTTTTTTTACTGCATCTTGTCATGGTATTCTTCTGGCTACGGTTTGGCACCCCAGGTGAGGGTGCTCATTTCCCCGTGTACTTGCCCACGAAGAGGATGACGCCCGAGGAGTGTTCGTTGATGACATAGACAAAGGGGCGCGTGGCATGGAAATCGGCCTTGGGGATGGTCCGGGGACCTCCGGCGGCACTTCCGCCAAGTATTCCCGATGCCGTGACGGCAGCGGCTTCCGAACCCTCTTCGTTGACCTTGATTTTCGCTTTCTGGCGTATCATGTTCACATAGGCAGGTTGTTCGCACATGTTTGGTATTTCGTTATTGGCAGGGTCGAAGACCAGGGTGATTCCCATTTTCTCCAGTATGCCAATCAGCGAACCTTCGAGATTATCGGTGTCCGACGTTGTCTCGAAACGTGGCAGTTTCAGGTCTACCTCGTAGGTCTGCGCCCCACGCATGGGGTGTCGGGCATAGTCGCCCGTCCATCCCGTCTCTGCCAATCGGTTGATGACATCGTCGGTCGTCTTTCCCTCCTCTGGCAGCAATACCGTCATGCTCCACAGTTCGTTGCCGTATGGGATGTCGATGGCCGCGTAGGTGGTGTTCCTTACGTATCTGATAAGCACCTTCTGTTGCATCATCGGTATCTTCTGACGGCCGTTTTCACCGTTGAACAGTTCTGTTTTGGTGTTCTTCTTGTTGAACTTCTTGGTCCAGTCGGCCTTGAAGTAGATGGCATTGAGCAGGTATGAAACCATGTTGGGATCGACGCTGTCGAGGATAGAGGGAATCATGCCTTTGGTCTTCTTGTTGCACCAGTCGTTGATGATGCCGAGTGATTTCTTCGAAGAGAAGTCGAGTGCCTCTGCCGTGGCATCAAAATAGTCGTGCATGTCTTGCCGGAACTCCTCTTTCAGTATGTTGTCTTGATTGAGGAAGATGGCATTGGCTATGTTCAGTTGCACTTTGGGGTCTACCTTCGGCAGGTTGTCGATGAGGTTCTTGCAGAATTCGTTCACCGCCTGTATGCCCCCTTCGTGGAAACCCAGTTTCTGTTCGAGTTCCTTTTCCGTGGCTCCCATTGCAGCGTCGTTTACCATCGCCAGGACGTAGGTGATGCTCAGCGGCGAGTAGATGAAACCCTTGCCCTCATGGTCGATATCGTTCACTGTCTTCATGAAGTTGAGCGTGAAACCGTTGTTGTCGTTGGCGAAGGCCTTCTGCTGCTCTGTCAGTAGCATTGGTTTGGACTCCGGCAACATGCTCACCAACGTCTTTGACTTGGACAGTGAGCACGACAGCATTGTGCAGCTCAGTGCCACCACGGCTAATATCATCGTGGTCTTTCTCATCCGTTTTACCAGGGCGAAGAATTCTCTCACGACCATCACAAAAGCAGACAAGCCGATGATGATGCACCAGTCGGAAATTTTCAGTGGCTCGACGTTGAAGAAACTGTTGAGGACGGGCAACTGCACGATAGCTACCTGGCCCACCAAGATGATGATGGCGATGGTGATGAAACTGTCGCAGCCCTTCAGGTTCAGGCCACTGCCTCCGGTCTTGAATGCCCTCGCATTGAACAGATACCAGAAATGTGTCATCACGAAGATGGTGAAGAGCAAGGTGAGTTCATAGGGTGTGAGGGTGTTTCTCTCACTGAGCGAGACATCCAACAAGTCGGTCAACTGATGTATATCGGAATGCTGGAAGACATAAAGTAACCCTAAAAGCAAGACGAAGAAAAACACGCCCACCCCCAAGATGTTGGTGAGCAGCGACTTGTCGAGGATGAATGCATTGCGGTCTCTGGGCTTGTCGGCCATTACCTTCTCCGTTGGCGGGAGTGCCGATAGCGCGAAGGCAGCGAAAGTGTCCATGATGAGGTTCACCCAAAGCATCTGCGTGACGGTCAACGGCGATTCCGTCCCCATGAATGCTCCGAAGAGCACAAGAAGGCATGCCGCTACGTTCACCGTGAGTTGGTAGAGGAGGAATCGCTGAATGTTCTGGAATAGTGAGCGCCCCCATTTCACGGCCCGGACGATGCTCGCGAAGGAGTTGTCGATGATAGTGATGTCGCTTGCTTCTTTCGCCACTTTCGTCCCAGCGCCCATCGACAGCCCCACATGGGCTGCGTTCAGTGCCGGTGCGTCATTGGTGCCGTCGCCCGTCACTGCCACCACATGGTCCTTTGCCTGCAGGGCCTCCACCAGGCGTTTCTTGTCCATTGGTCGGGCACGGGCGATAATCTTCAGGTCGTTCACACGCTCCAACAGTTCTTTTTCCGAGAGTGCCGCAAACGACTGTCCGTCGATGATGTTGCGCTCGGAATAGCCATCCTTCCAGATGCCGATTTGCCGTCCTATCTCTTGGGCGGTGCCCATGGTGTCGCCTGTCACGATTTTCACGTCAATACCGGCATTCAGGCATTTCTCCACCGCCTCCTTCACATCGTCGCGGATGGGGTCTTCGATTCCCACGACACCGGCAAGAACGAGGTCTTTGGCCACGAGTTGCCCGTCCTCGATGGTCGGTTGCCCATCATTCACTATCTGGTAGGCTATGGCCAAAGTGCGCATGGCTTTTTGCTGATATTCGTTCAGCGCCTTCATAAAATTTTTCCAGGAATAGTTCTCGGGAACATACTTGCATAGTTTCATGATGATTTCCGGGGCACCTTTCACATACAAGATTTTCCGTCCTTTTATCACGCCCGACTCTACCAGCGAAGCCATGTATTTCCTCTCTGCAGAGAACGGAATCTCTTTCAGACGCTTGGCACCGAGCCTCAGTTTCTTGTAGTCTTGTCCGTTGGCAGCGAGCCAGAGCAGGAGGGCACCTTCCGTGGGGTTACCGATAACCCGTGGCTTCTCCGCTGTCAGGTCGAGGGAAGCCGTGGAGTTGACAGCAATACCTTCAAACATGAGGGGACCCTTGTCTAACAGGCATTCTTTTACCTGCATCAGGTTCTGCGTGAGCGTTCCTGTCTTGTCGGTGCAGATGACCGTCGTGGCACCCATCGTCTCGCAGGCATGCATCTTACGCACCAGGTTATTGGTTTTCAGCATCTTTCGCATGGAGTTGGCGAGCGACAGCGATACCGCCATCGGCAAACCCTCGGGCACCGCCACCACCACCAGCGCCACGGCAATCATGATGGTTTCCAAGGCGTAGGCGAGCAGATGCGAAAGTTCCTTCTCGGGGGTAAGTATGTGCAGGCCTAAGACCATCCCTATGAAAATGGCAAAGAACCCCACGATAATTGCCAGGCATTTCCATCTGCTGTATTGGTCGAATCTCTTGATGACCAACCAGAAAAACCACACCGTAGGTATCAACAGTGCCCATGCAGCAAAAAGCCAATCGAAATACACGAGGAGTTTGGCTACAATGATGGCCCCGGCGAAGATGTAACTGAGATTGGTAATCAACTTGCTCAAGCTGGCAAGTTGCTCATCGAGGGGAGTCTTGATTTTTCGTGTTACCTTGTTCTTTTCCTGCAGGCGGAGAGCCTTTTTCTGCGTGTCATTCAATCCTTCGAAAGCAGTGTTCTTTTCTTCCTTGTCGATGTCTACTCCCATGAGCGACTGCATGATTCTGCCGTTCTCTGTCTTGTCACCAACGGCTAATACCTCGGCATATCCATGACCTTCCAAGATTTGGGTGCCACGGTAAATGTGGTTGCTGGGATAAGTGCTCTCTATGTCTTCACTTATTTCGGTTGTCTTGGAGTGGGCAGGCTCGCCCGTCAACGACGACTCGTCTACAATCAGGCTCAGTGCTTCGAGAAGCAGCGCATCGGCTGGGATTTCCTGTCCTGTCTGCAACACCAGGATATCACCCACGACGACGTCACATTTCGGTATCTCCGTCACGTTGCCATTGCGTATCACCGCCACCTTCTCGTGGTCGTTCTCCTTGTTCAGGATGGTAAATTCTTTCTGTGCCTTCAGTTCGAAATAGAAACCGAGACCCGTGGCGAGGAGGATGGCCACGAAGATGCCGATGGGTTCGAAGAACACCTTGAACTCCTCGTGCAGTCCCCAGTACTCGTAGCATGACACACCGATGGAGAACACGCCGACGACCATCAGGATGGTTATCAGCGGGTCTTCGAACTTGCTAAGGAAAAGTCTCAGTAAGGAATCCTTTTTGGGTGGAGTAAGGACATTCCTTCCATGTCTGGTCCGGCTCTCGAGCACCTGCTCGTCGGTCAGGCCCGTGAATTGTTGTTTCTTGTTCATCATGAGAAAACACTGCAAAGATACGCATTTTTCGTAATGGCTACCACATTAATCTGGATAATATCAGAAAAAAAGTATATTTGCCACTTCGTGGCGAATATAGGATGCGCCTCAACAATGAAAACAAAATTCTTTGTCTTTTGTTTTGCATTGTCTTCGGCTTTCACTATATTTGCGCAAAAATACAATTGGAGAACAATATCATCATTTTACGACTATGGGAAATAGAAAAGACACAAACATGGGACGCCGGGAATTCCTACGGCGACTGGGAGTAGGAGCAGGGTCGGCAGTGGCCCTGATGGCCCTCGAGCCGTTTGGTGCCCTTGCAAGTCCTCTGGGTTGGAAGGCAGCCCCGAAGGCCGTCAACGATGGTCCTGTACGCATGACCTATCGTGTGCAGCATGGCACTGGCGAACAGATTTCGCTGCTGGGCTTCGGTATGATGCGCTTGCCCAACGACCAGGAAGAGGTGAACAAGATGGTGGACTATGCCATAGAGCATGGTGTCAACTACTTCGATACCGCGCCGATGTATATGGGTGGAAGGTCGGAGGTGCTCACCGGTAATGCCCTCTCACGCCATCCCCGAGAGAAATATTTCGTGGCCACGAAGATGTCGAATCAGAACCCCGCCTCGTGGGATATCGATAAGGCCAAGGAGATGTATTACACCTCGTTTCAGCGACTGAAGGTTGACCACATCGACTACTATCTCCTTCACAGCATCGGCGGTGGTGGCGTGGACAACCTCGAGAGCCGTTTCATCAACAACGGACTCCTCGACTTCCTCCTCGCGGAGCGAAAGGCTGGGCGCATCAAGCATCTGGGATTCTCCTACCATGGTGATGTGAGCGCCTTCGACTGGTTGCTCGACCATCAGGACGACTACCACTGGGACTTTGTGCAGATACAGATGAACTTCCTCGACTGGCGGCACGCCTCCATACGTGGCGGTCGACGCCATGATGCCGATGCCGAATACCTCTACAACAAATGTGAGAAGACTGGTGTGCAGTGTGTGGTGATGGAACCCTTGCGTGGCGGTGCGTTGTCGAGGGTCGATTCCGACGTGATGGCAGCACTCCAGGCCATGCGTCCCGATGACAGCGCAGCACGTTGGGCATTCAGGTGGGTTGGCTCGCATCCCAATATCCTCACTACGCTGAGTGGCATGAACAAGATGGAACATGTGGTGGAGAACGTTGCCACCTTCTCGCCCCTTGACCCCTGTACCGAGGCAGAGAATGCGCTGATGGCCACCATCGCCGACAAGGTGGCTGGCGTGCCTACCATCCCCTGCACCACCTGTGAGTATTGCATGCCCTGTCCGTTTGGTGTCAATATCCCCGGTAACTTCGCCTACTACAACGATGCCGTGGGGAAGAAAATCATCCCGCTGCCCGACAAGGGCGCTGCCGACTACGCGCAGCGTAAAGAACTGTTCATGGATGGTTACCGCCGTGCCTTGCCCGATGAGAAAGTATGGGCACACCGTTGCCAGGACTGTGAGGAATGTCTCTCGAAGTGTCCGCAACAGATACGTATCCCCAACCAGTTGGCACGTATCGTGGAAACCCTCAGCGACCGCTGATTTCCAGTTGCTCGACAGAAAGAAAAAATGGGCATCGGGTGTCAAACCACCTCGATGCCCATTTTCTCGCATAGCTGCAAACTCAGTTCCTTGAGTTTGAACTTCTGTATCTTCCCTGAGCCCGTGAGCGGGAACTCATCGATGAAGAACACATATTTCGGAATCTTGTAGCGTGCTATTTTCCCGCGGCAGAACTCCTGCACGTCCTCAGGCTCCATCTTCACGCCATCCTGCAGGATGATGAAGGCGCCCACCTGTTCGCCGTATTTCTTCGAAGGCACGGCAGCCACTTGCACATCCTTGATGCCAGGCATGTGGTAGAGGAACTCCTCAATCTCACGGGGGTAGACGTTCTCGCCGCCACGGATAATCATGTCCTTGATGCGCCCGGTGATACGGTAGAAGCCGTCCTCGTCTTTCACGCCAAGGTCGCCGGAATGCAGGAATCCGTTCTTGTCTATCACCTCAGCAGTGGCCTCAGGATTCTTGTAGTAACCTTTCATCACGTTGAAGCCACGGCAGCACATTTCGCCCTGTACGCCAACCGGACATTCTTCGCCCGTCTCGGGGTCGAGCACCTTCACCTCCACGAAGGGGAAGTCGCGGCCCACCGTTGTGCAGCGTTGCTCAAAGGTGTCGTGGATGTTCGACTGCGTCATTCCCGGCGACGACTCGGTGAGTCCGTAGACGCTGGTGATGGTCAGGAACATCTTCTCGCTTACCTGCTTCATCAGTTCCACAGGGCAGAGTGAGCCTGCCATGATGCCCGTGCGCAGCGAACTCATGTCGAACATGTCGAACATGGGGTGGGTGAGTTCGGCGATGAACATCGTGGGCACGCCATAGACCGCGGTGCAGCGTTCCTTGTGTATCGATGCCAGCACCACGAGGGGGTCGAACTTCTCCACCATCACCTGCGTACAGCCATGGGTGAGGCAGTTCATCGTGGCAAGCACCACGCCGAAGCAATGGAACAGTGGCACGCATACGCAGAGTTTGTCGTCTTGCGTAAACTCCATGTTCTCACCGGTGATAAAGCCGTCGTTGGTGATGTTGTAGTGGGTGAGCATCACGCCCTTGGGGAAACCTGTGGTGCCCGAGGTGTACTGCATGTTCACCACGTCGTGGCAGGTCACGCTCTTCTTCACCTCGTCGAGGTGGTCGTCGTCGATGTTCTTGCCCAGGAGCAGAAGTTCAGCTGTGTTGAACATGCCACGGTATTTCTCGCGCCCGATAAACACCACGTTTTTCATACACGGGAACCGCTCGCTCTTTAGATGACCGCGCTCACAGTTCTTCAGTTCCGGCAGCATCTTGTAGGTCATGTCCACATAGTCGCACTCCCACGTGCCGTCGGTGATGCACAGCGTGTGCATGTCGGAGTTCTCGCAGAGATATTCCAATTCGCTCTGCTTGTAGTTAGTGTTCACCGTCACCAACACCGCACCGATTTTCGCCGTGGCGTAGAGAAACGTCAGCCAATCGGGCACGTTGGTGGCCCAGATGCCCACATTGCTGCCTTTCTTCACACCGATGGCAAGGAGTCCTTTCGCCAGGTTGTCCACACGTTCGTTGAACACTTTCCAGGTGAAGCGCAGGTCGCGGTCGGAGTAGACGATGTATTCTTTGTCGGGAGTGGTCTCGGCCCAGTGTTCGAGCCATCCACCCAAAGTCCTTTCAAATAACTGTTGCATGCTGGTGGTTTTTAAAATGGGATATAGACCACGGCGAGAATCTTGGCCGACTTCCCGGCTACACCGTGTACGTGGTGCTCTACGATGGAGTCGTAGAAGATGCTGTCACCCATGGCCAGCGTGTATCTCTCCTTGCCGTAGTCGATTTCCACCTCGCCCTCCATCACGAAGATGAATTCCTCGCCCTCATGGGCCGAGAGTTTGAAGTTGCGCTCCTCGCTGGGCTGGATGTCAATGATGAACGGCTCCATGTGGCGCCCCATCTTCTGCTTGGCGAGAGAGTGGTATTCCATGTGCTTCCGTGCGTCGGCGGTATCGTTGGAGAAACTGATGCTGCTGTCACGCTCCGCGGCACGGCATACCACGGGACCCAGTTCGTCGTTGTCGTCGAGGAAGGTGCCGAGCCTTACGCCCAGTGCCCTGGCAATCTTGATCAGTGGCCCTAAGGAGGGCAGGAACTGATCGTTCTCGATGGATTTGATTTGGTCGACCGAGAGGCCGCTACGCTCCGCGATGTCTTCGATGGAGATGAGTTTTGATTCCCTTATACTCTTGATTTTGGAACCAACGACAGTGCTGTTATTCGACATAAAATGGTATGTTTGTGAAAATTTGGCTGCAAAATTACAAATTATTATCCAATAAACGCCAAATTTTTCCAAAAAAGAAGAATAAGCGGGCAAAAAACATGAAATTGTAAATAGGGGGAAAGGCTTCGCTTGAATGAAAGCGAAGCCCAGTTTTCAAGAATTACTTCCCCGTGATTCCCTGTATATCTTTCAGCGTAACCTTTCCGATGATATTGATGATGGTCAGTTCGCCATCCGATTCCGTGAACAGGGAGAACTCGTTTTTCCCGTCTTTGAGCGTGCGTTGGTAGATGGTCACTTTCTCGCCGTCTTCGTTGATTTTCATGATGGCCTCAAATTTCCCTTTCTTGTAGGTCTTCATGGCGAAGTCGCGCACCTCAGGTATCGTTGATTTATTCTCGCAATTCAGGATGCGCAGTTGGTCGAGTTTTCCCGCCACGCTGCCGATGTTGTGCCGTCCTGCCTTCACGTCGGGAATCATCCCCAGCATGGTCTTGGAAATGAAGATGGTGGTGATGCCTTTCGTATCTTCGTATTTGTCGAACAAGGCATCCTGGGCCGTTGCGCTGACAGAGGCAATCAGTGTCAGCAATATGGCAAGCCATGAAATATATAAGGTACGAATTGTCATGATATATATGTTTTATTGATTGTAACAGACTGCTTTGTTGATGGTTTCCGAGAATTTCATCAATGCCCATTCCGCTTCGGCTGCCGCCTCTTCGGGGTTGTCGTAGGTGTCTTTCTGCGTTTGCACATCAGCAATGGTTGTTTGCGAATGGCGCACAAGATGGGTGACGCCGAAGATGATGGCGATGCAGGCGGCAGCAGCGATGGTCCTGCGTATCCATGCAGTCTTCGCGTGGTGTCGGGGGGTCTTCTCTTCCGCATCCCATTGGTCGATGCGAGAAGAGAGCCGCTCTTCCATCCCACGCAAGAAGGCTTCTGCCTCGATTTGTTCTTCTGGTGTGGCCTTACCCTCATCGATGTGCCTGAGGATTTCGTCCATGTCTTGCTGTTTCATCATCTTTCGCTTTTGATAAGTTTCATTTGTCGGATGGCTTTTCTCGCACGGCTGAGAAGTACCCGGATGTGGGTGGGTTGCAATCCTGTCTGTTCTCTGATTTCCTCATTGGAGTAGTCTTCGATGTCGTGCAGGGTGATTACCCTACGTTGCTGTTCGGGCAACCGGCCGATGAGTTGCTGCACCTGGCGCGACTCATCCTTGAAGACCATCTGGTCTTCAAGTGTGTTCTCATCAACCAGGGGCACCAGTTCGGGCGGCTTGTCGGAGAACTGCATCCGTTTCTGTCTTGCAAAGTTGAGGTATAGGTTCCTGATGAGTGTCGTGCAGTAAGCCTCGGGGTTCTCTATCTCACCCAACTGTTCCCGTTTTGTCCATAGGCGGAGGAAGGCCTCTTGCACCAGGTCTTCCGCTTCCTCGGCATGGCTGGTGAGTCGCCACGCCGTCCAGTACATGTGGCGTGAGAGAGGTAGGAACTGTCGTTTGAACTCCGAGGCTTGCACGATGAAAAAACTTTTTTCTACGCTGTGTATGAGTATCTATGTGGTGACAATCATTATTCAATCTTATCCAAGATAGTCTGCGTGTCGGATGGCTTGAACTCGCCATTTATTTGTACCAGTGCGCATTCTGTCGGTTCGATGTGGATGACGACCATTTCGGTGATGTTCTCTTCTTTGGTCTTGACCAGTATCTGGGTCTTTTCGTTTTCCTCATTACTGTTTACCATGGTCTCATAGCCCTGTTTCTTGAGTGATGCCACCCTGTCGCAGAAAGACTGTTGAAGAGCATTGTTGTTTTCTATGTTGAGCACCCTGACGCTACTCACTTTTTTCAGGAAGTCGTTGCCACCTTCTTTCTTTGTGGAAGAGGATGCCATGCCCATCATCGAGCCGGGGATGGTGATGCATTCCACGTTTTCTTTGTCTTTGAACTCATTGAAGATGTCGTCGATGGTCTGTGCGGTCATGTTGGCCACGGTCACGAATATCAGTCCGAATGTCAATAGTTTTTTTTTCATGATTCTCGTTTTTAAATGGTAATACATATTGAAGCGCTTACAATCATAGGGACACGCATATCGACAAAAGTGTTACAAGGAAAAATGGAAAAACTTGCCATGAGGCTATTCCTTCCCGAAAAAGCAGCAATTTTCAATCTTCAATCTTCAATTTTCAATTTTCAATCTTCAATCTTCAATCTTCAATCTTCAATCTTCAATCAATCTACCGTCTTGATATAAATGCCGTCGAAAGCCGTATGGGCACCAAAGCAGTCGTGGGTGTCGTAGTTGGTTGTCGATTCCAGCACCACGAATTTGGGGAAGAAGGTGGCCTTGAAGCCATAGTGGCATTCATTTACCTCATTGTAGGTGAATGTGTTGCCTTTCAGCACGGCAGGACGGCCTTGTTCGCTTCTGCCTTCAGCGATGTTGCCCGGGGCATTCACTACCTCGAAGTGCACGCGGTTCTTTCCCGCTGCTTTCAGTTCCACATGTCCGCCCATGAGGTCCTGCATGCCTGTGTGGTATTGCATATAACCATAGCGATGCCCCAGATTGCCTGGGTCTTCGGGGACCAGCAGACCGCCGAACCCCTTGGGGAAGGTAATGGCGTGCATGTTGGTGAACCGCAGTTCTTTCTCCGTGCGAGGGTTGGTCCATTCGCCCGTGAGTTTGCCCTTGTTGGTTTTCAGTGCCAGATAGCCAGTTATTTCGCCATTGGCTTGGTATTCGCTTACATAGTAGGTACCGGCAGAGGCCTTGTGCCCGATAATCATGATGAGGGCGGGGTGCTTGGCTTTTGGGTAATAGATATGTCCGGCAGCGATGCCGTTGCTGTTCACTTCGAATGCCAGGCGCACGGCGGTCTTGCCGTCGAGTGTGCCTTCGAAGGCATAGCGTTCTACGATACGTTGTGCCTGGATGCTGATGATTGACAGCATCAGCAGAATGGATGTGCAAAGAATCTTTTTCATTTCTGATTTTTGTTGAGTAACGAATTGGACATCATGCAAAATGAAGTCTTCTAAAGGCTATATGAAAGTACAAAGATAGTGCATACAGCGGGAAATTCCAAATTAATTTGGATTTCCACCAACATATTGGACTAACGTCGAAGTTAGAATGCGGTCTGGAAAATTAAAATAATCTTCGATTCCTTTTGTTTTTCTCTCACCTTGCACTATTTTTGCAAAAAACAACAATGCGAAAAGAGATGAGAATACTAAAAATTTTGATGCTTGTTGTCCTGATGGTCTATGGCATGCTCACTCCGGTGGCCATGATGGCACAGTCGTATATCGACCCAAAGGAGTCCTTTGCCGACCCCGACCCTGACTTTTACCTAAGTGTAGACCAGATTTCCGACTTGCTGAAATGGTTGCCAGCTCCTCCCGACACGTTGGATGAGGCTTTTGCCCACGACATCATGCGCTATTTCTGGGGGAAGACCCAGCGTCTTGACCCCGACCGTGCTCAAATAGCCATCCGAGATGCCAATTTCAACATGGATGGAGTAAGCGAGGCTTTCAGCGTGCCTTTCGGTCTTCCTATCTCCGAAGACGGAACGCCCGAGATTTATAAGCTATTGGAGCGTGGGCTCAACACCATCGACCTGATTTGCATCTTTCCCAAGGAATACTATGGGCGTCAGCGACCGTTTATGCGCATGCATGAGCAGTCACTGGTTCCCGAAGATGAGCCTTCCCTGTCGTTGGACGGTTCATACCCCTCCGGACATACAATCCGCGGATGGGGTGCAGCCCTGCTGATGGTGGAAATCAATCCTGCCGCTGCCGACACGTTGTTTGCCCGCGGGCTGATGTATGGCGATAGCCGCTTGATCGTGGGAGCCCATTGGCAGAGCGACGTAGATGCCGGTCGTCTGGCCGCCTCCGCTGCCTATGCCCTGTTGCACACTAGTCCGGCGTTCGTGCAGCAGATGGCGAAGGCGCAGGCAGAATTCCGTCGGCTGAAAGGACTTCCCGATCTGAATGTCAACGCATTAGTTCATGGTGCAGAAGGCGACGGCTGCGAATACACCCTTTCGGGCACTCCTGCTACTCCGCAGACCCGAGGCATCGTCATCCGCGACAGTCAGAAGGTGGTGAGAAGATAACTTCTCCTCACTCCTCCATCAACTTGCGGTACCTGATGCGTTTGGGCTCCTCCAAGCCCAGGCGCATGGCTTTGTTCACCTCATATTCGGTGTAGCTGCCCTCGAAATAGAACACGTTGCCCTCACCCTCGAAGGCGAGAATATGGGTACAGATACGGTCGAGGAACCAGCGGTCGTGGCTGATGACGACGGCACAGCCTGCGAAGGCCTCCAGACCTTCTTCCAATGCCCGCAGCGTATTCACGTCGATGTCGTTGGTAGGCTCGTCGAGCAGCAGCACGTTGCCCTCCTGTTTCAGGGCGATGGCCAGGTGTAGGCGGTTGCGCTCTCCGCCTGAGAGTACGCCGCATTTCTTCTCTTGGTCGGCACCGCTGAAGTTGAAGCGTGAGAGGTATGCCCTCACGTTCACGTCGCGCCCACCCATGCGAATGGTCTCGTTGCCGCCGCTCACCACCTGATAGACGGTCTTTTCGGGTTTGATGTCTTGGTGCTGCTGGTCTACATAACTCAGTTTTACCGTCTCGCCCACGTCGAAGGTGCCGTTGTCGGGCTGTTCCAGTCCCATGATGAGCCGGAAGAGGGTGGTCTTGCCTGCTCCGTTCGGACCTATCACCCCTACGATGCCGTTGGGTGGCAGTATGAAGTTGAGGTCGGTGAACAGCATCTTCTCGCCATAGGCCTTCGCCACATGCTCGGCCTCAATCACTTTGTTGCCCAGCCGCGGACCGTTGGGGATAAAGATTTCCAGTTTTTCCTCCTTTTGTTTCTGTTCTTCGTTGAGCATGCGATCGTAAGAGTTCAGACGGGCCTTGCCCTTGGCATGGCGGGCCTTGGGTGCCATGCGCACCCATTCAAGTTCACGCTCCAGCGTCTTGCGGCGTTTCGAGGCTGTCTTCTCCTCCTGTGCCATGCGCTGGCTCTTCTGCTCCAGCCACGACGAATAGTTGCCTTTCCATGGGATACCCTCGCCGCGGTCGAGTTCGAGTATCCATTCTGCCACGTCGTCGAGGAAGTATCGGTCGTGGGTCACGGCAATCACCGTGCCTTCGTATTGCTGGAGATGCTGTTCGAGCCAGTCTATCGACTCGGCGTCGAGGTGGTTGGTGGGCTCGTCGAGCAGCAGTACGTCGGGTTTCTGCAGCAGCAGGCGGCAGAGTGCTACACGGCGACGCTCGCCACCCGAGAGGTGCGTCACGCCCCAGTCGCCGGGAGGACAGTTGAGGGCGTCCATGGCCCGGTCGAGTTTCGAGTCGATGTTCCAGGCATCGGTGGCATCGATGACATCTTGCAGTTCTGCCTGGCGGTTCATCAGTTTCTCCATCTTGTCGGGGTCTTCGTAGTATTCGGGCAAGCCGAACTTCACGTTGATTTGGTCGTATTCTGCCAGTGCATCGTAGATATGCTGTACGCCCTCCATCACGTTCTCCTTCACGGTTTTTGCCTCGTCGAGTTTGGGGTCTTGGGGCAGGTAGCCCACGGTATATCCCGGGCTCCACACCACATGTCCCTGGAATTGCTGGTCGAGGCCGGCAATGATTTTCATCAAGGTCGACTTGCCGGCACCATTGAGTCCGATGATGCCGATTTTCGCTCCGTAGAAGAAACTCAGGTAGATGTTCTTGAGCACTTGTTTCTGGTTCTGCTGGATGGTCTTGCTCACTCCCACCATTGAGAATATCACTTTCTTGTCGTCTACTGTTGCCATAGTTTTATTATGGGATTAATAGTCTTTTGCTTGAATAATGTAGGTAATCATAATAATCATTATATTATGCTCACCTACACTTATATAAAGAAATGATGGTCATTTCAGCAATTCATCAAGGAAGGTATAGAACTGCGGGTCCTCGCCGATGACGGTGCGGATGACCTTTCCTTCGGCCGATACGATGACCTTGGTGGGGAATCCCTGTATCTGGTACTGGCTCAGCAGCGGACTCTCTTTCGGGCAGTAGACATGCAGCCAGGGCAGGTCGTTGTCGGCTACCGCCTTGCGCCATGCCTGTTGGGTGTCGTTGCAGTCCACCCCGAGGATTTCCATCTTTTCCTTATATTTCGCATAGTATTCCTTCATCTTCGGGAATCCCTTGATGCACCAGCCGCACCACGACCCCCAGAAATCGATGACCACCACTTTGCCGCGCAGGGCTTTCAGGCTCTGCTGGCTGCCGTTGATGTCGGTAAGGGTGAAGTCGGGTGCCTCGCTGCCTTCTGCCAGCATGTCTGGTTCTGCTCGCGGACTGTTCTCCGCTGTCTTTACTATCTCGTCGATCAAGGTCTTCATGCGCCCGTCTCTTACGTCGGGCGAGAGCAGGGCTATTCCCTCCTTCATTTTCTCTGTGGAGATGCTGCTCAGCACGCCCACCATCTCGACACACGCTTCGTAATTGGGATGAGCCTTGATGAAATCGAGGCATTTCTGCTGCAGGGTATCGGGTTGGTTGCTGCCGGTCAGCACTTTCACCACCTCGTCGTATTCCTTGTAGAACTTCGACCCGCTCATGGTGTATTCGCCCATGGCATCGCCCGAGAGGATGAGGGTGTCGCCGGGCATGGCGATGATTTGTATTAACAAACCCTGTTGTTGCCGCAGTACGGCGGGCGAGGCGAGAATCATCGGTGTGGGTGTCGAGACGCTGATGCTCTTCTCGAACTTGCCGTTGTTCACAATGATTTCTTCGGGGTTGTTTTGGTTTTCCAGGGTCAGGGCAATGAGCGTATCGCCCATGTTGGTCATGTTGCCGCGCACCAGCAAGGGACTAGGTGTGGTGGCTTTGTCGTGACATGCCGTCAGGGTGAAGAGGAGGGTGGTGACAGCGATGCCGAGGAGTGATGGGATTCTCATGAATGGTGGTTTTATGATGTTGTTATTTCAGTTTGGGTTTCAACTCGTCGGGTGAGTCTTTGGTAAACATGTCTACACTTGGCGCCTCGTGCTCGAAGAGATGGGTGATGACTTCGCGCGGGATGGTGATGGTGGGTTGGAATCGTTCAGACTGCATATAGCGCAGCAAAGAGAGGCGCAGTTGGCGTGCCGCAGGCCGGTGGGCGAGGTCGGTCTGCAGGTCGAGGGTGGTGATGAGCAACCTTCCGCCCGACACGTTCGCCTCTGCCATCATGCCCAGTTTGCGTGAGATATGCCAGGTGTCGATGGGCTGCACGATGGGTTGGTAGCCGGTGGGCCATAGTGCAAGGTTCATCACCTGCGTGCGGTTGGTGAGTTCCCACCAGTTCAGGTTCTGCCAGTCGTCGGTGGGGAAGTCGGCAAACACGGGATGTTCTTTCTGGATATAGGTCCCAGTGGTGTGTGGTGGACGCATCTTAAACCAACTGGTGTTCCAGAACACGGGCAGAAAGTGATGGCGTATGTCGTTGCCGTAGCGTATCTTCCCTCCGGCACAGATGAGCACCTTTCCCCCATTGCGGAGTACGTCGAGGGCACGACTGTCGAGGGTGTCGGTGATGTGGATGCCGTCGGCAGTAGGCAGGGGGATGTTGGGGTAGACCCAGCACTCATAGTGGTTGCTGCCGTTGCCGGCAGTGATACGCAGGGTGAGCCGTGTGGGCTTGTCGATGTCACCTGTGGGGTAGGTGATTGTGTCGCCCACGGCTACCGTCCCCTCTGCCAGGGTGTGTCCATCTTCGGTCAGGGTGTAGCGGATGTTGTTGATGGTAGAGCCAGTGGTGTCGTAGACCATCGTGCCTATCCGCAGGGTGTCGCCGGCGTTGTAGACGAACCGTGGCCATAGGGCGAGGGGCACGGTGGGGGCACAGAACTCCCGCCAGTCGTTGGCAGTGCAGTATCCTTTCTCGTGCCAGTGTACGTTGAGCACACCCACGAGGGCGGTACCCTGACCGCTGTAGTCGTTGAGGCTAAGCATCTGGAATCCGGCGTAGTCGCGTGTGCGTAGGTTGCGTTCGATGTCGTATTTGTAGGCGAGCGTCTGCAGCCGTCCGCTGGACATAAGGAATTTGCGGGCTTGTCCTTCCATATCGTTGGCCTTGAGGAGGTCGGCAAAAATCTCGAAGTTGGCGGCTTTGTAGGCTCCAGTGTATTCCGTGGTCTCGTTGAGGTCGGGGAAAGCGCACCATTGTCCCAGTTCATGACTGATGCAAGGCTCGTTGTTCTCTGGCTTTCCGTCGGTGGGCTTGAAGTTGCGGGGCAGGCGCATCCCCTCGTTGAAGTTGTCGGTGCTCTGTGGGGCGCTGCGGTCCCATTCCAGTCCTCGGGCACCACCTTTCACGTGGTAGTCCGAACCTTCGTCCCATGCCCATCCACCGCCAACGCTCGCTGTGCAGTAGAGGCGTGAGGGGTCGTAGTCGCGCATCTCCGCCACGAAGTCCTTTCCCCATGCCACCCAGTCACCGGCAGGCTCGTTGCCGGCGGCAAGCATCACGAACGACGGGTGGTGTCCATAGGTGTCGACGATGCGCTTGCACTCATCAGTGAGGTATTGGTCGATGGCCATACCCCGTCGCAGACGCACACCGTGGTTGGGCCACGACGGTCCTTCGGGCTGCAGGTACAGACCGAGTTGGTCGGCAGCCTGAAAGGCGGCATCGGGCGGACAGAAACTATGGAAACGCACGTGGTTGAGTCCGTACGCCTTGCACTTGCCCAGGATGCGAAGCCATGACTCCACGTCGGTGGGCGGGTAGCCGGTCTCAGGGAAACAGCAGTTCTCCACGGTGCCACGCAACTTGATTTCTTTTCCGTTGAGCATCAGCCGTGGCCCTTGTGTGGTGATGTCGCGCAGGCCGAAGGTCACGGTGACAGTATCGCCGCGATAGGGTAGCCGTTCGGTATACAGATAGGGGGTAGTCTCGCTCCACAACTGCAGGGGTTGTGGCAGGCGGATGTCGTAGGTGGTGTCGTTGAGGAGGATATGTGCCAAGCCGTTCTTGATATCGGTGTTTACGCGCAGGCGGTTGATGAGCGGACTGGTGCGCAGTTCGATACGTCCCGCGATGCCGTTCCAGTCGCCTTGGGTCTGGTCGGTCACGCTATGTGAATCTTGTCCCACGCACACGTTTTCTATGCCGTTGTACACCTTGATAGTGATGGTATTTTTCTTGCCGAACTTCACGGCGTCGGTGATGTCATACTGATGGGGTACGCTGAGTGACATCTGGTGCCCCACTTCCCTGCCGTTCACATAAACGGTGGTCTCGATATGGGGTCGTTCGAGGTATAGGGTTACGTGGCGTTTCTTCCATGCCTTGGGCACCACCACCGTGCGCTGGTACCAGGCGTTGCCCACATAGTGTCGGTCAGGGGTGAGGAAGAACGGGAATTTTGTGTTACCCGGTTGCCGGTAGGGTTCCATCCGTGGGTTATAGAAATACGATGAGTCATAGAGCGAGCCCACCCATTGTGTGTTCACGCTCACGGGGTCGCCTTTGCCGTTGGTGAGCATCGAGCCCGGCAACTTGATGGTCTCTTCATATTGTTGGGGCATCACACCCTCGCTGCTGCGGTCGATGGCGAACTGCCAAGTACCCTGAAGGTCGATGGAAGATTGGGCGGTAGTCGTTGTGGCATAGAGGAAGAGCCATGTGACAAGGACTGCATAGAGGAATTTTTTCATGCGGAATGATAGTAGTTCTTTGCAAAGATAATGAAATCCGATGATAATGCAAAACAATGCTCCTTTTTTGACTCATCCACTACCTTTAACTAAGGTACAAATCTCAAACCTCAAATCTCAAATCTCAAATCATCATTGGTTCTTCTTATAACTCTTTACCGCCCACAATGCCATGACCGAGGCGATGGCAAGGAGCGCCAACAGTTGATGCGCGATGCTCTGCAGTCCGCCGCCGCGTACGAACACCGTGCGGATGGCATCTACGAAGTAGTGCATGGGGTTGACGTAAGTCGTGGCGTATGCCCATGAGGGCATCGACCGCGTGGGGGTGAACAGTCCGCTGAGCAACAGCATGGTGACCACGAAGAACCACATCACGAATATGGCCTGCTGCATTGTGTCGGAGTAGTTGGAGATGATGAGTCCGAAACTGCTCCAGAACAGTGCCAGTGCCATGGCCAGTGCGAAGACCAGCCAGATAGGTCCTTGGCACGTGATGCCATAGATGAGCCAAGAGAGGAGGAGGCAGATGGTGATGATGAAGAGGGCGATGAGCCAGTAGGGAATGAGTTTTGCCAGGATGAATGTCCCTTTCGACACCGGGGTGACATTGATTTGTTCGATGGTGCCCGCCTCCTTCTCTCCCACGATATTCAGGGTAGGCAGGAAGCCGCACATCAGCATCATCACCATGGCGAAGAGGGCCGGTATCATGAACACCTTGTAGTTGAGGTTTTTGTTGTAAAGAAACAAGGTGGAAATCTTCGACTGGATGGCCGCTGTCTCAGGGATGGCGTTGGCCGTCACGATTTGCGACAAGTAAGCGCTGCCCATGGCTCCCTTCGTACCGTTCACGGCATTGGCAGCGATGAGCACCTGTGGTTTTCTGCCCTGTGCCAGGTCTCGGCTGTAGTGCTGTGGGATGACCAATACTACATCGGCCTTGCTCGTCTCAATCTCTTTCAGTGCTGCCTGATAGGTGGGCTTCTGTCCGTTGAAGATAAAGTAGTTGGACGCCTCAATGCTGTGTACGAGTTGTTGGGAGCATGTGCTGCGGTCGTTGTCTACTACGCTGACCACCACGTTTTTCACCTCCATGCTCATCACCCACGGCATCACGCACATCATCATGATGGGGAACACGATGATGAGGCGTGGTAGGAATGCGTTGCGGCGTATCTGCAAGAACTCCTTTTGTATGAGGTATTTCAGGGTCATAGGCTATTCCAGGCGTTTGTTGAACATCTTGAGAGAGATGGCGAGCAATACGATGGTGAATGCCGTGAGGACCACCACTTCATGCATCACCTCTCCAAGTCCCACACCCATGATCATGAGTTTGCGCATGGCAGCCATATAGTAGCGTGGCGGGACGATGAGCGATATCCACTGCAAGATTTTCGGCATCGACTCCACGGGAAACATCATGCCCGAGAGCATCACGATAGGTACCAGCAACACCATGGCCGAGAGGAGCAATGCCATGAGTTGGCTGTTGGCGATGTTGGAGATGAGCAGTCCGAGTGAGAGGGCGAGTAAGATATAGATGGTGCTCACGAGGTAAATCCAGATGATGGAGCCATGCATGGGTACACCGAGCACGAAGTGCCCCATCAGCAGGATGGTGGTGAGGATGACGAAGGCAAGCATCATGTAGGGTACTACCTTGGCAATGATTATCATCAGTGGTTTGACGGGCGATACGAGCAGCACCTCCATTGTGCCTCGCTCTTTCTCGCGCACGATGGATATGGAAGTCATCATAGCACAGACGAGCATGAGGAGCATGCCCATGATGGCCGGCACGAAGTTGTAGGCCGACTTCATCTGCGGGTTGTAGAGCATCTTGGTATTGACAAGTTCGCCCGACATGTTGGTGAGCACCCCTGTGGCGTAGTTGGTCCATTGCTGTGCCATGTTGGGGTCGGCCCCGTCGACGATGAGTTGCACCATAGGTTCACTTTGGGGCTTGTTCGTAGCAGGTTCTCCCATCTTCGAGCCATAGTCAGGTGTGAAGACCACGGCCATGTCGGCTTTCTGGTTTCGGATGAGCCGTTCGGCCTCCTTCGGTGTGCCCACGGTGGCGGTAATGGAGAAGTATTCTGATACCGCCAGACGGTCGATGGCTTGCTGTGTGAGGTGGTCCATCGACGAGGTGACGATGACGGTGCGCACGTCTTTCACGTCGGTGGTGATGGCGAAGCCGAAGAGCAGCATCATCGCTATGGGCATGCCGAAGAGGATGAGCATCGTGCGTTTGTCACGCAGGATGTGCCGTGTTTCCTTGATGACGAAAGAGAAGAACTGTTTCATGTGCTAATCGCTGCTTCGGGTGGCCTGTCGGGCCAGGTGAGTGAACACATGGTCGATGTCGGGCTGGTGATACCGCTGTTTCAGTTCGCTTGGCGTGCCCATCGCGCTGATTTTCCCGTCTACCATGATGCTGATGCGGTCGCAGTATTCTGCCTCGTCCATGTAATGGGTGGTCACGAACACGGTGATGCCCCGTGCTGCCGCCTCGTAGATGAGTTCCCAGAACTGCCGTCGTGTGGCGGGGTCGACGCCTCCCGTAGGCTCATCGAGGAAGACAATGGCGGGTTCGTGGAAGATAGACACCGAAAACGCGAGTTTCTGTTTCCATCCAAGGGGTAGGGAAGCCACGAGGGTGTTCTTGTGTTCAGTGAACTGCAGGCGCTGGAGGAGTTTGTCGGTCTTGCGTTTGATTTCCTCGTCCTTCATTCCGTAGATGCCGGCAAAGAGACGGATGTTCTCCGCCACGGTGAGGTCTTCGTAGAGCGAGAACTTCTGCGACATGTATCCGATGTGTTTCTTGATTTGTTCGTACTCGGTACGGATGTCATAGCCTGCCACACGCCCTGTGCCGCTGGTGGGCTGGTTGAGTCCGGTAAGCATGTGCATGGCAGTGGTCTTTCCCGCACCATTGGCACCGAGGAATCCGAATATTTCTCCCCGCCTGACGGTAAATGAGATATCGTCGACTGCATGGAATGAGCCGAAGGCCTTGACGAGGTGTTCTACCTCGATGACGTTTTCCGCATCATAGCGGGAAGTTTGGCTGTGAGCGATGGCAGGAGGGTTGAAGATGTCGGCGAAGCGGTCGAGGATAATGGCGGGTTTGTCGATGCCGCGCACCTGTCCCTGGTCGAGGAATGCTACCTTTTCGCAGCGGCGCACCTCGTCGAGGTATGGTGTAGAGGCTACGATGGTGATGCCCCGTTCTTTCAGCATGTCAAGCATCTCCCAGAACTCCTTGCGACTCACAGGGTCGACACCGGTGGTGGGCTCGTCGAGGAACAGTATCGATGGCTGGTGTACCAGTGCGCATGACAAGGCCAGTTTCTGTTTCATTCCTCCCGACAGCGCTCCTGCCTTACGGTCGTTGAATCGTTCTATCTGCGAGTAGATGGCGCGGATGCTGTCGTAGCCCTCGTCGATGGTGGTGCCGAAAAGGGTGGCGAAGAACTCGAGGTTTTCCTTCACGGTAAGGTCTTGGTAGAGTGAGAACCTGCCTGGCATGTATCCCACTCTCTTGCGGATGTCGGTCATCTGCTTCACCACGTCGAAGCCGTCGACCTTTGCCGTGCCCGTCTGGGGCACCAACAGGGTACAAAGGATACGGAACATCGTGGTCTTCCCGGCACCGTCGGGGCCGATGAGTCCGAAAACCTCACCATTCCCAACGTCGAACGACACGTTGTCGAGGGCTTTTACCTTGCCGTAGGATTTCGATATGTGTCTGACCTCTATGGCATTCATCGTTTAGCCTTTTTTATTCAATGCACAAGTTCAGGCTTTTTCTCAGAACTTCACTTCGCCATACATGCCTATTTTCACGTAACCGTCGTTCTTGATGGCTATCTTCACGGCATACACCAGGTCGGCACGCTCGTCGTCGGTGAGGATGGTCTTGGGGGTGAACTCCGACCGGTTGCTGATCCATGTCACGGTGCCTTCATACGAATGTTTCTGTTCGTCACCGTAGTCGGCGAAGACTTTTACCTTTTGGCCCACCTTGATGTCCTGCAGTTGTGACGAGGTGACGTAGGCACGGATGAACATATTTTGGGTGTCGGCAATTTTGAGCAAAGGCTTGCCAGTGGTCACGAACTCACCGTTCTCGACGTACTTCTCGATGATGGTGCCCATGATGGGCGACACGATGTCGGCATTGGCTATCTGGTCATCGATTTGCGCGATTTGTGCTTCTATGCCGTCGGCTTGTTGTGTCACGCCTTCTATCTGTGCGCTGATGCCGCGGTTCTGGTCTTCAAAGGCAGCATTGTTGCTGCGTATCTGGTCTTCGGTGGCAGCGAGTTGCTTCTCGAGCACGCTGATTTGGTATACGATATCATCTACCTGTTTGCGTGCTACCGCCCCGTCGTTGTAGAGTTCGGTGAACCGCTGTTTCTCGCGCTGTGCATTGGCTATCTGCTGACGGATAGAGGCAAGTTGCTTCTCCAAGTCGAGTTGCCGGCTGTCGTTCGAAGAGCGGGTGGCAGAGAGTTGCTTGCGGTTGGCATCGAGTTGGCGAAGTGAGGCTTCGAGTTGCTGTTTCTTCAGTTCAAGTTGTTTCTTGTCCACATACCCTATCACCGTACCGCGTGCCACCTCTTGCCCCTCGTCGGCACTGAGTAGGGTGAGTTGTCCGGTAGCCTCTGCCGAGATGGTGACCTCGGTGGCCTCGAAGGTGCCGGTGGCGTCGTATGCTTTCTCTTTCTTGCTGCAAGCGGCGAGGATGAGTGCCAGACTTGCTATGAGTATGGTCTTCTTCATATATTGGATGACTATTGGTTCTTGGTAATTTTCAGGTCATATGCCTGTTTGAGCATTTCTATCTCGTGGATGGACTTCTGCACACGGGCGTTGTTCTCGTTGATGATTTCCTTGATGAGGTCGGTCGTGGCGATGATGCCGTGGGTGAGTTTCGACTCTGCGGCAGCGCGCACCTTGGTCCGAAGACCGATGATTTCGTCGTCACCATCCATCAGTTGCTGGTAGCGTGCCATCTCCTTGATTTGTTGTTGCCCTTGCAGGTTGTTGTTGAAGAGAAACACATCGCGCTGCACTTGGTAACTGTCGCGTAGCGTGGCGATTTTCTGCCGGTCGTTCTTACGGGTGTAGAGGGCACCGATGTTCCATTGCATGCGCAGGCCTATCATGCCGTTGAGTGTCCAGCGGTGGTGCATCATGTCATCGAACATGTTATAGCCAGGATAACCATAGAAGCCCGAGGCGAAGACGCTCAGCCGGGGCATGAGGGCGGCATCGAGGGCTTTTTCCTTGGCATCGGCAAGGCGCAGATGGGCATCGATGGCCTTGAGTTCGGGCCGTGTGCCTTCTGAACCTTGTTGCAAGGCTTCGGAAAGGGTGGGTCGTACGGGATTGGTCACTTCAATACCGCAGAAGGTGCTGAGCAACTGCATCATCGTGACGTATTGCGATTCGAGGCTGATGCCATTTTGTTCGGCAGAGAGCCGCTCGGCCTTTACATTCAGATAGTCGCTCTCGGCGGCGGTGCCGTGCCTGTACATCGACGCCAGTTTCTCTTCGTTGGCTTTGAACACGGCTTGCAAGTTTCGGTTGAGTTGTCTCTGGTCGTCGATGAGCAGCAATGCGAAGAACATCTCGTTCACCCGTTGGCGCACGGCATATAGCGTCACCTCGTTTTGCGCGGCTTCCACGTCACCTTGCCGACGGGTGATTTCTTTCTGGCTGCTGATGGCTCCGCCGTCGAAGAGTGTCTGTTGGATGTCTACCCCTACGCGGTATTGGTCTTTCTTCAGTCCTTCGAGGTGCACGCCCATCTGGTTGAGCATGGTTTGCATCTCCGTGGGCCAGGCGGCAACATCGCTCTGAAGGGTGGCTTGTGCTGAAGCGGAGACTTGTGGCAACCATCCTTTCTGGATGTTGTCTACCGTCAGTTGCGTGGTCTTGCCGATGAGGTCGTACTGCCTGATGAGGGGGTAGTTGCGCTCGGCGGCCTGTAGGCATTCGTCGATGGTCTGCGCGAAGAGGCTCATGGGGAGTACGGACAATGCAATCAATAATTGTCTCATTTCTTGGATGATTGGTTTCTCGGTGGCAAAATTAATGCAAAAATCTTACGGAAAGCCTATCCAAATTGAGCAAATAATGTGCTTTTTGTACGATTCCCGGGTAGAAATTGTACAAAATAGCCCAATAATGTGTATTTTTGTGTTGATAATAAAGCAAAAAGACTGCTAAAATGGAAAAGAGACGACCTGAGCGATTTGACCTTTCTTTGATTCGTGATGCCGTGGAGCACAACACTGACCCGACATTGGGATTCTACTTCAACAACGATTTCGCGGTGCTGCATGGGCCCGGGACAGGTCTTTTCAACTACTTTTTCAACAAAAGGATGCCGCTTCTCATCAACGACTATCGCATGGGGTTGGTAATGCGGGGAGAGATATGTGGGCGTATTAATCTTATCGAAAGACACATCACGGCGGGGACAATGGCTTTTCTAGGACCGGGAAGCATTGTGGAGCCCATCAGCATATCGCCCGACTTGCAAATTAAGGGCGTGGCTTTGTTCAACGACCTGCCATTCACGGTGGGTCGAGTGCCCGCGCTCTTCAACGGTAGCGTGCGTGACTTCCGGATGCAGGTAGAACCAAGTCAACAAGCAATCATTTCACAATTCATCGAAAGCCTTTGGCTTATGGTACATGCCCAGCCTTTCTGCCGTGAGGCTTTCGACAACCAGGTGGCCGCACTCATGCACTACTATAACCACTTATATAGCCTGGATGCGGAACGGAAAGTGAGTCCGTCGCATGGTACCGACATTTTCAACCGTTTCATTCAATTGGTGAATGGTCATGTGCGTAAGGAACATAAACTGGTCTATTATGCCGACCGCATGTGCCTTACTCAGCGTTATTTGGGGAGTGTGGTGCGCGAAGTGAGCGGTGCCACGGCGAAGGAGTGGATAGACCGTGCACTCGTGACCGAGGCGAAAGTGGCGCTCAAGCATTCCGACAAGTCGGTGGCTCAAATAGCCGAAGAATTGTATTTCCCCTCTCCATCGTTCTTCTCGAAATATTTCCGTAGGCTCACTGGCCTCACTCCTGCAGAATATAGGGAAGGAAAGGCTTCTTGTTGATGACATTGTTCATGCCAGGATATAGGACTTTTTGTGTTTCATTATCACTTTCGCTTTGATTATCATTTATTCAAGGTTAATTCTTGAAAAAAAAACGAAAATATTACACGTTTTGCAGTTTGATGTGTTTGATAATCGTTAAATTTGTCCTCCATATGCATGTGTGAAGGCCGTTGGGGCCCATACCAACACATTATACCATCGCTAATGAATAAGAACTATCGCATCGTTGTGTGTCTCACGCTTTGTCTCGTGGCATTGTGTGTGCTGATGCTGTCGCGCATACATCGCCGGATGATTCTGTCTATCGAAGGCTTCGACCTGCCCATAGCCGAGGAGGTGACGGTAGGACGACAGTCGGGCGTATGTTTCGACAAGATACCCCGGCATTTCCTCAAGGTGACCCGTGATGGAGATGGCTTTACCTGGCAGGTGAACGATGAGTGCCTGCGCAGCGACTCTCTCTGCTATTTCAAGGTGAACAACAGCAATCCCAATCTGCATGCCCTGCACGACGGACAAGTCATCGAAGTGGCAGTGGAAAGCGAGAAGATGTCTTTGTCAATAGACAAACTACGAGAGTTGATGGGTCACCACAACTCACAGTACGTGCTTCTGCGCAACCTGCTCGAGAAACAATATCCCGGAAAGGGTTTCATCGATCGCCGCGACTTGCGCTCCTTCCTCTATCGTGAGAAGAAAACCTTTGGCTATGGGCCTTGGCAACTGGTGATACTCGACCGCTCGACCACCCTCACTGGCGACGGACAGACGGTGGGTTATGCCACCAACGGCCATGCCGACCGCTATTGTAAGATACAGTTCTTCAGGATGGCAGAATATTGCTTCAAGGAGAGTGGCAGCGGAGGGTTCTTCACCATCGATGGCGTGAGTTATATGGCCAAGCCCGTGCTGCTCACCACCGCCTGGGGAGCAGGTCATGTGATGTTGCAGGCAGAAGGTAACACCACAAAGGTGCGTTTCCCTAAGCCCCTGACTTATACCGAAGACTGCGACACGCTGATGTCTCTTGCCGGTCATAGTTCCTCTTTGCTAACCTTGCAGCAGAGCGATGGGTCGATGCCCCTCGACCGGAGCCTCTATCTGCCTGCTTTCTCTACCAACGTGCGCCAGGAGGTGGCTCATGTGAGCGTATTCTCCGACAGCATCATGGTAGAAGACCATAGGCTTGCCACGCCTTTCCTGTTGTTGCCCTCGCTGCAGCGCATGGAAGTGGACGGTGGGGTAGGAAAGGTGGTGCTTCAGGTGGGGACCATCAACGTGGGGTTTGTACTCTCCTATCTCTGGTTGCCCCTCATGGTGTTCCTCGTGATTTTCTTCGCCTATCCCAGGTTGGTGGACGTGCGCAAGGTGAACATCGTGGGAAAGAGTGAGTGGGCCGACCGGTTGCCATGGGGATTCCGCATGGTGGTCACCATCGCCTTCGCCTATGGCGTGGCCAGGATGATGATAGCCCTCAAACTCTCGTGGACCTATCCCTATTTTGAGAAACTCACGGGTATGATTGTGCCTACGGTGGGACTGATGCTCACCCTCTTGTTCTGCCTGTCGCTCCTTTTCAACCACGATTTCCTTACCACTCCCAGGCACCTCGCCCATAAGCGGAAGAGCCAGTGGCACCGATGGGTGGCAGTGGCGATAGCCGTGGTATTGGTTGCCCTCTGTGGACTTGCCCTACGTCATGCCGACCAGCATTTCAGCCGTGAGGTGCTCCGTTCCTACATGCCCGGTGAGGTGTTCTCTGCCAATGTACTTCATTGGTCGGAACTCAGCGGCGTGAACGACCTGCACCGCAGCGTGCCCTATACGTTGCTGCTTTTCAATCTGCTCGCCATCGTTGCCCTCGTATTGAGGAATTTCTGGCGACCGAGGTTGAAGGCACGGCCCATGGTATGGGCACAGCGTCAGAGCGAACGGCTCACCAGCCGCTGGCCGTGGATGACGGCAATGAGCCGCTATGTCAACCTGCCTTCCGCCATCCTCGTGTTGTTGCTGTGTGCCGCAGTGGCTGCCGTATCGGTGCTGCCAGGCAACTTCTCTACGGTGTTCATCACCCTCCTGGTGGTCTTCGGACTGAGTTGGTCGCTCATGCAAGTAGACTTCTCTCAGGGTCGTCTGTGGGCTTTCGCCAAGATGCTGCTGCTTTCGCTCCTTTTCCTTGGTGCCGCTATCCTCATGCCTACCGCTGACAAGGGCTATTTCACCAACTATCTGGGAATAGTGTTGCTCACCATCACTTTCTATCTCATTGCCTACAAATACCAGAACGGGAGTCCCAACTCGAGGGAGTATAAGGCCAACGAGCGCGAGCGGCGCTGGGTAGTGGCTGCCGTAGCAGGAGTGTTGGCACTGGCGGTACTCGCCCCCAACATAATCTCTGCCATCACCGATGCCGATGAGGTGGACTACAGCCGGTCGACACGCCGTTTCCATATGTTCTCGCAATTTGAGAAATACCGCGACTCCGGCTACCGCTATGCAGTGAGCGACACCGAGTTCATGACGGTGATGATGCACTATATGTACAATACCAGCGGTGCTGACCCCCTTTCGCCCGAACGCCACATGCTGCACCCCTCGGTATCGACGGGACAGTCGCCGGTGGTGCTCAACGACGTGTCGCTGCAAGCCGCCTTCTTCGGCACTTACGGTCTGGGAGCATATGTCGTCTATTTCGGACTGCTGGTGCTCCTTGCCGTGGCCCTGACGTTATACAACCTGCCCCGCAGTATCAGCCGTGGCAGCATGCCCCTCGACGTGCGACTGGTGTGGCGTTTGCTGGCGATGATGATGTGGGTGGGCACGTCTGTATACCTCTACTGTTCCTACACCGGGCACTTCCCTTTCACTGGACGTCTGAACCCCGGACTGGGTGTTGACTCTGTGGGAGAGGCCTTGGAGAGCACGCTATTGCTCGCCGTGATGACCGCCACGCGGCTCACCCGTCCCGATGTCCGTTATTTACGTTGAATCCATTGAACCTATAGTATATGTTAGGATATTTTTCATCCCTTTACAGCACTTTCCGCCAGTGGCGCTTCGACCGTCGTGTGGAGGCCCATGTCAGGCTGGCGGTGGTAGGGTCGGTAGGTGTGGGCAAGACCTACTTGCTGCAAGACATCGTGGGCTCGCTCGAGAAGTTGGGTCTCGAAGTGGTAGACGAATACCGTGACCGTAGTCTGCACCGGCAGACGAAAGACATCGTGAGGGTGGGTGACGGCGTGGAGAAAACCCCCGTATATGCCTGTCGTCAGGAAAATCATTACGTGTCGCATTTCAAGAGCGAGTTTGGCAAGGTCGTCAAGGTGGAATTCATCGACGTGCCTGGTGAAGTGATGACCGAGGAGTCTATCAATATGTTCAATGCGGTGATGAGGTCGCTGATGGCATGCAAGAACCATATTTTCGCCTATACCGAATACAAGAACCGCGAGAGTGGGAAGGTGGTGCGTGTGGTGGAGTTTGAGAGCAAGACAGAGCGCGGTTGGAGCAATACCATCCGTCCGACGGCAGGTGCCCAAAGCCTGCAAGACACAGCAGAGAGTTACATGCCCACGCCCAACCGCATCGCCTACTATGTGCGTCAGGGTTACAGGAAAAGTAGGAAGCGCCATCTTCTCAGCGGTGAACAACTTTTCGAGCGCTTCCTGGAGTTTGATACCGACTCCGCCCTCAATGCCATCGGTGATGCCTGGACATTGCTCGAGGTCGACAAGGGCCTCTCCGTGCCCAGCCGCGACCTGTTCCGCCAGTCGCTGAAAAAACATTTCTATTTCCATTACTTCACCTTCAAGTCTACCGACATCGTGGTGGTCGACCAGTGCTGCCTACCCCTGTCGGCTGGCGAGAACCCCACCGATGCCAACGCCTTCACACGAATGATGGGGGCGATGGCATCCCTCACGGGATATGGCGACTTAGGCAGGAAGAACTGGTATCTGGTATTCAAGGGTATTGACGGCGTGATGGCAGAACAGGGATTCAGACAAGTGTATGAACTCTCGGGGGCCGACATCAACTTGGTGTACAGCCATTTCCTCCTGCTCTTCAGGCAAGCCTGTGCCCATGGCCTTCTGCGCAAGAACCCGCCTGCCACCTACCAGCCTCCCGCCGACTATACCGACCTGCCACAGTGGCTGTCGATGGACGAGCGGTTGGCAGACATCGCCTCGCATGCCGGCGGACGCCTGCACCCTGCAGCCCAACAAAGTGAGGAAACCACGCTGAGGCTGCTCGACACTCTTTACGACCAGTGCCAACAACTCGACTTGCCCGATACGCTGTCGGCACTCTTCAACAGTACAGATGCCTACACCGTGCCGGGAGGAGCCCTCCTCGACGAGTATGTGGAAAGCCATATCGAGGCCTTTCTCCTGGCCGACAGCAGGATAGGGAAGAGCAGTGCCGTGGATACCCCTGCCTTCGAGATGCTCTGTGGGTTGCCCCGGCGTGTCTATTTCGTCGCCACGCCCATCGACAACAGGTTCAACTTCTGCTCGCACCTGAAAGGCGACTCCACCTCGTTTGTGGGCAATGCCCGGCAATACAACCTCAGGGCATTCTTTGGCGCGCTACAACTCACAACCAATATCCTCTTCATGCATGGCGTCTACGATATCAAGGACGAGTATAACCATGCAGGCAAGATACTGAATTACCTCTACGGAACGGAAATCTGAACATGACCGACGAACAACATACCGACAATACGATGACCGATGGCATGGCACTGAAGGTGGAATGCATGGTGATGGGGGCAACCTCCATCACTCCCGGCGACACCGTGCTCGCTTTCACGCCAGGGGTGAGCAGTCAGGCCGATGCCCTGTGCTCTTGGCTCGGTAACGGTGCCGAGGAGCAGTCGACAGCCCTCTACTCGTTCGTGCATCCAGAGAATGGTCTCCTTACCCTCTCGCTCACACGGGGTGCGATGACACGGTTTGGCAATATGCGCTCCTATGCCATGCGGTCGGTGTATGAGATTGACGATGTCGACCATGCCCGCATCAGTCACCGCCTCACCCCGCTGGTGACCGCCCTGCCCCCCCTACGGCAGTATGATGAGCCCAACCAGTTGGCGGAATCCCATCTGGTCATTCCTGACGAAATGCCCGAGGCTCCCTCCTCCAGCGAGACACAACTGGCAGAGACCATCGCCCATTGCATTAAGTATCAGAAGAGGCTGTTCATCAGGCTTGACGACAAGCAGCGGCAATCTGCTGATAATATGGCATTATCATCACAACTCGTCACCCTCCTCCATGCCATCGACGCCTTGCCTGAAGACTTTAGGGCTAAGGCATCACTGGGCTTTGGTGTGGTGAGTCGGTGTGCCGCCAGTCGCATCCTCGGACCTTACCTGCGCATCGTGGCCCACTACGATGACCTGAGCGCATGGCGCACTGACCCTGCCAACACGATTATCCAGGACTGGCGAAGAGGCATACCACAAGCCCCACACACCCCCCAAAAACCAGAGCCCACGAAAACACCGCAAAACCCTAAGAAACCGGAATATCTGGAAAACCCGGAATATCCGGGAACCTCGGAAGCTCCGGAAGCTCTGGTCCACCCCGTTTCCCAGGAAACCCCAGTGGGGCCATCGCCTCGTTATCAGCGGCCAGTGCGGCCTGCTACCCCCTCTGTCCCGCAGATTGACCGTCGCTGGTGGGAGCGTTATGGCAAGTTGGTGAAATGGGTACTGGCAGCGCTCATCGTCATCATCGCCCTTTTCACTTTCTGCAAGCGATGCACGGAGATAGGCTCTTCGGCAGCCGGCGACGTCTATGTGCCTGCCAGCGACAAGGGCTTCGTGAAGAAGTCGAACCTCCTGCTCAGGCACCTTGTAGAGCAGGGCAAGGACTGTCCGAAAGAACTCGCCAACCCCAAGTCGGTGGAAGACCTGATGAAGCGTTATCCCGCCCTGGTGTTTGAGTTGCCCTATGGCGAGAGCGACATCGATGGTGCGCGTGCCGCCGACCTGCGGTTGGTGGGCATCCGTCCGGATAAGATTACCGACGAAGACGATAAGCGGTTCTACTACAACAGTGATATCCCCTCGCTGCTCGAGAAACAACGTGCGTCGCTCGGCGACAGGATGTTCCGTATCCGCTTTGCCGACTCCGACACCCTCAGCATCCGGAGTATCGAGGTGGTGGCAGCAATGTTTAAGTTGGCACTCGTGAAAGACCCATGGGTGGGAACAGTGACCTGCGCCGACA
This sequence comes from Prevotella sp., assembly GCA_017617615.1. The sequence continues at coordinate 193,621 of JAFZVV010000011.1, read as the reverse complement.
ATACCCTCTTCCCCACATCGAACCACTGCTTCGTGGTATGGGGAAAGTCTGTGGTTCCACTGCAGCAGTCGGGTAAGGGCCACCTCGCCACCGATGGAGGACATGAAGTGGTGGTAAAGACCGACGACACAACCCATTCGCTGCTCCGCACCGACGGCAAGGCCATTGACTTCATGCGGCTCTACGACGACTATGCGGCAGGCAATACCACCCTGTGTGTGAGGTTTGGTGGTGACAGGCAAGCCGCTCTCTATCTCGACTACGTAGATGGAGGGAAACTGCGTCTGAAGACTACAGGCTGTCATGTGACCGTCTACGACGAGCATGGTGCCATGGCTAGCCAGAAATCGTCGTCGGCAGCCATGAACGGTGAGGTGTATGATCTGACGGGCAATGTGAAACTGATGGTGACCCATGACACCCAGAAAGGCAAGATGGCGGAACTGATGGTGAGCAAAAGCAATCCCATGCTCACCCTTTCATCGCTCATCCACTCCAATGCCGGCAAGGCCCGTTACAACATTGGCGCATCGCTCACCGACCGATTCACACAACAGATACTCAGCGGACTGTCGTCGACTCTCCGCAACTCCGTCTACCGCGACACGGTGCGGTTGAGCATCGACCCCATGCTCTCGATGATGATGGAGAAAGAACTGGAAATCTATGCCAACGAACTGAAGTCGCGTTTCAATGCCAAAGACCAATGGGAACTTTCTTTCACCGTCATGGACATGGCTACGGGATGTGTGGTGGCAGCACCCTTCTTCCGCTCTGCCGACAAGAACATCGACCCGGAACTGGCACTGGGACGCAAGAACCCCGCTCTCATGCGACGCTATGTAGGCTCGTCGTTCAAGCCCCTTGTGGCACTCGCTGCCGTGCTCACCCGTCCCGAACTCGCCCGCCTCTCCACTGGTAGCTCCGACTATAGGCTGGATGGTCAGAAAGCCATGTTCCTTGGACACACTACCACGGCATGGGCCAATGATGCCAGCGCAAGCGGGTTCTGGAACGGCTGTGCGTCGATGACCCGTTTCCTCGCTGCCTCCGATGACGTCTATCCTGTGGCGCTGGTTGCCAAGGCACTCAACTATGGCAGCAAGACCGGAAGTCCTTTCCTGCTGTCGAAGAGCAAGAACGAGGTGTATTTGGGCAACAACGACAACTTCACCTGGGCGAACGCCCCCTTCATCAGGAAACTCGACTATCTCTACACCCTGCCCGACGTGAAGGCCTACAATGAGCACGACAGCCTGCAGATGGCATACTATACCTGGGACAACCTCGGACTGGAACAGACCGCGCATTTCGGACTCGATAACATCACCCCCGACCCCACGCTTCTCTATTTCGACAACCTTACCCACCCCCAGGCCACGATGAAGCGCGAACTCGTGCCGTGGGTGCTCGGACAGGGAACCAATGAATGGAACTGCCTGAAACTGGCTGAGGCATGGACGAGGATGCTTACCAAACGTAAAGTGGAGGCCTCGTTCGTGACTCCACGGCAACCCAAGCAGGCAGAAAGCCTCGTCACCGATACCCTCGCCAACAATGCATGGAATGCCGTGCTGCAGGCATTGCTCGGTGCGCAACAGGAGTCGCCAAGGCTCCTTACCCCCATGCAACGCGTGGTCGATGGGCTCAACACCTCGGAGAAACTTACCGATAAGTTGCTGCTCTTCTCGAAGACAGGTACCCCCGACAACTACACCCGTATGGAACAGAAACGCATCGACGGGCGTCTCACCAAACTCGACGTGGGCATCTACTGCATGGCCCTCATGCCCGAGAGCGCTTACCGTAAAGTGCTCAACATGGGCGAAGGGCGCGGACTGATGTGTGTGGTGCGCATCACCCGTGTCATGTCCAACAAGAAGGAGAAGGGCAACGGCATACAGTCGTCGGATGCCCGCAACTTCTTCTCACAGCATCCCGACCGCCTGAAACGGTTCTATAAACTGGCCAGGCCCTACTTGAAATAACCGTCACGAAAGAGCGAAGATGTTTGGAAAATGAACACCATCAACCATAAAATCAAGAAGACGGCACTCGCACAGGTCTTCGCCGTGGTCGCTGCCATCTTCATCGCGTACATCTCGTTCATGGGACTCGTTTACCTCTCGCATGGACAGATAGTGGCGTCGGCCATAGCGGCTACCGCCCTCGGCATCACCATGGTGCTGCTATGCTTCATGGCTCAGCAGATGAAAGGCACCGGGGAGAAGTTTGCCGGAAGCATCGTCAAGGAGCGCATCGCCATCGTGTCGTTGGCTTTCGTGATGATGGTGCCCGTGGTGCCTTTCCTCCACTTCTTCTCCGTGTCAGGACGCGAGACACGCGTCACACGGCAGTTCGACAACGCCCTGGCCGAAGTGATGCCGATGTTCGACGAATACGACAGTATCGTGGACAAGCGGGTGGCCAACTACCGCAAACGGCTGTCGGGTGTGAAGAACAAACAGTCGAAGAACTTCGCCAAATATGGGTTCAACAAGCATACCGAGGGCATGCCATCGAATGGTGTGGCGGTGATGCGTGGCAATATGGTGAATACGCTGCGCACAATGCTGGCACCCCCTGCCCTCGACAGCCTGCGGCAGGATGCCCGGCAATGGGTGGAGAAGGCACACGACGGGTCGTCGGTGTGGAACGTGTTCTTGCTTGGCAACTCCGACCTTACAGCCAGTGCCGTGGCCTCATGGCAGAAGACCATGGACACCTCGCTGCGACAGCGGCTGAACAATGAGGTGGCCGACACTACCGGCTTTGAGAGTGCACATGCCACCATGGCCCTGGAGCGACTCAGCCAGTTGTCCGACGAGTGTGCCCGTTTCTCCATGCCTCCCTTCTATGCCATCCCGTTGCTGTTGGCTGCCTTGTTGCTGTTGTTCTTCCCCTATTGGCTGCAGACACGCCATTCAAAATCGTGGGAACGTCTGGGAGGAAAGCGAAAGACACCCCAGCCCGACTGGAGCGTCGTGATGCCCCGCCAGGCCAAACTCCAGCAAATGGACGAGACAAAACCCTAAGACATGTATCAAGACAACTATACCATAGAGATGAAGGCGCTGTGCAAGGCCATCGAACAGGAGGCCGATGCGCTGCCACTCATCCAGCGGCTGCTGGAAGAGCAGCATATCAGTGCTGATGACCTGAAGACCATGCTGCGCGACGACCACAACTTGGTGGATGCCTCCGTGGTGCATCAACTGGTGAAGGCCGGCGTCATCACCACGGAAGAACTGACGCGTGACTGCCACATCGACCCGGGCTTCGTGAGCATGCTGGGGTCCACCCTCGTCGACATGATGGAATACAACGGCAATATCCAACTCATCGAAAGCGGCAACACCGAGGTGTATCTCTGGGGTATCCCCTCGTCGGGAAAGACCTGCGCGCTGGGTGCCCTGCTATGTTCGTTGCGCAACGACAAGGACGTGGCGAGCCGTATGGTGCCTATTGCATCGGCCCAAGGCTTTGGATACATGACACAACTTGAGCAGGTGTTCCCCCTCAACAACGCCGTGTGCAAACTGCCCGGACGTACCCCCACAAAGACCAATTTCGCCATCGGTCTCGAACTCGAGGCCACCGACGGGAAAATGCATCCCTTGACCCTCGTCGACATGGCAGGCGAACTCTTCTGCTACCTCCACTGGATGGCGGTGGGAAGAGCCGGCGAATACGACGACCACCGCAAAGCCCTCGGGGCATTCCTGAGAATACTGGTCGACAACCCTACCGACAACCGCAAGATACATCTCTTTGTGGTGGAATACGGCCGGGAGGGGAAGAAATACAAGGACACCCTTCAGGACCAATACCTCACCACCGGACTCACCTACCTCAAGAATACCGGTGTGCTGCAAAACCATACCGACGGCATCTACGTGCTCGTGACGAAGACAGACAAGATACATGAACATCTGGCTCCGGGGGAAACGCCACAGGAACATGTGGAGAAGTTCATTGATGCCAACTATCCCAACTTCATCGGATTGCTTCGGCGCTACTGTCGTGAGTTCGAGATTTGCGGCGGACAACTGCCCCCTGTCTTCCCCTTCGATATCGGTGACGTGTGTTTCCAGAACTACTGCCGGCTGAATACCGATACCGCCAAGGTGGTGGCACGCGAGATTCTCATTGGGGAATCAAAGGGGTTCAGCCAGAACCACTTCATCAGGACCATTTCCAACATCTTCGACAACTAACTATCCTGCATGGCAGGACAACATATACCCATCATGCAAAAAACAGAATATACAGACAATATGAGGAAGGTGTGCAAGGAGATAGACTTGCAAGACAATCCCGCCCTCTACATCGCCGATGCCATTGATAACGGACGGCTTACCAGCGATGAGTTGAAGGCACTCATCGCCGATGACCATAACCTGCTTGATGCCGCTACGGTGAACTATCTCGTGAGCAACAAAATCATCAGCGAGCACGAACTGGAGGAGGAGTGTGGTATCGCCCACGGCTTCGTCGACATGCTCGGGATGCCAATCACCGAGATGATAGACGTCGAGGGGTCTATCCAACAGATAGAAGAAGGCACGCTCGAGGTGTATCTCTGGGGCATTCCCTCATCGGGGAAGACCTGTGCGCTGGGAACCATCCTCTGCGCGGCGAAGAACAACCGCAACATCGTGCTTAGCGTAGAGCCGGTGGCAAACAGCGCCCACGACTTCGGATATGAGTCGAAACTGGAAAGCATCTTCACCAACAACGGTGACTTCTGCGTGCTGCCAGGACGTACCCCAGTAAAGACCAACTTCGCCATCGGACTGCAACTCGAGGACCTGAAACATAAGATTCATCCCGTGACCCTCGTTGATATGGCTGGTGAGCTTTTCTGTTACCTGCAGTGGCTGCCAGCAGGAAGCCATGACAAATACGACGAGCGCCACCAGGACGCCCTTGGCTCGCTCAACCGCATCCTCGTGAGCAATCCCTCTGACAACCGGAAGATACACATCTTCATCATCGAGTATGGCGCTGAGCGGAAAGCCTATAAGGGAACGTTGCAGGACCAGTATCTCACCACAGGACTTACCTATCTCAAGAACAGCGGCGTGTTGCAGAACCACACCGATGGCATCTACGTGCTGGTGACGAAGACCGATAAGGTGGCGCACAACCTGAAGGAAGGTGAGTATGAGATGGACCATATCATGGACTTCATCAACCGCAACTACTCCAACTTCATGGGCCTGCTCGACAGGTGCTGCCGCGACTTCAACATCAATGGAGGTGTACTTCCTCCGCCTTTCATGTTCGACATCGGTGACGTATGTTTCAAGAACTTCTGCCAGATGGATACTTCCCAGGCCAGTGAGGTGGTGAGCAAGATACTGCTTGCCGAGCGGAAGGGGAAGTGCTGGCTGAAACGGATTTTCAAAAGATAAAAACGAAAAACATATCAGACCATGAGACTAAGTTTATATTCGCAACTGATAAAGAACGGCGAAGACCACCAGTTGGTGTACGATAATGGTGCCGACAATGGCAGAATATTCGACGTGCGGACGGGAGGGACTCTCTCGCTGCCCGTCGACTTCAACGGCATCATCAGGATGGTTGCCTTGCGGCAGAACGGATGTATGGTATATGTCATCAAACCCATCTTTTCCCGGGTGGGCGACTATAGGGCACTTGCCGTCTTCGTGCCACGGAAAGCCCTGTTGGCTGCCGTCGCCGACCTGCCCACCATTATCGATGCCGCTGCCCAGGTGCTTGCCGAAGGGGGTGATACGGCGGTGCTGAGTGGTTGGTTCAGCCGCAATTATGAAGAGCATGACTTCGAATGGAGCGCGCCGAAGAACTACAACGGCTATGCCTACCGCCTCTATGGAAAAGGCACCCGATACAGTGCTGCCGACCTGCTCGGACAGGCTCTGCTTCAACCGGAATATGCCGGATATGAAGGGGTGTTTCTCATCGATGCCGCCTATGGCACGTTGGTCAGGTCGGAGAAGATGACCGACCTCACCAACCATGTGCTGAGCATGCCTGCCGTGGTGTCTCCCCCCAAGAAAAGGCTTTTGGCCAACAACGGACAGATTTATCTCAAAGGTGCCGACAAACCCTTCGACAAGCCCGTGCTGGGCAGGGTGGGCGACAGGCTGCCGCTCGAATTGCGCAAGGATCATTGCGTGCCGTTCCATTTCGATTATCTGGTGCAGAAGAGCCGCTGCGAGGCAGCATTGCCTGCCGACATCCTTTGGCGGCATATCATCAGTGGCGTGACCGTGCAGTTGGTCGACGAGGAAGGCGAACCCATCGTCAATGGCAGCAAGAGCGTGCAGGTGAAAGGAGCAGAGATGGTGAGGGTGTCGGGAAAAGAATACCGCGTGTTGCCCGAGAAAGACCTCACGCAGGCCCTGCTGATGGTGAAGTGTGATGGCTATCAGGACAAAGAAGAAGAGGTAGACCTGTCGGGCAGCCAGCAAGTGACCGTCGTGATGAAGAAAGCCCTTGCCCGGATGAACTATTCAGTGAATGGTACTTCGAAAGGCTCTCGCGTGAAATTTGAACTTGACTGGCCCGAACTCGATGCCGAGCAGTCACCATTGCCAGGCTATAAAGTGAATTCCGTGCGCGGCCGTCAGGTGACCTTGGAGCGCGAGAAGGCCACGTCGCAGAAGAAAGGCAAGACCGACATGCTTGCTGACACGAGTAAAACAGGAAAGAAGTCCAAGGATGCACAACCGATGAAGATTTCCAAGAAGTTCTTCTATGGCTTGGGTTTTGGTGTACTGATGGGAATTGCCCTCGGAGGGTATTCGGGCGCTTTCCTGAAAGAGAATGCCATCAACAAGCGTCTGGCTGAGGAAGCGAAGCAGCGTGAGTTGTTGGAACAGCAACGGGCCGACTCGCTGAGGCATGCCCAGATTGTGGATTATCTCGACAAGGCTGCGAAATGGACGAAAACAGAGGCCGACTCGCTCTTCGATGGCGCGCTTGCCGGTTTGTATGATGCCATGAACGAGTATGACTTCGATGCGTTCACCGCGAAGACCGACTCGCTCCGTCTCTCCGATAGCCAGCTTTGGGCTACGTTGAAGGAATCGGTGGAGCGGGCGAAGAAACCCGATGTGCTCACTACTCTCAAGACCACCCGTTCGCCCTACAGCAAAGACGGGTCGATAACCATTGAGAAATACATCCAGGTGCTCGACCAGACGGCAGGGTATATCCCCGATAAGAATGCCACGCAGGCGGCATCCCCCGACCAACCCGCTGCACAGCAATGAAGACCTCTCTCAAAGTGATACTCCTGCTCGTTGCTGTCGTGGCAGTGGTGGGTTCGTTGCTCTTCTTCGCGAAGTTGCGGCTCGATCCACCCCGTGCCATCACGCGTGAAGGCACTCAGGCAGAGCAAGTGCGACAACTCATCAAGGAAGTGCGCCAGGGACTCGATTCCGACACACTCAACCAACGATGGTTTGCCGCCCATCATCTCATTGGTTTCCTCGACGACAACCAACTGTTGAGGCCAGGAGAGAGCGACACGCTGAAGATGCAATTGATGGAACATTATGTGCCGGCCTTCGCAAGGAAGTGCGAACTGAAGTTCGGATGGTCGGTGTGGGAGGAAAAGGATATGGACAAGATGCGGCAGCGCATCAAGTTGCTGCAGCAGTTGGAGAACAGCAAGGGACAGCCTGTCGTAAGGCTTAGACCATCGCTCAACGGACAACTCGACCGCATCGAGGGCGTGCTCGACAAATACGACAGGGCATGTGCCCTTGCCGAAGGCAGTGAATACAAGTCGCTTGCTGACTCACGCCAGCGCATCAGGGAGGCACGGCAGTACCAGACCGACACCTACCTGCGTAAGAACACCCATCTCATGCATGAACTCGACTCCGTGGCGGTGAGATTGCAGCGGTCGCACTATCACTATCTGGAACGTAGCGTGGAGGCGCTGGCGAATTATGGTACGAACTGGGAGGATTTTGAGCGCCGCTATGATGGTGTGGAACGTGAGATAAACCTTTTTGCCGATTCTTCGCGGGCGGTCTATGGACGCTATTTCGGTGTGGCAGACCTGAAATCCGACATCCGGGGCTACTATCGTCGGGCCGACCATGAGTTCAACGACAAGTCGGCATGGGACTATATCCAGGACATCTTCTTCTGAAATTATGCAGTCCTTCCAAAAACGGCATCCCCCTCTTCTCAGCCGGGAAGAGGGGGATGCCGTTATGGTGATGATGTGGTTATTTCACTCTTATCATCGTCAGCACCTGGTCGTCGCCCGACATATTCAGTTTCATCGTGTCGCCCGTATACTCGCTGATGGTAAAGAAACCTTCGCTTGGAACTTCTTTTGTCATCTCTTCTTTCGATGCGTTGATTTGGTCTTGCATCATCTTCTTGATACCGTTGGCCAACTCCTGGTTTTCTTTCATCTGTTCTGCCATTTCACCCTTGAAATCCAACTTGTCGAGGGTAATGACAGCATTGTCGCCATTGAGTTTGAAAGGAATGGTGTTGTTCTCGATGTTGGAGTAGGTTCCATCGATGGTGAAATGGAATGCCATTTCCATGGATTCGGGGTCGCTCATGGAGACATTCACGCTCATCTGCAATGTCTTGTTGGCACCGAAGGTCATCTCAACCACCATTTTCTGGTTTTCCTCTTCCGAAACGGGTTGTGATTGCCATTTGCCCACGATGTCTTGGGCTGAAAGCCCCATGACGAAGCATGCCATAAGGCTGAATAAAACGATAGTTCTTTTCATCTAAAAGTCGTTGTTAGGATGTTATTATAAGAAATGCATCGGCAAAAGTAGCAAATCAATGTCTAATTCCGTGTCCTTTCTGGGAAAAGATGTGTTAATAAAGTATAATGTCTTCAGCCAAACCTCAAACCTCAAATCTCAAACCTCAAATCTTAAGCCTCTTTCCCCTCCAGATATTCAGCAAAGATTTTGGCGGCGCTCTCTACTTTGGCGGCACAGGGACGGCGCTTGTAGTATTCGGCGGTACGCTCCGATGCCATATAATGCCCCAATGGCACAGGTCCTTTTAGTCCGAGGAGTTCGGCGCAGATGAGTGAGCCATTGTCGGCTGTCGACTTGGCGAGCAGTTCTTGTACCACCTTGTAGCATGCCGACTTGCCTGCGCGGTCGCTCCCTTCGGTCTGACCGCAGTCGAGTCCCACGAGGATGACGATGCCCGAGACGGCACCGCACATCATCCGCATCCTGCCCACACCGCCACCAAACCCGGCTGCGATGCGTTTGGCCATCGTCTCGTCGAGTCCGTAGAGGTCGGCGAAGGCCGCCACCACGCTCTGGCAGCATCCATAGCCCTGCATGAAATTGTCCACCGCCAGGGCAACGCGGTCTTCCAGTTCTTTTCTCATGATTTTAAAATGGTTTCTTTTTTGTGCTGCCATCACCGTCATGTTTCCTGCTTTGCCTATTCATTGCAACTTTGGATAAGCATGATGACAAGAGCAGCATAAATCATCAGTCCAAAGACAATTTGTACCCAAATGAATGATTCGTCGGATGGGGAAGATTGGGGCTCTTTCTCTGGTTGAGGTGATGGCGTGTTCAGTTGCTCTATCCGTTTATGGTTGATGCGTTTCCATGCGAGGTACTCTTGATGGAATTGCTCGTCTTTCGTCGTCCAGATGCCAGAAGAACTCCGTTGGGACTTGTTCTGACGGGTACGCCTTTGCCCACCATAGAAGTCGTCCATGACACCATCGTCGCCATAGATATCAGGATGCTGTTCCCTGAATTCGAAATCGTCATAATCGGGGTCTTCGAAAGCCATTGGAGCAGTATTTGGAATTGCTATTTGTCGTATGCCTCACAATCATTCATCCCCATCTTTGTTGTCATAATATCCGGCCTCATAGCCATCTTCATAGCCCAGTTGGTATTCTTTTTTCTTCTGGCCTGTATACGGGCACTCATCATCAAACTGTCCCTCCCAGCCATTGTTCATCACCGCATCGTCCTCGCCATCATCGTAGCCCTTTTCATAGCCCTCTTCATAATAGCGTGAGATTCTTGTCGCTTTTATGGGTTGGGGTTGCGCCTGTGGCTTTGGCTGCTCGATTACGGACGTTTCCTCTTGCCTCATTGTCGCCGTGTCGGAAGCAGATAAAGAATCTGGTGAATAGTATGGAGCCTGCACGACGGGGGTTGGTTCAGAAACAGGCACTTCTTCTGGTTGTGGCTTATCTTGAGGATTTGAACTGCAACAAGAGAAAAAGAAACTGATGAACATCATGACGATTGCAGGACAAATGGTGTGATGTCCTGTTAAGATATTTCTTTTTTTGCCTACCTTGTTTTGTAGTTTATCCATATGCAGAAGGTAAATGTCACGTTTCATTATCGTATCAACGACAATTAGGCATGTGTCCCTTTTCTTTTCTGCTTCCTTTCCCTTCCGTAAGAAGAGCAAATGCGAAACTAAAGCACTGCTACACCCCACGTTCTGCCCAGTCGCCACGGTCGAGGTTGCGGTAGCCGATGGCTTCGGCAATATGGCGGCTCTCCACATGCTCGGAGTGGTCGAGGTCGGCGATGGTGCGGGCAACCTTGAGGATGCGGTTATAGGCCCGGGCTGAGAGTTTCAGGCGTTCCATGCCCATACGGAGGAGTTGGAGCGACTTGTCATCGGGCTCGGCATACTGGTGTATCATCCGCTCGCTCATCTGTGCATTGCAGTGTACGCCACGGATACCCTTGAAACGCTCCTCCTGTATGGCACGGGCCTTGATGACCCGTTCACGGATGGCTGCGGACGGCTCTCCGGGTGCCGCTTTCGAGATGTCGTCGAAACTCAGGGCAGAGATTTCGCACTGGATATCGATGCGGTCGAGCAGGGGTCCGGAGATTTTCCCCATATAGCGCTGAATCTGTCCCGGTGTGCAGACGCAGGTATGCGTGGGGTCGCCATAGTAGCCGCATGGGCATGGGTTGGTGGAGGCGACGAACATGAACGAACAAGGATATTCCACGGTGTATTTCGCCCGGGTAATGGTGATGACACGGTCTTCGAGTGGTTGTCGCAGCACCTCGAGCGTCTGCTTCGAGAACTCGGTCAACTCGTCGAGGAAGAGCACACCATTGTGAGCCAATGACACCTCGCCAGGCTGCACGTTGGCAGTGCCACCACATAGTCCTACCTGAGAGATGGTGTGGTGCGGACTGCGGAACGGCCTTTGCGAGATGAGCGATGTGCCACTGCCGAGTTTCCCTGCCACGGAGTGTATCTGCGTGGTCTCCAGACTCTCGGCGAGCGACAGTGGGGGGAGGATGCTGGGCAGACGTTTCGCCATCATCGACTTGCCACTTCCCGGTGGGCCTATCATGATGATATTGTGTCCGCCGGCTGCGGCTACCTCGAGGGCGCGTTTCACATTCTCCTGTCCGCGCACGTCGGCATAGTCGAGGTCGAAACTGTATTGTTGTTCATAGAATTCCTTGCGGGTGTCCACGAACTCGGGCGTGGCGGTGCTGGGGTCGTTGATGAAGTCGATGACCTCCTTGAGGTTTCCCATGCCATATACTTCGAGGTTGTTGACCACGGCAGCCTCGCGTGCGTTCTCCTTGGGCACGATGAGTCCCTTGAACTGTTCCTTTCGTGCGAGGATGGAGATGAGCAGGGCGGCGCGGATGGGCTTCAGTGTGCCGTCGAGTCCCAACTCGCCTACCATCATGTAGTCTTTCAGGTTGTCGGCCTTGAGGTTGCCGTTGGCGGCAAGGATGCCGATGGCCATGGGCAGGTCGTAACTGCTGCCTTCCTTGCGGATGTCGGCGGGAGAGAGGTTGACGGTGATGTTCGACACGGGCACCTTGAACCCTACGTTAGGCAATGCCACGCGGATACGGTCATAACTCTCGCGCACGGCGGTGTCGGCCATGCCCGAGAGATGGAACATTACGCCGCGACTGATGTTCACTTCGATAGTGATGGTGGTGGCTTCAAGCCCCGTCACGGCGGCACAGAATGTTTTCACCAACATAATTGATGGATCGATTGATAGATTTTTGCAAAAATACGATTATGTAGGCGAAAAGCCAAATATATTATGACTTTTCCGTGTGTCTTTTCTTCCAAGCCAAGAATATACTAAATAGGAATGGAAGAAAGGTTGTGGGATTATTATTTCAGCAACTCATCGAGTTTCTCCATCAGTCGTGGAGTGTTGAGCCCACTGTCGACGACACGGCGGTGGTTGATGACGAGGTTGTCGGGCACATCGCTCAATCCCAGTTGCTGTAGCGTGGGATTCTCGAAAAGACGGTCGTCGAGGATAACGGGCCAGTTGATGGTGTCGCGCTCGATGGTACTCTCACACTGTTTCCTGTTGGCATCAACACAGATGCTGACGACCTTGATTTTTCCACCCGACGAGCGTACCTTTCGACGTAGTTGGCGCTGCTGCTCTTGACTCTCGAAGTTCCAACTGCTCCACACCGTCACTACTGCCACACCATCGCCCAAATCGGCATCAGTCACCGTATTGCCCTGCATGTCTTTTGCGGAGAATTTCGCCAGGGAGGCACCCTTGGCACTGTTTTTCAGTTTGGTAAGTTGTTTCTGGAGCATTACCAGTTGTCCGTTCTTAGGCTGTTCCTTCAGCATCATGGTGGCCAACTGTTCGGCCTTGGCATAGTCAGGGGTGAGTGTCTGCACGAAGTATTTCTTCAGCAAGAAGAGGCTCACGGGTGATTCGGGGTATTCGTTGATGAACTCCTCGGCTTTTGCCGTTGCTTCGGGGGGTGACGCCTTGGCTGTCTGCTTGCGGAATTTCGTCATCAATTCGTTTGCTTTCGTTCCCTTTACATCCATCTCCTTCATGTGTGAGGCATCGGCATTGACGGTGACGCTTTTCCCTGGTTGGGCGAAGACGGGATGCTCGGAGAAATTGGGGAAGACAAGCATGAGTGTTCCCTCCTGTTCTATGGGCCGTTCGTAAGTGAAACGGCCTCCCACCACACTGATGGTGTCGATGCCATCTATGACTCCATCTGGACTATAGACGTAGAAATTGCCTTGGCTCATGTTGAGGAAACGGCCTGAAATCTTGAAATGTCCGCTATCCACGCCACATGCCATGAGCAACATGAGTGTGGTAATAATGCATAGAAGATGTTTCATGTGGGGGAAGAAAAAGTGCCGCGAGCGGGACTCGAACCCGCACGGCCATTCCTGGCCAAGGGATTTTAAGTCCCTCGTGTCTACCAATTCCACCATTGCGGCTGATGTGTCGGTATGTTGGTGCTTGCCGACAAGCGGTTGCAAAGATAAGGTGTTTTGTCCGAACATCCAACAAATTCGCACATTTTTTTTATTTCTGTGAGAAAGGGAAGCAGAAGGAACATCAAACCTCCGATCTCAAACCTCAAACCTCCAGTCAATTCACTGAGAGCACACCGAAGGGACCGGTGGTCTGTGCCCTGTAACGGGTGAGCCGTTTGCCATTCTCGCCCGATGCCACGAAACCGTCGTTGTTGAGGTTGTACTGCCTCTTGCAGGTGGCGCAAGTAGCCATGCCGCTGGCATTCACGCTGAGCGGATGACTCCTCATGGGGATGGCCTGTGGGTCGAAGCAGTTGGGGCACTCGCGGTCGAAAGCATAGAATGTGGCAGGAGAACTAAGTGTGCCGAACCCCACGATGATACCGTTGTTGTAGCCCAGGATGAGCGTGCGGCGTGAGTCGAGCGCGTTGAGGTTCGAACTGCTGTTCTGTCCTGTGTTATTGGAAAAAATGAAACAGTTGGCACCATTCCTGATATCTTTTGTGATGGTGCAGAACACGCCCGGAGCATTGACGTTCATCGCGCTCGCCAGGGTGGCATCCTGGTGGATGCTGTTGTCGACCACGAAATAGCAGGCACCGATGGTGTACTCGTTTTGTGTGTCACCACATGATGAGCACAACATCGCGCAGAGCAGGGCAATCACCAGCCTCCTCATGAGAGCAAGGATTTCTCAGCCTCAATCATCCGCTCGAAATGGAATCCGTCGAGCGTTTCCTGCATGAGTCGCGCTATGCGGTCGTTGCAGAGGTTGCCGATGCTGCCCTCATGGGTGTGGTGGATATGCTTGTCGGCCTTGAAGCGTCCTGCCTCGATGTCGAGTCCCACTTTCTTGTATGCATCGCGGAAGGGCATGCCTGCAGCAGCCAGGCGGTTCACCTCTTCCACCGAGAAGATGGGGTCGTAGAGCGGGTTGTCGAGGATGTGCTCATCGACGCTCATGCGGTTGATGATGTATGCAGTCATGCGCAGGCAGTCTTTCATCTCGTCGAAAGCGGGAAGGAACACCTCCTTGATGATTTGCAGGTCGCGGAAATAGCCACATGGCAGGTTGTTCATGATGAGCGTCACCTGCTGGGGCAAAGCCTGCAACTTGTTGCACTTTGCCCGTATCAGTTCGAACACGTCGGGGTTCTTCTTGTGTGGCATGATACTGCTTCCCGTGGTGCACTCCTTCGGCAGTCGTACGAACGAGAAGTTCTGGCTGTTGAAGAGACAGGCATCGAAGGCCAGTTTCGCCATTGTGCCGGCGATGGTGGCGATGGCGAAAGCCACGTTGCGCTCCATCTTGCCACGTCCCATCTGTGCGTATACCACATTGTAGTCCATCGTGTCGAAGCCCAGCAGACGGGTTGTCATGCTTCTGTCGAGGGGGAACGAACTGCCATATCCTGCCGCGCTACCCAGGGGGTTGCGGTTGGTCATGCGGTAGGCGGCCTGTAAGAACAGCATGTCATCGGCCAGGCTCTCGGCATAAGCACCAAACCACAGTCCGAAGGAACTGGGCATGGCTATCTGCAGATGGGTATAGCCAGGCATGAGCACGTCTTTGTATTCGTTGCTCTTGGCTATCAGTTCGTCGAAGAGCGTCTTCACACCATCGGCGATGTCTTTCAGTTGCTGTCGGGTGAAGAGCTTCAGGTCGACGAGCACTTGGTCGTTGCGCGACCGTCCGCTGTGAATCTTCTTTCCCATGTCGCCCAGTTGACGGGTGAGCATCAGTTCCACTTGTGAGTGCACGTCTTCCACGCCTTCCTCGATGACGAACTCATCCCGCATGCAGAGGGCGTGAATCTCCTTGAGGGCGGCGAGCAACTGTTGCAGTTCATCGCTACTGAGCAGGCCTATTGACTCGAGCATGGTGATGTGTGCCATCGACCCCAGCACATCGTAGGGAGCGAGGTAGAGATCCATCTCACGGTCGCGGCCTACGGTGAAGCGCTCGATTTCATTGTTTACTTCAAAATCCTTTTCCCAGAGTTTGCTTGCCATATCGGTAATGGGTTATTCGTATTTGCCTGCAGCGATGGCATCGGCCAGTTTCTCCAGACCAGCCTGGAGAGGCTTCGAAATCATGCTCTTGACGAAGGGGTTGAGGTCGGCCTTGATGGTGAGTCGCATCTTGCAGGATGATTCGGTGATGGGCAGCAACTGCACCCAGAGGTTGAAGGGGAGGGGCGAACTCACCGTCTCGTACTTGATGGTCTTGGGCTCCTCGCGGTCGCATATCTGTATGGATATGTTGCCCACAGGCGGCACGTTCATCGTGATGCTGTCGGTGTTGAAGATGATGTCTTCGCGCTTGTCTTCAGGTAACTGGTCGCGTACCTCCTCGCTTCTGGCGAGGTCGCTCAGACGGTGGTATACCGATGCCTGGGCGTAGGGAATCTCCCTTATGCTACTTTCGAATTTCGTTTCCATTGTTGTATGTTATAGTTTCATGTTCGCTCAACTTTTCTTCCAGTTGGCGGGGTCTTTCCTCCATTCGTTGAGCAGCAGCACGTCGTCGCTGGCAATATAGCCCGTTTCCAGGGCTTCTGCCACCACATGGTCGTAGTCGGTGAGGGTCACCAGCTCTACATCGGCCTCCTTGAAGGCATTCTTTGCCACGTCAAAGCCATAGGAGTAGGATGCCACCATGCCGATGACTTCGCAGCCACTCTTGCGGACGGCCTCCACTGCCTTCAGGCTACTGCCCCCGGTAGAGATGAGGTCTTCTACTACCACCACTTTCATGCCAGGGAGCAACTCTCCCTCGATGAGGTTTTCCAGTCCGTGGTCCTTGGGTTTGCTGCGGATATATGCGAAAGGCAGTCCCAGTGCATCGGCCACGAGGGCCCCTTGTGGGATGGCACCGGTAGCCACGCCTGCCACTGCCTCGGCTTGCGGGAAGTGAGCCAGTACGGCATGGGTAAGTTCAAGTTTCACGTAGGTGCGCAGATCGGGGTAGGAGAGTGTCTTGCGGTTGTCGCAATAGAATGGTGATTTCCATCCCGAGGCCCATGTGAATGGGTCGTTAGGCTGCAGT
The DNA here is from genome assembly GCA_017617615.1 of Prevotella sp. The sequence continues at coordinate 177,282 of JAFZVV010000011.1, read as the reverse complement.
TTGATGGCTTTGATTTTGAGCAATCGCCGTGCGAAGTCTTTTTTCTGGTTGTCCATGATGATATATTGCATGATTCAATTGAAAGGAAGGGAATGGAAGTCTAAATCTCCAATCTCCAATTCCTTGTTAAATTTTCCAATATTGTTGCAAAGGTACTGCAAAGCGAGAGAAGAACCAAATTTTGGAGTCCTTTTGTTTCACCTTACCACTCCCAGCGAGAAGACACTCACTTTCAGGCCGGGGATGGTGAGCATGGGTTCCACGCACGAGCAGATGGTGGCACCCGAGGTGACGATGTCGTCGACAACGAGCACATGGCGGCCTGTGAGGTCGGCTTTGCCTGTGAGGCAGAAGGCACCTTCCACGTTTTCCATACGCTGGGCCACACTCTTCTGTGTCTGGCTGCCATGGAAGGTGGTGCGTTTTACGGCATCCTTCACGATGGGCAGGTGAGTGACCATGCTCACGCCTTGCGCTATTTCCATACTCTGGTTGTAGCCACGGTGGCGCTGGTGCTTGCGCTCGAGCGGGACGGGCATGATGATGTCGATGCCGTCGAAGAAATCGAAGTGTGCCATCTCTTCCGCTGCCATGCGCCCCAGGACGACGCCCACTTCGGGGTGGTTGTGGTATTTCAGGTTGTGGATGATGTGGCTTACCTCCGACCCCGCCTCATAGAAAAACAGTGCTGCAGCGCGCTCGATGGGGATTTTCCCCCAGAACCGCCGCGCCATGACATTGTCGTAGGGCGTGGCAACGAACCCTGTCCTGGGGAGGTGCAGGTTGCAGGCCGTACACACCACTTGCTCGTCGATGCCCAGACGTGCACCGCATACCATGCATGCCTCGGGTGCAATCAGATTGATGACCCTATGCCAGAAACTGATTCTCTTGTCCATCTTCATCGATTTCGTCGGCATCGTCGATGCACTGGCGTATCAGGTCCATGGTGAATCCGCGGCTGAGGGCAAAGCGCACGAGCCGTGCCGTGGTCTCGTATGTGCCCATGGGTTTTATTTGTCGGCGCTTGCTCTTGAGCAACGGGCGCAATACCGACAGGTACTCCTCGTCATCGACCTCGTCGAGCACCATCTGTATCGTGTCGCGGTCGATGCGCTTGGCCATGAGTGCCTGTTCCACCTTTCGGCGACCCCATTTGTTGAACTTGATTTTCTCTCTGACGAACATACGGCTATAACGCTCGTCGTCGATATATCGTTCTTGTTTCAGCCGTGCGATGATACGGGCCTGGACATCATCGGAAAGTCCCCATCGACGCATCTTTTCTGTCATCTCATGACTACAGTGCTCTGCCTGGGCACAAAGGGCAGAGAGTTTCAGCAGCGCTTGTTGCTCGGTCATTTCTTTCATGGTCGGATGGCTTTGATGAATCGAGGCTTGCCATACTGGTCGTGGCGTGTCTCCACGTCTTTCAGTCCTTGACGGCACAGCCAGCATGAGGTGTCGTCGACCAGTGCGGTGTTGCACTCGAAATACAAAGCACCGCCATGTTTTAGGGCAGTAGAGGCATATTGGCCGATGGCACGGTAGAACACCAGCGGGTTGTCATCGGGAACGAAGAGAGCCTCTGAGGGTTCGTGGCGTGTCACGTTGGCATGCATGCTTTCCTTTTCGCTTTCACGTACATAGGGCGGGTTCGACACGATGATGTCCCATCGACTGTCGTCACCGTTCATGGAGAGGGCATCACGTCTTATTACCTCCAGCGACGCGTGGTGGCGGCTGGCATTTTGCTGGGTAACGGCAATGGCCTTTTCCGAGATGTCGGTTGCCACTACATGCGCATGGTCGAGACCCAGTGCCAAAGTAATGGCGATGCACCCGCTGCCACAGCCGATGTCTATTACCAGGGGCATAGCAGGATGGGGGTCGTCGAGAATCCACCGGCACAACACCTCGGTCTCGGGGCGTGGGATGAGCACACCTGGCTCGACATGCATCATGCGGTGCATGAAAGGCGCTTGTCCCAGTACATACTGCACGGGCTCGGCATCAGCCAGTCGCCGCATCATTGCCATGAGTGTCTCTTGCTGCGGGGGGACAAGTTTTTCGGTGCCGTAACAGATGATGTCGGTCATCGTCATGCCGAACCGCTCCTCCAGTAGGGTGCGAACGATGGCACGGGCTTCACCGGCATCGTAGAGTGGGGTGAGGCTATGCCATAACTGTTGGTAGGTCATGGTGCAAAATTATGTAAAAAAGCGCATATTTCTCGCTTTTGTGGTGTAAAATATCAATGGAGATGCCTTTTTCTGCCTGAAAAACCGTAACTTCGCCACATGAAAGAAACTGAAGATGAGAAGTTCATGCGGCGATGCCTGCAATTGGCTGCCAATGGCCTGTTCACCACACGGCCGAACCCGATGGTAGGAGCCGTGGTGGTGGCTCAGGGACGAATTATTGGCGAGGGATGGCATGTGCGCAGTGGGGAGGCCCATGCCGAGGTCAATGCCTTTGCCTCTATAGGAAAGGCCGATGAACTGCTGCTGCCTGAGGCTACCATATACGTCAGCCTTGAGCCTTGCGCACACTACGGCAAGACCCCACCATGTGCTGACCTCATCGTGAGCAAGGGCGTGAGACGTGTGGTGGTGGGAAGTGTCGACCCCTTCGCCCGTGTGCAGGGCAGGGGCATACAGAAGCTCCGCGATGCCGGCATCGATGTCAGCGTAGGCGTTCTCGAGAAGGAATGCATGTGGCAGAACCGTCGTTTCTTCACCTTCCACCAGCATCAACGACCCTACATTACCTTGAAGTGGGCACAGACTGCCGACGGTTTCATCGATGACAATGGGCGGCCTGTAGCCATATCCACTCCCTTTACGAGAATGCTCGTGCACAAACTCCGTGCGGCGCATGACGCCATCCTTGTGGGACATGTCACGGAAGAGCGTGAGCACCCACAACTCAATGTGCGCTACTGGGATGGCCCCTCACCGCAGAAAATGGTTCTCTCGAAAACACATGGTATCGATGCCGTGATGGCAGCGTGCCGTGAGCGCCAGTTGCTGTCACTGCTGGTAGAAGGCGGTCTCCGTACGCTCCAATCGTTCTTCAGTGCCGGTTTGTGGGATGAGTTGCGGGTGGAAACCGGACAAGTAGCAGTAGGGGAAGGAACGGCAGCACCAGTAATCCCGCAGGATGCCCATTTGCTCAATCGGGAGATGATAGACGGAAACGTCGTGGAAACCTGGACTAAGTCATCGGCCATTCTCTGAAACCTTATTTTTCATTAAATATTTTAAATTAGGTTAATTTAGAACAGGACTCAAGCAGATTCACATTATTTATTGGTAATTTTGCACGCTAAAACGATTCTACTTGTATTATAGACTTTTTGATTATTCAGAGAAAATAGGTATATGCGTAAATTTTTCTTCGCTTGTTTTTTGATGGTTCTCCATTGTGGCCTTGCTATGGCTGCCAGTTACGAGTATGTAGACTTGGGCCTGTCCAGCAAGACGCTATGGGCAACATGCAATGTGGGTGCCAGTGCCCCTGAGGAGTATGGCAATTTCTATGCCTGGGGTGAGACCACGACGAAGAAGACTTTCTCTTGGACCAACTACACGCATTGTGGTGGCACCGAGGGGACTAATTATGATATCGGCAGCAGCATCGTGGGCACTTCCTACGACGTGGCTACTGCAACACTGGGTTCTGAATGGAGCCTGCCCACAATGGAACAGTTCAACGAGTTGCTGCAGGAATGCACTTTCAACCTCAAGACGATCAACAGCGTGGTGGGATACAATGTTGTCGGTCCCAACGGCAATTACATCTTCCTTCCTCTCGCTGGCTATAAATGCAACAGCACACATTACGTTAAGGCTACGGAGGGCTATTATTGGTCGGGTACCAGCGATGTCGTGAACAACGAGACATTCAAGGCCGTGTCATTGGCCTTGCTGAGTGCTACGAATAGTACAAAGATTTCCCTTTTACGCCGCCGTACGGGAATTCCCGTACGGCCCGTGAAAAAACCAAAGGTGGAAGAGGCGGAAAACTATGTCGACCTGGGTCTGACCAGCAAGACACTGTGGGCAACATGCAACGTGGGTGCCAGTGTTCCTGAAGAGTATGGCGATTTTTATGCCTGGGGCGAGACCACGACCAAGAAGACCTTCACCTGGGAAAGTTACACTCAATGTGGTGGCACCGAGGATACGCCCTATGATATTGGCAGCAGTATCGTGGGCACTTCGTATGACGTGGCTACGGCAGTGATGGGTGACGACTGGTGCATGCCCACACTGGAGCAGTTCAACGAATTGGTGAAGGAATGTACCTTCGACCTCAGGTCGCTCAACGGCGTGGTGGGATATAAGGTAGATGGCCCCAACGGCAACTACATCTTCCTTCCTCTCGCCGGCTATAAATACAACAGTACATATGATTACAATACCACACGTGGATACTATTGGTCGGGCACCAGTGATGTCGTGGGCAATGAGAACTTCCGCGCATCCGTACTAAGCCTGATTCGTTCACCGAAAGAGGCATCTACCTCTACCCTTCGCCGCCGAACGGGAATGCCTGTGAGGGCCGTGAAAAAGCAAGTCGTGGAGGAGGAGAAAGAAATCTATGTCGACCTGGGTCTGACCAGCAAGACGTTGTGGGCAACATGCAACGTGGGTGCCGAAACTCCTGAGGGGTATGGCGATTTCTTTGCCTGGGGCGAGACCACGACCAAGAAAACCTTTACCTGGGAAAACTACACCCATTGTGGTGGCACGGAGAAGACCCCTTACGACATTGGCAGCAGCATCGTGGGCACATCGTATGACGTGGCCATGGCAGTGATGGGTGACGACTGGTGTATGCCCACACTGGAGCAGTTCAATGAATTGGTGAAGGAATGTACGTTTGAACTCCAGACACTCAATGACGTGGTGGGATATAAAGTGATCGGTCCCAACGGCAATAGCATTTTCCTACCTCTCGCTGGCTACAAATACAACAGTTCGTATGACTATGACACCACCCGGGGCTATTATTGGTCGGGCACCAGTGACATCGTCAACAACGAGAACTTCCGTGCATCCGTACTATGTGTGGTAAGTTCGCCGAAAGAGGCATCTACCTCTACCCTTCGCCGCCGCACGGGATTGCCAGTGAGGGCTGTGAAGAAGACAGAGGTTGACCCAGTAATTCCGACGCCTCCTACTACGGTGACAGCAGGCGAATATGTTGACCTGGGGCTTAGCGTAAAGTGGGCTTCCTGCAACTTGGGTGCAGCCAAGGCTTCTGATGCCGGCGATTTGTATTCATGGGGTGAAACGACAACAAAGAACGACTATACGTGGGCCAATTATGTCTATGCCAATGGTTCTTCCAGCACGGTGATGAACATAGGCAATGATATTGCAGGGACACAATACGATGCTGCCATGGCACTATGGGGTGAAGACTGGCGCATGCCCACTGAGGATGAATACAAGGAATTGTTGGAGAAATGTACTTTCACCCCGGAAACGGTTGACGGGATGAACGGCTGCATGGTCACAGGCCCCAACGGCAATAGCATCTTCTTGCCTTATGCAGGATGTTATTACGACGGGACTGAGGTAGGCAAGGGAACACGTGCATTGTATTGGACAAGTACGCTTACTACCACAAAGCAGAAGGCTGCGGCTTTTTATATCACAGATGACAAACCGTTTATGACGTATGGCTACAGGCGTACAGGATTCTCCATCAGACCGGTATATAGTGTGAAAGACCCCGAAGACCCGGAAATCCCCCAAGAGCCCATAGTAGACCCCAATCCAGCAGATTCTCAATGGAACAGTGATGCTGTAGACCTGGGACTCAGCGTGAAATGGGCTTCCTGTAATTTCGGAGCTGATAGTGAGACCGAACTAGGTGACATGTATGCATGGGGAGAAGTCACGACGAAGAACGACTACACTTGGGCCAATTATGTCTATGCTAATGGCACTTCGTCTTCTGTGCAGAATATAGGCTCTGACATTTCGAATACGGAGTATGACGTTGTCTTTGTCTCTGAGTCGTTGAATGGTGACGAACTATGGAGAATGCCTACCGGCACTGAGATACAGGAACTCAAGAGCAAGTGCACGTTCAAGGCAACTACGAAGAATGGGGTAAAGGGAGTAACGGTGACTGGTCCCAATGGCAACAGCATCTTCATGCCCTATGGTGGATGCATGTATGAAGGTCAGGTGGTAGGGAAAGGCACAGCATGTTACTATTGGAGTAGTACTCTATATTCCACGAAGACGAAGGCATATAACCTCAAAGTCAGCAGTTCGACAGCAACCTATACCACTAGTTACCGCCGTACAGGTATGTATATCCGTCCGGTTTGCGGAGAAGGGAGTGGTAGTGGGGTTGTTGATCCCGACCCAGGCTATGTGGGTCCCGGGCCTGGTCCTATCTTGCCTGATCCCTATTTTGCCAACCAGTCGCTCTTCGATACGGATGGTATCGAGACAGTGGGCGCATCTTCCGTTTCAGAAGACATCTATACCCTCTCGGGTGTGAAGGTGGATGCCGAAAACCTCAAACCTGGGGTCTATGTGAGAAATGGAAAGAAGTTTGTGGTAAGATAAACTGACATACAAACAGCAGAAGGGGGCATGCCAATTCCGGCATGCCCCCTTCTGCTGTCGGGTATGATATTAAGGTATTACAGTTGCCGTATCACCTTGCAGGGATTGCCTGCGGCTATGGTATTGGATGGAATGTCTTTCACCACCACCGAACCGGCACCGATGCTGACATTGTCGCCGATGGTAACGCCGGGCAAGATGGTGACGCTTCCGCCAATCCACACATTATTCCCTATCGTCACGGGTTCTGCCCACTCGCGCCTACTGTTGCGCTCTATGGGGTCGGTGCTGTGGCAAGCGGTGTAGATGCTCACGTTGGGTCCGATGAAACAGTCATCACCGATGGTGACATAAGCTTCGTCGAGCACGGTGAAGTTGAAGTTGGCGAAGAACCGCTTCCCCACACGGATATGTTTCCCATAGTCGCAAAAGAAAGGCTGCACGATGAATATCTTGTCATCGGCCACTTCACCGATGAGGCTTTTCAGAATTTCAAGCCGCCGGGTGGTCTCGCAGGGTCGCAAGGCATTGTAGTCGTGTATGACTTCTTTGGTGGCGTTGAGTTCGGTGAGCAGTTCCTCGTCAAGTGCGGAGTAGCATTCACCTGCCAGCATTTTCTCTTTCTCTGTCATTGTGGCATTACTATTGGGTTTAGTGGGTCCAGTTCATCATACAACCAGTGTCATTGGCTTATTTCCTGCCGAAGTCGGCGGGAATCTCTCCCCATTTCGATGTCTCCCACTTGATAATGGGCACTTGTATGTTGTGGGTGCGGAGCCAGAATTCGGCCCTTGTGATGATATCGTAGAGATGGGCGGTCTGTGCATCGCGTGCCAGGGTAGTCTTGCATTTCTTCTTCGATACCCAGAGAATGGCGTTGTAGCTGTCGGAGTAGATGGTCTTGCGGATGCCTTGTCGCTCCATGAGTGCCAAGGCATGTACGATGGCCAGAAACTCTCCGATGTTGTTGGTACCATGTATCGGTCCGAAATGGAACACCTGCGCGCCAGTAGCCAGGTCGATTCCACGATATTCCATACGTCCGGGGTTGCCCGAGCAGGCAGCGTCTACCGCCCATGCGTCGGCACTCACCTCCAAAGGGAGTGGAAGTACCGTGTCGTGTCGGTAGGAAGGAGGGTCTTGTGGAAAGTCCTTTTTTGCCATGGCGCTTTGGGTTACATCCTCTCGGGCACGTCGATGCCGAGCAAGCGCATGCCGTTGCGTAGAATCTTTGCCACGTTGGCAGCAAGCACCAGACGCACTTGTTTCTCCTGTTCGGTATCCGCATTTAGGATGCTGTAGTCGTGGTAGAATTGGTTGAACTGCTTGGTGAGTTCGTAGCAATAGTTGGCGATGCCACTGGGCGAGTAGTCCTTGCCTGCCTGTTCTACGGCAGCACCATATTCGTTCATCTTCTGTATGAGGTCGGTCTCTTTCTCGTTTACGGGCATGTCGTCGGCCAGCACTTCGGGGATGGTGATGCCCTCGGCTGCAGCTTTGCGCAGGATGCTGCGAATGCGAGCATGGGTGTACTGGATGAAAGGTCCGGTATTGCCGTTGAAGTCGATACTCTCTTCGGGGTTGAAGAGCATGTTCTTACGGGCATCCACCTTCAGGATGAAGTATTTCAGGGCGCCCATTCCTACGATACGGGCAATCTCGTCTTTTTCCTCCTCGCTGATACCTTCAAGTTTGTTCACCTTGTCCTCGCTCATCTGGCGGGCGTCGGCAATCATCGTGGCGATAAGATCATCGGCATCCACCACCGTTCCCTCGCGGCTCTTCATCTTGCCATGGGGCAGTTCCACCATGCCATAGGAGAAATGTACGAGGTCCTTGCCCCATTCGAAGCCCAGTCGGTCGAGCAATATCGAGAGCACCTGGAAATGGTAGTTCTGCTCATTGCCCACCACATATATCATCTTGTCGATGGGATAGTCCTTGAAGCGCATTTCGGCAGTGCCGATGTCCTGGGTCATGTATACTGAAGTACCATCGGAGCGGAGGAGCAATTTCTGGTCGAGTCCTTCGTTGGTGAGGTCGGCCCATACGCTGTTGTCGTCTTTGCGGAAGAACAAGCCACGTGTAAGTCCTTCTTCCACTTTTGCCTTGCCTGCCAGGTAGGTTTCCGACTCATAGTAGATTTTATCGAACGATACACCGAGGGCATGGTAGGTTTCATCGAAGCCGGCATATACCCATGAGTTCATCTTCTCCCATAGTGCACGCACCTCGGCATCACCATTCTCCCAGCGCACGAGCATCTCGTGTGCTTCTTTGATGAGTGGAGCTTCGTCTTTTGCACGTTTTCCGGCTTCCTCTTCATCCATTCCCTCTGCCATCAGTTGCGATGCGAGTTCCTTTACCTCCTCACGGTAGTGCTTGTCGAATGCAACGTAGTAGTCGCCGATGAGGTGGTCGCCTTTCTTTCCGCTACTCTCCGGTGTCTCACCGTTGCCCCATTTCTGCCATGCCAGCATCGACTTGCAGATGTGTATGCCACGGTCGTTCACGATGTTGGTCTTCACCACCTTGTTGCCGTTGGCAGCCATAATCTGTGCGAGCGACCATCCCAACAGGTTGTTGCGCACATGCCCTAGGTGCAGGGGCTTGTTGGTATTTGGTGAAGAATATTCAATCATCACGAGGGGTGACTGGTCATTGGCCACGCGTTCTCCGAAATGCTCGTCGGCGTGGATGGTGTTGAGTAGGCCAATCCATGCCGAGGAGGCGATGGATAGGTTGAGAAATCCTTTCACCACATTAAATCCAGCCACGCTCTTGTCGTTGGCCAACAGATATTCGCCTATCTCCTTCGCGGTGTCTTCGGGTTTCTTCCTCGACATTTTCAGGAAAGGGAACACCACGAGGGTAAGACTGCCCTCAAACTCGCTCCTGGTTTTCTGGAGCTGAACCATTTTTTCGGGCACTTCCTGCCCGTAAAGATCGCTGATGGCTTTCACCACCGTATTGCTTATTCTTGATTCAATATTCATCTTTATTTATGATTATTCCTTTATAGCATTAATAATATCTTCAAATGTAACCTCTTCTTTCTGAAGCAGGTATTGTATGGTGCGGGCATCCTTTCTCAAGTCCTTGCCCGTCAGCGCGCTCGTCAGGGTAATGAGAGACTCTTGAATGGAGACGTCGACTCCGAGCACTTTTCCAATAGATACGAACAGTCCCAATCCCATCGGCACATCTTCGGTAATATACCTGCAGTCAATTTTCGCCGGTCCCTTGTTGGAGCACTCTGCAAATTCGCGGAACGACTGCATGGCACTTACGGAGAGGTCTTTTTCGTTGCGCCATTTTGCTGCTTCGAAATACCCCAGTGGCTTGCATCCGATTTTTTCCAGAATTTGGTTTTTTGCTTTATCGAAGCTTTCAATCACCCTTACCACAGAGTCGGTATATCCCTCTTTGTACATCCAGAATTCGCCTTTGCTGTATTCGATTCTTGAAGCCGAGAAGAGGATGCCGATAGGGTGTACAATCATGTTCGGATTGTGAAGTGCCGACTCGAGGATATTGGCACGTGAGTATTGCGTGTTGTCTAAGAGTGTTGACAGGATTTCAAGGACGTCATCTCTTTTTGCCTGTGGAAGAACGGACACGGCGTTACGTGGGTTATAGAATGTGATATGCACATAGGATGAGTCCATGATTCGTCCGTTGAACGCTGTTGTTTCCCATTCTGCATATACAACTTTCTTTTTGATATGGCGCTTGAAAATCAGGCTCCCCATGTATCCCGGAACAATGACCACGATTTGTCCATCGCGCATATAGGGGGCTATCATCCTGGCCACGTTCTCATGTTGGTTGGTCGTGGTCATGACAAAAATCAAATCGGCAAAGGTTACGGCCTTTTCTGCATCGTTGGTGATGAACTCGGGTTTTACGACGAAACGACGTCCCCCGTTGGTTTCATCGACGACTTGATATTCTCCTTCTTTTCTTATCTTGTCGAAAAAACCGACATTCCCCAGGGAAGACGATTTCAGTATGCCAACATGCTGTTTCTTCTCAAGTAGTTTGGCAGCATGAATTAACCCGGAGTTGCCACTTCCTATAATGGTGATGTTCATGTTGATTGCGGAAAGGTTGAATATGAATTTGTTTTATTCTTCACCTTTGGCAAATGCTTCAAGATAGGAGAATCTTTCGGTAAGTTGCCCTTTGTCAAGAATGGTGGCTCCTCTGATGACTTGTGATTGGTCGGCTTCGCCTTTAAGCAGGGGGATAAACACATGCTGGATGAGCATGTCGCCGAAGTATTTACTGGAATCATGCGCCAATGCATTGGGACAAGTGTCGACTGCCATTACCGTGATGTTGTTTTCTCCGGAGAATGCTTTTTCCTCGCTGCCTGTATTGGGGTTGTAGTCATAGAAGGGGTCATCGTGGGTAGATGACCTAATGGTCGACTTGATGCTTCCCTTGATGTCACATGTGACGTCACCAATCATCTTGATACGCAAGTCTGGGTCCCGGAGGTTTTCTTCATCGAGGTATACAGGTTGGTTAGGAGCCCAGAAGTGTCCTGTGACCAGCATGTCGGCATATCGTCCCCATGTCATGAAGTTGCTCTTGTATAGTTCGGGATGGTTTATGAAATGGTCGTGTGAGTAAGGCTCATTATCCGTTCTCGACACGAGGTCTTCGTGGCAGGCTACCGTATAAGACAACTGACTGATTGGTGCATTGGAGCAAAACTCTTCTTTGGAGAGTCTTGTCGCGCCAATGGCATCAAGAATGAACTGCGCCCCTTGTGAAACCCTGCCATTGCCTGTGACGAGAATCTTTTTCTTTGGCAAGTCCGTGGAGAGGAGCTGTTTTTTCAGGTCTTTCATCTGGAATTTCAAGTCGGGCTTGGGTAGGGCGTATTCTCCGGTGCGCAGACCATATCCTTGCAGGGTGTAATAAACGCCTACTACTCCTGCCCACCAGCCAAAAGCGCACAACCGCTTGCCATCTGCCCCCACCATATACTCATAATCGGTATAGGTAATGCCTTTTCCCATCATGGCTAAAAGTAAAGGACGGTTATAAGCTTGTTTTTTTGCAATGTGTCCAAAATAAATATAATGCTTTGACGGAATAAGTGTGCTCGACTTGACTTCTTTGATGCCGAAAAGCACGTCGCAGTCGGAGAGGTCATCGCTTACGTTAATGCCGGCATTCCTGTACTCATCATCGGAAAAGACCCTGATGTCACTCCGTTGTACCACGATAGTGGAGTCGGGAAATCTTTCCATCAGTTCCTTTGCTTGTATCGGCGACAAGGCTACCCTATTGTCTATAGGGTTTTTTGTCTCGTTTAATAAACCTATTTTCATTCCTTGAAATTTAAACATCCCTCTCTCAAATACCATAATGTATTCTTTGCTATGGTAATTGCTTCATGAAATACCTCAAAGCCTCTTTGAGCACTGTGGAGGCTGAAGGTAGGGGAAAAGTGCTGCAAAATTACGAATATTTTCCCAACTGGGCAAAAATAGGTTGGGAATTATGATGTGCTCATCCTTTGCGGTGTATTTGTCGCTGTATTTCCTCCATCTTGCGCTTTCTGTCAAAGGAGTAGAGTTTGCTGTGCTGGTCTACATATTCGAAAAGCGGGAAAGCACGTTGCAGGAGCGTCTCGCCAATGGGTAATGCCCGTGTGCTGGATTCCGCGTAATATAGTTCTGCCAACATCTCTATTCGGTAAAGACGTTGTTCTTCTGGGAATCGTGAGATGGCCTCAAGGGCTTCCTCTACTGTGGCATTCTGGTAAAACTCGTAGTCGCCAAGATATTGCAGGTAGAGCTGGTGGATGGCTTTTGCCCGGTCTTCTACTTCGGGTTTCTCAAGTGCGCGTGCCAAGGCGGCGAAAAATTCGCGTATCAAACGCATGATATAGTCTTGCTGAAGCATAGATTATGGTTTTGTTTGTGATGTAATGTCATAGAGGCTATTGGACTTGTTAAGGTCTTTGGCGTCTTCGTCGGGCAGATAGGCATATTCGTAGAGTTTGCGATAGAAAGGGTGCTGCGTCATGGTGCCCGAGTCACCGAGGATGATGAGTTTCATGCGTGCCCGGGTGATGGCCACGTTCATGCGGCGCAAGTCGCGCAGGAACCCGATTTGTCCCTCGTCGTTGGCGCGTACCATGGAGATGAGTATGATGTCGCGCTCCTGTCCTTGGAAGCCATCTACGGTGTTGATGGTGATGAGGTGCCGGTAGGGTTTGAAGAATTCTTTTTTCGTGATTTGCCGTCGTAGGTATTGTACTTGAGCCCGGTATGGCGAGATGACCCCCACGTCGATTCTTTCGTCGAGGATGCGTTCCCTTCCGATTTTCGTGAAATAGTCCTTCAGCGTGGTGAGTGTAAGTTCGGCTTCAGGCTTGTTGATGCGTCCGAAACTCTCACCCACGAACTCCTCATGGCTGTCGAGAGAGGCCGTGTCGATCCATAGGATAGGGTGGTCGTAGTCGAGGATACCTCGGTATTTGATTTGCGGGGCACTTTCCACTTTCCCCTCGTAGAAATAGTCGGATGAGAAGCGCATAATCCGTTCGTTCATACGGTATTGCACGCGTAGCAGTGTCACCACCTCGGGCTTGTTCTCCACGATGCGTTCCATAAGGGTCTTGCCCAATCCGCCTTTCAGGGCGGCGATGCTCTTTACCGTGGGTGGAAGTTGGCAATGGTCGCCTGCCAACACCACTCTCGATGCCCTACGGATGGCTATCCAGCAGGCAGCTTCGAGTGCCTGGGCAGCTTCATCGATGAACAGGGTGTTGTATTTCTGTCCGTCGAGCAATCGGTTGGCGGCTCCGGTGAGTGTCGACGCAATGACCCGCGCCTCGTCGAAGAGCTGTGTGCGGATGCGTATCTCCAACTCTGTGGCCCGGCTTTGCAGGCGGTCCATCTTCTGGTGGTAGTTGTCGGTGCCTCTCCGGCGTTGTCCTCGCAGTTCGCGGATGGCCTTTCGGATGCTCCACAGCTGGGGATAGTCGGGGTGTGCTTCGAACCGTCGCTCGTAGGTAAATGACAGCATCTTATCGTTGACACGGGTGGGGTTGCCGATGCGTAGTACGTTGATGCCTCGGTCGACAAGTTGTTCCGCAATCCAGTCTACTGCCATGTTGCTTTGTGCGCATACCAGCACTTGGCTCTCGCGGCAGAGTGTTTCGTTGATGGCCTCCACCAGCGTCGTGGTCTTTCCTGTGCCTGGAGGCCCGTGCACCACTGCCACGTCTTTGGCCCGGAGCACCTCGTTCACGGCTCTCTCTTGTGTGGGGTTGAGCCATGGGAAGCGCATCGGAGTGAACTTATAGGTGCCAGCGGCCTGGCGTGAATAGAAGAGGTCGCGTAGGTATGCCAATCGGTTATTGCGGGCTTGCATCACACGGTCAATAGCCTCGAACATCAGTCGGTATGATGTCTCGTCGAAGAAGAGTTGCACGCCGAGGTTTTCGGCATGCTGCACCTCGTTCACCGTCTGGCTGTCGTTGACGATGACCACCATGCGGTTGCCGTCGGCATAGTTTACCGTGCAGGTGTTCTTGAAATAACTGATTCTGTCGCTCCCATCGGCATGACGTGTGATGCGGAAGAAGCACACCGGACGCCCGTATTCGAAGTTGTGTTCGATATCGTCGTCGGTATCGCGGTGGACCTCTACCACAAGTTGATTGAGCGAATTATAGTAAGAGCGTCCGCCGTGAATGGGAAACCATGCATCACCCCGCCTCACCTTGCGCTGGAGTCCTACTGACTCTGTCTGTCTGCGGTAGGCCTCTTTCTCGGTGTGGTATTCTATCTCGAGCAACAACCGCTGCTGGCGTAACTCGGGTAAGGCATTGGAGGGTTTTGCTTTCTTCTCTGGCATCTTCTGTGCAGTTTCTTCACAACATGTTAGGGCAAGGGCAAGAGTCCTTCCCACCGCACGTCCCACTGCCCGTCGGTTGGGAATCCTGGATTGTCGTTGCCCGTCCCGTCCCATCCTGCACACATCATTGCCACAGCGGTGAGCAATCCTCCATTGCCAGGCAGATAGATGCGCAGGCGCTGGTCTTGGTAGTTGTGGCCGTTAGGCAGGTATGTATTGGTGCGCTGGGGCATGAGCAGTGCGTCGACTGCATGGTGAGGCTCGCCCAGACGGGCGGCATTCATGGCTGTCATGGGGAAGTCCCACCCCCAGGTCTTGTCCCAGTTCCAGTGTTCGAGCACCCAGTGCAAGGTGTTGCGCATGATGGTACTATCGGCCTGGGGTGTCATGGGCAAGACGCCTACGGCCCCGAGCACCGCCATATGGTCGCTGGTGAACCGTATGTCGGAATAGGTCTGGGGAGCAGATTCTGCTGCCAGATATAGACTGTCTTTTGCCGCCAGTATGGAGAGCTGGTCGATGATGGCATCCCATTGGCTGTTGCGCGGCAGTTGTTGTCGCTCACGCCATTGCTGGGCAGTGAGCAAGCCAAAGCGCCAATACGACAGTTCGAAAGGAGGGTTGACGGTCTCGTTGGCCCGCAGTGTTTCCTGTGCGGGGATACAGCCTTTGAGGACATAGCGCCCGTCATTCTTGTCGTAAGTCGTGAAAGAAGCCATGAAGGTTGCCGTCTCATCAACGAGTTTGCCGTATTTCTCCACGATGCGTTTCTTGCCGGCATCATCGGCGGCGCGGTAGAGCAGTTCGGCGAGGTAGATGGGATGTGGTTGCTGCCAGATGAGGAAGCTGCCCACTTTCGAAGGAGCTTCCGCTGCCGAAGGGTCGGTCATCTTCATCCATCTTATCCCCTCGAACCCTTGTCGCCGTGCGATTTCCCGCGCCACGGGCTCGGCGGAGAAATACCAGTCGAGAGAATGCTCCAGCAACTCCGGATGCCCCCAAAGGGCAAATTGTGCCTGGTGCCACCAGGTCATTTCGAGATGAAACTTTCCGAACCAGGAGTTGTAGGTAAGGCCCGTTTCCTGGGGAGGGGTGTCACCGGCATCGTTCACTGCCAGCAGGTATTGGCTGAGTACCACACGCCGCTCTAGTTCCTGAGCCCTTGGGTCGGTACAGTGCGAGAAGTCGACAATGGCACCTTGCTGCCAATAGTCTTGCCAGTGTTGCCGAGAAGCAGCTACGACGTCGTCGAAAGAGAGAAGGGGGCGTGATGCGTCTTTCCGTTCGAAGAACTCGCAGGTCAGTGATACTGCGCTGTCGGCATCAGCGATATGGAAGAGATTGAGGTTCCATTGTGGCACATCACCATCGACGTTCACGTAACTGCGGTGTCCTTCGCTCCAGTGGAGCGTCACGAAATAGTCGGCTTCATCGAAACGCGACTGTCCGTCAAGCACTCGGCGCAGCGTGTCGGTGTGGCAGCCGCCCAAACCTTCAAAAGCGGTGATGTTTCTTTCCCATTCGTCCCAGTTGCAGGCATCATCGCTGTGGTTGCCTGTAGGGTATGGGAATTCCAAACGCAACGTCTTCTCTCCTGAGGATACGATACGCGTTGCTATCATGTCGCGCTGTGGGTGACAGACGGTTTGCACATGATAGCGGTGACCATGATAACTGAACCAGCTGTCGATGATGCCAGTCCAGAGGTCTAGGGTCTGTATGATGTCGCTCACGTCACCGGCATCGAGTTGCAGTCCGATGCAGCCCAGGTGCATGCGGTGGGGATTCTGGCGGAAATAGTCGGCTGCTTCCTGGGCTCTCCCTTTCTCATTGAACTGCGTGGCGTAGAACTCCGTATGTCCGTGGCCGAAGTCGAAGGCTTTCAGCGCCTCTTCCTGACGATATTGCCTGGTGTTGTCGAAACTGTGCCAGCCCCAGTCGCTCATGGTGCCGAGTGGCACGCCGTTGGCATATCTTCGGGGAAAGGACTGTAGTCCTGTGGCATCTACGGTGAATGCGAACCCGCCATTACCCACAGTGAGCGAGGCGAGGGTGTCGAGACTGGTCACATGAGGATTGTTGCGTCGCACTACCGTTTCTCTGTCGATGGGTTGCGCAAGAGAGGTGATGATGATAAAACTCAGTAGGCAGGTCAGTAGTTTTCTTTTCATGATGCAAATTTAACCCATTATTATGAAAAATCAAATATAAGTAATTGAATTCTTTTTGATTTGTTTCGTGCAACTCTTGATTTTATTTACCTTTGCACAGATTTTCTATCTTCACTTGTATTATCAATAATATGGAGAATGAACAAGCAGATACTTCTTATCAATGACATTGCGGGATATGGCAAGGTGGCGACGGCAGCCATGTTGCCCATTCTGTCATATATGGGTCTTCCTGTGTACAACCTTCCTACGGCACTTGTGTCGAACACCCTTGACTATGGCAAGTTTAATATCCTCGATACCACCGACTATATCAAAGGTGTTTTTCCCGTATGGAAGGAGTTGGGCTTTGGTTTCGATGCCATCGCCACAGGATTCATCGCTTCGGAACGCCAAGCAGGAATCGTGTCGGCCTATTGTAGGGAACAAGCAGAGAACGGTACCACCATCTTCGTCGACCCCATCATGGGTGACGAGGGAAAACTCTATAATGGCGTCACGCCGTCGACCATCAACAGCATGCGTGAGATGTTGTCGGTCGCCCATCTCATATACCCCAACTACACCGAGGCCTGCTATCTCACGGATACAGCGTATAAGGTTGAAGGCGTGAGTGCCGGGGAGGCAAACAGAATCGTCGATGCGCTGCGGAAAATCGGTGCGAAATCGGTGATTGTCACGAGCATGCTTGTCGACGGTGAGCATCGTGTAGTAGGATACAATCATGTCAGTGACACCCGCTTCTCGCTTGGGTACACCGAGATACCCGTACATTTCCCTGGCACGGGCGACATTTTCTCGGCTGTGCTCATCGGCCATCTCTTGCAGGACGAGCCTTTGGAGCAGTCAACCCGCGTGGCCATGGATGCCGTGGCACGGCTCATTGACCTCAACAAAGACAATGTCGACAAGAACCGTGGCATTCCCATAGAGAATTTCCTTCATCTGCTATAGTCGCCCTTGTGGGTGCTATGATTGTTTCCTTTTCTTTTAGAATGGTGCCTTTGCCCTGAACGTCATGCGTTTCCCACTGACGGGATGTGTGAATGTGATGGTTTCTGCGTGCAGGTAGAGCCGGTCGGATGGCGTTCCATATAGTGTGTCGCCCTTGATTGGACGGTTGAGACCGCGGGGATGTGCGCAGTGTACACGTAGTTGATGGGTGCGTCCGGTCTTTGGGCACAAAGTAATGCGCAGACCATCGGCAGTGGCATAGCGTGTGGCAGCGGGTTTCCCGTGTGTTTCGTCAACCCGTTGCCGCGGACGGTCCAGTGGATCGGCACACAGTGGCAGGTTGATGATACCTTCTTTTGGGGTATCTGTTGGCAAGGCACTTTCGAGCAGTGCCACATATTGCTTTTCCACGGTGCGGTGATGGAATTGTGCCTGTAGGTCTTGGTGTACTTGTTTTGTCTTGGCTGCCACGAGCAGACCAGAGGTGGCCATGTCGAGACGGTGTACGAGCAGCGGACCGGTGGCATTCGGGCAATGGTCATGCACGAACGACCATACCGATTCTTTCCCGCTCTTCCCTGGTACCGACAGCATGCCTGCGGGTTTGTTTATTATCATGAGCCATGGGTCTTCGTAGATGATAACGGGGGAGATAGTCGTTGTCTCTTCCCAGGGGTTTTCGTCTACATCGATGCCTTGGAGCATATGTGTGAGAATGGGCAGGCACTTGCCACGGCAAGCCGGGTAGTAGTCGAGGTGGCGCCGCAAGATGCCCACAGGGGAGTTGCCCCACCAGAATTCGGCGATGGCAAGGGGTCGCATGTGGTGCAGGTAGGCGTATTGGAGCAGTTTTGGCGCGCAGCAGTCTCCTGCTCCTGAAGGTGGTATTGGTGTCGGCGTGTTGGCAAAGATATCGAGCAAATGTCGTTTCTCGCCTCGGGCATTGAGTACGATGAACTGTGAGAATAGCCATCGTTGCAGGTCTTCCGACCGTTGTCTGCGCTGTTGCCTGAGTGCCTGTGCTTCGGCTTGCATCTTTTCCAAAATGGTTTCCTGTTGTTTCAGTACTTCTGCCTGGTGTTTTTTCAGCCTTTTCAGATTGGCTTTCATGGTCTGGCTCTCTTTCGTCAGTTCTTCTTCGGATGATAATGGAAGTGAAGGGTCTTTCTCGCGGGCTTCCCTTATATGGTCGCGCCGTATCTTTGCTTCAGCCATATATCGCTTGTATTCAGACAGTTCGGTGGCTTGTGCCTCGCGGATTTCTTCCAATTGCCTATGGGCTTGCATCCATTCGGCAGACTGCAGTAGGTCATTGAGTTGTATGTTGAGTTGGCTGATGGCAGCCTCTTCTTTTTTGAAATAGCCGTCGGGTTGCTGGAAGTCGAAGACAGGTGGCACGAACCACTCCCAGTCGTTGCGGTCGGCCAGCAGTCCGGAATAGGCAGCAATGAATCCCAACGTGCCATCCTTGTCTTCCACCACGAGTACGCCAAACATCTTGCCATGGCTGAGTTCCTCTTGCCAAGGAGTTTGTGAAAGGATATATTCCTGGGTCTCGCTCGCTGCCAGTTGGCATAGTGGCGAAGGAATGTAGCCGAAAGGGTTATTGAGCCTCTCGGGGCGTTTGAGGTTGGTATTCAGGGCATGGAAACACGACATGGCGCAATGGTTGTCAATGGTCTATCCTCTATGTCCAGTAGCCCAAGGAATGTATTTGTTGAGGACCTTGGCAATCATGATGCTCATCGTTGAGGTATATGCCAGATAGATGATTGTGGCAAGGAAAGTGATGATATACAATTGGTCGTTGAAATGATAGAAGAAGGCGATAGGTATACCCATATATTTGTCAAGCATATAGATGACCAGGGAATTCTTTCCAACGGCAAGCAACCATTTGGGATAGTTTGAAATCGTTGATGACAACATGAACAGTCCTACTACCCCTATTGTTGTCATGAGCGTGCATACTGGAAGGTTACGGAACAGGGCATTATGCACGTCTGTCCTACTCTCTGGGTAAAAGACTATTCCTAGGACAATATAGCATAACATGAGCACTATACCCGCATATTTGAGACGACCTGACAGCAGTTTTCCATATTTCCTATATAAATAACCAATAAGGAAGTAGAATTGCACCATCATTGCCAAATTGACCATGAAAATATCCAGGATGTGGTTTCTTCTCAACACATAGCCAATGGCAGAGTATGCCATAAAGCATGTCACTATAGGCAATACACGGTTTTTTGAGAGTTTGACAGTGTAATAGAAGATGATTTGCGCGATGATAAAACATGGCATGAACCATAACTCCTTACCGGTCAATAATTCTATTATTGAATTCATGATGTGGTTGATGCCTTTGAAGGGTATGCCGAACAACAGCGGAACGACGCCCAGACAAAGCCAGGGAATAATGAGAGAATAGAGTGTTCTCTTGAAAAAAGCCTTGTCGCCTCCTGGTTTGATGTAAAACAGGTAACCGGAAAGAGCAAAGAACAAGGGCATCTTGACGGGATTCAGGAAAGCCGAGAAAAAGGATGTGTTGGCATGATGTCCATACACAACAAGGAGGATGGCAAGTGCCCGTAGGGCATCTATCCACTGCAGTCTGGCTTTTTCTTGGGGTTGTTGAGTCATGAATATGGTTGGATAATTGGTTTATTTTAGTAGCGTGATGGCCATCAGTCCTATCACTACATCATTGGAGAGTGTTTTCAGGGTGAGCCTGCGCAACTTCTTGCGGGGGTGGAGTGGCATTTTCAGTATTTCGGCAGCACCGCAGTCGATGACCCTTGGCTCCGCACTGTCGGGATTGCCGGGTACGGTATTATCGAACGCCCCTGTACCGACGATGGGGGCCAGTTCACGTGCCACGGTGCCACTTCCCAGGTGCACCCGATAGGGTCTGAGGGAGGCCGTCCCGAATGCCAGATGGTCGATGTAGTATTCCTGCTCGATGGGGCACCAGTTGATGGGATTCTCCAGGTGTAGGGTATCGCTGCTGCCATCGCGGTATTCTACGCAAACGATGCCGTTGTCGATGCGGCTCTGCATGTTGTTGGTGCTCCCAGCCAGGAGCAGGCAGGCATATGTGGCTTTCCCCTTGAGTGGCACCACCACGCTGTCGGGGTAGTTGTCCCAGAGCGAGGTGTATGCGATGTTGTGTCCTTCGGCAGGCGTGAGGAAAGTCACGCCGATACTTGTATCGAAAAGTCCTTTCACGCTTTTTGCCCGCAGTCCGTCGTCTTCGATATGTGCCATTCGCTGTGGCAGGCACCACTGTCCGATGCCTTGTTTAGGGATTTGCAGCGTGGTATAAGGTGGTCGCGGAGTGAGGTATTCGTTGCGGAAGATATCGTCGACGTTGGCATTCCACAATTTGCTCATGTCGATGGGTGTCTGTTTCTCACCGATGATGAAATCGGCCAGTCCTGCCATGTCGATGTCTACGTCCTCGCCATGGTCATCGGGCAGAAGTGGTGCTTCATCGTAGACCACATTTCCGATGTTGACGGTGATTGTCTGGTGTTGTTGTGCTGACCCTTTTATCTCAATGGATTGTCCGTTACCTGACGGCACCCTCAGGATGATGGTGAGTGGCCGTGTGAAATGTTGTGTCACTTCATAGACGAGCCGGTTGCCCTCGCGCCGGAAGGTATAGTCGAGATAGGGTGTGGCGATGCTGGCCTGGTCCCAGTCGCTGGGGAAGGCGTACTGGATGACGCATTGTCCGTGAAGCGCATCGGGGCGGATGCCGAAGAGTCCGTTGATGATGGCCCGGGCAGAAATACCCACGTTGTCGCCGAAGTCGCGGTAGGCCTCGCTCCGTGCCTTGTCATAGTAACTGATTTGTCCGAAGTTTCCGGGACAAGCACCGAGGAACATGCCATCGAGCACATCGCTCTTGAGCAGCCTGAATCCTTCGTCATTACGTCCGGCGATGAAATAGGCCAGAGCCAGGTTCATTACTTCGGCATGTGCCACGTTATTGGTGCTCCAGTCGTAGGGCATCCAGTCGGTAGTACTCACTGTGGCATAGTCGGTCATGTTGTCGGCAGAGAGTTGTCCTTCGCCTGTCCATTCCACAGGTATATGTGGGAGGTGCTGACTGGCATATGCCGTGGCTTGCCAGGCTTGCTGGGGCGTGCATGCCCCACAATCGATGGGGGTATATACCGACCAGATGGCGGCACTCTTATGCTGGCGTTGCAGTCCCATGAGGTCTTGGTATTCTGCCCAATGCCCCACGTCATTGAGCCATAGCCGTCGGTTCATGGCTTCGAGGATGGCATGGGCCTCAAGGGTATAGGGTGTGGCGTCCTCGCCGATGATATCGGCGATGCGAGCTGCCAGGAGATTGCCCCGGTAGTTGTATGCCGAGGAGTGTGTCACGGCTCCGCCACTGTAGTAGAGTGCGTCGCTGGCCCAGATACAGCAATAGGCATCATAGAGGTGGTCACCATCGGGGTCGTAATTGCGTTTCTCCCATTCGAGGTGTGTCTTGAGCGTGGGCCACATCTGTCGCATGTATGTGGTATCGGCATCGTAGCAGAAATGCCACAGCAATTCGTCGATGAAGTTGAGGTTCATGTCATAATGGCTCATCTTTTCGGTGTTACCGGGCAGTTTGCAGATATAGCCATTGCTGTACATCGGTGTTCCCCATCGCTCCTCGGCCCGGGCGAGGTTGCAAATGCTGTCTTGTGTGGGGTGGGGATAGATGGGTGGCACATCGGTTACCATGCTCTGGGCATAGGCATTGAAGTGTGAGATGGCGCGGTCGTTCCATCCCAGAACATCGCCTAGGTAGCCTGCCCGCCATCCTGCCAGTGGCGTGCGCCATCCGCAGCACCCGTGTAGCCATGTCTTTCCGTCCCAGAGTCCGTCGGCTGCCGCCATGAGGTTGGCTCCCAGGATGTTGATGTAAGGGTCGGGGGTTTGTATGCGCAGTCTGTTCACCACCCCTTGTCTGGCTAGTTCTTCTTCTCCGAAGTGAAATTCCCCCAGCGTGTCGACGGATAGAAGGTTGTCGGGTGTGAGCAGGATGTAGGTATCGCTGTCGCAAGTCCATGACAGTTGTTGTAGCGGTTGCCCTTTCCCCTCGAAACTGCTGCGTGGTTCCAGTCCGTAGTCACCGTCGCGCAGCATCTTGTCTTGGGCTACGTGGCGCACGATGGCCTGGAGGATGGGTGGTTCTGCGAATCCATGTCGCCGGAACTGCCAGATGGCGCCTTCGGCAGCATAGGTGGCCAGGGTGGTGATATGCATGGATGCATCGCCCCAGGTATCATCGCCGATGGTGTATTCCCGTCGGCCGCCTTGGTATCTTGCCTCACAGAATGAGGTGGAGTCGAGAGGTTGCCACTGTGCTCCGTTCCAGATAAAAAAGGAGATATTGATGCTTCGTTCCTTGTCATAGGTGGCAAAGACAGGCCGGTCGCTGGTCTCTAGCCGGAAGCGTGTAGGTCCTCCATACAAGGGTCGTGTGTATCGGTTGCTGCCGTTCACGCAAACAATGTCTTCCCCGTCGGGATAATAGTTCATCTGGCGGGGAGGTTTCTTGACGGGGTTGTCGGCAGAGGCTGTGAAGGCTGCGAGGAGAAAGGTCAGGAGCAGCGTGATGTGTCGCATGATTCCGTTGTTTTCGCGAATGATGGGAAATGAGGTTATTTTACTACTCTTGAAGTGAGTTCCCATCCCATGATGGCCGATATTTGTGGTATGAGCGACATGGCAATCTTGCATTGTCCCTGGTAGTTGGGATGCCAGTCGGCACCCATGTCGCGCTCCACGGTCACCATGTTGCTTAGGGGATTGGCCATGAACACGTTGGTCATCCCTGCCGTGCGCTCCCGCAGAAGTTGCAATGCGGCTTGCAGGTAGCGGCTTGCGGAGTGGGGGGTGACACAAAGAATCTTCACGCCGGGGTATCTGTCGCGGATGGTGCCGATCATCTTCAGGTAAGCCTCTGTATATTGCTCGTCGGTGGGTATGGCCACTGGCGAAAAGTCGTTGGTGCCGAGGTTGATGATGACAAGTTGTGGCGTGTAGAGGTCGAAGCCGTACGACAGGGTTCCGTGGTCATCATAGACCTGAGTGTAGCGTGTCGACATGTTCACGTCGGAAATCTGCTTGGAGTCGGCCCAGTCGCGCACCATACCTTGGCCACTGTGAGCGGTGAGGACATAGTCGGCATCAAAATAGCGGGCGATGATGCAGCCGTAGGCCATGTCGCAGTTCTCGGTCTCGAGTTGGAAGGGGTCGTTGGCTTTCTGGCTTTCCGTGCCATAGCCGCAGGTGTAGGAGTCGCCATAGACTTCTATCATCCGTTGCTTGTGCTCTGTAGGGGAGATGTTGGCACCCTTGGCAACGATGACGCGGTGTATGGTCACCTTGCCATATTGCCCTTCGGTACATTTCTGCAGCCTCACCTTGTGCCATTTCTTGCTCAGTTTCTCTGCTAGCACGATACGCTGCGGTTTTTTCCCTTCTATCTTGATTTTCCTTACCCATTGGTCGTCGATGAAGATGTTGTGGTAACTAGTACCTTCCTCCGATGCCTCTATGGCTATTTCACCACCGGTGAAGGATGTTTCCATATACACACCTACCCAGTCGTAGCTTACCGCCCCGTCGGCTAGTTGTTCAACGCGTCCGGTATAGGTGATGCCTTTGTCGTTGGCGGGAATGATCTGCTCGTTTGCAGCCTGAATGGTCATCGTGATGACCAGGGCAACGTACATGACGGCACTTCTCAAGTGGAGTGATCTCTTTGTTTCCATGTTGTCTTGCTTGTTTTTTTCCTTTTCAAAAGCAAAGATAGTGAAAACTGAGCGTAACATGAAATAAAAATGTTTTTTTATTGAGGTTTATCATGTTTGCATAATGAATATCGAAGGCGCCTCAGCAATTGAAGCAACCTTTATCGTACTGACAACGTCGACATCGAACGCGACTAGGTTTGCTTCACGATGTTTGAGATTTCTACTCTGGCTGATTAACGGTAAATGGTGACCGTTTTGTCTGTTTTTTGGAAAAAGCGGGAAAGAGTTTGGCTTTTCTTCTATTTTTTGGTACTTTTGCACGGTAAAAACGAAGATAACGGTCGTTGGTGGCTGTAGCATGTTCTTCCCATGCCTCATAGCCCAATCGTTCATAGCCTTTTCCTGCATGATATACAATTCTTTCAATTTCATTGTCATCTTTCCATTGATTTTCTTGCTTTATTATGTCATCCCGGCAAGATTTCCCAAGGCAAGAAACATGTTCTTGCTGATAACCAGCTATCTGTTGTATGTGCAATGGAAACCTTCATACACCTTGGTGTTGTTAGGTGTAACCTTGGTCACTTATTTCGTGGCCCTTTTACTGGAAAAGACCAAGCATCCGAAACGTCTTCTCACGGCAGGTATGGTGTTGTCGTTGTTGCCTCTGGCAGGTTTCAAGTATTTCAACTTCATCAATGAGAGTGTGGGTGGCTTCTTGTCATCTTGTGGAATCGACTATCATCTTGCTGGTTTGAACTGGGCAATCCCTATAGGCATTTCTTTTTTCACTTTCCAGGCTTTAGGCTATCTTTTTGATGTGTATTTCAAGAGAATTGAGGCGGAGCGCGATTTTCTCACCTATGCCTTGTTCATCTCCTTTTTCCCTTCCATTCTTTCAGGCCCCATCAATAAAGCCGCTTTGGTGATACCCCAGTTGAAAAGGCTCCGCGTCCATTTCGACTATCCCAAGGCTGTGGAAGGGTTGAAGATGCTGTTGTGGGGTATGTTTATGAAAGTAGTGGTGGCCGATCGTGTGGCACTCTTTGTCGACAATGTTTTTCCTTATTACATGAATTATAGGGGGTCTTCCTGTCTTTTAGCCAGTTTCCTTTACACTATCCAGATATATGCTGATTTCGGGGGGTACTCGCTCATGGCCTTGGGAGTAGGCAAGACCTTGGGTTTCGAACTCACTGAGAATTTCCGCCGTCCCTATTTCTCATATAGCATCACGGATTTCTGGCGGCGCTGGCATATCTCGCTCTCCACTTGGCTCAAGGACTATGTATATATTCCCTTGGGTGGCAGCCATTGCAGCAAAGCACGGAATTACTGGAACATTTTCGTAACGTTTCTTGTGAGTGGCATCTGGCATGGTGCCAATTGGACTTTTGTCGTATGGGGAATCCTGCATGGCTTGTTCCAGATAGTAGAGAAAATGACTAGGCAAAACAAATGCAGTTACGGTATTATCGGCAAGAGCATCAAAATTCTGATAACATTCTTGTTGGTAAACTTCTTGTGGATATTCTTCCGCTCATCATCGATAGGCGACGCATGTGGCATGATTTCCCGGATTTTCAGTCCTAGTTTGTTCTCTTCATTCTCTCTTTCAGGCCCTCCCACTTCGGTGCTTATCGTAGTGTCTGTTGTTCTCCTGTTGCTGAAAGATATCCGTGATGAGTTCTTCCCGACCCGTTTTCTCCTGATGAACAACAAGAAACCCCTCGTCAGGTGGTGTACATACGTCGTGCTTCTCTTCTTCATCCTGCTTACAGGTGTGTTTAATTCCGACCAGTTCATTTACGCGAATTTTTAGACTGACATGAAAAAGTTTATCATCAAGACGGCGCTTTTTTTCCTTATTCTTGTGATAGGGGATATCCTGATAGGGATGGGCATGAGATATGTCTATGAAAACGTGAAGTCGGGTGGTCAGAGACGGAACAACTACATTGCCAATGAACTAGTTTCTGACATTGTGGTTTTTGGTTCTTCCAGGGCACTACACCATTACAACACACGTCTGATTCAAGATTCGCTTTCGATGACTTGCTATAATTGCGGACAAGACGGCAACGGCATCCTGTTGGACTATGGACGGCTACTGCTGATCAATAGGCGTCATGTTCCCAAGTATGTGGTTGTGGACATCACCCCGAAATACGATTTGCTCTCGACAAAAGATGGCTATGACATGGGATGGCTAAGGCCCTATTATTACGATGTGAAGGGCATCCGCGACTTGTTTGCTGATGTGGACGACAAGGAGCGGTACAAGATGCTCTCTTCATCTTATAGGTACAACTCATTTTTCTTCATGAGGCTTGTCTCGTGGCTCTTTGGAAAGACCGAGGTCGATACCGACAACGGGTTTGTTGCAAAGAAAGCACGTTTCAACAGGATGAAGACTACGAATATGAAGGAATATCCTCTTGAATACGACAGTTTAAAACTCAAATATCTAAGCAAATTTATCGACCAGGCATCGGGCTCCAGCCTCGTTTTCGTTGTTTCTCCGGTGTGGTATGACCAGAAAACCAGGACTGATAAAGAAATCAAGCCTCTGAGGGCACTGTGTGAACAGAAAGGCATTCCATTGTTCGATTTTACCAACCATCCCAAATACATGGGCAACGACTCCCTATTTTGTGACGGCACGCACTTGAACCACTTGGGAGCCGATGAGTTCTCCAGAGACATTGTGCGAATCCTCCGGGAGAAGAACCAGGATGTGGAATGACACGCTGTGTGGGTCCGTATGGTTTTTCCAAGGACTCATTTTTCGGTTGAAATAGGCTATGATTCGATTTTTTTCTTGTTCTCAAGTGGTCTTATGATTATTTTTTATAAATTTGTGGCGGTATGACGAATCACTTGTTTAAAGGCATAAGATACGTTTTGTTGAAAGTGCTGTTCCGCCTGACTTCGCTCTTCTCCGATGAGCAATACTTGCGTCTGCAGTTTTATCTTTCTATGGGGCGGCGACTCAATCTGGAACATCCACGGACAATGGATGAGAAGTTGCAGTGGCTGAAACTGCATCAGCGTGACAGGAAATATACCGACATGGTAGACAAGTTGGCGGTGAAGGACATTGTCTCGCGCCAGTTGGGTGAGCAGTATGTGGCACGTGTGCTTGCCGTGTGGGACAACGTTTCCGATATCGACATCTCGGGCTTACCCGACCAGTTTGTGTTGAAGACCACACATAGTGGTGGCAATACAGGAGTAGTGATTTGTAAGGACAAGTCGGCTTTCGACCTGGAGGCTGCCAAGGAAAAACTCTCTTTGGCGATGCGCTTCGATATTTATCCGCGATATCGTGAATGGCCCTACAAGGATGTGCCACGAAGAGTATTTGCAGAGGAGTATCTTGGCGACGACCTTACCGACTACAAGGTATATTGTTTCGATGGCGATGCCGATTGCGTGTTGGTGTGCGTGGGCAGACAGGAACACCATACCCGTTATTATTTCTTCGACAAGGAATGGAATCTGTGTCCTTATAACAGCTATGCGATGGAGGCAGGACCAGAGTTCACGTTACCCAAGCCATCATGTATCGGTCAAATTTTCGAGTTGGCTTCATCCTTGTCGAAAGGCTATCCTTTCATTAGGATAGATTTCTATGATGTTGAAGGACGTGTGTATTTCGGTGAATATACATTTTATCCTTCCAGTGGATACCATATTACTTGGCTACCGGGTACTGATGAATATTTCGGAGAAAAAATAAATCTCGGCTTATGTGAGGATTCCGGAAAACCATGATGACCTTTGTTGAATAGTTAAAAAACATAGCTTAATGAATATAGCTGTTGTCTTGGCTGGCGGAAGTGGCCTGCGCTTGGGAGGTGACATACCCAAGCAGTTCCTTGAAGTAGATGGGAAACCTATTATTGCCTATACCATCGAGGCTTTTGAAAGAAATCCCCATATCGACGAGATTGCTGTCGTATCGAGACCCGAGAATGTGGACTTGATGTGGGAAATCGTGCGCCGTTTCCGCTACGTGAAGGTAAAGAAAGTCCTTGTTGGGGGCAAGGAGCGTTACGACTCCAGTCTGGCTGCCATCGCTGCCTATGACAATCCCGACGATGTGTTGCTCTTGCACGATGGTGTGCGCCCGTTGGTAAGCCAACAGATTATCGACCGTTGTGTGGAAGCCATGAAAGGGTACAATGCCGTGGGTGTGGCGGTGAAAACCACAGATACCATCGTTGAGGTTGACCAGCAGGGGCGGATTGTCGCTACACCTTCAAGAACAAGCCTCCGCAACATGCAGACCCCTCAGTGCTTCCGTCATGGTGTGATAAGAAAAGCCTATGAAGTGGCGCTCCACGACCCCGCCTTTATCACCACCGACGACTGTGGTGTGGTGGCCAAGTACCTGCCCGACGTACCTGTTCTCATTGTCGAAGGTGAGGCTTCCAACATCAAGGTGACCTACAAGGAAGACCTGGCTCTGATGCGCCAAATCTTTCAGAAAGACAAGCATCAACCCAATAATCCAAACCGGCAATAGCCCGCAAATGGTGTGATGTATAGAGCAGTTGAAGTCTTCGGGCAATAGGCTTTTGACACAAATATAACGATAAATTCACTAAATACTACATTTTTATCCATTTCTGCCAAAAAAAAGTGTGGTTTTTGTGTAGAAATCCTTTTTTTTTCCTACCTTTGTGGCTTGAAAGCAATATAGCAGTTGGTTGTGAATGCTGCGAGAATAGATTATGTGTTGAATTCCGTTGTTGCCTTTGTTCTTGTATCTTGAGCATGAATGACAGGCTCTTTTACGGTATTGACTTAACATTATTGTTCTTCAAAGCGGTGTTTGCAGACAAACTTTTTTCATGCACTATACTTCACTTTTTTCTATAAAGAAGCGAAGAAGGATAGTTATGTGACCATGCGAAAAGCCTGCCATCTCATGACCATCTGCGATTTCACTTGCTTCAATTTGTTATATTTCTCTATTCACAACTATTTAATATATTGCTTTTGGGGATGCAAGACAAAAGCCGGGAAGGCTTGTTTGTCTCAACATAACCAATTACTGAAAATCTGGAAAATATTGCCTGCACCCCCCTTACCTCGATAGGCAAGACAGCCAGTTAGTCTTCATTCTATATGCCAAATTATATCCATTCAAGAGCCACAGACCAGTTCTTGGCATTCTTGACCTTTCTCTTCGTAGCGGCCATATATATTATGGGAACCATGACAAGTGGGGCTATCGTCTTGTTTGGCGTAACCTTGCTGTTCCTGATTTGCTCAAATTTTAAGCTTGAATTCTACTATTTCCACGTATTCACATTCCTATTCTGCCTGTATTGTTATGCGACATCTATATGGGCATACAACTACCATACCGCCCTTAGGTTCTCCAACAGTATTTTTGCGACCTTGGTTTGCTTGAGTGTGATGTATTGCCATTTCAGGAGGTTCAGAGATGTGACACTGTTGATGAAAATCATCATGTGGGTAGGATATCTTGTGGTCATCTATTCATATCTTTATTATGGAATAGACAAGGTGACAAGTATGGGTAGTGAAGGTGGTCGTCTGCGCAATTCCTTCAACAATGTCAATACCTTGTCTATGCTTGCTGCCACGGTGGTTATCATCAATATGTTTTTCTATCTTTTCAGAAAAGCCACATGGTCGCTTCTTTTCCTTATTCCCGCAGTCATCTTTGTTTTGAGTACCCAAAGTCGGAAAGGCATCTTTGTCCTTGTTGTAGGTGTTTTCTTGTTGTATTTCATGAATTACCTGAGGAGCAAGAGCAAAAACCTGATGCCCTTCTTTAAGTTTTTTGGTATAGGTTTTTTGCTTTTGCTTGTGATGCTGGCGCTCTCATCCAGTTCGGCTTTTGAGGGTCTTATGGAAAGGATGATGGGTTTGGTGTCGTGGATAACCGGCGAGGGTGAAATTGATGCCTCCACACAGGCACGTATCGACCTAAGGAACATCGGTTTGGAACAGTTCAAGAAGACGCCATGGTTCGGTATAGGTATGGGTTGTTCTAATTACCTTGTAAGCCAGGAGATGGGTACCAATGCTTATATGCACGACAATTATGCTGACTTGGCAACCAATGGTGGAGTCTTTGGCATTGTCCTTTACTATTCAATCTATCTGTTCCTGCTTTTTCAGGAAAGGAAATACTACAAGGTCGATGACATGGCCAACCTCATTATCATACTTTTGCTCTTGCAGTTTTTCACGGATACGGGAGCTGTATCCTATATCGCGAAAATGACATATTTCCAGTTTATGGTATATTTCTTGCATTTGGAATCATGTAAACTGAAATATCCACAAATCAAGTAGATTTGATATACCTCTAAGAAAGATTAAATTTTTATAAAAATATATGAAAATACCATTCTCCCCTCCCTATGTCGACGAAAGCGTCATTAATGAAGTGGTCGACTCACTGCATTCTGGATGGATTACCACTGGTCCTAAGGTGAAAGCCCTTGAGGCGGAAATAGCCAAACTAAATGGAACACAGGCCGTGTTGGGTGTCAATTCCTGGACTTCGGGAGCCATTATGGTGCTCAGGTGGTTCGGTATACAGCCTGGCGACGAGGTCATCATCCCTGCCTACACTTATTGTGCCACGGCAATGGCAGTGGAATGGGCTGGAGGCAAGGCTGTGATGGTTGACTCATGCGATGACTTCAACATTTCGGTCGAGGCCATCAGGAAAGCCATTACGCCCCGTACAAAAGCCATCATCCCCGTTGATATCGCCGGATACCCATGCGATTATGAGGCCATCATGCAACTCGTCAGTTCACCAGAGGTGAAATCGATGTTCGAGCCTACTTCGAAGATACAGGAAAGGCTGGGGCGCATCATCGTGGTGAACGACTCCGCGCATTCTCTCGGCTCTTTCTACCATGGCCACAGGAGCGGTTCGCAGACCGACATTGCCATCTTCTCGCTTCATGCGGTGAAGAATGTGACGACTGCCGAAGGTGGAGCTATCTGTTTCAATATGCCAGAACCCTTCGATAACGAGCAGCTTTACAAGGAGATGCGGCTGATGTCGCTCAACTGCCAGACTAAGGACGCCTTTACCAAGAGTCAGGTTGGTGGCTGGCGGTATGATATCGTGGGTAGGGGCATGAAAGTGAACATGGCCGATGTCAATGCAGCCATCGGGCTTGCCCAGATACGCCAGTACGACAAGTTGCTCGCTGAGCGCAAACGTATCTTCGACACCTACAACAGCATTCTCCGCGCGTATGAATGGGCCATTCTGCCACCATCGTTCACCGATACCCGCCAGAGTTCCTATCATGTGTTCGCATTGCGTGTCAAGGACATCACCGAAGAACAGCGTGATGAAATCATCCGTGAGATTTCACGTCATGAGGTGGCTGTGAACGTGCATTTCGTTCCACTGCCCATGCTTACCTATTATAAGTCGCAGGGCTATGATATCAAGGATTACCCAACGGCATACCGCAATTATGCCCATGAGATATCCTTGCCGGTATATCCTCAGCTCGACGACGAGAAAGTGCGGTTCGTGGCGAAGACACTCATTGAGGCTTATCAAACCGTAATTGGGCGCTGACAGGATGATCAGGTTTTTCGACATCCTGCTCTCAGCATTGGGACTGATCCTGCTCTCACCCTTGTTGGTGCTCATCTATATCCTCATCCGGTTAGAGAGCAAGGGACCTGGGTTCTATTCCCAGAAACGCATCGGGAAAGACGGTGTGCCCTTCCGGCTCTATAAGTTCCGCTCGATGAGGATTGGTTCGGACAAAGGACATCTCATCACCGTAGGCAAGCGCGACAGCCGTATAACCAAGATGGGGTATCTTATCAGGAAATACAAGATAGACGAGTTGCCGCAGTTGTGGAATGTGCTCATTGGCGACATGAGCCTTGTCGGGCCAAGGCCAGAAGTGGAGCGCTATGTCCGGCTCTACACCCCTGAACAGAAGTTCGTGCTCTCCGTGAAGCCCGGCATTACCGATTATGCTTCCATCGCTTTCTCTGACGAGAATGCGCTGTTGGGACAGGCAGAGGACCCAGAGGAGATGTATATCAATGAAATCATGCCTAAGAAAATAGAGTACAATTTCCATTTTATCAACAACCGCACGCTGGGAGAATATTTCAAGATTATCTTCATGACAATCAACAAGATACTGAAACATTAAGTTAATTAGCCATACCTTCATGGAAGAATCTACAAAATACCTTGAGTTCCTCAAGTTTTGCCTCAATCCTGGCTGTCAGGTGCCAGAAAGCATTTCCAGCATCAACTGGCACGACCTGATGGAGTTTGGTGTGAAGCAATGTATCTCAGGACTTTATATCCCCACGTTGCTGATGAAAGACGGCCGATTGACCGTTGCCGACTTCAGGGGGAACAAGCCCACCGACGATGATGTGATGGAATGGGTGTTCGAGGACTTGCGGCTGAGGAAGATGAACGGAGTGCTCTTCGGCCGTACGCAAAAGGCATCGGAATGGTTCCTGGAGAATGGCTTCCGCAACTGCATCCTCAAGGGTCAGGGCAATGCCATCATGTATCCCGACCCCTATCTCCGCACATGTGGCGATGTGGATATCTGGCTTGAGGGCACACGTGAGGAAATCCTCGCCTTCACCACGAAATACTACAACAGGCCCGCCTCATCGCTCCATGTCGATTTCCCGATGTTTGGCGATGCCGAGGTAGAGGTTCATTTCCGGCCCTCGCGCTTCTATAACCCGAAGAAGACCAAGAAACTGTGGGCCTATTTCGATGAGGTAGCCCCCACACAGTTCAGCAACAAGGTTACCTCTCCCGACGGGAAGTACAGTTTCTACGTTCCTACCAACGAGTTCAACGTGTTCTATCAACTCAATCACGTCTTCCGTCATTTCATCAACGAGGGCATAGGTCTGAGGCAGGTCATCGACTATTTCTACCTGCTTCGCAAACGCCGTGACGACGGCGCTACTCCAGAAGACGACAAACAACTCGTTGCGTTGCTCAAGCGTTTTGGCATGTATGGGTTTGCCACTGCCATGATGTACGTGCAGAAGGAAGTGCTCGGGCTCGATAGCAAGTACCTTTATGCCAAGCCCAACAAGAAGAAGGGAGAATTCTTGCTCGAGGAAATGCTTTTCGCCGGAAACTTCGGCCATTCCGAGAAAAGGCTTCATTCCAAACTCGATGAAGCGGAAGGTCATTTCAAGAGATTCTGGATTTTGGAGTCGTTCAGGTTCCGTCTTTTCAAGCACTTCCCTTCTGAAGCCATCTGGATGCCCTACAAGGATGTCAGGGATTTCGTCTTGAGGAAGAAGAAAGAGAAAGAGGAAGCAGAAGCAGGCAGCGAAGACTGACACCCTTCCTTGGAAGAAACACTTCATCATTCATTATACCAACGGCCTATGGAATCCACAGCTAATCATTTAGTAATTATGGCGGGGGGGATTGGAAGCAGGTTCTGGCCCATGAGCACCTCCGAGAGACCCAAGCAGTTTATCGATGTGCTTGGTGTGGGAAAGACATTGTTGCAGCTCACCTACGAACGGTTCGAGGGGATTTGCCTTCCCGAAAATGTGTGGGTGGTCACCAATGCCAGGTATGCCAGTATTGTGCATGAGCAGCTCCCGCAGGTACCTCTGGGAAATATCCTGTGTGAGCCATGCCGTAGGAATACCGCACCATGCATCGCCTACGTGAGTTGGAAAATCAAGACCATCGACCCCAAGGCCAATGTGGTGGTCACGCCCAGCGACCATGTGGTGACCAATGGGTCGGAATTCCGGCGTATCATCAATTCTTGCCTCGATTTCACCAGTGAGACCGATGCTATCGTCACGCTGGGCATGAAACCCACACGGCCGGAGACAGGCTATGGGTATATACAAGCCGACCTCTCTGCCAGTTCGGCCCGTAACAGGGAAATCTACCGCGTCGACTCCTTCCGTGAGAAGCCTGATGCACAGACTGCGGAGAAATACATCCGCAACAAGAGTTATTTCTGGAATGCCGGCATCTTTATCTGGAGGGTAAGCACCATCGTCAATGCCTTCAGGGTCTATATGCCTTCGCTCTCGAAAATCTTTGAGAACCTCGTGCCGTATTACGGCTTGCCCGAGGAGCAGGAACTCATCAACCAGAAGTATCCTGAATGCGAGAGCATCTCTGTTGACTATGCCATCATGGAGAAGGCCGCAGAGATTTTCGTCTGTCCTTCCGATTTCGGATGGAGCGATCTCGGTACATGGGGTTCGCTGCTGGCACAAACTTCCAAGGACCTCTATGGCAATTCCAAGATCGGTCCCAACATTTCGCTCTTCGACACACATAACTGCATCATACACACCACGGAGGAGCGCAAGGTAGTAGTGCAAGGTCTCGACGGTTATATCATAGCCGAAAAAGACGACACCCTGCTCATCTGCCGGCTCTCTGAAGAACAGAAGATAGCACAATTCTCGGAATAAAACCTCCGACAATCATGAACAAGAAAAAAGCACTTATTACAGGTATTACCGGTCAAGACGGTTCCTACCTGGCAGAGTTCCTCATTGACAAAGGATATGAAGTACACGGCCTGCTACGCAGGTCGTCGTCGTTCAATACAGGTCGTATTGAACATCTCTATCTCGATGAATGGGTGAGAGACATGAAGAAAGAACGACTCGTCAACCTGCACTGGGCCGATATGACTGATTCCTCTTCGCTCATTCGGATTATCGGAGAGTCGCGGCCCGACGAAATCTACAACCTGGCGGCACAGAGCCATGTGAAAGTGTCGTTCGATGTCCCGGAATATACTGCCGATACTGATGCCGTAGGCGTTCTGCGACTGCTCGAGGCCGTGAGAATCGTGGGATTGGAGAAGTCGTGCCGCATCTATCAGGCATCCACGTCCGAACTTTTCGGACTGGTGCAGGAGGTACCGCAGCGCGAAACCACCCCGTTCTACCCTCGCTCTCCATATGCCGTTGCTAAACTCTATGGCTATTGGATTATGAAAAACTACCGTGAGAGCTACGGCATGTTCTGCTGCAATGGCATCCTCTTCAACCACGAGAGTGAAAGACGGGGCGAGAACTTCGTCACCCGCAAAATCACGCTCGCTGCCGCCCGCATCGCGCAAGGATTCCAGGACAAGCTCTACCTGGGCAACCTCAATTCGCTGCGCGACTGGGGGTATGCCAAGGACTACATTGAGTGTATGTGGCTCATCCTGCAGCAGCCCCAGCCCGACGACTACGTCATTGCTACCGGTGAATACCACACAGTGAGGGAATTCGCCACGCTCGCTTTCGAAGCCGTGGGCATCTCGCTCGAATGGCAAGGGGAAGGCGTGAATGAGAAAGGTATCGACAAGGCTACCGGCCGTGTGCTTGTCGAGGTCGACCCCAAGTATTTCCGTCCGGCAGAGGTGGAACAACTGCTCGGTGACCCCACCAAGGCCAAGGAACAGCTGGGCTGGAACCCCCGCAAGACTTCTTTCCGCGACCTGATCAAGATTATGGTAGAGCACGATATGAAGTTTGTCAGGAAACTCTATCTCAAGGCTAAGTTGCCCGAATAATCCACACGTTCGAAATGATGTTAGACCAACAATCCAAGATTTATGTGGCGGGGCACCGTGGACTGGTAGGCTCTGCTATCTGGAACAACCTGCTCAAGCGTGGTTATACTCATCTGGTAGGGCGCACGCATGCTCAACTCGACTTGCTCGACGGTGCCGCAGTGAAGACCTTCTTCGATGAGGAACGCCCCGATGCAGTGGTGCTTGCAGCCGCTCATGTAGGCGGTATCATGGCCAACCTCACCTATCGGGCCGACTTCATCTACGAGAACCTGCAGATACAACAGAATGTCATTGGCGAGAGTTTCCGCCATGGTGTGAAGAAACTGCTTTTCCTGGGCTCTACCTGCATCTATCCGCGCATGGCTCCGCAACCCATGCACGAAGATGCCTTGCTCACGTCGGAACTCGAATATACCAACGAACCCTATGCCATAGCCAAAATTGCGGGACTGAAGATGTGCGAGAGTTTCAGCCTGCAGTATGGGTGCAACTACATCGCAGTGATGCCTACAAACCTCTATGGGCCGAACGACAATTTCCACCTGGAGAACAGCCATGTGCTGCCAGCTATGATACGCAAGGTATATCTTGCCAAATGCCTCAATGAGGGTCGTTGGGATAGTGTGCGTCGTGACCTCGGCGCCCGTCCGGTGGAGGGCGTGGGCAGTGCGGCTTCCGAAGACGATATTCTCGGCATCCTGGCCAAATACGGTATCACGCCCGAGGCCGTCACTCTGTGGGGCACAGGAGCACCGCTCCGTGAATTCCTGTGGAGTGAGGACATGGCTGACGCCAGCGTGCATGTGCTCCTCCATGTCGACTTCAAGGACACCTATGCTCCGGGAAGCCGCGAAATCCGCAACTGTCATATCAATGTGGGAACGGGCAAGGAACTCACCATACGCCAGTTGGCAGAGAAGGTGGTAGAAGAGATTGGCTTCAGGGGTGAGCTTCGCTGGGATGCGTCAAAGCCCGACGGTACGCCGCGCAAGCTCATTGACGTAAGCAAGCTTCATTCGCTGGGATGGCATCATCAGGTAGAGATCGATGAGGGTATCCATCGGCTCTATGAATGGTATATGAATAATGCCTGATGAACCTGAAAGTACATTTT
This sequence comes from Prevotella sp., assembly GCA_017617615.1. The sequence continues at coordinate 140,211 of JAFZVV010000011.1, read as the reverse complement.
TGCTTGTGAAAGTATCAGTCATCATTCCCGTTTACAACGTAGAGAAGTCCATCGGCCTTTGTTTGGAGTCTGTCGTCAACCAGACGTTACAAGACCTGGAGATTGTCGTAGTGGATGACGGGACTCCCGACAATTCCATGACCATCGTCAGGCAATTTGCCGATAAAGACCCGCGTTTCCGTATTCTGACGCATGAATGTAACCGGGGACTGATGCAGGCGCGTAAAACAGGATATTCTGTTGCCGAAGGAGACTATGTGCTATTTTGTGACAGCGACGACTATCTTCCCCTTGATGCCGTAGAACAACTATATGCCGAGGCCATACGGTCGGATGCAGATATTGTGTCGGGCGATGCGACCTTGGTCTTTCCCGACAATGACAGGCAGGTAGTCAGGAAATCCATCCTGAGGTATGGTACTGATAAGACATCCGTGTTCAAATCATTGTTGCTTGGAGAATATCAGCACAATCTTTGGGGCAAGGTTTTCAAGAAATCGCTTTTCCGTGACCACAGTTATATAACTGAGGAGCATTTTACCAACGGAGAAGACGGTTTCTTGTTTTATCAGGTCTTGGAGAACGTAGACAAGGTGGTGCATTTGCCGAAATCAGTTTACTATTACATCCAGAACAATCAGTCGTCAACAAAGGTCCGTTATGGGGAAAAGGCTATACGTAGCATTTGCATGCTCAATCAATTCCGTCTCTCTTTAGGTGAAAAATATCCTGAAATCCGGAAATATGCACAGGCAAAAGTGTCGATCGTGGTAAGTAGTCTATATGATAGAGGTTACGACAAGGATGCCCGTCTTGACAAATACGTCAGGGAATGTTCCTTATCAGGGTATGCATCCCTATGGAGCGTCTTCAAGTACAATCCTCTGCCAGTGGCCTTCAAGTTGTTCATAAAAAGGATGTTGCGATGATTTCCCAGAAGGTCTTTCGGTATGTACAGGCAAAGATGTCTTTTACTTCAATAAACGACGTGAACAAATGAAAAAAGCAATTACATTCGGGGTATACGATATGTTGCATATCGGGCATATCCAGTTGTTCAAGCATGCCAGAGAGTTATGCGATTATCTGATTGTGGCCGTTCAGGATGGCGACTATATCAAGAAATACAAACCCGAGGCAGACATGATTTATACCACCGAGGAGAGGCTGTTCATGGTTAGTTGCATCAAGTATGTCGACGAGGTCGTGGTCTATCGTGATGTCGACATGGATATCCAGTGTCACGACTTTGATATCTTTGCCAAGGGTCCCGACCAGAGTCATGCCGGTTTCCAACGGGCAGTAGAGTGGTGCAAGGACCATGGCAAGGAGGTTGTCATTATCCCGAGGACGGAGGGGATTTCATCGACCTTGCTAAGGAAATACAGCAAGTCGAGATGATTCTTCGCATTAGGGTAGCTATTCTTTCACAAAAGGATAATTCATGAAAGACAATCTGAAGCAAAAGACATTCTCGGGCGTGGTATGGATTAGCATCCATAAGTTTGCCATCATGTTCCTTGGTTTCGTATCAGGTGTAGTGCTGGCACGCTTGCTCACCCCCCATGACTATGGCGTGGTGGGCATGCTGACCATTTTCCTTGCCGTGGCCCGTACTTTCATCGATGGTGGGTTTGGGTCGGCTCTCATACAGAAGAAACAGCCTACCAGCGAAGACTATTCCACTATTCTTTATTGGAACCTGGCCCTTTCCGTCACCCTTTATGGAGTTCTTTATGCCTGTGCTCCTCTCATTGCACGTTTCTACGACCTCGCGTTGCTTCGCGATGTGCTTCGCGTGCAGGGTATCGTACTGGTTATAAACGCAGTGCGCATTGTACAGCGCAATCAGTTGCGCAAACGGCTGGAATTCAAGAAAATTGCCATTATCAATGTCACCGCCAATGCTATTGCCCTTGTCGCTACTATTTACTTGGCTTGGAAAGGATGGGGTGTGTGGGCATTGGTTGCTCAGCAGTTGCTTGTCAGTTTCATTACGACCAGTCTGTATTGGCTTACTGCCAAGTGGTATCCTAATCTGGTATTTTCAATCAAGTCATTCAAGGAACTCTTCGGCTTCGGTGGCTTCATCCTGCTGTCCAACCTTTTCAATACGCTGTGCAACAATATTCAAGGACTGCTGATAGGAAAGGTTTATAACTCATCTACTTTGGGCTATTATTCCAAAGCACATACCACGGAGAGCTATTCCTCAACATTCATTTCCAATGTGCTCAGTCAGGTGTCCTATCCTGTCATGTCAGAGGTTCAGAACGACAAAACCAGAATGGTGTCTATCCTGAAACGATTCATTGGTACCTCGGCTTACGTTACGTTCCCTTTACTGCTGCTCCTCATGTTGTTGGCAAGGCCCATCTTTGTCTTGCTCTATTCCGACAGATGGTTGCCAAGTGTTCCCTATTTTCAACTCCTGTGCTTTGCCGGTATTGCCACTTGCCTGCAGAACATTAATTATTTCGCCGTAGCAGCTATCGGCAAGAGCAAGGCCATTTTCAAGTGGACTATAGTGAAAAGAGTCACGGGACTGGTCTTGACCATCGCTGGCTTGTGGGCATTTGGTATTTATGGAATGCTGATAGGTGGCGTGCTGACATCATGGATGATATACCTGGTGAACGCAGGGTTGGTTTCCAAGTATGTCGGTTATACAGGGATGCAGCAATTCAAGGATTTGTTGCCTATCATTACGGCTGCTTTTGTTGCCTTTCTTGGCGCATACCTGTTGGGACGTATTCTTCCCTTTTCGGAAGGGATTGTGGCACTGTTGCAGTTTTTGTCATTTGTAGCCATTTATCTGGCCATTTCCATTGGCTTCAAGATGGACTCGTATGTGTCTACCAAGGAAATGTCAAGTGCGTTGCTGAATAGGGTCTGGCATACGTTCCGTCATTGATTGTCCTGAATGAGCCAATGTATAAGACTGGAGTTTTTGCTTGACCTTCTGAAGAAGAAAGAGACAATTGAATATAACTAACTATTATGGGAGTAATAAGGATTCTTGAACAATTCCTGCGTGAGAAGCGGAAAAAAGCCGTTTCAGAGAAATGGAAAAGAGAATTGACTTCGAGTTACAAGAACTTGAAGACCCACCGGAAACTGTCAGAAGAGCAGAAAAGGGAAATCCAAGAATTTTACAAAAGTGTCATTGGCCGGGAAATCGACCTCTACTCACATGAGTATTTCTATTCGCGCACGGGTTTGTATTCCAAATACTATGTGCCCACCAACTTACATCAGGTGGAACTGCTCGGAAGGGCGAACATGCTACCTTACACCAATGCATATGGCGACAAGAACATGACCGATGTCTTTCTTAAAGGCGTACGACAGCCACATACCATCCTGAAGAACATCAATGGATATTATTATGTGGAAGGCAAGCCTGTTACCGAAGAAGAAGCCGTGGAACATTGTAGGCAGTTGAAGGATGTCTTGATTAAACCAACCCTTTTTTCTCGTGGGAAGGGTATTATGGCCATTGAGGTGGCCGATGGCATCACCAATATCGACGGCATGACGGTCGGAGAGTTGTTTAGACAGTATAAGAAGAATTTCCAAATCCAGGAACGCCTGAAGCAGCACGCGCAGATGAGTGCGCTCAACCCCACTTCTGTCAATACAATCAGGATTATCACCTTTCGGTCGGGAATGGAAATCTTGGTCATCAGCGTGGTGGTTCGCATAGGAAGGAAGGGAGCCGTCATCGACAATCAGTGTGCGGGCGGTATCAGTGCTGTGATTGACGAGGAAGGTCGGTTGGGGAAATATGGTTTCGGGGGATTCGACCAGGACAATATTCTTACCACCGATACTGGTACTGTCTTGGAAGGCTTCCAGATACCCTCTTTCGATAAGGTCGTGGAAAAAGTAAAGGAACTCCATTTCCAACTCCCGTTCTTCGACCTCATTGGCTGGGATATGGCGGTTGCAGAAGATGGTGAGCCCGTTCTGATAGAATGGAACACCCGTGTTGGGTTGAGCCAGTCGGCCTATGGTCCTGGTTTCGGAAAATACACCGAAAGGATTTTGCGGGAATTGTGGCCTAGAAAGAATACAAGAGTTTTTTGACCATCGACCAAACGGCATCATCCCAGTTGTTTGTTATGAAAAGAAAAGTCATTGTCATTGGCCAGGGGTACTCCGGACGTCTTAGCATAGCGCGTTCTGTTGCTGAGATAGGTTGTGAGGTCATCCTTATCGCTTTGGTATTCCACAAAAAAGATGGAAATACATTGTATGAAGTCAAGCCTATCGACGGCTATTCAAAGTATGTGAAGGATGTTTTCTATTGCTTTAAAAAGGATGGCGAGGGTATCGTAAAAATCTTATTGGAAAAATGTATTGACAAGGAAACAAAACCCGTTATTATTCCAGACAATGACTTTTCTGCGGCTGTAGTCGATGAGCATTTTGACGTCTTGAAGGAACATTTCCTGCTGCCATACATGAAAGACGGGTCGGAGCGTGTTTCGTTCTGGATGGATAAAATCAAACAAAAGAAGAAAGCTGCCGAATTAGGACTACATGTGACCAATTATAAAGTAGTTGAAATAAGAAATGCGAAATACAAGACGCCTTCGGGAATACAATATCCATGTTTTGTAAAACCCTTGCAGTCAATAACGGGTGGCAAGGCTGGCTTGAAAAAGTGTTGCACAGAACCGGAACTTTACGACCACTTGGATTCCATGTGCCGTTATGAGAATGTGGACTTTCTCATTGAAGACTACAAGGAAATCGCTCAGGAATATGCAGTATTGGGCTTTTCTGATGGTGAGCATGTTGTCATCCCCGGCATCCTCGAGATATTACGGTTGGCGCATGGTGGCCATTATGGTGTAGCCATTCAGGGAAAGGTTTATCCTGTGACGTCAGAACATGAAAAGTTGGTTGACCTCTTCAAGGAATTTGTCCTCTCCATCGGTTTCATCGGGATTTTCGATATCGATTACTACAAATCAGGCAATGTCTTCTATTTCGGTGAATTGAACCTTCGATTTGGAGGGTCTGGCTATGCCTACACAAAGATGGGTGTCAATCTGCCAGTGATGTTCGTAAGATATGTATGTGGTGAGCCGTACGAAGATATGCCCAAAATAGTAAGTGGCAGCGCTACCTACGTGAACGAACGGATGCTGGTCGATGAATGGCTGATGGGTTTCATTTCAAAAAAGGAATTAGGTCATCTCTTTAACAATTCTGATATCAGGTTTGTTGAAAGCCAGGAAGACAAAGAACCGTTCAGGCAAATGAAGAAGCAAATGAGGATTAACCAGATGAAGATGATGATAAAGTCTTTATTATGGAGGAGAAGATAGCCATTGTACCTAAGCCATCGACTGTGTCATGGGAGACCATCAGCCAAGTCCTTCGGACTGCACATCAGAAGAATGTGGAAGATGGCATGTTCATGCCTTTTCCTTTTCTAGAGCCTGAGGAAATCAGGGAGAAGATAGAAAGCAAGAATGGCGTGATATTTGTAGCCATGGCAGATGGCCAACTGGTCGGTACAGGAGCCGTTTTCATACTAAACAAGGATTTTTGGTGTGGCAAAGGCCAATATGGTTACCATTGTTTTGATGCCGTGCTTCCAGAATATGCAGGGAAAGGGGTATATAAGGCCATAGCGGCAAAACAGGAGGCGTATGTGAAATCACATGATGTGGACCGGATTTTTTTCGACACCCATGAGAAGAATCGCCGGATGATAGAGATGTCGCGTAAATCAGGCTACGAATACATTGAATACAGGATACGGAAAGACCATAATTCGGTGCTGATGGTAAAATGGCTTGGTAAGTCTCCTTATTCTCATTTTTCGTGTCAGATGAGTTTTCTTAGGTTGAAATACATTAAAAAAATCAAGCATCTCCTTGGGATGTCCTGCTGATACGTTCCCGGGGCTTTTCTTTTATTTTATTCATATGGCTGTTTCATCTACTGGAAAAATCATCATAGCTGGCGATTTTTTCCCGATACCTGAGAATCAACAGGCTTTCTGTGATGGAAACATAGAGCTGCTGTTGGGAGAGAAACTCTGTGGTCTATTCTCTAATGCCGACCTTGCGGTTTGCAATCTTGAAGGAGCCCTGACCGACCATGATGAGCGGTGCATGAAAACGGGTCCCGTGAAGGTGGCTTCTTCCCGTGCGGTGGAGGCCTTTAGGAAAATGGGCATAAGATGCTGTATGCTGGCCAATAACCATGCCACCGACGGTGGGCACCAGGGCTTGTTGGACACCATGAATGCGCTTCAACAAGCTGGCATACACTATATTGGAGCGGGAAAAGACCAATTCTCCATTGACAAGTCGGTCATCAATGAGGTCGGGGGCATGAAGGTCGCTTTCTACAATGTCAGTGAAACCATGTATAACAAGCCCACGGAGAATCTGTCTGGTGCATGGCTCTATGACGAATATGTGGTGTGTCATGACATCGAGGTTCTCCGTAAGGAATGCGACTATCTGGTCGTCATCTATCATGGTGGAATAGAGAAATTTCCCTATCCTTCGCCTGAAACGCGGAAACGGTTTCATCGGATGGCCGACAGCGGTGCCGACATGGTGCTTTCGCAGCACACCCACTGCATAGGTTCCGAAGAAAACTACAACGGGTCGTATCTCCTTTATGGCCAGGGTGATTTCTTGCTCAAGAACTTCAAGCCAGGACTGACCGACACAGGTTTGCTTGTAGAACTCGCCATTCAGGATGGCAGAGTAGAGGTCAGGAAACACAAGGTGGAGTCGGTAGACAACAAATATGTAAGGTACGCCGCCAACCAGGACTTAAGTGACTTCATGCAACGGTCGTCACGCATTGAAGACGAAGAATTCGTCGATAGTGAGTTCCGGCGATTTTGCAAGGGTGAGTTGAGGCTTTACCTGACGGCTTTCAAGAGTCCTGGAAGGATGAGACAAAGATTCAGACGCTTTTTCCCCAGTGCGTTTAAGCGATGGCTTTTCTCCGACGCATTTTCCGACAGAGACCTGTTGTTTACCCTCCATACGTTGCGTTCCGAGCAAAATAGGGAAACTGCTATAGTCGGTATAGAAGACCTGTTGGGCGAGAGAAAGAGCAAAAAGGCATTGGAAAGAAAAAAATAGGGGTATGTCACAGCGCGTCATCATTATCGGAAGCAATCCCATGACCCGTCTGAGTCTCATCCGTTCCATCGGTGAGGTGACCGACTGCGACATTACCGTGATAGGCATGGTGCATGAGATGCCGAAGAAGAAAACGATGCCAATGGATGCCCACAGCAAATATGTGGACCGATATCTTAGGGCGCTCAAGTATGATGCCGACGGCTTGTGCAACCTCTTGCTCGATCAATTTGCCGGTGAAGGCGTGAAGCCGCTGGTATTGTCGGTCGATGACGATTCTGCCTATCTCATCGACTGTTCGTTCAATAAACTGAAAGACCATTTCCATTGTGCCCACGTTGCCCATACACAAGGACAACTTGCACGGTTGATGGATAAGCAGGTGCAGAAGCAGTTGGCTGAAGAGTCAGGTTTCCATGTTGCCAAGAGTTGGGTGGTGGAGCACAGCGACGGACATTATGTCCTTCCAGAAGGCATCACATATCCCTGTTATCTGAAAGGCTTGTTGTCCTATCACTCCATGAAGGCATGGCAGCGACGTTACGACACCTCGGAAGCCTTGGTCCATGCGTTGGACCAGGTCGGACGGCATTGTTCCGAACCGATGTTGGTTGAGGAATATATCGAGGTGGAAAGCGAGTTGGGTGTCATGGGTTTTGCTGACGGACGTGAATGTGTGGTGCCGGCAATTGTCGAGTTGCAAGAGTCGGGTCGTGGTGCACATCATGGTGTGTCGGTCTTCGGACGTGTGAGGAAAGAATTGCCAAAAGAGCATATTACCGTTAAGGTGACCGACATGGTCAACAAGATAGGACTGTTCGGATTGTTCAATGTCGATCTGGCGGTAAGTCATGGAAACGTGTTTTTCGTTGAACTCAACTTGCGTTTTGCGGCATACGGCCATGCCATCACGAAGGCTGGTGTCAACTTGCCTGCCCTTTTCACCCGATGTGTCTTTTCCGTTCCCGAGACCGAATTGTCTACGACAATCCAGCGTGAGTGCAGTTATGTAAATGAGTATGTGGCGCTGGATGACTTCCTTCGTGGTAACCGTACGCTGAAAGAATGCAAGGCCCTGAAACGCAAGGCAGATTTTGGTTTGATGGACGATTCTATAGATGACAGGCCTTACAAGGATATCAAGCGCCATCTATTATGTTATTTTTTCAAGGTAAGGACTAAATTATTCCTTGACAAATTAATAAATAAGGTGTAAAGGTCAGGTTATGGTGGTGTCATTTCCAATAGTATTTGCCACCATGATAGGGAATTCGTTCTTCTTCGGGTGGTAACTGCATGTAGTCGCCATAACAATGAGTAAGATAATCGTCATACCGTTGAATGCCCCTATAGCGATGCCCCTCAAAATCCACGTCGGTAGGATGCTCGAACACATCGAAATCAAAGACATTGACGCGTTTTACGCCACCTGCATGAAGAAACCTTTTTGCGCCATCGAAAGGATATCCGTTGAAGAGGGTGTCGCGTAACCGACGTATCAGTGGGTCGTAACCGGGGATGTCTTTCACGGGGAATCTCCTGATAAACCGGTATTTCCACAAAAGCATCTTTGTCCGTTTATTGTACAAGCGCTCGACGACAGGGAAGAATTCTTGCATTTCCTCTTCGGTATCGGGCATTCCCACAACGGGATAGAGGTCGATGTTCACGCCATAAGATTTGTTGAAGGGCCCGTATTTCCCGTAGGTTGCATTGTGGCTTATCCTTGAAAAATGATGGTCGAAGTGCTTATAGGTGTCGATATCGAGATATTGGAGGGTTGGCGACGTGAAAGATTTCTTGAATGTCTGCATGTCGGGCAACGGCATGATAATGTCGAGGTCATCGTCCCAGGGAATAAATCCCTTGTGACGGATGGCGCCTAATAATGTCCCAAAGGCGATAGAATATCTGATGCCTTCTGCCCTGCAGAAGGCATCTATCTCATCCAAGATTTCCAACTGTATATTTCTTACTTCGGATTGCGAAAGTCTTTCTCCACTTTTCATTGGTCTCGTTTTCCCAAAGCCCATGGTGCCTTGATATGAATGTTAAAAAGCCCCAGAGTCTGTGTCTAGACAGGCATTACAATGCAAAATTAGCAATAAAATCTCAGATAATCTGCACCTTTGGCGTTTTTTTTACCAACACATATCTATTTGGCTTATTTCTTGGTCTTCCCATCGTCATTAAATCCAATCCCGTCATTGGGATTCTATGCAAACAATGAGATTTGTCACCACCTTCATCTTGCTCATTTTCTCTTTCCTCACGACGGCATCTTATTCAGGAGAGCGTAGCAGTTCCATGCATGGCAACCAATTCTCCGTGGAACAACGTCTTGGTCATAGGTTTCCATCGGTGGAATCTCTTAGTCAGGTGGGCAATCCCGGACAGGTGACTCTCCACAAGAAGGCAGAAGATATCTCCGAGGCCGACGTGAGAAGTGCCCTGACCATCCCCAGACTCGACAAGGATGCCACCTTGTTTACCGCCAAACAGATTGGGTTGCGTCCGGGTACGACCGATGCCGTTGGCATGCTCAATGCGTCGGTGCTGCGGAATATTCCAGCTGATTGTCCTGGAATCAAACTCGACCAGATGTATTATGTCTGCCTGCCCAAAAACGGCAAATTCCCAGGCTATAAGCAAAGGAGTATCGTCCTCGACCATGATTTTGTCATCGATGGTGAAGTGGATGGGAAGGCGGTGGGTGGCTTCCATGCCAGCCAGTTGCTCTTTTATACCGAACATTCACTGAATCTCCGGAAAGTGCATGTCGTAGTTGACGACAGTGGCAAGTATTATCCTTTCTATGTGAATACCATCCGTGGCATAGACCAACTCCAGGTCACGGGATGTGTGTTCGAAGGTTCGGGCGACACGCCGGGACGCACCTTTTTCCTGGGCAGTCAGGATGCCTCCCCTCTCGACGAGAAAGGCTTCGCGAAGGACGACAACTGCATCCGTCATGTGCTTTTCGACGGCAATACCCATCAGGGCAGCCGCATGGTAGCAAGTGCTGGCGTGCGTGTCACGCAATCGTGCCGTTTCCTTGGCAATACCATCTATGACGTGACGGGTGTCGGCATCTCACTCAGTACGGATAATACGAGGAATTACGCGGTGCTGATGGGATATCTTTCTTGTCCGGTCTATATCGTAGGCAATACCTTTGCGGGGGTGGGGCAGGTCATGAAAAAGCGTACCAAGTGGCCCACGTATTATTGTGCCGTGTTGGTGGAGTCGGGACAATTGTATATGTTGCACAATACCATACGCAACTTCGTATCGGGGAAGACGCTCTACACCACGCGGAAAGGGGAGCGCATCGACGGGTTTCCTGAAACCTATGACCTCTATGCCAATGTCACTCGCTTGTATTATAGCAACAATCACGTGACCAACGTGCTGAGATTTACCAAGGAACGGGCCAATGTCGGTATCTTCAAGGCCAAGGGGTGCTGTGTACCCCGGCGGTTCCGTGAATCCCACATGCCCATAGTGAGGTATTACTCGGGCAATACCTACCAGACCGACCGCAATGCGGTACTCAGGATGTGGACAAACCGCAAATACCCAGCCGACGGCGGCGACTACAGCGAAGAGAAGGCTTACGACAAATCGTTGTCGCCCGATGACTACCTCACCCTCAACATCCAAAGTTATACTGCCCAGTTGCCCGTCGACACCCTTGCTTACTGCAACAACACCCTACAGGCGGTGAATATCGGAGGGATGTTGAACAGCAGTCAGCTATGGTGCTCTGCCTTCATCTGCGATGGCAATGTCTTTGATTCCCGTCACATTACATCCGAAGAGTACAATACGAGGAAAGACGATGGAAAGTCGGTGTCCAACAGAGAGTGGCTGTTTGCTGTCAGGGGAGCCGGTGAAAAACCGTCTGTCCACATCACGGGCAACCGTTTCACATCCACGAACACCGCTATACGGATGCTGCTTTACAGGTATAGCGAGGGGGAGCCTCCTACGGCAAGGCAAACGGTAGTCAGGAACAATACCGTAGGCCGAGCCTCGCGCTTGGTGCTCAAGAGCCTGAACAGCAGCAATTACAAACAAGGAGACTATAACCTTCATTAGTGGCACTATGATAAAAATGATGATAGCCGGCGACTTGGTCGTCAACAACAGGTCGGAGCTCCTTTTGCAGGAGGGAAAATACGGCGACTTGCTTGCCGACGTGAAATCCGTAAATGCCGCTTACGACTACCGTGTGGTCAATCTGGAGTGTCCGATAGTGATGCGACAGGCAGAGAAGATTGAAAAGGTTGGCCCTCACTTGAGATGCGATGAAAAGGTGACGGAACTCCTTCGCTATGGTCTTTTCGATGGTGTGACATTGGCAAACAACCACTTCCGAGACTTCGGCGATGAAGGCGTGGCGGATACGTTGCGTTTGCTCGACGAGCGAGGCATCGACCATGTGGGTGGCGGGAATGACATCCAGGAGGCGGCATGTATAGTATACAAGGAATTCCATGGAGAGCGGTTGGCTTTGATCAACTGCACGGAGAATGAGTTCAGCATCGCCACCACGTCATCGGGGGGAGCCAATCCCCTGAATTCTATCCGGCAGTATTATGCCATTCGTGAGGCCCGCACGAAAGCCGACTATGTGGTTGTCATTACCCATGGTGGCGTAGAGAAATATGAGTTGCCCACACTGCGGATGAAGGAGACGTTCCGCTTCTTCGTCGATGCCGGGGCAGATGCCGTTGTCAACCATCATCAGCACTGTGTCAGCGGTTATGAGACATATAAAGGTAGGCCCATTTTCTATGGACTGGGCAACTTCTGTTTCGACTATCCTCAGTACCGTGGCAATGCGTGGAACAAGGGAATGATGGTGGGGCTCGTCCTTGAAAAAGAGACAGTCCGTTTCGAGACATTCCCTTATTTCCAGTCCGATGAGAGACCAGGGGTTGTTCTGCTCGACGGGCAAGACAAGGAAACATTCGATAAAGAAATCGAACGTCTCAACGCCGTGATAGCCGATGACGGAGCATTGAAAGATGCGCTACAGCAGTTTGTCAACAAGTCTGCCAAATTCTATTCCATGTTCCTCACACCCTATACCAAGAGATGGTCGAAGGGACTCTATGCCAGGGGACTATTGCCTGCCTATTTCCCACGGCAGAAATGGATAGAGTTGCTCAGTGAGGTAAGATGTGAGTCGCATCGCGACAATTTCATTGCCTTTATCTTAGAAAAACTGGGAAAGGGAAAACGCTGATTATCCTGAAAAGAGAATATAGAAGAAGTGAGTTACTTTTTAGTAAATTACGGAGAAACGGGTGTATTCTTCAAGAGAAAACTCATTTTCTTTGTCAAACAGGCTTGGATTCTCGGTTTTTTTCCCTACTTTTGCCCATCTTTTCGAAAACCTAATGACAAGTAAGAAAAAAATCATCGTTGCCTCTGCCGTTTTTCCGCCAGAACCGGTGGTATCTGCCTCGTTATCTTTTGATATTGCGACAGAACTGACTCGGCAGGGTGCAGAAGTCGAGGTTCTGTCGCCCAGACCATCAAGACCACTCGGTTTCTCCTTTCCCAAGTCCAGGACGAAACATCCCTTCAAGCATACGGTTGTAGATTCTTTCGTTTGTCCGGAATCTAAACTTTGGGGTAGATTCAAGGAAAGCTATAGTTTTGGAAAGGCATTGTCTAAGCACATTAAGGAGCATCATGATGAAATTAATGTCATATATGCTGTTATTTGGCCTATTTTTGCACAATGGTTGATGGCAAGGACCGCGAAGAGATACCATATTCCATATTGTTTGCATATCCAGGATGTATATCCGGAATCTTATTGCCAGAAGGTAAATAAATGGGTGGGGAGATTGCTGAAGGCACTGTTCTTGCCTATGGACAGATATGTGTTGAGGCATGCCACTAAGGTAATAGCCATATCTCCTTCTGAAGCCGATTATCTGAGTGTGTCGAGAGGCCTTGACAAACGGAACGTTTCGGTGGTCAGGAACTGGCAAGACGATGAATTGTTTGCAAGGTATTGCCAACCCATTTCTGCCCATCAGCATAAAAGGCGTTTCATGTATTTGGGGAGTATCAATCCCACTGCCGACTTGGAGTTTGTCATCAGGGCATTCTCGCATGTTGATGCATCTGAGACACGCCTCTCTGTCATTGGTAACGGCTCCAGCAGAAAGCATTGCGAGGAACTGGCAATGGAACTGGGGACTGATGTGGAATTCGGTCGTGTGCCCCGGAACGAGGTGCCTCTCAAGCAAAGGGAAGCAGATGTCTTGATATTGTCATTGAAGAAAGGTATTGCCAAAACGGCTACCCCTTCGAAACTGACCGCTTACCTTTATTCAGGCCGCCCAATCATAGCATGTGTTGACTTGGATTCAGACAGTGCTGAAATAATCAGGGATTCCAAAAGCGGAATAGTCGTCGAACCAGGAAACGGGGATGCGCTTCTCGAAGCCATAAGCAAGATGAATTCATATAGTATTGAGCAACTGAATCAAATGGGAAAGGATGGGTTTGATTTCGCGATGAAGGAATTGTCGAGGAGGGAGAACCTGTCCAAGATAACCCAGTTGCTCCTTTCTTGCATGGAGTGAAGATTTGGTTAAAAATTTAAAGCAAGGTTTGTAAAATGTTGTTCGGCTTTTTGCAATTATTTGACTACTAACTATTTGTTGATTTTTATGCGTAAGTTTTCTTTTTTCATTTTGTTCATGGGTGCTGTCTTTTTTTGCCATGCACAGACATCCTTTGATACTAGGATCTCAGAACTTGGTCTTTCTGATATTATAACAGATTGGAGTGATAGTGCGGAGATAAACTTTCCCCGGCCTAAATGTGCATATGTCAACTTGACGGGTATTTCGGTTATTCCCAAGAAAGGGCAACCATTGAATGGATGGTTTGAGATGTACGATGGAAATGGCAACTATTTCAAAAAACGTATGATTATTGACGGTCAGGGAAAAAGCACGAAGAAATATGCGAAAAAGAATTTTGAAGTAGACTTTTGCGATGATGAATGGGTGGCAGACGATACCCCCGACATCACCATAGGAGATTGGGTGGATCAGGATTCATATCATTTCAAGGCTTTCTATTTCGATTATTTCAGGGGAACGGGAATCATTGGATATACAGTCTATGACGCGATGATTAACGACAGGGGAGAGTATGGGAGAATATGGGAGAGAGCGGTGGAAAGCATCAGCAAACCCGACCCAAGGGCTCGTTGTTTCCCCGACGCATTCCCGTGTGTAGTATATCTCAATGGTGAATTCTATGGCCTTTATTGTTGGCAACTCAAGAAGAACCGTAAGAATATGAACCAGAAGAAGAATAACACAGATCATATTCATCTGCATGGTTTTATTACCAACAATACGCTTTTTTATGGCACGATAGATTGGAGTCAATTTGAGGTAAGAAACCCGAAGAATTTGTTTGATATGGATGGCAATCCATACGAAGAAGGTTCTGAGCTTATAGACGAGACATCTCCATATTATGACCTTGAAACGGACGACGAGGATACTAAGAAAGGAAAGAAAAATACAGCCAAGGTTAAATCATCGTTACGGAATGTAAGCAATTATTATACAGAATTGAAGAGCTTGGAAAGTGGAGGCGCGTCAAAGAGTGAGATGAGGGCAGCAATAGAAGAACGTTTCGATGTGACAAGTTTGTGTGATTATATCATACACAATTTGCTTACCACAAATTTTGACGGCTTGTATCACAACTGGCAATTTTTTACTTATGATGGAAAGAAATGGTTCATCGCTCCTTACGACTTGGACAATACCTTTGGCTATTGTACTTTGTCACCAAAGATTTTCCAACCAACATACTATTTTTACATCCCATTGTCGTCAAGAAAATTCAAGAGCTACGGCCCCTTTAATTGGGCTGAGAATTATTATATGAATGATATTTACGGACGGTATGCAGAGATAAGAAATAGTGGTGCCCTTACTGCAGAGAACATCATCTCGATGTTTGAGACATGGTATTATGCTTTTGGGGAGGAAAATTACCAAATGGAATACGAAAGATGGCCTTTGTCGCCTTGTCTCCTCGACGACATTTCTAATGATGGATGGGAACAGTATTCACCATTTTCTTATTCTGTTTATACTTCATCACCAAAATATTCAAGTAAAACAGAATATCATGAAGGTGATTTGTGTACACTTGATTATAGGATATGGAGAGCCACCAAGACAGTAAAAGGTGTGAAGCCTTATATACAGATAGGATGCAAGGACAGTCTCGAACGCATTCCTGGCTGGGTGAAAACACATATGGAGGCGCTGGATGCCTATATGAAGTTTACGTTCACTTCCCAGATCAAGTCCTACACCCTGGAGGTTTCCAACGCAGGATGGTCGACGCTGTGCCTGCCGTTCTCATTTGCCGTCCCGGCAGACATGCAGGTGTATACGGTGAAAGGCCGTTCCGCTGAAGGCCGTTTGGTGTTGGAGCAGGTGGATGTTCCCGAGGCCAATAAGCCCTATTTGGTGAAGGCCGCACCAGGTTCTTATCTTCTGACTGGATATACAGAGGAAGGAGAAGAGTATGCAGACGATTACCTTGTCAACGGATTACTAAGAGGTTGCTTCTCCGCCCGCTATGTCCCGGAAGGGAACTATGTACTCCAAAACCATAATGGAATGATAGGTTTTTATCGAGTAAAAGAGAATGGAACGACGAAGATGGGTCCCAACCGGGCGTATCTGGTATCTGAGGAGGAAAACAGTGACATCAATGAATTTGTCATAGACGCTACTGATGGTATTATCGCTTTCCATAACGGGGATGATGACAACGTGGTTGTAGGCATTTACGATGCCAATGGTGTGAAACGTGATGGACTGCAGAAGGGTGTGAACCTCGTGAGATATAGTAATGGCAAGATTAAGAAAATGGTTGTAAAATGATAGAAAGTATGAGTAAAATGAACAAAATATCCATCACAGTGAGAAATCTGTTGGCCTCCGTTTTCTTGTTGATAAGCGGCAGCATGTCTGTTAGCGCTGCCCAGACGATGAATGCGGTATTGTCAATGACGGCCGAAACCATAAGGGGTGATGCCAATGGCGACGAACTTGTCAACATGTCGGATGTCACGTTCATCATCAGTTGTATCCTTGGTCAGAATGAAGAGTCCTTCGAACTGAGGCGGGTAGACGTGAACGGCGATGGGTTTGTCAATATCATGGATGTCACCTGGGTAATCAACATCATCCTCAATAAGCCAAATGAACCCGGCGATGACGACAACGGTGATGCACCACCCGTAGACGATGACAATGCCAATCCCGATTTGCCAGTGCTCTTGCCTATGAAGTAGATGGGGTATTCCCAAGGTATAAAAGGTAATAAAAATCAAGTGACTATATTGGTTTTCCCAAAGCCAGTATAGTCACGTTGCATATATCCAGGTAGGTAACCAAAAAGCAGAAAAGTTCAGGTCGTCTTGTAGATGGCCGATGGCAGGTGGCAATAATATGGAAAAGCAGTATTTTTTTCGAAAAATGAGATAAAAAGAGGTGTTTTGTGAAGAAAAAACACAGAAAATCATCAAAAATAGGGGAAAAAATATGAAAATTACGAAAAAAAGTGTATTTTTGTGCTTTGATTGAAGACATGGCCCCCTATAAAGGGCGATTGTTGTATTGATTAGGAATGTATATGGGGAAAACTCTTTCACTGATTCACGAGGCAGGCCTCTCTTTGTTTGAGCGGACTGTATTAACCGTTGTGCCTTTGCACAAGAAAAGCAACGTCATGGAATCTAATACACACACAAGCAATATGGACACCCCCCAAATTGAACCTGTGAACGAAATAAAGTTCAGACTGGCAAAACCGAGTGATGCCAGGCAAATTGCTAATGTGCATTATTCTGTGCGCCAGAGTTATGATGAGGGTTTTTTCGCTCAGGTGAATAGAAGTTTTTTGAAGCAGTATTATAAAGTAGTGCTCAATGACCCATACCAGATCGTTGTTTGTGCAGAACTTGATGGACAGATTCTTGGCTTCAGCAGTGGTTCGATGGACGTTTCAAAAGAGTTCAAGGCTTTCCGGAAGAATAAATGGAGGTTTGTATGGCCATTGTTGACATCTGCTATTACTAACCCCAAGATAATAAAAGCGGCTTTTGATCGTTTTATGTCTATAGGCGGAAAAAGCGACAAGAAGTTCGTCAATGCAGAAGGAGCAAGAAACGAATACTGGGCTTGGCTTCCAGACCGTGACGACTCCTATATGTCTATCTATACTCAGGAACTCATGCTTTACTTCATGAAATGTTTAGGCGTGAAAGAGGTGTATGGTGAGATGGACACCGTTAATGAAAAGGTGGTGAAGTTCCAGATCAACAATGGAAATGAGATATTGGAGCGGTTTTCCATGCCCGACGGACGAGAACGCCTGCGCTGTGTGATGAAGATGGAAGATCATAAATTTAAACTCTTATATAAATAGATAAGAGATGAAGGCTTTTATCTTTCCTGGCCAAGGATGCCAGAAAGAAGGCATGGGAAAAGACCTCTATGAGGCATTTCCTAAGGCAAGAGCCGTTTTCGAGCAGGCCAATGAAATCCTTGGAGAACGGTTCTCTGATACCCTCTTCTGTGCATCAGAAGACCTGTTGATGGATACGCGCTACACCCAACTTGCCATTTTTATCTATGAAGTGGCATTGGTCTTCGGACAAGACGACATCAAGCCTAACTGCGTAGCAGGTCATTCTCTTGGAGAATATGCCGCGCTGGTTGTTTCTGGGGCATTGACTTTTGAAGAGACGCTGCCTTTCATCAAGAAACGTGGCGAGGTGTTTTATGAGGCATTCCAGAAGCATCCAAGTGCCATGGGTGCTGTTATAGGTGTGCCCGACGACCAGGTGCGCCATGTGCTTAAACAAGTCGGTGAGGAAGATGGAGAGAATCTATATGTAGCTAATTACAACGGACCTGGTCAGTTGGTGGTAACAGGAGCCAGGGGTAGTATAAAAAAAGCCTGCAAGATATTGAAGGAGATGGGGGCCAAACGGGCTTTCGTGCTACCGATGAAAGGTGTGGGACATTCTCCCAATTCAGCAGAGGAAGGTGAGATTCTTGCCTCAGAACTGAAGAAATTGAACTTTAAGACCCCAAAGATACCTGTATTTCAGGATGCCGATGGTCTTTCCCACACCGATCCACAGCAGATTTTAGAAAATCAAATCAAGTTGATGACCCATCCTGTGTTGTGGACTGACATTACGATGAACATGGCAGAGGCTGGTGTTACGGAGTTCTATGAGTGTGGCACTGATGACACACTTCAGAAAATCGTAAAGCGCATGAAACCGGAAGCCCTCGTGACATCACTGACAAAAATCCCGTTTTATGACGGGAAATTGAAATATTATACGGATTTAAAATAACCAAGCTGATAAAAATATTACTTATGTCAATAGATGAGTTTGTAAAGGCATTTGCTGCTGAATTTGAAGATACCCCAGAAGAGCTGTTCTCGTCTGAAACCATTTTCAAGGATTTGGAGGAGTGGGGGTCCTTGATAGCCCTGTCTATTATCTCTATGATAGATGATGCATTCGATAAGACTATCACAGGAGCTGATCTTCGTTCTTGCGACACCATTCAAGAATTATATGATCTAGTAGAGGCGAAGTAATGTATAATCCCTACAGCCTTCAAGGTAAAACGATTCTCATTACTGGTGCTTCATCTGGTATAGGACGGTCTGTGGCTGTTGAGTGTGCAAAGATGGGGGCTACGGTAGTGGCAACTGGCAGAGACAAGGGTCGTTTAGGCGAAACCTTGAACATGCTGGAGGGAAAGGGGCATTTTCAGATAGTCGCAGACTTGTCGGATTTTACCGAGATACAGGCTTTGATTGACAAGTGCCCGAATGTAGATGGCATTTCCCACAATGCGGGTATTGCCAATATTCTCGCTTTAAAATATGTCACGCCCGATAAACTTCAGACTCTTGTCGGGATTAACACGTTTGGCCCTATTCTTCTCACGCAGATGATGGTCAAGAACAAAAAAATCAATAAAGACGGTTCGATAGTATTTACTTCTTCACTTTCAGGCGTCTATTGTGTCCATTATGGGGAGTCAATGTATGCGGCATCCAAGGGGGCTATTAGTGCATTCGCAAAAAGTGCTGCGCTGGAACTTGCTTCTCGGGGGATAAGAGTGAACTGTGTGAATCCGAGTATCATCCAAACCAATATCTTCAAGAATGAAGGTGGAACGATGTCGGAAGAGCAGATGAAAGAGAAAATACAGAACTATCCTTTGAAAAGATTGGGTGAGACTACTGATGTCTCATGGGCGCATGTGTTCTTCCTGTCGGATGCTTCTTCTTGGATAACAGGTGTTAATCTCCCCATTGACGGGGGATATATTCTGATTTAGTTATGTACAACCCCTTTTCATTGGAAGGAAAGACCATACTCGTTGCTGGTGCATTTTCTGGTATTGGTCGCGCTGTGGCCATAGAATGTTCCAGACTTGGGGCTTCTGTGCACATTCTGGGGCACGAGGAAGGCATGTTGTTGGAAACACTGTCGCATATGGAGAAAGGGAATCATGTATTTCATGTATGTGATATTTCAGATGAAGATAAACTAGATCAGTTGATGGATTCTCTTCCAGTTTTTGATGGCTTTTCCTGTTGTGAGGGAATAACTAGGACAATGCTTGTCAAATTCCTTAACAGGAAGGTGCTTAATGAAATCCTCGACTACAATGCTGTCGCTCCAATCATGCTGACGCAAAAACTGGTAAAGAAAAAGAAATTCAACAAAAAAAGTTCCATAGTCTTCACATCTTCTCTTGCTGGTGTCTATACTGTGCATTATGGAGATTCTCTCAACGCCATCTCGAGTGGGACTATTAACGCTTTTGCAAAGAGTGCAGCACTCGACTTGTCGGTGCAAGGTATAAGAGTGAACTGTGTCAACCCTGGGGTGGTGGCAATGGAATCAGTTTTCTCGGGTACCATTCTCACAGAAGAGGAGTTGGCAGAGAAACAGAAGTATTTCCCTTTACGTCGTTTTGGTAGGCCCGAAGATATAGCCATGGCAATCGTTTATTTGCTTTCTGATGCATCGTCATGGATTACAGGAGTCAGCTTGCCTATTGATGGGGGGTATACGCTGCTATAATTGATTAGCAAATCTTAAGGGAAATGAAAAGTATTATTAAGAATGTAGAAATCAAAAGTATCGTCACTTGTTTGCCAGAGGGAATCAAGGAAATGTCTTCTTTTGCTGATGTCTTTGGAGAGAAGGTAGTGGCTGATACGATAAAGACTTCCGGCATAGAAAGAGTTCATGTCGCCAAGCAAGATGAGACGACTTCCGACCTTTGTTATCAGGCTGCAGAATCCTTGATAGAAAAGGAGGGTATAGATAAAACGTCAATCGATGGGTTGATATTTGTCTCACTCACACCCGATTATGCTTTTCCTGCAACATCTGTTGTCTTGCAGGGTCGGCTGGGTTTGTCTAAGGATATTGTGGCCTTCGATACTATTTATGGCTGTTCCGGATATATTTATGGCGTTTTCCAGGCAGCGACCCTCATCGGTTCTGGCGCTTGCAAGAATGTTCTTTTGCTGGCAGGTGATACCAATTCGAAAATCTTGGACCAAAACGAGAAATCAAATGCCATGGTTTTTGGTGATGCAGGTTCTGCGACACTGATTTCTCAAGGTAAGTCATCCTTGGCTTTCGATTTGCATACGAATGGTTTTATTTATGATACAGTCATCAATAAAAATAGTGGTTATCGTAGCTGGCCAGCCAACCTTGATGAAAAGTTCAACGAACAGTCAATGAGAGGTGATGACGTCTTTAGTTTTATCGTGTCACATGGACCAAAGACCATAAAGGCAGTTCTTGAACTGGTGGAATGGGACAAAGACGATGTCGATTTCTATGGTTTGCACCAAGCCACAAAGGTTACTATTGACTTCATGCGTATGAAACTCAAATTGGCTCATCCGGAAAGAGCACCATTTGACATTGAAAACTATGGAAATACAGGTCCTGTTACGGTACCGCTTGTATTGACAGACTACCCATATCGTGCGGAGGGAATTGACACATCCAAGTGGAAAAAGGTTATTCTGTCGGCTTATGGTGTCGGGATGTCTTGGGGAAGTATTGCTTGTGACCTCTCACAGACTCATATATACAGACCAATAAATCAATAAACTCATATTAAAATGATAACAATAGAAGAATTTGTTGAGACCTTTGCCAGTCAGTTTGATGAAACTGACGCAAGTGAAATCCAGGCAGATACGGAATTTCATGATTTGGACGAATGGTCATCTATGATAGTTGTCGGTCTTATCGGGATTGTCAATGTTGAATATGATGTCACCTTGACAGGTGATGACATCAAGCAATCTGTTACCGTTAAGGATTTGTTCGACATCGTAAAAAGCAAAATGGAGTAGTATGGCTGTTGGATACAACCCATTTTCACTCGAAGGGAAAACCATCTTGGTTACAGGCGCCTCTTCTGGGATAGGAAGAGGCATCGCTGTAGCATGCTCGAAAATGGGTGCCACCATAATCCTTGGGGGAAGGAATATGGAACGCTTACAGGAAACTTTAGGCATGATGGAAGGAACAGGGCATATGGTTTGTCCTTGTGACTTGAGTGACCAGGAAGAAGTGGCGAAAATGGTCGAAGGCCTGACAGAATTGGATGGTGTCGTACATTGTGCCGGAATTGCACAAAGTGTCCTTTGCAGACAACTTACTGAGAAGGCGTTGGATAAAGTGATGGACACAAATTTTAAGGCACCGGTGTTGCTCCAGGCGGCCTTGCTGAAAAAGAAAAAGATACGGCAGGGTGCCTCCATTGTGTTCATTGCCTCTATCGCTTCTTGGTCTCCAAGCGTGGGCAATGGCGCTTATAGTGCTTCTAAAGGAGCAATTGTATCCTATTCCAAATGTTTGAGCATCGAGCTTGCTCCACGTAATATCCGTGTGAATTGCATCAGTCCTGCAATGGTTTGGACAGAATTCGCCTTGAAAAGTGGCCTAAGTGAAGAGATGCTGAAGGAAGATGAAAGTAAATACCCTTTAAAGCGTTATGGCACCCCAGAGGATATTGCTCACCTGGCTGTCTATATGTTATCCGATGCATCAACATGGATGACAGGTTCGAATGTGAAGATATCGGGAGGAGGCAAATTAAGTTGAATATGGCATTTATTAAAGCAATTTCATATTTCCTTCCCGAGAAGGTGATGACCAATGAGGAATTGGTAAAAGAGTTCCCCGAGTGGAGTGTTGACAAAGTGGCCAAAAAGGTAGGAGTGGACTCACGCCATTTGGCTGCAGAGAATGAGACTGCTGGTGACATGGCGGAAAAAGCGGCAAGAAGGCTTTTCGAACAATACGGTATCATTCCAGATTCTGTTGATTTTGTCATTCTTTGCACACAAAGTCCGGATTATTTCTTGCCTTCTACGGCATGTGTACTTCAACACCGATTGGGCATTCCAACGTCGGCGGGAGCTTTTGACTTCAATCTTGGTTGCTCGGGCTTTGTCTATGGCCTGGCGATGGCAAAAGGCCTCGTTGAGGCACGGATAGCAAAGAATGTCCTTCTTCTTACTGCCGAGACTTATAACAAGTACCTTCATCCAAAGGACAAAGGTTGCCGGTCAATCTTCGGTGATGGTGCTGCAGCATGCTTGGTGTCTACGGAGGGATTTGCCGAAATCGGGGCTTTTTCATTAGGCACGGATGGGTCGGGAGCCGAACACTTGATGGTGAAAACAGGTGCTTCAAGGCATCCAGGCAAAATGGAGGACCTGGTCTTCGACGAGAATGCCAATCCGCATTCTTCAGACTATCTCCAAATGAATGGCCCTGCCATCTTCAATTTCACTTTGAATGTTGTACCGCCGATGGTGAATGATTTGTTGGAAAAGAACAACCTTGAGAAGGGGCAGATAGATCAGTTCGTTTTCCATCAGGCAAACAGTCATATGCTATCATTCTTGAAAATGAAGCTGAAGATAGAGGATGAGAAGTTTTTCGTCAACTTGTCTGATAGAGGCAATACGGTTTCTTCTACCATTCCTGTCGCCTTGTGTGATTTGCAGGAAAAAGACAGGCTTCATGGAAACTTGTTATTGGCAGGATTTGGTGTCGGTCTTTCTTGGGGCGGAGTTGTTATTTCATGCAAGTGACGCTTAAGGTAAAGAAGTTCGTCAATCAACTGATGACGTCAAATTGTTATGTGATATTTGATAATGACACCCGAAGGTGTATCATTGTTGACCCAGGCAGCGAGAGGTCTGACAGGGAAATCAATTTTATCAGGGATAATGGCTTATCTTTAGATTATATTGTCATCTCTCATGAGCATACAGACCATAATTGGGGTGTCAATTCTTTATTGGACCAATTCCCATCGGCAGAACTGGTGTGTTCGGAGGTGTGTAGTCGGGAGGTGAAGAAATCAAACAAGATGTATTTTCTCTATTACTATGACGACCCTGACTATAGGTATGTGATGAATCCACCTGATGTCATTATTACTGAAGACATGACAGAATCATGTTGGAATAACCATATTATTCAATATGTGCTTACACCTGGGCACAGCCATGGTGCCATGTGTATAAAAATTGACAACATGTTGTTCACGGGTGATACCATTATGCCTTTCAAACCCTATTTCAACGGCAGGGATAGTAATGTTGAAGATTGGGAAGAATCAATACAGAAGATTTTGAATTTGTTGCCAGTTGATATGATGGTTTACCCTGGTCATGGTGATGCCTTGACTTTGGAAGAATGGGAAAGTCATTTTTATGGAAAGTGAATTTGGTGCAATTATCCGTTCCCCTCATATAGTGGGGCATCAGGCAGACACGCGGCCAATTGCAGGTGGCCTTAGGGGATTCTTCGCATTATTAAGCGAGTCGGTAAATAAAAAACAATCGTGTTTTGTAGATGTCGAAAAAAAGGATTATCTTTGCATGTGGGCAGATTCCACATGGGTCGCCAGATATAGAGTCTGCGTCTACATAAGTTCATACACTCAGAATGCGAGTAGCACTGTTGATTGACCATTTGGGTGCCGGAGGTGCCCAGCGACAGATGACAGGCCTTGCCGCCATGTTGAAGGATAGGGGGGTGGATGTGACCATCTACACCTATTATCCCATTTCTTTCTATGACGAGCAACTCAGGCAAAGTGGTGTTGCCTGTGAGGTAATGGCAGGAGCCAGCAGTCACTGGAAGCGCTTTTTCAAGTTGAGGAAGACCCTTCTCCGTGTCCGTCCCGACGTGGTGGTGGCCTACCTCGACACCCCATGTATCCTGGCCTGTCTCGTACGTTGCTTCGGTGGGAAGTTCAAGCTCATCGTCAGCGAGCGCAACACCACGCAGGTACTCACTCTCAGGGAACGCGTGAAGTTCTGGCTCTACCGCAAGGCCGACCAGATCGTCCCGAACTCGTACGCACAGGGTGAATGGATAAAGAAGCATTTCCCGGGATATGAAGACAAGACCGTGGTTATACCCAACTTTGTCGACTTGGACAAATTCGCCTTTCATGGTGTGCGGCAGCGCAAGGCGAAAGCGGAAATCCTCGTGGCGGCATCGGTATGGGCCAGTAAGAACACGAAGGGCTTTATCGAGGCCGTGAAGTTGTTGGCCCTCCGACGCAGCGACTTTGTGGTGAAGTGGTATGGGCTTACCCTGAATACGACTATCCAACAGAACAAGGCCTATATGGACGACTGTCAGCGCCTCGTCGAGGAATATGGACTGACGGAGCGTTTCTTCCTCCTTCCCAAGACGAAGGACATCGATGAGGCCTACCGCAAGGCCGATTTCTTCTGCCTGCCCTCTTTCCACGAGGGTACGCCCAATGTCGTGTGTGAAGCCATGGCATGCGCGTTGCCGGTGGTCTGCAGCAAGGTATGCGACAACCCCCGCTATGTGCGTGAAGGCGAGAACGGTTTCCTGTTCGACCCTCACGACCATAAGGATATGGCCGACAAACTGGAGGAGGCGCTCAGCCTCACCGATGCGCAGTATGCCGAATATGGTGCGAAGAGCCGCGCCATTGCCGAGCAGACGATGTCGGAGGATGTCTTTGTAGAAAGATATTTGTCGTTGTTCTAACCATTGCATGCCGATGAGAAGCAAGAACGGGGAGTCACTGAGCGTGTTGCTTGCCACGCCCTACAAGATGGGCGTTGGTGGCATATCGCGGTGGGCAGACAATATCTTCAACTATTACCATTCGCTGGACACCCCTGCGGTGACCGTGGATGTGCTGCCAATGGGGCGCAAGGTGGCACTTGCCCCGAAGTCGCCCTTGCAGAGGGCGTGGAGTGGGGTAGTGGACTATGCGCGAATCATTGCCCATGAACGGCGTATGCTCAAGGCCGGGCATTATGACGTGCTGCATCTGTGCACGAGCGCGTCGGTGAGTCTGCTGAAAGACCTGGTGATGCTGCGTATCGCCAGGCGTCACCAGGTGCATACCGTGGTGCATTTCCACTTCGGCAGGATACCCGAATTGAAGGAGAAGGGAAACTGGGAGTGGCGGTTGCTGTGCAGTGTGGTGCGGATGGCCGATGTGGCGGTGCCCATCGACCAAATGTCGTACGATGCCCTGGCGTCGTCATTCGGCGAGAAAGTGAGATACTTGCCCAACCCTGTCGCCCTGTCGGTAAACGAATATGTGCTTTCGCACGAGAGTACAATACCGCGTGATGAGCGCATGGTGCTCTATGCTGGACATTGCATTCCCACCAAGGGCGTCTGTGAACTGGTGAGTGCCTGCAAGGAGATTGAGGACATCCGCCTGGTGCTTGCCGGACATATCGAGGATGATATGCGCCGGCAGCTCGAGGCTATTGCCGGAGATGCCCCGTGGCTCGTGATATTGGGAGAAGTAGCCCATGAGGAAATCCTGCGCCTGATGCTGCAGTGCGGCGTGTTCGTATTGCCGTCGTACACCGAGGGCTTCCCCAATGTCATCCTCGAGAGCATGGCGTGTGGCTGTGCTATCGTTGCCACTACCGTGGGGGCAATACCCGAGATGATGAGTGGTGCTGACGACGAGCCATGCGGACTGCTGGTGCCGCCACGGTCTGCCTCGCAGCTGAAGACCGCTTTGTGCCAGTTGCTCGACGATGGCGCCTTGAGGGATGCTTGCCGTGCCAATGCCCGGACGAGGGTGAACAGTCAGTACAATATGGCGTCTGTCTGGCGTAAGATGTTGGAGATATGGCATCTTTCCGTGGAGAAAGGAAGCAGAAAATAGAAACTTTTTTAATAGGAAAAATATGGAAATAGATGTTTTTATTGAGAAGTTCGCAGAAGCAATAGAAGTGGAAGACGCTTCTTCGTTGGTGCCTGAGACCGCTTTCAGGGACCTTGAGGAATGGAGTTCCATCGCCGTGATGTTGTTGATTGCGTTCTACGATGAGGAATTCGAAAAGGAGATAGGCAATGCCGACATCCTGAAGTGCAATACCATCAAGGACCTGTACGACTTGGCTACCGCATAACTATGGCTATTCTTTCATATAAGGGGGTAGGCATTACCGCCATGGCAGCAGCCGTGCCCCAGCGTGTCGTCAACAACTATGAATATACTGAATTCTTCCCGAAAGAACAGGTGAAGGAGGTTGTCGACAAGGTTGGTGTCTTTGAGCGCCGTTTTGCCGACGAGAAGACATGCTCGTCAGACTTGTGCTTTGCCGCTGCCGAGAAGTTGTTCGCCGACAATCAGGTGAACAGGGAAGAGATTGACCTGTTGGTCTTCATCTCGCAGACCCCCGACTACCGCATGCCTGCCACTTCCATCACCTTGCAGCACCGTCTGGGTCTGTCGAACTCCTGCATCGCGTTCGACATCAATTTGGGATGCTCCGCCTTTATGTACGGACTGTCCGTTGTCTATGGCATGATGCAGGGTGGCAGTATCAGGAAGGCACTCGTCCTCGATGGTGAGACCCGCTCCAAGGTCTATTCTCCCCGCGACCGCCGTTCCGCGTTCATCTTCGGCGACGGTGGCGTGGCAGCCCTCATCGAGCGTGACGGGAGGTTCGGTGAAAGCCATTTCTCCCTCAACTCCGACGGTTCCAGGGCCGACCTGATCATGATACCTGCCGGAGGCTACCGGAAGATGAGTTCTGCCGATACCGTTGTCGAGAAAGTGGTCGACGAGTTTGGCAACATGCGCAGCGAGGAGCAGGGCTACATGAACGGTGGTGATGTCTTCAACTTCGTCATCCGTGAAATACCGCGCGACATCAAGAAAACCCTGACACATGTCGGGATGACCGTCGGTGATTTCGACTATATCGTCTTCCATCAGGCCAACAATTTCATCAACTCATACATTGCCAAGAAGATGAAGCTCGACCCGGCAAAAATCCCCTCAACCATAGCCAAGTTTGGCAACACCTCTTCCGTGTCGGTGCCGCTGACCATCGTCAGTGAACTCAAGGACAAGCTCAAGGGCAACACGACATTGCTTCTCAGTGCTTTTGGCGTGGGCATGACTTGGGCGACAGGCATCCTGCCGCTCGTCGACTGCCATATCAGCGACATCGTGGAGGTAAAAGAAGGGAGACCCGTGTAATGGCAGGCTTCAATCCATTCTCGTTGGAAGAAAAGACCATCATCATCACCGGTGCCTCCTCGGGCATCGGACGGCAATGTGCCATCGACTGCTCGAGGATGGGCGCAAAGGTCGTCCTCGTTGCGAGAAACGAGGAACGGCTGCAGGAAACGATGGCATTGCTGGAGGGCGACGGGCACCGATACTTTTCCTATGACCTCCGCGAGACGGAAGGCATAGAACAGTTGGTGTCGGCCATTGTCACGGCTTGTGGCAAGGTGTCTGGGTTCCTGCACTGTGCTGGGGTGGAAATGACGAAACCTATCCAGTTGCTGACAACCAAGGATTATGAAGACGTGCTGCGCGTCAATACGCTGAGCGCACTGGAGTTCGTCAGGCGGCTGAGTCCACCCAAGCGGTTTGCCGCAAGTGGCTCCATCGTGTTCGTCGCCTCCATCACGGCAGTTATCGCTCGCCATGGCCTGTCGGCATATTCCGCTTCGAAAGGGGCGCTGGTCAGTGCTGCCAGGGTTGTTGCTTCCGAATTGTCGAAAAGAGGCATCCGGGTCAACTGTATCAGTCCCGGTACGGTATTGACCCCGATGATGGAGAATTACCTGAAAGACTTGTCAGAGGAAGACTGCAAGAAACGCCTCGGAGCGTTCCCTCTCGGTATAGGCCATCCAACCGATATTTCCAATGCATGCGTCTATCTGCTGAGCGATGCCAGCCGTTGGATGACGGGCCAGAATCTGATAATTGATGGTGGATATACAATGATGTGACGATGTTGGAAAGAATAAAAGTGATGCTGAAGAAGCTGTGGCGCATGGTCTATAAGAACTATGGACATAAGGACCGCAGCGCATACATTGCCTACGACGTGGTGGTGTATAAACCCAATAACCTGTATATGTACGAACACACTGGCATCGGTTTCGGGGCGGTGATTATGAACTGGCGCGCGAAATTCATCATGAAGAAGTATTCCGGTGCCGCATTCGGACTGAAGGTCATTACCGGCAACCACATGAGGGTCAAAGGGAAATGGTACAAGCAGGTAACGGATGACGTGAAACAGGAATTGGACCTGAACAACGATTTCGACAAGGATGTCGTAGTAGAGGAAGATGTATGGATTGGTTCCAATGTCACCTTGCTTGGCGGTTCCCACATCGGAAGGGGATGCGATATCGGCAGTGGAAGCGTGATCAGGGGCAATGTGCCACCTTATGCCATTGTCATGGGCAATCCCGCCAAGGTCGTTGGCTTCACGTTTACCCCCAAGGAGGTCATCGAACATGAGTTGGCATTGTATCCCGAAGAAGAGCGTCTTCCGCTTGAGACCTTGGAGAAGAATTACAGGAAGTATTTCCTCGGCAGGCTGAAAGAGATAAAAGAACACACGAAGTTGTGAGGTTTTGAGTTTTGGCCGAAAGCCAGCTGCGCCTTGGCAAGCCCACCAGGCAACTTCTTATCATACAACTTGACATGTAATAAATAACGACTATGAGTATATTTGCAGGTAAAACACTATTGATTACCGGTGGCACCGGTTCGTTTGGCAATGCCGTGTTGCGGCGTTTCCTCTCTTCCGACATCAAGGAGATACGCATCTTCTCGCGCGACGAGAAGAAGCAAGACGACATGCGCCATGCGCTGCAGGACCCCAAGGTGAAATACTATATCGGCAATGTGCGCGACAAGGGCTCTGTCGACATCGCCATGCAGGGCGTCGACTTCGTGTTCTCCGCCGCTGCGCTGAAACAGGTGCCTTCGTGTGAGTTCTTCCCCATCGAGGCCGTCAGGACCAATATCCTCGGTACGGAGAACGTGCTCAATTCTGCCATCGAACATGGCGTGAAGAACGTGGTGGTGCTCTCTACCGACAAGGCCGCCTACCCCATCAATGCCATGGGCATGAGCAAGGCACTGATGGAGAAGGTCGCCATTGCCAAAGGACGTGAGTTGGGCGAGGATTCCGCGACCACCATTTGCTGCACCCGTTACGGCAATGTGATGGCAAGTCGTGGCTCCGTTATCCCCCTGTGGGTGGAGCAGATGATAGAAGGGAAGCCCATTACTATTACCGATCCCAACATGACCCGTTTCATGATGACCCTCGACGATGCCGTCGACCTCGTGGTGTATGCCTTCACCCATGCACACAACGGCGACCTCTTCGTGCAGAAAGCACCCGCCGCCACCCTCGACACACTGGCCAAGGCCCTCGTCGACGTCTATTGCAAGACTCCCGTGAAGGGCACCGGCGAGCCTTTTGTAGCCCATGTGCCTGAAATTCGCGTCATTGGCACCCGTCATGGCGAGAAGCTCTACGAGACCCTTGTCACCCGCGAGGAGATGGTGCGTGCCATCGACATGGGCAACTACTACCGTATCCCTTGCGACACCCGTGACCTCAATTACGACATGTTCTTCACCAAGGGCAATGAAGACATCTCACGGGTAGAAGACTACCATAGCCACAATGCCGATATCCTGGATGTGGAGGGTATGAAGGAACTGCTCATGAAACTGCGTTTCGTGCGCGAGGACCTCGGCTTGCAGCCCAAGCAGCGCTCCAAGGAGATACGCAGTGAATAACACAAAATAAAGACGATTGTCCATGAATATATTAGTTACCGGCGCAAAAGGCTTCGTGGGCCGCAACCTCTGCTCACAGCTACACAATATCGCTGACGGCAAGGCCCGTTGGTACGACTGTCCCACCGACCTTCATGTCTTTGAGTATGATGTCGACAGTACACCGGAATCGCTCGATACATATTGTCGTGATGCCGACTTCGTGTTCAACCTGGCTGGGGTGAACCGCCCCAAGGACCCTGCTGAGTTCATGCAGGGCAATTTCGGCTTCGCTTCGCTGTTGCTCGACACGCTGAAGAAACACCGTAACACCTGTCCTGTGATGATATCCTCATCCATCCAGGCACGTCTCGACAACCCTTATGGAGAGTCGAAGAGGGCAGGAGAGAACCTGCTCTTCGACTATGCCAGGGCGACAGGCGCACGCGTGCTCGTCTACCGGTTCCCCAATGTCTTCGGCAAGTGGTGCCGTCCCAACTACAACAGTGCCGTGGCAACGTTTTGCAACAATATCGCCAATGGCCTGCCCATCACCGTCAACGACCCGTCGGTGGAGATGCATCTGGTATACATCGACGATGTGGTCGACGAGTTGATAGGTGCCCTCTCCGGGCATGAGCATCGCGACGGCCAGTTCTGCGAGGTGCCAGTCACCCACCACATCACCCTTGGCGGGATAGTAGACCTGCTCCACGCTTTCCATGCCATGCATGAGAACCTCGAAGTGCCCGACTTCAGCGATGCCTTTACGAAGAAACTCTATTCCACCTATCTCTCCTACCTTCCTGAAGACAAGACCATCTATCCCCTGAAGATGAACATAGACCAGCGGGGCAGCTTCACCGAGATTATCCGCACCCCGGACCGTGGACAGTTCTCCGTCAATGTCTCCAAGCCCGGCATCACGAAAGGACAGCACTGGCACCACACCAAGAACGAGAAATTCGTCGTGGTGAGCGGCCACGGACTGATACAGTTGCGCCGTGAGGGTATCGACGAGAACGGCAACCCTTATCCTGTGAGGGAGTATGAGGTGAGTGGCGAGCAAATCCAGGTGGTGGAGATGTTGCCGGGCTATACCCACAACATCATCAATCTCTCCGATACCGACGACCTGGTCACCCTGATGTGGGCCAACGAGGCTTTCGACCCCGGACGTCCCGATACCTATTTCGATCCCGTGATTTAAAACAATTATCCCATGGCATCTTTCAAGAATAACGGTCGGCTGAAACTGCTCATCATCGTGGGCACCCGACCCGAAATCATACGTCTGTCGGCAGTCATCAACAAGTGCCGCAAGTATTTCGACACCCTCCTGGCACATACCGGACAGAATTACGACTACAATCTTAACGGCGTGTTCTTCCATGACCTGAAGCTCGATGCGCCTGATATCTATATGGATGCCGTGGGCGACGACCTGGGCGCGACGATGGGGAATATCATCGACCGCAGCTATAAGGTGATGGTAGAGACACGTCCCGATGCCGTGCTCGTGCTGGGCGACACCAATTCCTGCCTGTCGGTCATCGGTGCCAAGCGGCTCCATATCCCCATTTTCCACATGGAGGCGGGCAACCGTTGCAAGGACGAGTGCCTGCCCGAGGAGACCAACCGCCGCATCGTGGATATCATCAGCGACGTGAACATGGCATACAGCGAACACGCACGGCGTTATCTTGCGGAGTGTGGGTTGCCAAAGGAGCGTACCTACGTCACGGGGTCGCCGATGGCAGAGGTGCTCCATGAGAACCTGGCAGAGATAGAGGCGAGCGACATCCATCAGCGACTCTCCCTGAAGCGTGGTGGCTATATCCTGCTTTCTGCGCATCGTGAGGAGAATATCGATACCGACGCGAATTTCCTTTCGCTCTTCACTGCCGTCAACACGTTGGCAGAGCGCTACGACATGCCTATCCTCTACTCTTGCCACCCCCGTTCACGCAAACGCCTGGAGCGCAGCGGATTCCAGCTCGACCCGCGTGTCATCCAGCATGAGCCACTGGGCTTCCACGATTACAACTGCTTGCAGATGAACGCGTTCTGCGTGGTGTCGGATAGCGGTACGCTGCCCGAGGAGAGCAGTTTCTTTACGTCGGTAGGCCATCCGTTCCCCGCCGTCTGCATACGCACGTCGACAGAGCGCCCCGAAGCCCTCGACAAGGCTTGTTTCATCCTCGCCGGCATCGACACGAAGGGATTGCTCCAGGCGGTGGAGACGGCCGTCGAGATGAACCGCAACGGCGACTATGGCATACCCGTGCCCGACTACATCGAAGAGAATGTTTCTACCAAAGTGGTGAAAATCATCCAGAGCTATACTGGGGTGGTGAACAAGATGGTGTGGCGGAAATAAAAACTTTGTATTTTGTTTTGCATTCCACTCGTTTTCATTACTTTTGTAGACGAAAAGAGAATTACGAATATGAAAAAAACAACGATAGGGCTTCTGGCCCCTATGACAACCTTGCTGGTTGCATTATGTCTTTGCTCCTGTGGCAAGGAGCGGTTCCAGATTAACGGAACGATTGCCAATGCCGCTGATTCCGTGCTCTACTTGGAGAATATGGCGCTCGACGGCGCTCAGAAGGTCGACTCCGTGACGCTCGACGACAAGGGCGAGTTCTCGTTCTCCGTCAATGCCCCTGCCGATGCACCGGAGTTCTACCGCCTCCGCATCGCGCAACAGGTTATCAGTCTCTCCGTCGACTCCACCGAGACCATCACCGTGAAGGCTACCTATCCCCAGATGGCATCCAACTACGAGGTAGAGGGTAGCGAGAACTGCAAGAAAATCAAGGAACTCTCGCTCATGCAGATGCAGTTGCAGACCCAGGCACAACGTGTGGCCGATGCCCCCGACCTCAATGCCTCTGCCGTGGAAGACAGCGTGATGCGGTTGATCAGCAAATACAAGGAACGTGTGCTAACCGACTATATCTACAAGGAGCCGATGAAGGCCTCCTCTTACTTCGCACTCTTCCAGGGCATCGTCGTGGGCAACGCCTACCTCATGGTGTTCAACCCCCGTGCCAATGCCGACGACTTGAAGCCTTTCTCTGCCGTAGCCACCAGCTGGGACCAACTCTATCCCCAGTCGCTGCGCGGTGAGAATCTCCACAATATCACCATCGAGGGGATGAAAACGCAGCGCATCGTGAAAGCCAACGAGGAAGGAATCGTCGTGGATGCCGACAAGGTGAGCGAGGCGGATATCATCGATATCGTGTTGGCCGACAACAAGGGCGTTACACGACGGCTCACCGAACTCAAGGGCAAGGTGGTGCTCCTCGACTTCCATATCTTTGCCACCGATGACAGCAGTGAGCGTATCCTCGCGATGCGTGAGCTCTACAACAAATACCATGACCGTGGACTGGAAATCTTTCAGGTGTCGCTCGACGAGGACGCCCACTTCTGGAAGACACAGACCGCTGCCCTGCCATGGGTATCGGTGCGCGACGACAGAGGGGCATCGCGGCCTTATCTCTACCAGATACAGGCAGTGCCTGTGAGCTATATCATCAACCGTGACAACCAGGTGGTGATGGGTCCGCGCGAGATAACCAACCTCGAGAGCGATATCGCCAAATACCTGTAGCGATGGCCATGGCGAGGAGCATGCTCTTGGGCATTGTCGCCGCGCTCTGTATGACCGCACAGGCCCAGACGTTCTCGCTGCAGGTGGAGAACGACTCGCTGGCCTACCTCGTGCTGACTACCGACTCCACCACCGACCGCTGGCGACTCACTTTTCCCGTCTATAGGCTGTGTGTGGGCGACGTCGACGGCGATGGTTCCGACGATGCCATGGTGGGGGTGGTGAAGACCACCCGGTTCGACAACCGCATGGCACGGCGGCTCTTCATCTTCAAGAACCACAAGGGTCGTATCCGTCCGCTGTGGATGGGCTCTCAGCTGGGAGGAATCCTCCACGACTTCAAGTTCACCGATGGCCACGTTGTCAGTCTGCAGGCCACTACCGACGGCCTATATGTGGTGCTCGAGCATGTGTGGCGGAAGTTCGGCCTCGGCGCCCACCGCTTTCTTGCCAAAGGCGTCACAAGGGAAGAGGCCCTGGCAATCTTTGATATTGAAGATTGAAAATTGAAGATTGAAAATTGAAAATTGAAAAAACAGAGATATAGAGGGATATGGTCCCCTCCGCTTCCCTTCCAATCCCTTTCACTTCCTTTCCAATCCTTTCAAAAAACCATACGGCTATGAAAAAAATCTTTGCTTTAGTGATGCTCTTGGCCTTCGCCCTCGGCATGGCAGCCCAGGACGAGGTGAGCACCCTGAAACCCATTACCCTTCCGGGAAAAGGAAAAATCAACGTTGAAACGCTCAACAAACGTATCGACACGAAGATGGACATCTCCAACCTGTCGGTAAGTGAACTGCGGGTGCTCCGCAATGCTTTCGCTGCACGGCAAGGCTATCTCTTCAACAACAGTGAACTGCGGTTGGTGTTCAATACCACCTCATGGTATGACTCGCTGGCATGGGAACGTGTTGGTAATCCCGACAAGGTGGGACCGTTGAAGTACACCCCTGCCGAGCAGGCATTCATGAAGAAGTTGCAAGACAGGGAGAAGGAATTGCTCCGTCTTAACTTCAAACCCAAGAAAGGCATTGTCAATCTCGACAACCTCATCAATGGTTTTCAGCTCGATGTGTTCCCCGAACAACTCAAGGACCATCTTGCCAAATATGGATTTGGCATCGTGGAGGCCGACAACGAGCAGATTTTCCAGGTATACGAGCACAACGACTACACGATGTTCCCCAATTTCGTTACCACCGACCTCTACCTCCAACTCTTCCACCTCTATTTCGACACCACGTTGCGTAAGGTTGAAGAGAGCACGCTGAGCAAGGTGATGACCGACTTCTCCAAGCGGATGTACGACACCATGGCTTCGAAGGCCAAGAGTGCGAAGGACGCCAAAGTGAAGGATGCTGCCGAATGGCTGCAGACCTATTTCGCCATCGCCTATACACTCATCTCTGGTGCCGTGCTGCCGCCCGTGCCCGAGACTTACAAGGAGATGGCCAGCGACGAACTCAACAAATGCGGAAGCAGTGAGAACGGCTACTCCGACTTCCTGGAATACAAGGAAGTCTATTTCGCCTACAGTCTCTTCCGTCCACGCGGCCATTACACCCGTTCCGTGCAGTGCCAGCGTTATTTCCGGGCGATGATGTGGTTGCAGACCGTGCCTTTCGGCACCGACATCGAGCACCAGATGCTCCGTGCTGCCCTCCTTGCCGAGACCATCGCTTCCGACCCTGCCGCGAAGAAAGCCTACGACTCGGTTTCCGAACCCGTCACCTACCTCATGGGCGCTCCCGACAATGTCACCATCCTTCAGGTGGCCGACGTGATGAAGCAACAGGGTGTCGATGCCGCACGCCTTGCCAAGAACAAGAATGCGATGGCAGCCTTTTGCAAGCGCGTAGACGAGATTGCCGAGAAGCAGACACGTATCCGTCCGAAGTTCGAGCGTACCTCACACAACAAGGTGAACCTCATGCCGCAACGCTACCAGCCCGATGCCGAGGTGTTGCTCGAGATGTGCGACTATGAAAATGTCCCCACGAAGCGCGATGTACCCAAGGGTCTTGACTTCATGGCTGCCATGGGCAGTACGGCTGCCGAGCGCATCCTCATCAGCGAACTCAAGGAAGACAAGCGCTGGGAGAAGTTCACGCCCACCCTCGGACAGATGAAGACGCTCATGCAGCAACACACCGACTGGAACGCTTCGGTGGCTACGAAGTGGATGTCTGCCCTCGATGCACTCAACAAGTTTGATGATAGTCGCCTGCCCTATTTCATGAAAACCCCACAGTGGGACAAGAAGAACCTCAATGCCACGCTGGCATCATGGGCAGAGCTGAAGCACGATGCCATCCTCTATGCCAAGCAGCCCTTCGCTGCCGAGTGTGGCGACGGCAGTTTGCCTGCGCCTACCGTCGTAGGCTACGTGGAGCCGAACATCGCGTTTTGGGAGAAGGCGGTGAAACTCCTCGATGAGACCAATGGTGTGCTGAAGCGCTATGACCTGCTTACCGAGGAGGTGGAGCAGATGGGCGAGGAAATGAAGGACGAGGCACAGTTCTTCCTCGACATCAGCAAGAAGGAGTTGGAAGGAAAGAAGATTACCAATGAGGAATATGAGCATATCCGCTATATCGGGGCCACCTTCGAGAACCTCTCGCTACAGATGCTGAAAGAGCCCGACCAGATACTGATGGGGTGGTTCGATGTGCAAGGTGCCGACAAGTCCATCGCCGTAGTGGCTGATGTCTATACCGCCAATGGCGACAACAACCCTGAGCAGTCAATCCTTTACGAGGGCGTGGGACCTGCCCATGAAATTTATGTCGTGGTTGAGGTAGATGGCTACCTGCGCCTCATGCGTGGTGGTGTGTTCTCATACAGGGAGTTCAAACGTCCGGTCCTCGAACCAAGAATGACCGACGAGGAGTGGCAGGAGAAACTGAAGCAGTATCCCAACACGGGCAAACCATCGTGGATGGAAGAGATTATCGTGCCCATCGACAAGAAGCCTGCCGACAACGAGACGGTATTTTATGGCTCGGGATGCTGATGCGCAGGTGGTGGCTCGCACTCTCTCTCATGGCGGCTCTGCAGGCGCAGGCCGCCGACACCCTCACCGTCACCTTCACGGGTGACGTGCTGCTCGACCGTGGCGTGCGTGCGAAGATATCGGCCGATGGCGTGGAGAAACTCTTCTCGCCATCGGTCGATTCTCTTTTTGCGCTCAGCGACGTGGTGGTGGGTAACCTGGAGTGTCCCGTCACCGATATCCGTACCCCCATGCAGAAAATCTATATATTTCGTGGCGACCCGGAGTGGTTGCCTGTGCTCAGGCAGCACGGCTTCACCCATCTCAACATGGCCAACAACCACACGGTAGACCAGGGGCGTCGCGGACTCCTCGATACCCGTCGGAGGGTAGAAGAGGCAGACATGGTGCCCATCGGCGCCGGGACTACGATGGATGAGGCTGCCCAGCCCGTGCTACTCGCCGAGGCGCCCCGTCGGGTATGGATGCTCGCCTCGCTGCGCCTGGCCCTCGAGAACTATGCCTACCTGCCCTCGCGCCCCTGTGTGAGTCAGGAGAGTTTCGAGGCGCTGCTGGGGCGTGTGAGGCAGTTGCGCGACAGCGACCCCGGCAGTTATATCGTAGTGTCGCTGCATTGGGGTGGCGAGAACACCATGCACCCGTTGCTGCAGCAGGTGGTCGATGCCCACCGCCTCATCGACGCTGGTGCTGATATCCTGATAGGTCATCATCCCCATACCCTGCAGGATATGGAGGTCTATCATGGAAAACATATCTTCTATAGTATCGGTAACTTCATCTTCGACCTACGCAAGCCCCAGCATTCCAAGGCTGCCGTGGTGGTGGTGCGTATCACTGCCGGTGATGTCCACGTTGATATGCTGCCCGTGGAAATCAACGACTGCGTGCCAAGCATCGTCTCTTCGGTGCAAAGCCCATAGGGTATTTAAGGTTTTTGAAGTCTTCCAGGACTTTAAACCCTATCCTTCTACAGATTGTCGGAAATGAAACATGAAGAAAAATAAACGATACGATTTCTCTTGTTTTTTTCTGATTTTTCCGCTAATTTTGCAAAAGAATGTACTTTTGTGCGATATCTACCACAGCGGAGCAGGGAATCTTGCTCCGAAGTGGGAGAATGTCGTATTGTGTGGAATGAAAAACCATTGACTTATGAGAAGAAAAGCATACTTGTTGACGGTGCTCGCCCTGGGTTTCGCGCTGCTCTCACACGCCCAGCAGAATTGGGTGGGCACATGGGCAGCCGCTGCGGAGTTCACAGGCAAGGGCGACATGCCTGCCTCGCCACTCACCAACCGCGCGTTGCGTGAGGTGGTGAAGGTGTCGGTGGGTGCCGACTGCCTGCGCCTGCGCCTGTCGAATGAGTTCAGCAAGGAGCCTGTGGAAATCAAGTCGGTGTTCATTGCCGAAGCCCTCGATTCCTGCGATATCGTGCGCAAGACGGCACGCTACCTCACGTTCGGAGGCAAGCGCGCGGTCACCATCCAGCCCGGAACATGCGCCGTGAGCGATGTGTGTGCCTATGCGCTCAAACCCCTGCAACGCCTGGCTGTGACCATCAGTTATGGAGCCACGCCCGTGAATGCCACCTCGCACCGTGGTTCGCGCACCACATCGTATATCATCAGTGGTGAGGCGAAACCCAAGACCTCGTTTGCCGTGTCGGAAAGGGTAGACCACTGGTATAGCATCGCCGCCATCGACGTGCCGCGCAGCGGTCAGGAGTGCATTGCTATCATCGGCAACTCCATTACCGACGGACGTGGGTCGACGACCAACCTACAGAACCGCTGGCCCGACATCATGGCCAACACGCTGGCAGCTGCCAAAGGCAAGGCATATGGCGTGCTCAACCTCGGCATCGGCGGCAACTGCGTGGTGCGTGGCGGACTGAGTGAGCCAGCCCTGAAACGCTTCGACCGCGACATCCTCGCTCAGGAGGGTGTCACTGCTGTGGTCATCTACGAGGGTATCAACGATATCGGCGGCAGCAAGGGACGCAGCGAGCAGATGGCGCTGGAACTGATAAGTGGTTTCCAGGAGATGATGGCCAAGGCGCACGACCGTGGGTTGAAGGTCTATCTCGCCACCATCACGCCTTTCGGCAAGTGCTTCTACGATGACAGTTTCTTCAAGGAGGCGGCACGCCAGACGGTGAACCAGTGGATACGTACCAACAAGGAGGCTGATGGCTTTATCGATTTCGACGAGGTGATGCGCGACCCCGAGCATCCCAGCCAGTTGCGTGAAGACCTGCAGGAAGACTGGCTCCACCCCAATGCCAGAGGCTACCAGGTGATGGGCGAATATGCCGCACGCTTCTTCCTGAACCTATAGCCCAACCCAAAAAGCTCCCATCCACGACTCTAAGGTCTAAAGTCCTTACAGTCCCCCAAAAGAATCATTATAAATAATTAAAAACCATAAAATCATGAATCCAAACGAATCAAAAGGCTTTTACAAGCTCTCGTGGCTGCAGCGCATCGGCTTCGGCTCGGGCGACCTCGCACAGAACCTGATTTTCCAGGTGATTTGTACCTACCTGCTGTTCTTCTACACCGACATTTACGGACTCACACCATCGGCGGTGGCCGTCATGTTCCTTGTAGGTAATGTGGCAAATGTTATATGGGACCCCATCGTGGGCGCGTTAATCGACAAGAGCAATCCGCGCTACGGAAAATATCGCTCGTATTTGCTCTATGTGGGCATCCCGCTTTCGGGATTCGCCATTCTGTGCTTCTACAATGGTTTCGCACCGTCGCTGATTTATGCGTATGTTACCTATATCTCCATGCAGTTGCTCTATACGTTTATCAATGTGCCCTACGGAGCGCTGAACTCATCGCTGACACGCGACACCAACGAGATTACCATCCTCACGTCGGTGCGTATGTTCATGGCCAACCTCGGAGGTCTGGCAGTGAACTCCGGTCTGCCACTCTTCATCGCCCTGATCGCAGGCGCACCGTCCGACAGTCTTCCGAAAGACCCGTCGGCATGGTTCACCACGATGACCATCTATGCGATTGTAGGCTTCTGCCTGCTCTTGTTCTGCTTCACGCAGTGTAAGGAGCGCGTCGTTATGGACGCTAAAGCCACGGAGACCGTGAAAGTGAGTGACCTCTGGATGGAGTTCCTGCGCAACCGTCCGTTGCGTGTCCTCGCCTTCTTCTTTATCACTGCTTTTGCGATGATGTCGGTGGGCAACGCTGCCGGAGCCTATTTCATGAACAGCAACCTGCATGGTTCAGCCCAGGAACTGTCTATTTTCATGGCCTTGGGTTCGATTCCTGCCTTCCTGTTCATGCCGCTTGTCCCCTGGTTCAAGCGTATGGTCGGTAAGAAGAATATGTTCTATATCTTCCTCGGTGCTGCCATCCTTGGTATGGCAATGCTCTATTTCATTTCCAAGATGGAACACCCAAGTATGATGATGATTTATGTGGCGCAGTTTATCAAGAGTACTGGCGTGATTGTGGCTACAGGATATATGTGGGCACTTGTTCCAGAGGTTATCTCTTACGGTGAGTACACCACCGGGCGTCGTATCTCCGGTATCGTGAATGCCTTGACGGGACTCTTCTTCAAGGCAGGTATGACCTTCGGAAGCATCGTAGGTCCTGCTGTCCTGGCCTATGTAGGTTATAACAGCAAGGTCATCGACCAGACGCCGTTGGCCGAGGAAGGTATCCTTTGGCTGGTATGCGTCATCCCCGCCCTTCTGCTGTTGCTCGCCATATACATCATCTCGAAGTACGAACTGAGCGATGAGAAGATTGATGAGATCAACAAGGCCATTGAAGCCCGTGCTGCAGAAGAGGAAGAAAAATAATGTAGCAAGACCATGACAAGACGTATTGTTATCGTTACGATGTTGCTGGTATCTGCCTTCTCCGCTCAGGCACAGGGGTTGAAGGACGCCATGGGCAAGTATTGCCTCATCGGCGCCGCCATCAACCAATGGCAGAGCGACGGGCAGGTGCCAGAAGCAGACGCCGTCATCGACCGCCATTTCAACTGCGCCGTGGCGGAGAACTGCATGAAAAGCGAGGTGCTGGCGCCTGCCGAGGGCATCTTCGACTTCCGTGTGGCCGACAAGTTCGTCAACTACTGTAGGCAGCACAACCTGAAGGTCATCGGCCATTGCCTGGTGTGGCATTCTCAGGCACCCGACTGGATGTTCACCAATGGCTATGCTGCCTCTCCTGCCTCGAAGGAGGTGCTGCGTGAGCGCATCATCAAGCATATCAAGACAGTTGTGGGGCATTACAAGGGGCAGGTATATGGATGGGATGTCGTGAATGAGGCCATCGAGGACGATGGTTCCTTCCGGAAGTCACCCTTCTATAACCTCCTGGGTGAGGAGTTCATCGAGATTGCTTTCCGTGCAGCCCATGAGGCCGACCCCGACGCTGAACTCTACTACAACGACTACTCCATGGCGGGTCCTGCCAAACGTGATGCCGTCTGTCGGTTGGTGAGGAAACTGAAGGAGAAGGGATTGCGTATCGACGGCGTCGGCATGCAGAGTCATAACGGCCTGGACTATCCCAACCTGGAGGAGTATGAGAAATCGATGGATGCCTTCGCTGCCTGCGGCGTGAAGGTGATGATTACCGAATTGGACTTGAATGTGCTGCCCAACCCGCAAGGGTTCGGAGGTGCCTCTGTGGAGCAGAATTACGAGTTCCAGCAGAAATACAACCCATATGTGAACGGACTGCCTGCCGACAAGGCCAAGGAACTGGAGAAGCGGTGGATGGACCTGTTCAGAATCTACTACAAGCACCGCGAGCAGATTAGCCGTATCAACTTGTGGGGAATCAGCGACGGTGGCTCTTGGCTCAACGGATGGCCCATCAAGGGGCGCACCAACTACCCGTTGCTCTTCGACCGCCAGTATCAGGCGAAGCCCGTGGTCAACGAAATCATCAAACTCTACAAATAATTTATCAATCATGGCAAAATCAAGGTATCTTTTCCCAAAGGATTTTATGGCCGACCCTGCGGCCAATGTGTTTAACGGTCGCCTCTATGTCTACCCCTCTCACGACCGTGAGAGTGGCGAGAGCTTCGATGATGACGGCGGACATTTCCAGATGCGCGACTACCACGTGTTCTCCATGGACGACGTGATGGAAGGCGAGGTGACCGACCATGGCGTGATACTTGACGTAGAGCAGGTGCCCTGGGCAGAGAAGCAGATGTGGGACAACGATGTGGTGGAGAAAGACGGCAAGTTCTATCTCGTCTTCTCCGCAAAGGACTATAACGGCGTGTTCAACCTCGGCGTGGCTGTTGCCGACAAGCCCGAGGGACCGTTCGTGCCGCAGCCCATGCCCATCCGTGGCGCGCAGAGCATCGACCCCTGCGTGTTCAAGGACGATGACGGACAGGTATACTGCTACTATGGTGGTCTGTGGGGTGGACAGTTGCAGTGGCACGTGCCCCTCGCTGCTCCCTATGCTCCCATAGGTCTCCCCGACAGCGCACAGGCTCCCGAAGGATATGTCGACATTGGTCATGCCTCCGACAGGAAGACCGAACTTTTCGCACCTGCTGATGCGCCTGCACTGCCCAGTTTCGTGGCACGCATGTCCGACGATGTGTTACAGTTCACCGAAGCTCCGCGTCCTGTGGTCATCGTCGATGAGAATGGTGAGCCGCTGAAGGCCGGCGACCCTCACCGTTTCTTCGAGGCATCGTGGATGCACAAGATGAACGGTAAGTACTATTTCTCGTATAGCACAGGCGACAGCCATTATCTGTGCTATGCCGTGGGTGACAACCCCTACGGACCATTCACCTACCAGGGTGTTGTCCTCGAGCCGGTGGTAGGATGGACCACGCACCACAGTATCGTGGAGTTCAAGGGTAAGTGGTATCTCTTCCACCACGACTGCGTGCCTTCCAAAGACACCACATGGCTCCGTAGCCTCAAGGTCATCCCTCTCGACATCGACGATGAGGGCCGCATCAAGACCATGGTCAGCGAGTAGTCAAGTCTGTTCGAAGAAGGGCTTGCCTTTGAGCAACCCACATAAAGAAACCGCTCCTCATCGATGGGGAGCGGTTTCTTTATGTGGGTTGTAATGATTGCTTATCGGGCTTCGTCGTCGTCCCAGATATGGCTCTTGTGCTTGAACGCGACGTCCATGCTATCGTCCATATCATCAAATAAGGCACCGTTGCTCAGCTGGTCGCCATCGGCAGACTCTTGATTAAGGCCTATTTCCAGGAAATCTTCTGCGGGCACTACGACCACGGTTTCGGGAATGATGTATTTTTTCATGTTGTGTTCCTCCTTTACATTATTTGATAACTACTTTCTTTCCGTTCACGATGTAGATGCCCTTCGGCAACTGCTTGCCGTCGATGCGCATGCCAGAGAGGGTGTAAACATTTTCTGCGCCCTCGGTGTTGTCGCTCTCGATGGCAGTGATGCCGTTGAGGTCGTCGAAGATAAACGAAGAGGCGTTGACGCCACTCGACTTAGGTATGGCAAGATAAGCCTTGTGGGCCTTGGTGGCGAAAGGAGCACCGCCATTCTTCCAGTAGAATCCTACCTTCCCTTTCTTTGTGCTCAGCATGTAGAAGATATACCCCTCGCTACTACCATCAGGACCAACAGTCTGACCGTCCTCGTCGAGGCCAAGGAGGAGGTTGCTCTCAGAAGCAATAGCTTCGGCAGTTCCCTTGGCAAAGGTGAAGGTCTGGGTCGTCTCTATCTCATCGAGGGCTTTCAGCACCACACCACAATTCTGGGGAATAACGTCACCTTCCACGTAAGTATCGAGTATTTCGATGTCATCGCCAGAGGTATTCATCTTGTAGGTGTAGGCTTCGATGCCTTCGGGCACAACAAGGTCCACGTCACTGTAGTAGAGTGTAGCATAGCCTAAGGAAGTGATGTCGACGGTTATCGCATCAGGCTCAACCAACTTGTAGAGCTGGATGGCTTTCTGACCGGTATATGAAGTGCTCTTGTAGTAGCGGAACCTTTCCTGGCCACTCGTGGCATTGTATCTCAAATATGCACCACCACTTGAAACAATATCAGCATTGCCATTAGCGTCAATGGAAATCGTATTGGTGA
This sequence comes from Prevotella sp., assembly GCA_017617615.1. Next base: position 96,104 of record JAFZVV010000011.1, on the reverse strand, counting down.
GTCCTCCTTGTATGACTTGTGTAATCATTCCATTTTTATCGAGTGGTTGTCCGATATAGTAACCAGATGCGCTCTTGATGGTACTCCCTTCATCATCAATGTCTATTGTGAAAGAGGCAGCATCAGTAGCTTGAGTTCTCAGAATCTTATTGCTGGAAATGGTGACACTGATGGAGTTTCCTGCAGCATCCAACGTCTCAAGTCCACCGTCAAAAGCAAGATTCCCGTCCTCATACACAATCAGGTAAGTACCAGAAGTCAATTCATCGGCAGAGGTCACTTTCTTGTAAATGTTGTCAATATTAACGGTTGCGGTTACGGTGCATGCTACGGTGACGTTACTGCTTGGCATGGTAAACGTCCATGAGCCATCTGCAACATCCTCTGTCAGTTCTACTTCATTGTTGTCTTCGTCGGTTACGGTGAGGCTTTCAAGTTCAAAGCCCTCGCTTACTTCCACAGTGAGCTTCACTGTTGAGTTCTCCATCACGTTGTCGCCACTTTCAATTTCATTGTCGTCTTCATCAAAGGCAGTGATGGTGGCATTGTCGTTGGAAGTAATGGTCAGCGTGTAATTCTTGGGAGCAACATATTCATCAAGCTTGATATTGCCCAAAGCCACATTTCCGCCGACTTTCTCTGTATATATCCATTTGATATACCTGACATTCTCGCCTAAATTGTTGATTTCTTCAGATTTACTGCCCAATTCGGTATAAGTTCTCAAATCGGTGAAGGTTTCGCCGTCTTCGGAAGTTTGGACAGTGAAAGTACTGCCACTGAAAGAATTCCCCTTGATGTCGAATGTGAGTTTGCCCGGTTGCCCGTTGAACTGGAGGAGGAGCCAGTCACCTGTTCCGTCAAATTTCAGCTTGGGTGAAGAACCGTAATCGGAAGCCAATCCCTCTTGTGTCAGACCGTCAGTACCCTCGATGTCAGCACGTCCCCCGTCGAACTCAAATGGCAAATCTGCAAATTCTGCAGCAGGTTCTGCATCTTGGGTAACAGTTATTAAATTAGAATAGATATTGTTGTCATCGTCGTCGAGCGAATGAACCTTGAAATAGGCCTTGCGCTCCTCGCTGTCATTGGCATCAATCTCCAACTCAATGACACCATCTTCGACAGAGAAGGTTATCCAGTCACATTCGGCTGTTGTCGCCCCATCGGCTGTGGCATAGAAGACGAGGTCGATGTTTTCATCTTCTGGTGTGAAGTTGCTGTAAGTCACGTTGAGCGTTTTCGTTTCGCCGTCAGCACCAACAGTGATGGCGTAACTGTCGAGTGTAATGGTGGGATCCTCATTCGCCTTGACGGTGACATTTGTGGGATTGGCAATCTGGACTGTGTTGTAGCAGCCCACATTTCCCGTCAGGGTGATGACATCACCAACAGCCAAAGTAACACCGGTAATACCTCTTACAACGATTTCAGACCCATCTTGCTTGATAGTGGTGCTTGATGTTGCTCCTGTTCCTTCAATAGCTGTCACTGTTGCCTCTACGATTTTTACAAGTTGACCTTGGATGTCGTTGGTGATATCGCTGATTTCCTTCACTGCCGGAGTAACGGTTTTGCCCGATGAGAGGGTTGTGCATACGGGATTGGTGATTTCAAGCAGTCCTTTATATTCGGTTAATGTTCCCTGTACGGTTATCTCATCGCCCACGGTAAGGCTTTTTCCATATACACAGATGCCGGCAGTCTCATCCTGCATGTATGCCGTTGTACCAACGCAACTGGTTACAATACCTTTGGTAAAGACATCCCCCGTTGCCTGTGTGCGAGCATCAGCAACGGTGATAGGTGAAAGGAAGGTATAGGTGGCAGTGACATGGTCAGATTCACTAAATCCACTTTTAGTGGCATAGGCCTCAATGGTACAGGATGTGGTCACGTTTAAAGGACTATCATATAATTCCCAATCCGACCATTCTACCGGATTTCCTTCTCCAATGCGATAATAGATATCGGCCTCGTCTGTCTCACAAGAAATGGTTACAGATTGTGGCTCTGTGTACGATCCGCCTTTGGGTGAGAAGGTAGGAGCGGCAACCTCTTCTATCTCACTAGTATAATTAATTACTATTTCCTTGATATGCACTTGAGCGTTTGACGTATTGGCGTTGCCAATAACGAATGATGTGCTGTTGATAGCGTACACGCCATTGGATGGTGTGACTCGAGTTCCTCCTACTTCGACATAACCATTATTGTTACTACCAGAATAGGTGATGCTGATAGATGAAATGGTGTTGCCTTCCACCAGTGAGCTGATGGCAATCGTGTTGCTTCCATTCTTGTTATAGTATAGACGGATAGTTCCATCCTTGTTCAGACCAGGTAAATTCGCGGCGGCTCCTATGTCGCCAACAACAGACCATTTCGCTTCATTGAGCCCAACTAGGGCAGCGTCGTTTTCACCCGTCATGTTGATAGTGGTTGTACCACTATACTTGACGGTGACAGATTGCTCTGCTGCCCACGCTCCCATGCACACTGCGCATAGCAGTGTCAGTAGTAATAATCGTAGATTTTGTTTCATAAATATTAGTGTTTTGATGAGTATGTTCAGGATTTGTGACAGTTTAGGGTATAATACTTTGCAAAAATATAAAAAAAATCCATACCTTGTTATAAAAAAGCAGATTATTTATGGTATCAGTTTTTTTTCGGCCTTGGCCGAGTGTGTTTTTATCCGGTTTTTTGCAACAAACAAAACTCCCGCCTCCTTGGTGGGGGCGGGAGTATGATGAGCGTATGCGATGTTTTTATTTGCCTAAGATGATGTTGATGATTTCCGTTACATCCTGCATGTTGATGAATTCGTCTACCTTCACATTGGCGTTGTCGAAGTTGAACGGTGTGGGGTTCTTGCCCAGCACATAGTTGATGACGGCAGTCACGTCGCCCATGTTGATCAGACCGTCGTTGTTGACGTCGCCGAGGAGTGTGCCGCTCTTCACCTTGCGGTAGATCTTTACTCTTGGTGTCTTGGTCTTCTCTGGGTCGTAGCAGGCAAAGCGTGGCGTGTTGCCATTGTTGTAGTTGAAGCGGATGTCGTTGCGTGTGTTCTCGCCCTGGAACAGGATAGTGGTTCGCAACTCAGTCTCCTCAGACTCCTCACTGATGGCTGCTTCCTCTATGGTAATCTTGGCCTTGGCATTGTCGCCGGCTACTTCCTTGGTGTCTGTCTTCATGTAGTTGGAAGTGCTGGAGCAGGCGTAGAGGTACTGGTTGTCGCCTACCTTCAGGTACCAAGCATCGGCAGCCCCTTCGAGAGTAATCTGCTGTACGTAGCTGTTGGGGATGATGGTGCCGTCGCTTTCGGGTGTCACCACTTCCGACTTACGGAAGTTACCCGACTGGTCGGACATGGCGTAGGTGGTCACTTTTTCATCCTCGGTGTTCGTGCCCACGAGGATGAGCACGTCGCCGGCAGCCAATGTCGAGGCATCGGTGACATACTCGAACTTGTCGGTGCCTGGCTGTGCCGTGGGCTTATTCACGGTGAGTTCGTACGAAGCAGAACCGGCAAGGAATTCTTCGTTAGCCTCAGAGGTGGCCTTGATGGTGGTGGTGCCGTCGCCAACGAGCGTCACTTGACCGGTGCCCTCGTCTACCGTGGCCACATAAGTGTTGCTGCTGGTGTACTTCACGATGCCGAAGTCAAAGTCTGGTGCAGCCGAGAGGGTCGGCTCAGTGAACTCGTTGCCGAGGGTGACTTCGAACGGTCCGGCGGGGTTGAAGGAGAGCTGTGGGTCGATAAGTCCTGCCGATTCATATTCGAGAGCAGTGAGAGCAATTTCATAATAGATAGTACCATTGCTCTTGTAGGTGACGACGATACCGGTAGCTGTTCCCTCGCCGCCTTCCACTACTTGTCCAAGGTCGAAATCTGTAAGTTTCCACTTGTTGTAAATCTGGATGTCATTGGTGCCGTCGGTGATGTAATAGTTGTTGCCGTCTTTCTTGAACTTGCCGGTCACTTTCACCAACTGACAGATATAATCGGGCAGGTTGACGGAGGCGGCAATCGTTACTGGTGTCACTGTGCCAGAGGTGGCGGTGAGGCTGGCATCTTCCACTTTAGTGATCTCCGGCATCTCGTTGTAAACGTCATAGGTGACGATAGCTGTACCATTAAGTTTCTGTCCTGCAGTATAGTTGAAGTTGTCTGTCTTCTCAAAGTAGAAGTCAATGGCTCCCGTGTTGTCTTTCGCATACATGTCTTTGCCGTTGACATAGAGCACCTGGATATTGTTGAACTTCAGCTTACCTGAGGCTTTGGGATCGAGCTGCTTGATTTCCGCAAGGCTGTTGTAGACATCTTCTGGCGGAGGATTATCGCCACCTTGTGAATAGGTCACGTCGATGGTCTTTACTTTGACGGCACTGGTACTGGCGTATGTGAGCGTCACGCTATTGGCACTGCCTTCCCATTTGCCGCTTGAGTAGGTTCCTTCTTCGCCGGTGTAGGAGAATTGCTGTCCCCCGGTAATCTCGATTTTCGAGATGGTGTAGCCACTGGGCACGCTGATGACCATCTTGGTGGTCTCATTGTCATTATCATCTTTCTTGGAGTAGAAACGAAGGTCGTTGCCTGCGTCGGCTAGCCACCAGCGGTATCTTCCTGATGTAACAAGGGTCACGTCGCCCGATGTCCATGTATGCTCATCGGTAATGTATGTGTTATCGCTGGAGGGTGTCAGCCCTGAGCCGTAGGCATTGGTGCCGGTAAAGTCGTAAGTCTTGTCACTGGGCACAGGCTTTTCCTGCACTTTTAGCGTGTAGCTGGCAGTACCGGAAATGTAATTGTCTGTCTCTGCCGATGTGGCTGTGATTTTGGTGGTTCCCACAGCAATGGGAGTCACTTCACCCGTTGTGGCGTTCACAGTGGCTATCTCGGTGTTTTCGGATTGGTAGGTCACGGCACCGTCGCCACCATTGGTAAGTGTAGGCTCGGTGAAGTCTTGCCCGAGGGTGGCAGTGGCAGAACTGACGCTGAATGCCAAGTTCGGATCGCTCTTGCCCTCTTCGCCTTCTTTGTATACCTTGATAGAAGTAATCTGTGTGTTGGCATTGCTGAGCACTTTTAGCGTGTAGATGGTTCCCGCTGCACGCTTGTTGGAAGCGATTACATATTCGTTGGTGCCAGTAGCTCCTGACGTCTCGGTACTCACGGCCTCTTCACCCACGAAGATATTTTGTTTCACGGATGATGACGCTCCACTCCTGCCTACCACGGCAATTTTGGAAACCTTGAAATTGAAGGCGGGCAAAGTGAGCGAAGCCCCTTCCTTACCCAATATGAGGTAACCAGATGTGTTGAAGTAGTAACCATTTCCATCGCCAGCACCTTCCAAAGTGATGGTATATCCGTTGCTGTTGGTGAAGGTCTTGGATTCAATGAGTTGGTTGCCTTTACTCTCGGGTAGCCCCCAATCATTGGTCGTGAAGTCGAGTGTCACCTGCTGTGCTTGTGCCACTCCGAATACTGCACATAGCAGCATCGTAATGAATAAATGTAGTTTTCTTGTCATGATTGTTTATGGTTATATTGATGTTTTCCTATTTTTACATTTCCAAGATGTAACCTTTTCTTCCCGAAAAGGTTGGTTTTTACGCATATTTCAGCTACAAATATAGGAAAAAAAAACAAAGTGGCAATGTTTATTGCCACTTTTTTATGGTTTTACCGACGTTTTTGTCTGATTTTTAGGCTGTTAATGGCTTTTTTCTGCCACTTCCACGATATATTCCGTTATTCCCTTGTTGTGTTTGGCAAAGAGGGCGCGGGTATTTTTCAGATAGGTGTCGCGCTTGGCACGCTCGGTGGCGTTGAGCCTGTCGGCAGGATAGCCGGCAGGAAGCACGCGGTACTGACGACGGCCAGAGGTGACGGGGCGTGACACCCAATAGAGGTTATAGCCACAGTCGGTGAGGGTGGTGTGGCCGTCGCGCTTGGTAAGTGTCATGCGCACCATCGTGCCGCCGTCGGTGTTCGGGCGTGACTGGTTCGAGACGAAGTTGCCGAGTGAGTAGGCGAGCAGGTGTTTCTCGCCGCCCTGTTCCCTCACCTCGATAGGCTCCACCACATGGGGATGTCCGCCGATGATATGGTCCACGCCATGGGCGAAGAGCCAGTCGGCGAGGTCGCGCTGTCCTTTGTTGGGCAGCAAAACGTACTCGTCGCCCCAGTGGGGCATGCAGATGATGACGTCGGGGTTCATCGCTTTTGCCTTGGCGATGTCGCGTGCGATGACCGCCGTGTCGATGAGGTTCACCACGCATGGCTCGGGCACGGGGATGCCGTTGGTGCCGTAGGTGTAGTTGAGCAGGCAGATGCGGATGCTGTCGTGCTCGATGATGAACGGGTATTGGGCTTCGCGCTCTGTGGCATTGCGGTAGGTGCCGAGGTGTTTCACGCCCAGGGAGTCCATCATCTGTATGGTGCGGTTGATACCTCGGGCACGGGTATCGACACTGTGGTTGTTGCAGGTGGTGAGCACGTCGAAGCCACAGTCGATGGCGGCCTTCAGGTACTCGTCGGGGGCGCAGAACTGCGGATAGCCTTTATATGGAGGACCTCCGAGAGTCACTTCGAAGTTGGCGATGGCGATGTCGGCCCGCTGAATCTCGGGTGCCATGTAGTCGAACACGCCGCTATAGTCATAGGTGCCATTGGCAGTGCGTGCCGCTTTGATTTGCGGTTCGTGTTGCATGAGGTCGCCACCGAAGATGAGTGTTACCTGATGCTCCTGTGGCTCAACGGGTTCGGTGGTGTTGTCGGTGCCGCCCTGGGCGTTGCCCACACAACAGGAAAAGATGGAGGCGATGGCGACGAGCATGGCCTGCCGCAACTGTGTTTTTATCCCAATGATGGGGGTAGTTGGTTTTATTGTCATGGTCTTGCTTTTTTGGTGCTGCGAAGTTAGTCATTTATTCTCGTTTCATCTCATAAAATGGGAATAGAATGGTGCTTTGAAGATGTTTTTGTCATTTTGGCATGCTTAACTGACAAAATGACACTATAATCAACGTGGCACGTTCGTTGCATATTCTTAAGCGAAGGCCGAAGATAATCAAGGCCTCCAAGATAAAGAGAACCAACAACAATTTTTTTAATAAATAATAGGAGATTTAAGTTATGAGAAGTGGAAATTATTGGTTACCGGAGTTGTTCAATGACTTGATGAACGTGGGACTCAACCTGCCGAAGACCTCTACCACAGCGCCCGCCATCAACGTGAAGGAAAGCGAAAGCAAATACGTGGTCGAAGTGGCCGCACCGGGCTTGAAGAAGGAGGACTTCTTCGTGAACATCAACGACGAGGGCAACCTCATCATCAAGATGGAACAGAAGAACGAGAAGAAGGAAGACGACGAGAAGATGCACTACCTGCGCCGTGAGTTCTCATACACGAAATATGAGCAAGCACTCATCCTGCCCGACGACGTGGACAAGGAGAAGATAGGTGCCAAGGTCAACGACGGCATCCTCACCATCGACCTGCCAAAGATTGAAGAGACAAAGGTAAAAGTGGCAAGAGCCATAGAGATTGGATAACCACATGGTGAATAGGTAATGACCGCCCTTCGGGGCGGTTTTTTCGTGTTGATGGAAAGTGGCGGAGAATGCAAAAAACTTTTGATTTTGTTTTGCTTTCCGCTCGTTTTTCAGTAATTTTGCAGTCCCCAACAGTCATCTTGACTTACACAACGACACAACAACAAAACATCATATCAATATGGCAAAGAAAGCATTACTTATGATACTCGACGGATGGGGTATCGGCAAGCACGGAGAGGGTGACGTGATCTATCGCACCCCCACACCCTATCTCGACTACCTGAATGCCGTGAGCGCTCACTCACAGCTGCAGGCATCGGGCGAAGACGTGGGTCTGCCCGACGGACAGATGGGCAACTCCGAAGTGGGACACCTGAATATCGGAGCCGGGCGCGTGGTATACCAAGACCTGGTGAAGATCAACCGCGCCTGCAAGGACGGGTCGATTCTCCGCAATCCCGAAGTGGTAAGCGCGTACAGTTACGCCAAGGAGACCGGCAAGCGCCTCCACCTGATGGGCCTCACCTCTGATGGTGGGGTGCACTCCTCACTCGATCACCTTTTCCGTCTCGTGGAAATCGGTAAGGAATATGGCCTGAAGAACAGCACCTTCGTGCACTGCTTCATGGACGGCCGCGACACCGACCCGAAGAGCGGCATCGGTTTCATCGAGCAGCTCACTGAGGTGTGCCGTGCCAACGACGCCGCCATCGCCTCGATAGTAGGACGCTTCTATGCCATGGACCGCGACAAGCGCTGGGAACGCGTGAAGGAGGCCTACGACCTGCTCGTGGAGGGCAAGGGCAAACAGGCTCAGGACATGGTGGCTGCCACGCAGGAGAGCTATGATGAGGGCGTGACCGATGAGTTCATCAAACCCATCAACAACGCCACTATCGACGGTACCATCCAGGAGGGCGACGTGGTGATTTTCATCAACTTCCGCAACGACCGCGCAAAGGAACTCACCCAGGTCCTCACCCAGGAAGACATGCCGGAACAGGGCATGCATACCATCGCCGGACTGCAGTACTACTGCATGACACCCTACGATGCGAACTTCAAGGGTGTGCACATCCTCTTCCCCAAGGAGAACGTGGAAGACACGCTCGGAGAATACCTCTCGAAACTGGGAAAGAAACAGTTGCATACGGCAGAGACGGAGAAATATGCACACGTCACCTTCTTCTTCAACGGTGGAAGAGAGGCTCCCTATGAGAATGAGGACCGTATCCTCGTGCCGTCGCCGAAAGTGCCCACCTACGACCTGAAGCCGGAGATGAGCGCCTATGAGGTGAAAGACAAACTCGTGGAAGCCATCAAGACAGAGAAGTATGACTTCATCGTAGTGAACTTCGCCAATGGCGATATGGTGGGGCATACCGGTGTGTACAACGCCATCGCCAAGGCGGTATGGGCGGTAGACCACTGCGTGCAGGAGGTGATTGAGGCTGCAAAGGCAGCAGGCTACGAGGCCATCATCATCGCCGACCACGGCAATGCCGACAACGCCATCAACGAAGACGGCACACCCAACACGGCCCACTCGCTCAACCCCGTGCCGTTCATCTACGTCACCGACAACAACAGCGCGAAGGTGAAAGACGGACGCCTTGCCGACGTGGCTCCCTCCATCCTCCACATCCTCGGACTGGAGCAGCCCGCCGACATGACTGGCGAGAACCTCATCATCGACTAACCCATATCCTTTCCCATACGGCTCCTCCGGGGAGGTTTTCCCTATCTCCCCCTTCCCCCCTCCTCCGGGGGAGACCGGGAGAGGATTCTTTTTTTCTTTACCCTCATGGACGTAAAAATAGAAGAATCGTGGAAACGATACCTCTCGGCGGAATTTGAGAAACCGTATTTCGCCAGTTTGGTGCAGATGGTGAAGCGGGAGTATGCGCAATATCCCTGTTATCCCCCGGGAAGGTTGATATTCAACGCTTTCAACCTCTGTCCGTTCGACAAGGTGAAGGTGGTGATTATCGGACAAGACCCCTATCACGAGCCGGGACAGGCTATGGGACTGAGTTTCTCTGTGCCCGAGGGTGTGCCTATGCCACCATCGCTCGTCAATATCTTCAAGGAGATAGAACTCGACCTGGGACAGCCCATGCCTGCCACGGGAAACCTCACGCGATGGGCAGAACAGGGCGTGTTGCTGCTCAACGCCACACTCACCGTGAGGGCACACCAGGCGGCGAGTCACCAGCGCCAGGGGTGGGAGGTCTTCACCGATGCCGCCATCAAGGCACTCAGCGACCACCGCGACCACCTCGTCTTCATCCTCTGGGGAGGATATGCACGCAGCAAGGCTGCTCTTATCGACCGCACCAAGCACCTCGTGCTGCAGTCGGTACATCCCTCGCCACTCTCGGCGAACAGAGGGGGATGGTTTGGCAACCATCATTTCTCACAGGCCAATGCCTTCCTTGCGTCACACCAACAGACTCCCATCAACTGGTAAGCCATGGACAACGACAAGCGGATGATTCCCATCGTGCAGGTGGGCAACGTGCTCCTCTCGCCGGATATCCTCACACGACATTTCTGCTGCGACCTGAAGGCGTGCAAGGGGAAGTGTTGCGTGGAGGGTGACGCCGGGGCACCCGTGACACTCGACGAGGTGGCTGCTTTAGAGGAATGCCTGGAAACGGTGTGGCACGACCTCTCGGCATCGGCACAGACGGTGGTCGACAAGCAGGGGGTGGCCTATACCGACAGCGAGGGCGACTTGGTGACAAGCATCGTGGCAGGACGCGACTGTGTGTTTACCTGTTACGACACCGACGGCACTTGCCTCTGCGCGCTCGAAAAGGCGTTCCGTTCAGGGAAGACACGGTTCTGCAAGCCCATCAGTTGCGCGCTCTATCCCATAAGGGAGAAAAAGTTGTCGGGCGGCCTCATTGGACTCAACTACAACGAGTGGACGGTTTGCCGTGATGCCGTGGCGCTGGGCAACCGGCTCCAACTGCCCATCTACAAGTTCCTCAAAGACCCGCTCGTGAGACGGTTCGGACAAGAGTGGTATGATGAGTTGGAAGCCACTGCCCAGGCCCTGCTCAATACATAGAGAATCTTGAGCATCTTGAAAATCTAAACACTGCTATCATGGACAAGATACACTACCTTGAGGTGAATGTGCCTCAGGCCAAGGCCCTTCACAGCGACTGTTTGTTTATCGAGGACGAACTGGTGATTTTCCGCTCGTTCGAAGAGGTGCCGCTCACCACCGACCCGAAGCGGATGGACTGCCTTTTCGTGGCCTTCTGTCATGAGGGCAGCGCGCAGTATAGCGTCGATACCGTGGAGCACATGGTGCACAAGAACGATGTGATTATCGTGAACAAGGGACAGGTGGTGGGCAACTACATGCTCAGCCGCGACTGCAAGGGTGTCGCCATTATGGTTTCTAACGACTTCTTTGCCGAAATCATCAAGGAGGTGCACGATATGTCACAACTCTTCCTCTTCGCTTATTCACATCCCGTCTTCAACATCAATCAGGAAAAAGCCGACACGTTCATGGAGTATTTCCTGATGTTGTGCAAGAAAGTGGACGAAACGGAAAATCTCTACCGCAAGGAACTCGCCATCATGTTGCTGAAAGCCATGATGTATGACATCGGCAACGAGATATACCAGAAGAAACAGTCGGAGCCGAAACGCACCAGGGCAGAGGCTATTTTCAATGATTTCATCATGCTGCTGAAAGACAATTTCAAGAGAGAGCGCAAGGTGGGATGGTATGCCAAGCAATTGTGCATCTCGTCGAAATACCTTTCCGAGACGGTGAAACAGGTGAGCCGTCGGACGCCCAACGACTGGATAGACCACTATGTGACACTTGAAATCAGGGTGTTACTAAAGAACTCCACGATGAGCATCAAGGAGGTGGCGGAGACGCTGAATTTCCCCAACCAGTCGTTCCTTGGCAAGTACTTCAAGGAGCATGTGGGGATATCGCCGACGAAATACCGCAGGTCGTAGTGCGTTTGTCTATTTCGGAAGGTCGAACACCACGGTGATGGTCTCGCCTGCCTTTGTCTTTACCGTGCGGGTGACTCCCTCACAGCTGACACGAATCTTCCCTTTCTGTATCGAGGTAATGGTGACGGTGACCTGATGGGCTTTGTCGGCACCTCGCTTCCAACAAATATCCACGGTGTGCCCGCCACGGGCACGCAGTCCCTTTACTTCGCCCGATGGCCATTGTTCCGGTAGGGCGGGCAATATCTCCATGCTTTTTTCATCGCTTTGGAGCAGCATCTCGCACACACCGGCAGTACCGCCGAAATTGCCGTCGATCTGGAAAGGCGGGTGGGCGTCGAGCAGGTTGGGATAGGTACCACCAGAGCGCCGACGGTCGGGCCCCCTGTATCCGTCGGGCGATACATAGGTGAGCAACGTCTTGTAGATGTGGTAGGCCTGAGTGGCGTTACGCAGGCGTGCCCAGAGGTTGATGCGCCATCCGGTGCTCCATCCCGTGGTCTTGTCGCCCTTGATTTCCAGGCTGCGGGTGGCGGCACGGGCGAGTTGGGGCGTGCCGTCGACGGTAATCTGATGACCGGGATAGAGGCCGATGAGATGCGACTGGTGGCGGTGCTGCGGGTCCCAGTCGTCCCAGTCGTAGTACCACTCATTGATGTCGCCTTCATGTCCCACGGTATAGGGGTGCAGTCGGCGGAGGCTCTTCTCCACTTCTTTCAGGAAAGGCTTGTCGCCACCGACGATACGGCCAGCTGCCAGCGTGTTCTCGAAGAGTTCACGGATGATGGCGAGGTCGGCAGTGCCGCCATAACAGGTGGTGCCATGATAGCCTTCGGTGGTCTTGTATTCGTTTTCGGGCGAGGTGCTCGGTGCGGTAATCAGTTCACCGGGTTGCTTGGGGTTGTCGATGAGCCAGTCGAGGCAGAAGGCAGTGGCACCGCGGAGGAGGGGGTAGGCGGTCTGGGTGAGGAAATCCTTGTCGAGGGTGAAGCGATAGTGCTCCCAGAGGGCTTGCGACAGCCATGCGCCACCGAGGTTCCAGTTGCTCCATTCCGGGCTTTCCCGTTTCTCTCCCACGGGGTTTGCCATCGCCCAGATGTCGCTGTTGTGGCTGGAGCACCATCCCCGTGATATGCCGTAGTAGTTGCGTGCCACATGGCTGCCGTTGGCAGCCAGTGCTTCCATGAATCCCCACAACGGGGTGGTCATCTCGCTGAGGTTGCACACCTCGGCGGGCCAGTAGTTCTCTTCGAGGTTGATATTCACGGTGTAGTTGCCGCGCCAGGGCGAATAGAGGTGCGTGGTCCACAATCCTTGGAGGTTGGCGGGTACTGATGGTGTGCGTGAACTCGAAATGAGTAGGTAACGGCCGTACTGGAAATACAGTGTTTCCAGATAACGGCTCTTTGCGCCTTCGTCAGTATACTTGCGGAGCAGGACGTCAGTGGGCATGGCGAGGTCGGCGGTGTCGGAACCGCCTAGGCGCAGGGTGGTGCGGGTGTAGAATTTCCGGTAGTCATCGACATGGCGGCGGAGCATCTCCTCATAGGTGTAGTTGGCGGTATGCCACAGGTCGTTGGTGGCGTTGTCGAGATAGGGCGCCCCAGCCGTCACGGGATGGTTGTCGGCACCGTTGAAACTCGTCGCATTGACAAAATAGAGCGTAAGTTGCCGTGCCCCGCTGACGGTGAGCGTGCTGTCGGTGCCCGTCACCTGTCCCTGGTCGGTCTCCGCCTTGAGCATGCTGCAGAAGCGGATGCTTTCTGTGGCATCGCCTACGGCATGGCCAGTCATCGTGAGTTGTCCTGTCGTGGCAGCAGGTGCGGTGGCCTTGCAATGATGGGGCACCTGTGCGGTGAGTGTCAGGCGCAGGTTGATGTGCGGACCGTCGCTCTTGATGCGGATGGCGATGAGTTTGTCGGGGTGTGAGGCGAAATATTCGCGGGTGAACCGCTTGTCGCCACGCAAGTATTGGTCGCGGCAGATCGCACTGTCGAGACTCAGCTCACGGTAGTAGCCCTCGAAGGCGGTACTGTCGTCGTCGAGGATATGGAGGGTGCCGAGGGGCTGGAAATACTGGGAGTTGGGTCCCTGTACGCGCAGCTGCAGACTGTCGGCCAGGGCATAGTCTTCCTGGAAGAGGGCTTCCCTGATACGGGGAATCCACACGCTCGCTCCGGCATCGAGGTTAGGGTCGACGGGCTTGCCCGTCCACAGTGTGATGTCGTTGAGGAATATGGTGTTGTCGCCGACACCGCCATAGATGATGGCACCCAGCTTGCCGTTTCCGATAAGCAACGACTCTTCGAAATAGTCGGCAGGCCTGTCAAACCACAGGCGCATTGGGGATTGTGGCTGGGCGAGGGCACTGGTACCCAGACAGGTGAACAACAGGGCGATAAGGGTATTTTTCATGGGGTATAAAGGGGTTTTTGTGGGTTTTATAGGAACTATAGTAACTATAGGAACTATAGAATAGGCACTATAGGTTTATATAAAGTATCATGGGGACCAAGACGGCCCCCATGATGATGCTATGCGTCGATATTGGCATAAGTGGCGTTGGCCTCGATGAACTCGCGCCGTGGCTCCACATCGTCGCCCATCAGCATCGAGAATATCTCGTCGGCTTCGGCGGCATTCTCAATGCTTACCCGTTTCAGGAGGCGGGTCTCGGGGTTCATCGTGGTGTCCCACAACTGTTCGGGGTTCATCTCACCCAGACCTTTGTAGCGGGTAGTGTGGATGCTTGTGCCTTCCACGCCGTTGCCATACTTGTCGAGGAAGGCCTGTCGCTGCTGGTCGGTATAGCAATACTCCTTCACCTTGTTCTTGTAGGTGCAGAGATAGAGCGGTGGGGTAGCGATGTAGAGGTGTCCCTCCTGGATAACCTTTGGCATGAAACGGTAGAAGAGGGTCATGATGAGGGTGTCGATGTGGGAACCATCGACATCGGCGTCGGTCATGATGATAATCTTGTCGTAGCGCAACTTGTCGATGTTGGCCTCTTTGTCGCCTTCGCCTTCGACACCGAAGCGCACGCCGATGCTTTGGATGATGTTCATCACCGACTCGCTCTCGAACACCTTGTGCCACATGACCTTCTCCACGTTGAGGATTTTACCGCGGAGGGGGAGGATGGCCTGGGTATAGCGGTCGCGGCCTTGCTTTGCGCTGCCACCGGCGGAGTCGCCCTCGACGAGGAAGATTTCACACTCTTTCGGGTCTTTGTTGGAACAGTCGGCCAGTTTACCGGGAAGACCGCCGCCCGACATCACGTTCTTGCGCTGCACGCTCTCGCGGGCCTTGCGGGCTGCGATGCGTGCTGTGGCGGCAAGCACCACCTTGTCGCAGATTTGCTTGGCTTCCTTCGGGTGCTCCTCGAGGTAGTTGGAGAGCGCCTCGCCCACTGCCTGCTGCACGGCACCTGTCACCTCGCTGTTGCCCAGCTTCGTCTTCGTCTGTCCCTCAAACTGCGGCTCTGCCACCTTGATGGAGATAACGGCGGTGAGACCCTCGCGGAAATCCTCACCGGTAATTTCTATCTTGGCTTTCTCTATCTGTTTAGAGATGACAGGGTCGTTGTCGGCATATTTCTTCAACGTACGGGTGAGCGCCATGCGGAATCCCATCAGGTGAGTACCTCCTTCGATGGTGTTGATGTTGTTCACATACGAGTGGATGTTTTCCGAGTAGTCGGTGTTGTACATCACTGCCACCTCGATGGGGATGCCTTGCTTCTCTGTCTTCAGGTAGATGACATCATCGAAGAGATGGGTGCGGTGGCGGTCGATGAACTTCACGAAGGCTTTCAGACCGTCTCTGGCATGGAACACCTCCTGGCGTGTGTCGCCATTGTCGTCGGGACGGAGGTCGGTGAGGGTGATGGTGATACCGGCGTTGAGGTATGCCAGTTCGCGCATGCGCCGGGCGATGATGTCGTATTGGTACACCGTGGTGGTGAATATCGTCTTGTCGGGCCAGAACTGCTGGCGGGTGCCTTGCTTGTCGGTAGTGCCCACCACCTTGACGGGATAAAGGGGATGGCCCTTCTCGTATTCCTGCTGGTAGATCTTGCCGTCGCGGAACACCTGGGAGAGCATGCGTGAAGAGAGGGCGTTGACACAGCTCACACCCACACCGTGCAGACCACCACTCACCTTGTAGGAGCCTTTGTCGAACTTACCGCCGGCATGGAGCACGGTCATCACGACCTCAAGGGCCGACTTGTGCAACTTCTTGTGCTCGTCGACGGGGATACCGCGGCCGTTGTCCTGCACGGTGACGGAGTTGTCTTCGTTGATGGTCACCTCGATGTGCGTGCAATAGCCTGCCATTGCCTCGTCGATGGAGTTGTCCACCGTCTCGTTCACCAGGTGGTGAAGTCCTTTCTCGCTGATGTCGCCAATATACATGGCAGGGCGCTTCCTTACGGCCTCAAGGCCTTCGAGCACCTGAATGTTTTTCGCTGAATAATTGCTCTCGTTTTGTGGTATGTCTTGCATTTGTTCTTACTGGATAAAGCCGCCATGAAACCTTGGTGGCTGGCCGTTAAGCCTGTTTCAAAATATTGTTGCAAAGTTACGAAAAATACCCCAAAAAAACGAAAAAAATAATGGTAAAAATACCTAAAAAACATACCATTTCATGGGCTTTTCAGGCACCTTAGCCCATGTCTGCCGACAAAGGGGCCGACAAGGGGTGTTAAGGGGTATAAATAGGGTACGGAAAGGGTGAAAAAGGAAGGTGGCGGGAGAGGGAAGTGTTGTTGTGGGTATATAACAAAGAGGGCTGCAATCTGATTGCAGCCCTCCGTATTCTTATCGCCATGTGTTACGCCATCTTGTTGATTTGGCGCGAGAGGCTTGACTTCAGGTTTGCGGCCTTGTTCTTGTGGATGATATTGGTCTTGGCCAATTTGTCCAGCATTTTCTGAACACTGGGATAAAGCTTCGCAGCCTCTTCCTTGTTGGTCATTGCACGCAGTTTGCGTACAGCATTACGCATGGTCTTGGCGTAATATTTGTTGTGAAGTTGCTTCTTCTTGTCCTGGCGGATTCTTTTGAGTGATGATTTGTGGTTTGCCATCTTTGTGAATGTTTCGTATTTTTGTTGTTTGGGTAGTCCATAGCAGAGTCGAACTGCTCTTTAGAGAATGAAAATCTCTCGTCCTAACCGATAGACGAATGGACCATAGACTTGTTTTGCGGATGCAAAGGTACTGCTTTTTCGGATTCCCACCAAATTTTTATCCGAAATTTTTTCCTTTTTGCCTCTTTTTGCAATTATTATGGGGATTTTGTTTTGGTTTTCCGCCTTTTTCGTGTAATTTTACCACCATGATGATGACGAGGACCCGTGCTGTGGTATTGCGAACGGTGAGGTATGGCGATACCTCGCTTGTCGTTGACATGCTTACCGGTGAACAGGGTAGGGTCTCGTTCATGGTGAAGGTTTCGAAATCCCCTCGCGGGAAGATGCGCAAGCAACTGTTCCAGCCGCTCAACATTGTGGAGATAGATTTCGACTACCGTGCGAACCGTTCGCTTCAACGTCTTCGCGACATTCACATAGCGGCACCGCTGGCTTCACTCCACCTCGACCCCTACAAGTTGTCGATAGGGATGTTTCTGGCTGAATTCCTCATCCATGCCACCCGCGACGAGCATGAGAGCGAGCTGCTCTACCGTTTTGTGGAGTCGAGCATCCTCTGGCTCGATGAGGTGGAGCAGGGCTTTGCCAATTTCCACCTCGTGTTCATGATTCGTCTCACGCGGTTCGTCGGTTTCTTCCCCAACACCGACGACGGCGAGTCGCAGGCCTATTTCGACCTGCTCAATGGCTGTTTCACCCCCGTGCCGCCACCCCACGCCCATTTCCTGATGCCTGCAGAGGCAGGGAAGATAGGGCTGCTCATGCGACTCAGCTATAAGACTATGCACCTCTGTGCGATGTCGCGTATGGAGCGTAACCGTTGCACAGAGGTGATATTGGAGTTCTACAGGCTTCATGTGCCGGGATTTCCCGAGATGAAGTCGTTGGAGGTACTGAAGCAGTTGTTTACCTGATTCACGTTTCCATACAAAGACACAGAGATACAGCGTTTTCACTGTACCTCTGTGTCTCTGTATATAAGAAGTCTTCTTCTTTATGACAGCAGGCGGCGGACGATGCCCGAGATGGCACGGCCGTCGGCCTTTCCTGCCATCTGCTTGCTGGCGATGCCCATCACCTTGCCCATGTCTTTCATGCCCGAAGCACCAGTGGTGGCGATGATTTCACGCACTACAGCCTCGATTTCGGCCTCGTCGAGCTGTTTGGGCAGGTAACTCTCGATGACCGCTACCTGTGCCAGTTCGCTGTCGGCGAGATCCTGGCGGTTCTGCTGTGCGAAAGTGGCAGCCGATTCGCGTCCTTGCTTGGCCAGCTTCTGTATGATTTTCAGGGCATCGGCATCGTCGAGGGTGTCGTTGGCTCCTGGTGCCGTCTTGGCTTCGAGAAACACCTTCTTGATGTTGCGGAGGGTATCGAGACGCACCCTGTCGCGGGCTTTCATCGCAGCCTTGATGTCTTCGCTGATTTGATCGAAAAGTGTCATGGCGCTATGGGTTTAGAACACGATCTTGCTGTTGCCCTCACCGCTCTCCTTGCCGTCGTTGTCGGGGTTGCCGCCATCGGCGGTCATGCGGATGTTGGTGAGCATCTGGTTGGTGCGGCGACAGGTTGGTGTACTCTCCACGGCAAGGATGACATCCTCGTTGTCGAGGTCTTCCTGGCTGAAGACGAAAATCTGGTTGCGGCGCTTGATGGGCTTGTTTTCCTCTTCGTAGTATTTTCCCCTTCTCCTGGCTTTCTCGGCCTCTTCCTCAGCTTCTTTCTGCTTCTGGCGCATCTCCTCTGCAGAGATGTTCTTGTTGATATGCTCGCTCATCATGTCTACGTCTTCGATGCCGAAACCGGTGGCGAGGATAGTGACCTTCACTTTCTTGCCCAGTTCCGGGTCGACGGCGAGACCCCACTTGATTTCGAAATTGTCGCCAAACTTCGCCATGAAGTCGTTGACGTCGTTCATCTCCTCCATCATCAGGCCGCTGGAGCCTTTCTCGTTGGAGAAGGTGATGCTAAGGAGGATTTTCTTCGAGTTGAACACGTCGTTGTTGTTGAGCAGCGGTGAGTTGAGGGCATCATCGATGGCTTTCTTCACACGGCCTTCTCCCTCGCCGTAGCCAGTACTCATGATGGCCACGCCACCGTCTTTGAGCACGGTCTTCACGTCGTTGAAGTCGAGGTTGATGAGGCCATGCACGGTGATGATTTCCGAGATGCTGCGGGCAGCCACGCTCAGCGTGTCGTCGGCCTTGGCAAAGGCGTTGAGCACACCCAGTTCGGGATAGATCTCGCGCAGGCGCTCGTTGTTGATGACGAGGAGGGCATCGACATGCTTCGACATCTCTTCCACGCCGTCGAGGGCCTGGTCGATTTTCTTCTTGCCTTCGAAACGGAAGGGGATGGTGACGATGCCTACGGTGAGGATACCCAGTTCCTTCGACACGCGGGCGATGACGGGTGCGGCACCGGTGCCGGTACCACCACCCATGCCGGCGGTGATGAATGCCATCTTCGTGCCGTCGTCGAGCATGCGTTTCAGCGCGCCTTCACTCTCCTCGGCGGCAGCGCGTGCGCGCTCGGGCTTGTTGCCAGCTCCCAGGCCTTCGGTACCCAGTTGCAGGTGCACGGGTACGGGCGAGTCGTTGAGTGCCTGGCGGTCGGTGTTGCAGAGCACGAAGGTGACATCGTGTATGCCCTCCTTGTACATGTGGTTCACGGCATTGCCGCCACCGCCACCCACGCCGATGACTTTAATGATACTGTTCTCTTTTGGCAGCTCTTCGAAATCGAGGCCTTGTGATTTATTGTTGCGGTCGTTTGACATATTGGTTTTGTTTTATTTGGTGCGACTGTTCTGTTCTTACCTCTTTGTGGCTTATTTCGTATCGTCGTCGGTGGATTCCTCGGAGATGAGTTTTGAGAAGAATTCCTTGCTCGATTTCTTGAACTTGTTGAGGAATCCCTTGCCTTCATTCTCTTTCTCACGCTGCATACGGCGTTCCTCCTCACGGCGCTCTTCCTCGCGGCGTGCTTCCTCCTCCTTGCGGCGGCGTTCCTCCTCGAGGGCTTTCCTGTCCTCAAGGGTTCTCACCTGACCTGGTTTGGTCTCACCAAGGTTGAGGTAGGGTTTGTCGGGAGAGGTGGTGCTCGTCGGAGTCTCACCGAAGAGGTCGTTTCTGATGGGCTGTCCGGCGCAGTTGAGGTCGCCCTTGGCGAGCAGGCCGAGTGCGGTGTTCATCATGCCGTTGCGGGCATTCACTTCCTTGTCGGTAGAGGTGACGTTTTGGGTGATGGTATTGGCGATGCGATACTTGCCCACTTTGGTGATGTTGGTGAAAGCCTCCTTGATTTTCTTCATGTTGGAGCCGCCGCCAGTGAGCACGATGCCGCCCATGAGTTTATCCTTGTACTCGTCGGGTACCTGGTACCATACGTTCTGGATGATTTCGTTGACGCGGGCTTCAACGATGTCGACGAACTTCTGCTGTGAGACGGAACGCTCGTCGTCGATGCGATATCTCTTGTCCTCCTCGATTTCGCTGGTGTCGGTGAAGGCCTGTGCGTATTCCAGTTTCATCGTCTCAGCATCCTTCTCCTCAATCTGCAGTTCGGCAGCGAGGTCTTTGGTCACGTTGTTGCTACCCAGGGGGATGACGGCGAGGTGGCGCAGGATATTCTTATGGTAGACGGAGACGGTGGTGGTGTCGGCGCCGAGGTCGACGAGCAGGCTGCCCGTGCGTTTCTCCACCTCGGTGAGCACGCTGTGTGCCAACGCGATGGGAGCGAGGTAAAGCTCTGCGATGGTGATGTTGGCATTCTCGAAGCACTTGTTCAGGTTGCGGAAGAAGGCTTTGCGGCAGAGGATGTTGAGGAAGTTGCCTTCGAGTTTGGTGCACTGCACGCCCACGGGGTCGGTAAGGAGTTGTGTGCCCACCTTGTATTCCTGTGTGGCGGCATCGAGGATTTCCAGGTCAGGATATTGCATGCTGCGGTTGTTGTCCATCAGTTCGTTGATGATGTCCTGTGTAACCACGGAGTCTTCGGGCAATGTCTTCACGATGGTGTTCCTGATGCTGCGGATGGACTGTCCGCCCATGCCGACGTATACGCGTGAGATTTCAGATTTCAGCAATGTCTTGAGTCTCTTGATGATGTTGGTAAGACATACGCTGGTCTTGTCGATGTTGAAAACCACGCCCTTGCGGATGCAGGAGGTGGCGTCTTCTCTCACGACGGCAAGCACCTGGATGCTGCCGTCAGAGTTCTTCTTCCCGGCGATGCCGGTAATTTTCGAAGAACCCAGTTCAATAGCTACTATGAATTCTTTTGCTGCCATATTGTATATATTTTGGATTTCTTAGGGTTTGTCGTTGGGGTTATGTTTGTGCGTGCTTCTTGTCGGCCTCGTTCTCGGCCTCGTTCTCCTCATTTTCGTCGTCCTTGCCTTTCTTGCCTTTCTTGCAGATGATCTGGTTGTCGAACTCGATGTTGATGTAGGAGTATTTGTTCCATCCGATTTCGTTCAGGCCGTAACGGTAGAATTTGTCGAGACGGGTGAGTTTGGTGTCCATGAACTGGTTGATGTCGCGCTCGCGGCGCACCTTGTCGGAACGTTCCGGCAACTGGCCGAGGCACACGATATGCCCGCCGATGCGGGGTACGATTTCCAGGCTCTTGTCGGGAAGCACGTTGATCTGCACGATCTGGTTGCGCCACAGCTCGTGGTCGGCAATCCAGCGTGCCACTACCTGAATGTAGTTCTGGGCATACCAGTTGCTGATGTTCCCCGTGGCCACGATGAGGTCGGAGGCATAGGAGCCATTGCTCATGATGTGCCCCTCGTCATCGATGTAATAGTCTTCGCCGTTGTCGGCCTTTACCCTCAGCATCGGCAGTTTCTGGCTCACCGTGATGCCTACGAGGCCGTCTTGTGTCATGTAGCACTCAGCGTCTTTCACGAGCATATGTTCCTCGAGCGCATTTTCCATCTTGCGGAGGTCGGCTGTTGCCATACTCTTTCCGTCGGGGTAGAGATGCTTACTGGTGAGGATGCTCTTGATTTCCTTGGCGCTGAGGAACCCACTGGAGTCGGTATCGGCCACGGTGATGCTCACCTTCTTGCAAACCTGTCCGGAGCGGTCGGGCTTGTTGAAGGATGTCATGGCCAGCGTGATGTACGCTGCGAGCACCAGGTCGAGTGCCACGATAGCCGTTTTCTTCCAGTTGATGTACATGGTTTCTCTTATTTCGCTTTGATGATGTCGGCCATTTGGTCGACGTAGTTGTCGAGGTCGCCGGCACCCAGGACGAGCAGCACGTCGAAGTCGCGGCTACGCACATAGTCGAGCACGTCGTCCTTTCGTATCATCGTCCGCTGGATACCGGGGCGTAGGTTGTCGTAGATGAGTTGCGACGTCACGCCGGGGATGGGTTCCTCACGGGCGGGGTAGATGTCGCAGAGCACCACCTCGTCGAGTTGACTCAGACTGTCGGCGAACTGCTTGTAGAAGTCGCGTGTGCGGGTGTAGAGGTGTGGCTGGAACATCGCTGTCACCTTGCGGTCGCGGTATAGTTCGCGTATGCTCTTGGCGCTCTGGTAGATTTCCTGTGGGTGATGGGCGTAGTCGCTGAGCACCACATGCCGGATGTCTCTCACCTTGAAGTCGAAGCGCCGGTCGACGCCGCTGTAGGTGGCCATGCCTTGCCGCAGCTCGCTGTCGGTACATCCGCATAGTTGTGCCATAGCCATGGCAGCCACGGCATTCTCGATGTTGATGGGTATGGGCTGTCCCAGGCTCACCTGGTCTACCCGCTGTATGGGTGACACGAAGTCGAAGGTGATTTCCCCGTTGTCGATGACGATGTTTTCGGCATGGAAGTCGCCCTCGTCGCGGCTGTAGTCGTATATCTTTACGCTGTCGCCCACCTGTGGCTGCATCTCCAGTCCGCGGTGGATGATGAGTGTGCCGCCGGGCTGTATGAGCGTGGTGTAGTGTCGGAAACTCTCCAGGTAGGCCTCTTTCGTGCCGTAGATGTCTAGGTGGTCGGGATCGGTGGAAGTGATAACGGTCATCCAGGGACGCAGCCAGTGGAAGGAACGGTCGTACTCGTCGGCCTCGATGACGACGTAGTCGCTGTCGGAGAGGATATAGTTGGTGCCGTAGTTCTTGGTGATGCCACCGAGGAAGGCGTTGCAGTCGTTGCTGCTCTGGTGCATGATATGCGCGCACATCGACGATGTGGTGGTCTTGCCATGGGTGCCTGCTACGCACAGTCCTTTGTGGGTGCGTGTGAGCGTGCCCAATACCTGCGCGCGTTTCTGCATCTCGAAGCCTCTCTGCCTGAAATAGGCCATTTCGCTGTGGTCGGCGGGGATGGCTGGGGTGTAGACGACCAATGTGGTGTTGGCATCACGGCATTCGTTCGGGATGAGGGCAGGGTCATCGGTGTAGTGTATGTGCATGCCTTCTTCCTCGAGCCGTGCCGTCAGTGCCGACGGGGTCTTGTCGTAGCCCGCAGTGTAGATGCCTTTGTGGAGGAAGTAGCGTGCGATGGCGCTCATGCCTATGCCGCCTGCTCCCACGAAATATACTGATTTGATGTCTGTTGCTTTCATCCCTTACACTATTGAGAGGACCGTGTGGCCATTTCTATCACTTCGTTGGCAATGATGTTGGCTGAGTCGGGCAATGCCATTTTCTTCGCGTTGGCTCCGAGGGTTGCCAGGCGCGCCTCGTCGGTCACCGTGCCCAGGGCAAGGGAGATGAGTTTCGCGGGAGCTTCGGCATCGCTCACCATGAGGGCGGCGTCCTTGTTCACCAGGGCCATGGCATTTTTCGTCTGGTGGTCTTCGGCGACGTTGGGTGAGGGCACGAGAATCACGGGCTTGCCGATGAGGCAGAACTCCGAGATGCTGCTGGCACCGGCGCGGCTGACCACCAGGTCGGCGGCGCGGTAGGCGGTGCCCATGTCGCTGATGAAGTCGGTGACTTTCAGCGTGGTGATGGGGTGGTGGGCTGCCAACTGCTTCTGGATGTCGTCGTGGTAGTACTTGCCTGTCTGCCACAACACCTGAACGCCCGACTGCTCCAGTTCGTCGAGGTGCTGGAGCACGCTCTCGTTCATTGTCCTGGCTCCCAGACTACCCCCAACGATGAGAATTGTCTTCTTGTCGGGGTCAAGTCCCAGGGCCTTGCACGCCTCGGCACGGCTCAGTGGTGTGTCGAGCAGCGACTGTCGCACGGGATTTCCCGTAAGCACCAGTTTTTCGGCGGGGAAGAAACGCTCCATTCCCTCGTATGCCACGCATATTTTCTGGGCTTTCTTGGCAAGCAGCTTGTTGGTTACTCCGGCATAGGAGTTCTGCTCCTGGATGAGGCATGGGATGCCCATGTCGGCGCACTTGTTGAGTGTGGGACCGCTGGCATAGCCACCGACACCCACTGCTGCCATGGGCTTGAACTCACGGATAATCTGCTTGGCCAGGCGCTGGCTTTTCCAAATCTTGATGAGCACGGCGAAGTTGCGCCAGAGGCGCTTGCGGTCGAAACCGCAGATGGGCAGTCCCTTGATTTCATATCCTGCGGCAGGCACACGCTGCATCTCCATGCGTCCCTCTGCGCCCACGAAGAGTATCTGGGCGTCAGGGCGCTTGGCCTTGATGGCATCGGCGATGGAGATGGCCGGGAAGATATGTCCTCCTGTGCCTCCTCCGCTGATGATGACTCGTAATTCGCTCGTTTTCATTCGTTTTGGTGTTAGTGCAATACAAACACGGCACAGAGCCAAGCATGCTTGCTGTGCCTTGTGTTCGCTCACTTCAACATTTCCATGCAAAGGTAAGGCTTTTTTTCGCTTTGCACAAATTTAGTAGTAATATTTTTAGGGCATTTTTTTCATTTTCCCTTCACGTCGTTCCGTCATTTCTCCACGGGCTTTTTCTTTGCCGAGATGCTCACGCTGAGCATCGCCCCGATGAACACACAGTTGATGATGGTCGACGTGCCGCCTTTGCTGATGAGTGGCAGCGGTTGTCCGGTGACAGGTGCCATTCCCACTGCCACCATCATGTTGAACATGGCCTGGCTCACGAGCAGGAGTGCCAGTCCCATCACCAGGAATGCGGGGAAGTTGTTCACGCAGCGGTCGGCGATGCGTCCTGCCCTCCAGAGCAGGAAGATATAGAGGAACATCACGAAGATGCCGCCAGCCAGTCCGAGCTCCTCGATGATGATGGCGTAGATGAAGTCGGAGAAAGCCTGGGGCAGCAGGTCGCGTTCCTCGGAGTTTCCAGGACCTTTGCCCACGATTTCCGACGAGGCGATGGCGATATTGGCATGTCCTATCTGTGAGTCGTTGTCGAGGTCGAACTCCTCGGGTGCCACCTCGTCGTTGCTGATGAACTTCAGTATACGACCTTTCCATGTGCCTGCACGGTGGAACATCTTTTCTATCACCGACGGCGACTCCTCAACCTTTGCCACCTGTTCGGTGAGGTTGTTCTTGTCGTCGGGCTTTTCCTCAGTCTGTCCTACCAGCATGACGACCGCCAGTGCGACGACGCCCACGAGTGCCACTCCCCCCACGAGTTTCCCGATCTTGTGGAGCGCCACTCCGCCGTAGAACATCATTCCCACCACGACAAGGCCGATGAGAAAGGCCGTGGAGAGGTTCTCGAGCATGATGAGTCCCATGAGTGGTACCGACACGGTGAGCACGTACTTGAAGGTATTTTCCTCGGTACCCGTCTCTGTCTGCATGGCGCTGAGGATCTGTGCCACGGAGAGCACGATGGTGCCCTTGGCGATTTCCGATGGCTGGAACTGTATGCCGAAGAGGCTGATCCACCGTTGCGCGCCGTTGGTGACCTGTCCTGCTGCCAACACCCATATCAGGGTGAAGACGGATATGATGAGCAGGAATGGTGTGGCGACCTTGAAGTATTTGCAGTCGATGTTCTGCACGATGATCATCACGAAGATTCCGGCGAGCAGGATGCCCACGTGCTTGATTACAGGTCCCCAGTAACTGCTCTTGTCGTAGGTGAGCGAGCTGCTCGAGCTGAACACTTCCATGATGCTGATGATGCACAGGAAGAAGAAAATCATCCAGATGACCTTGTCGCCCTTGAATATGTTGCCGATGGATATTTTCATGTGTTACGGTATGT
Organism: Prevotella sp.; assembly: GCA_017617615.1. The sequence continues at coordinate 70,260 of JAFZVV010000011.1, read as the reverse complement.
TCGGTTTGAAGGAGAAACGGTGTGGTGTTCCCGTCGTGGCGAGAAGCATGTCAGAGGTTCCTCACGAGGGTCTTGAATTGTTCGCCGCGGTCTTCCATGTTCTTGAAGAGGTCGAAACTGGCACAGCACGGGCTGAGGAGCACGGTGTCGCCGGGTTGCGCGAGGTCGTAGCAGGCTGCCACGCAGTCGGCCATGCTGTGGGTGTCGCGCACGGTGATGCCCATGCCGTCGAAGAATGCGTGTAGTTTGGCGTTATCGGCACCGAGGTATACCAGTGCGCGGCATTTCTCCTTCACGAGGTCCTTGATGGCATTGTAGTCGTTGCCTTTGTCTTTGCCGCCGATGATGAGCACGGTGGGTGTAGTCATGCTTTCGAGGGCATACCAGCAGGCGTCTACGTTGGTGGCCTTGGAGTCGTTGACGTAGGTCACGCCACGCACGGTGGCCACGCGCTCGAGGCGGTGCTCCACGCCGGGGAAGTTGCCGAGGCTCTTGCGTATTATCTCTTTTTTCACGCCGGCGATATTGGATGCCAGTCCGGCAGCCAATGAGTTGTAGATGTTGTGCCGTCCGGTGAGACTCAGTTCTTCTTGTTCCATATTGAACGGTGTGGGCTTCTCCAGACAGTATTGTCCTTCCTCGATATAGCCAATGGCACCATTGCCCTTGAGTTCGGAGAAGGGATATTGTATGGCCTTGATATCGTATTTCTCCAGTTCTCGCTTGATGATGGGGTCGTCATTCCAGTAGATGAAACTGTCGTCGCTGGTCTGGTTCTGAATGATGCGCATCTTCGAGTCGACGTAGTTCTGCATGCAGTTGTCGTAGCGGTCGAGATGGTCGGGGGTGATGTTGAGCAGAACGGCGATATTGGCACGGAAGTCATACATGTTGTCGAGCTGGAACGAACTCAGTTCGATGATATAGTATTCATGCGGTTCTTCTGCCACCTGCAGTGCCAGGCTGCGCCCGATGTTGCCTGCCAGTCCGGCGTCGTAGCCTGCCGACTTGAAGATGTGGTATATCAGCGACGTAGTGGTGGTCTTGCCGTTACTTCCGGTGATGCAGATCATCTTGGAATGGGTATAGCGACCAGCGAACTCTATCTCGCTGATGATATGGATGTCTTTCTTGATGGCCTTCTGCACGATGGGGGCGTCGTTGGGTATCCCCGGGCTCTTGATGATTTCGTTGGCGTTGAGTATTTTCTCTTCGCTGTGGTGCCCTTCCTCCCATTCGATGCCATGGCTGTCGAGCAACAACTTGTATTTCTCCTTGATAAGCGACATGTCGGACACGAACACGTCGAATCCTTCTTTCTTTGCCAATACGGCGGCACCGGCCCCACTTTCGGCCGCGCCCAAAACTACTATTCTCTTCATTTCCAATCAATTATAATCAATCAAATTTCAGGATAAAAACCTGCTATCTCCTCTTGCTATATTTGCAGTACAAATGTCTCTATAAATCCTTTTCCACTTCTTTTTCTCTTCTTTCAAGAAGAGTCCCTCCCTGTCTTCCTCCTTCTTCTTATCTGATTTTCAGTGTGATGATGGTAAGGGCAGCCAGGATGATGGTCGTAATCCAGAACCTCACGGTGATTTTCGACTCATGGAACTGCCTTTGTGGCCATCCCTTCAGGATATAGCGGCTGGTAGGGTCGAGTTGGCTGTCGAGTTTCCTGAAGTTGTCGTGGATGGGTGCGGCACGGAATATCCTCACCCGTTCGCCCTTGCGCTTGCGGTATTTGAAGTATCCCGTCTGTACCATCACGCTCAGGCTCTCCACGAAGAATATTCCACAAAGGATGGGCAGCATCAGTTCCTTGTGGATGATGATGGCGCAGACGCCGATGATGCCTCCTGTCATGAGCGACCCCGTGTCGCCCATGAATATCTGTGCCGGGTATGCGTTGTACCACAGGAATCCCGCCATCGCGCCTATGAAAGCGCAGATGAACACCACCAGTTCCTGTGAGCCGGGGATGTACATGATGTCGAGGTATGCGGCATATTCGATGTGGCTGCTCACGTAGGCGAATATGCCGAGCGCCACGCCGATGATGGCGGAGTTTCCGGCACACATGCCATCCATGCCATCGTTGAGGTTGGCGCCGTTGCTCACTGCGGTGACCACGAGGATGGTCATGATGACGAAGAGAATCCATCCTGCCGCGGTCTTGTGCTCGCCCATGAATCCCATCAGTTCGGAGTAGTCGAGGTTGTGGTTCTTGATGAACGGCAGTGTGGTCTTGAGCGATTTCACCGGTTCGGATTTCACGATGGTGGTCTGCTGTGTTCCTACCTCAGCCTTCACGCTTTCATGGATTTTGGCATCGGGACTTGCCCAGAGCACGAGTCCCACGATGAGACCGATGCTCAGTTGTCCTATAATCTTGTATTTGCCTTTCAGTCCTTCCTTGTTTTTCTTGAAAATCTTGATATAGTCGTCGAGGAATCCCAGGAAACCGAGCCACACGGTAGTGATAATCATCAGGATGAGGTAGATGTTGCGCATTCGTCCGAAAAGCAATATCGGTACGAGTATCGATACCATAATGATGATTCCGCCCATGGTGGGCACACCTTTTTTCTGCACGCCGAAGGGGTCGATGGATGCATCCCGTTGCGTTTCGGAGATGTTCCGGCGTTTCATGAACTTGATGAATCTCTCGCCGAACCATGCGGAGATGAGTAGCGAGAAAATCAGTGCCAGCAGCGACCTGAAGGAAATGTAGTGCCACATGTGTGCACCGGGGATGTCGAACTGCTCAAGGAATCTGAAAATATAGTATAGCATTTCTTGTTGGTTTTATGACGGGTAGAGAATGCCGTTTGCGCAAGTCTGCTACCCCTTCTTGTTTTGTTATCTTCTTGTCGGAAAGGAATTTACCTGTGGTTGGAGACCTCGTTTCGTGTTCATGCCTGCTGGTCGGCGAAGATACCCTCGAGCACCTCACGGTCGTCGAAGTGATGCTTCACGCCTTTGATTTCCTGATAGTCTTCATGCCCCTTGCCAGCCACGAGTATCACGTCGCCTTTCCTTGCCAGCATGCAGGCTGTGCGGATGGCTTCGCGACGGTCGACGACCGACAGCACCTTGTGTTTCTGCTGTGGGGTGAGACCACTGAGCATGTCGTCGATGATGGCTTGTGGCTCTTCGAAGCGCGGGTTGTCGCTGGTTATGATCACCTGGTCGCTCTGCCGCACCGCCTCCTGTGCCATCAGTGGTCGCTTCCCCTTGTCGCGGTTGCCGCCGGCACCACACACGGTGATGACTTTTCCCTTTCCGTCAAGCACTTCGTGGATGGCATTGAGCACGTTTTCCAGCGCATCGGGGGTATGGGCATAGTCGACGATGGCGGTATATCCCTCGGGCGAGTGAACGGGTTGCAGTCGCCCGCTCACGCTTTTCAGCGTGCTCATCACCACGAGGATGTCTTCGGGTGCCTTGCCGAGCATCACCGCTGCCCCGTATACGGCGAGCAGGTTGCTCACGTTGAACTTCCCGATGAACTGTACGCCCACCTCGCGTCCGTCGACCTCGAGGTACATCCCCTCAAAGTGGCATTCCAGCAGGCGTGCCCTGAAGTCGGCCATGCCACGTGTGGAGTAGGTCTTTACGGTGGCCTTGGTGTTCTGCACCATCACTGCCCCGTTCTTGTCGTCGGCGTTGATGATGGCGAAAGCACTCTTCGGCAGGCTGTCGAAGAAGGCCTTTTTCGCGTCGCGGTAGTTCTCGAAGGTCTTGTGGTAGTCGAGGTGGTCGCGGGTGAGGTTGGTGAATATGCCCCCGGCAAAGAGCAGTCCTCCTATTCGGTGCTGGTGTATGGCATGGCTGCTGCACTCCATGAACACATATTCGCATCCTGCCTCCACCATACGGGCGAGGAGCTTGTTGAGCTGGATGGGGTCGGGTGTGGTATGGCTGGCAGCCACCGCCTCGCCCTCGATGTAGTTGCATACCGTGGAGAGCAGTCCGCATCGGTGTCCGAAGCGACGGAACATATTATATAATAAGGTGGCAATGGTCGTCTTGCCGTTGGTGCCTGTCACTCCTACGAGTTTCAGGTGGTGTGAGGGGTTGCCGAAGAACATGGTGGCCACCTTGCCCACGGAAGCCTCTGTAGACTCCACAACCACGTAGGTGACTCCTGTAATGGTCTGTTCGGGAAGTTGCTCGCACATCACGGCGGTGGCCCCGGCATCGATGGCCTTTGTGATGAACTGGTGTCCGTCTACCTGTGTGCCTTTGATGGCCACGAAGAGATGGCCCGGAGCTACTTGGCGTGAATCGATGTCAACGCCGGTTATCTCGATGCCGTCATCACCTTGGATGCTTGCATTCTTGATGTCTTTGATAATCTCCCTTAGTGTCATGATGATGTGTATGTAGCGTTATTGATATTGCATGGTCAGGGTGCATACCGAACCGCGTGCGACCTTCTCGCCGGGAGCCAGGCTCTGTCCTTTCACCTTGCCGCGTCCCACGACTTTTGTCTTGATGCCCCGGCGCTCCATCAGGTAGATGGCATCGCGCGCCCCCATCCCCCGCACGTTGGGTACCACGTTGTCGGACACCTTGTCTTTCTGCGTGAGGATGTACTGTGTGCCACCGAGTGCCACGGAGCCCCAGAACGACTGGTCGCCGTTGCTGTCGCCCCATTGGCGTTTCGTGTCGAATCCGAGGTGTCCCAGTACCATGCTTGCTGCTTTCAGGTCGCCGCTCATGGCTTTCGGACGTCGCTCCTGCATGGAGTCGCGCGCGTTGGAGATGTCCATGTTCAGATTGTGTGCCATCACGCCCTCGGAGATGTTGTGGAACACCCATCCGCTCATCGTTCCTCCCGATGCGGGAAGGCCTGCTTTCTGCAGGCACACGATGCAGCTGTAGCGTGGCTCGTCGGCGGGGAAGTAGCCTACGAAACTCACGAGGTAGTGCATGACGCCCGACTTGTATCCGCCGCGTCCTTTGGAGATTTGCGCGGTGCCTGTCTTCCCTGCTACGAGGAACGACTCCGACTTGGCCTTCTTTCCTGTGCCGCGAGTCACTACCTTGCAAAGCAGGTCTTGTATCTGTGCCAGTGTGGTAGGCTTGCATATCTGGTGGCGGAGCACCTCGGGTGGATATTCGGCGATGACCTGTCCCTCGCGTAGCACGCGTGTGACGAAGCGTGGCTTCATCATCTTGCCGTTGTTGGCGATGGCGTTGTAGAAGGTAAGCGTCGAGATGGGAGGCACCTGTGTCTCGTATCCGATGCTCATCCACGGTAGGGTGGTGAGACTCCAGTTGGTGTACTTGCCGTTGGAGTTCTTATGTGGTTTCCTGATACGGGGTGGGGTAGAGCCTGTGATGGGTACGTGCAGGTCTTCGGCGATGCCTATCCGGTAGAGTCCGTCGACATAGCGCTCGGGATTGGTTTTGTAGCACTCGTCGATGACCTTGCTGATGCCGATGTTCGAACTCACCTGGAGGGCACGTCCGAGCGAGATGGTGCCATAGCCGCCCGAGGCGCGGTTATGGTCGTTCATCTGCGCACCATGCATCGTCATCTGTCCGTTGCCGGTGTTTACCCTATGGGCGGTGTCGACCACCCCGTCATCGAGTGCGACCATCACCGATGCCGTCTTGAACACCGACCCTGGCTCGAGTAGGTCGGAGACGGCGTGGTTGCGACGTTCACGGTATTGACCGTCGCCGCATTTCTCAAGGTTGACGATGGCCTTCACGTCGCCGGTGGCCACCTCCATCACGATGGCGACACCCACGTCGCCGTTGATGAGTTTCAACTCTTCCTCCACGGCTTTCTCCGCGATGTCTTGCATCTGCACGTTGATGGTGGTCTGTATGTCATCGCCGTCGGTGGGAGGTACGTCGACGAAACTCAGGTATTTGTTCATTACCTTGCGCTTGTGGGTGATGCCCGACTGTCCACGGAGGATGGAGTCGAACGACAGTTCCAGTCCGAAGCGAGCGGTGTCCTTGGCGCCATACATGTCGCCTATGGTGCGTGAGGCGAGGGTGCCGAAGGGCCTGCGCCGGGCGTTGTTCTCCTCGTAGTGGAACCCTCCTCTGAGCTTGGGCATGCTGAAGATGGGCAGTTGCTTCACTTTCACGAAGGTGTTGTAGTCGACGCGCTTGGGCCAGATGGGCCAGTTCTGGCTCATCTTCGCATGCCCTTTCTCCAGGTCGGCCTTGAATTCCTCTGCCGATTTCTCCGGGAATATCTCATGGAGTCCCATGCAGATGCTGTCTACCTTCTCGCGCCATAGCGAGTCTTTCTTCTCGCCACCGACCTTGAAGTCCATGAACATCTTGTATTCGGGCAGCGAACTGGCCATCAGTTCGCCGTCGTCGCTGAGGATGTTGCCCCGGTTGGGCTTCACCACCAGACTGTCGGGTTTCTGCTTCTTTGCCACGTCCATCCAGTAGTCGTGCTTGGCGGTCATGATGTAGAAGGCTTTCAGGAGCACCAAGACGCCAATCAGTGTGATGATGATGGCGATGAAGGAGTAGCGGGGTATCGTCTTGTTGTTGTCGAACTTGCTCATTTCTCTTTATCTTGGTGTCATTATTATATAGGGAGGTTGGTCGGCTGGGTGGATGGTGCTGTCGTTGTTGGCGCGAAGCATCTCCACGACATGGCTCTCGCGGCATCTTTCGGTGAGGATGCTCGAGAGCGAAAGGGTCTTGTATTTCGAAGTCTTCAGTTCCTTGGTCAGGCGGTCGATTTCGATCTGCTGTTTCTGGCAACTATACCTGTTGGAGATGTATAGCACGGCGAATATGGTGATGAGGAGAAACAGCCATATCTGCTTGCGGATGGCCTGTGTGTTGAGGATGTCGCCACCCAGGATGGTGCGCAAAGAGAAAGTGGAGGAGAAAGGCTGTTCGTCTTCACGGGCTTTCTCCTTGATCACTTCCTTCAAGCTGGGGTGTGTTTGTCCCTGCTCTTCGGCCTGGCCTTGCTCTTCTTCATCTACAGGATAGCCCTCTTCGTCGGGCTCTTGTGTCATCTCCTGTTCCTCTATGGGGTCGATGTCTTCCTTGTTTCTCTTCATTTCCACTCAATTCATTTCCACTCAAATCAATGCTTCATATTCATTTCTTCTCGGCAATCCTCAGTTTCGCGCTCCTGCTTCTCGGGTTGTCGCGCAGCTCTTCGTCACTGGCCACGATCACCTTGTTGTTCACCAGTGTGAAGGGAGTGTCCACGCGGCCGAAGAAGTCTTGTGTCACCGTGCCGCTCACGTTGCCGCTCTTCATCATGTTCTTCACGATGCGGTCTTCGAGACTGTGGTAGGTGATGACCACCAGCCTGCCACCACTGCCCAGCAAGGATGTGGCTGCCGAGAGCATTTCCTTCAATGCCTCCATCTCGTGGTTCACCTCGATGCGCAGGGCTTGGAATAGTTTGGTGACCTCTTTCTTCTCTCGTTCGCGTGGGAAGAGACGGCCGGTGAGGTCTGCCAATGCCTTCGTGGTGAGGATGGGTGCGGTGGTGCGTGCTTTCACGATGGCTGCCGCCACGCGCCGTGCGTTCTTCAGTTCGCCGTAGAGGTATAGGATGTCGGCGAGTTGTTTCTCGCTGTAGGTGTTCACCACGTCGGCAGCGGTGAGGCGTGCCCCCTTGTTCATCCGCATATCGAGGGGTGAGTCAAACCTGAACGAGAAGCCGCGGCTCTCGTCGTCGAAATGGTGACTCGACACGCCCAGGTCGGCAAGCAGCCCGTCGATATGGCTTACGCCGTAGTAGCGCATCCAGTTGGCCAGGTAGCGGAAGTTGCTCCTCACGAAACAGAAGCGCTCGTCGCCGGGGATGTTGCTCTCGCTGTCGGCATCCTGGTCGAAGCCGTAGAGTCGGCCGCCTTTGCCCAGTTCTGCAAGAATCCTCCTGCTGTGTCCGCCACCGCCGAACGTCACGTCGACATAGGTGCCCTCCGGACGGATGCGCAGACCGGCGATGCTCTCCTCGAGCAGTACGGGCACGTGGTAGGTGTCGTCCATCAGCGCTCCTCCGTTTGGTAATCGCCGCTGGTGCGCATCAGGTATTCCAGTTCTTGCCTGAATTCTTCCTGCGCCATGAACGGCTCCTGGGTATGCTCACTGCTCCAAGCCTCGATGTAGTCGCCCATGCCGATGAACCGGATGCCCTGACTGATGCCGGCGCTCTCGAGGAACCGTTTCGGTATCAGGATGCGGCCACCGCTGTCCTGACATACGATTTCTACATCGGAGAGCAATTGTCGGTATACCTGCATGTGACGGGGATTCCATGGGTCGATGCGCTGTCTGACGCTGTCCATCAGCGCATTCCATGCTCCTTCCGGGTAGATGGTAATGCAGGGCTGGAAAACGTCGCGGCGAAGCACGAGACAAGCGTCTCCGTCTGCCTGCAGCACCTTCCTGAATGCCGCTGGCAGAAACACTCTCCCTTTCGAGTCGGTACGGGCTTCTATGTTTCCTAACAATCGCACTTGACTGAATTCTTTTATTTCGGCTTCAAAATTACATAATTTTCCCCACAATTCCCCACAATCCCCCACATTATTTTTAAAAAATATTTTTCCGTCTTCATTTTGGGGTTTTCAGGTGGGTCATCGTGGCTATACATTTCCATAAGACAAGAGTGTCTGAATGTAAGATATCTTTCCCAAAAGCAAGAAAAAAGTTACTTTTTTATGGATATCCGAACATTTTTCTTCAAAAATAGGAGTTTTTTGAAAAAGTTAAGTTATTTTTGCAGCATATTATACTTTATCGCTAAATGGCCGAGATTGTAGAGAAAACCATAGACATTGACGAAATCCTCAAAAGCAAGATGGGCGCGAAGGCCGGCATGGTGCCTTCGTTCGTGCGCAGTTGGTTGAAGCGGATTGTGCATCAGGACGAGGTGAACGCATTTCTATGGGAAAGCCGCGACAAGAAAGGCGTGGAATGGCTGGAGGAGTGCGTGAAGTACCTCGACATGACCCTCGAGGTGGAGGGTGAGGAAAATTTCCCCGACAAGGACGACGGTCGTCTCTACACCTTTGTGAGCAATCATCCCCTCGGTGGGGAGGACGGTGTGGCGCTTGGTGCCATCATCGGCCGACGTTACGATGGCCGTTTCCGTTATCTCGTCAACGACTTGCTGATGAACTTGCCGGGTCTTGCCCCGCTGTGCATCCCCATCAACAAGACGGGCAGCCAGAGCCGCAATTTCCCCGCGATGGTGAAGGCAGGCTTTGCTGGCGACAACCACATCCTGATGTTTCCTGCCGGACTCTGTTCGCGCAAGACCAATGGCGTGATACGCGACCTGCCATGGAAGAAAACCTTCATCACCAAGAGCGTTGAAACCCATCGCGACGTGGTGCCCATTCATTTCAGCGGCAGGAACTCGGAGCGGTTCTACCGCATCGCCAATATCTGCAAGCGGCTCGGCCTGAAGTTCAACGTTGCCATGCTCTTCCTTGTCGACGAGATGTACAAGAACGTTCACCAGACATTCAAGGTGACCATCGGCAAACCCATCAGTTGGCAGACCTTCGACAAATCGAAAACCCCGGCTCAGTGGGCACAATACGTGCAAGACCAGGTCTACAACCTCTGACACCATAGACTATTACCAATCCTATCTCCATGGAACAACCCATCATACCTCCTGTAGACAAAGAGCTGTTGCTCAGCGAACTCACCCCAGACAAGTGTCTGAGAATGACCAACAAGAGCCATAATCAGATATATATCGTCGACATCCACGACTCGCCCAATGTGGTGAGAGAGATCGGACGTCAGCGTGAAGAAGTGTTCAGGGCTGCGGGTGGCGGCACGGGAAAGGCCCTCGACCTCGACGAGTTCGACCTGATGGACAACTGCTACAAGCAACTCCTGGTGTGGAACCCCGAAGAGCAGGAGATTATCGGTGGGTATCGCTACAAGTTGGGCAATGAGGTGGACTTCGACAGCAACGGACAGCCCATCCTGGCCACGAGCCACATGTTCCATTTCTCTGAGAAGTTCATCAAGGAATACCTGCCGCAGACCGTGGAACTGGCACGGTCGTATGTCACCATTCCCTATCAGAGCAGCAAGCGTGGCGCAAAGAGCCTCTTCGCGCTCGACAACCTATGGGACGGTCTCGGTGCGCTCACCGTCATCATGCCCAGCGTGAAGTATTTCTTCGGCAAGATGACGATGTATCCCTCGTATGTGCGGAAAGGCCGCGACATGATTCTTTATTTCCTCAACAAGCATTTCGGCGATAAGGAGAACCTCATCATCCCCATGACGCCGTTGCAGATAGAGGCCGACCCTGAAGAACTGGCCTCGATTCTCTGCAAGGACTCGCTGAAGGAAGACTATAGGATTCTCAATGCCGAGATACGCAAACTGGGCATCAACATCCCGCCGCTCGTCAATGCCTATATGGGACTGAGTCCCACGATGCGAATGTTCGGCACCGCCATCAACGACGGTTTCGGTGATGTGGAGGAGACGGGCATCCTCATAGCCATCGACGAGATTCTCGAGGAGAAGCGCATCCGCCATATCGACACGTTTATCGCCGAGCATCCCGAAGTGATGAACATGCCTACCGGTGACGTGGGAAAGATTATTTCGAGTCACCTCATGCCCAAGGACTAATCCAATACTTTAGTCATGTTACTCCAGAAGAAATTGCTCTCGTGGCTGTCGTTGATGGCCACGGCGGCATTTGCCATGCATGGTGTGAACGTATTTGGCCAGTCGCTCAATACTCCTCTCGACCTTGGAAACCCCGTCGTGATGACTGCTGCCAATGCCTTCACCTACGATGGGAAGACCTATCCGCTCGATGAGCATCACCTGCTCGTCGACGCTACCCTTGCCGACACACTGGCTCCGTTTGCCTGCCGCACATTCCAGGAGGCAGCACAGCGGTGGCACGACGGTACGGCAGCCGACCCGATGGTGGTCTATGTGGCTCCCAACGTCTATTGGATTGATGACCCCGACGACCCTGCCGTGGCAGTGGGGAAAGACGGTCGCGAGCCCTTCGGCATGACGGTGCGTTGCCAGAACCTCCACCTCATAGGACTCACCCATGACCCGAGGAATGTGGTGCTTGCCTCGCAGCGTGGTCAGACCCAGGGTGCCGTAGGCAATTTCACCATGTTCGACTTCCATGGCGACGGGCTCGAAGTGAGCAACCTCACCATGGGCAACTACTGCAACGTCGACCTCGACTATCCCCTCTCTCCCACGTTGGGCAGACGGAAGCGCAGCGATGCCATTACCCAGGCCCACGTGGCCTATTGTCATGGCGACCGCGTGGTGGCACGCAACGTCAGGTTCATCAGTCGACTGAACATGAATCCGCTCAATGGCGCCCGCCGTATCCTCTTCGACCATTGCCATTTCGAGTGTACCGACGATGCCTTGACGGGGAATGGTGTCTATGTACATTGTGATTTTGAATTTTACGGACAAAAGCCGTTCTATACCACCTCTCGTACCGGAGCCGTGATGCTCGACTGTGATTTTCGGCTGATGGGCGATAACGACAGGTCGTATTTCTGCAAGGCATCCGGTGCTGTCACCCTCGTCGACTGCCGCTTCCATGCCCATGCACCCACTTATCTGGGATGGACGGCATACCCAGCACCTTGGCTGCGCTGCTATTACAGCAACGTGACATACAACGGAAAACCTTACCTCATCGAACGCGAACACCCCGAGACCTCTGTCTGCCTGGATGGTAAACCTGCCCTCATGGCCTATAAGACAGGAGAGACGTATCGTGTCGATGGACTGTTGGCTGGCGACGACCAGTGGCATCCGATGGGACAGGCAGAGGCACGGCCATTGCCCACGATGCTCTCTGTCGTTCCCCGTCAAGTCAACCTGCGTGGTGGCGATGCGCCCGTCGCGCTCTCTGCCACGTCGATTTGCCATGGCGGTTATGCTGAAAGTCCCAGTGAAAATGTAGTGTGGAAGGTGGAAACTGGGCATGAAAAATTCTTACGTATGTTGCCGGCTGAAAATGGTAGGTGCCAAATCGTATCCGACTACGACGAGGACACTCCGCTTCACTTCACTGTCGTGGCGACAACCCCGGATGGACTGGAAAGTGCCATGCTGGTGAACTTGGAAGGCAAGCCTTTGCCGTCGCCCACGCTGAAAAGGAAACCCAAAGTCGTGGTTCGTGATGGTGTGGCCACCCTGCGTTACCAACTATCTCCCGAAGACCATGCCGACCAGTCGGTCATCACGTGGCTGCTGGCCGATACCAACGACCCGATGGAGGCCATCCCCGTAGCCACTTCTCACCGTTCGCCGGAAACCACCTATCACCTGAAAGCCTGCGATGCGGGGAAATACCTCTTTGCTACCATCACCCCGGCTCATGCCCGGAGCGCAAAGGGCAGGACGTATACAGCGGGTGGCATGCGTGTGAGGACCGCTGCCCCGCATCTTACCCTTGAAACCGATTTCCACGACTTCCCCTGTCAGTGGCAGCCGTTGGTAAAGGAGGGTTTCTGGACCGTCGATGGCTTTAAGCCTGCCGACACGGCGGAATATCCCTGGTCGTTCGACCCCTCGCGCCCAATGTGGGAATATGGCGAGGGATACAATGGTGCCGTGGGCTGGGGACTGCTCCAGGCCCAGCGTGGCGCACGGATGATGTTCACCCCTCCTTTCTCCGATTATGGCAACATGAGGGCGGAGTTGGATGTCGACCCCACCAAGACCGCCGGACAGGGATTTGGCAGTGCTACCGGACAATATATGGACATAGGCTTGAAATTCGATACGCAGACGCTCTCGGGATATGCCCTCCGTATCATCCGTACCACGAAATATGCGAAGGCCGTGGATTTCCTGCTCGTGCGCTACGACCAGGGTAGGGTGGTACCCGTCACCCAACCCGTGAGTGCCACGTGCTACCGCACGGGATGCCATATCGTGGTCGACTATGCCGATGGCACGCTCACCGCCGATGTCACCACCGACACGCCCCTTGCTGCACCCACCGATCCAGCGCTCCATACAGTCGTCCACCTCTCTGCCACTGTCGAGCCAAACCCCTTTGGCGGGTTCTGTCTGCAACACACAGGGTCGTGTGGCGAGAGCACCACCATGCTCCACCACCTGCGCTTGCAATGGTAAAGGTCTCCGTGATTTGTCTATTTGTATCATATTTATGAGATTTTGTACGATTTTGTGCCGTTTGTTTGCATGATTGGTAATATTATCATATTTTTGCCATGAGAATTTTTTAATGTTCGGTATTTCGCTCTACAATGATGAATAAAGACTGACGAGTGAAAGCCCGACGATGTTTAACTAAAAAAAGTACACGTAAAAATGAAAAATTTGTGGATTGGAATGCTGGCCCTCATGATGGCTTTCTGTCTGGGGTCTTGCAGGGAAAAGAGTGATCAACCCGCTTCTGGCGATGCTACTGAGCAAGTGGCAGAGACACCCAGCCTCGAGGACATTGTGGCAAAGGCAAAAGCCGAAGGTGCCAACTGGACAGCCGACGACTGGAAGGCCAATTTGAAGGCAGCCATGACCGCTCTCGCTCCTATGCTCAAGAAAGTCGGCGAGATGCAACAGCAAGTGGGCGACGACCCCGCAAAAGCCGCTGCTGCCCTTGGCGATCTGGCTAAACTGATGGAAGAGATGGAACCCATGGATAAATTATTTGAACAACTCGACTCTATTGCTCAAACCAGTGAGATAGGAAAAGCCGTGATGGCCGACACCGTGTTCCAGAAACAAGTGGCGGAAGAACTCGGTATCGCCGACATCGACATCTAAAGTCGTTGTTCAGCCAACCATACAAGCCCGCAGTCATGCGGGCTTTTTTGATGCCTTGCCGGAAATATTATGCCAGTCTAAGCGGTTTTACCCTATTGCGCAAAATAATAAACAGATTATTTCGTCACAACAGCACTTTTAGTATATCTGTGGTAAAAAAAACTCCTATTCCCTACACTATCGGCAGAGAAATGCCATTGATTTTCTGGTAGATGTCGAGGGCATAGACGTCGGTCATGCCGCTGATGTAGTCGATGACTGCCATGATGCGGGTCTCCAGGTCGTCGGAGTCGATGTCGTACTGGCTGCTCACGCGGCGCAGGAGTTGCTGCGAGTAGAACCGTGTGGGGGCGATGGCGGCGAGGGTCATCTGCTCCATGATGGTCTCGATAATCTTGTAGCCGGAGAGTTCCACGTCGATGACGGGCTTGCTGTTGTAGATCTTGCGGCGCGACACCAGGGTGCAGTTGCGGTAGGCGGTGGCCACGTCGGGTGAAACATGGTCGATGAGCGCCCCCTCGAAAGTGCCGCAGAGGATGCTGTCCTCGTTGGCCACGAACGCCTCCACGCACTCCCTTACCAACAGTCCTATCACACACGAGCGCATATACACCACCTTCTCGTTCTCGTCGGTGATGCCCTCGTCGACCACCCGCTGGCGGATGTTCGCCTTCGTTGTGTCATCGAAGAATCCCAAAAGCAACTGCGCCGTCTCCTCATACGAGAGGATTTTCAGCTTGTGCGCATCCTCGATGTCCATGATCTCGTAGCAGATGTCATCGGCAGCTTCTACGAGATATACCAGTGGGTGACGCGCATAGCGTAGCGGCTCTCCGTCGGCAGAGAGGCGCAGGATGCCCAGGTCGTCGGCGATGCGGCGGTAGTAGTCCTCCTCGCTGTTGAAGAAGCCGAACTTCCCTTTCTTCCCCGAGACAAGCGACGAGAAGGGATATTTCACTATGGCGGCAAGGGTGGCGTAGGTGAGCACGAAGCCCCCCTCACGGCGCCCCTTGAAACGGTGGGTGAGCAGGCGGAAGGCATTGGCATTGCCCTCAAAATGGGTGATGTCGCTCCAGAAGATGTCGCTTACCTGGTTGCGCAGCGTGGTGCCCGGTCCCTCGGTGAAGAACGTCTGTATGGCTCGTTCCCCGGAGTGTCCGAAGGGTGGATTGCCCATGTCGTGTGCCAGACAGGCAGCCGACACGATGGTACCCATCTCGCCCAACAGTGTGGAAGACAGTTCGGGATGGCGGGCGATGAGCGCATGCGCCACGTCGTTGCCTAACGACATGCCTACCGCCGACACCTCCAGGCTGTGGGTGAGGCGATTATGCACGAAGACGCTCCCCGGGAGAGGGAACACCTGGGTCTTGTTCTGCAACCTTCGGAAGGGTGCCGAGAAGACCAGTCGGTCGCTGTCGCGCTTGAATTCGGAACGGTCGTCGTGGCGTGTGGCATGGCGCTCTTCCTGTCCGAAGCGCTTGTTGGAAATGAGGCTCTGCCAGTTCATCTTCTTCATAGGTATTATTTTTTCCGCAAAGGTACGATTAAGCGAGGGGAAAGCAAAACAAAACACGAAGTTTTTGTTTTCTTTCCCGAGCGTGAGTACCTTCGGCGCAGCCAAAGTATCGATTAAGCGAGCGGAAATCCAAATTTTGGAACAGCGAATGCAATGAGATGCTTGCATCTACTTTGCTGAGTCGTGACATAATTTAACAAAAGGTTATAATTTATTTGGGATTTCCCGAACGTGAGTATCTTCGGCTGTTAGGCCAAAAGTAATCTAAAATATTCTAAATTCATGCTATTTCATATGAAAAATGACCTTTTTGTGGATAGAAATACTTACTTTTGCATTTCAATATCATTACTACCCGCCAGATGACGAAGATAAAAGTAATCAACAAAGGACGGCACCCGTTGCCACAATATGCCACCCCACAGAGTGCAGGCATGGACCTGCGCGCCAATATCGACGCCCCCGTGACGCTACGGCCCATGGAGCGCCGACTTATACCCACAGGACTATTCATCGCCCTTCCGGTGGGATACGAGGCACAGATAAGGCCACGCAGCGGACTTGCCCTGAAACACGGCATCACCGTGCTCAACACCCCGGGAACCATCGATGCCGACTACCGTGGCGAGGTGATGGTGCTATTGGTGAACCTTTCCGACACCGACTTCGTCGTGGCTGATGGCGAACGAGTGGCACAGATGGTGGTGGCCCGCCACGAACAAGGTGAGTGGGTAGAGGTAGAAGAACTCGACACCACCGAGCGTGGTGCCGGTGGTTATGGACATACAGGAGTGAAATGATGAAAACCCACGGCCTTGGCCAATTATCCCTACGGCTGCTCATCGTGACATTGGCGGTGAGTACCTGCATGACGGCGACTGCGCGCAAGAAGAAGCGCGTGGTCACCGCGCCACCCGTTGCCGTGGCACAGGTGAGCGACAACGATGCCAAACGCTACAAGTATTTCTACCTCGAAGCGTCACGCCAGCAGCAGCAGGGCAATGATGCCGCTGCCTTCGACTTGCTGAAGCACTGCATGGACATCAATCCCCATGCCCCCGAGGCTTATTTCACCCTCTCGGCCTATTATGCCGCCATGAACAACGACTCGGCGATGGTGTCCTGCATCAAGCGGGCAGCAGAACTCAGCCCGTTCAACGAAACCTACCTTGAGCGCCTCGGGCAGGTATACATACGCCTGGGCAACTATTCCGACGCTACGTCGGTTTACGAGAGCCTTGCCCGTAGCAATCCCAGCCGCACCGACGTGCTCTCCCTGCTCCTCCAACTATACCAGCAGGAGCCGAGATACGACAAGATGATAGAAATCCTTGAGCGGATAGAAACCATAGAGGGTGTGTCGGAAGACATCACCCTGACCAAGATGCGGGTCTATTCCATGCAGGGCAACAAGAAAAAGGAATACAACGAGCTGAAAGAACTGGCGCGCCAGCATCCCAGCGACTATAAATACCGGGTGATGATGGGCAACTGGCTCCTGAAGAACGGGAAGGAAAAGGAAGCCCTTGCCGAATTTCACGGCGTGCTGAAGAAAGAGCCCGACAACGAGATGGCCCAAATGTCGCTCTACGACTATTACAAGGAGAAAGACGACTCCCTCGCCATGCAGCATGCCAAGGCACTGCTCCTTAACCCCCGTGCCGACACCGACAGCAAGGTTATCGTCATCCGGCAAATCATTGCCGACAGCGAGGAGCATGGTGGCGACAGTATCCCCGTGCTCGCCCTTTTCGACCAGATGCTGCAACTCCCGCAGGCCAATGCCGACATTGCGGGACTCAAGGCCGCCTATATGTCGCTGAAGGAGATGCCCGACTCACTCGTCAACCTGGCTTTGCTTGATGTACTCGAGATAGAGCCCGACAATGCTTCCGCACGCATCGAACTCTTGCAGAACGTTTGGAAGACTGGTGACTACGACCGTGTGATAAGCCTCTGCAAGCCCGCCCTGGAATACAACCCCGACAACATGGCGTTCTACTATTTCAGTGGACTGGCTTACTCGCAGAAAGACGAGATAGACAAATCGATTGACGCGTTCCGGCGTGGGGTGAGTCAGATTACTAGCGACAGCAACCGCGACTTGGTGTCGGACTTCTATGCCATCATGGGCGACATGCTCCATGAGAAGGGTCTCTACGACGAGGCCTTCGCCGCATACGACAGTTGTCTGCAGTGGAAACCCAACAACATCGGGTGCCTGAACAATTACGCCTATTACCTCAGCGTAATCAATAAAGACCTTGCCAAAGCCGAGCAGATGAGTTATCGCACGGTGAAGGCCGAACCCCAGAATTCCACCTATCTCGACACGTATGCTTGGATTCTCTTCCGTCAGGAACGCTTCGAGGAGGCAAGGATATATATCGACCAGGCCTTGGCCAATGACAGTACGGTGAGTGCTGTTATCATCGAGCATGCCGGTGATATCTACATGATGACCAACGAACCCGACAAGGCCTTGGAATACTGGCAGAAAGCCCTCGAGAAAGATGGTGAAAACGCCTTGCTCCAACGGAAAATCAAACTGAAGAAGTATATCGACGATACATCGGAATGAGTCTTCCTGGCAGGTAGGAAGAGAGAAGACAAACCTCTTGTGACAGAACATTATAATTTTATATAAATAGGTATGAATCATAGTAAAAAGATAGTCCTCGTGGCATGGATAGCGCTGCCGCTGTTCTTCGGGGCCTGTGGCACCAAGAAGGTGGTGACCGACAACACCGGCACGACCTCTCAGCAGGCGACCTCAACGACAACACCCACCACACCGGTGGCACCCACTACCTCCACCGTGCCGGCAGTCGACAAGACCACCCAACTCGCCTTTGTGAAAAAGGTCATCGACAATGCCTCTGGGGCACAGAATATCGTGAGTTCCATTGACTTTAACATCAAGTCGGGAAAGAAAGACATCACCGTCGACGGGAAAATATGCATGCGTCGCGACGAGGTGGTGCGGATACAACTCTCGCCCATGGGACTCGTAGAGGTGGGACGCCTGGAGTTCACGCGCGACTCCGTGCTCATCATGGACCGCATACACAAGCAATTCCTCAAGAGCAGTTACGACCAGATCGGTTTCCTCAAGGACAACGGCATCGACTTCTACGCCCTGCAGTCGCTCTTCTGGAACCAACTCTTCGAGCCCGGTTCGAAGACCGTGAAAGCCAGCCAGGCCGAGGCCTTCGAAGTCAATGGCCACGACATCTCCCTTGCCAAGGGCAAGATGAAGTATATCTGGACGACCAACGACAACGGGCTCATTGACCAGACCCAGGCGAGTTATGCCAGCAGCAGCAAAGGCACCTCATCATTACAATGGAAATACAGTGATTTCGTGTCGTTTGCCAGTAAGATGTTCCCCACCAAGCAAGCCTTCACCATTCAGACCAGTGCCACGGGAAGCCAGAAGAAAATAGATGTCATTATCGACATGAAGAAACTGAAGACCGACAGCGACTGGGAGGCCACTACCAAGGTGCCCGCCAAATACAAACCTGTGAACCTGAAAGACGTTATCAACCAAATACTGAAGATGTGATGAAGAAATATATACTCCTGCTCCTGACACTGATGGTGACGATGCCACAATTCGCGCAGACGCGGCACCGTTCGGGAACGCGTCACCAACGCACCACCGTCACCCAGCCACGCAAGGGAGGGAAGAAGGGCACCACGACTACCGCCACCACCACGCCAAAAGGTGGGAAAGGCGGCAAGGCTACCTATTCCACCTCGGAGATACGAGGCCTGCAAAGTCAGCGAAAGCAGATAGAACAAGACATCCGTGCCCAGCAGAATAGGTTGCAGGCCAACAAGGCCGATGTGGAAAACCGCCTGAGCAACCTCCTCGTCATCAACGGCGAGATAGACGCCAAGCAGAAGGACATCGACGGTTTCGAACTGGAGATTCAGAAACTCGATGGCAACATCGGCATGCTGCAGTCGCAGATGTCTACGCTCCAGACCCAACTCAAGGACAGGCAGGAGAAGTTCAAGAAGTCGGTAAAATACATGGCCCAGCACCGTACGATACAAGACAGGCTGATGTTCATCTTCAGTGCCAAGAGCCTCACGCAGGCCTATCGCCGACTGCGTTTCGTGCAGGAGTATGCCGCCTACCAGCGTGCGCAAGGCGAGCAAATCAAGGCCAAGCAGGAAGAAATCAAGCAGAAAGACCAGCAGCTGAAAAAGGCACGCTCGCAAAAAGACCAGTTGCTCAGCAAGGGCAGGGCTGCCAAGGCAGAGTTGCAAAACAAGCATAACGAACAGCAGCGCGTGGTGGCAGAGTTGCAGAACGAGCAGAAGACCATTCAGGTGATTATTGCCGACCAGGAGCGCAAGAATGCGCAGATCAACGCCGAAATCGACCGGCTCATCGCCGTGGAAGTGGAGAAGGCGCGTGCACGTGCCGCTGCCGAAGCCGCCCGTAAGGCCGAGGCCGCCGCTGCCAAGAAGAGAGCCGAGGAAGCCGCTCGCCGCAAGGCTGCCGCCGAGGCCGCAAAACGTGAGGAGGAGCGCCGTATCGCCGCTGCCAAGGCCGAAGAGGCCCGTGCCAAGGCTGCTGCCGAGGCTGCCCGCCGCAAGGCTGCCGAGGAGGCTGCGAAGCGTGAGGAAGCCCGTCGTATCGCTGCCGCCAAGGCCGAAGAGGCCCGTGCCAAGGCAGAGGCAGAGTCGAAGGCGAGGGAGAAGCGCAAGGCCGAGGAGGCCGCTCGCAAGGCCGAGGCTGAGGCCCGTGCCGCCGAGGAGGCCGCCAGGAGAAGTGCTGAGGAGAAGGCTCGCATGGAGCAGGCCGCCCGTGAGGCAGAGTCAGCACGTCTGGCTGCTGAACGCAAGGCCGAGGCTGATGCTGCCCGCCGCAAGGCCGAGGAGGCTGCCGCTGCGCGTGAGGAGGAGCGTATGGAGACGATGTCGGCTGTCGACCGTCAGATTAGTGGCAGTTTCGAGAGCAACCGTGGTCGTCTGCCTATGCCGGTGACGGGTAAATACAAGATTGTGAGTCACTTCGGACAATACGATGTCGATGGACTGAAGAACGTGCGTCTCGACAACAAGGGCATCAACATCCTCTGCGACCCAGGTGCCAGTGCCCGCTCCATCTTCGACGGAGAAGTGAGTGCGGTGGTGCAGGTGGCAGGACAGATAGTGGTGATGGTGCGCCATGGCGACTATATCTCCGTGTATTGTAACTTGCGTAATGTGCATGTACGGAAGGGACAGCGTGTCAGCACACGCCAGTCGCTGGGAACTGTAGGTCAGGACAATATCCTTCAGTTCCAGTTGCGCAAGGAGACGGCAAAACTCAATCCCGAATCATGGTTGGGAAGATGATGTTTGCTATTGAAAATTGAAGATTGAAAATTGAATATTATTTTGCCATTTTCAATCTTCAATTTTCAATTGATCCAGAATCTGAAGATATTTCGTGATGGCGTCGGTGATTTCGTCGACGCCAATATATTCATCGGCGGCATGTGAGCGTGACGAGTCGCCCGGGCCCAACTTCAGTGAGGGGAAGGGCATCAGCGCCTGGTCGCTGAGCGTTGGCGAGCCAAAAGGTTTCATCCCCATCTCGCGGCACCTCACTACCACGGGATGGTTGAGGGCGATGCTTGAAGAGCGCAGGCGGAACGAACGTGCCTTCACCTCACTCTTCACATGGCTGCGGATGATGTCGAACACCTCCTCGTTGGTGTAGTACTCGTTGGTGCGGATGTCGATGACTGCCTCACAGGTGTCGGGAATCACATTGTGCTGCGTGCCACTATGCAGTACGGTGACACTCATCAGCGTGGGACCCAGGAAGTCGCTGACCTTCTCGAAACGATAGTCACGGAGCCACAACAGGTCGTCGAGCATGGCATAGATGGCGTTCACGCCCTCGCCACGTGCGGCATGGCCACTGCGGCCACGTGCGGTCATGTCGACCACCATCAGTCCTTTCTCTGCCACGGCGGGATTCATGCCCGTAGGCTCACCCACGACGGCCAGTTGGATAGGTGGCAACAACGGGAGTACGCTGCTCAGGCCGTTGGCTCCCGACACCTCCTCTTCGGCAGAGGCCAGATAGATGAGGTTATAGGGCTGGGAGGAGTGGTTGAGCATGCGGAATGCCTGAAGCAAGGCAACGAGTCCTCCGCCACAGTCGTTGCTTCCCAGGCCATAGAGGCGGCCGTCTTCCAACGAAGGAGTGAAGGGGTCGCGTGTCCAGGACGCCACGGGACGCACCGTGTCGATATGGGCATTGAGCAGCAGGGTGGGGCGTTGGTTATCGAAGCCTTCTGCCACTGCCCAGACATTATTGCCGCTACGCATGGGATGGAGTTGCCATGCCTGCATCGCGTCTTCCAGGATGTCGGCAGCCGCCCCTTCGTCACGGCTCACCGAGGGGGTGGCGATGAGTTGGCGCAGCAGTGCCACCCCATCAGCGGTATATTGTTGGATATCAGTCGTATTGCTCTTCATCTCTTTTCCCTTGTGTTTCGCAGCAGTAAACTAAACAATTGCAAATATCGTTTTTTTTCTTCACATACCCAAAGAATTGTGCGAAGAATTGCGAATGTCTCGCCCTGCCACATCGTAGAAAAGGCTGCAATCATCAATTTGGCTGACGCCGAATATAAGATGCGCCAACAAAGAAAACAAAATAATTTGTCTTTTGTTTTGCTTTGTCTTCGGCTTTCACTATATTTGCAAAATAAAATCAGTTCACTATGCAGACAAATTGCCATCTTTCGGTGCTTATCCACGAACAAGCCAAGAAATACGGCTCCAAGCCAGCGCTTACCTACCGCGATTTTGGTAGCCTGACCTGGAAGTCAGTGTCATGGACTTATTTCTCGGACATGGTGAGGAAAGTGTCGAACGCATTGCTCAACTTTGGGGTGAGGGTGCAGGAGAACGTGGGCGTTTTCTCGCAGAATGCCGTGCAGTATCTCTATACTGACTTTGGTGCCTTTGGCATCAGGGCTGTCACCGTGCCTTTCTATGCCACGAGCAGCGAGGAGCAGATACGCTTCATGATACACGACGCAGAAATAAGGATTCTCTTCGTGGGAGAGCAGGAGCAATATGACAAGGCACACAGGATACTGCCATTGTGCCCCACGCTCGAGCGAATCATCGTCTTCGACCCCAGCGTGAGGATGGTGCCCGGTGACCCCAATGCCATCTATTTCGACGATTTCCTGAAACTGGGCGAGAACTATCCCCGCCAGACCGAAGTGGAAAAACTCTATGGAGAGGCTTCCTTCGATGATATCTGCAACATCCTCTATACCAGTGGTACCACTGGCGACAGCAAGGGCGTGATTCTGACCTACGGACAGTATTATGCTGCCTTCGAGGCCAACCACAGGAGCGTTCCGGTGACCGAGAACGACGTCATCATGAACTTCCTTCCCTATACCCATGTCTTTGAGAGAGGATGGGCCATCCTCTGTCTTACCGAGGGTGCCCGGCTGGTCATCAACACCTATCCGAAGGAGATACAGCAGTCGCTGCGTGAGACACATCCTACCTGCATGAGTTCGGTGCCCCGTTTCTGGGAGAAAGTGTATGTGGGTGTGAAGGCGAAGATCGACAGCGCCGGTTCGGCAAAGAAGATGCTCTTCAAGAAAGCCCTCGATGTGGGCCGCCGCCACAATATCGAGTACCTGAGCCATGGCCGCCGACCACCCGTCCACCTGAAAGCCGAGTATACGTTCTACAACAAGTTGCTCTTCAGCATCATCCGCAAGCAACTCGGTCTGGAAAACGCGCATTTCTTCCCCACGGCGGGAGCCACGGTTTCGCCCGAGGTTGAGGAGTTCATCCATTCCATCGGCATCAACATGATGGTGGGGTATGGCCTCACCGAGAGTCTCGCCACCGTGTCGAACGACCACCTCGGCGAGCCTTACACCATCGGTTCGGTAGGAAGACCCATCTTCAGCATACAGGTGAAGATAGGCGAGAACGATGAGATATTGCTCAAAGGCCCAACCATCACACCGGGATACTACAAGCGCGAAGACCTCACCAAGGCCTCGTTCGATGAAGATGGTTTCTTCCGCACCGGCGATGCTGGGTATATGCGCGACGGTGAACTCTTCCTCAAAGACCGTATCAAGGACCTCTTCAAGACATCCAACGGCAAGTATATCGCACCACAACTCATCGAGTCGAAACTTCTTGTCGACAAATACGTGGAACAGATAGCTGTCATCGCCGACCAGCGGAAGTTCGTGTCGGCACTCATCGTGCCCGCCTTCGACCTTCTCGAAGAATATGCCGCGGATATGGGCATCAAGGCCGATACCCATGAGCAACTCTGTGCCGACCCCCGTATCATCAAGATGATGGAGGAGCGCATGGAGACCCTGCAGCAGGGACTGGCCAGTTACGAGCGTATCAAGCGCTTCAAGTTGCTTGCCGAGCCTTTCAGCATGGAAAATGGCGAACTCACCAACACACTGAAAATCAGACGCAACGTGCTGGCAAAGAACTACGCTGCCGAGATTGACGAAATGTACAAGGAAGAAGTATGATTACCAGCGATCAACTGAAAGATGTGCTTGAGCGTGTAGACGCCCTACACAGATATCTCGATATCGACAAGAAGAAAATAGAATTCGAAGAGGAGGAACTGCGCACGCAGGCCCCCGATTTCTGGGATGACCCCCAGCGTGCCCAGGAGCAGATGAAGAAGGTGAAGGGCATACAGAAGTGGATTGACGGCTATAAGGACGTACGCGACAAGGCCGACGAACTGCAACTCGCCTTCGATTTCTACCACGACGACATGGTCACCGAGCAGGAAGTCGACGACGACTATGCACAAGCCATCAAGGCCATAGAGAACCTTGAACTGAGAAACATGCTCCGCCAGAAAGAAGACCCCATGGACTGTGTGATGAAAATCAACAGTGGTGCCGGGGGTACCGAGAGTCAGGACTGGGCACAGATGCTCATGCGCATGTATATGCGGTGGGCGGAGGCCCATGGACACAAGGTCACCATCAGCAACCTGCAGGAGGGTGATGAGGCGGGCATCAAGAGTGTCACCATGGAGATAGAGGGCGGCGACAGCGCCTATGGATACCTGAAGAGTGAGAACGGCGTGCACCGGCTTGTGCGTGTGTCGCCCTTCAATGCGCAGGGCAAGCGGATGACCAGTTTTGCTAGTGTCTTCGTCTCACCCCTCGTCGACGACACCATCGAGGTGTTCATCGACCCGTCGAAGGTGTCGTGGGACCTTTTCCGAAGCGGTGGTGCCGGAGGCCAGAATGTGAACAAGGTGGAGACCGGCGTTCGCCTGCGCTACCAGTATGTAGACCCCGACACCGGAGAGGAAGAAGAAATCCTCATCGAAAACACCGAGACGCGCAAGCAACTTGAGAACCGCAACAATGCCATGCGCCTGCTCAAGTCGCAACTCTACGACCGTGCCATGAAGAAACGGCTCGAGGCCCAGGCGAAGATCGAGGCGGGCAAGAAGAAGATAGAATGGGGCAGCCAGATCAGGAGTTACGTCTTCGACGACCGTCGGGTGAAAGACCATCGCACCAATTACCAGACCACCGACGTCGATGGTGTGATGGACGGGAAAATCGACGGGTTCATCAAGGCCTATCTCATGGAGTTCCCCGTCAACGACGAACAGTAATCCAATCATAAACCTTATAAAACTGAAGACTATGAGTATTTCGAAAGCCAAGAAAAAGCGCATCGAGCGCGCTGAGCGTCAGGAGAAGCAAGCAAGTATGGTAGTACGCTGGATCTTTGTGATACTTATCCTGCTTGCCATTTGCTATGCTTTCTTTGCCATGAGCATGTAGTGCCCTATGAGCGGAATGGAAATCGAGCGTAAGTTCCTGGTGCATAAAAACCGTGACTACAAGAGCCAGGCATTTGCCAGCAGTCGTATCAAGCAAGGTTACATTGCAGCCAAGGGGGCTACGGTGAGGGTGAGGCTGCGCGACGACAAGGGATACCTTACCATCAAGGGGCCATCTCTCGACGGTGGCCTCTCGCGCTATGAGTTCGAGAAGGAGATTTCCCTCGATGAGGCCACACACCTCTTCCAGCTCTGCGAGCCAGGGGTCATCGACAAGACGCGCTACCTCGTGCGCAGCGGCGGTCACGTCGTAGAGGTCGATGAGTTCTATGGCGACAACGAGGGCTTGGTTATGGCCGAGGTGGAGTTGGACAGTCCCGAAGAGGAGTTTGTTTGTCCCGACTTCATCGGCATGGAGGTTACCGGTGACCGCAGGTTCACCAACAAGAGTCTGCGCAAGTATCCATTTATCCTTTTCCGAGGTACCTTGCCGCAAGAATACCGATGACCAGCGCCAGGGTGGCTCCCGTGGCATTGGCAGCGAAGTCGAGCCACTCACCGCTGCGGCGGCCTCCGGTGCAATAGGCCTGGAGGAGTTCTATCAGCCCGCTCATCATTATCGGTCCTGCCCAAGCCCATGTCAGAGTCTTGAGCCAGTTTACCTTTTCGTGGCGACGGAGGTATTCCCACCATATCACCGAACAAGTGCCCAGGTACATCGTCAGGTGTGTCCACTTGTCGATGAATGCCACGTCGTCGAGAGGTGTGGGTGGTGGGGTGAGCCAGAAACAAAGAAACCATATCACCACGATAAGGAACGAGGAAAGGGGGTAGTGGGTAACCCAATGCCAGGGATATCTCATGTGCTCTTGCAGTTTTGGGACAAAATTACTCATTTTTCTCTTTTTCACAGTGTTGTCGGGCAGAAATTTGCCTCTGCGCCGCATTGCTGTTTTATCATCGAAAACGAAGACAGATATGTCGAAGACAACCGAACGCGCCAATTTCGGCAGCAAACTGGGAATTATCCTGGCCACGGCAGGTTCGGCCGTAGGACTGGGCAATGTGTGGCGCTTTCCCTATATGGCGGGGGAGAACGGGGGCGCGGCATTCATCATCGTGTATGTGGTTTGCGTGTTTCTCCTCGGTATCCCCTGTATGGTGAGCGAGTTCATCATCGGCCGTCACGGCGCTGCCAACACCGCCCGTGCTTATAGCCGCCTGGCAGAAGGCAAGGCATGGAAATACGTGGGTTATCTTGGTGTGCTTACGGGATTTCTCATCACCGGCTACTATGCCGTGGTGTCGGGATGGTGCCTGCAGTATGTCTATGGTGCCGCCGTGGGAGGTATCAACGGCGACGCCGAATTTGTAAAACAGTATTTTGCCGAGTTCTCCTCCCACCCGGTCAAACCCATTTTCTGGGCAGCGCTGTTTCTCGTCATCACCCATTTGGTCGTGGTCAGGGGGGTGCGCAATGGCATCGAGCGGATGTCGAAACTCATGATGCCCATCCTGTTCATCCTGCTTCTCGTCATCGTCGTGGCTTCGTGTATGTTGCCAGGGGCAGGGAAAGGCATCGCCTTCCTCTTCAAGCCCGACTTCACGAAGATGAACAGTGGGGTGTTTCTCGGTGCCCTGGGACAGTCGTTCTACTCGCTGAGCATCGCCATGGGATGTATCTGTACCTATGCTTCATATTTCACCCGTCATACCGACTTGCTCAAGTCGGCGGTGCAGATCAGTGTCCTTGACTGCCTCGTGGCGGTGCTTGCCGGACTGATGATTTTCCCAGCGGCCTTCTCGGTGGGCATCAGTCCCGACTCGGGAGCATCGCTGGTATTTATCACCTTGCCCAACGTGTTCCACCAGGCGTTCTCGTCGATGCCCGTGGTGGGCTATGTGGTGGCATTGCTCTTCTACCTGCTGTTGGCAGTGGCGGCACTCACCTCACTCATCTCCCTTCACGAGGTGAGTACGGCTTTCCTGCAAGAGGAATGCCGTATTTCCAGGTCGCGTGCGGCAGCGTATATCACGGTGACGTGCATCGTGATAGGTGCCTTCTGCTCGCTTTCGCTGGGCGCATGTGATGCGCTGGTGGTTTTCGGCATGCCGCTGTTTGAAATCTTCGATTTCGTCACCGGACAACTGTTCCTGCCTATCGGCGGGTTCCTCACCTGTATCTTCATAGGATGGTTTGTCCCGCGCAAGTTGGTACACGATGAGTTCACCAACTGGGGGACGCTACGGGGCACGTTCTTCAGTGTGTTCCTCTTCCTGGTACGCTTCGTCTGTCCTACGAGCATCGCGCTCATTTTCCTGCACCAGTTCAACATCATTTGACCCCAGACGTTATGGCAGAGAATGGCAGAGGCAGTTTCGGCAGCAAGTTGGGCATAATCCTGGCCACGGCAGGGTCGGCAGTAGGACTGGGCAATATCTGGCGGTTTCCCTATATGACGGGAATGAACGGCGGGGCAGCCTTCATCATTCTCTATCTGTTGTTCGTGCTGATGCTTGGTGTGCCGGGCATGGTGGCTGAGTTTGTGGTAGGCCGTTCCTCGGGTGCCAATGCCGCGAGGGCTTACCGGCAGTTGGCTGGCCGCACGCCGTTTCGTGTCATCGGTTATCTGGGCGTGCTCACCTCGATGATTATCCTGGGGTTCTATGCCGTAGTGGCAGGTTGGTGCCTGCAGTATTTCCTTGCCTCGCTGATGGGACAGGTGTCGGGCGATGCCGACTATGTGCTCCGGTATTTCAAGTCGTTTTCCACCGACCCCTGGAAGCCCACGCTGTGGGCGATAGGGTTCGTAGTGCTTACCCACTTGGTGGTGGTGAGGGGGATTCGCAATGGCATAGAAAAGGCTTCGAAACTGTTCATGCCCACCCTCCTCGTGCTGCTTGTGGTAATCATCGTGGCGGCATGTATGTTGCCGGGGGCAGGCAAGGGGGTGTCGTTCCTCTTCCATCCCGATTTCTCCAAAATCAACCGTAGCACCATTTTCGATGCCCTCGGCCAGGCCTTCTTCTCCCTCAGTCTGGGTACGGCGTGCCTGTGCACATATGCCTCGTATTTTTCCAGGCAGACCAAACTCGTGAGTTCTGCCGTGCAGATAGCCCTCCTCGATACCCTTGTGGCGGTGCTTGCCGGACTGATGATCTTCCCGGCGGCGTTCTCGGTGGGGGTGAACCCCGACTCCGGGCCATCGCTCATCTTCATCACCCTGCCCAATGTGTTCCATCAGGCCTTTGGCGGCGTGCCTGCCGTGGGATATGTCATATCCATCCTCTTCTACGCCCTTCTCTCCCTGGCAGCGCTTACTTCCACTATCTCTATGCATGAGATAGGAACGGCATTCTTCCATGAGGAGTTCCATATTTCACGAGGGAAAGGGGCTTTGGTGGTCACTGTGGTCTGTTGTATAATCAGCGTGCTCTGCTCATTGTCGTGCGGCATGCTCGACGACGTGAAGGTGATGGGCCTCAATCTGCTCGACTTCTGCGATGCACTCACGGCGAAAGTGCTGTTGCCGCTGGGTTCGCTGCTCACCTGTCTCTTCGTGGGGTGGTATGTGCCTCGGAAGTTGGTGCACGATGAGTATACCAATTATTCTACGGTGACGAAAGCATCCTTCGGCGTGTTCCTCTTCTTCGTGCGTTTCGTATGCCCGTTGTGCATCATGGCTATTTTCCTGCATCAACTTGGGGTGATTTGAAAACCGTCAGGCTATGTCGTTGAAGGAGTTTTTCTATTTCCAGAAGTCCGACAGAAAGGTGATCGTGGTGGCTTTGTGTGTCATCGTAGCGGCATTGCTGGCCATCTTCTTCTTGGGGAGAAACACCACCACGGGCTTGTCAGACAATAGCGGCTATCCCGATAGTACCGATTATTCCTTACGTCCTGAGTCTTCAGGTCCTTCCGACGGCCAGCCCACCAACTTCTCACCCGAGCGCTTTGTCTTCGACCCCAACACTGCCGACAGCAGCCAGTTGATTCGTTTAGGCCTGCAGCCTTGGCAGGTGCGCAATATCCTGAAATACCGGGCCAAGGGTGGGGTATATCGTGAACCATCTGACTTCGCCCGTGTCTATGGCCTCACGGTGAAGCAATACCGTGAGCTGCAACCCTATATCCGTATCTCGCCCGACTACCGTCCGGCTTCCGAGGTCTATGGACGCAACAGGTCCTATCATGCGCCTCGCAATGGTTATGGCTCGTCTTCGCACGGTTCCTACGACAGAGGTTCGGAAAAGGAAGTCGGGGGAGATGCAGCCACGCCAACTTTCTATGCGCGCGACACGGTGCGCTATCCGGTGAAACTGAAGGTGGGCGAGCATGTGGGCTTGAATGTGGCGGATACAACGATGCTGAAGAAAGTACCAGGCATAGGAAGTTATTATGCCCGGAGAATCGTGGCCTACCGCGACCGTCTGGGGGGCTTTGCCGACGTGAGGCAACTACTCGAGATAGAGGGCTTCCCCGAGGAGGCGTTGGCATTCTTCGATGTAGGCAATGGCCCTTTCCGCCGGCTTAACCTCAACAAACTGTCGCTCAGTCAACTGCGCAGCCATCCCTACCTCAATTTCTACCAGGCCAAGGCCATTACCGAGTACCGACGGCTGAAAGGCCCTATCCATAGCCTCAGCGACCTCTCCCTCTCGCCGGAGTTCCCCCCTCAAGAGATAGAGCGGCTGGTGCCTTATGTGGAGTTTTGAACCAGCGGGAATGGTAAAAAAACGTTAAATTCAAAGGTGTTTTTTCACACTGAAATTTGTCATTGCCATTAATTCGCTATATTTGCACGCTATTCGATCTATCAACACAAACGAAACGTTTCTCATTTATTGTTGTTACATCATAGCCCTCATTGTTTGGGGAGTGAAAACTAGACTTGTATGGTGAATCCAAAGAAAGTAAAAGAATACCATCGTCCTTTTATGATTGTGGAGCAATTCACGCCCAATGAGTTTGTGGCGGGGTGCGTCGCGGGTAATGCCCCAAGACTATCGGGTCTCTATTGCGTAGATAGTAATAGGAATGGTTATTTCAATTCTGGGGAGGACAGAAATACAGGTCCTAATTACTTAGGGTCTCCTCATACTGATATGGTTCTTGCAGGACACTTTGAAATAATCGAACAAGGCCGTTATGAAGAAAATGGTGCCTTGGGATATATGTATGTGGGACAGGGGTCTTTCGACTATGATACCAATTTGCACCCTGAGGGTTCTTCATATTATGATTATTCGGGAAGTAACTTTGTTCCTTTATTATATGCGAAGATTAAAATTCATTATCAGTATTATGATCATGAAGCCAGAATTTTTTTCGCTGATGATGGTTCTGGGGTTATTTCTACCGCATCATGAAACGTAATCAATCAAGATAGTAAGGAATCCATTTCATGACCTTCACAAAAGCAGTTTCGTAGTTGCAGAAATTGCAAAAGAAAGTTAAATCCGATAAGGTCTGCTAACAAATAGTACTATCATGGCAATTATTTGTTTATATTTGCAACCTATTCGCTTTGTCAAACGATAACATTGTTTCTTGATATTTCCTGCTATCTTTCCTGTTGGCAAATGGGAACTAGAATACCATCGAAGAATAACATGAAGACATTGAAAGAATACCGCCGTCCTCTAATGGTTGTGGAGCAGTTCACGCCCAATGCTTTTGTGGCTGCATGTGAAGCTACAGAATTGTGGAGAGTAAAAGTGGAAGATGTCATGGATATCGGTGGATTAGTGGATTCTTCTGTAGGAGGCGAATTCTATTTTGAGACGAACGGAATACCAGGACTGCAGAAATCAGGTGACAATCCGGATCAATGGGTTCATGGAAAACCATATACGATACCTGATAGTTGTATTCAAGACGGATATGTGTATTTCGACAATTGCGGACAATTAGGATATTTTACCAACAACGATGACATTACGGTAGAATGTATGGTCATGGGCGAAGCCTTGATGTATGGTAACTGGGGCGACCCGAACAATCTTTGGCACACAGGCTCTCACGTCTTTTGTTCTACCACACTAGAAAAGATTGTCACTACCAACGGATCTTGATGTATAACGAGTTTTCCTATTTCTTTTTCCCCATGAAGAAGACCGAATAATTGAGATTTGTTGCTTCATCTTGACTAACACCATACTATTAACCCGAAAAGATGGAAATCATTAGGGCGACAAAGACAGCCGAGCAGGCAGGAGCCTACTATGTACGCATTCAGGCGATGGCGAGGAAGCACCAGATTCCCCTACAGGCAGAGTTTGATGAGCACGACACGCCCGAGACCATATATGTCGTGGCTGTCGATGACTACTTGCCCGTGGCCACGTGTCGTCTCTATCCGATTGATGCAAGCCACATGATGCTGGGGCGTATCGTCGTGTTACCCGAGTACCGCCATCAGGGCCTTGGCACCAGAGTGGTCAGGGAAGCGGAAGTCTGGGCCCGTGAACTGGGCTATACCACTGCTGTGGTCGAGAGCCGTGAGAACAAGACTCACTTCTACGAGACGATGGGCTATGTGTCTGACAGCTCAGAGGCTATAGTCGGTGAGACTTTCACCTGTTATCGGATGAAAAAGGACTTGTAATCTCCAAAACAGGCTTATTCCCCTGTGTTGGGAAGAAGTACAAAATATGGCTTGTTCTTCCATGTTTAGAAATTGTTTAGAAATTATCATGGGTTAATAGGGCTTTTTTAAAAGATTTCCTATAATTTTGCATATCTAAGTATTGCTATTACCTACATTTAAAACTAAAAATTTATGGATTTTGTCAAATCATGTGTCGTGTTGTCCTTTTTCTTGCTTGCAGCCTCTCTTTCCGGATGTGTAAAGAAAGAGAAAGGTACTACTATACCGAATATAGACTCGTTGGTTGATGCCAAGGTAGAACAACGCCTGAAAGAAAAGGCCATGGAAGACACTGCCCTTTCACCATCTCAGTCGAGCGTAGACGAAGGGCTCGCTGTCACTGACGACAACGGTCTTGACAACAAGGAAATCGAAGCCGATGATACTGACGATTACATGTGCATGGAAGGCACTATCGGACCCTATTCCATTACGATGTTTTTGAGAGACCTCAGTGATGTGGACGAAGGCGACATCATTGGCTATTACTATTACAACGAGCGGCCTCACTCGCATTTCTCGCTCGAGATAGTGAGGTTGGAGCCTATCAACATTACGGGCTCACACAAACTCGTGTTGAGAGAATACACCCAGAAAGGTAGTCATACCGGCACTTTCAATGGTCAGTATGAGGCGCGGGGTGACTATTATTCGGGTATCTTCACCAACAGCAAGGGACAGCGGTTTGAATTCGAGGTGCTATGATATATCCTTGTTTATGTTTCGCATTTGCTCAACGGAAGGGGAGTATTTTTGAAGGGAAGTTAAAGGGTAGTTAAAAGGAAGTTAAAGGGAAGTTAAAGGGACATATGCTTTGCGACTCTTTTTGACATCGCTGCCTTTGGATTTCTTGGGTTGTGGGTTGTCTGCCAATAGGAAAAACCTTCATTTATTTGGTTTTTCCCTCAACTTGTCCTAATTTTGCAGCCGTAATGAAGAAGATATTGCGATACGCATACGTTTTGATGCTTTTGTCCTTCTCTTTGACAGTGTCTGCATCCGAAGGAGAGTTCGAGAATCTCTTGCAGCAGTTTGAGAAGACAGGTAAAGCACAGGAAGCAAACAAATTGTTCAAATGGCTCAGCGACGAAGAATTCACCGACTCTTTGTTGCAGTTCGATAATGCCACGTCCACCGACTCGCTTCGGCAGCAGGTGTGGTATTGGGCAGCGGAGTATCTATACGACCAACAACAATATCAGCGGGCGGTGGAATATGGTGAGAAAGCCCTGCCGCTGCTGAAGGGAAAGGATGGGGAGTCGGACTGCCTCAACCTCCTGGCCGTTGTCTTCATCCGTCTGGCAGACTATAAGTCTGCGGCGAAGTATGCCAAACTTTGCTATGCCATCGACGAGAAGAGCGGCGACCCCGACATGATGTCGTCGAGCCTGAATACGCTCTCTGCCATCTACATGAGTGCCAACCAACCCGAGGAAGCCGAGAAATATATCCTCAAGGGACAGGAAATGGCACGCAAGGCCAACAACCCTTCGCGTCAGGCCGTGCTTCTGGGCATGGCTTCGGAGGTATACCACGCCCTGGGCAACGACAAGCAAGCACTGCCCTATGCCGAGCAGTCGTATGAGTTGGAGAAACAACTCGGCCATGACGACAAGGCTGTGCTGCGACTCTCGCAGAAAGCATCGGCACTAATAGGCCTGCACGACTATAAACAGGCCGAGGAGGTGCTGGAAAAGGTAATACCGGCATTGCGCCAACTTGGTGACTTGCATTCCCTGGCCATTGCCGACAACAAGATGGGTATGGCACTGCTTTGCCAGAAACGCGAAGCAGAGGCAGTGCCCTATTACAGGGAGGCAGCCAACCTGTTGCAGAAGATGGGCGACAAGGCCAACGAGATGCATTCCAGAAGAGGGCTCTATGAAAGCCTTTGGACCACCCAGCCCGACAGTGCGAAGGTGGAACTCGACCGTTTCAACGACCTCAAGGATTCGCTCTATACCAATGCCTCTGCCGAGAGCCTGGCACGCTACAATGCTGAGTTCGGCAACGACTGGCTGAAGAAAGAGAACGAGGCGGAACGGGCTGCCAAACGCTGGTCGATTATCACAGGTACTGCCATCGCCATCGCCTTGCTGCTCCTGGCGTTAGGGGTGTGGTGGGTGATGTCGCGACGCCATAAGCGGCAGAGAAGACTGAACGAGGAACTGACTGCCGACATCAATGCCTTGCGTGAGAAATACCGGCAACTGTCCATCGACTACGACCAGATGTTGGAAAACCGTCAGGGTGACAACGAAAAGGAGACTTTGAACGAGGCCGACAAGGAGTTCCTCAACAAGACCATCAACACGGTCAACTGCATGATGCACAACGGCCAGGTGGATGCCGAGGGCGTGGCTCAGCAGATGGGCATGAGCCTCTATCAGTTCCGGCAACGGCTCACCAGTGTGGCTGGTGAGAAACCGCAGGACTTCATTACCCAACTCCGCATGAAACGGGCACAACACCTACTCGACAACCATCCCGAACTCAACATCACCGAGATTGCTGTGCTCTGTGCCTACAACGATGCCCCCAACTTCTCCAGGGCTTTCAAGAAATATTTCGGTATTTCTCCCTCACAGTACCTCGAAAAGGCAAAAACAGGGCGTGTCCAACAATAGCATTTGTTGAAGAATAATACAAAGTACAGTCGTCGAAAGATGGCTGTACTTTGTATTTGCCCGTCATGTGTACCAGAATGAGGGTTCCTGTTTGTATTCTCCCCAATCATCGAATTTCTTCACAATCCCACTATCCAGAGGGGAGTTTTTTCTATTATTATTCAAACAATTCTGAATGAATAATCGTAAAATTCTACATTTTGAGAAAAAAACCAAATAAATCGATGATATTATCACTTTTTATCACTATTTTTGCCATATCTTTAAAAATCTATTGAAACTACTTTGAAAAGTCAAATATCTTCGCGGCACATATTCATGCAGTTGTTTGTTGCTAAGGTATTTACGATTTCAATAAATCATAGTGGCGAGAATAACAATTTTAAGAACAAATAACAATCAAAATATTATAAGAAATGAAACGAATAGATGTTATCAGATTGGCTTGTGTGCTTTCAGTCTTTGGGATGGCATCCTGCGGGATTGACATTCCCAAGGAAACCCCCTCGTCATTTGAGACATTGACAGTTGAGGAATCAGACATTGTCTTGCCCATGAAGTTTAGTGCAAAATTGAAAGGGCAGGCCGATGTGACCATCTCTCCGCAGATCAGTGGGCAATTGATGAAAATCTGTGTAACCGAAGGTCAGCAGGTGAGTAGAGGCCAGACGCTCTTCATCATCGACTCCCGCAATGCCCAGCATGAATTGGAGTCTGCCCAAGCCAACCTTCAGGCAGCCCAAGCCAACCTCCAGGCCGCACAGGCACAGGCCAGCAGTGCCAAGTTGGAATATGAGAGCAACAAGAACCTGTTTGACAAGAAGATTGTGAGCAGTTATATGTTGGAGAACTCCAAGAACAATTACAACCAAGCACTGGCTGCTGTCAGTCAAGCCAAGTCTGCCATCACACAGGCTCAGGCTGGAGTGAACCGTGCAAAGGTAAACCTCGGCTTCTGCACCATCACCTCACCTGTGTCGGGTGTCATCGGTGAGATTCCCGTCTTCGCCGGCGACCAGGTAACACCGATGACTCAACTGACCATTGTCAGCGGCAACCGGCAGATGGAAGCATGGTTCTCTGTTACGGAATCCATTATCGAAGGTGGTATTTCATCGGGTATGAAACAGTCAGACAGGTCAGCCCACCTGGCATCTCTTCCCGATGTGAGTTTTGTGATGAAAAACGGTACGGAGTATCCTTACAAGGGCCGCATCACCAGCATGACCGGCGTGGTGGATGCTACTACTGGTTCACTTTCTTGCAAAGCCACGTTCCCCAACCCTGAAGGACACCTCTTCTCTGGTGCCCAAGGCACCATCATACTGCCCATCAACCGCAGCCATGTGATGGTGGTGCCCCAGACAGCCGTGGTGCGCTTACAAGACAAGGCTTTGGTTTACAAAGTCATGCCCGACAGTACCGCCAAGGCTGTCACTGTGACGACGACGGACGCAGGCAACGGCAAAGATGTCATTATCAACACAGGACTTGGAGTAGGCGACCGCATCGTATCGGTTGGAGCCAACAACGTGCAGGAAGGACAGAAGGTGCTGTTCCGTGTGGAAGAGGAAAACGAGAAGTAAACTATGAAGAACAACATATTCATCAATAGATATGTGATGGCGTGTGCCATCAGTATTGTCATTGCGTTGGTAGGCTATATCTGCATGAACAGCCTGCCCATTGAGCAATATCCGAACATCGCACCGCCTACTGTGCGCGTATCGACCACCTACACTGGCGCCGATGCGAATACCATCATGAAATCGGTGGTGCAGCCACTGGAGGAGAATATCAACGGTGTGCCCGACATGACCTACATGACCTCTACGGCCAGTTCGTCAGGTGACGTGTCCATAGTGGTTTACTTCAAGCAGGGCACCGACCCCGACATCGCCGCCGTCAATGTGCAGAACCGCGTGACGAGGGCTTCGGCGCTGTTGCCTGCTGATGTGACCAAGGTGGGCGTGCAGGTGTTTAAGATGCAAAGCAACATCCTGCAGATTGGCGCCCTGAGAAGTGTCGACGGCAAATATGACGACGATTTCGCTGCCAACTACATCGACATCAACGTGAAACCTCGACTGATGCGTATCACCGGTGTGGGCGATGTGATGTCGTTGGGAAACACCTATGCCCTTCGTATCTGGATGAAGCCCGACGTGATGGCGCAGTATGGCCTTGAGCCCAACGACGTGTTTGCCGCCATCGGAGGCCAGAGTTTCGTTGCCGCCACGGGTTCCTTAGGTGCCCAGTCGGAGAACAACTACCAATACACGATGGAATACAAGGGCACGTTGAAGTCTATCGAGGAGTTCAACGAAATCGTTCTGCGCACCAGCGACAGCGGACACTTGCTCCATCTGAGTGATGTGGCTGATATAGAGATTGGTGCCATGAGTTACAATTTCTTATCTAACATCAACGGCAAGCCCGGTACTATCTTCATGGTGTTCCAGGCACCCGGCGCCAATGCCACAGAGGTGAACGCCCGTATCGACAAACTCTATGAGGAATTGAAACCGATGATGCCGGCGGGACTGGAGTTCGTGAAACTCGAAACTTCCGACGACTTCCTCTATGCCGCCATCGGCAATGTGGTGGAGACACTCATTATCGCCATCATCCTCGTCGTCCTCGTGGTGTTCTTCTTCCTGCAAAACTTCAAGGCAACAATCATACCCTCCATCTCCATTATCGTATCGCTGCTGGGCACATTTGCCATCGTGTCGTTGGCGGGTTTCTCGCTCAACATATTGACGCTGTTCGCCTTGGTGCTTGCCATCGGTACGGTGGTCGACGACGCCATCGTGGTGGTTGAGGCGGTCATGGCGAAAATGGAAGGTGGTATCACCGATGCCAAACAAGCCACACGTGAAGCCATGAGCGATGTGTCGGTGGCCGTCATCTCGTGTACGCTGGTGTTCATGGCGGTGTTTATTCCCGTGGCTTTCATGCCAGGCACCTCGGGCTCGTTCTTCACGCAGTTTGGCGTCACCATCGCCTCGGCTGTCGGTCTATCGTGTGTGTCGGCGCTGACGCTTTGTCCTGCCCTCTGTGCCATCATGCTGAAGGTGACAGAGAAGAAAAATGAGCGAAAGAGCCTTACCTATTACACGAAAAAGGCATATACCGTAAGTTATAACGCCATATTCAACAAATATAGCAAGGCGGTGCAGAAGTTCATCAAGCGACCCATTTTGGCATGGGGGCTGCTGGCTGTTGCTGCCGTGCTGCTGATATTCTTCATGAAAAACCTGCCGTCGGGTCTCGTGCCGCAAGAAGACCAGGGTGTTATCCTCGCCGAGATTCGTGCTCCGGAAGGAACAACGCTTCACGAGACACGTGAGATTGTGAAGAAAGTGGAGGAGAAGGTGAAGGATATCCCCGAAATGGAGAGTTTCGCCACAGCCTGCGGCTACGGCATGATGTCGGGTTCGGGCTCTAACTACGCTACGATGATTATTCGCCTGAAGACGTGGGAGGAGCGTGAGGGCTTCAACCATTACATTGACCTGGTCATCGGCCGATTGTATTTTGCCACCAAGGAAATCAAGGACGTGCAGGTGATGCCCTTCCAGTTGCCACAGGTGCCAGGATACGGTTCTAACAATAGTGTCAACTTGGTATTGCAAGACTTGAACGACGGTGATTTGTCGGAGTTTGCCAAGTTGGCCAACAACTTCCTGACCAAGTTGGGTGAGCGTCCTGAAATTAACATGGCGATGACCTCCTATTCGGAGCGTTTCCCAAAATATCAGGTCAATGTCGATGCCACTCAATGCGACCGCGCCGGTGTGTCGCCTGCGTCAGTGCTCAAAACGCTGGGAGCCTACTGCGGTGGCTCGTATGTCGGCAACTACAACCAGTTTGGCAAAGTCTATCGCATCATGGCCAGTGCCGCTCCTGATTATCGCCTCGATCCCTCGTCGCTGAACAATATTTTTGTAAGGGTGCGTGGTGGCAAGATGGCTCCCATCTCCGAGTTCGTCTCATTGAAGGAGATTGTAGGTACATCAAGTGTCGAGCATTTCAACTTGTTCCAAAGTATCACCTGCTTCGTGCAAGCAGCCGGTGGCTATACCGAGGGCGATGCCCACAAGGTCATAGCCGAGGTGTTCAAGGAAACCATGCCAAAAGGTTACAGTTATGAGTACAGCGGCATGTCGCGCGAACTGGAGGAGGCCTCTGGCTCAAACACCACAGCCCTCATCTACGTCATCTGTGTCATCCTCATCTACCTTATCCTTGCCTCGCTCTACAATTCGTGGTTCACACCGTTGGCCGTGCTGTTGAGCGTGCCGTTCGGCCTGATGGGAGCCTTTGTCTGTGCCTATCTGGGGTCATTGATTCACTTGCCGGGCATGGACAACAACATATACCTCCAGACGGGTGTCATCATGCTCATCGGTCTGTTGTCGAAGACAGCCATCCTGATTACGGAGTTCGCCTCTGAGCGCCGTGCCCAGGGCATGAGCATCCGTGATGCAGCCTTCGAGGCTTGCAAGGAGCGTCTGCGTCCCATCCTGATGACGGTGTTCACCATGATTGCCGGTATGATTCCGCTCATCATCGAGGGTGGTGCCGGTGCAAATGGTAACCGTGCCCTCGCCCTTGGCGTTGTGGGCGGTATGTCGGTGGGTACCCTTGCCTTGCTCTTCGTCGTTCCAGTCTTCTTCATCGTGTTCCAGAAACTGCATGAGAAGTTCCAGGGCGGCAGCATGGAAGTAGCAGTTGCTGAAAAAATAGCAAAAGAAAA
This sequence comes from Prevotella sp., assembly GCA_017617615.1. Next base: position 31,070 of record JAFZVV010000011.1, on the reverse strand, counting down.
CAATAACATAATATCTGAAAACAAATGAAAAGAACATTTTGTATAAAATCAATATTCCTGCTGCTATGTACACTATTAGCAGGGGTTGTAAACGCCCATGCAGATGGTTATGATTATGAATGTGTGAAGGTTACCGACCTTTCGGAGGTAACTGATGGCGAAACTGTACTTTTGGTAGATAAGAGTAGAGGCCTTGCTCTATCAAACTCTGGAACCTATTTAAGTGGTGTCGAAATAGCCGTCGGTAACGATAATACCTCAGTTATAGGAAATGTGACTGCCAATATGAAGTGGACAATAGGAAGACTAGGCGACAATTCGTTCACTTTTAAAAATATTGACGATTATCTTTGGGGCAGTTTGACAACTCACAGCGTCAGTGTGTCGAGTACTCCTCCTTCTGGTGCCACGAATGAGTTTGTGCTGGAAAATTATGGTGAAGATGGCGGCAAGTTGTATTATGTAGGTAATGAAGGCAACGCTTATTTCTGTTGGGGCTTAAGCGATAATAAGTTGATCTCTATTGATGGGAGTACCACAGACCGCTTCACCCTTTACAAAATAACAGTAAAGAATTACGTGAAATGGAAAAAGGTGTCAAATGATCTCCTTCCTATGGACGGCGAAGTGGTTGTCGTTGTTGATTTGAATACGGAGTCAGCCATGTCGAACGACAAGGCTGACAAAGATCCCGATGCCGTAGCCATGAATCTGAACGATGACAAGGACCGTATTTTAGGCGATGTTGCCGAGAAAGTTCAGTGGACTTTCAAGATTCCTTCTGGCGAAAATACGACTGGCTCTACATTTCAGTTTATGACAACAGACGGCAATGATTATCTCTATGCCGACAGCAAGGGCCTGAAAGTGGGCAATGATTCAGACAAGGATAGGGATTTTACCAAGAGTTCCATTGATGATGTTTGGTATCTTAAAATCACTACTGGCGAAAAAGACTATCTCGCTGGTGTAGAAGAAAGTATGTTCAGCAACAGTTGGAAACTAAAGGAACTTAAAGATGGTAAGCCCGATGACAAGGTGAAAAACACCCGCTTTGCCATCTTCAAGAAAGTAGATGATTCTCAGAGAGTTGTTACTATAGAGTTAGCCGAAAACTACTACTACGATTTGAATGCACAATACGGCAGGATCATGTTTGATTTCATGGATAAAGTCACCATCACAGGAGCAGAAAAATCTGAAATTCAATGGTCTAGCAGCAATACGGCAGTAGCCACGATCAACGAACAAGGCTTTCTGACACTGAATAATAAACGTGGTATCGTGGTAATCACTGCTTCCGTTCCAGAGACCGAATATCACGATAAGGCTTCTGTCAAATGTACGGTTATAGTCGATAATAGTGGAACGGCAGAACTGGGCTCTATGAATCATCCTTTAACTGTTGCTGAAGCCAAGCAATTGGCAGAGACAGGAAAGGTTGAACATGACGGCTATGGATATCTTACCTTGGAAGAAGGTCTCAACTACTACATCAAGGGTAAGGTGAGCAAGGTGAACTCCGGCATGATGGCCATGTTCGGCGACATGGATTTTGGTAGTATGGGCGGCGGAACTGGCACTGGCGGAGAAGGTAGTGGAATGGATTTTGACGAGATGATGGATGATATGGACTTCGATATGGAAGATATGGAAGACTCGGGTTTCGATATGTCTTCCATGGGCTTTGACATGTCTTCTCTGGGCTTCGACCTTTCTGCCATGTTCGGTACATCTGACAAAGTGACCTATTATATTTCTGACGATGGCACGAAAGACGGTCAGATGAAGGTGGTCAATGGTTGTGGCACAATAAAGGAAGGTAGTACCGGTGCGATGGAATTTGATAAAATTCCAAAACTGAGTCTTGGCGACTGCGTAGTAGTTTGCGGACCACTGGTCTATACCGAGGATACAAGCATGTTCTCCGGCATGATGGGCAATAACAACAGTGAAGAACCGAAAAAGTCGGGGAAGGTTGATGAGATGAATTACCTGGCCGTGTATGACCCGACATTGCTTGTTGAAGATCAAGAGATATATGTCGACAAGTCATTGAAAGTTGTAGATGGAGATTATACCGACTATACATTGAATAAGGGCATCTATTCTATTGATAATCTATTTAATAAATTTGATGGATACCTTGATGAGGTTAAAATTTCTGACTTAAGCAAGATAAAAGAAGCCACTTTCAAGTCTTCCGACGAGGAGATTGCCAAGTGGGATGAAGAAAAGCAGGAAATCATCGGTATTAAGGAAGGTAAGGCCAAAATCACCGTCAAGGTGAAGGTGGTGCTGCAGGAAAAGGACGACAACGCAGATCCGAAAGTCGAGGAGAAGTCCTATACCATGAAGCGCAAGTTCAAACTGACAGTAAAGACGAGAGACCTCGACCCCGCAGGTTATTACGATGGTGATTATGTACTGACAACGAGCACTGGCGACCTGAAAGACGGTACACGTCTGATACTTGCCGGCACAAGGGTAAAGGACGACAAGGAAACCGACTACATCATGGTTGAAAACAACGCAATGATGGGTGGCGGCAAGAACGGCAGCAAATTTGAGTTTAAAGACAATAGCAAGGAAAAGATTGCGTGTAAAGATCGTCTAAAAGGCACTTTGGAGATTGTTCTTGAAAAAGATGAAGACAATGCCGATATTTGGTATCTCAACGTAGGTGAGGACGAGAATGGCACACCGCTCTACCTCTATGCATCCGACTCTTCAGAAATAGAAGAAGGTGAAGGAGAAGGTGAAGGAGAAGGAGAAAACCAGTTCGACTTCAGCAAGATAATGGAAATGTTCACCTCAAGTTCTGGCTTGAAAGTGGGTACAAAGGCTGAGGCAACCAGTGAAGAAGGAGTGGATAGTTGCATGGCTACCATCACCTTCAACGGCGACATTGCCACCATCAAGTTCATCAATGTGGTAGGTCAAAACAAAGCAGGCCAGACGGTAGACAAGAGCAATACCATCATGCTTTCCAGTTCGTTCGACATGGAAGAGATGATGAATATGTTCAGCAGCACAGGTGAAGGAGAAGGTGAAGGTGAAGGAGAAGGAGAAGGAGAACAAGAAAGTAGTAGTTCTTTCAACATGGGCTCCTTCGATATGTTCATGGCTGCGTTCAACACAAAGAAACCTGGCGATGAAAAGAGTTTCATGCCACGTATCTACCGCTTCGTACCTTATTCGGAATTCAATGTGCCAATTGGCGCAATAGGATGGAAAACCATCGTTACTTACAAAGACGTGGAGATTCCAGATAATGTCAAGGCATACGTGGTGACCAAAGTAACTCCAGACGAGAATGACGACAGCAAGGCACATCTGAAAGAAATAAAAGAGAGAAAACTGAAGGGCGGTGAACCTTATCTGCTCTATACCGAGGCCGGAGAAGGAAACTACACCATGACCCTGCTGAGTGATGAGGACTCTGAAAATCTTTCGGCTCCCAAGAAGAACATGCTTCTGGTGAGTGATAGGAAGACTTCTGGCGAAAAAGGCAACACTTCGGTTTATGTGCTTGCCAACAAGGCCAAAGGTGTAGGATTCTACAAGTGGACAGGCGGACAACTCGGTAAAGGGCGTGTATACCTGCCCATAGATGCCAGCGTGGAAACCGCCGATGAATTCTGCGCATTCACCGAAGACGACAGTCAAATCGATGCCATCTGGGAAATTGACTTATCGGAGTTGAAAGATGTTCCGTGTTATGACCTGCAAGGTCGCCGCGTGAAGACATTGAAGAAAGGTGTGTATATCGTGAATGGACAAAAAGTAATCATCAGGTAATCGTTTGAGCAAGTTCGGCAGAATGAGCATGCTCGTTCTGCCGGACTTGATTACTTTCAACATAGCAATGACAATTGAATATTTAAGGTGAAAACTATGAAGAAAAAATATATAGAACCCGAGATGATCTTGCTGGTACTCATCAATAATGAAGCACTGATGCAAGAAAGTTTAACCGCCTTCACTGGTGACAAAGATGATTCAGAAACTGATGACGAGGTGGATAATCCTGACGACCTTTTGTCGAATTTCGGCAACCGTCTTTGGGAAGAATAATTGTCTATAGAAGAGTTGAGATAGATATTTGTTGAGAACCTTGTTCTCACTTGGACACGACAAAAACAGTAAAGACAATTCTTATATCATAACGGATGATGAAGAATATTTTAAAAATCATTGGAGTAGCATCCGTGACCATTTCGCTCACGGGCTGCAGTTTGTATAAAGAGATGCACGGGATGTACGAGTCGCAGGCCGAGATACCGTCTAATGCCTATGGCACAAGTCAAGATATTAAAGAAGTCTCGACCAAAGGGTCTTTGGCAGACATGTCATGGCGCGAGTTTTTCACCGACCCCTTGCTGCAACGGCTCATTGAGCAGGTGTTGGCCAACAACACCGACCTCAACTCCGCCTGCATTGCCGTGGAGAAGAGCGAGGCATCGCTGAAAGCCGCCAAGATGGCCTACCTGCCATCGCTCTATTTCTCACCTTCTGGCACGCTGTCGAGTTTCGACTTCGGTCCCCTCACCAAAGCCTATAACATGCCGCTTCAGATGAGCGTGGACCTGGATGTCTTTGGCTCCATCACCAACAAGAAACGTGCAGCCAATGCCGTGCTCCTACAGGCTCAGATTCGTGAGGAAGTGGTGCGCGCCAACCTTGTCTCTACCGTAGCCCAACAGTATTACATGCTGCAGTTGCTCGACCATCAGTTGGACATCCTGAACGCTACCGACAGTCTGTGGAATGCCTCCTTGGAAACAGAGAAGATACTATGGGAAAACGGGAAGATTTATTCCACCGCCGTCAACCAAATGGAGTCGTCGTACCTGAACGTGAAGACCCAGATTGTGGACACGCGCCGCAACATCCGCAGCGTGGAGAATGCTCTCTGCCGCCTGTTGGGTGAGACCCCACAGCATATCGAGCGCAGTTACTGGGGCAGTGCTGCCCTGAAAGAGCATCCCGACTCTACCACAGGTCAAAGAATGTTTGACATGAAGTTCATTAAGATTGGTGTTCCCGCTGAAGTGCTGCAAAACCGCCCCGACATCCGCCTGGCCAATTTCGCCATGGAGGAAGCCTTCTACAACACCCAGGCTGCCCGTTCGGCCTTCTTCCCAAGCATCACATTGCAGGGTGTGGCCGGATGGACCAACAGAGAAGGGACCGTGAATCCCGGCAAAATATTGCTCAATGCCATGGCCCAACTCACCCAGCCCATCTTTGCTCGCGGACAAATCAAGGCCAACCACAGGATTGCCCAACTCACCGAGGAAGACCTGCAACGCAAGTACGTGCAGACCGTGATTGATGCCGGCAACCAGGTGAACGAAGCATTGGCCGACTGTCAGGCCGCCCGTGAGAAATATGCTTATTATCACCGGCAGGTTGATGTGTTGCGCGAAGCGTATATAGGAACCCATGAGTTGATGGACAACGGCAAATCCAACTATCTGGAAGTTCTTACCGCCCAGGAGACGCTACTCAACGCGCAGCTCAGTGAAGCCGCCAACATGTACAACGGAGCCCAGGCCATCATCGCCCTCTACATCGCCCTCGGCGGTGGCACAAGATAATCTCGCAACGCTTTTTCCAAGACATGTCTGAATTAGAGCCCCTGATAGCCGACCTTGCCCTCATCCTCATCTGTGCCGGTGCCATGACGCTGCTCTTTAAGCGGTTGAAGCAGCCTGTGGTATTGGGCTATATCGTCGCGGGGTTCATTACCTCGCCCAATATGCCCTATATGCCCAGCGTCACCGATATGGAGGGCATACATCTATGGAGCGAGATAGGTGTCATTTTCCTGCTCTTTGCACTCGGTCTGGAGTTCTCGTTCAAGAAAATCCTGAAGATGGGAACTGCACCCATCATAGCGGCTTGTACCATCATCCTCGCAATGATGCTCGTAGGTGCATTCACAGGACATGCCTTTGGGTGGAAACAGATGGACTGTATCTATCTGGGTGGAATGCTGGCGATGTCGTCGACGACCATCATTTTCAAGGCCATCGACGACATGGGTCTTCGCCAGCAGCGTTTTGCCAGTTTGGTGCTCAGCGTGCTCATCATTGAGGACATCCTGGCCATTGTGCTCATGGTGATGCTTTCCACGTTGGCTGTCAGCAAGGAGTTTGAGGGCACACAGATGCTGATGAGTATCCTCAAACTCGTGTTCTTCCTTGTCCTATGGTTCGTCGTTGGCATTTACCTCATCCCGTTGCTGCTGAAGAAGACGAAGTCGCTGATGAGTGAGGAGACGTTGCTCATCACTGCCCTGGCCTTATGTTTCGGTATGGTGGTCGTGGCATCGGCTGTGGGCTTCTCTGCCGCTTTCGGTGCCTTCATCATGGGCAGTATCATGGCAGAGACAGTGGAGGCGGAGAAGATAGAGCATCTCGTTAACCCGGTGAAAGACCTCTTCGGTGCCATCTTCTTCGTTTCCGTAGGTATGATGGTGGATGTGGCGCTTATCGGACAGCACATTATCCCGATTCTCTGCATCATTGCCGCCATCATGCTGGGCCAGACCTTGCTCAGCACGGGAGGGTTCCTGCTCGCCGGCCAGTCGTTGAAGACAGCCATGCAATGCTCGTTCTCCCTCACGCAGATAGGTGAGTTTGCCTTCATCCTCGCTACGATGGGCACTTCATTGGGTGTCACCAGCGACTTTCTCTATCCCATCGTCGTGGCGGTGTCGGTGTTCACCACGTTCACCACTCCCTATATGATTCGTCTGGCTGAACCGGCCTATGGATTCTTGAAACGCATACTGCCCGCTTCGCTCTTGTCGAGGTTGGAGCGTTATGCTTCGCAAGAGCCAGATGTCGTGGGACAGACAAACCACTGGCATACCTACCTCAAGCAAGTGGGGGTCATTATATTGATTTATAGTGTGCTGTGTATGGCCATCACCGCAGTGGTGCTGTATTTCGGTGAACCCCTCTTGGCCAGAATGCTGAATCATCCCTGGTGCGAAATCATTACGGCCACTTTGGCAATCCTGCTGATTTCTCCTTTTCTGTACTCACTGATGCTGAAACATCAGGGTACGACGTTTCAGACACTTTGGAATGACAACCACTTCAACCGTGCTCCGCTGGTGGCGGTGCAGTTGCTGCGCTTTGTCATGGGTGCAGCCTTCGTGAGTTACATCCTCGGGCACACCGTGCATTGGAGCAGCACGCTGGGTATCTTCATCGTCATTGCCGTGGTGTTCATGATTGTCTTCTCGCGGCGGTTGCGGAAGGAGAGCGACATCTTGGAACAGACCTTCACCGCTAACCTCACGCAACGTGAACGCCGCGAACAGGATGGGCGTCCACAATTCATGAGAGGACTGGTGGAGCGTGATATTCATCTCTCGACCTTTGTGGTGCCAGTAGGTATTGAGTGGGCAGGGAAAACGCTTGCGGAACTGGATTTGAGAAAAACCTACGGCATACAAGTGGTAGGTATCCAGCGTGGACAGCAACGCATCAACATCCCATCTGCCCAGACCCTCATCCTTCCTGGCGACCGCCTGCAGGTCATCGGCACCGATAAGCAGTTGACAGACTTCGGTCATGCCCTGGAATCGATGAGTGCCGAGGGTGCCCTCAAAAAAGTCCCTGAGGAAATGACGCTGCGCCGGCTCGTCCTTTTCTCCAACTCCCCATTCGTAGGCAAGACCATCAAGGAGAGCGACATCCGCAACCGCTACCAGTGCCTTGTCGTCGGTGTGGAACCCGAAGGTGAGGGAGAACTCCTCACACCCGACCCTTTGCAACGGCTGCAGGTCGGCGATATCATCTGGGTCGTGGGCGAAGAGACCAACATCAACGCGATGGAGGGCTCGAAGCAAATTGATGGATGAGAAGAATACAACTCATCAGTGTCTGCGTGACAAAAAAATACTCACCATTTGCATGTTATTGTTTTTTTTGTTACATTTGTGCCAAAACAATAATATACAACGAAGGACATAGACAATGAAGAGAACACTTTTGACGACCATATTGGCAGTATTGCTGTGTGGTGCGATAAGCGCACAGCAAGACAGTATACCCTCCAATAAAAAAGGAGAGAGGAAAAAGGTGGCCGTTGTGCTGAGCGGCGGCGGCGCAAAGGGCATGGCACATATCGGAGCGCTGAAAGTGATAGAGCAGGCGGGCATCCCCATCGACATCATCACCGGCACGTCGATGGGCAGCATCATCGGTGGTCTTTACGCCATCGGCTACAATGCCAACTCGCTCGACTCCATGGTGCGTGTGCAAGACTGGAGTTACGTCATCACCGACAAGGAGAAACTGACGAAGCAGAGCCTCGCCGACCGCAAGAAACAGAACACCTATGTCTTCTCGCGCGGCATCACCGTCGGTAAGACCAACTACAATGACGGAGGCATCATCCAGGGCAAGAACCTGGGAGAATTGTTCCAGCAACTGTGTTGGGGCTATACCGACTCCCTGGACTTCTCCAGCGACCTGCCCATCCCCTTTGCCTGCGTGGCAACCAATGTCATCGACAACTCGGAGTATGACTTCCATAGCGGATGGTTGTCGCAGGCCATGCGTGCCTCGATGGCCATCCCTGCAGCCTTCTCTCCGGTGAGAATCGGCGACATGGTGCTGGTCGACGGTGGCTTGCGCAACAACTATCCCGCCGACATCGCCCGTGAGATGGGTGCCGACATCATCATCGGCGTCACCGTGCAGGGCGACCCGAAGATTGCCGACGACATGGGGCGTACGATGAGTATCCTCAGTCAGATTATCGACGTGAACTGCAAGAACAAACTCGAGGAGAATCTTGCCATTACCGACCTGCACGTGCAGGTCGACACGAAAGGCTACAATGCTGCTAGTTTCTCCTTGACCGCCATCGACACGCTTATCCGCCGCGGTGAGGAAGAGGCCATGAGACATTGGGACGAACTCCTTGCCCTGAAGAAGCTTCTCGGCGACTCGGTGCAGGCCGTCCGTCTCCACCCGAAGAACCCGACGGTGATGAAGGACAAGCATCGCGTCACGGCATATATCTTCGAGAACATGACACCACAGGATGAGCGTTTCCTGCGCCATAAGTTCCGTATGCGCAAGACGGTAGGGACGGACATTGACTCGCCCCGTCATCTCATCGATTTGTCTTCCCCGTTGAAAAGCGACAGCATCGATGCCGACCTCCAGCAACAACTCACCACCACCATGCGTATGGACCTGTTCTACCAGACCGCCGAGTGCCGTCTGGAACCTGATGGCAATGACGTGCGCGTCATCCTCACCGCCGGCAACCGCAAGACGAACCAGGCGTATGTGGGATTGCGCTACGACACCGAGGAACATGCTGCGGTGCAGTTGGGTGCCGACTTCCCCATCAAGGCATGGACGCCCATGAACGTCGATGTCACCCTCAGGTTGGGCAAGCGTATGAAGGCGCGGGCCGACCTCACCATGCACACCCGTAGTTTCACCTGTCCGATGTTCAGTTACACCTTCTATCGGAACGACGTGGACATATATGTGAAAGGTGACCTCGACTACAATATCCTCTACAACCAGTTCCAGGCCGAACTGACCCCTATCAACCTCGACCTGCGTCACTTCAACCTCCAGATGGGGGTGCGTTGGGATTACCTGCACTACCGCAACAAGTTGGAGTCGGAGCATTCCATGAATGTAAAACTCGACAATGAGCATTTTTACAGTTACCGTGCCCGGGTCAACTACAACAGCGAGGACAACTGGTATTTCCCCACACGCGGTGCCCGTTTCAAGGCCGAATATGCCTATCTCACCGACAACTTCGCCCAGCTCGAAGGCAAGGCAGGCATGAGTGATGTCAGTGCCAACTGGCGCAAGTCGTTCTCATTCGGCAACCGCTTCACCCTGCAGCCTATGGCCTACGGACGTATGCTCCTGGGTGCTGTCACCCCGCCTGTTTTCGGCAACACGGTAGGTGGCGAGTGGTTCGGACAATACGTGGAGCAGCAGATGCCTTTCGCCGGCATCGGCAATATGGAGTATGTAGACCATCATTTCGTCGCTGCCCAGTTGCAGGCTCAGCAGCGCATGGGCAACAACCACTATGTGTTGCTCCGTGTGGCTGCTGCCCAGCAGTCGGACCGCCTGAAGGAACTCTTCGACCACAGAACGCTCTTCGGCTGTCAAGTGGCATATTACCTCAACACAATATTCGGACCTCTCGGGGCTTCTTTGGGCTACAGTAATCGTACCAAGGAACCGTACCTGTATTTGAATCTCGGATATGTGTTTTAGGTGAAAGGAAGGAAGTTTTTTTGAAGGGAATGGAAGGGAAGTTAAAGAGAAGTTAAAGGGAAGTTAAAAGGACATATGCTCTGCGAATCAATCGCTTGGTTATTTGTCTAATATGTACGGGAAAGTATACTTTTCAATACCGTAGGCGCGGTACTCGCCATTGATGTAGGAGACACGCCAGGGATGATAGGCCTTCATGGCTTCCGCCATCTCGGCTGCCAGACGTGGGTTGCAGTCTGCGTCTTTAGGTATGAGCACCCTCACCTCGCACTCTACAAGATGCCCCTGTGCATCGACACGCGCCCGCTTGATACTGAACACGATTCGTTTGACATCAGCCAGTTCGGGATAATTTTCTATATGCAGGGGGAACATCTCACGCAGTACCGCATGGCTCCCTGGCTTGAAATGATCAAAGGAGAAACCTTCCACGACATAGTTCTGAAAAGTTTTACTGTCTGTCACTTTCCCGTGGTCAAGGCTGATGACCTGTTCATTCTCGTAGTTTCTCTCAAAACCTGAATGCACGTAGTAAATCATTTTCCCCTTTGCCACACGGATGTCTCCGTTAAACCACTTGGCGACGATACGCTTCCCGTCGACGTATCTTCCGAATATGCGAAGCAGGACATCTGAGGGCACACATTCCGTCCTGCTCTTCGGATAGGTATCATGTATCTCGTACAGGATACTGTCCAGACAGAGTTGCTCTTCCTTGATGCTCCAGTAGGCCGTATAGCCGGCCCAGTTTGACGTAACCACACCACGCCCTTTAGGCAGCGCGTCATTCAATTCCCGACTGAGTATGGAGTCTGCGTAGACAGGCTTGCCCAGCAGTTCCCATTGCTCGCCATTGATATAGATGATTTCTCCCTCCTGCCCAGTAGCATACGAGGAAAGGGTCGCAAATAGCAAAACGATGTTGATAATAGTTTTTTTCTTCATCATGCAAGTTTTTTATTGTTTCGTAAACAAGTGGGTTCTTGGGCGATTCAGGGGAACTGCACAGGCACCACATATCTCACGTTCACGGCTTTTCCATTCATCTTGCCCGGGCTCCATCTGGGCATCAGGCTAAGGATGCGCGTGCTCTCCTCACCCAATTGTTGGGCAATCTGCTCCTTCACCTGTTCTTGTTTTTCTTCGGTCTCCTGACTCAGGCGCAAGGTGTCATATTTGAGTAGGTATCTATGGACTTTGATGTCTGAAACGTATCCTAAACTGTCTACCAAGAAGGTCGTGATGACCCTGCCCTTTGCCCCATACTCCTGTGCCAGTTCGGGATATTTCTTGTTCGTCTTGATAAATTCCTGCAAAGCCCTTTTGCCTCCGGGAAAACTGGGACTTTGCTCAACAACAGAAAATATTTGCTCTTGCTTGACGGGTACTCCGATAGCCTTGTTGTCTTTTTGCTCTGAATTCGCAGGGGTAGCCATGGCGCGCATTTCTTCGGCAGTGGATTGCTTAGTCTCTGCTACTGACTTGGTCTCAGAGGCAACAGCCGCCTCTGGTGCCATCTTAGTTGCCGAGGCCTCATTTGTCGCTGGTATCTTCTCAGTGTTTGGTGTAGTTGTGCCCTCTTCTTGGACTTTTGGTGCAGCAGGTTGTTCAACCTTGGCTATATTATTGCCATCTTGTTCTTTGGAAGCATTTCCAAGAAGGAAGATGCCTGCCAATAGCACGATGGACGCAGCGATGGAAAGTCCCCACAACATGATTCTCTTTGTGGGTGCAGTCTTCTTGTCGATGACCTCATGTTCGAACTTTTCCCATTCAGCATCCACATCAGGCATGCCAATACTCTTGTCGATATCTTCTGTCTTCATCTTACTTTGCAATTTTGAGGGTTTGTCTGATTTTTGCCAGCGACCGGGTGATGTGCTTGTTCACTGTCGCCGTGCTGATGCCGAGCGCCGATGCCGTCTCGGCGTAGGTCATTTCCTCGTCATAGTGCAACTGTAGCACGCGCCGGTCTTGTTCCGTCAGGTTGTCCTCGATAATCTGATGCAGTTCGCGCAGCAGTTCCTCTCTCTCTTCATCCTGATGTTCCGCCTTGCTTCTCTGGAGTTCTTCCTCCATCTGCCGTTGCAGTTGCCGCTGCCGCAGGGTGTGCAGGCATTGGTTGCGTGTGGCTGCCAGCAGATAGCCTCTGATGCTGTCGTCGCTTACCTTGGGCTTGCCTTTCCACATCTGGGTGAACACCTGGTTCACGGCATCCTTCGCATCGTCGGCATTCTCTACCATCGAGAATGCCATGCGATACATCATCGGATAACTGTCCTTGAACAGGCGTTCAAACCGTTGTTTATTGTAGTCCATATACGTCTTTTTGCTCTTTTCAGTTGTAAGACCTTCGAAAGGCAAAACCCAATACCCCTCTTCGCAAAAAAAGTGATATCCTATGTTTTCACCACAAAATTACAATGCTTTTACAAAGGTACGATTAAGCGAGCGGAAATCAAAAATTTTGGAGCAGCGAAAGCAAAGAAATGCTTGCATATTTTTGCCGAGTCGTGACAAAATTCAACCGAAGGTTAAATTTATTTGGAATATCCCGAGCGTAGTACCTTCGGCGAAGCCAGAGGTACGATTAAGCGAGCGAAAGTCAAATGAATGGGTATTCTTCCATGATATGCGGCCTTTGGCTCAGAACCCTACGTCCATCAAAAATGCAGGACTTTCGCCCTGCTTATTTTTTTTAAAGACGGGATGGCAAATTATCGAACTTTATCCGTGATTTTGAAAAGATAGTACATTGTCTTTTACCATAAAGCCACTTTGCCGATGCTCCCGAGGTCGAGCATGGCTGTGGTTATTCCCAAGGCCTTGAAAATGCGGCTGTAAGACCGGAGAGTCATATTCGCACCACGCTCAATTTTTGAGATTTGCGACTTTTTCACCCCCACAAGTCTGCCTAATTCTTCTTGTGTCATATTCTGTTGTAGTCGGGCTTTTCTAATAGCCTCACCCATTTGATAGGCGTGGACAGCCTCATCGACGCTACGGTCGAACTCGTCACGCTCGGCAGTGCCAACTACGCCTATAGCCTCGTTAAGCACTTCATCCATTGAGTATAATTTCATATCTCCTATCTGTTCCATATTTATTTCTTTTTGCTTTCAAAATAGTGTTTCCTTATCTCAATCGCCTTCGAAATATCTTTCTTTGGTGTTTTCTGTGTCTTTTTGACGATGCCGTGTGTGGCAATGACAAGTGTGTTGTCGTCCGTGTCCCAAAATGCAAAGAGCCTGTAATGTATGCCATTGAAAAGTGTACGGAACTCCCAAATGTCGGTACTTTCCAACTTCTTGAATAATTCCGCATTTCGTTCACCCATCGCTACTCTCTGCACGTTGTAGAGCACTTTCTTTCTGGCAGACTCTTGCAGGCTAAGAATGAAATTCTTTGCCTCTTCCAACATGACAAACTCAAAGCCTTTTCCAGACATAATTGATATTTAGATTACAAAGATATACAATAGTTTCCAAATAACGATACATTTTGAGTAAATTTTCATAGCCTTTCTTGTTATTCTTAAAAATGCGCCCATAATTTACTGTTCCCGAGAGGCATTTATGTCTCAAGAATCAATATTTTCTCTTTGAATAGTTGATAAATCACTAAAAATGTATATCTTTGTCAATGCAAATTGCCTTATTGGGCTTTGCAGACATATTAGATTGCGCATTTCGCTTTTCTGAACATGTGAACTTGGACACTTCACTTTGTAGGCTTAAGCATTGCATTTAAGTTTGTAATTCCCCCGATTTTTCACTTTTCCACGGTGTCAGGGGGCTTATCATCAATAAAGGTTCGAAATCTGTATCGTATTGATAAATAGATAGTTATAAATATTCTTGATTTTTTACGACAGTCCCTAATATAGAAGTTGTGTTCGACACGGAATTAGAGTATAAACATAATGATTAATTTTTTGAAAAAACTGTTCAGCTGTAGCAAAGATACACCTGAACATGAAACGAAGGCATCTGAACATGAAACGAAGGCATCTGAACATGAGACGAAGGCATCTGAACATGAGACGAAGGCATCTGAAGCATTGCCAAAAAAGAAGTCTCATATAAAAAAGAAGTCTTATCACGAAGGTTTGGCAGCCATATCTATGAAAGAGGGCAACGACTCCCATTCAAAAACAGTTTGGGGATTTGTAGACAAAAGCAACAACTTTGTTATTCATCCTCAATACAGGGCAGTAACCCGTTTCTTTCAGGGAGTGGCGGTTGTATGCAATGATAGAGAATGGACGGTCATAGACAGGAATGGAAATCCCGTTTCATTGGAACAATCCCCTAAGAAAATCACTGTTGCTTTTCCTACTTCCATGCATGGCATACTGGATGACGGTGTGAATTTTCTATTTGACATTGAGTCAAAGGAATGGTGGGAGCCAGTTGACACCAATTATATATTTAGGGAATTGGATGGTTATGTAGACTCGATTTTTGGATTGGCATATTGTTCAAGTCAGACAAAAACAAATGAACAGGAGAAAGACGATACGGAGCCATACATGCTGAAAGACACCATGGAGTTTTCAGAAGGATTGGCCGCCATTCAGGGCACAAGTGGAAGATGGGGGTTCAAGGACGAAAGGGGTCACATTGTAGTCAATCCCATATATTTGAGTGTGAGCCAATTTTATCACGGCATATCACTTGTCTTCGACGGGAGCTCTTGGAAGGTCATTGATAAGACAGGGAAAGTCCTTCGTGGCAAATACATTGGTACCTCCGACGATGAATGGGAAAACCATGTAATAGAATATGAACAAGGCAGGTTAGAGCATGTGGCTACTGAAGAAAGAGATCCAGACCGTTATTACACGGATGAAAATTTCATATTCAATACGGGAGAAAAAATATGGTTGAAAAGCGGTCGTTTATTTTGTGACACCGATGACTTCCATAAAGGGTATATCTGTATAAAATAAAAAAGAGACTAGCTGTGCGCTGTTGATTCACTTGCCTGCAAAGCAAACAGAAGAAGATTGAACTGAAAGACGGAATTGTCGAAGTTTAAGAATCATGTACTGCAATTTCTCACATAGAAAGCTGAACGTTTGTGGTCTAGCCAGGCCTTCGGTTTCCTATGTGGGCCTTTTATGTTAGGGATTGTCGTTTAATTGTTTCAGCCGTAATCAATTAGAGAGCATCAGCCTGCTTCCGTTGCACTATGTAACCAATTTCTATTGCTGAAAAATGTTCTAAATGTTTCGCAGTCGTAAAGTATTGTCAGCTAACGCTTCTGAACATCTTTTTTCACCCCAAAATGGGCCTCGGTTGTGCAAATGTTGTGCAAATTCGGTGTTAAAAAAATTCAAGTGCCTGATTATCAGGCACTTGACTCTTGAAAAAGTCGGGATGAGGCGACTCGAACGCCCGACCCCTACGTCCCGAACGTAGTGCGCTACCAACTGCGCTACATCCCGATTTTGCGGTGCAAAGATAGTGCAAATTTGCCATATCGGCAAATTTTTCCTATTTTTTCTTTCTGCTAGTGGTAATAATGCTGTCTTACAACAGCGGTGGCAGTTCGAAAAGACGCGTGCTGTTGCTGCCCTTGATGAGGATGTAGTATCCTTCGGGCCGTTTCTCGCCGATGGCTTTCTTCACTTCCTCCACATCATGGAAACATGGGTAAGGGCATCCCTCGAAGTGGAACTCCTCACCTACGAGCCACACCTCACGGAAGCCATTCTCCAATAAGAAGTTGATGACCTTGCGGTGCTCCTCCTCGCTGCTATCGCCCAACTCGCGCATGGCACCGAGGATGGCCATTTTGGGCGATACTTCCATGTCGCGGAAGTTGCACAGTGCGGCGTTCATGCTGGTGGGGTTGGCGTTGTAGGTGTCTACAATCAGGCTGTTGTGCTCGGTTATGGTGAGTTGTGAGCGGTTGTTGGTGGGTCGGTATGCCGAGAGTGCCTCGTCGATCTGTTCGGGTTCTACGCCGAAGTAGAGGCCTATGCAGGCAGCAGCCAGCATATTGGTCACGTTGTAGGTGCCGATGAGGTGGGTGGTTACCTCATGCCATTGGCCTGCACCATGCCGCCATCTGAACTGCAGCATCGGTGCGCACGACAGCACCTCTCCGCCCACGCAGAGGTCTTTTTCGCCATTCGTGCCGTAGGTGACTAGACTTAGTCCGTTGGCAATACCTTTCAGCAATTCGTTGCCGTTGTCGATGAATACCACGCTCTCTTCTTTCCCACGTAGGAAGTCATAGAGTTCGCCTTTGGTGTGCAACACCCCCTCAAGACTGCCGAATCCCTGGAGATGCGCCTTCCCCACATTGGTGATGATGCCATAGTCGGGTTCCACGACGTTGACGAGCGTCTTGATGTCGCCTGGATGACTGGCCCCCATTTCCACCACGGCGATGTCATGGTCCTTGGTGAGTTGCAAGAGCGTCTTTGGCACGCCAATGTCGTTGTTGAAGTTGCCTTGTGTGTAGAGAACGTTGTATTTTTGACTCAGCACGGTGGCGATGAGTTCTTTTGTCGTGGTCTTGCCATTGGTGCCTGTCACGCCGATGATTCTGGTGCCGAGGGTACGGCGGTGGTGGCGTGCCAGTTGCTGCAGGGTGGTGAGTACATTGTCGACCAGAATGAATCTGGGGTCGTCGTTGAGGGCATATTCTGCCTCGTCGATGACGGCGTAGGCACATCCTTTCTCCAGTGCCTGTGAGGCAAACTTGTTGCCGTCGAATGTCTCTCCCTTCAGTGCGAAGAATAGCGCACCGGGAGTGCACTGCCGTGTGTCGGTGGTCACGGTGGGATGCTGCTCGAATATTTCGTAAAGTTTTTCTATTTGCATGGTAAAGGAATTTGTTCGTGCAAAAATAGTGTTTTTTTTTGATATGGCTTTTGTTGTCGTGGCTGAAAAAATATGCTGTGGCAGAAATCTTCGTCAAATTGCTCGGTGATTCATGATTTATTTCGTATTTTTGCAGTTACAATGAAAACTACGGACTCTGGTTATACCATCAATGTACGGGGGAAACTGCTCTCACTGGCTTCACCGCAGGTGATGGGCATTCTCAATGTAACGCCCGACTCGTTTTATGCCGCCAGCCGCCAGCACGACGAAGACGAAGTGGCACGGCGTGCCGATGAGATAGTGGGCGAGGGCGGTGCCATCATCGATGTGGGAGCCTATTCCACCCGTCCCGGTGCTGCCATGGTGAGCGAGGCCGAGGAGATGTGCCGGTTGCGCATGGCCCTTGGCGTGGTGAGCCACCGTCATCCCGATGCCGTGGTGAGCGTCGATACGTTCCGCCCCGATGTGGCCCGTATGGCAGTCGAGGACTATGGTGCCGCCATCATCAATGACGTGTCGGAGGGTGGCCGTGCCATCGGTGCCGACAAGCCGTTGTCGGAGCGTGAGGAAATTCCCGCGATGTTTGGGATGGTGGCGCGTTTGCGTGTGCCTTATGTGCTCACCTCCGTGCGCCCCACGCTCGATGAGATGCTGTTGGCCTTGTCGGCCGACGTGAACCTATTGCACTCGCTGGGTGTCAGCGACATCCTTATTGACCCGGGGTTCGGTTTTGGAAAAGACCTGGCGCAGAACTACCGTCTGATGAGTCAACTCGACCGTCTGCTCGCGTTGGACTTGCCCCTGCTGGTTGGCGTGTCGCGCAAGTCTATGCTGTGGCGCCTCCTTGGCAGCACGCCCGAAGAAACCCTTCACGCCACCACTGCCATGCATGCCGTGGCGCTGATGAAAGGCGCATCGGTGTTGCGTGTGCACGACGTGGCTGCCGCGGTGCAGGCATGCAGGGTGGTGGAAGAGGTACGTAGTTATGAACGTTGAAGATAAGTAAAGGCCTATGCTTCTGGATTTTAAGTTTTTGGATTTCATCGACATCTTCTTGGTCGCGATACTGCTCTACTACAGCTACAGGCTGATGAAGGAGTCGCGCTCGATGAACGTGTTCATCGGCATCCTCATCTTCATCCTTCTATGGCTGGTGGTGAGTGTGGTGCTTGAGATGAAGTTGCTCGGCAGCATCCTCGACAAGTTGGTGAGCGTGGGTGTTATCGGCTTCATCGTGCTGTTCCAGAAAGAGATACGCCAGTTCTTCTATAACCTCGGTGCGCACCAGCGAATGTCTCCGCTGCTGAGGTTTATCATGGGGCGCCGCAAGGCACCTGTCGACATGAAGTATATCATGCCCGTGGTGGGCGCATGCATGAGCATGGCCAAGGACAAGGTGGGGGCACTCATCGTCGTCGAGCGCAATATCCCCCTCGACGAGTTCATGCAGGAGAGGGGTGAGATGGTGGATGCCAACATCAACCAGCGTCTCATCGAGAACATTTTCTACAAGGGTTCGCCATTGCACGATGGTGCCATGATTATCTCGAAGAAGCGAATCCTCGCGGCAGGCTGTGTGCTGCCCGTGAGCCATAGCCTTGATATTCCCAAGGAATTAGGCCTGCGCCACCGTGCAGGTATAGGCATCACCGAGGAGACCGATGCGCTGGCCATCATCGTTTCCGAGGAAACCGGCAGGGTGAGCGTGGCGGTGAGAGGCAAGATCAACGTACGTCTCTCGTTCGAGGACCTGGAGAGTTTCCTGGTAAAGGAACTCCGCCAGGATTAGATTGGTGTCAGACAGGTTTGGTTTGGAAAACCAAAAAAATCATAAATCACTGGACGAAGTGACACGATGCCGTTTTTTTTCATTAACTTTGCAAAAAGGTAAAGATAATCCTATAAAAACACAATAATTCAAAAAACAACTATGAGTTTAGTACAGCAAATCATCGAACGCGCCAAGAGCAACAAGCAGCGTATCGTGCTTCCCGAGGCAACGGAGGAGCGCACATTGAGGGCAGCCGACAGAGTGCTTGCCGAGGACATCGCCGACCTTATTTTGATTGGCAATCCCGACGAAATACACGCCCTGGCCAAGGAGTGGGGACTGGAGCACATCGACAAGGCCACTCTCATCGACCCGGAGAACAACCCCAGGAGCGAGGAGTATGCCGAGTTGCTCACGGAGTTGCGCAAGAAGAAGGGCATGACGATAGAGAAAGCCCGCGAACTGGTGAAGAACCCGCTTTACCTGGGTTGTATGATTATCAAGACCGAGGGAGCCGACGGTCAGATTTCGGGCGCGCTGAGCACTACGGGCGACACCCTTCGTCCGGCATTGCAGATTATCAAGTGCTCGCCGGGCATTACTTGTGTGAGTGGAGCTATGCTTCTCATCACCAAACAGCCGCAGTATGGCGAGAACGGCATCCTCGTGGTGGGCGACGTGGCCGTCACCCCGATGCCCGATGCTGCGCAACTCTCGCAGATAGCCGTGTGCACGGCACAGACTGCAAGGAGCGTGGCAGGTTTCGATGACCCCCGTGTGGCCATGCTGAGTTTCTCGACGAAGGGAAGTGCCACGCACGAGGTGGTGGACAAGGTGATAGAGGCTACCCGTCTGGCCAAGGAACTCGACCCCACGCTGAAGGTCGATGGAGAGCTGCAGGCCGATGCTGCCCTCGTGCCGTCGGTGGGTGCGAAGAAGGCTCCTGGCAGCGAAATTGCAGGGAAGGCCAACGTACTGGTGTTCCCCAACCTCGAGGTAGGCAACATCGGTTATAAGATGGTGCAGCGCCTGGGTGATGCCGAGGCACTCGGTCCCATCCTCCAGGGTATCGCCCGTCCGGTGAACGACTTGAGCCGTGGCTGTTCTGTCGATGATATTTACAAGATGGTTGCCATCACCGCCTGCCAGGCCATGGATGCCAAGTAATCACATTAGCAACAACACCAACAATCAAAACGCAATGAAAATATTAGTCTTAAACTGTGGTTCATCGTCAATCAAGTATGCGCTCTACGATATGGACACCAAGGAGGTAATGGCCTCGGGTGGCGCAGAGCGTGTGGGAATGGAAGGCGCTTTCGTGAAAGTGAAACTTCCCAATGGCGAGAAGAAGACCATCATGCATGACATCCCGGAGCACACAGAGGGCGTGAAGTTCATCTTCTCCCTGCTCACCGACAGGGAGATAGGCGCCATCAAGGACCTCAAGGAAATAGATGCCGTGGGGCACCGTATGGTGCACGGCGGCGAGAAATTCAACAAGAGCGTGCTGCTCAATGACGAGGTGCTCGATGCCTTTGAGAGTTGTATCGACCTGGCTCCGCTCCACAACCCTGCCAATCTGAAGGGCGTGCGCGCCGTGAGCGAGTTGATGCCTGGCCTGCCTCAGGTAGGCGTGTTCGACACCGCCTTCCATCAGACCATGCCGAAGAAGGCCTATATGTATGCGTTGCCTTACAGGCTTTACAAGCAGTTTGGCGTGCGCCGCTACGGTTTCCATGGCACGAGTCACCGCTATGTGTCACAGCGGGTGTGTGAATTCCTCGATGTGAACCCCAAGGGCAAGCGTATCATCACCTGCCACATCGGCAATGGCGGTTCGATTGCTGCCGTGAAAGACGGCCAGTGTGTGGACACCACAATGGGCCTGACGCCTCTCGAGGGCCTGATGATGGGCACGCGCTGCGGTGACATCGATGGTGGTGCCATCACCTTCCTGGAGAAGAAACTCGAACTCGACCCCGATGGCATGTCGAACCTGCTCAACAAGCAGAGCGGTGTGCTGGGTATCACAGGTGAGAGCAGCGACATGCGTGATGTGGAGAGTGCTGCGAAAGAAGGCAACGAGCGTGCGCAACTGGCACTCGACATGTATTTCTACCGCATCAGGAAATACATCGGTGCCTATGCCGCTGCCATGGGTGGCGTGGATATCATCGTCTTCACTGCCGGTGTGGGCGAGAACCAGATGGGCATGCGCGAGGAAGTGTGCAAGGACCTGGAGTTCCTGGGCGTGCAGTTCGACGCCGAGAAGAACAAGACCCGTGGCGAGGAGGCCATCATCTCTGCCGATGGGTCGAAGGTCACGGTGTGTGTCATCCCTACCGACGAGGAACTGATGATTGCTACCGACACGATGAACCTGCTCTGACTCCCCTCTAAGAAAGAAAAAAGCGCCTCCAACGGGAGACGCTTTTTTTCGTGGTTATGGCTGGCTTTCGCCTTCCACGTATTCTTCAAGGAAGATATGCTCGCCATCGAAGACGACATAGGTGTACTGCCATATCCAGTCGCCGATAATCATCATGCGGGTCTTCCGTGAGAGCATCAGGTCGAGTTCGATGTGCCGGTGGCCGTAGATGAAGAAATCGATATCGCTATGCTGCTTCATGTATTCCTTGGTCCACAGTACCAGGTGCTCCTTTTCCTCACCCATATAGGGAGGCTCCTTGCCGTCGGCGCGTTTCATGCGGCTGTGCTTGGCCCAGGTGAGTCCCAACGACATCACCCAACGGGGGTGGATGGTGTTGAGGAGTTTCTGGCAGGTGCGGTTATGGAAGAGGTAGCGCAGCAGTTTGAACTTGTTGTCGGGGTCGCCCAGGCCGTCGCCGTGGGCCAGGTAGAATACCTTGCCGTAGATTTCGGTGGTGAGGGGCTTGTAGTGCACGATGACTCCGCATTCCTCCTCCAGGTAGCCATAGGTCCACATGTCGTGGTTGCCCGTGAAGAAGTGCACCTCCACGCCCATGTCGGTAAGTTCGGAGAGTTTCCCGAGAAACCGCGTATATCCTTTGGGCACCACATAGCGGTACTCATTCCAGAAGTCGAACATGTCGCCCAACAGGTAAATGGCGGCAGCCTTGTGCTTGATGCTGTCGAGGAACCTCACGATGCGCCGCTCTTGTGTGCGCCCGTGTTCTATGGCCAATGACCCCAGGTGGGCGTCGGAGAGGAAATATATGTTCTTGTTCATCAGTCGTAACCTAATTCCACACGGGCTTCCTCACTCATCATGCTCATGTCCCACATGGGCTCGAATACCAGCTGCACGTTGGCGGCTGTCACGCCTTCCACGCTCTCCACTTTCTGCCTCACGTCTTCGAAGATGTAGTCGGCGGCGGGGCATGAGGGTGCGGTGAAGGTCATGTCGAGGTCGAGCGCGCCGTCTTCGTGCAGGTCTATGCGGTAGATGAGGCCGAGGTCGTAGATGTTGACGGGAATCTCAGGGTCGAAGACGGTGCGCAGCACGTCAACGATGCGGCCCTCTATGGTGGTTTTCTCTTCTTGTGTCATTGTAGGGTCTTTAAAGGCTTTGTGGTCTTTAAATGTCTTGTTTCTCACGGGCGAACTTGTCGCTGATGGTCTTGCCGAGCACCACGGCAGCCACCACATGTGCGCCTGCTGCTGTCATCTGTCCGGCAAACGACTTGATGCTGCCTCCGGTAGCCATGATGTCATCGAAGAGGAGCACGTCGCGGCCTTTGAACCATTCTTCGTCGATGGTATAGAGTGGCTGGTCGGCGAGGTGTTTCGACTCGGCGTCGACCGCTACCTGCACATGGTGGTAACCGTTTTCCATGCCGGTTTCCTCGGTCACTATGCGCGCAAAGTCCTCGAAGCGTGCCTTGGTCTTTTCGGCAGTGGATGCTGGGATGCACACGAGCGTGAGTTGATGCAACTGTTCGCCGAAGGTGGTCTTCAGCATGGGGATGAACAGGCCGATGGCCTTCTCCAGAGCTTGCTGGTGGGAAATGGGGTCGGTGAGTTCGGAATTGTTCTTGAAGTTGTAGATCATCTCGCGGTTGTCCCATTCTTCTGCCGACAGGCTGTAGGCTCCATAGGTGTTGTATGAATGGTAGTCTACGAGGTGGTTGAAGGCGATGCTTCCATCCAGTCGGGGCCATGAAGCCACGTTGGCGTCAAGGGATGGTTGCTGTGTGGGATTGGTGCGTGTGGTCTCGTCCATGGTGGTGCTGTTTGTGGTTTGAATGCAAATGTAGCCTATTTTTTCTGAAAATCCAAGAAAAAAGCGAGAGAAAGATAATAATAATTCAAGTTAAGCATTCGCTCAACCAACGGAAGTTTGGTAGAAATAATTGTTGGCGTTGATGGTTTACAACCGCCCATGTTCGTGATAGGAATAGTAGCCGCCGTCGACGACGATGACATGGTCGAGGAAATGGAGCCGCATGATTTCGCACGCTTTCTTCACGCGCTGGGTGATGCGGTCGTCGTCGGCACTGGGGCTGGGGTTGTTGCTGGGGTGGTTGTGTGCCAGGGCTATCACCGTAGCATTGTTGAGCACGGCCATCTTGATGATTTGCCGCACGTCGACGGCAGTTTCCGTGATGCCGCCGCTGGAGAGGCGTTCTGCCTTGATGAGTTTGAAGTTCTGGTTGAGCAGCAGCACCCATGCCTGTTCCACGTCGAGGTCCTGCATCTTTGGATGCAGGCAGGCGTAAATGTCTTTTGCTTCGAGTATCTGTTCGCGGTGCATCGCATCCTCAGCCTGGCGGCGCTTGCCGAGTTCGCAGGCAGCGAGGATGGTAACAGCCTTTGCCTCGCCGATGCCATTATACTCCATCAGTTCCTGCAGGCTTTTCTTTCCCAGGGTGTTGAGGTTGTCGCCACAATCCTTGAGCACATGTTTCATCAGGTCTACGGCACTCTCCTTGGTAGAGCCCGACCCGATGAGGATGGCGAGCAACTCGGCTTTGCTGAGTGCTTCAGCGCCCAGTTGCATGAACTTCTCGCGGGGGCGGTCTTCTTCAGCCCATTGGTTGATGTTGAGTTTTGTGTTCATCTTTTGGCAAAAGGAAAAGGCCTATTGGTAGAAGTTGTTCTCGAAGGCGTGGAATTCGTCTTTTCCCAGCACGCAGCGTTTCCACCAGGCTACGAGGAACCCTGTGCCATAGCCGAAGAGTTGGATGAATGAAGCGGCAACGCTGCGCAATCCTATTGAGAGGCTGCGGTGACGGATGGTGGCATCGACGAAAATGAGGAGCGCAAAGGCGAGGATGGGTAGCCAGGGCAGCGCACACAGCAGATACCAGCGACGGAAGTGTGTGGGGTCGTAGTGCATCAGGGCACGGCCTACAGCAGAGACGACGACGAGCGCCGACACGCCAATGGTGAAGACCGTTGGCAACAGATGTACCAGCTTGAGTGATTCGGGGTATTTCTTAAAGAGGTTCACGCGTGCGATGCCGCTGTTGTACACCTGTTTGAAGAATTTGCGGAAGTCGGTGCGCCGTTTGTGCCATACCCAGGCCGAAGGGAATAGCCGGCAGGTGTATCCGCCTTTGAAGATGCGGATGCTGAAGTCGATATCTTCGCCGAAGCGCATCTTGGAGAAACCACCGAGACGCAGGTATACGTCGCGGCGGATGCCCATGTTGAAGGAACGGGGATAGAACTTGTCGAGTTTCTTCTTCCCCCCACGTATGCCCCCTGTGGTAAAGAAACTCGTCATGGAGTAGGAGATAGCCTTTTGCGTGGGCGTGAACGAGGGATGAGCACTGTCGGGACCGCCGAAGGCATCGCAGGGGTTGTTGCTCAATTCCTGTTCTACTGCTGCCAGATAGGCTTCGGGGAGCACCACGTCGGAGTCGAGGATTATCAAGTATTCTCCTTTTGCCCGCTCGGCACCATAATTGCGGCTCTGTCCCGGACCCGAGTTTTTCTTGTTGAAATAATGCAGGTCGAGTCGGTCGGTGTATTTGTCGCACACCTCTTTGCATGGTTTCGACGACCCGTCTTCCACCACGATGACCTCGAAACCGCCCACCGTTTGTGTGGTGAGGCTCTGCAACAACTCGTCCACCTCGTCGGGGCGATTGTATACGGGAATGATGAAAGAATATTTCATACGCAAGTGCTGCCGATGGGCTTTTACGCATTGAGCCATTGGCATGACACACCTGGGTGTGCCAACACTAATGGCTCAATGCTGTATACGGATTTGGTGATGTGGCTAAAGGGTTATTCCTTCACACGCTGCAGGTAACTGCCGTCGCGGGTGTCGACCTGGATGAGGTCGCCCTCATTGACGAAGAGGGGCACCCTTACCTCCACGCCTGTCTCCAGGGTGGCGGGCTTGGTGGCATTGGTGGCGGTATCGCCCTTGATGCCCGGCTCGGAGTGGGTGATGCGGAGCACGGTCTTCACGGGCATCTCTGCGAAGAGGATGGTGTTGGTATCAGCGTCGCTCACCACTTCCACGACATCGCTCTCCTTCATGTAGTCAACACCGGTGATGAGGTCCTTGCCGATGGGAATCTGGTCGTAGGTCTCCTGGTTCATGAAGATATAGTCGGCGCCTTCCTGATAGAGATACTGATAGGGGCGACGCTCTACGCGCACGTCTTCCAGTGCCTCACCGATGTTGAAACGCTTCTCGAGCACGCGTCCGCTCACCACGTCTTTCAGGGTGGTGCGCATGATGGTGTTGCCTTTTCCTGGTTTCACGTGCAGGAAGTCGATGCAGAAATACAACTTGCCGTCCATGCGGATGCAAGTACCTTTTTTGATGTCTTGTGATTTAATCATTGTTTATGTCGTTTTTAATTGAAGTTACGCTTCAAATGATGTGATATTGGGTGCAAAGATACGATATTTTTGCAAAAATAAAGCGATTTGTTCACTAAAAATCGGATAATTCTTGGTTGTTTGAAAAGAAATGTGTACTTTTGCAGCCCAAAAGGTGAAATCGGCACCTGTCAAGTAATAGGAACAACAACGAACAAACAATAATTACGACAATGAAAAGAACATTCCAGCCCCACAACCGCAGGAGGGTCAACAAACATGGCTTCCGTGAGAGAATGGCCAGCAAGAATGGCCGTCGCGTGCTCGCTTCACGTCGTGCCAAGGGCCGCAAGAAGCTGACCGTATCGGATGAGCATCACGGAAAGTAAATGCTGATCCTATGAGATGAAGAAGGACAGGAAGGGGCTATGCTTTTTCCTGTTTTTTTGTCTCCATACGATACCCTGACCGTTGAAAACCGCCCTTTATCCAAAAAAAGAAGATTTTATTTTGAGTTTAGGCGCTTTTGTCGTACCTTTGCAAAGATGCAGGCGCCCCTGGGCTGAAAAAGGGCATGGGGCAAGCCTTTTTGTCAACAGTTAGAAAATGGATAATAATTTTTTCAAGAAATTCCTGAGCCTGTATTTCTGGGGCAATATCCTGGCGATGGTCATCATCGTTGTACTGCTCGCCCTGGGCTTGAGATACGGTCTCGACTTGTATACCCGTCATGGCCAGACCGTGGAGGTGCCTAATGTCGTGAAGAAGACATTCAACGACGCGGAGGATATCCTCGACCAGTTGCACCTCACGGTGGTAGTGAGTGACACCGACTATGTGAAGACCTTGCCTCCCAACACCGTGCTTGAGCAGTCGCCTTCGCCCGGTGATATCGTGAAGCCAGGCCGCATTGTATATCTGAAGATCAACTCACCCAGCACGCCGAGGCGTGAGTTGCCCGACGTCATCGACAATTGCTCGATGCGTGATGCCCAGTCGAAACTCACTGCCATGGGGTTCCGCATTGGCGAGACGGAGTACATCCCCGGCGAGCGTGAGTGGGTATATGGCATCAAGTGTGGTGGCAAGCAACTCTCTTCCGGCGACAAGGTGTCGGTGGAAGATGTGCTCATCCTGCAGGTGGGCGACGGTCGTCGCAACCTCACCGACTCCGTGACCTATGTCGACAGTGGCAATTACTATTTCGGTGAGGAAGAGAAGGATGAGGACGAGCAGCAGATGAGGTCGAGGCCGCATTACAGGCGCCAGACGGAGTCGCGCTCTACCGGTGCCCCCGACTGGTCGGTAGGTGCCGCCAGCACCAATGTCCCCACCGTACCTTCTGCCCCTGAAGTGCCGTCGGCTCCTCCTCCCCCCACAGAATAACTACACTTCATCCCCACATGGTTGAGACACCCATCCACACCGATGAGCTCGATGACGAGGAACAGCAGCTCTATGAGCACTATCGCTTCGTTGTCGACAGAGGTCAGGTGCCTGTACGCATCGACAAGTATATGTTCGAGAAGCTGCAGCACTCCAGCCGCAACCGCATCCAGAAGGCTGCCGATGCCGGGTTCGTGCATGTGAACGAACGCCCGGTGAAGAGCAACTACAAGGTGCGGCCGGGTGATGTCGTCACGCTGATGCTCGACCATCCCCAGTATGATACGACCATCCATCCAGAGGAAATCCCCTTGGATATCGTCTATGAGGACGACGACGTGATGGTCATCGACAAGAAGGCGGGCATGGTGGTGCATCCCGGCTGCGGCAATTTCAGCGGTACCTTGGTGAATGCCATCGCATGGCATCTGCGCGACAACCCACACTACGACCCCAACGACCCCGAGGTAGGACTCGTGCACCGTATCGACAAAGACACCACGGGCCTGCTCGTGGCAGCCAAGACTCCCGAGGCGAAGAGCAATCTCGGTCTGCAGTTCTTCAACAAGACCACACACCGCAGTTATATCGCCCTGGTGTGGGGCAACCTTACCGAGGATACGGGGCGTATAGAAGGGAATATCGTGCGCGACCCCAAAGACCGGCTGCGCATGACGGTCGTCTCGCCCGACTCCGAATTGGGCAAGCCTGCCGTCACCCATTACCGTGTGGTGGAGCGTCTGGGGTATGTCACCCTCGTGGAGTGTGTGCTCGAGACGGGGCGCACCCACCAGATCAGGGCGCACATGAAGTCTATTGGCCATCCGCTGTTTGCCGACGAGCGCTATGGAGGCACCGAGATTCTCAGGGGTGAGCGCAGCAGCACGTACAAGGCGTTCATACACAACTGTTTCAAGCTGTGTCCACGTCAGGCGTTGCATGCACAGACCCTCGGCTTCAAGCATCCCCGCACTGGTGAGCAGATGGACTTCGTGTCGCCCATGCCCGATGACTTGGCTTTTCTCATCGCGAAATGGCGGGTATATATGAAAGGAAATGAATATAAACAAACTTACGATACAACAGAATGAAAAATCTTAAGAGAAACATCGCCATCGTGTGTGGCGGCGACTCTTCGGAGCACGATGTGTCGCTGCGCTCGGCACAGGGACTATACTCCTTCTTCGACAAGGAGCGCTACAATGTCTACATCGTCGATATCAAGGGACAAGACTGGCATGTGGAACTGAGTGACGGAACTACTGCAAAAATCGACCGCAACGACTTCTCGTTCATCGAGAACGGCAAGGCCGTGCTCTTCGACTATGCATACGTCACCATCCATGGCACACCGGGCGAGAATGGCATCCTGCAAGGCTACTTCGAACTCATCCACCTGCCCTATAGCACCAGTGGCGTGCTCGTGGAGGCCATGACTTTCGACAAGTTCGTGCTCAACCAGTATCTCAGGGGCTATGGCGTGAGCGTGGCAGAGAGCCTGCTCATCCGCCGGGGATATGAGCATCTCGTGACCGACGAAGATATCCTGTCGCGGGTGGGCATGCCGTGTTTCGTGAAACCTGCCAACGATGGCAGCAGTTTTGGCGTGTCGAAGGTGAAGAACATCGACCAATTGGCTCCTGCCCTCCGCAAGGCGATGATGGAGAGCGACGAGGTGATGGTGGAGTCGTTCCTCGATGGCGTGGAGATTACCGTGGGATGTTACAAGACCCGTGAGAAGTCGGTGGTCTTCCCCGTTACCGAGGTGGTGACGCACAACGAGTTCTTCGACTACGACGCGAAGTACAATGGTCAGGTGGAGGAGATAACGCCTGCCCGTATCCCCGAAGATACTGCCCGTCGTGCTTCTGAAATCACCAGTGCCATCTATGACATCCTGCACTGCAACGGCATCATCCGCATCGACTACATCATCACGAAGAACAAGGACGGAAGCGACAGAATCAACATGCTTGAGATCAACACCACCCCGGGCATGACACCTACCAGCTTCATACCCCAGCAGGTGAAGGCCGCCGGCCTCGACATCAAGGATGTGCTCACCGATATTGTGGAAAACCAATTCTAAACCTTTCCTGCCATGAAAATACCCAGCGAATTCGACAGTATACGGCCTTACGAGCCCGAAGAGCTGCCCGAAGTGTACGAGCGCCTGCTGGCCGACAGCCAGTTCCAGGCCGTGCTTGCTGCCCTCTATCCCGGCGTTCCAGTCGAGGTGATGGGTGCGAAGATGCGTCAATGCAAGAGCAACCTCGAATTCCAGAAAACCTTCTGTTATGGCTTTCTCGCCGACTTGCTCGACAAGGCCTCGAAGGGCTGTGAGTTCGACAGCCATGCCATCGACAACAGTCGTCGCTACACTTTCGTAAGCAACCACCGTGACATTGTGCTCGACTCGGCTTTGCTCGACAAACTGCTCGTCGACGCCGGGTTCGACACCACCTGTGAGATTGCCATTGGCGACAACCTGCTTTCGCTTCCTTGGGTGCGCGACCTGGTGAGGGTGAACAAGTCGTTCATCGTGGAACGTAGCCTGCCGCCCCGTCAGATGCTTCTTGCCAGCCGACGGCTATCCGACTACATGCACTTCGCCATCGGGCAGAAGAACGAGAACCTATGGATAGCACAGCGTGAGGGGCGTGCAAAAGACTCCGACGACCGCACCCAGCCCGCTATCCTCAAGATGATGGCGATGGGAGGGGAGGGTAGCGTCTGCGACCGCCTCGCCGCCCTGCATATCGTGCCCTTGTCTATCTCGTATGAGTTCGACCCCTGTGATTTCCTCAAGGCCAAGGAGTTCCAGCAGAAACGCGACGACGAAGGCTTCCGCAAGTCGGCCCAAGACGACGTGGTAAGCATGCGTACGGGCATCATGGGCTATAAGGGACATATCCACTACCATTGTGCGCCATGTGTCGACGACTTCCTGCTGTCGCTCGACCCCGCCATCGGCAAGGTTGAACTCTTCGACAGGCTTGCCGCCCATATCGACATGGAAATCCACCGCCATTATAGGCTCTATCCCGTCAACTACGTGGCACTCGACTTGCTTGAGCAGACTGATGCCCATGGGGCGCAATACACCGAGGCCGACAAGGCTTCTTTTGTACAGTATATCGAACACCAGTTGGCGAAAATCGACCTTCCCCATCCCGACCTGCCGTACTTGCGTGAGCGGATGCTCACCATGTATGCCATGCCGGCACGTAATTTCCTCGCTGTACAATGAGAATACACGCCATCACACTCCTGGCCATGGGATGTGCGCTCCTGCTCACCATGGCTTGTTCCATCGAAGACTACGATTCGGGCGACGGGGAGAAATCCTACCTGCGCGCTGACTTCGTGGAGGCGAGGAGTGGCGAGGCGAAACAGATGGCGTATGCCATCACCGATGAAGGCGACTCGCTGGTGTTCCGCAATGATGCCGCCTGCGACTGGGCTACCACGCCCGATTCCGTATATCGTGGCCTGCTTTACAGTGCCCGCAATGGTGAGGTGGCTCCCTATACGCATTTCGTCTCCATGTCACAGGTGCTGGTGCTCCTCATCCCGGAGAAGAGACGTGAGAAGGTGTGTACCGACCCCCTGACGATGGAAAGCGCGTGGGTGAGTGCCAATGGCCGGTATCTGAATCTCGGGCTTTATGTGAAGACTGGTGTGGAAGGCAATGCCGTGGTGGCAAAGCACCAGTTGCTGGGTGTCGACTGCGACAGTGTTGTTGTCCACGATGATGGTACTCAGGAATTATACCTTTTATTATATCATGATCAGGCGGGCGTGCCTGAGTATTATTCGAGCAGTGCGTATGCCAGTATCCCCATCTCACACCTGCGCAAGGGCGATGTCGTCCACCTCGACGTGAATACCTACGATGGGATGGTGCGCCGCTCGTTCGTGAAATGAGGAATAACCAAGAAGGCCTGGAAAACGCATCGTTTTCCAGGCCTTCTTGATAGATAAATCTTCAATCTTCAATTTTCAATTTTCAATTTTCAA